>NC_014837.1:1456236-2912472 GCF_000175935.2 Pantoea sp. At-9b
GCGTGAGCTGGCCTGGCACGCCGGGCCGAGTTTCTGGCGTGGTGCCACCCGTATCAACGACACCTCAGTGGGCATTGAACTGGTGAACAGCGGTTATCAACGTACCTTGACTGGGCTGCGCTGGCAGCCGTTCAGCCCGGCACAAATCACCGTGCTGGAAGCCTTAGTTAAAGACATCACCCAGCGCTACGGCATTCCGCCGGAAAATGTGGTGGGACACAGTGATATCGCCCCCCAGCGCAAACAGGATCCGGGGCCACTGTTCCCGTGGCAGCAATTGGCACAACAGGGGCTGGGTGCCTGGCCCGCTACGGCCACCGTGCAGCGTTACCTTGGCGATCAGGCCAGCGATGCTCCCGTTGATCAAGCTGAACTGCTGGATGCGCTGCAACGCTATGGTTATGACGTGACAGCCGCCACCACGCCGCTGATGCAGCGGAAGGTGATTGCGGCGTTTCAGATGCATTTCAGGCCACGGGATTACCGTGGCCTGGCCGATGCCGAGACGCTGGCGATTGCCCGTGCGTTGCTGGCGAAGTATGGTGCGGCGCAGTAACCCCGCGCGTTAAGCCTGTTGCAGGAAGGCCTGCCAGTGTGCAACCAGTTGGGCGAGATCGTCGCGGCTGACATCCAGATGGGTCACGATGCGCGTCACCGGGCCAACGCTAATCAGCACATCACGCGCCTGAAGCCAGGCTTTTAACCCTTCAACCTGTTGCGGCGGAACCTGCACAAACAACATATTGGTCTGCTGGCTGACCACGGTCACCCCCAACGCCTGTAACTGCTCGCCCAGCCAGGCGGCGTTGTCGTGATCGTCCTGCAAGCGCGCCACATGGTGTTGCAACGCATACAGTCCCGCCGCCGCCAGAATCCCGGCCTGGCGCATGCCGCCGCCGGTCATTTTGCGCCAGCGACGCGCGCGTTCGATATACGCGGCATCACCACACAATAACGACCCCACCGGCGTGCCTAAGCCTTTAGACAGGCAGATAGTCAGGGTGTCGCAGTAACGGGCAATCCCTTCCAGCGTGGTATTTTGCGCCACCACGGCATTAAAGATACGCGCGCCATCAATATGCAATGCCAACTGATGTTGACGCGTAAACTGATAGGCCTCGGCCAGATAACTCAGTGGCAACACTTTGCCGTGATGGGTGTTTTCCAGGCTGAGTAAACGGGTGCGGGCAAAATGGATATCGTCTGGCTTAATGGCGGCGGCGACATCAGCCAGCGGCAGCGTACCGTCTTCAGCCGCCAGAATGGGTTGTGGCTGAATGCTGCCCAGTACCGCAGCACCACCGGCTTCGTATTTGTAGTTATGCGCCTGTTGCCCGACGATATACTCTTCGCCGCGCTGGCAGTGGCTCAGCAGCGCCACCAGGTTCGCCTGTGTACCGGTAGGGAAAAATAACGCCGCTTCTTTTCCGCTCAGTCGGGCGGCTTCAGCTTCCAGCGCATTGACGGTGGGATCGTCACGGTAAACATCATCGCCGGTTTCGGCAGCCATCATGGCATCGAGCATGGCGGAACTTGGGCGGGTTACGGTATCACTGCGTAAATCGATCACGTCGCTCTCCTGAAAGAAAAAGCGGGCTGAGTGCCCGCCTGAAATGTTTGGTTGGTCTGCTGAAACCGTTTTACCTCAGCCAGTTGGTTTTCGCCAGTTCCACGACTTCATCGCCACGACCATTCAGAATCGCCCGCAGCATATACAGACTGAAACCTTTGGCCTGTTCCAGTTTGATCTGTGGCGGGATTGCCAACTCTTCTTTGGCGGTGATCACATCCAGCAGTACCGGGCCATCATGGGCGAAGGCTTCCTCCAGCGCGCTGTCCAGCGCCGAGGCTTTCTCCACCCGAATCCCTTTGATGCCGCAGGCGGTGGCGATGGCGGCGAAATCGGGGTTTTCCAGCTCGGTGCCATCGGTGAGGTAGCCGCCAGCCTTCATCTCCATCGCCACAAATCCCAGCACGCTGTTGTTGAAGATCACCAGCTTCACCGGCAGCTTCAGTTGCGCCACGGAAATAAAATCGCCCATCAGCATGCTGAATCCGCCATCGCCACACAACGCCACCACCTGACGGTCACGGTTGATCGCCTGTGCGCCTAATGCCTGTGGCATGGCGTTAGCCATCGAACCGTGATTAAAGGAACCGAGCAGTCGCCGTTGGCCGTTCATTTTCAGGTAGCGTGCGGCCCATACGGTCGGGGTGCCAACATCACAGGTGAAGATGGCATCCTCAGCGGCAAAATGACTGATTTGCTGCGCCAGATACTGCGGATGAATGGCCTGCTTGTCATTGGCCGTTGCCAACTCATCTAACCCTTTACGCGCATCGGCATAGTGTTCCAACGCGTGGTCAAGGTGTTGGCGATCGCTTTTGCTGGTGAGCTGTGGCTGCAACGCCGCCAGGGTGGCTTTGATATCGCCCACTAACGCCATATCCACGTGGCTGTGCGCGCCCAGGCTGGCGGGGTTGATATCGATCTGAATGATGGTGGCTTCTGCCGGATAGAAGGGACGGTAGGGGAATTGCGTGCCAAGCAGCACCAGGGTGTCGGCGTTCATCATCGCCTGAAAGCCGGATGAGAAGCCAATCAGGCCGGTCATTCCTACGTCATAAGGGTTGTCATACTCGATATGTTCTTTGCCGCGCATGGCGTGCACCACCGGGGCTTTGAGCGTCTCAGCCAATTTGACAACTTCAGCATGCGCCCCGGCACAGCCGCTGCCGCACATCAGGGTGATATTTTTAGCGCCATTCAAGGTTAACGCCAGCCGGGCGATTTCACTGGCTGACGGCACCACCTGCGGCAATTGCGGCGGATACCAATCGGCGCGCGCGCCTTCCGGTGCGGGCTTCAGCGCCACATCGCCGGGCAAAACCACCACCGAAACGCCACGGTTGAGAATGGCTTTGCGCATCGCGATCCCCAGTACCTGCGGCAGTTGCTCGGGGTTGGACACCAATTCGCAATAGTGGCTGCATTCGCGGAATAATTCCTGCGGATGGGTTTCCTGGAAATAACCGCTGCCGATTTCACTGGAGGGAATATGGGCGGCAATCGCTAACACCGGTACGTGATTGCGGTGGCAGTCAAACAGGCCGTTGATCAGGTGAAGGTTACCCGGCCCGCAGGAACCGGCGCATACCGCCAGCTGCCCGGTGATCTGTGCTTCAGCACCCGCGGCAAAAGCGGCGACTTCCTCGTGGCGGGTTGGCATCCACTGGATGGTACCCATGCGGTTAAGGCTGTCGTTTAGCCCATTCAGGGAATCGCCGGTCACGCCCCAGATGCGTTTCACACCGGCGTTTTCCAGCGTTTTTGCCAGCAGCGCTGCAACAGTTTGCTTCATCAAACACTCCTTTCCGGGAAAATACGGTCAGTCAGAAGCGTAGACGATGCGCAGCGCGCGCAGCCGTGAAAAAATGCGCTGCGTCCTCTGGGGTCAGGCGGAGAACAGGGCGATCAGAATCGGGGCCAGCAGGCTCATGATAAAACCGTGCACAATAGCCGCCGGGACAATCTCCATTCCGCCTGCACGTTGCAGGATCGGTAAGGTGAAATCCATCGAGGTGGCACCGCTCAGCCCCAACGCAGTGCAGCGATGACGCATGACCAGCAGCGGGATCAACATGATGGCGAATAATTCACGCAGCAGATCATTGAAGAATGCCGCGCTGCCCATCACCGGGCCGAACGCTTCGGTCATCAGAATGCCGGAGAGTGAATACCAGCCGAAACCGCTTGCCAGCGCCAGCCCGGTTTTCAGCGGCAGGCCGAGCAACGTGGCGGCCAGTGCGCCGCCACACAACGCGCTGACCAACGATACCGCCGCCACCAACAGACCACGGCGATTAAGAATGATCTGCCGCAACGTCATGCCGCTGCCACGCAGCTGAATGCCCACCAGAAACAGCATCAGAATCAAGGCGTACTCGCTGGCGGTGCTGGCATGACGTAGCGGCGTGGCGTGGGTTAATCCCAGCAGAAATCCTGCGGCGACGGTGACGCACAGTTTTACTGACTCCAGCGCCATATGCCAACGTGACGGCAGCGTCTGTGGACGATGGTTATGCTGCCACGGATAGCGTTTCTCCAGCAGCCACAGCGCACCCAGCGAGCAGGCGAGGATGCACAGCATGCTGATCAAGGCGGTATGGAAGATGGTCAGCAGATTGCTGCCGAGATTGTCGAGAAACGCCAGGCTGATGCCCATAAAAAACAGGATCAGGTAAACAATGTAGCCGAGCGACCGATTGGCGATTTTCAGCAGGCGCGGACTTTGCCGTGGCAGCAACCAACCGAGCATCAGTGGCAGCAGAATAATGATCAATCCGGTGTACATCATGTGATTCGTCCCTGAAAAAAGAGGCGTCACGCTAACGAAAAATACCTGAAGTGTAAACCTTTTCCCGGTGAGACGGCTTGACCAATGCCACAAGGCGAACCATGCTCAGGCAAAGAACAGGATGGACGCTACGATGATTCTGGAACATATCGATATTCATGGTTTTCGCGGCATTAACCGGCTGGCCTTACCCTTGACCGCGACCAATCTGTTGATTGGTGAAAATGCCTGGGGGAAATCGAGTCTGCTTGATGCGTTAACGCTGTTGCTGGCTCCCGCGACGGAATCCTATCTGTTTACCGAACATGACTTCCACTTCCCGCCGGGTGAGCTTGAGGCCCGCACCCATCAGTTGCAGCTGGTGTTTCGCTTTCGTGCCGAGAGCCACGATGATGAACCGGTGCTACAGCCGTTCTGGCAGCATGATAATGACGGACGCTATCTCTGTTTCAGCGCACGCGGTAAACGTCAGGAACAACAGGTGAAAACCACTCATCGGTTTATTGATGCGCGTGGCGATGTGTTGCCGCTGGCAGGTACTGCGCAGGCGTTGGCCCATATCAGAACCTTCTACCCGGTGTTGCGCGTGCGTGATGCCCGCTTTAGTCGTCGAGCGCGCCAGGGGGAGAACGACCCGGCACTGCGTGCCAGTACCCTCAGCGAGCTGGCGCTGGAGGTCGATAAGCTGACGCGCGATCTGGTGTCACGACCACAAATGCTGAGCGACGAACTGCTGCGGCAGGGGCTGCATACCATGCAGCAACTGCTGGAGCATTATTTTCTGGTGCAGCACCCGGGGGGGAGCATGGCGCGCGTGGCACCGGAAGTGCGTCACGGCGGCGAAGGCTGGCGTTCACTCGATAAACTCAACCAGCTGATCGCCGGGACAGAATCACGTAGTCGTCAGGTGATTCTGCTACGCATGTTCTCGTTGTTGATTCAGGCGCACGGCAACGCCGCGTTGCCGGTCGGTGCGCGTCCGATGTTGCTGGTTGAGGACCCGGAAACACGTCTGCATCCGATTATGCTGGCGGTGGCGTGGAACTTGCTGGATCTGATGCCGGTGCAAAAAATTGCCACCACCAATTCGGGTGAACTGTTGTCGCAGGTGCCGCTGGAAAGTGTTTGTCGTCTGGTACGTGAACCGACACGCGTGGCGGCCTGGCGCATTGGCCCGGAAGGGCTGAGTGCAGAGGAGAGTCGGCGCATTGGTTTCCACATTCGCGTTAATCGTCCGTCGGCCCTGTTTGCACGTTGCTGGTTGTTGGTGGAGGGAGAGACGGAGGTGTGGATCATCAATGAACTGGCGCGTCAGCGCGGCTACCACTTCGCGGCTGAAGGGGTGAAGGTGATTGAATTTGCCCAGTCCGGCCTGAAACCGTTGTTGAAATTTGCCCGCCGTATGGGGATCGCCTGGCACGTGCTGACCGATGGCGATGATGCCGGGAAAAAATATGCGGCGACCACCCGCAGCCAGTTACTCCCACACGAGCATGATGTCGATCACCTGACGATGTTGCCGGCACTGGATATCGAGAACTTCTTTTACAAGCATGGGTTTAGTGACGTTTATCATCAGACAGCGCACCTGCCGTTAAACGTGCCGATGAACGCCCGGCGTATTATCACCAAAGCGATACATCACAGTTCCAAACCGGAACTGGCGATTGCGGTAGCGCTGGCAGCGGCTGAGCGTGGGCCTGAGTCGATTCCGCCTTTGCTGGATGCGTTATTTTCACGCGTGATGTGGCTGGCACATGGCAAGGCGGATTGATTTCACGGGGAAATCTCGCTACATCGGGACGTAAAATTCTCAAAAGAAAAATGCCAGCATCACTGGCTGGCATTTTTTTTCGGGAGTGGTCAGAATGGAGGAAGTGGCGCAGGTTTACACCGGCACCGATGTCTCCACTGGCACAATCAGGCTGGCGTGATTGCCTTTTGGCCCTTCATGGACATCAAACTGAACCTGCTGGCCGGCTTTCAGCGTTCTGTATCCCTCCATCTGGATCGTGGAGTAGTGTGCGAAGATATCGTCGCCGCCGCCAATCGGACAGATAAAGCCGAAGCCTTTGGCGTTATTGAACCATTTAACAGTACCCGTCTCCATGCTTTTACTTCCCTCGCAAGACATTTTGATAAGTAGGTGAGGTTATTGAAGCTGTGAGTCGAGTTTGTTCAAAACTCACTCAGCTTGTGTAAGTAGAATGTAGAGAAACGGTCCTTATCGTCAAGCAAACGACCCGAGCGCGCAGGGGGAAATTCATCAAAATTTGAGGCAGTTAACGCTATTGCAAATTTTGTGATACAGGTCGCGCATGTGCTTTCAGGACCATTTTTTACTGAGGGTAAAGTGGCTTGACAGGCATGTTAAACTTTAGGTGTGAGCGCAGAAATGCGCACAACCGTAACGCAGAATTTCGACGGAACATTATGGCAAACACAAACGACTGGCTTAACTTTGAACATCTGGCCGAAGACAAAGTACGCGAAGGGTTAAAGCCGCCTTCAATGTATAAAGTCATTCTGAATAATGACGATTATACACCTATGGAATTTGTTATTGACGTTCTGCAAAAGTTCTTTTCTTATGATGTTGAACGTGCAACGCAGCTGATGTTGAAAGTTCACTACCAGGGAAAGGCAATCTGTGGTGTATTTACTGCAGAAGTGGCGGAAACCAAAGTTGCCCAAGTGAACATTTACGCACGAGAAAATGAACATCCGTTGCTGTGTACGCTGGAAAAAGCCTGAAACCGTCTCCATATAGGGGAAAGGTCGTCAGAGCGATAATTGGGGGAGGTGCCTAATGCTCAATCAAGAACTGGAACTCAGTTTAAACATGGCTTTCGCCAGAGCGCGTGAGCACCGTCATGAGTTTATGACCGTCGAGCATCTGTTGCTGGCTCTGCTCAGCAACCCGTCGGCCAGAGAGGCACTGGAAGCCTGTACGGTGGATATCGTGGCTCTGCGACAGGAACTCGAAGCCTTCATCGAACAAACCACACCGGTGTTGCCTGCCAGTGAAGAGGAGCGCGATACACAACCGACGCTCAGCTTCCAGCGCGTGCTGCAACGTGCGGTTTTCCATGTCCAGTCATCCGGGCGCAGTGAAGTGTCTGGCGCGAATGTGCTGGTCGCCATCTTCAGCGAGCAGGAGTCGCAAGCGGCTTATCTGCTGCGTAAACACGAAGTGAGCCGCCTCGATGTGGTGAACTTTATCTCCCACGGTACGCGTAAAGACGAGCCTGGCCAGGCGCAAAATAATGCGGAAAATCCGGTTAACGAAGAGCAAGCAGGCGGGGAGGAACGTATGGAAAACTTCACCACCAATCTCAATCAGCTTGCTCGAGTCGGTGGGATCGACCCGCTGATCGGCCGCGAGAAAGAGCTGGAACGTGCTATTCAGGTATTGTGCCGTCGCCGTAAAAACAACCCGCTGCTGGTGGGTGAGTCCGGGGTCGGTAAAACCGCGATTGCCGAAGGTCTTGCCTGGCGAATTGTGCAGGGCGATGTGCCAGAAGTGATGAAAGATTGCACTATCTACTCGCTGGACATTGGTTCGCTGTTGGCAGGCACCAAGTATCGTGGTGACTTTGAAAAACGTTTCAAAGCGCTGCTGAAGCAGTTGGAGCAGGACAACAGCAGCATTCTGTTCATCGATGAGATCCACACCATCATCGGTGCGGGTGCGGCATCGGGTGGGCAGGTGGATGCCGCGAACCTGATCAAGCCTTTGCTTTCCAGCGGTAAAATTCGCGTGATGGGTTCTACCACCTATCAGGAATTCAGTAACATTTTTGAGAAAGATCGGGCGCTGGCACGTCGTTTCCAGAAAATCGACATCACTGAACCGTCGGTTGAAGAAACGGTGCAGATCCTCAATGGCCTGAAACCGAAATACGAAGCGCACCACGATGTTCGCTACACCGCCAAAGCGGTTCGAGCGGCGGTGGAGCTGGCGGTGAAATACATCAACGATCGTCATTTGCCGGATAAGGCGATTGATGTGATCGATGAAGCCGGTGCGCGTGCGCGCCTGGTGCCCGCCAGCAAACGGAAAAAAACGGTCAATGTCTCCGATATTGAGACGGTGGTTGCGCGTATTGCGCGTATCCCGGAACAAAGTGTCTCGGCGACCGATCGTGATACGCTGAAAAACCTCGGCGATCGTCTGAAAATGCTGGTATTTGGTCAGGATAATGCCATCGAGGCGCTGACTGAAGCCATCAAGATGAGCCGTGCTGGTCTCGGCCAGGAACGTAAACCGGTCGGTTCCTTCCTGTTTGCCGGTCCTACCGGGGTCGGTAAAACCGAGGTGACGGTGCAGTTGGCGAAAGCGCTGGGTATTGAGTTGCTGCGTTTCGATATGTCGGAATATATGGAGCGTCATACCGTCAGCCGTCTGATTGGTGCACCTCCGGGCTATGTCGGCTTTGACCAGGGTGGCTTGCTCACCGATGCGGTGATCAAACATCCGCACGCCGTGGTGTTGCTGGATGAAATCGAGAAAGCGCATCCGGATGTGTTCAACCTGCTGTTGCAGGTGATGGATAACGGTATGTTGACGGATAACAACGGCCGTAAAGCCGATTTCCGCAACGTCGTGCTGGTGATGACCACCAACGCCGGGGTACGTGAGACCGAGCGTAAATCGATTGGCCTGATTCAGCAGGACAACAGCACTGACGCGATGGAAGAGATCAAAAAGATCTTTACGCCGGAGTTCCGTAACCGTCTCGACAACATTATCTGGTTCCGTCACCTGTCTACCGAGGTGATTCATCAGGTGGTGGATAAATTTATCGTCGAGCTTCAGGCGCAGTTGGATGCGAAAGGCGTGTCGCTGGAAGTCAGCGATGATGCACGTGACTGGCTGGCTGAGAAAGGTTACGACAAAGCGATGGGTGCACGTCCGATGGCGCGTACCGTGCAGGAAAACCTGAAAAAACCGCTCGCCAACGAACTGCTGTTTGGTTCACTGGTGGATGGTGGATCAGTGTCCGTTGCGCTGGATAAAGAGAAAAACCAGCTGACGTATCACTTCCTGAGTGCGGAAAAACGCAAAACCGAAGGCACGGTGCATTAATTAAAAGCCTTGTAGGACAAAAGCCCCTCTGGTGCATTGCATCAGGGGGGCTTTTTTATATGCCTGCATTGACTCGTAGCGGCGTGATTTATCGCGCAAATCAGTGCCAGTTGCCGATAAGACCCGCGCGATAAATCGCGCCGCTACGGATTAAGCATGAAAAAGGCCGGATACGTATCCGGCCTTTTTTCGCGTTCAGAAAACGCGTGACGTGAACAACAAATCAGCGACTACGGAAGACAATGCGGCCTTTGCTCAGGTCGTACGGGGTCAACTCGACAGTCACTTTGTCGCCCGTCAGGATGCGGATGTAGTTTTTGCGCATTTTACCGGAGATATGAGCGGTAACCACGTGCCCGTTTTCAAGTTCTACGCGGAACATGGTGTTAGGTAACGTATCCAGTACGGTACCTTGCATTTCAATATTGTCTTCTTTGGCCATCGAATCCTCTGGGTGAACTACCAAACTGTTGAACCGGCAAGATAATGCCGAATTCCATGATTTATGTAAAGAAACGTTGGTGATTTTGCCAACACTTCGCCGTGCGTCGCGCCAATGCGCGTGCATTACGGATAAATTCGGGTGTTTTTGACGTCTGCGGGGGATTAGCGGGCTAAGAATCTGTAGCAATTGGCCTCTGATGCTCAACTGAAACAGCTTCGGGAAAACAGTCACTTTCCCAGCCTGGCAATTCCGGCTCGCCACAGCGAAGCGCGGACGACATACCAAACTCGACTATTATATCACTTTCACTGCGTATTGTGTGCAAAACATCTGCGCCAGCGCTCAAAAAAGGGTTTGTGTTTGCCAGCAACCGGCTAAAACAGGCTGCCATGCCAAGGTTTGTACATACTGCAAATAATCACCGCGTGGAATGTCCACCGCGCCTAATGAGGCGGTATGAGGGTTCAGCACCTGGCAATCAATCAACCGGCCATGGTGTTGCAGAAAATGCTGGCTGAAAACCCACAACGCGGTTTTGGAGGCATTTTCCTGCCGACTGAACATCGACTCGCCACAAAAAATCTGTCCCAACGCGAGACCATATAATCCACCCACCAGGCGCTGTTCATGCCACACCTCAACAGAATGTGCGTGACCCAGTTCATACAGTCGTAGCCAGGCGCGTTTCACCTCGAAGGTGATCCAGGTCCCTTCCTGACGATTACTGGCGCAGCCTTCCAGCACCTGTGCAAAGGCCTGGTTCATGGTGACACGGTACGGTGATTGGCGGTGAAAGCGTGCCATGCTGCGGCTGAGATGAAATGACTCCGGCAACAACACGGCGCGGGGATCAGGCGACCACCAGAGAATCGGGTCGCCGGGCGAAAACCACGGAAAAATACCGCGCTGGTACGCATTCATCAGACGGGCAGGGGAGAGATCACCGCCCATCGCCAGCAAGCCATTTGGCTCGCGTAGCGCCATTTCCGGAGGCGGGAAATGCAGCGAATCGCGTGACAGTTGAACCAATCTCATTGCGTTAATCACCCTTACAGCAGTTCGCTAAGACTATAGCGCAAACCGTTGCTGGAAACGCCAGTAGCGTCCTGCTTTTGAGATTAATTCGTCATGGGTACCGGATTCAATAATGCGCCCCTGATCCATCACGCAAATACGATCCATTTGTGCCAGACCACTCAGGCGATGCGTGACCATAATTAAGGTTTTGCCATGACTGACCCGCTGCAACAGCGTGAGAATTTGCTGCTCGGTAGTGGCGTCTAATCCTTCCGTTGGCTCATCCAGCAACCACAGGTCACCACCATGCAACAAGGCGCGTGCAATCGCCAGACGGCGTAGTTCGCCACCGGAAAGAGGGCGACCTCCTTCTCCCATCCAGGCATTCAGCCCTTCGCTGTGGTCGGCCAAATGGCCGAGGCCCACCTGATGCAGAGCATCAATGAGCTGCTCATCGCTCGCTGTCGGTGAGGCCAGCAACAGATTGTCACGCAGGGTTTGGCTGAACAGATGCACCCGCTGCGTTACCATGCTAATGCGTTGGCGCAGTGAGGCTTCATCCCAACTGGCGATAGGCAAGTCGTTCAGGGTGATATTGCCCTGTTGCGCTTCCCAGCCACGGGTGATCAAGGCCAGCAGACTGGATTTGCCGCAGCCGGTTGGCCCAAGCAGCGCCAGATGCTCGCCAGGTTGCAAATGCAGGGAAAAATCATTCAGCACCGCTTCCGGACGCTGCGGATAGCTGAACTGAATATTTTCCAACGCCAGACGCATCCCAGGTAACGTGTTGACTTTGGTGGTCGGGAAACGGATTGCCGGAGGTTGATCGATAATCTCCTGCACGCGCTGTGCGGCGCTGGTGACCTGCGCTAACGGCAGAAAGGCACCAGCAACCGGGGCCAGAGCCTCAAATGCCGCTAACCCGCAAAAGACAAACAGCGCGATCAGGGCACCAGGTGCGCTATCCCCACCAATGCCTGCCGCAGAGACCCACAGCAACAGCGTGACGGTCACGCCGGTGATAAGCAGCAACAGGCTTTGCGCCAGCGCCTGTAAACGATGCTGTTTACGCTGCGCCAGCTGCCAGTCTGCTTCTTCACGATCCAGTTGTGCGCGCCAGCGTGTTGCCGCGCCATAAATTTGCAGTTCGGCCAGACCCGTAAGCCACAGCGTCAGTTGTAAACGCCAGTTGGCCTGATGGTGGGCAATTCGCTGCCCCGCAGCCGTGCCAACACGCCAGAACAGCGGTGGCATCAGCAACAGTGTCGCCAGCATGATGCCGCCCAGCAACAACGCCAGTGGCACATCCAGCCAGGACAATCCCAGGGTTACAGCAAAGATCACCACTGCTGCCCCGATCAGCGGCGAAATTACGCGCAGATAGAGATGGTCAAGCGTGTCAACATCACTGACAAAGCGGTTCAGTAGATCGCCCTGGCGGAATTGCGCCAGCTGCTGCGGTGCCAGCGCAATTAATTTGCTGAAAGTGAAGACGCGCAAATGCTGCAACACGCGGAAGGTCGCATCATGGCTGACCAGACGCTCAAAATAGCGGGCGGCAGTACGAATGATGGCTGCGCCGCGTACACCGGCAGCAGGCAACATATAGTTAAAACTGTACAGGCCTGCCACGCCAGCCACTGATGAGGCGGCAAGGAACCAACCGGAGAGCGTCAGCAGACCGATGCTGGCCAACAGGGTCGCGATGGCCAGCACTATCCCCAGACCGAGACGCCATGGATGGCGTCGCCACAGGCGGAGGAAAGGAATCAAACTCTGCATCAGGCAATCTCCCTCTGGCGGTGTTGCACCATCTCACGCAATGGGCCTTCCTGCTGATACAACTGCTGCCACTCACCTTGCTGCACCAGTTGGCCGTGTTGCATCACCCAGATTTCATCCCAGCTGGCGAGGTCACCGAGTTGATGCGTAATCATCAGGGTGGTTTGCTGCGTGGCGGCCTGTTTCAGCGCGCTCATCACACGTTGTTCGCTCTGGCTATCCAGGCCGGAGCCCGGTTCATCCAGTAACAGCAGTTGCGCTGGTTTCAGCAACGCGCGGGCAACCGCAACGCGTTGCGCCTGGCCGACGGATAAGCCTGTTGCACCGTCGCCAAGTGGCGTATCCAGCCCCTGGGGCAAGCGCGGCAGAAATTCAGTGACAGCGGCCAGAACGAGGGCATTTTCCAGTTCAGCTTCACTCACGGTACGCCCCATCAGTACATTCTCGCGTAGGGTACTGGCCGGTAAGTGGGGATTTTGACCGACCCAGGCGAGGTGTTGTTGCCAGGCTGAGCGCGTAATCTCACGCAACTCGATACCATTGATTTTCAGCGAACCCTGATAAGGCAGAAAGCCGAGCAGTACGTTCATCAAGGCGGTTTTTCCTGCACCGCTTTGACCTACCAGCGCCACGCGTTTGCCAGCGCTGAGACTAAAGGTCAGCGGCTGAGACAGCGGCTCCCCTTTGGCCGTCATCACCACCAGATCATGGGCTTGCAGCTGCAATGGGGCGGAGAAGGCGCAAGACTCACCTGACTCGCCAGCTTGCACGTCCGGGCTTTCCTGCAAAAAGCGGTCGAGGGCATCGGCACCACCCACCGCCTGCGCTTTGGCATGGTAAAAGGTGCCTAAATCGCGCAGTGGCTGAAAGAATTCGGGGGCAAGGATTAAGGCGAGGAAACCTGCGAACAACGTGACGCCGCTGTGATAATGACCAAAATTCAGCTCACCAAGGTAGGAAAAGCCGAAGTACACCGCGACCACCGCAATCGCCAGCGAAGCAAAGAATTCCAGCACCGCCGAGGAGAGGAAGGCAAGGCGCAGCACTTCCATGGTCCGTTGGCGAAAGTCGGTGGTGCTACGGGTGATGGCCTGTTGTTCTGCACTGGCGCGATCAAACAGGCGCAGCGTTTCACGGCCACGCAGGCGGTCGTAGAAATCTCCGCTCAGGCGGGCCAGGGCAAGGAAATTGCGGCGGTTGGCATCGGCAGCGCCCATACCGACCATCGCCATAAAAAACGGGATCAATGGCGCAGTGGCTAATAAAATCAGGCCCGCTGCCCAGTTAATCGGGAAGATCGCCACCAGTATCGCACAGGGGATAAACACCGCCAGCGACATCTGTGGCAGATAGCGCGCGTAATAATCCTGCATCTCCTCAATCTGCTCCAGCAGCAGCGTGGCCCAGCTGCCAGCTGGCTTGCCCTGAATCCAGGCCGGACCCAGCGTATTCAGGCGATCCAGTACCTGCTGGCGCAAGGCGCGGCGGATTGCCATCCCGGCACGCTGGCCTGCCATTTCGCGGCCATAATTCAGCACGGCACGCAGCACAAAGCACAGTAGCAGCAGACTGAACGGGGTGAGTAATTCAGCCCGTGGCTGATGGGTGATGATCAGCGCCTGCAACAGCGAGGCGAGCAGCCAGGCCTGGGCAATAATCACCAATGCGCTGGCAAATCCCAACAGCGAGACCAGACGCAAACTGCGCGCACCGTGATGACGTTGCTGGCGGAGCCAGCGGATAAGTTCCTGTTGCCGCGATTTGTTCATACGAAGCCGTTCAATTACTCAGAAGAGAAGCTGTTGCGAGGTTAAAAACCCCAACAACGTCAGGCGCATGAACTGTAGCACGCAGGTAATAAAAAAGGCGACCAAAACAGGTCGCCTTCAAGAAATATGATCAGGTTATTAACAAGTTACTTAACGTTTTTAACCAAACCATCCAGGTAACGCTCTGCATCCAGCGCCGCCATACAACCGGTGCCTGCCGAGGTGATCGCCTGGCGATAGATATGGTCCATCACATCGCCTGCCGCAAACACGCCAGGGATGCTGGTCTGCGTTGCGTTGCCGTGCAGACCGGACTGAACTTTGATGTAACCATTTTCCAGCGCCAGCTGACCGGCAAAGATGGCGGTGTTAGGGCTGTGTCCGATCGCGACGAACAGACCGGCAACTTCCAGCGATTCAGCGGCTTCACCTTTGGTCGACAGCAGCTTCAGACCGGTGACGCCCATCTGGTCACCCACCACTTCGTCCAGCGTGCGGTCGGTATGCAACACGATATTACCGTTGCGTACTTTCTCCATCAGGCGATCGATCAGGATTTTTTCGGCGCGGAAGCTATCGCGACGGTGAATCAGATGCACCTCGGCGGCGATATTCGCCAGATACAGCGCTTCTTCCACGGCGGTGTTACCCCCACCGATCACCGCGACTTTCTGGTTGCGATAGAAAAAACCATCACAGGTGGCGCAGGCCGACACGCCTTTACCTTTGAACGCTTCTTCTGACGGTAAACCAAGATAGCGCGCAGAGGCTCCGGTTGCGATGATCAGCGCATCCGCGGTGTATTCGCCGCTGTCGCCGGTCAGGCGGAACGGACGGTTCTGCAAATCGACGGTGTGAATATGGTCGAAAATGATTTCGGTATTAAATTTTTCCGCATGCTCGTGCATGCGTTCCATCAGCGATGGGCCGGTCAGATCGTGCGGGTCACCTGGCCAGTTCTCCACTTCTGTGGTGGTGGTGAGCTGACCGCCTTTTTCCAGGCCAGTAATCAATACCGGATTCAGGTTAGCGCGCGCGGCATAGACTGCTGCGGTGTAACCGGCAGGGCCGGAGCCCAGAATGAGCAGCTTACTGTGTTTGGCCGTACTCATGTGTTCCTCAGTTTTTTTCTGACAACATAGCCAGCGATTGTAGGGAAAATAGCGCCGCAAAAAAAGTCTTCAGCAATTTTGTTAACAATCGCTGCAAGCGGTGTAGACGATGAGAACAGATTCTGCACGCGGATTGCGCCAAAAGGGGGCAATGCTCGGTAATTAGTGGTGCAGTTGTATAAAAAATCTCATTAGAAAACAGGAACCCAGCACTCTGTCTGGCATCTTGTACTGAATTTGGATGTTTTACTTTGACAATCGCCTGCGCATTTGCGAAAACATTGTCAGAAGCAAAGAAGATTTAGCGATACAAAACAGAATTTCATACCTGTTTTGGTTTGTTTCGCCAGATTTAAACAGCCTGACATTGGTAATGACGCATGATGTGGACAGACAACATGCGTCATACGGATGGTCGCATTACTGCACAGGCTTATCGTCTTCACTTCAGTAAGGCCCTGAACAATGAATGTTTTCAGGGTGTGGCAGGTTAAGGGAAGGAATTAAGAGAGACAATAATAATGGTAGACAATAAGAAGCGCCCCGGAAAAGATCTGGATCGTATCGACAGAAACATTCTGAATGAATTGCAGAAAGACGGTCGTATTTCCAATGTCGAGCTTTCGAAACGTGTTGGATTATCGCCGACGCCGTGTCTTGAGCGTGTTCGTCGCTTGGAACGTCAGGGTTTCATTCTTGGCTATACCGCACAGCTCAACCCGCATTATCTTGACGCTTCACTGCTGGTATTTGTTGAGATTACTCTGAATCGTGGCGCGCCAGATGTGTTTGAGCAATTTAACGCCGCCGTGCAAAAACTTGAGGAAACTCAAGAGTGTCACCTCGTTTCCGGTGACTTTGACTATCTGCTGAAAACCCGTGTGCCGGATATGTCCGCCTATCGTAAACTGCTGGGTGAAACCTTGCTGCGCCTGCCGGGCGTAAACGACACCCGCACCTACGTGGTAATGGAAGAGGTCAAACAGAGCAATCGCCTGGTGATCAAAACCCGTTAACGCAGGGCAGGTGCAAAGCGTGCAGGATTTCGGTACACTCCTGTGAATTCATACAGGACCAGCGTCGGGCTAGCCCGGCGCTGTTGCCTTCTTAATTTACAGGCACCTGGAGAGTTCTCTTGAGCCAGGAATACACAGAAGACAAAGACGTTTCATTACAACCGCTGAGCAGCGGACGTCGGCTGCTTGAAGCGTTGCTTATCCTTGTGGCCCTGTTTGCCATCTATCTGATGGTTTCGTTGGTCAGTTTTAACCCTTCCGATCCCAGTTGGTCGCAAACGGCGTGGCACGAGCCTATCCATAATTTGGGTGGCAGCGTGGGCGCATGGCTGGCCGACACCTTGCTGTTTATCTTCGGCGTAATGGCCTATGCCATTCCTCCGGTCATCATTGGTTTGTGTTGGATCACTTTCCGCCAACGCGATCGCCACGACTACATTGATTACTTTGCCGTGGGGCTGCGCTTGATTGGCGTGCTGGCACTGGTGGTGACCACCTGTGGTCTGGCGGCGCTTAACGCTGACGACATCTGGTATTTCGCCTCAGGTGGGGTGATCGGTAGCCTGATCAGCAACGCGATGTCACCCTGGTTCAGTTCCGCAGGTGGCACCTTAACGCTGTTGTGCGTCTGGGCGGCCGGGATCACCCTTTATACCGGCTGGTCATGGTTAACGATTGCCGAACGAATCGGCGGTGTGGTGATGGGGGTGCTGACATTTGCCAGCAACCGTTCCCGTCAGGATGAACCCTGGCAGGAAGAGGATGAATATGAGGATGAGGACGAACACCCGCAGACAGATGAGGCTGTGCCTCCGCTGCGTGCAGCATCGTCCGATGATGATGATGTGCTGTTAGCCAAACCGCGCAAAGTCGATGATGTCGGGGACGATCCCTTATTGGCGAAAGCCAGTGCCGCGACGGCTGCCGCCATTACGATGAGCAGCGAAGCGGCCCATCAGGATCCGGTGGTCGCACCTCCGGCACCGGCTCCAGCCCCTGTTGTTGCTGCACCGCAGCCGGTGGTGCAACAGCCGCAGGCAGCCATTGTCCCGCCTGCGCCTGCTACGCCAGTGGTGAGCGAAGTACCACCATCACCGCCGTTGTACCGTTTTGAAGTGCCGGCCGATACGGTGTCGTTCTCACCGGTCGAAGATGACGATGGTCCAAAAATGGGCAATTGGCAGGATGCAGCCCAGACTCCGTCTGCGCTGAATACCACCGCCAGTGTCGCGTTGGCCGCCGGAGCGGCGAAAGCCGCAGCATCCAGTGCGCCTTACACGCCTGCTTTCGATATCGTGCCTGAGCGGGATTACAATCCTCAGGTTAAACAGGGCATTGGCCCGGAATTGCCGCGTCCAAACCCGGTGAAATTGCCGACGCGCCGTGAGCTGGCCTCGTATGGCATCAAACTGCCGTCACAGCGCATGGCAGAAGAGAAAGCGAAAGAGTCAGAGCAGCATGTGGCACCGACGCTCGATCCTGTCGCAGCGGAAGATGCCGCCGCGCTACAGGAAGCGCAACTGCGTGACGCTTTCCAGTCGCAACAGCAGCAGCGTTACGGCGAAAGCTGGCACACGGATGCGGAAGACGAAGACGCATTGCAGCAGGCTCAGCTGGCCCGTCAGTTTGCGGAACAACAGCAGCAGCGCTATCACGCAGAAAAAGAAGCGGATGAAGGGCCGGTATTTAATCTCGACACTTCATCAGCCTTTGATTTTTCACCGATGAAAGACCTGGTGGATGACAGCCCGAGTGAGCCTTTGTTCACTATTGCTGCCACGCCAGAGCCGGAAGTGCCTGCGCCTGCGCAATGGCAGCAGCCGGTAGCGCCGCAGCCAGACGTGCTGCCGTCCTTTGATGAGGAAAGCAGCCCGTGGTCGGCAGCAGAAGAGGAGCCGGTTGCGGAAGAGAAACCGGCCAAATCGGTCCACGATAGCCTGTTCCATCCGTTCCTGGTGCGCCATGAACAGCCGCTGGAACGCCCCTCTACGCCGCTGCCCACGCTGGACCTGCTGACGCCGCCTCCGTCGGAAGAAGAGCCGGTTGATATGTTTGCGCTGGAGCAAACGGCGCGCCTGGTGGAAGCCCGCCTCGCCGATTACCGCGTGAAGGCCGAAGTGGTGGGGATCTCGCCAGGACCGGTGATCACCCGTTTTGAGCTGGATCTTGCGCCTGGCGTCAAAGCCGCGCGTATCTCTAACCTGTCACGTGACCTGGCCCGTTCTCTTTCGGCGGTGGCGGTGCGTGTGGTAGAGGTGATTCCGGGCAAACCTTATGTTGGCCTCGAACTGCCGAACAAACATCGTCAGACGGTGTATCTGCGCGAAGTGCTGGATTGCGCGAAATTCCGTGACAATCCTTCGCCGCTGGCCGTGGTGCTGGGTAAAGATATCGCCGGGCAGCCGGTGGTGGCGGATCTGGCCAAAATGCCGCACTTACTGGTGGCGGGTACCACTGGCTCGGGTAAATCGGTCGGCGTGAACGCCATGATCATCAGCATGCTGTACAAAGCCACGCCGGAAGAAGTGCGCTTTATTATGATCGACCCGAAAATGCTGGAGCTTTCGGTCTATGAAGGCATTCCGCACCTGCTGACGGAAGTGGTGACCGACATGAAAGATGCGGCCAATGCGCTGCGCTGGAGTGTGGGTGAGATGGAGCGACGCTATAAGCTGATGTCTGCGCTTGGCGTGCGTAACCTGGCCGGTTACAACGAAAAAGTGGAACAGGCTGAGGCGATGGGCCGTCCGATCCCCGATCCGTTCTGGAAACCGGGTGACAGCATGGATACTACGCCGCCGGTGCTGGAAAAACTGCCTTACATCGTGGTGATGGTGGATGAGTTTGCTGACCTGATGATGGCCGTGGGCAAGAAAGTGGAAGAACTGATTGCCCGTCTGGCGCAGAAAGCGCGTGCGGCAGGTATCCATCTGGTGCTGGCGACCCAGCGTCCATCCGTGGATGTGATTACCGGGTTAATCAAAGCTAACATCCCGACACGCATCGCCTTTACGGTATCCAGTAAAATCGACTCACGTACTATCCTCGATCAAGGTGGCGCGGAATCACTGCTCGGCATGGGTGACATGTTGTATATGCCGCCGAACTCGTCAATGCCCATGCGTGTACACGGGGCATTTGTCCGCGATCAGGAAGTTCATGCGGTGGTGCAGGACTGGAAGGCGCGTGGTCGTCCGCAATATATCGATAGCATCACGGCGGGCGAAGAGAACGAAGGTGGCGCTGCCGGTCTGGACGGTGATGAAGAATTGGACCCGCTGTTCGATCAGGCGGTGGCTTTTGTGGTGGATAAGCGTCGTGCCTCGATTTCTGGGGTGCAACGTCAGTTCCGAATCGGTTATAACCGTGCCGCGCGTATCATTGAACAGATGGAAGCGCAGGGCATTGTGTCTGAACCTGGACATAACGGTAACCGTGAGGTGCTGTCGCCGCCGCCACATGAGATGTAACTGAACATCCGCCAACAGTTAATTCGGGCCAGTATTTACTGGCCCATTGTTTATCTGGCAGTCGACCCCCATATCAACGGGAGCTTTCGGCTTTTTCTCCTGTCGAAGAGACAGTGCGGCAACTACGTTTAATGCAGTAAGTGTCGGGAAACAATGAATAAGGAATCGAATCAGATGAAATTACGCGTTATTGCCTGCGGTCTGCTGGCCTCTTTTCTTTCTGCTTCCGTGCTGGCTGATGCGTCCAGCGATTTGCAGCAGCGTCTGAACAAAGTTAACAGCTTCCATGCCAGCTTTAGCCAGAAAGTGACCGATGGCAGCGGAGCCAACGTGCAGGATGGCGAAGGTGAGCTGTGGGTTAAACGTCCCAGCCTGTTTAACTGGCACATGACTGCACCGGACGAAAGCGTCATCATTTCCGATGGTAAAACGCTGTGGTTCTACAATCCGTTCGTTGAACAGGTCAGCGCCAGCTGGTTGAAGAATGCCACCAGCAACACCCCGTTTATGTTGATTGCCCGCAACCAGCCCAGTGACTGGACACAGTACAACATCAAACAGCAGGGCGATAATTTCGAGCTGACGCCAAAAAGTAGCGACGGGAATCTCAAGCAGTTCACCATCACCGTCACCCCGTCAGGCACCATCAATCAATTCAGTGCGATTGAACAGGATGGACAGCGCAGCAGCTATCAGCTGAAAAGCCAGACCAATGGTGCCATCAGCCCGGATAAATTCACCTTTACGCCGCCGAAAGGGGTAACGGTAGACGATCAACGTCAGTGAGGTCACGGTGAGTAATCTTTCCCTGGATTTCGCCTCCAGCAATGAGTTTCAGCCACTGGCCGCGCGTATGCGGCCAGTGACGCTGGCACAATACATCGGGCAGCAACATCTGCTGGCAGCCGGTAAACCGTTGCCGCGTGCGATTGAGGCAGGGCATCTGCATTCGATGATTCTGTGGGGGCCACCGGGGACAGGAAAAACCACGCTTGCCGAGATTATCGCGCATTATGGTAAAGCCGATGTTGAGCGCATCTCTGCCGTTACCTCGGGCGTAAAAGAGATCCGTGAAGCGATTGAACGAGCCAGACAAAACCGCCAGGTTGGCCGTCGCACCATTTTGTTTGTGGATGAGGTGCATCGCTTTAACAAAAGTCAGCAGGATGCGTTTTTACCGCATATCGAAGATGGCACCATCACCTTTATTGGTGCCACCACCGAAAACCCCTCGTTTGAGCTGAACTCGGCATTGTTGTCGCGTGCGCGTGTCTACCTGCTGAAATCGTTAACCACCGCTGACATTGAGCAGGTTTTGCAGCAGGCGATGCAGGACAGCACACGCGGTTATGGTAACAGCGATATTTTGTTACCTGACAACACGCGGCGGATGATTGCCGAGCTGGTGAACGGTGACGCCCGCCGGGCGCTGAATACGCTGGAAATGATGGCGGATATGGCAGAAACCAACGGTGCAGGCCAGCGTGAGTTGACGCCGCAACTGTTGAATGAAGTGTCCGGGGAGCGGGCGGCGCGTTTTGATAAGAAAGGCGATCGTTTCTACGACCTGATTTCTGCCCTGCATAAGTCGGTAAGGGGGTCCGCGCCGGATGCCGCCCTTTACTGGTATGCGCGAATTATCACCGCCGGTGGCGATCCACTGTATGTGGCGCGTCGCTTGCTGGCGATTGCCTCTGAAGACGTAGGCAATGCCGATCCGCGCGGTATGCAGGTAGCGATTGCCGCCTGGGATTGCTTTACCCGCGTAGGGCCAGCCGAAGGTGAACGTGCCATCGCCCAGGCGATTGTTTATCTCGCCAGTGCACCGAAAAGTAATGCGGTTTATACCGCCTTCAAGGCGGCGATGCGCGATGCGCGCGAGTTCCCGGATTATGACGTCCCTGAGCATCTGCGTAATGCCCCCACCAAATTGATGAAAGAGATGGGGTTGGGCAAGGAGTATCGCTACGCCCATGACGAGCCGAATGCGTTTGCCGCTGGCGAGGTCTACTTTCCGCCAGAAATGGCACAAACTCGCTACTATCATCCCACCAACCGTGGTCTTGAGGGGAAAATTGGCGAAAAACTCGCCTGGCTGGCTGAACAGGATCAAAATAGCCCGATAAAACGCTACCGCTCCTAAAGGCGTTACGGTAAGGTGATCCAGGAATTCAATGCATTCCAGAGGGATGCATCACTTCATTCGTTCAATCAACCTTAATTACACAGGATAAGCATGCTCGATCCCAATCTGCTGCGTAACGAGCCAGACGCAGTCGCAGAAAAACTGGCACGCCGGGGATTTAAACTGGATGTGGAAACGCTGCGCTCCCATGAAGAGCGTCGTAAAGTATTGCAGGTAGAAACGGAAAATCTGCAGGCTGAGCGTAACTCCCGATCCAAATCCATCGGTCAGGCCAAAGCACGTGGGGAAGATATCGAGCCGCTGCGTCAGGAAGTGAACGTGCTGGGCGAACGCCTGGACGCGGCAAAAGCAGAACTGGATGCCCTGCAAAACGAAATCCGTGATTTTGCTCTGGCCCTGCCTAACTTGCCGGCAGACGAAGTGCCGTTGGGTAAAGATGACACGGAAAACCTCGAAGTTGCACGCTGGGGTGAGCCACGTCAGTTCGATTTCCAGGTGAAAGATCACGTTGAACTGGGTGAACTGGCGAAAGGTTTAGATTTCGCTTCAGCGGTGAAGCTGACCGGTTCACGCTTTGTGGTGATGCAGGGACAAATTGCCCGTCTGCATCGCGCTCTGAGTCAATTTATGATTGACCTGCACACCCAGCAACACGGTTATCTTGAGACCTATGTGCCTTATCTGGTGAACCATGACACGCTGTATGGTACTGGTCAGTTGCCGAAATTTGGTGAGGACCTGTTTCACACCAAACCGCTGGATGAAGAAGCGGGTAGCAGCAACTATGCGTTGATTCCGACCGCTGAAGTGCCGCTGACCAACCTGGTACGCGATGAGATCGTCGAAGAAGAGAACCTGCCGATCAAACTGACCGCACACACCCCGTGCTTCCGTTCAGAAGCGGGCTCCTACGGTCGTGATACTCGTGGTCTGATCCGTATGCACCAGTTCGACAAAGTCGAGATGGTGCAGATCGTCGCACCGGAAACCTCAATGCAGGCGCTGGAAGAGTTGGTTGGTCATGCCGAGAAGGTGCTGCAACTGCTTAACCTGCCGTACCGTAAAGTGCTGCTGTGCACCGGCGACATGGGCTTTGGTTCAACCAAGACCTATGACCTCGAAGTCTGGTTACCGGCGCAAAATACTTACCGCGAAATCTCCTCCTGCTCCAACATGTGGGATTTCCAGGCGCGTCGTATGCAGGCGCGTTGCCGTAGCAAGACCGAGAAGAAACCGCGTCTGCTGCATACGCTGAATGGTTCTGGTCTGGCGGTGGGGCGTACCCTGGTTGCCGTGCTGGAAAACTATCAGCAGGCCGATGGCCGTATTGAAGTGCCAGAAGTTCTGCGTCCGTATATGGGCGGCATTGAATTTATTGGTTAATCTTCAGCTGTTTTAAAAAAACCCGGCACTGCCGGGTTTTTTATTTCCTGCATAAAACGGATTTAATCTTTACCCGGAATTAATCAGAAATAAACGTTATCGACCCCTGTCTGAGCTGATCGTCTAAAAATCCACAAATTCATAGAGATAGCGAGACGGTTAAGAAAGTTCTTTCGTACTCTAACTTACTGAAGATAAAAAAATTAAATGGGTTAGCAGCAAAAAATGCGGCGGTGTTTTTTTGCTCATTGACTTTAAAATAGCAACTGGCAAACTGCGCGCAATTCTCTCTATTCCTTTGGTTTTTTCCCTATGTCAACCTGGTCGCGCCCCGTCCTGCTGCTGCTCTGCGGTCTGCTGCTCCTGACGGTGTCTATCGCTGTGCTTAATACGCTGGTGCCGTTATGGCTGACGCATGATCAACTGCCAACCTGGCAGGTCGGCATGGTCAGTTCATCCTATTATACCGGTAACCTTGCAGGCACGTTGCTGGCTGGCTGGTTGATTACGCATTACGGTTTTAACCGCTGTTACTATCTGGCGACGATCCTGTTTGCGGTGGCAACGGTGGGGATGGCATTGCTGGGTGGCTTTTACAGCTGGACACTGCTGCGTTTTATCGCGGGTGTGGGCTGTGCGCTGATGTGGGTCGTGGTGGAAAGTGCCTTGCTCTGTAGCGGCACGGTACGCAATCGCGGCCAGTTACTTGCCGCCTATATGATTATTTATTATCTCGGCACCGTCGCCGGGCAGCTACTGGTCAGTCGGGTCTCAACCGAGCTGTTGCATGTCATTCCGTGGGTGACTGCGCTGGTGCTCTGCGCCGTGCTGCCGGTGGTGTTCGTCCGTGTTAACGCAGGCAGCGTTAACGAAGAGGCTTCACCAGGCCGTATCTGGCCGATGATGCGTCGTCGCAGTTCTCGCCTGGGCATCAACGGCTGCATTATCTCCGGCGTGTTACTGGGATCGCTGTACGGCTTGATGCCGCTTTATCTGGCGCATCAGGGCATGAGCGACGCCACTGTGGGATACTGGATGGCGCTGTTGGTGAGTTCCGGGATTGTCGGGCAGTGGCCGGTTGGCCGTCTGGCCGATCGCTTTGGCCGCCTGCTGGTGCTGCGTGTTCAGGTGTTTGTCATTATCCTTGGCGCGATTGCCATGCTGAGCGATGCGGCCATGGCACCGGCTTTATTTGTGCTGGGGCTGGCCGGGTTTACGCTCTATCCGGTCGCGATGTCATGGGCCTGTGAAACGGTGGCGCATCATGAATTGGTCGCGATGAACCAGGCACTGCTGTTCAGCTACACGCTTGGCAGCCTGGTGGGTCCGGGCACCACGGCGATGCTGATGCAAAGCTACTCAGACCGTCTGTTGTTTGTGATGATTGCGGGGGTTGCGCTGGTTTATCTGGTGATGTTACTGCGTAAAGCCGACCAGCACGCTACACCTGTGGCCCATGCCTGAAAAAGGGGAGCTTAAGCTCCCCTGCGTTTCAATACATCACTTGGTGACCATAGCCGGACAGAATGTTCTTCACCCGCTCCATGGTTTCTTTTGTCGGTGGTTTGACGCCTTCCAGCTTGTACTCTTCACCCATCGCAATCCATTTATGCTTACCTAATTCGTGGTAAGGCAATAATTCAATCTTCTCGATGTTATCCATGTCTTGGGTGAATTCCCCCAGGCGATGCACCGAATCATCATCATCGGAATAGCCGGGTACCACGACATAGCGAATCCAGGTGCGGGTGCCTTTCTTCTGCAAATAACGGGCAAAATCCATGGTGCGGTGGTTCGAGACGCCGACCAGAATTTGGTGGATATCATCATTGATTTGTTTGAGATCGAGCATCACCAGATCGGTTACTTCAAGCAATTCATCAATAACCGGGTCGTAACGACGGACAAAGCCATTGGTGTCGAGGCAGGTATGGATGCCTTCCGCGCGGCAGGCGCGGAACCAGTCACGCACAAATTCTGCCTGGAGAATCGCTTCACCGCCGGAAGCCGTCACGCCACCCCCCGACGCATTCATAAAGTGGCGGTACGACAGCACATCTTTCATTAAATCTTCTACCGTGATCTCTTTGCCACCGTGGGTGTCCCAGGTATCACGGTTGTGGCAATAGAGGCAGCGCATCAGGCAGCCCTGGAAGAAGGTGATAAAACGGATTCCCGGGCCGTCAACGGTGCCGCAGGATTCGAAGGAGTGAATACGACCGATGGTTGACATTGCGATGAGTTCTCCAATTTAGCCTGGCATCAGGCGGCACAATCTGTGTTGTGCTCTGAGGTTTAAGTCGGTTTTGCCAGAGAGCCACGGTTAGCCTTCTGGCAAAACGACCTGGAGAAAAGGCTCCCGCAGGAGCCTTTTTTTAGCGGGATGAATTACAGGGACTTGGTGAAAGTACGGGTAATGACATCCTGTTGCTGCTCTTTAGTCAGCGAGTTGAAACGCACGGCGTAACCGGAAACACGGATGGTCAGCTGCGGATATTTTTCCGGGTGATCCATCGCATCTAACAGCATTTCACGGTTCATCACGTTCACGTTCAGATGCTGACCGCCCTCGATATTGTTGGCTTCATGGTGGAAGTAGCCATCCATCAGGCCTGCGAGGTTGGTTTTACGGACGTTATCATCTTTACCCAGTGCGTTCGGCACGATGGAGAAGGTATAAGAGATACCATCTTTGGCGTAGGCGAACGGCAGTTTCGCAACAGATGTCAGTGAGGCAACCGCACCTTTCTGGTCACGTCCGTGCATCGGGTTAGCGCCCGGGCCGAACGGTGCGCCAGCACGACGACCATCTGGGGTGTTACCGGTTTTCTTACCATAAACCACGTTAGAGGTAATGGTCAGCACTGACTGAGTCGGAACAGCATTGCGGTAGGTCGCCAGTTTCTGAATTTTTTTCATGAAACGTTCAACCAGGTCACAAGCCATATCATCGACGCGTGCATCGTTGTTACCAAACTGCGGGTACTCGCCTTCGATTTCGAAATCAATCGCCAGACCATCCGCATCACGTACCGGTTTCACTTTGGCGTATTTGATAGCGGAAAGGGAGTCTGCGGCGACAGACAGTCCCGCGATACCACACGCCATAGTACGGTAAACATCACGGTCATGCAGTGCCATCAGCGATGCTTCGTAGCTGTATTTGTCATGCATATAGTGGATAACGTTCAGGGCGGTGACATACTGTTTTGCCAGCCAGTCCATGAAGTGGTCCATACGCGCCATAACGGTTTCGAAGTCCAGCACGTCATCAGTGATGGGCGCTTCTTTCGGGCCAACCTGCATTTTCAGTTTTTCATCAACGCCGCCGTTGATTGCGTACAGCAGGGTTTTCGCCAGGTTAGCGCGAGCACCGAAGAACTGCATCTGTTTACCGATCACCATTGGGCTAACGCAACACGCGATGGCGTAGTCATCGTTGTTGAAGTCAGGGCGCATCAGGTCATCGTTTTCATACTGCAGTGATGAGGTATCGATGGAAACTTTTGCCGCATATTTTTTAAAGTTAATCGGCAGTTTTTCTGACCACAGAATGGTCATGTTAGGCTCCGGTGATGGGCCCATGGTGTACAGCGTATTCAGGAAACGGAAGGTGCTTTTGGTCACCAGAGTACGACCATCGACGCCCATACCGGCCAGAGACTCCGTTGCCCAGATCGGGTCACCAGAGAACAGCTCATCATATTCCGGGGTACGCAGGAAGCGCACCATGCGCAGTTTCATTACCAGATGGTCAATCAGTTCTTGGGCGGCATCTTCAGTCAGTTTGCCCGCTTTGATGTCACGTTCGATGTAAACATCAAGGAAGGTAGACACGCGACCAAATGACATCGCAGCACCGTTCTGTGATTTAACCGCAGCCAGATAGCCGTAGTAAGTCCACTGCACCGCTTCCTGAGCCGTGGTGGCAGGCAGAGAGATATCGTGACCGTATTTAGCCGCCATCTCTTTGATCTGACCCAGCGCACGGTGCTGTTCAGAAATCTCTTCACGCAGACGGATAGTGGCTTCCAGATTGACGCCGTTTTCCATATCGCTTTGCAGAGAATTGAACTGCGCAACTTTGTCTTTCATCAGGTAGTCGATGCCGTAAAGTGCGACACGACGGTAGTCACCAATGATACGACCACGACCATAGGCATCTGGCAGACCGGTCAACACACCGGATTTACGGCAGCGCAGGATATCTGGGGTGTAGACATCGAACACGCCCTGGTTGTGGGTTTTACGGTACTCAGTGAAGACTTTTTTCAGTGAAGGGTCCAGCTCACGGCCATAAACCTTACAGGAGCCTTCTACCATTTTGATGCCACCGAACGGGATGATGGCACGTTTCAACGGGGCTTCAGTTTGCAGACCAACGATTTTTTCCAGTGACTTGTTGATGTAACCGGCATCGTGGGAGGTGATGGTTGAAGCGAGGTCGGTATCAAAGTCAACCGGTGCATGAGTACGGTTTTCAATCTTGATGCCTTCCAGCACGTTATCCCACAATTTAGTGGTGGCCGGCGTTGCACCTGCGAGGAATGACTCGTCGCCTTCATAAGGGGTGTAATTTTTCTGGATGAAATCGCGGACGTTGACACTGTTCTGCCATTCGCCCGCGCTAAATCCTTCCCAGGCTGCCGCCAATTTTTCATTCAGTTCGGTCATGATATACCTGCCTTTATTTAGGGAAACTTTCACGTTTGGCACGCGGTCACGCGTGCCCATACTCAATACTTAATTAATGTACCGGGTCATCACCGCGCAGATAGATAACCCAGTAGGTCAATCCGACTAACAAGCCACCACCAATGATGTTACCGATGGTGACAGGAATAAGGTTGTCGACAATAAAGTTACCGACGCTGAGCGCCTGGAACTGTGAGGCGCTGGCCCCCGCCATTTGCCAGAATTCAGGGCTGGCGAAATCACGAATCATAATCGCCATTGGAATCAGAAACATGTTAGCGATACTGTGCTCAAAGCCACTGGCGACGAACATTGCGACTGGCAGAATCATCGCGACCATTTTGTCGAGCAGGCTACGCCCGGAGTAGCTCATCCAAACTGCCAGGCACACCATCAGGTTGGCAAGCGTGCCGAGACTGACTGCTTCAATGAAGCTATGGTGCATTTTATGGTCAGCAGTTTGCAGAACGTTTAAACCCCAGGCACCGTTCGCCACCATATGTTCGCCAGAGAGCCATATCAGAGCCACAAAAAACAGGGCACCCAACAAGTTACCGATATACACATTCAACCAGTTACGGCCCAACTGCGCCCAGGTAATGCGGCCACTGGCTTTTGCCACCACAATCAATACGGTGGAGGTGAAGAGGTCGGCACCGCAGACCACTACCAGCATCAATCCCAGAGAGAAACATATGCCGCCAATCAGTTTTGCCATGCCGTAAGGCATTGTGCCGCTACCGGTAGTGGCGGTGATATAGAACACAAAAGCGATAGAAATGAATACGCCAGCAGTTATGGCAAGAAAGAAGGTGGTTAAGGGGTGTTTAGTGGCTTTATAAACCCCGGCATCTTCAGCAACCTTTGCCATTGCAGCCGGTAATAATGAATTAAACGGGTTGTCAGTTTTCACACTAACGCTCTCCAGGAATTATCTGGGATTAATACTAACAAAGGAGTATAGGACAGGATTTGATATGGATCATATTTGACCGGAGGGGTGGTGATATCTGGTGTCATTTTCAGAGTGAAAGTGACTTAATGCATTGAATTTAAATGATTAAATATTTTTTAATATTTACAAATATTGTTGAGTGAAGCGTCTAAAGAAAGGTTGAATTGTTAACGAATATTAGTGGTTGAATCTGAAATGTTATGCAAAATTTTCCGGACAAAGGTGAAACCCCGGACAATAAAAAAGGCGCTGAAATTATTCAGCGCCTTTTTTGCTCGTTATCCGGCCTTTTTACGGTGAAAAAGGGCGATTTATTTCGCTAACCAATAACGACGCTTGGCTGCCTGCAACTTTTCGTAAGCGGCCAGCAACGACTGATGGGCCGGGAAGGCTTTTAAATCCAAATCCACGGCTTGCAGGCCGTAGAACGGTGCTTCACCACTGATGGCAGCAGAGGCAGCGTCAACGGCCGCTTCGCCATACATGCGCACAAACGCACGGTGATACTGCACCGGATCGCGTTCTTCTTCCATCGCCAGCAACAGCAGAGTTTGCAGGCAACGGTAGTAATTAGCACGCTCAGCGCTAAAGATGGACTGGTTAAATTCCATCGTCCATTCGGTCCAGATCAGTGCCTGATCGAGGTCACCACCCGCCAGCGCCAGCATGGCTTTCAGCTCACCAATACGCAGCGTAAACCAGCCATTGTCTTTGCCCGAGGCCAGACCCAGCAGTTCGCGAACACGGGTAAAGTCATCGTGTCCTTCTTCATCCAGTTGGGTGATCAGCTCCAGATAGGCTTCCGGTTCCCATTGGCTTTCCGGCAGCGCCAGCAGGGTTTCACGCAGCGGCGCACCCATGTTGTTATTCGCCAGCAGTAAGTCTTCAGCCGGGTAGATATCAGACATGCCCGGCACGATGATACGGCAGGCATAGACGCTCAGATGCTCGTAATCAGCGATATACACTTCTTTATCTTCCGCGCGGAAGATGGCCATCAGGGTGTCGAACTCTTCGTGCGTGCTGCCAGCAAAGCTCCAGTCAACAAACGGATAGTCAGCATCGTCTTTGAACATATCCCAGGAAATCAGGCCGCTTGAATCGATAAAGTGGGTTTCCAGGTTGGCATGTTCCGCAACTTCTTCATCATCGAAAGTCGGCGGTGTGAACACGTCGAGATCTTTCAGACCACGGCCTTGCAGCAGTTCGGTAACGGTACGTTCCAGCGCCACGCCAAAATCAGGATGTGCGCCAAATGATGCGAAGCAGGTGCCGTTTGCCGGGTTGAACAACACCACGCAGATGACCGGGTAGTTGCCGCCGAGAGAGGCGTCGTAGGCAAAAATCGGGAAACCTTCCGCTTCAAGGCGGGCAATGGCTTCCACCACGCCAGGGTAACGCTGCATCACCGCTTCTGGAATTTCCGGCAAGCTAATGGACTCGGCAATGATGCGGTTCTTAATATGGCGCTCGAACACCTCAGACAGCCCCTGCACACGGGCTTCGTTAGCGGTATTGCCCGCTGACATGCCGTTGGACACATACAGGTTGCCGATAATATTCATCGGGATATAGACCGTCTGCTGATCAGACTGACGCGTAAAGGGCAGGCCACAGATGCCACGCTCGGCATTGCCGGATTGCAGATCAACCAGATCCGCCGCACTCAGGCTATCGTCAGGATCATAGAATTTACGCAGACGGGCATCGAGGATCCCGGCTGGCAGGCTGTCATCTTCCGGCAGGGCGAACCATTTCTCGTTGGGGTAGTGCACAAACTCGCCGTTGGCGATGGACTCACCCAGCCAGAAGTCAGCAAAGAAGTAGTTAGTCGAGAGACGCTCAAAATATTCGCCCAGCGCAGAAGCCAGCGCAGCCTTTTTGCTGGCACCTTTACCGTTGGTAAAGCACAGCGGGCAGTCACGATCGCGAATATGCACTGACCACACGTGCGGAACCGGGTTCAGCCAGGAGGCCTCTTCGATGTTAAAACCCAAATCCTGCAATTTTTGCTGGAAGCGTGAAATGGAGTCTTCCAGTGCGGCGTCTTTACCGGGAATAAAAGTTTGCGTCATGATGGCGCTCTCTGAGTCAATGGGGTGGGCGTAAAGCGCGCAATAATACGGGTTTTACGCGACATTCGCCATTCGGATGATGAAGTTTCTCTCTCTTATGTTACGGGGTTTTATTCGTCTGGCGGCAATCTGATTTTACTTCGCAGATAAACCTCACAAAATTCCATTGTCGATTACATTTATGACATAAGCTGCGGTGGAGCCGGCTCTGGAAATGTGATCGCGGCAGGATAAATGATTGCAGCCATCCGGAGGCAATGATAAAACCGGTAGGGTATTCATAACCGTTCGATATGACAGTGGTGAGGGGAAATGACGCAGGTTTATAATTTTAGCTCCGGTCCAGCGATGCTGCCGGTTGAAGTGCTCCGTCGTGCAGAACAAGAACTGACAAACTGGCACGGGTTAGGCACCTCGGTGATGGAAATCAGTCACCGTAGTAAAGAATTTATTCAGGTAGCGGAAGAAGCTGAGAAAGACTTTCGCGATCTGCTGAAAATCCCTGCCAACTACAAAGTTTTATTCTGTCATGGCGGCGCGCGTGCGCAGTTTGCCGCTATCCCGGGTAACCTGCTGGGATCGGCGAAAAGCGCTGACTACATTGATGGCGGCTATTGGGCGCACAGTGCAATCAAAGAAGCTGAGAAATACTGCTCGCCAAATACTATCGACGTAAAAACGACCCGTGATGGCAAGCGTGCGATTCTGCCCATGCGTGAATGGCAGCTGAGCAATGACGCAGCCTACGTGCATTTTTGCCCGAACGAAACCATCGACGGCATCGCCATTGATGAGCAGCCTGACTTTGGCGATAAAGTGGTGGTGGCTGACTATTCATCAACCATCCTGTCGCGTCCGATTGATGTCAGCCGTTATGGTGTGATCTATGCCGGTGCGCAGAAAAACATCGGTCCGGCTGGCCTGACGCTGGTTATCGTGCGTGAAGACCTGCTGGGCAAAGCGCACAGCTATGTGCCGTCTATTCTCGATTACAAGGTGCTGGCTGAGAACGATTCTATGTTCAACACCCCGCCGACCTTTGCATGGTATCTCTCTGGCCTGGTGTTTAAATGGCTGAAAGAGAAAGGCGGCGTGGCAGAAATGGACAAACAGAACCAGGCCAAAGCTGACCTGCTGTATGGGGTGATTGATCGCAGCGACTTCTACCGTAACGACGTTGCGGTGGAGAACCGTTCACGTATGAACGTACCTTTCCAGTTGGCCGATGCTGCGCTGGATAAAGTGTTCCTCGACGAATCGCTGAAAGCTGGCCTGCATGCACTGAAAGGGCATCGTGTGGTTGGCGGTATGCGCGCCTCGATTTACAATGCGATGCCGTTGGAAGGTGTTAAAGCCTTAACCGATTTCATGGTCGATTTTGAGCGTCGCCACGGTTAATTATTCATCTATGCCAGTCTGACTGGTGCCAGACCCCGTTGTTTTCAGGCGGGGTTTCTTCTTTTCTGGAGATTGAGTTTCACATGCAGGACTCCCTGACTCTACAACCGATTGCGCGTGTTGATGGCACGGTAAACTTACCGGGTTCCAAGAGCGTATCTAACCGTGCACTGTTGCTGGCCGCGTTGGCAAAAGGCACCACACGCCTGACCAACTTGCTGGATAGCGATGATGTGAAGCATATGCTCAACGCGCTGAAAGCGCTGGGTGTGAGCTATACACTTTCTGCTGATCGCACGGTCTGTGAAGTGATCGGTAATGCTGGCCCACTGCATTCAGAGCAACCGCTGGAGCTGTTTTTAGGTAATGCGGGTACCGCCATGCGTCCGTTGGCTGCCGCGCTGTGCCTTGGTCAGCAATCTATCGTGCTGACCGGTGAGCCGCGTATGAAAGAGCGTCCAATTGGACACCTGGTTGATGCACTGCGTCAGGGCGGAGCAAAAATCGAGTATCTGGAACAGACCGACTATCCGCCGTTACTGCTCAAAGGGGGCTTTAATGGGGGTGATGTGACGGTTGACGGTAGCGTGTCCAGCCAGTTTCTGACTGCGTTATTAATGACGGCACCTTTAGCGCAACAGGACACCACCATCAGCATCAAAGGTGATCTGGTATCAAAGCCTTACATTGATATCACCTTGCACCTGATGCGTTGTTTCGGTGTTGATGTTGATAACCAGAATTACCAGCGCTTTGTCGTCAAGGGGAAGCAGCAGTATCAATCACCGGGTGATTATCTGGTGGAAGGCGATGCCTCATCTGCTTCCTATTTCCTGGCCGCAGCCGCGATTAAAGGCGGCACGGTGCGTGTGACAGGTATTGGTCGCAACAGTGTGCAAGGCGATATCCGTTTTGCTGACGTGCTGGAAAAAATGGGTGCCAGCATTGAATGGGGTGATGATTACATCGCCTGTACCCGTGGTTCCCTGAATGCTATCGATATGGATATGAACCATATCCCTGATGCTGCGATGACGATTGCCACCACGGCATTGTTTGCCAACGGCACCACCCTGATGCGCAACATTTATAACTGGCGCGTCAAAGAGACTGACCGTTTGGCTGCGATGGCGACTGAATTGCGTAAAGTTGGTGCGGAAGTCGAAGAAGGGCACGATTTTATTCGCATTACCCCGCCAGCGCAGTTACAGCATGCGGATATTGGCACTTACAACGATCACCGCATGGCGATGTGTTTCGCGCTGGTGGCGTTGTCAGACACGCCGGTGACGATCCTTGATCCGGGTTGTACGGCGAAAACCTTCCCTGACTATTTCCAGCAGTTAGCGAAAATCAGCCACACTTCCTGATCGTTACACCCGGCGGCCTTCCGCGCCGGGTGACTTTACTTTCTACTGGTCTTCGTGCCGGAAATTCCTCCGATTCTGTCCAAATTTATAACGCTGTCTGCGCTAAGGGGTAACGAACCCGACGCGGTCAGCGTATAATGCTGCGCAATCCACACAGCCATGCCGGCTGAAAATACGCATTCAGCAACAGGAGAAAACAATGACGGCAATCGCCCCGGTTATTACCATCGATGGGCCTAGTGGTGCAGGGAAGGGAACCTTGTGTAAAGCGATGGCTGAGTCGTTGCAGTGGCACTTACTGGATTCTGGCGCAATTTACCGCGTCCTGGCTCTGGCGGCGATCCATCATCAGGTAGATATCGAATCAGAAGAGGCTTTAGTGCCGATGGCGGCCCACCTCGACGTGCGTTTTCTTTCCGTCGAAGGTGAAATGCAGGTCATCCTGGAAGGTGAAGACGTTACCGGTGAAATCCGTACTCAGGAAGTGAGCAACACGGCGTCACGTGTGGCGGCATTCCCTCGGGTACGCGAAGCGCTGTTGCGCCGTCAGCGGGCGTTTCGTGAGGAGCCAGGTTTAATTGCCGATGGTCGCGATATGGGGACGGTGGTGTTCCCCGATGCACCGGTAAAAATCTTCCTGGATGCCAGTTCTGAAGAGCGTGCTCATCGCCGTATGCTACAGTTGCAGGAGAAGGGCTTTAGTGTTAACTTTGATCGCCTTTTAGCCGAGATACAGGAACGCGACGACCGCGATCGTAACCGCGCTATCGCGCCTTTAGTGCCTGCTTCTGATGCTCTGGTGCTGGATTCAACCAGTATGTCCATTGAGCAAGTTATTGAAATGGCACTTGATTATGCCCGCCAAAAGCTGGGCATTTAATATTTCGGCAACCGAATTGCTGTAACCCTGTACCACGGATCCGGTGCCGGGCATGTGAAACAACCCCATCCGACAATGACGTCAGGTGGACGTTAAATTGAAGAATCCTGAAGATTATCAATATGACTGAATCTTTTGCTCAACTCTTTGAAGAGTCCCTGAAAGAAATCGAAACCCGTCCGGGTTCCATCGTTCGTGGCGTCGTTGTTGCTATCGACAAAGACGTAGTTCTGGTTGATGCGGGTCTGAAATCTGAATCTGCAATCCCTGCAGAGCAGTTCAAGAACGCAGCTGGCGAACTGGAAATCCAGGTGGGCGACGAAGTTGACGTTGCTCTGGACGCAGTAGAAGACGGCTTCGGTGAAACCCTGCTGTCCCGTGAGAAAGCTAAACGTCACGAAGCTTGGATCACGCTGGAAAAAGCTTACGAAGATGCTGAAACTGTTACCGGTGTTATCAACGGCAAAGTTAAAGGTGGCTTCACAGTTGAGCTGAATGGTATTCGTGCGTTCCTGCCAGGTTCACTGGTAGACGTGCGTCCGGTTCGCGACACTCTGCACCTGGAAGGCAAAGAGCTTGAATTCAAAGTAATCAAGCTTGACCAGAAACGTAACAACGTGGTGGTTTCTCGCCGCGCAGTTATCGAATCTGAAAACAGCGCTGAGCGTGATCAGCTGCTGGAAAACCTGCAGGAAGGCATGGAAGTCAAAGGTATCGTTAAGAACCTCACTGACTACGGCGCATTCGTGGACCTGGGCGGCGTTGACGGCCTGTTGCACATCACTGACATGGCCTGGAAACGCGTTAAGCATCCGAGCGAAATCGTCAACGTGGGCGACGAAATCACTGTTAAAGTGCTGAAGTTCGACCGCGAGCGTACCCGTGTATCTCTGGGCCTGAAACAGCTGGGCGAAGATCCGTGGGTAGCTATCGCTAAACGCTATCCGGAAGGCACCAAGCTGACCGGTCGTGTGACCAACCTGACTGATTACGGCTGCTTCGTAGAAATCGAAGAAGGCGTTGAAGGTCTGGTACACGTTTCTGAAATGGACTGGACCAACAAAAACATCCACCCGTCTAAAGTTGTTAACGTGGGCGACGTGGTTGAAGTTATGGTTCTGGACATCGACGAAGAGCGTCGTCGTATCTCCCTGGGTCTGAAGCAGTGCAAATCTAACCCGTGGCAGCAGTTCGCAGAGACCCACAACAAAGGCGATCGCGTTGAAGGTAAAATCAAGTCAATCACTGACTTCGGTATCTTCATCGGCCTGGACGGTGGCATCGACGGTCTGGTTCACCTGTCTGACATCTCCTGGAACGCGACTGGCGAAGAAGCCGTTCGTGAGTACAAAAAAGGCGACGAAATCGCTGCCGTTGTACTGCAGGTTGATGCAGAGCGTGAGCGCATCTCTCTGGGTGTGAAACAGTTGGCTGAAGATCCGTTCAACAACTACATCACCGTGAACAAGAAAGGCGCTATCGTGACTGGTAAAGTCACTGCAGTTGACGCGAAAGGTGCTACAGTAGAATTAGCTGATGGCGTAGAAGGTTACCTGCGCGCTTCTGAAGCTTCACTGGACCGTATCGAAGACGCAACTCTGGTTCTGAGTGTTGGTGACGACGTTGAAGCTAAATTCACCGGCGTTGACCGTAAGAACCGCGTTGTAAGTCTGTCTGTCCGTGCGAAAGACCAGGCTGACGAGAAAGAAGCTATCAACACTGTTAACACCAAACAGGAAGAAGGCAACTTCTCTAACGCTATGGCTGAAGCGTTCAAAGCGGCTAAAGGCGAGTAATCGACCCGAAGCACCGGGCGGCGTAAGCTGCCCGGTTTCGGTAAAAGCTGTCATACCTTTCCAAACAGGGATTAACCGGAGGTTACATGACCAAGTCAGAACTGATTGAAAGACTTGCAGGCCAGCAGACTCATATTCCGGCGAAAGTCGTTGAGGATGCGGTTAAAGAGATGCTCGAGCATATGGCCACTACGTTGGCACAAGGCGAGCGCATTGAAATCCGGGGATTCGGCAGCTTTTCTTTGCACTACCGCGCACCGCGTACCGGACGTAACCCGAAAACGGGTGACAAAGTGGATCTGGAAGGCAAATACGTTCCCCACTTTAAGCCGGGCAAAGAATTGCGTGACCGTGCGAACATTTACGGCTAAGCCGTTACCGAACATTGAAAACGACACCCTCGGGTGTCGTTTTTTTTTGCCTGATGACAGGCGTGAGCGCGCTCCAGAATACCGGTAATACCGATGCAAAAGTCTGATTATCTTTGGAGCTGCCTCCAGACTCGTTAATTCCGCACATCCGAATCTTCATCGCCTCTGGCACACTCTACTCTCCTCGCCTGGAGAAGAAAGATGCAGATGACATGGATAGTTATGGCACGATTGATGATCCTGGCGGCGTTGCCATTAGGCGTGATACCGGTGTTGCCAGGTAATAGCACGTTGATGGCGATGGCTGCCACCGCGCTGTTGCTCGGCCTACAGCCTGTCTGTGCGTTACGCCTCATCGGGCTTGCGCTGTTGCTGATGCTATGGGCGTTGGTCGAGGCCCGCCAAATGATCACCAGTATTGACCAGCTCACTCAGGCACCGGTCAACGCCCTCGTGCGGATAACCGATGTTCGTCAGGATAATAAACAGCTGACGGTGCAACTGGTGCAAATTAATGGGCGATATCAATTCCCACCCCTGTTTGCCACGCTGAACCACAACGGTGAAGGGGAGCCATTCTGTAGTGGTCAACGCTGGCAGATGCAACTGCGGTTACGCGCCGTGCATGCACGACTCAACGAGGGGGAGTTTGATGCACAACGTTTTGCGGTGGCACAACACCAGCCTTTGCAAGGGCTGATTGCGGCACGCGAGCGGGTGAATCCAGTGTGTAGCTGGCGCTCGCGTCTGATTAACTATCATTTGCCTGCATTCGTAGGGATGCAAACACCGGCAATCGTCCAGGCGCTGGCATTTGGTAAGCGAGAGGCGATGACGGAGGATCAGCGGCGCATATTACGTGAGACGGGTACCGCACACCTGATGGCGATTTCAGGCATGCATATCGCGCTGGCCGCCAGTATCGGCTGGTTATGCATGCGGATGCTGCAACGAATCTTCCCCGCCCGGAGGATTAATTACCTGCTTCCCCTGATTGCCAGTTGGTGCACCGCGGCGATTTATTGCTGGATTTCCGGCAGCCATCCACCCGCACAGCGTGCCATGCTGGCTCTGACCGTATGGGTATTGTTACGCATTGCTGGCTGGCAACTGAGCGGCTGGCAGGTCTGGACGTTATGCGTCGGCTTGTTGCTGGCGCTGGACCCGCTTAGCGTTTTATCCGAGAGTTTCTGGTTATCCGCCTTAGCGGTGGCAGTGCTGCTTATCTGGTATCAATGGTTTGCTCTACCTGCACGCTTTCGCAGCGGACGCCGCTGGTGGGTGCTGCAACTGCTGCATTTACAGCTGGGGATGATGTTGTTGATGGCTCCTCTGCAAATTTTCCTGTTTCAAGGTATTAGCTGGAGTGCATTGGTGGCTAATCTGCTGGCTGTTCCGGTGGTCTCATTTATTACGGTGCCGCTGATATTGCTGGCGATGATGATGCCAGTGGCGTCGCTTGCCAGCGGATTATGGTGGCTGGCAGACCAGTCGGTCCATCGAGTGATGCAAGTGCTGGCCTCGCTGCCCGCGGGTTGGTTGCCGTGGAGTGACGCCTTACCCGCGATGCTGCTGCTGTGGGGTGGGGGAGTGGTCTGGCGTAGCGGTATGGTCTATCGCGCGCCCCTGCAATGTTGCAGTGTCGCGGTCACCCTGCTGCTCTGGCGCGTCAGTGAACCGCAGGATGACTGGCAGATAGATATGATCGATGTCGGGCATGGGTTGGCGATCGTTATCACCCAGGGTGATGAGGCCGTGTTATATGACGCCGGTCCACGCTGGACCCAGGGGGACGCGGGTAGCCGCGTCATCCTCCCGTGGTTACAGCGTAAAAACAGCAGCTTAAACGCGATTATTTTAAGTCATAAGCATCTGGATCACCGTGGCGGGCTGGCATCGATTATGGCCGCATCTCCCACCACACCCGTGCGCAGTGCATTGGCTGAGGCCAATCATCTGCCTTGCTATCAGGGAGAGGTATGGCGCTGGGGGAAACTGCGTTTCAGCGTATTATGGCCACCGCGTGGTGCCAGCCACGGAGAAAATAATGATTCCTGCGTGGTGCGCGTCGATGATGGCAAAGTGAGTCTGTTATTGACCGGTGATATTGAACGGGAGGCCGAGAGGAAGCTGGTTGCCCAACAGCAACAGGCGCTGGTCTCAACGATTTTACAGGTGCCCCACCATGGCAGCCGAACTTCATCCAGCGAGTTGCTGCTGCGTCATGTTTCTGGAGAGGTCGCAATCGCCTCCGTGGCGCGCTATAACGCCTGGCGGATGCCAGCGAAGACGGTACTCAGCGCCTATCATCAGTACGGGTATCGTTGGTATGACACCGCCCAATCCGGACAGATTCATATCGGGATTCGCGCAGGTCATTGGCAGATTAAGGGGTTAAGAGAGCAAATATTGCCCCGTTGGTATCATCAGTGGTTTGGCGTCAAACGTGAATCCAGGTAGAATGAGCGGCTATTTCAAACAGCGTGACTAAATAATGCAACAAGACAAAGATCTCTCAACGTGGCAGACATTTCGCCGACTCTGGCCGATGATTGCGCCCCACAAAGCTGGCTTATTTGTGTCTGCTGTGGCGCTGATACTCAATGCGGCTGGCGATACCTTAATGCTCTCCCTGTTGAAACCTTTACTGGATGACGGCTTCGGTAAGGCTGACAAATCCGTACTGTTGTGGATGCCGCTGGCCGTCATTGGTTTGATGCTGATACGTGGGATAACCAGTTATATTTCGAGCTATTGCATTTCATGGGTTTCCGGCAATGTCGTGATGAACATGCGTCGACGTCTGTTCAGCCACATGATGGGCATGCCGGTGGCCTTCTTTGACCAGCAGTCAACCGGCACGCTGTTGTCCCGTATCACCTATGACTCAGAACAGGTCGCTTCATCGTCCTCCAGCGCGCTGGTGACGGTAGTGCGTGAAGGCGCATCAATCATTGGCCTGTTCATCATGATGTTCTACTACAGCTGGCAGCTGTCGTTGATTCTGATTGTCCTGGCGCCGATTGTTTCATTTGCGATTCGTAACGTCTCCAAACGCTTCCGTAATATCAGCAAAACCATGCAGAACACCATGGGGCAAGTAACCACCAGCGCCGAACAGATGCTGAAAGGGCACAAAGAAGTGCTGATTTTCGGCGGCCAGGACGTGGAATCTGAGCGTTTCGCGCGCGTCAGCAACCGGATGCGTCAGCAGGGTATGAAGCTGGTCTCTGCTTCATCTATTTCTGATCCGGTGATTCAGTTGATCGCTTCTCTGGCACTGGCTTTTGTCCTGTATGCCGCCAGCTTCCCGAGCGTGATGGATACGCTGACTGCCGGTACCATCACGGTGGTGTTCTCTTCGATGATCGCCCTGATGCGTCCACTGAAGTCGCTGACTAACGTTAACGCGCAGTTCCAGCGTGGTATGGCGGCGTGTCAGACGCTGTTCAGCATTCTGGATAGCGAGCAGGAGAATGACCAGGGTACGCGCCAACTGGATCGCGCTAAAGGTGATGTTGAGTTCCGTAATGTGACCTTTACTTACCCTGGCCGTGATATCCCGGCGCTACGCAATATTAATCTGAGCCTGCCGGCAGGAAAAACGGTGGCGCTGGTTGGCCGTTCGGGTTCGGGTAAATCAACGATGGCGAGTCTGTTGACCCGTTTTTACGATATTCAACAGGGCGAAATCCTGCTGGATGGGTACGATTTACGTGAGTACACCCTGAGCTCGTTACGTAATCAGGTAGCGCTGGTGTCGCAAAATGTGCATCTGTTCAACGATACCATTGCCAATAACATTGCCTATGCGCGTAATGATCAGTACAGCCGTGAAGAGATCGAGCGGGCTGCGACCATGGCGCACGCAATGGACTTCATCAAGAAAATGGATAACGGCCTCGATACTGTCATCGGCGAAAATGGTGTCCTGCTCTCCGGTGGTCAGCGTCAGCGTATTGCCATTGCCCGTGCGTTGCTGCGTGATTGCCCGATCCTGATCCTCGATGAAGCCACTTCTGCGCTGGATACCGAATCAGAGCGGGCGATTCAGTCGGCACTGGATGAGTTGCAGAAAAACCGCACTTCGCTGGTGATTGCGCACCGCCTCTCAACCATCGAGAAAGCCGATGAAATCGTGGTGGTTGAAGATGGCCGTATTGTTGAGCGTGGTACGCATGACGTACTGTTGGCGGAAAAAGGCGCCTACGCGCAACTTCACAAACTGCAGTTTGGCCAATGATTGAACGCATCTGGAGTGGGCGCTCGCCGTTATGGCTGCTGTTATGGCCGCTCAGTCTGCTGTATGGGGCAATCAGCTGGCTGATCCGCCTCAGTTTCCAGCGTGGCTGGCGTAAAAGCTGGCGCGCGCCCTGTCCGGTGATCGTGGTGGGTAATCTCACCGCTGGCGGTAACGGTAAAACGCCGGTGGTCATCTGGTTGGTGCAGGCGTTGCAACAACGCGGCCTGCGCCCGGGGGTGGTCTCACGTGGCTATGGCGGTAAAGCAGAACGCTATCCACTGTTAGTTGATGGTGAAACCTCCACCGAACTGGCAGGTGACGAGCCGGTTTTGATTGCACAGCGCACTGGCGCGCCGGTTGCGGTCGCGCCAAAACGCCGCGTTGCCGTCGAAGCGTTACTGTCCCGGCAGCCACTGGATGTGATCATCACAGATGATGGGTTGCAACACTATGCCTTGCAACGTGACCGTGAAGTGGTGGTGGTGGATGGCGCACGCCGTTTCGGCAATGGCTGGTGGTTACCTGCCGGGCCGATGCGTGAGCGGGCTTCACGCCTCGAACAGGTGGATGCCATCATCGTTAACGGTGGTGAGGCCACAGGTCGTGAAATCGCCATGACATTACAACCGGGTCAGGCAATAAATCTGGCTAGCGGGCAGAGCGTCCCGCTGGCGCAGTTGCCGCCGGTGATCGCGATGGCGGGTATTGGACATCCGCCGCGCTTCTTTACTACCCTTAAGCAGCAAGGGTTACAGCCCGTTGCTGAAATCGCTTTTGCTGACCATCACGCTTACAGCGAAGACGAATTGAGCCGTTTGACACAGCAGGGCCAGTGTCTGCTGATGACGGAAAAAGACGCGGTCAAATGCCGTGCGTTTGCGCGTGAAAACTGGTGGTTTTTGCCCGTCGATGCACATCTGGCGGGTGCCGCTTTGCCTGCGTTGTTGGATGACATCACGCAACTTTGTCTCAGCGCACGCGACGCACAGCTGCGCTAGCCTTTACAGGGAAACTGAGTAATGAGCCTCGCTGATTCCCTCTCGTTACAGACCGCCCGTAATCTTCATCTCGCCGCACAAGGGTTGCTTCGTCCAACCGGGCGGCGCGCGCGTTTCGCTGATATTCACGCCACGATTCGTCAGATGTCGCTACTGCAAATTGACACCATCAATGTGGTGGCACGTAGCCCTTATCTGGTGCTGTTCAGCCGCCTCGGCGACTACCCGATAAACTGGCTGGAAGAGACGCTGGCATCGGGCGAGTTATTTGAATACTGGGCGCATGAAGCCTGTTTTATCCCGCGTGAGGACTATCCGCTACTGCGCCACCGGATGCTTGATCCGGCGCGCCTCGGCTGGAAATACAATGCGCAGTGGGTTGAGCAGCATCAGCAGGAGATTGCCGACTTGCTGGCGCATATCAACGCTAACGGCCCGGTACGGGCTGCTGATTTCGCCACGGAAAAAAACACTAAACCAGGCTGGTGGGCGTGGAAACCCCATAAACGCCATCTGGAAAATTTGTTCAGCGCAGGCGAATTGATGGTGGTTGAACGGCGCAATTTTCATCGCGTGTATGACCTACAGCAACGCGTGATGCCGGACTGGGATGATGCGCAACACGCACTGAGTGAAGAGGATGCGGTGGTCAGTATGCTCAACCACAGCGCGCGCACTTTGGGTATTTTCCGCGCGGCCTGGTTGGCTGATTACTATCGGCTGAAGCGGGTTGCACTGAAACCCTGGCTTGAGACGGCGCAGGAGCGGGGCGAGATCATTCCGGTACAGGTTGAGCAACTGGGTGAGATGTGGCTGCATCATGCGTTGCTCCCGCAGCTGGAAACATCACCGTCCGCCACCCACACCACGCTGCTTTCTCCCTTTGATCCGGTGGTATGGGATCGACGTCGGGCGCTGGAGCTGTTCAATTTTGATTATCGTATTGAATGTTATACCCCGGCCGAAAAACGCAAGTTTGGCTACTTCGTATTGCCGGTTTTGCACCGTGGCGTGTTGAAAGGGCGACTCGATGCGAAGATGGATCGCCAGGCACAACAATTGGTGATCCGTGCTTTCTGGCTGGAAGAGGGCACGCGTGTGACGGCCAGTTTTGTCAATGATGTCCAGCGTGCCATCACGCGCTTTGCCCAATGGCAGGGAGCCAGTGAGGTGGTGATTGAGCAGGCACCGTCGGCGTTACGTGCCGCCTGGTTGGATGGCTGGAGAATAACTGAGTAGTGGATTACGGCACGTTGCCATGCGCTGCGCTATGGTATGCTAACGGCCTGACGAATCGATCCGGTATGGAGGAGATTATGGATCACCGTTTACTTGAGATTGTGGCCTGCCCGGTTTGCAATGGAAAACTGTACTACAACAAAGAACAGCAGGAATTAATCTGCAAACCCGATGGGCTGGCGTTTCCGGTGCGTGATGGTATTCCGGTATTACTGGAAAACGAAGCGCGTACTCTGTCTGTTGAAGAGATCCATCCATGAGTTTCGTCGCCATTATTCCGGCACGCTATGCTTCAACGCGCCTGCCGGGCAAACCATTGGTCGATATTCTGGGTAAGCCGATGGTGGTACACGTGATGGAGCGGGCGCGTGAGTCCGGTGCCGATCGTGTGATTGTCGCCACCGATCATCCTGATGTCGCAGCGGCGGTTGAAGCGGCGGGTGGTGAAGTTTGTATGACGCGTGCTGACCATCATTCCGGCACCGAACGTCTGGCGGAAGTGATTGAGAAATATCAGTTTCCGGATGACACCATCATCGTCAATGTGCAAGGTGATGAGCCGATGATCCCACCGGCGATTGTGCGCCAGGTGGCGGCAAATCTGGCTCAGGCGGATGCCGGGATGGCTACCCTCGCCGTGCCTATTCGTGATGCGGAAGAAGCGTTCAACCCCAATGCGGTAAAAGTCGTGACCGATGCGCAGGGCTACGCGCTCTACTTCTCACGCGCCACCATTCCGTGGGATCGCGAACGTTACGCGAAATCGCGTGAGCAGGCGGGTGATACGCTCCTGCGCCATATTGGTATCTATGCGTACCGTGCTGGCTTTGTTCGGCGCTATATTTCATGGGAGCCCTGCCCACTGGAGCAGATTGAGTTGCTCGAACAGTTGCGCGTGCTGTGGTATGGCGAGAAAATCCATGTCGCGGTAGCGCAAACGGTGCCGAGCGTCGGCGTTGACACCCCGGAAGACCTGTTGCGCGTTCGCGCTGCCATGCAGGCTTAATCCAGCAGGGCCAGCGGTTGTCGCTGGCCCTGCTGTTCTTTTCTTTGATCTGGCGCATCACTCTGCGCTGCCGTGACCTCCAGGATATTTAAGTCACTTTCTCGGGAGGATGACGCATGGAACAGCTCCGTTCAGAACTCACGCTGGTGCTTGGCGAAAGCGTTGGCCGTCTTGAAACCATCAGTGAACAGTCCCAGTCGCGCTTGTATGCGCTATACGATGACGCCGATAAACCGATGCCGGTGGTCGCGAAATATTTCCGCCATCAGGGGCGGGCGGCGCTGGAAGCGAAAAAACTGGCGATGCTGGGGCGTGATGGCTTGATTGCCGTCCCGGCGGTGTTTGGTCTGGTGCTCAGTCAGCAGAAGCCAGTGCATGAAATGTTGCTGATGGCGCGCCTCAATGGGGTCTCTGCCGAAGCCCCGGCGCGCACCGCCGCGCGTTGGGAGCAGCTCTGCGAGCAGGTGGTTGAAGGGTTGTTGGCCTGGCATCGTATCGACAGCCATGGACTGGTGGGCAGCATCGACAGCATTCAGGAAAACCACTGGCCTGCCTGGTATCAGCAGCGGGTCGAAGTGCTGTGGTCCACCCTGGGCTACCTGTCACCACCGAACTTCACCCTCGACGATCGACAGATCCTGTTTCGCAGCCGTCAGCAGTTGGCCCACCTGTTTGCGGGATTTGACGATCCCTGCGTGCTGATCCACGGCAACCTGCGGCTGGCGAGCATCATGAAAGATGTCCGTAGCGACCAACTGGTGGCGATGACGCAACCCGGCAATGTGCTGTGGGCACCACGCGAATTTGAGCTGATGCGGCTGGGCGACAACGGGGCCGAAGCCTCGCTGTTGCAGCATTATTTGCAGCGCGCACCGGTCGCGGAAGGGTTTGTCTGGCGGCGCTGGCTGTATCAACTCTGGGATTGCATTGATACGCTGGTCAGCACCGGTCAGTTTGATCGTGCACGCTTTGATAACGCGCGCGAACAGCTACTCCCCTGGCTGGGGTGACGTCAGGTCATCGCCACGCAGCGCCTGCCACGCACGGCCCAGGGTTTCATAAATTGCCCGCTCGCTATGGCTCAGCCACAACGGCGAAGGTAACGCGCGTTCCCAGCCGTTTAACGGTGAGGTGATGGCCATTTGATTGGCCGGAGCTGGCAGCGGATTGAGCCCCGCCCCCTGGAAGAACTGCATCGCCCGTGGCAGATGATTGGCGGAGGTCACCAGCAGGAAGGGATGTTGCCCTACGGCGATTTTCACCGCCTGCGCTTCTTCCCGGGTATCTTTGGGCTGATCCAGCACGATAATGACGCTCTCCGGCACGCCGAGACTTTCCGCCACCTGTGCTGCCACGCGCGCGTTACTCATCGGGTTATTCCCTGCTGCCGCGCCAGTAAAGATCATCTTCGCCTGTGGATAGCGTCGCCACTGACGCACCCCTTCAGCCACGCGAGGCAGACTATTCCCAATCAGGTTCGAACTGGGTGCCCAATCCGGATTAAAAGTATATCCGCCCCCCAACACCACGATATAATCAACGCTGACGTTGCGGTTCCAGGTCGGATAAGCATTATCCAGCGGCAGCAACAGGCGGTCGGCCACCGGTTGCAGGCTGAGTAACAGCAGAGTCAGCCAACTGATTGATATCAGAATTTTGCCGCTTTTCTGCCAGCGGCTGAACCAGAGCAATAAAAGTCCGGCTGCCATCAGTAACAGCAGCAGTGGCAAGGGCAGTAACATCCCACCGATCACTTTTTTTAACGTGAAAAACATCGAAAATTGCTCCTTTTGGCCGAAAAAACAGCAGCCAGACACTAACCACGGGATGAAAGGTTCATTCTTGTTGAGCCTGTGACAAAATAGCACAAGTTGAAGGCAGCAGAGCGGAGCGACCAGCATGCAGGATCGTAACTTTGACGATCTCGCGGAGAGATTTTCAAAGAACATTTATGGCACCAAAAAAGGCATGGTGCGTCAGGCGATCCTGTGGGATGAGCTGGATACGCTGCTGCCGACCCTGCCCGATGGGCCGTTGTCGGTGCTGGATGCCGGTGGCGGCGTAGGACAAATCTCCAGTGGTCTGGCGGCACGTGGTCATCAAGTGCTGTTGTGCGATCTGTCTGCGGAAATGTTGAAGCTAGCTGAAGCTCATGCGCTTGCTGAGGGTGTGAGCCACAACATGCAATTCAAACAAATTAGCGCGCAACAGGTCGGCGAACATTTGGATAAGCCGGTTGATCTGGTATTGTTTCACGCTGTGTTGGAGTGGGTAGCGCAACCCGAGGCGGTATTGCAGGCGTTATGGCACACCCTGAAACCTGGCGGTGTTTTGTCGCTGATGTTTTTTAATCGTCATGCTTTAACCATGCGCCTGTTAACCCTCGGCAATTTCGGCTATCTACAGGCCAATATGTCCAAGCGCAAGAAGCGCACGCTGTCACCCGATTATCCACGCGATCCCGAAGAGGTGTATCGCTGGCTGACAGACTGTGGATTTGAGATTGAACAGCGCGCTGGCATCCGTGTCTTTTGTGACTACATGAAAGAGCAGTCTGCCGCTGTGAAAGACGTTGAGTCCATTATTGAGATGGAACGGCGCTACTGTCGCCAGGAGCCCTTTTTAAGTTTAGGGCGTTATATCCATGTGACCGCGCGCAAACCCAGGTAGAAGGACCAACTATGAGCGATTTTTCCCAGACGGTGCCCGAACTGGTGGCATGGGCGCGCAAGAACGACTTTTCGCTTGCGCTGCCAGTTGAACGTCTGGCGTTTTTGCTGGCTATCGCCACCCTGAACGGGGAGCGGATGGACGGCGAAATGAGTGAAGGCGAGCTGATTGACGCATTTCGTCATGTCAGTAAGGCGTTTGAACAAACCCACGAAACCGTACAGGTGCGTGCCAATAACGCCATCAACGATATGGTGCGACAGCGCCTGCTCAACCGTTTTACCAGCGAGCTGACGGAAGGCCATGCCATTTACCGTCTGACGCCGCTGGCTATCGGCATTACCGACTATTACATTCGCCAGCGCGAATTTTCGACCCTGCGTCTTTCTATGCAGTTGTCGATTGTGGCGCAGGAGCTGAAACGTGCGGCGGATGCAGCGGAAGAGGACGGAGATGAGTTCCACTGGCATCGCAACGTCTTTGCCCCGCTGAAATATTCGGTGGCGGAGATCTTCGACAGCATCGACATGACGCAGCGTTTGATGGATGAGCAGCAGCAAGCGGTGAAAACCGATATCGCTGACCTGTTGAACAAAGACTGGCGTGCGGCGATCTCCAGCTGTGAAATGCTGTTGTCAGAAACGTCCGGCACGCTGCGTGAGTTGCAGGATACGCTGGAAGCGGCGGGCGACAAGTTGCAAGCCAATCTGCTGCGTATCCAGGACGCCACGCTGAGCAGCCCGGATCTCGGCTTTGTTGATAAGCTGGTGTTTGATCTGCAAAACAAGCTGGACCGCATTATCAGCTGGGGCCAGCAGGCTATTGATTTGTGGATCGGCTATGACCGTCACGTTCACAAATTCATTCGTACCGCCATCGACATGGACAAGAACCGGGTGTTCGCCCAGCGTTTACGTTTGTCGGTACAGAACTATTTTGACCAACCCTGGGCGTTGACCTACGCCAACGCCGACCGTCTGTTTGATATGCGCGACGACGAGATGACGCTGCGCAACGACGAGGTGATGGGTGAACTCCCGGCAGAGTTGGAGTTCGAAGAGTTTAATGAAATCCGCGAGCAGCTGGCCGCGATGATTGAAGAAGCCTTGCAGGTGTATAAGCAGGAACAAAAACCCCTCAACCTCGCTACGGTGATGCGCGACTATCTGGCGCAATATCCTCGTGCGCGCCACTTCGATCTGGCGCGTATTGTCATCGATCAGGCGGTTCGTCTCGGCGTGGCCGAGGCTGATTTAGCCGGTCTGCCCGCGGAATGGCAGACCATTAATGAATACGGAGCCAAGGTGCAGGCACATGTCATCGACAAATATTGAACAAGTGATGCCAGTCAAACTGGCGCTGGCACTGGCTAATCCTCTTTTTCCTGCGCTCGATAGCCAGTTACGCGCGGGACGCCACATTGGCATCGAAGAGCTGGATAATCACGCTTTCCTGATGGATTACCAGGAGTATCTCGAAGAGTTTTATGCGCGTTACAACGTGGAACTGATTCGTGCGCCGGAAGGTTTTTTCTATTTGCGCCCGCGTTCGACGACGTTGATCCCGCGTTCGGTGCTTTCCGAGCTGGATATGATGGTCGGCAAAATTCTTTGCTACCTCTATCTCAGCCCGGAACGTCTCGCTAACGAGGGCATCTTCACTCAGCAGGAGTTGTACGATGAGCTGCTGTCGCTGGCCGATGAGAGCAAACTGCTCAAGCTGGTGAACCAGCGGTCCACCGGTTCCGACCTCGACCGTGCCAAATTGCAGGAGAAGATGCGCGCTTCACTGAACCGCCTGCGTCGTCTCGGCATGGTGTGGTTTATGGGCAATGACAGCAGCAAATTCCGTATCACCGAATCGGTATTCCGCTTCGGTGCGGACGTGCGCAGCGGTGATGATGCCCGCGAAGCGCAGCTGCGTCTGATTCGCGATGGTGAAGCCATGACGTTAGAAAATACGGCAGCCAGCGAAGAAAGCGACAATGACAACGACGCCGAGAGTGAAGCGAGTGATAACGCGGAGGATGAACAGGCATGATTGAACGCGGTAAATTTCGTTCGCTAACGCTGATCAACTGGAATGGCTTCTTTGCCCGTACCTTTGATCTTGATGAACTGGTGACCACGCTGTCAGGCGGTAACGGTGCGGGTAAATCCACCACCATGGCGGCTTTTGTCACGGCGCTGATCCCGGATCTGACGCTGCTGCATTTCCGTAACACCACCGAGGCCGGAGCGACCTCCGGTTCACGCGACAAAGGTCTGCACGGTAAATTACGTGCGGGCGTCTGCTATGCCGTGCTGGATGTCGTCAACTCGCGCCATCAGCGTGTGGTGGTCGGCGTGCGTCTGCAACAGGTTGCCGGACGCGATAAGAAGGTGGACATCAAGCCGTTCAGCATTCACGGCCTGCCCACGGATACGCAACCCACTGACATCCTGACGGAAATCCTCGGTAGCCGCCAGGCGCGCGTGTTGCCGCTGGCTGAAGTGAAGGATCGCGTTGAAGCGCAGGAAGGGGTGCAGTTCCGCCAGTACAGTTCGGTAACGGATTATCACGCCACGCTGTTTGAACTCGGAGTGGTGCCGCGTCGTCTGCGTACCGCCGGCGATCGCAGCAAGTTCTATCGTTTGATTGAAGCGTCGTTGTATGGCGGTATCTCCAGCGCCATTACCCGATCGCTGCGTGATTACCTGCTGCCGGAAAACAGCGGTGTACGTAAAGCCTTCCAGGATATGGAAGCGGCGCTGCGGGAAAACCGCATGACGCTGGAAGCCATTCGCGTCACCCAGTCCGACCGCGACCTGTTTAAACATTTGATCTCCGAAGCCACCAGCTACGTTTCGGCGGATTATATGCGTCACGCCAATGAACGTCGCATCCATCTGGATGGTGCTTTGCAGCTGCGTAATGAACTGTTTACCAGCCGCAACCAGTTGGCATCAGAGCAATATCGCCATATCGAAATGGCGCGTGAGCTGTCTGAGCATAGCGGCGCGGAAAACGATCTGGAAACCGATTATCAGGCTGCCAGCGATCACCTGAACCTGGTGCAGACGGCGATGCGTCAGCAGGAGAAGATCGAGCGTTACGATGCCGATCTGGAAGAGCTGACTTACCGTCTCGAAGAGCAGAACGAGGTGGTGGCGGAAGCCCGCGAAGTCCATGAAGAGAACGAAGCGCGCGCTGAAGCGGCTGAAGTGGAAGTGGATGAGCTGAAAAGTCAGCTGGCCGATTTCCAGCAGGCGCTGGATGTGCAGCAAACCCGTGCCATTCAGTATCAACAGGCGTTGCAGGCGCTGGAGAAAGCGCGCGCCCAGTGCCAGTTGCCGGATCTGACCATCGACAACGCGGCGGAATGGCAGGAAACCTTCCAGGCACGCGAAGAAGAAGCGACAGAGCAACTGCTGCGTCTGGAACAGAAACTCAGTGTTGCCGAAGCGGCGCACAGCCAGTTTGATCAGGCACTGGCGCTGGTCACCAGCATTGCCGGTGAGGTTAACCGTCAGGATGCCTGGCAGGTGGGGCGTGAATTGCTGCGCGATGCGGCCAATCAGCGTCATCACGCCGAACAACTCTCCTCACTGCGCTTGCGTTTGAACGAACTGGAGCAGCGTCTGCGTGAGCAGAACGAAGCCGAGCGCTTGCTGGCGGAATTCTGTAAGCGTCAGGGACAGCAATATGATGCTGACGCACTGGAAGGCTTGCAGCGCGAACTGGAAGCGCAGATTGAGCAACTGAGTAGCAGCGTGGCCGATGCCGGTGAACGCCGTATGCTGATGCGCCAGGAGCTGGAGCAACTGCGCGAGCGTATCACGATGTTAACCGCGCGTGCGCCACACTGGCTGGCTGCGCAGGAGATCCTGACGCAACTCAGCGAGCAAACCGGGCAGCAGTTGACCAGTAGCCAGCAAATCACCGAATTTATGCAGCAACTGCTGGAGCGTGAGCGTGAAACCACCGTCGAACGTGACGAGGTGGCGGCGCGTAAACGTGAGGTCGAGAAGCAAATCGAACGTCTCAGCCAACCGGGCGGGGCGGAAGATGCGCGCCTGACTCAGCTGGCCGAGCGGTTTGGCGGCGTGCTGTTGTCAGAAATTTATGATGACGTCACGCTGGACGATGCGCCGTACTTCTCCGCGCTGTATGGCCCATCGCGTCATGCGATCGTGGTGCCGGATCTGTCGCTGGTGCGTGAACTGCTGAATGGCCTGGAGGATTGCCCGGAAGATCTCTATCTGATTGAGGGTGACCCGCAGTCGTTTGATGACAGCGTATTCGGCGTTGATGAGCTGGAAAATGCGGTGGTGGTGAAGGTCGCCGAGCGTCAATGGCGTTACTCGCGCTACCCGAAAGTGCCGCTCTTTGGCCGCGCCGCGCGTGAGAATCAGCTGGAGCTGTTGAATAACGAGCGTGATCAGTTGGCCGAACGTTACGCGACGCTCTCGTTTGACGTGCAGAAAACGCAGCGTCTGCACCAATCGTTCAGCCGCTTTATCGGCAGCCACCTCGCGGTGGCGTTTGATGAAGATCCGGAAGCGTTGATGCGCCAACTGAACAGCCGCCGCGGCGAACTGGAACGCGCGCTGAGTCAGCACGAAAACGATAACCAGCAGCAACGCATGCAGTATGAGCAGGCGAAAGAGGGCGTTGCTCAGCTTAACCGCCTGCTGCCGCGCGTGACCCTGCTGCTGGATGACACCCTGGCGGATCGCTGCGAAGAGATCCGTGAGCGGGTCGAAGAAGCGCAGGAAGCGGCGCGTTTCCTGCATCAGCACAGCAACAAACTGAGCAAACTGGAGCCGCTGTTGCCGGTGCTGCAAAGCGACCCGCAGCAACACGATCAGCTGGAGCGTGATTATCAGCAGGCCCAACAGGTGCAGCGTGAAGCGCGTCAGCAGGCGTTTGCCCTGACTGAAGTGGTACAGCGTCGTGCGCATTTCAGCTATGAAGATTCCGCTGGCATGCTGACCGGCAACAGCGATCTCAACGAAAAATTGCGCCAGCGCCTCGAACAGGCAGAAGGTGAACGTAGCCGCGCACGTGAGCGCCTGCGCGAACATCAGGCCCAACTGACCCAGTACTCACAAGTGCTGGCTTCGTTGAAAAGTTCGTATGACGCCAAGCGCGACATGCTGAAAGAGTTGCAGCAGGAGATGCAGGACATCGGGGTACACGCCGATGCCAGCGCCGAGGAGCGCGCGCGCGCGCGTCGCGATGAACTCTATACCGCGCTGAGCCATAACCGTGCGCGTCGTAACCAGCTGGAGAAACAGCTCACGTTCTGCGAAGCAGAAATGGACAGCTTGCAGAAGAAACTGCGTAAGCTGGAGCGTGATTACCATCAGGTGCGTGAGCAGGTAGCGACCGCTAAAGCGGGCTGGTGCGCGGTGTTACGCCTGGTGAAAGAGAACGGTGTTGAGCGTCGCCTGCACCGTCGTGAACTGGCGTATCTCGGCGGTGATGAACTGCGTTCAATGTCGGATAAAGCGCTGGGTGCGCTGCGTCTGGCGGTGGCGGATAATGAACACCTGCGTGATGTGCTGCGTATGTCGGAAGATCCGAAACGTCCGGAGCGTAAAATTCAGTTCTTTATCGCGGTGTATCAGCATCTGCGCGAGCGTATTCGTCAGGACATCATTCGTACCGATGATCCGGTGGAAGCGATTGAGCAAATGGAGATTGAGCTGAATCGACTGACGGAAGAGTTGACGGCACGTGAGCAGACCCTCGCCATCAGTTCACGCAGTGTTGCCAATATCATTCGTAAAACCATTCAGCGCGAGCAGAATCGTATTCGTCAGCTGAATCAGGGTTTACAGGCGGTAAGCTTTGGTCAGGTGCGTAGCGTGCGGCTCAACGTTAACGTGCGTGAAACCCATTCGATGCTGCTGGATACGCTGTCCGAGGAACACGAACAGCATCAGGATCTGTTCAACAGCAATCGCCTGACCTTCTCAGAAGCGCTGGCGAAGCTGTATCAACGCCTCAATCCGCAAATTGATATGGGCCAGCGCACGCCGCAGACCATTGGTGAGGAGCTGCTCGACTACCGCAACTATCTGGAGATGGAGGTTGAAGTTAACCGTGGCTCTGATGGGTGGTTACGTGCGGAGAGTGGTGCGCTCTCAACCGGTGAAGCGATCGGTACGGGTATGTCGATTCTGGTGATGGTGGTCCAGAGTTGGGAAGAGGAATCACGCCGTCTGCGTGGCAAGGATATTTCCCCATGCCGCCTGCTGTTCCTTGATGAGGCAGCCCGTCTTGATGCGCGTTCCATTGCCACCCTGTTTGAGTTGTGTGAGCGTCTGGAAATGCAGCTGGTGATCGCTGCCCCGGAAAACATCAGCCCGGAAAAAGGGACCACCTATAAGTTGGTGCGTAAGGTGTTTAACAACACCGAACACGTCCATGTGGTGGGGCTGCGTGGCTTCTCTGCGGACCCGACGCCAGTGAAACGCGAAAATAGCGCGCCGGACCTGGAAACAGAAAATTCGTAGCGGGAATTGTGGTTAAAATTTATCGCTACGGTTAATGTGTAAACGGCATTTGCTACCAGAGGCAAATGCCGTTTTTATTTGTATACTCAAAAATATGTATAAGGTCGTACACAGCATAACGAGTCGGCTGTGTCTTAGGCGAGAAGGGGGCCAGGGATGTTGCTGAATAATAAGATCAGATGTAAGCGTGCTGTCATCGCACTCAGTTTGTCACTGGTATTGTCGCCACTGGCGGCCAGCCATGCGGCAATCATTGCAGCGTTACCTGGTACTGCGCACCACACGCTGTCGGTTGCGGAGAGCCAGCGTCAGATTCAGCAGGTTTTCAGCCCCAGTGAACAACCGTTCTATCTTCCAGGCCTGGCGGGGATCTATGCCGCGCGTAATATGGCACCGTTGTGGCAGGATCGGTCAGCGGTGCAGGCGTTCCAGCAGCAGCTGGCAGAGGTGGCGTTATCCGGCGTGCAGCCACAATTTACCCGCTGGGTCGGGCTACTGACCAACCCGGCGATCAAAGGGCTGGCGCGTGATGTGGTGCTCAGCGACGCCATGCTGGGCTACCTGCAATTCGTTTCCAATGTCCCGACGCAGGGTGAAACCTGGCTGTACAGTAACGTACCTTATAAGATGGCCATGCCCACGGTTGCGGTGATTAACCAGTGGCAAAATGCCGTAAATGGCGGGGGGAGCCGCGCCTTTGTCCTCTCTCTCGAACCGCAGCATCCGCAATACGCCCCAATGCATGCGGCGCTGAAAACCCTGTTGAACGATAACCGCCCGTGGCCGCAATTACGTGACAGCGGCACGCTGAAGCCCGGTCAAATCAGTAATGATGTGCCTGCGTTGCGTGAAATTTTACAGCGTACCGGCATGTTGTCCGGTCACAGTGCAACGCCAACCCCGGCAGACGATGCGGTACCTGTGGCACCGGTGCCGGTCAGCCAGAGTGCACAGCCGGTTGCGGTTAGCCCATCGGCTGCCAGTGTGAATGACCTGTCGGCTCAGGCACCACAAGCGCCGGGTAATGTCGCGGCCAATCCGGTGCAATCGGCCAACAATGTCTACGATAACGCGCTGGTGGAGGGGGTGAAACGCTTCCAGCACTGGCAAGGATTGGCTGATGATGGCGCGATTGGGCCACGTACCCGTGAGTGGTTGAATGTCTCGCCGCAAATGCGCGCGGCCCTGCTGGCACTCAATATCCAGCGTTTGCGTTTGCTGCCGGATGATATGCATAACGGCATCATGGTGAATATCCCCAACTATTCACTGACCTACTACAACAATGGTGCGACCATTCTGTCATCCCGGGTGATCGTTGGCCGTCCTGACCGTAAAACACCGCTGATGCGCAGCGCATTAAATAATGTGGTGCTCAATCCGCCGTGGAATGTGCCGACGTCGCTGGTGCGCCAGGATATTGTACCGAAGGTGAAGCAGGACCCGGGTTATCTGTATAAACACGGTTACACCTTGCTGTCGGGCTGGAGCGCTGACGCGCAGGTGATCGATCCTTCGTCGCTCGACTGGAATATGGTCTCTGCGGCCAGCTTCCCGTACCGCATCCGTCAGGCTCCCGGCGCGATGAATTCGCTGGGGCGTTATAAATTCAATATGCCGAGCTCGGATGCGATCTACCTGCACGATACACCGAACCATAACCTGTTCCAGCGTGATATCCGTGCGCTCAGCTCGGGCTGTGTACGTGTCAATAAGGCGTCGGAATTGGCAGATCTGCTGTTGCAGGATGCGGGTTGGAATGACAGCCGTATCTCCGACACCTTGAAAGAGGGCAATACCCGCTACGTGCCGATCCGTCATCGTATTCCGGTGAATCTCTATTATCTGACGGCCTGGGTGGCGGATGACGGTCAGCCGCAATATCGTACAGATATTTACAATTATGATAACCCGGCGCGTTCAGGTAGCCAGGTGCTGGCTAAAGCGGGGCAATTACTGCTCTAGTGATTGATTTAACACATCTCCTGCCAACTTAACTTGCTCAGAACCGGTGGCAAAATTGCGATTTTGCGCCGGTTCTGCATTTTCTTTCCCTGATTCTGGGTTGACTGAGTCTGAGGCTGACGTTAATGTTCCGCCTTGTGTGCTTTTTACACATTTTTTTCGCTTTATTCTCAGGTAACCCCGTTTCATGGCTAATTTTGATTCTCAGCGTCGCAAATTGCTCCTGATAGGAGGCGCAACGGCAGGTTTGGCACTTCTTCCTGGCTCTGCACTGGCCTCGATCTCCACTTCCCGTCCGCGTATTTTGACGCTTAATAACCTTCACACCGGCGAAACCCTCAAAACGGAGTTTTTCAACGGCAAGAGTTATGACAAGGATGAGTTAGCTCGCTTAAACCACTTCTTCCGTGATTACCGCGCCAATCAGATCAGGACCATTGATCCGCATCTGTTTGATCAGATTTATCGCCTCCAGGCTGCGCTGGGAACACGTAAACCGATTCAACTGGTTTCAGGCTATCGCACCATCGCCACCAACAATATGTTGCGTGAGTCCGGTCCTGGCGTGGCAAAACACAGTTATCACACCAAGGGACAGGCGATGGACTTCCACATCGAAGGCATTTCCCTGAGCAATGTTCGCAAAGCGGCGTTATCTCTGCGTGCAGGTGGTGTAGGATATTACCCGCGCAGCAACTTTGTTCACATTGATACTGGTCCTGTAAGGCACTGGTCCTAACACCGACAGCGCTGCGTGTGTCGGTCATGGAGCGCTATGAACTACCTCATTATTCCGGTCACCGCATTTTCCCAGAACTGTTCTGTTATCTGGGGTGACGACACTCAGCAGGCTGCACTGGTTGATCCCGGCGGCGATGCGGCGACGATCATTGCCGTACTGGCAGAACGTGGTATCACCCCGGCACAGATTCTGCTGACGCATGGCCATCTTGATCATGTCGGCGCGGCGGCTGAACTGGCAGCGCATTATCAGGTGCCGATTGTCGGACCGCAGTTGCTTGATGCTTTCTGGCTGGAGGCATTACCTACCCAAAGTCGCATGTTTGGTTTGCCTGAGTGCGCGCCTTTGACGCCAGATCGCTGGCTGGAAGAGGGGGAAACGGTGCAGGTGGGTGAGGTGACGCTGGAAGTGCTGCATTGTCCAGGCCATACCCCAGGCCATATCGTGTTCTTTGACCGTGCCGGTCGTCTGCTGATCTCGGGCGATGTGATTTTTAACGGTGGAGTGGGACGGACAGATTTTCCGCAAGGCAGTCACAGCGATTTAATCGCCGCGATCAAAACCAAACTGCTGCCGTTGGGCGACGATGTGACTTTCGTTCCGGGACATGGCCCCATTTCAACGCTGGGACGCGAGCGCATCAGCAACCCGTTCCTGCAATAAAATAGCCGTAGCGGCGCGATTTATCGCGCAATTTTCAGCGCGTGGCTGTTAAAGATGCGCGATGAATCGCGCCGCTACGGCGGGTTGGTGCCGTGATTATTTAAGCACTGCGACAATCGCTTCACACAGCGCCGACATATTGTCTGGCGTCATGCCCGCGACGTTAACGCGCCCCGAGTTCACCGCGTAGACGCCAAACTCTTCACGCAGGCGTACCACCTGATCTTTGGTCAGGCCGCTGAATGAAAACATACCGTTCTGCTTGATGATAAAGCTGAAATCCTGCTCGGCACCGCTCGAAGCCAGCGTGTTAACGAACAACTGACGCATACGCTGGATACGCTGACGCATATCGGTCAGTTCTTGTTCCCAAATAGTACGAAGTGCATCATTGCCGAGGATGGTTGCCACTACCGCCGCACCGTGAGCCGGTGGGTTAGAGTAGTTGGCACGAATGCTGTATTTCACCTGGCTGAAGGCGGTTTTGGCCACATCGGCAGTGGCGGCAACCACGGTCAGGGCACCCACGCGTTCGTTATACAGGCCAAAGTTTTTTGAGTAAGAGCTGGCAACGATCAGCTCCTGATGTGAAGCGGCAAAAATGCGCAGACCTTCGGCATCCTCGTCCAGGCCACGGGCAAAGCCCTGATAAGCGAAATCGAACAGCGGCAACCAGCCGTTAGCCTGCGACAGTGCGGCTAACTGCTGCCATTGCTCGACCGTTGGATCGATGCCGGTTGGGTTATGGCAGCAGCCATGGAACAGCACCACATCACCCGCTTTCGCGGCCTGCAGTGACGCAATCATGCCGTCAAAATCCAGCGTATGGTTGGCGGCATCGTAATATTGGTAATCGCAGACTTCGAGGCCCGCAGCGTTGAAAACGTTTTTGTGGTTCGGCCAGCTTGGATTGCTCACCCAGACACGCTTCACGCTGGTCTGATTAGCGAGGAAATCTGCGGCCACACGCAGCGCACCCGTACCACCCGGTGTTTGCGCCGTGCAGGCGCGTCCTGCCGCAATCAGAGCGCTCTCTTTGCCAAACAACAGCTCCTGCGTGCAGCGTGCAAAATCAGCCAGGCCATCAATGCTGAGATAATTTTTGGTGGTTTCGTTTTCCAGCAAATATTGCTCAGCTTTTTTTACACTGGTCAGCACCGGCGTTTTACCGGTTTCGTCTTTATAGACACCGATGCCAAGGTTGATTTTATTCGGGCGGTCGTCGGCGCGGAACAGGTCGGCCAAACCAAGAATAGGATCGGCGGGTGCGGCAGAGATCGATTCAAACATGAGTCAGGTCCAGTTGCGTGAACTTTAGCGAAATGAGCTATCAGGTTAGCGTCAGTCGGCACACTTGCCAACCGTTGAGACGAAAAAGAAATAATGCAGAGGCTGCCATTAATGGCGCTTATTGAGATGTGGATCACTGAAAAGCAAAACGGAGCCCGAAGGCTCCGCTTTTAAGGTATTACACGGTACTAATCGGGAGATTAGAACTGGTAAACCAGACCAACTGCTACGATATCGTCGGTGTTCAGACCCAGCGGGTTGTCATCGTTCAGCAGGTTGATTTTGTAGTCTACGTAGGTAGACATGTTTTTGTTGAAGTAGTAGGTTGCGCCCACTTCAGCATATTTGTACAGGTCAGCATCGCCGATACCTTCGATGTCTTTGCCTTTAGACTGAACGTAGGCAACAGACGGACGCAGGCCGAAGTCGAACTGGTACTGAGCAACGAATTCCATAACCTGAGTTTTGTTAGCAAAACCAGTGAAACCGTTCTGAACGCTGGAAGTATTGCTGTTAGCAATATAGGTCGCGTTGCGGGTTTCGCTGTACATTGCTGCCAGGTACACGTTGTTCGCGTCATATTTCAGCGCAGTTGCCCACTGCTGAGCTTTGTCGCCGTTACCGTAGTTCATTTCGTTCTGCGCGTTGGTACGGTCGCTAGAAGCATAAGAACCTACGATGCCAACACCGATCGGAGAGGTATAAGATACTGAAGTACCCCAGCCGTCACCGTTCGCACGACGCGGATCGTCGGTACGGTCATTTTTACCCTGATACTGCAGAGCAAAGTTCAGACCATCAACCAGACCGAAGAAGTTGGTGTTACGGTAGGTAGCCAGACCGGTAGAACGGCCAGCCATGAAGTTGTCAGAGTAACCTGAGTCACCGCCGTATTCCGGCAGCATGTCGGTCCAGCCGATTGCGTCGTAAACAACGCCGTAGTTACGACCGTAGTCGAAAGAACCTGCGTCTGCGAATTTCAGACCAGCAAAGCCCAGACGGGTTTTGTTGCCAGACTGTGCGTCAGAGCCGCCTTCAGAGTTGTTAGCCTGGATGTTGTATTCCCACTGGCCGTAACCGGTCAGCTGGTCGGTGATCTGAGTTTCACCTTTGAAGCCGAAGCGCACGTAAGACTGGTCGCCATCGTTGCTTGAGTCGTCAGAGAAGTAATGCAGACCATCAACTTTACCGTACAGGTCTAATTTGTTGCCATCTTTGTTGTAGATTTCTGCTGCGTTTGCTGCACCAGCAGCTAACAGAGCAGGGATAACCACTGCAAGAATGTTGCGCTTCATCATTTTTTATTACCCTCATTGGAGTTATTTGGACACCTGCCACTGCCGTCAAGAAACCTTTACGGGAACCTTGAAAGAAGTTTGGTGTCTCCTGTGTCTGCACGCATCTTTCCATCCCGGGGTTGGTAATTCTACCCCGAAAATGCTACTAATCTCGCAATTAAGTATCAAAAAGAAAAATTGTATTACAAGATGTAAATTTTCGGGAACTTTGTGAGAGAACTCTAAATTTACAAAAATAAAAAAAGGCCGGCAGAGCCGACCTCGTTATATATATGAATTACTTATAATTAATCGCGGATTTTAGAAATTGGCATTACGCGGTGTACGTGGGAACGGGATAACATCCCTTACATTTTGTACGCCGGTGACATAGGCGATTAATCGTTCGAAACCTAAACCGAAGCCGGAGTGTGGCACGGTGCCGTAGCGACGTAAGTCACGGTACCACCAGTAATCTTCTTTGTTCAGACCCATTTCCGCCAGACGTGCATCCAGGACATCCAGACGCTCTTCACGTTGTGAACCACCGATGATTTCCCCGATACCCGGAGCGAGGACATCCATCGCCGCCACGGTTTTACCATCGTCATTCATACGCATGTAGAACGCTTTGATATCTTTCGGATAGTTCTTCACCACCACCGGCGCTTTGAAGTGCTTCTCGGCGAGGTAACGCTCGTGTTCTGATGACAGATCGACGCCCCAGGAGACCGGATTTTCGAAGTTCTGCCCGCTTTTCAGCAAAATCTCGATGGCATCGGTGTAGTCCACCTGTGCGAAATCTGCATTAACAAAACGTTCCAGGCGAGAAATCGCATCTTTGTCTACGCGCTCGGCAAAGAACGCCAGGTCGTCAGCACGCTCTTCCAGCACGGCCTTGAATACATACTTCAGCATGGCTTCCGCCAGGGCCGCTGCATCATCAAGGGTGGCGAAGGCCACTTCCGGCTCCAGCATCCAGAATTCAGCCAGGTGACGGCTGGTGTTGGAGTTCTCAGCACGGAAGGTCGGACCGAAGGTGTAGATTTTTGACAGCGCACAGGCGTAGGTTTCGCCGTTCAGCTGGCCTGACACCGTCAGGAAGGCTTCTTTACCAAAGAAGTCTTTGTCGTAATCGACTTTGCCCTGCGGGTCACGCGGCAGATTTTCCATGTCCAGCGTCGAGACGCGGAACATTTCACCGGCACCTTCGGTGTCGGACGCGGTGATCAGCGGCGTGGAAACCCAGAAATAACCGTTTTCGTGGAAGAAGCGATGCAGCGCCTGCGCCAGGGTGTGACGGGTACGTGCCACCGCGCCAATCAGGTTGGTGCGCGGACGCAGGTGCGCCACTTCACGCAGGTATTCAATGCTGTGACGTTTGGCCGCCATCGGATAGGTGTCCGGATCATCCACCCAGCCCACCACCTCAACCTGAGTCGCTTGCAGTTCAAACGCCTGGCCTTCGCCCGGTGATTCCACCACTTTGCCGGTCACAATCACTGAGCAGCCCGTGGTCAGACGCAGCACTTCGTCCTGATAATTATTCAGAGAATTATTGACGACAGCCTGAACGGGATTAAAGCAGGAACCGTCATAAACGGCGATAAAGGAAAGACCGGCTTTGGAATCTCTTCGGGTACGCACCCAACCACGCACGGTGACTTCACTGTCAACCGCGACCCGGCCGTGCAGTACATCCGCTACAGGCACTACGCTCATAAATATCTCTCTATATATTAGGATGAAGTCAATTTATACATTCCCCATACCGGGGTTTTGCTATGTTACTTACGAGCCATCAGGAAACAAGCAAAATTGCCGGGATACGGGGAGATTTGTTGCAGCACGGCAGGGTGCAGGCACCCTGCTGGCGGGAGGTCAGCTGGCTCTTTTCACCAGCGGCAGGTCGAAGGCTTTCCGCAGCGCACGGACAAAGGCTTTATCCTGGCAGATGGTTTTACCCGGGCTGTCTGACAATTTGGCGACAGGCTTGCCGTTGCAGCTCACCAGTTTGATCACGATATTCAGCGGCGTGACGCCCGGAATATCGCAGGTCAGGCGTGTGCCGATGCCAAACACCACGTTGGCGCGCTGACCAAAATGGCGATACAGCGCCAGCGCTTTGTCCAGATCCAGATTATCGGAGAACACCAGGGTTTTGCTTTTCGGATCGATATCCAATCGCTGATAGTGGGCGATGGCTTTCTCACCCCATTCCACCGGATCACCCGAATCATGGCGCAACCCCTGGTAGCGATGAGCAAAACCGGGGCCGAAATCACGCAGGAAGGCATCCATGGTGATGCAATCGGTCAGCGCGATACCGAGTTGGTCATCGTACTCATCCAGCCAGGATTGCAGTGCGGCACGCTGGCTGTTCGCCAACACCGGGCTGATCTGCTGGTGCGCCTGGAACCATTCATGGGCCTGAGTGCCAACCGGATTCAGTTGCAGACGGCGCGCCAGGTCATAGTTGCTGGTGCCTACCAGCCAGGGGAAATCCTGTTTCAGGGTGCTGACGATCGCTTCCTGCACCGGCTGTGAATAGCGACGGCGTGTGCCGAAATCCATCAGATGAAAGCGGGACATATCCAGATCGCCCACCTGCTGGCGAAAATCCGCCAATTTTTGTTGCAGATGGTCGACGGCCTGTCCGACACCGATCTGCGGCGTGCGGTGACGATGCACCAGCTCGCTAATCAGCGCCAGCAAGGGGACTTCCCACAGAATCACTTCACGCCATGGCCCGCTGATCTGGATCGCCAGCTTGCCGTGATCGTTACGCACCACCACCTGGCGGGGATCGAAGCGGAAGCCACGTAGCCAGCTGAGATAGTCGGCGTCAAAGAAAGGCAGGGCAGAAAGGTAACGAAACTCCTCTTCGCTCAAGGCGAGGGAGTGCATCGCATCAATGTGAGTGCGGAGTTCATCCGTGTAGACGCCGAGCAACTCGGAGCCGCGGCAGCGAAATTCCGCCGTGACCGGGACATCGTAGTAACGATGATATACGGCCTGCTGCATATGAAGCTTGTAGGCATCGGTATCAAGCAGCGTGGTCAAAATCGGGGAAGCGTGTCCTGTCATGGTGCGTTTCAGCATCCTCTTCCGCGGAGCATAGCCCGGTGTTCAACAAAGTCATAAAGACGCAGGAGTATAAAACAGTAATAGACCGCGATCACACCATATTTGCAGGGGGCAGGTCGATGGTCATTTGTGCCATTGTTAATAAATTGTAGCATTTTCTGCTAAGGCACGCATTGTGCGTGGCAAGTGAGGCCCAACCCGCTTAGACTTTGACGGGTATACCTTTTAACGATGCGAGAAGGATTTATGACGCAACAGCCGCAAATAAAATATCGTCACGACTACCGTGCACCTGATTTTACCATCACTGATATCGATTTGACGTTTGACCTCAATGAGGTCACGACCCGCGTCACGGCGGTCAGCCAGGTGAAGCGTTTAGGTAACAGCCAGGCTGAGCTGCGTCTGGATGGCGAAGACCTGACGCTGGTCTCGCTGGCGGTGGATGGACATCCCTGGTCGCATTATCGCGAAGAAGAGGGCGCGCTGGTGTTGAGCCAGTTACCGGATGCCTTCACCCTGACCATCATCAATGATATTCACCCGGATCAAAACACCGCGCTGGAAGGCTTATATAAGTCGGGTGAGGCGCTGTGTACGCAATGCGAGGCCGAAGGTTTCCGCCACATCACCTGGTATCTGGACCGCCCGGATGTGCTGGCCCGTTTTACCACCACCATTATTGCGGATGCGGCACGCTATCCGTTCCTGCTCTCCAACGGCAACAAGCTGGAAAGTGGCCGTCATGAAGATGGCCGCCACTGGGTGAAATGGCAGGACCCGTTCCCGAAACCCTGTTATCTGTTTGCGCTGGTCGCCGGTGATTTTGATGTGCTGCGCGACAGCTTTACCACCCGTTCAGGGCGCGATGTGGCGCTGGAGATCTTCGTCGATCGCGGCAATCTTGACCGCGCCGACTGGGCAATGACCTCGCTGAAAAACAGCATGAAGTGGGATGAGGAGCGTTTTGGCCTCGAATATGACCTCGATATCTTTATGATCGTCGCGGTGGATTTCTTCAATATGGGTGCCATGGAGAATAAAGGTCTTAACGTCTTTAACTCCAAATACGTGCTGGCAAAAGCGGAAACCGCCACCGACAAAGATTACCTCGGCATTGAGGCGGTGATTGGTCATGAATATTTCCACAACTGGACCGGCAACCGTGTTACCTGCCGTGACTGGTTCCAGCTGAGCCTGAAAGAAGGGCTGACCGTGTTCCGCGATCAGGAATTCAGCTCGGATCTCGGTTCTCGTGCCGTCAACCGTATCGATAACGTGCGTGTGATGCGTGGTGCGCAATTCGCCGAAGATGCCAGCCCGATGGCCCATCCTATCCGCCCGGATCAGGTCATTGAGATGAACAACTTCTACACTCTGACGGTGTATGAAAAGGGTTCAGAAGTGATTCGCATGATGCACACCCTGCTGGGCGAAGAGAATTTCCAGAAAGGGATGCAGCTCTATTTTGAACGTCACGATGGCAGCGCGGCGACCTGTGATGATTTCGTGCAGGCGATGGAAGATGCGTCTAATGTCGATCTGTCGCAGTTCCGTCGCTGGTACAGCCAGTCTGGTACGCCGGTGTTAACGGTGCGCGATGATTACAACCCGGAGCTGGAGCAGTATACGTTGCATGTCACCCAGCACACGCCCGCGACCGCCGAGCAGAAAGAGAAGCTGCCGTTGCATATCCCGCTGGATATCGAGCTGTACGACGGTGAAGGCAAGGTGATCCCGCTGCAACACAACGGTCACCCGGTGCATCATGTGCTGAACGTTACGGAAGAGTTCCAGAGCTTTGTGTTCGATAAGGTCTATTTCCAGCCGGTGCCGTCACTGCTGCGCGAATTCTCTGCGCCGGTGAAGCTTGACTATAAATGGAGTGATGCGCAACTGACGTTCCTGATGCGCCACGCGCGCAACGACTTTTCACGCTGGGATGCGGCGCAGAGCCTGCTGGCGACCTACATTCGTCTGAATGTGGCGCGTCATCAACAGGGACAACCGTTGTCGCTGCCGCTGCATGTGGCCGATGCTTTCCGCGCGGTGTTGCTGGATGAGCAGGGCGATCCGGCGCTGATGGCGTTGATCCTGTCGCTGCCTTCCGAGAATGAAATCGCTGAGCTGTTTGAAGTGATTGATCCGCAGGCGATTGCCGACGTGCGTGAAGCGCTGGTGCGTACCCTGGCGAAGGAACTGAGTGATGAGTTCCTCGCCGTGTATCGTGCCAATCAGAGCCATGAATACCGGGTTGAGCATGCGGAAATTGGCAAACGCGCGCTGAAGAATGTGTGTCTGAGTTATCTGGCATTTGGCGATGCGGAACAGGCCGATAAACTGGTACAGGCGCAATATCAGCACGCCACCAACATGACCGATGCGTTGGCGGCGTTGGCGGCGGCAGTGGCTGCCCAGTTGCCGTGTCGTGATGCCTTACTGGCGGCGTATGACGAGCGTTGGCATCAGGATGGCCTGGTGATGGACAAATGGTTCGTATTGCAAGCGACCAGCCCGGCGAGCAATGTGCTGAGCAAGGTGCGCGAACTGTTGCATCATCGCTCTTTCACCATGGGCAACCCGAACCGCATTCGCTCGCTGATTGGGGCCTTTGCCTCGGCGAATCCGTCGGCCTTCCATGCCAAAGATGGCAGCGGCTATCAATTCCTGGTGGAGATGCTGACCGATCTCAACACGCGTAACCCGCAGGTTGCTGCGCGCATGATTGAACCGCTGATTCGTCTGAAGCGTTACGATGCCGGACGTCAGGCGTTGATGCGTCAGGCGCTGGAGACGTTGAAAGGATTGGATAAGTTGTCCGGCGATCTGTACGAGAAGATCACCAAAGCGTTAAACGCATAATAAGTTGCATAGGGCACTCTTCCCTCTCCCGCTTGCGGGAGAGGGGTGGGGTGAGGGCTTGGTTATCGCTGCTGCGCCAAGCGCAGCGGCTGCTCGCTGGAACTGCGTTTCATCACGCGGTCCAGCACTTCAGCTTCCAGTTCCGCCAGACGGGCAGAGCCACGGCGACGGGGCCGCGGGAGATCAACCGTCAGATCCAACCCGATTTGGCCTTCTTCAATCAGTAACACCCGATCCGCCATCGCCACCGCTTCGCTGACATCGTGCGTCACTAACAACACGGTGAAGTTATGCTGTTGCCACAGTGATTCAATTAATCCCTGCATCTCAATACGCGTCAACGCATCCAGCGCACCCAGCGGTTCGTCCAGCAGCAACAAGCCCGGTCGATGAATCAAGGCTCGTGCCAATGCCACGCGCTGTTTCTGCCCACCGGACAGGGCGGCTGGCCATTCGTTAGCGCGTTCTGCCAGCCCAACTGCCGCCAGCGCTTCCCGCGCGTTTTCCCGCCAGGCACGGCCTTTCAAGCCGAGCCCAACGTTATCGATGACCTTTTTCCACGGCAGCAGACGGGCATCCTGAAACATCAGACGGGTATCGTCGCGCGCGGATGCCAGCGGCGCATTGCCCGCCAGCAACTCGCCGTGCGTCGTGGATTCCAGTCCGGCCAGCAGACGCAGCAGGGTGCTTTTGCCGCAGCCACTGCGGCCCACCACGGCGACAAATTGCCCTGCCGGAATATGCAGGTCGATGTTATTCAGGATGGTACGGTCGCCATAGCGTTTGACGACGCCGTTAACGCCCACCGGTGTGCCACTGTTGAGACGCGCCGGGGTGAGGGTTGCAGTGCTCATGCGTTAGCCTCCTTCAATTGATAGGCCGGGTGCCAGCGCAGCCAGACGCGCTCCAGCAGCTGTGCCGCAACATCGGCCAGTTTGCCGAGCAGGGCATACAGAATGATGGCGACCACCACCACGTCGGTTTGCAGAAATTCACGCGCGTTCATCGCCAGATAGCCAATGCCCGAGTTGGCAGAGATGGTCTCGGCGACGATCAGTGTCAGCCACATCAGACCCAGCGCAAAGCGCACTCCAACCATGATTGACGGCAGCGCGCCGGGCAGAATCACCTGAATAAACAGACTCCAGCCGGAGAGGCCATAGCTGCGCGCCATCTCCACCAGCCCGCGATCAATATTGCGGATACCGTGGTAGGTATTGAGATAAATCGGGAACAGCGTACCGAGTGCCACGAGGAAAATCTTCGCCGCCTCATCGATGCCGAACCACAGGATCACCAGCGGGATCAGCGCCAGATGTGGCACGTTACGCAGCATTTGCACCGAGGTATCGAGCAGACGCTCACCCAAGCGCGAGGTGCCGGTAATCAGGCCCAGTAACAGGCCGATGGAGCCGCCAATACTGAAACCGATGGCCGCGCGCCAGCCACTGATGGCGAGATGCTGCCACAATTCGCCGCTGGCTGAGAGCTTCCAGAAGGTGATCAGGATATTTTCCGGCGAGGGCAAAATACGTGTCGACAGTAGCCCGATTTGTGAGGCCAATTGCCATACCACCACCAGCAGCACCGGCAGCGCCCACGGCAGCAGAGCATTGGTCAGTTGTTTCTTTGCCATGATCGGCTCCTCAGCTCTGCGACACTTTTTGGGGCGCGAAGTCATGGGCGACCGCTTCACCGCGCGCTTTAATCGTCGACGGCTGTGGAATCTGCGGCACCGCCAGGTCGAGATGCGGGAACAGCAACTCGCCAACGCGATACGCCTCTTCCAGATGCGGATAGCCGGAAAGAATAAAGGTCTCGATTCCGAGGTCAGTATATTCCTGCATGCGTGCGGCAATCGTCGGACCATCCCCAACTAATGCCGTACCGGCACCGCCACGTACCAGGCCGACACCGGCCCACAAGTTCGGGCTGATCTCCAGCTTGTCACGGCGGCCACCATGCAACGCCGCCATACGTTGCTGCCCGACAGAGTCGGTGCGGGCCAGTGCGGCCTGCGCTTTGGCGATGGTGGCATCATCCAGATGGGCAATCAGCCGATCGGCCGCGCGCCATGCTTCTTCATTCGTCTCACGGACAATGACATGCAAGCGAATACCGAAACGTACTTTGCGCCCCTGAGCTTCCGCTTTCGCACGCACTTGGGCGATTTTCTCTTTGACCTGGGCTGGTGGTTCACCCCAGGTGAGATAGACATCGACCTGCTCAGCCGCCAGATCCTGCGCCGCGTCAGAGGAACCACCGAACCACAGCGGGGGGCGGGGTTGCTGCACCGGCTTAAACAGCAGACGGGCACCGCGTACCTTGACGTGCTTGCCTTCATAATCGACGGTTTCGCCTTCCAGCACACGCCGCCAGATACGGGTAAATTCGGCGGATTCGGCATAGCGCTCACGGTGATCGAGGAACACACCGTCGCCAGCCAGTTCCTCTGGGTCTCCGCCGGTGACCAGGTTAAATAATGCGCGGCCATTCGACAGACGATCGAGGGTGGCGGCCTGACGGGCGGCCTGGGTCGGTGAAATCACCCCGGGGCGCAGCGCGACCAGAAAACGCAGACGCTGCGTCACCGGAATCAGTGAGGCCGCCACCAGCCAGGCATCTTCACAGGAACGACCGGTTGGGATCAGCACGCCACCAAAGCCGAGACGATCGGCGGCTTGCGCAACTTGTTGCAGGTAGGCGTGATCCACCGGGCGCGCACCCTGATCGGTGCCGAGATAGTGACCATCGCCGTGGGTCGGGAGAAACCAGAATACGGATACGCTCATTATTCACTCCTTAAGGCTGGGCGGACTGTGGCTGCCAGATGCGGTCGGCGATCGTCACCTTCACCGGCATCAAATGGTTGGCATAGAACAGATCGGCCGTTTGCTGTTGGGCCTGCGCGGTATGGGCGCTGACCGGCGTAATGGTGGTAGGGGGCCGATGGTCGAGATAGCTGGCAATCACCGGTTTGGGCAGACCCATGGCCTGCGCCAGCAGATCAATACTCTGGTCGCGCTGGCTACGGGTTAACGCATCGGCATCACTGAAGGTTTGCAGCACCTGCTGTACAAAGTTGCCATTGGCGGCGGTGAATGGGCGCGTGGCAAGATAGAACGAACCGGTTTGATTCAGTTTGCTGCCATCGGCCAGCACGCGGACATTGCCTTGTAATAACGCGGCAGAGTAGTAGGGGTCCCAAATCGCCCAGGCATCAACGTCGCCCTGCTGGAAGGCCGCACGGGCATCGGCAGGGGTCAGGTAGGTGGGCTGAATATCCTTAAAGCTGAGACCGGCCTGCGCCAGCGCACGTAATAACAGGTTGTGCGAACTGGAGCCTTTCTGAAATGCGACCTTATGGCCTTTTAAGTCGGCCACGCTGTGAATCGGGCTATCCTTTGGCACCAGAATCACTTCGGCTTTGGGCTTGGGTGGCTCCGAGCCGACATACAGCAAATCCGCGCCTGCGGCTTGGGCAAAAATCGGTGGGATATCGCCGGTGCTGCCGAGGTCGATACTGCCGACATTCAACGCTTCCAGCATCTGCGGACCGGCGGGAAACTCAATCCACTGAATCTGCGTATGCGGGAAACGTTGCTCCAGCAGCTGATGGGACTTGGCCAGCACCATGCTGACCGAACCTTTCTGGTAACCAATACGAAACTGCGCCGGGGCTTCAGCGGCGTGTGTGCTCAGACTGAACAATGCGCTAAGGGTAAACAGCAGCAAGCCGGATAGCGTCCTTTTCATACGTCTTCCTTTATACGGCTTGCGCATAGGGCTGATGGCGACGATGCAGCGCATGCCAGAAGGTATCCAGCGCTTCATCAATGCGTGCGGCCAGTAACTGATCCAGTTCCGGCTGGCGGTCATAGTGTTGAATCTGGCTGTCGTCAGCGAACACGCCATGCAGCACTTCCTGCGCTTTCAGTGCGTTGAGCACCGGTTTCAGGGCGTAATCCACCGCCAACATATGTGCCACGCTGCCGCCACTCGCCAGCGGCAGTACGACTTTATGTTCCAGCGCGCGTTCCGGTAACAGATCCAGCAGCGTTTTCAGTGCGCCCGAAAATGAGGCCTTATAAATTGGCGTGGCAACGATTAAGCCATCCGCCAGCGCCAGATCCTCTTTGAGTGCCTGTAATGCCGGGGAATCGAAACGCGCATACAGTAAATCTTCCGGTTGAAAGTTGTGAATATTCCAGGGAATCACTTCGACACCGCGTGCTTCCAACGCCTGCTGGCACAGGCTCAGCAGCGCGGTAGAACGAGAAGGAAATCGTGGGCTGCCTGCCAGCGTAATAACCCGCATAGTCACTCCTTATAACTGAAAGTTATTGATTATCTGATATTGAGAACTGATGTGGTAATCCTGACAGAGCAGGGGGCAGGGCTTAAATGATTTATCCGGCAATGGTAAGCCGGAATCTGCAAATAAACGCCGGGTACCAATAATGATCTGTGGAGGGATCGATACGACAATTCCGAAAACCAGTGAGTCACAAAATAGAAATGATTCACTCTCTTAAAGCAATGAAATGCAGCAGCACAGATTTATTAGTGTGCAGAAGGATAACAACTGTATCGTTTGGGTTCACAAGTCATGTCCGCACCATACCAGCGCACAACGCTATTATATTCATTGATTAACGATAATCTTCCGTAAAAACAATCATGAAGCTGTGACTGACAGCAGGGTGATTATGTCTGGTTGTATCATCAGGTATCAATTTAATCGCTTTCGCTACTATCACTATCCATGACAAATAAACCGTTTTTAAATGGTTTTTTGTCTTAAATTACAAATGGCAAGATTTCTTTCGGGCGTAAAGAGTAAACCACAAGTCAACAGGGTGAAAATAATAAACGGATACTTTATGGCTGATAATCATTCTCTCTGGTTATCAGAGGCTCAGTTGAAAAACGGAACTGTCAAAACCTCCCGCCACTGATTAAGCTAGCGCTAAATGATTTTTTTGATAATGCATTCTGTGCGTTCTGGCGCACAGTGGTGTGGTTGCTGTTTTTCTTTTTAAAAAGTTTAAAAAAGAGAGTGCTTATGTCAGAGAAACTGCTGTCCGTTATCATTCCTACTTACAACGTAGAGAAATATATTGTTGAATGTGTGGATTCTCTGTTAGCGCAAATATCTGCGCCCAATGAAATCATTATTGTTAATGACAGCTCAACCGATGGCACGCTGGCACTGCTCAGGCATCATTACGGCAGGATGCCACAGGTGCAGATTATCACTGTTCCTAACGGTGGGGCCGGGCTGGCGCGCGACAAAGGGATTGAGCTGGCACAAGGGGATTTCCTGTTTTTCTGTGACCCGGATGACCGCGTCGCGCCGGGGCTGATACAGGAGTTGCAGCACGTGGTGCAGCAACACCCGCAGGTGGAGCTGTTCTGCTTCAACTCGATAGCCTTCGATCATGAAAAGCCACAGCTCAGCTCCTTCAAAGTGAAGCATGACCTTGCGGGTTTGCAACCGGCGCAACAGGTACTTTCCTCTTTATTACGCAACGGCACTTATACCTCTGCGGCGTGGAACTACATATTGAAACGCACAGTGGTGGATAATTATCAGTTACGTTTTGAGCAACGGGTGCACGAAGATCATTGCTTCAGCCTTGGCGCTTTTCTGAAAAGTCATCAGGCGTGGGTGAGCGAGAACAGTTATTATCAACAACGTGTACGTGCGGGTTCATTAACTAACGGAAGTAAAAATAGTGATTATTTTTTGCAGCGTTATCATGCTTTCATGCAGGCCTATCATGATTTAATGACCACGTTGGAGAAAAATAATTGGCGCAATCAGTTGCAGAAAGAGTATTTGTTACATTCTTTTCGCTTGATGATTTATCTCTCGTTGTATAACCGCACGCCGGTACCACATTACGTGATCAATGCCATTCGTTTTCTCGGTCGGGAAATCAAACCCACCGGTTTTAAAGAGTGGCTTTTATTGAATCAGCCGGAACTGTTTATTCGTCTCCAGAATTACAAAGTGAAGAAGGAGATGAAGAAAAACCGCCTTATTCCGAAAAGTGTTCAGGTGGTTTGATTGAACCAGGATTCAGTGCGAAAGTCATTGCTGGTATGAGCATTAAGGTTGTTGCGTCATGGCTAAAACACTCGATAAGAGTTTAGTGATTAATATTTTATCTTTGCTGGCCTATCGGGGAGCGTCATTTCTCTTTCCTTTAGTCACCTTGCCCTATCTGGCGCGTATTTTAGGCGTCAACCAGATGGGGGTGCTGGCGCTGGCGATTGCCTGCGTGATGTATTGCAGCACCATCTCAGATTGGGGCTTTAACGTTTATACCACCAAGGACATTGCCCACCATCGCGAAGATAAAACGCGGGTGACGCAAATTTTCTGGTCGACTTTCAACGCCAAATTATTGTTGATGCTGTCCACCAGCGGGGTGCTGTTGCTGGCTACCTGGCTTAACCCGGGTTGGCACTATCTGTTCTGGGTGGTGCTGGCGAATTGCACCACGTTGCTGGGTTCGCTGTTCTCCTTTGGCTGGTTGATGCAGGGGTTTGAGAAACTCGGCAAAACGGCGGTGATCGCCACCTTCGGTAATTTCTGCGCCATTCCGCTGACCTTTCTGCTGGTGAAAACGCCCGACGATACCTGGCTGGCGGCGCTGATCCCTGGCGTGGTGTCGATCATCAGCGCGTTGATCACCCTGCGGTTTGTATTAATGATGAAGGTGATTGGCCGCTATCGTTTCGAACCTGGTGAAATCAAACAGCGCCTGAAAGACAGTGTGCATGTGTTTATCGCCATCGCGGGTGCCAATTTGTTTAACAGCGTCAACGTGGTGATTCTGGCGGCCTTTACCTCTCACTACGCGATTGGTATCTATAACGGGGCCGATCGTCTGCGTAAGGCGGCAAACTCGGTGCCGGAACAGATCGGTAACGCGTTCTTTCCCCGCGTCAGTTATCTGTTCTCCCGTGATAAAGCGGCTGCTATCGCCGCAACACGGAAAAGTTTGCTGATCTCTTTCCTGCTCAGCCTGGGCATTGTGATCTTTACGTACTTCTTCGCCGATGAGGTGGTGGGTATTCTGCTGGGGAAAGAGTTTGTCGCCTCGGCAGACGTGCTGCGGGTGTTTGTGTTGTGCTTTCTGTTCGGCAACATCGCTTATCCGGCCGGGTTGCAGGTGCTGATCCCACACGGTCTGGCGCGCCAGCGTATGCTGGTGATGTTAGGCCCGGGGGTAATCAACATTCCGGTTTGTGCGTTTCTGGCCTGGAAGTACGGAGCAATCGGTGCCGCCTGGTCCATGGTGATTGCTGAATTTCTCGTCTGCGTGGGGATTTTTTGGGTCATGGCGCGGCACGGTATTCTGCGCGAATACCTGCATAATCCTCCCTCAACCCGTTCACCGATTAAAGATACCGCAAGTGAATGATGATGCAGGTCAATCTGACCTGCGTTTCCGCGCGCTGTAATTTACTTTTGTGCCAGAGGCCTTTACCATTCTGGCGCACATTTTCCCGTGCACCCCGACTTTCACGAAGCTTCCGCCATTCAGGAGAGTGCATGTTATATCCTATCGTCCGGCCGGCGCTGTTTAAGCTCGATCCAGAGCGCGCGCACGAACTTACCTTTCAACAACTGCGTTTTATCAGTGGTACGCCGCTGGAAGGGTTTATCCGCCAGTCGTTACCTGCGCGTCCAGTGAACTGTATGGGGCTGACCTTTCCAAATGCTCTGGGGCTGGCAGCCGGTCTCGATAAAAACGCCGAATGTATTGATGCCTTTGGTGCGATGGGCTTTGGTTTTGTCGAAGTTGGCACCGTCACACCCCGTGCGCAACCCGGTAATGATAAACCGCGTATGTTCCGCCTGGTGGAAGCGGAAGGCATAATTAACCGCATGGGATTTAATAATCTGGGTGTCGACCACCTGGTGGAAAACGTTAAAAAGGCGCGTTTTAAAGGAATCCTTGGTATCAATATTGGTAAAAATAAAGATACACCGGTTGAACAAGGCAAAGACGATTATCTGATTTGCATGGAGAAGGTGTATGCCCATGCCGGTTATATTGCCATCAATATTTCGTCGCCGAACACCCCAGGATTACGCACGCTGCAATATGGTGAAGCGCTGGATGATCTGCTGTCGGCGATCAAATTAAAGCAAAAAGAGTTGCAGGAACGGCACCTTAAATATGTTCCGGTGGCCGTGAAGATCGCGCCGGATCTTTCTGAAGAGGAATTGATCCAGGTGGCTGACAGTTTAGTCCGCCATGAAATTGATGGTGTGATTGCCACCAATACTACGCTGGACCGTTCATTGGTTGCCGGGTTGAAATACAGCGAAGAAGCCGGTGGTTTAAGTGGTCGCCCGGTACAAACACGCAGCACTGAAATCATTCGCCGCCTGTCACAGGAGCTGCAAGGCCGCCTGCCGATTATTGGTGTCGGGGGGATTGATTCGCTGGTAGCGGCGCGTGAAAAAATCGCCGCAGGTGCCACCCTGGTGCAGATATACTCCGGATTTATTTATAAAGGTCCTGGCTTAATTAAAGATATCGTGACCCACCTCTAAGACATTTCCCACATTCCCTCGCCAGGGGGTTTATTTATCCCTCTGGCTCGTTTATATTTTGTTCTGCTGGTGCATTTTTCAGCTTTTCCTTAGCGTTATTTTTCCTTGCTGTGAACCGCAATTTTGCGCAGCGATAAACCACAGGGCACATCATGAAAATCAAACCCGATGACAACTGGCGTTGGTATTTTGACGCGGAGCATGACCGGATGATGCTTGATCTGGCTGATGGCATGTTATTTCGCTCGCGCTTCTCACGTAAAATGCTCACGCCGGATGCATTCAGTGAAAGCGGTTTTTGCGTGGATGATGCCGCGCTTTATTTTACCTTTGAGGAACGTTGTCGTCAGAGCGGATTAAAAAGCGATCAACGTGCGGAGCTGGTATTAAATGCGCTGGTTGCCAGCCGTTTTCTCAAACCGTTGATGCCGAAAAGCTGGCATTTCACCAGCCACGCCCATAGCTGGCAGCCTGCCGCAGGTGACATGGTGGCGGTGACGCTGGCCGATAGCGGCGAGCAGGCACAACTGCTGGTGGTGGAGAGTGGTGAGAATGCGGCGCTGTGCCTGCTGGCACAACATGCACTGACCGTGGCAGGTAAAGGCATGGTGCTGGGGGATGCGATCAAAGTCATGAACGATCGCCTGCAACGTTGTCAGCAGGAATCATCCGCCCCGTTCGCCAGGGCGGTATAAGCGGTTACGCCAACTCAATATCTCCGGCGGGAATACAACTACAACTCAGGATGGTGCCATCGGCGCGCACGGCACTTTTCTTTAATGCTTTCACTTCCCCCGCTACCAGCGTCATTTTGCAGCTGCCGCAAATCCCGGCCCGACAGGAGTAGGGGATGCGAAAGCCCTGCATTTCCAGTTGCTCCAGCAAAACCTGTTGATTGTCGCCAACAAAGGCGCTGCCTTGATAACCGATGGTGACTTGACTGGTTGGGCTGGCGGTCGTCGCCAGCGTCTCCACCACCTGACCGGCACCGTAGGCACGCGTGGGTTGTTTTTCAATGATGGTGACGGGATCGCCGACCCGGATCACGCCGCTGTTCAGCGCAATTAAATTCAGACCGAAATCGATATCGCCGCTGCCATCCAGCGCACTCCGGAATCGTTGCAACGTCGCCAGCGGCTCGCCCTGCGGATGTTTCTGCCCACTTTCGGTTCCCACGGTGGTAAACACGCAGCGGCTACAGGGTTTCGGCATCTCAAAGGTGATATCGCCAATTTTCAGGGTTTTCCAGCTGTCCTCTTCCCACGCCTGCGCGCCACTGACCACCAGATTGGGGCGGAACTGTTCCACCCGAACGCTGGCGGGGCAGCGTTGTTGCAGATCCTGCAATGACGCCATATTCACCAGCAGATAAGGAAAGCCATCGGCGAAACTCAATGGCACCTGATCAAAGCGTTTAACTCGTCGGGTGGGTTGCGAGCCGGTCCAGCGTAGCTGCACCGGGCGCGGAAAAAAGCCGCTTAACCATTGATTGACCGCATCCGGGGCAACACGTGAAGTAAAGTGATTCCCCCATACTTCGGTGGGCGCGTCATCGGCGGCGAAATCGGCAAAGCGAATCAAGGCCTGGCTGCCGTCTGGTGCCTGTAAAAACAGACCATCCGGTAACAGCGCGGGCGTGAAGCGCACCATCTCCGGGTACTGACGGGCAGTGATAAACGTGCCATCGGTTTCGGTGACCATAAAGATGCGGTCAAAGCCCAGGCCGCTCTCCTGCACCTGAGCATGCGACAGCTGCAAACCACGCATCGATTTCACCGGATGGATATACAGACGGGACAACGTAATCATCACTACTCCCTGAAAGCCGTCATACAGGACAAAAAGAAGCTAACTTTAGGACATAGGACGCTGATTCGCTATAATGCGCAACAATTTTATCAAGGGTATAAGTGACGATATGAATTCTCTGTTTGCCAGTACGGCGCGTGGGCTCGAAGAGCTGTTGAAAACTGAGCTGGACGCGCTGGGTGCGCAGGATTTGCAGGTGGTGCAGGGCGGGGTCCATTTCGAGGCCGATGACCGCGTGATGTACCAAAGTCTGCTGTGGAGCCGCCTGGCTTCGCGAATTTTACTGCCGCTGGGAGAATTCGGCGTCTGGAGCGATCTCGATCTGTATGTCGGTGCCCAGAGTATTCCGTGGTGTGACATCTTCGACAGCAACACCAGCTTTGCCATTCACTTCAGCGGTACGAATGAAGTGATCCGCAACAGCCAGTTTGGGGCGCTGCGCATCAAAGACGCCATTGTTGACAGTTTTACGCGCCAAAATCTGCCGCGTCCTAATGTGGATCGGGAACAGCCGGGCATTCGTATCAATGCGTGGCTGAATAAAGATCGTGTCAGCATCGCGCTGGATCTGAGTGGTGATGCGCTGCATCAGCGTGGTTATCGCCAGCAAACCGGCCAGGCACCGCTGAAAGAGAATCTGGCAGCGGCGATTGTGATGCGTTCCGGCTGGCAAACCAGCACGCCACTGATCGATCCGATGTGTGGTTCCGGCACCTTGCTGATTGAAGCGGCACTGATTGCCTGCGATCGGGCACCGGGCCTGTTGCGTTCGCGCTGGGGTTTTAACGGCTGGAAAAAACATAATCAACCGTTATGGCTGGAATTGCGCAGCGAAGCGCAGCAGCGCGCCCGCGCAGGCACGGCGGCCACCAGCGCGCGTTTCTTTGGTTATGACAATGATGGGCGCGTGCTGGAGTGGGCGCGTGCCAATGCGCGTCGTGCCGGTGTGGCCGATCTCTTCACCTTTGCCCAACAGGATGTTCTGAAGCTGAGTAATCCGCTGCCCGCTGAAGTGACCGGCACGGTGCTGAGTAACCCGCCGTATGGTGAGCGTCTGGAGAGTGAACCGGCGCTGATTGCGTTGCACAGCCAGTTGGGTCGCATCATGAAGCAGAAGTTTGGTGGCTGGAACCTGTCGTTGTTCAGCGCTTCACCGGAACTGCTTAGCTGCCTGTCGCTGCGTGCCGATCGTCAATTCAAAGCGAAAAACGGCCCGCTCGAATGTGTGCAGAAAAATTATCAGCTGGCGGCCACCAGTGGGGAAGGTGCGGCACAGATCGCCGAAGATTACGCCAACCGCCTGCGCAAGAATCTGAAAAAACTGGAAAAATGGGCGCGTCAGTCGAACATCGATTGTTATCGTTTATACGATGCTGATCTGCCGGAATATAACGTAGCGGTGGATCGTTACGCCGAGTGGGTAGTGATTCAGGAATATGCACCGCCGAAAACGGTTGATGCCAACAAAGCGCGCCAGCGCCTGTTTGACGTGATCAGCGCCACGCTCAGCGTGCTGGAGATCCCGGCGAACCGCCTGGTACTGAAGACGCGTGAGCGTCAGAAAGGCAAAAACCAGTATCAGAAGCTGGCGGAAAAAGGCAACTTCTTTGAAGTGCAGGAATTTGACGCTCGCTTCCTGGTGAACCTGACTGACTATCTTGATACCGGCCTGTTCCTCGATCACCGTATTGCACGCCAGATGTTGGGCAAAATGAGTCAGGGCAAAGATTTCCTTAACCTGTTCTCGTACACCGGCAGTGCCAGTGTCCATGCCGGTCTGGGTGGCGCGAAATCAACGACGACGGTGGATATGTCGCGCACCTATCTTGAGTGGGCAGAGCGCAATTTACGCCTCAACGGCCTGACTGGCCGTCAGCATCGCCTGATGCAGGCAGATTGCCTGAGCTGGCTGCGTGAGAGTAACGAACAGTTTGACTTGATCTTCATCGATCCGCCGACGTTTTCCAACTCGAAGCGTATGGAAGACGATTTCGACGTGCAGCGCGATCATCTGATGCTGATGCAGAACCTGAAGCGTCTGTTGCGTCGTGGCGGCACCATTATGTTTTCTAACAATAAACGCGGTTTTAAAATGGATCTCGATGGGTTACAGCGTCTGGGCTTGCAGGCGCAGGAAATCACCCAGAAGACCCAGTCGCAGGACTTCGCCCGTAATCATCACATTCACAACTGCTGGCTGGTTAGCCACGCCGGTAAGGAATAAGTTTTATGTCACTGATCAGTATCCATGGCGCTTACCTTTCCTTCAGCGATGCGCCGTTGTTGGATAACACCGAGCTGCACATTGAAGAGGGCGAACGCGTCTGTCTGGTGGGCCGCAACGGTGCCGGTAAATCTACGCTGATGAAAATCATCAACGGCGAGCAGCCGCTTGATGATGGGCGCATTATTTATGAAACCGACCTGGTGGTGGCGCGTCTGCAACAGGACCCGCCACGCAACATCACCGGTTCGGTGTATGACTTTGTCGCCGAAGGGGTGGAAGAACAGGCGGAGCACCTGAAGGCGTACCACGCCATTTCCCATGTGGTGATGGAAGATCCGAGCGAGAAAAATCTCAACGAGATGGCGCGTTTGCAGGGCATTCTGGATCACCACAATCTGTGGCAGCTGGAAAGCCGCATCAATGATGTGCTGGAGAAAATTGGTTTACAGGCAGATACCGAGCTGTCGTCGCTGTCCGGTGGCTGGCTGCGTAAGGCGGCACTGGGGCGCGCGCTGGTCAGCAACCCACGCGTACTGATGCTGGATGAACCAACCAACCACCTCGATATCGAAACCATCGACTGGCTGGAAACCTTCCTCAAAACCTTTACCGGCAGTATCGTGTTTATTTCGCACGACCGTTCCTTTATCCGCAACATGGCGACACGTATTGTCGATCTTGATCGCGGCAAGCTGGTTTCCTGGCCGGGCGATTACGACCAGTATCTGCTGGGCAAAGAAGAAGCGCTGCGCGTGGAAGAGATGCAAAACGCCGAATTTGACCGCAAGCTGGCACAGGAAGAGGTGTGGATTCGCCAAGGCATCAAAGCGCGTCGTACCCGTAACGAAGGTCGCGTGCGCGCGCTGAAAGCGTTGCGCCGTGAGCGTTCTGAACGCCGTGAAGTGATGGGCAAAGCCAACATGCAGGTGGGGGAAGCCTCACGCTCCGGCAAGATTGTGTTTGAGCTGGAACACGTCAACTACGCTGTCGATGGCAAGGTGCTGGTACAGGACTTCTCTTCGCAGGTGCAGCGTGGTGACAAGATTGCGCTGATTGGCCCTAATGGTTGCGGTAAAACCACGTTGCTGCGCCTGATGTTGCAACAACTGAAGGCGGACAGTGGTCGCGTGCACTCCGGCACTAAGCTGGAAGTGGCGTATTTTGATCAGCATCGCGCGGAACTGGATCCGGATCGCACCGTGATGGATAACCTGGCGGAAGGCAAGCAGGAAGTGATGGTGAACGGCAAGCCGCGCCATGTGCTGGGCTATCTGCAGGACTTTTTGTTCCACCCGAAACGTGCCATGACGCCGGTGCGTGCGCTTTCCGGCGGTGAACGCAACCGCCTGTTGCTGGCGCGTCTGTTCCTGAAACCCAGCAACCTGATGATTCTCGATGAACCGACCAACGACCTCGATGTGGAAACGCTCGAACTGCTGGAGGAGTTGATTGATGGCTATCAGGGCACGGTATTGCTGGTGAGCCACGATCGTCAGTTTGTTGATAACACCGTCACTGAGTGTTGGATCTTTGAAGGCAACGGTGAGATAGGTACCTTTGTTGGTGGTTATCATGATGCGCAGCAGCAGCGTGCCGCCTATAAACAGCTGAAGACAGCACCGGCCGCGAAAACCACGACGTCAGTAAAACCGGCAGAAAAAAATGATGCCAGCAAACGTAATGTCGCCAAGTTAAGCTATAACCTGACACGTGAGCTGGAGCAGCTGCCGCAAAAACTGGAGCAACTCGAATCGCGCATTGGTGAGTTACAGGCGCAGATGAGCCATCCGGATTTCTTCAGTCAGCCGCATGATAAAACGCAGCCGGTGCTGGATGCCCTCGCGCAGACTGAGCAGGAACTGGAAACGGCGTTTGAACGCTGGGAAGAGTTGGAAGCGTTGAAAAACGGCGCTTAATACAGAAGGAAACCGGTATGTGTGCAGCGGATGATGCGCAATCGTGGATACTCTGTCCACAGTGCGATTTAACGGTTAAATTGCCTGCTATACCGGTCGGCAGCCGGGCGCGTTGCCCGCGCTGCCATACTACGCTGACCGCCAACTGGCACGAGCCGCAAAAGCGTCCGACCGGCTATGCTCTTGCCGCGTTGTTTATGCTGGTGCTGGCGAATCTGTTCCCCTTCGTTAATATGCATGTCGCCGGCCTCAGTAGTGAAATCTCGCTACCGGAAATTCCCAATGTGATGGTGCGCGAGGACTACAGTAGCCTCGCAACCTTGTTTTTGCTGTTCGTACAAGGCATCCCGGCATTCTGCATGGTGACCATCATTTTGCTGGTCAATCGTGTCAGAATGCCGCACCACCTGCGTCTGGTGCTGGCGCGTATCCTGTTTCAGTTACGTAACTGGGGCATGGCGGAAATTTTCATGGCCGGCGTGCTGGTCAGTTTTGTCAAACTGATGGCCTACGGTGAGATTGGTCTGGGGATGAGTTTCTGGGCGTGGTGCCTGTTTTGTGTATTGCAGTTGCGGGCGTTTCAGGTGGTGGATCGCCGCTGGGTGTGGCAGAAGATCGCGCCATTGCCCGCGCTCCCGCATGCACCGAAAGCGGGTATTAGCGGTTTGCAACAAGGGATGCGACGCTGCCCCTGTTGTACCGCCATCATGCCGGTGGCCCGTCATCACTGTAGCCGCTGTAACGTGGTGGCACATGCGCGACGCCCCCACAGCCTGCAATGGACTATGGCATTGCTGATTACCTCCCTGATGCTCTACCTTCCTTCCAATATTATGCCGATCATGGTGACAGAGACATTGGGCTCACAATATCCCTCTAACATTATGGCCGGGGTGATCTTGTTGTGGAGTGAAGGCTCATGGCCGGTGGCGCTGGTGATTTTTATCGCCAGCATCATGGTGCCGTCGCTGAAAATGCTGGCAATTGGCTGGCTGTGTTGGGATGCCAGTGGCCGTGGCCAGCATGACAGCGAAAAGATGCATCTGGTTTATGAGGTGGTGGAATTTGTTGGCCGTTGGTCAATGATCGATGTATTTGTTATCGCCGTTCTCTCCGCACTGGTGCAGATGGGGCGATTAATGAGTGTTTACCCGGCGCCAGGCGCGCTATTGTTTGCGATGGTGGTGATTCTCACCATGTTTGCAGCATTGGCTTTTGATCCGCGTCTGACCTGGGATCGTGTACGGAAAACCGAACGTAAGGAGCCGCGTCTTGACGGACAATCATCAGGGCATTGCTAACGTCGACCAGATTAAACGCTGGTCGCCGGTCTGGATTGTACCCATCGTCACGCTGTTGATCGGTGGATGGATTCTTTTTTATCACTTCAGCCATCAGGGGCCGGAAGTGACGCTGATCACCGAAAATGCCGAAGGTATTGAAGCGGGCAAAACCACGATTAAAAGCCGCAGCGTCAATGTTGGCGTAGTGGAAAGCGCGGTGCTGACTGATGATTTACATCATGTCGAGATCAAGGCCAGGCTGAACTCCGGCATGGAGAAACTGTTGCATGATGACAGCGTGTTCTGGGTGGTGAAGCCGCAGGTTGGCCGTGAGGGGATCACCGGTCTCGGCACCTTGCTGTCTGGTGCTTACATTGAATTGCAGCCGGGCACAAAGGGCGAAAAACCGACCAGTTACCCGCTGCTGGATGCGCCGCCGCTGGCACCGCCTGATGCAAAAGGTATTCGCATTACGCTGGACAGTAAAAAGGCCGGGCAGTTAACCCCGGGAGATCCGGTACTGTTCCGGGGCTATCAGGTGGGTTCAGTGGAGAGCAGCAGCTTTGATACCGATAAACGCATGATGACCTACCAGCTGTTTATCTCTGCACCCTATGATCGTCTGGTGACCACCAATGTGCGTTTCTGGAAGGACAGCGGCATCGCTGTGGATATGTCCTCTTCCGGGATGCGCGTAGAAATGGGATCGCTCACCACGCTGTTTAGCGGCGGTGTTAGCTTTGATGTGCCGGATGGGTGGGAGCTGGGTGACGTGGCACAGAACAAGGCCGAGTATCATCTGTTTGACGATCAGCGCAGCATCCAAAACTCGCTCTACACCAACCACATTGATTTCCTGATGTTCTTTACCGACTCGATTCGTGGCTTGCAGGCGGGCGCGCCAGTGGAATTCCGCGGCATTCGTCTGGGGACGGTTGCACAGGCACCTTATATGGTTCCCGGCGTCAATCAGGCTCTGGATAACGACTATCGCGTGCCGGTATTGATCCGCATCGAACCTGATCGCTTCCTCAGCCGTCTGGGCGGGGATTTCAACCTGGAACAACATCTCCAGGATGGTAAAAAACGCGGCCTGCGTGCGACGTTGAAGACGGGTAACCTGCTGTCAGGGGCGCTCTATATTGATCTGGATTTCTACGACAATGTTCCGGCTTATCAGGGACCCAACAAAGTTGCCGGTATTGAAGTGATTCCAACCGTCAGCGGGGGGCTGAGCCAGATCCAGCAGAAACTGTTGGCAGCGCTCGATAAGATCAACAACCTGCCGCTTAATCCGATGATTAATGAAGCGACCGGTACGCTGAAAGAGAGCCAGAAAACCCTGCAACAGTTGCAGAAAACGTTGAACAACCTGAATCAGATCACCGCCAGCCCGGCGATGAAGACGCTGCCGGCCGATATGCAACAGACGTTACGTGAGCTGAACCGCAGCATGAAAGGGCTGCAACCGGGCTCGCCAGCCTACAACAAGCTGGTGGGGGATATGCAGCAACTGGATAAGACGCTGCGTGAATTGCAGCCGGTGTTGAAAACGTTGAACAGCAAAAGTAACGCGCTGGTGTTTGAAGCCAAACCGGGCCAGGACCCACAGCCAAAGAGGGCGAAACAGTGAAAAAAGGGCTGATGATTGGGGCGCTGCTGCTGCTGGCGGGTTGCAGCAGCACCGTTGAAACCACTTACTACCAACTGCCTGCGGGTGCCGCTGTGGCACCTGTCAGCAGCGAGGCCAGTAGCCAGCAGCCGATGCTTTGGGTGCAGCAGATCAGCGTGCCAGATTATCTGGCGGGGAATGGTTTGGTGTATCAGACCAGCGACGTGAAATACGTCATCGCCGCTAATAATCTGTGGGCCAGTCCACTCGACCAACAATTGCAGCAAACGCTGGTGAATAATCTTAGCCGCGCGCTGCCAGGCCGTCTGGTGTCTGGTTCGCCGCTGGGTGACACGCATGATACGTTGAGCGTTAACGTGACCGGTTTCCAGGGGCGCTTTGATGGAAAAGCCGTTGTGAGCGGTGAATGGGTGTTGCAACATGAAGGACGCCTAATCAAACATGGCTTTAATCTGACGCTGCCGCAGACGGAAGATGGCTATGATGCCCTGGTGCGCACGCTGGCGCTGGGTTGGCAGCAAGTCGCCCAACAAATAGCGAATAATGCGATCGCGCTAAATTAAGAATTGTTCGAAGCTTAGCTAAGTCCTTGATTTGTCATTAACGAGTGGCAAAAATATCAGGGACTTTTTTATTGGCTAATCAGCCAGATAAGCGATTTTTCCGAAAATTTACCTCATTCTGTGATGTCGGTTTCAGGTCATATTTATGACATTGGCGTGAAATTTGCGCATTGATCTTTTCGGCGCATGGCGTTAGAACGTTAGAGTGGTTGAACATTATTCCACCACTCTATCTTTCCACCAGATTCCACCAGACCTGAAATGAGGGAAACGAGGTATGAAGAGACAGAAACGAGACCGCCTGGAACGAGCACATTCACGAGGCTATCAGGCCGGTATTACGGGACGCTCAAAAGAGATTTGCCCGTATCAAATGATCGACGCACGGTCTCACTGGTTGGGAGGTTGGCGACAAGCCATGGAGGACAGGTCGGCGGTGGCTTAGCACAGCCGGATGTCTATCGTTAAGGAACAAACCTCCGCGTAATGCGGAGGTTGTCATTTGTACCCTTCAACGATTGGAGATGACCCGAATCTTTCAGGGGACAGGGGAATCAGAAAGCGGTGGTGTCTTTAAACAGACCCACTTTCAGATCAGTCGCAGAGTAAATCAGGTTACCGTCGACAAACACTTCGCCATCAGCCACGCCCATCACCAGTTTGCGGTTGATGACACGTTTGAAGTGAATTTTATAAGACACTTTCTTCGCTGTTGGCAGCACCTGACCGGTGAACTTCACTTCGCCGACACCCAAAGCGCGGCCTTTACCTTCTGCACCTAACCAACCCAGATAGAAACCAACCAGCTGCCACATGGCATCCAGACCGAGACAACCTGGCATCACCGGATCGCCGATGAAGTGGCAATCAAAGAACCACAGGTCAGGGCGGATATCCAGTTCGGCTTCGACAAAGCCCTTGTCATATTTACCGCCGTCTTCGGTCATTTTGACCACGCGGTCCATCATCAACATATTGCCTGATGGAAGCGGCGGTCCGTTTTCGCCAAACAGTTCTCCGCGACCTGAGGCAACCAGGTCTTCTTTGCTATAGGATTCGCGTTTATCTACCATGTTCTCAATAAGCCTTATTTAGTGAAGCCCGAATATTAGCGAACAGTTGTACGCTGGGCAATGCTATCAGCTGTGGTTGAACCAGTTAAGCCAACGTAAGGGCCATGGACGCTGACGTGTTTCTTGCTGGTTCAGCTGCGCGATACGTTCCTGAATGGTGCTCAGCAGGGAATCCCCGCTTTCACTTTGCCACGCCACACCGGTCAGTAAGGGTAATGCTTCATCGACACTTTCAATCGCCCAGATATGGAACTGACCCTGCTGTACCGCTTCAACCACAGCGGCATTCAGACTCAGATGACGCACATTACTGGCAGGCAAAATAACGCCCTGCTGGCCGGTAAGGCCGCGTTCGTTGCAGATGCTGAAGAAGCCTTCAATTTTTTCATTGAGGCCACCGACGGGCTGGACATTGCCAAACTGGTCCACCGAACCGGTGACGGCGATTTGCTGATTGAGCGGCTGATTCGCCAGTGCACTGATCAGCGCACAAAGCTCAGCCAGAGATGCGCTGTCTCCATCGACTTCAGAGTAGGATTGTTCAAACACCAGTGAAGCGGAGAAGGGGAGCTGCTGCTCCAGCTCCAGCTCGGCAATCAGGTAGGCCTGCATGATCATCATGCCTTTAGCATGGATATTGCCGCCCAGCTCTGCTTTACGTTCGACGTCGGTAAATTCACCGTCACCCGGATGCACCACGCAGGTGATACGGGACGGTTCGCCCCACGGACGGGGATGGCCCGGAAACTCAATCACTGACAGACCGTTGATCTGACCGACGACTTCCCCTTCTGTCTCAATCATGATCTGGTTGAGCAGAATTTCATCACGCATACGATCGGCGAGGAAACTTTCGCGCCACTGGCGGGCTTCCAGCGCATCCTTCAACGCTTCAGCATTGAGGACATCGCCGTGCAGCGCGGCTTCCTGCATCTGGCGGCGTAACCAGCGTGGGCAAAGCGGTAAAGTGTCCTGATCGCCGGTATTACGCACGGCTTCATTGATCAACAAAGGCCAGAAGTCCGCTTCCGGGGCCGGCAAACCAGCCAGCTCGGCTTGGGTGAGCGTCCATTGGCACCAGGACGTCATATCGTCTTCATCCACCAACTGCAGACTCTCTTCAAACTCACTGTAAAGCGCCATTTCATGCGCTTCCGTGTCCAAAGTCTGAAAATCGGCCAATGCATCACGTTCGCCGCACAGAATCAGGCGCAGCTGTAACGGCAACGGCGGAATCGCAACCGGTAATGGCTGGCGCTCATTCTGGGAATGCCACTCAAACTGACCCTGTTCAACACATTTTTTCAGTCGTAACCACATCAGCGGTTGTGCCAGAAGTGTGTTGACGCTGAGGATCAGGGTGCCGCCGTTGGCGCGGTGGACTAAACCTGGCTCTAGCTGGACGCGGTCTTTAAACTGACGGACGCAGCCGAACAGCTGCTCAAATTCAATCCAGTCGGCATAGTGCACACCGCCCTGGCTGGTAAAGGGGCGATTTTCCGCGGGTGGCAACAAGCTGACATTGTCACCCATGACCAGATAATCACCGCCGAACAGGGATTCTTCATCAGGCTGAAAACGCTGCGCGGCAGAGGCAACCCAGGCGAGGTAGTCGCTGTTTTCCTGACTGCGTAACAACAGCAGCGGGAAACCTTGTTGTTGATGATGTAAATGCGCCAGGGCATTCAGCAGACGCGGCTGGACCGCGGCTAGACTATCGCTATCTTCCAGTGAGACGTTGGAGAAAATGGATTGGTAGCGGGTGCTATCCGGCTGCAGGGCTTGCCACGTAAGTTGAGAGCTGGTCAAAATATTCCATTCGTCGAATTCGGGAAAAGCGCGATTATACAGGAATCAACCGGGTTAAGCACTGCGGAGTTCCGGCCCGAATTGTGATGGCCGCAACATGTTTTTCCTTGCTGCATCCAGGAAAAAAGCTGTTATTCTTAGTTTGTTACGTGATCACGATGAGATTCCGATGAAATACCAGCAGCTCGAAAATCTTGAAAGTGGATGGAAGTGGAAATACCTGGTGAAAAAACATCGGGAAGGTGAACTGATCACCCGTCATCTGGAGCTGAGTGCTGCACAGGCTGCGGTGGATACGCTGCTGACGATGGAGAACAGCCCTGTCGACGTCAACGATTGGATTGCCCAGCATATTCATCCTGATTTGGATAATCGTCTTAAGCAGACCATCCGTGCTCGTCGTAAGCGCCACTTTAATGCGGAGCATCAGCATACCCGGAAGAAATCGATCGATTTGGAGTATCTGGTGTGGCAACGCCTGGCGGGCCTGGCGCAGCGTCGTAGCAGTACGCTTTCTGAAACTATTGTGCAGTTGATTGAAGATGCGGAACGTAAAGAGAAGTACGCCAGCCAGATGTCGACGTTGAAACAAGATCTCCAGGCTATTCTGGGTAAAGGTGACACCGGGAACGAGTAATCTTCTTTCTGCTGTCATCCAGCTATAAAAAAACCCCGCCGAAGCGGGGTTTTTATTACGCGAGAAACTTAAGCCTGCGGCTGAGTTACCACGTCTTTGATACCTTTCACGTCGATTTCAACGCGACGGTCCGGCGCCAGGCAGTCGATCAGGGCATTGCGGCCTTTCACGCTGTCACAGGTGTTGCCAGTAACCGGGTTAGATTTGCCCATGCCACGTGCAGAGATCTTGTTAGCCGGGATACCTTTAGATACCAGGTAGTCGACAACAGACTGAGCGCGTTTCTCAGACAGTTTCTGGTTGTACTGCTCTGAACCGATACGGTCGGTGAAGCCCAGTACTACGACTGAACCGTCTTTCGGGTCCAGTGAGCTCAGCTGGCTGTACAGCTGATCCAGAGCCTGCTGACCTTCCGGTTTCAGGGTTGCTTTGTTGAAGTTGAACAGAACGTCAGACTTCAGGGTGAAACGCTTGGTTTCAACAACCGGAGCCGGAGCCGGGGTCGGAGCAGCAACAACTGGTGCAGCAGCTTCATCCTGACCGAAACGGTAAGAAACACCGACGCTCAGCATGCTGTTGTCAGGGCGTGCGCCAACGGTACCAGCGTCGCCGATGTTGTTAACCCACTGATAGTCCAGACGAGTTGCCCAGTTTTTGGTCAGTGCGTATTCAACACCAACAGCAGCCAGCGGAGAAACGCCGGTGTCGTGGTCGCTGATGCGAACGCCGTTGTTGTTCTGAGTTGAGTCAGCACGCCATACCATGCCACCCAGACGCGTGTACACGTCCAGATCGTCAGTGATCGGGTAGCTCAGTTTAGCAGCCAGCTGAACGCCTTGTGCTTTGAATGCGCCGTTGATTTCGCTGCCTTTGTTCGGCATACGGCCCAGCCAGTCGTAGCCCAGCTCGAAGCCCAGGTACGGGTTAGCTTGGTAGCCCAGGAAGGCACCTGCGCCCAGCTGGCTTTCGTGAGTCGGACCGTTGTTGTTCTCATAACCGTTACCGTAGTAACCAGTATCGTGATACTGAGACCAGCCCAGTTTAGCACCGGTATACCAGGTGTCATCTTTAGGAGCGGCCTGCGCTACGGTAGCGAAGCCAGCCAGTGCCACTGCAATTGCGATAGCTGTCTTTTTCATTTTGCGCCTCGTTATCATCCAAATAGGCAATGAGCAAAAATAGTTTGCTCTGGGTTTAATCCTTCGCCGGGTCAAAACGCTCGCTTATGACTCTACCGAAAAAAACGGAGGTTATTGAGCACCCTGGCGAGGTAAAGTCTACAACGAGATTGGAAAGTTACAAGTATGATGTGACGCCAGTCGATAAAAAAACAGGGATTTATACACACATTTTAACAATTGACACGGGATAATCTTCGTGATCAGAAATGAAAAAATCGGCTAAGCCATTGTCTAAGCTGGCAGGACAAGAATCAGTGGCTTAGCGTCAACTTCCGCAAAAAACAGTGTGAGAAAAATCCTAATTTTACTTAATGAAACAAATCTGAGGGAATTTTTGACGCTGAAGATTGTCTGCTCAAAACTCCCTCGTGTCCCTGAGGACGCATAATCAGACCCAGCGCTTCGCCTTCTGCGGCAGCCAGTTTCAGTTCGCGGCGTTCATCATCATTTAGCTCATAAGGTATCCACGCCAGCACAACGCTATAGTTCCCGGTGCGTAGCGCCTTCACCATGCTTTCTACTGTGCTGTAGCGTTCGCACTCAGTGATATGCATGCTCTTATCCAGCGGCAAACCCGACTGCTGCATCCAGTGACGGTTGAGCTTATGCGCAGGCGTTAACCACAGCTGCCAGCGTGATTGCAGGCTCAATTGTTTCAGTACTGGCAGCAACAGAAGCTGCATCATTCCAGGTTGTTCGCTGTAGCGTAATTCGGTAATGCCGCCCAAAGAGGGCTGCGCTACGTCTGAAGTCGCAAAACGATGAGAACGATCAGCGGTGCCAGAGAATTGAGTACGCATAATTTAATCACTCAGTAATGAACTGTATGAATATACAGTAATGAGTTCCTGGACAAAGATCAACCTCAATTTCTGAAAACGTCTCGCAAAATCGCACAAATTTTCGCCTTAAATGCATTTATTCATTGAACAGCCTGATCGTTTTCAATATCTTCTAACCTGATGAATACATGAGGTATTTATTAGGACAGTTCTGGTAAAAGGAATTCAGGAAGGTATCAGGATGAAAAAATCTCACCCGATGGTTGAACAATCAAAAACGCATTTAGCCGCCTTAGGCGACATAGAATCTCGCACGCAGTTTGGTGGTTATACCCTGTCCGTGGAGAAGGTGGTCTTTGCGTTTATCAATGACGACGCGCTTTATTTGCGAGCCTGCGAAGCGGTGACGAACTATGCGACGCAATGCCCGATGGAGCCGCTGATTTACAGTAAACGTGGGATGCCGGTAACGCTCAGTTATTACAAAGTTGACACGCATCTTTGGCAGAAACCGGAACAGTTAATGCAGCTATCAGCGAGCGCGTTACGAGCGGCGCGTGAAGAACTACAAACGCGCTATGTCTCGCTACGGCTGAAGGATTTGCCTAATCTCAGCCTGCGCATGGAGATGATGTTGCACAAGGTCGGTATCCGCTCAGTCAAACACTTGTGTGAAATAGGTGCCAAGAAGAGCTGGTTGAAACTGCGTGCCATTAATAAAAATATAGGGCTGAAAACACTACTGGCATTAGAAGGGGCGATCTCCGGCCATCATGAAGCCGCGTTGCCTCGTGAGGTGAGAGACGAACTTTGCGCGTGGTATCAGAAAACGCTCCGCTAACCGCAGAGCGTTTCAGGTTTTACTCCGTTGCGAGGGTACGGCGTAGACGCGCAATTTTAGGCATCAGAGCAATTAACAATCCCAGCTGTTGTAACACCAGTGGCGCTTGCGTCTCGGCACTGGCCGTCATTGCTGTCAGGCGGTGCAGCAGCACTTGCTGCATCTGCGTGGCCTCCGCATCGCTGACGCGTTCAATTTGCAGAACATCGTCAACAAAGCACACGGCATCATCCAGCAGCTTCAACAGCGTGGCGTCATTTAACCTGACACGATGAGCGCCCAGCGCTGAAATATAGCTGAGAAAAGAGTGATTCAGACACAGCAACCGGAAGGCATTTTCACGTAACGTTTGCTGATAACGCGCTTCATTGCTCATGTTGGATACGACCGAAGCCAGCTCGGCATCGGCGTTGTGCGCATCGCGACGCGCAACACGATAAGCCAGACGGTTATCTTTCCCCTGATGATATTGCTCCATGATCGCATCAAGGTAGCGGCAGTTGGCATTGAGGGTCCGCTCGGCAACAGCGGGTAACTGGCGGAAGCGCCAGTCCGGCCAGACGAAAGCCACCGCCAGCCAGGCGAGGCCGCAGCCGAGCAGGGTATCCACCACGCGTGGCAGTGCGACTTCGAAACCTTCACCCAGCAGGTTGAAGCATAATAATACCAGCAGGGTAATAAACAGCGTTGCCTGAGCATACTGTATCTGGCGGAACGCGAAGAACAACACACCGCTGAGCACAATCAACACAAGCTGCCCTTCAATAGAAGGCACCAGCCACAGTACCGGTAACCCGATGGCAATCCCGGCCAGCGTGCCACCGATACGCAGCGCCAGACGACGTCGGGTGGCATTGTAGTTTGGCTGGCAGACAAACAGGCTGGTGAGCAGAATCCAATAGCCGCGATGCACACCGGTAATCTGGATAAACCCATAGCCGATGCACAATACCAGCGACATCCTCACTGCGTGGCGGAAAAGTGCCGATGACGGTGTGAGATGACGGCTAATGCGCAAGCGAATATCCGCCCAGCCACCTGGGCCGTCGCTGGAAAGATTGTCATCGCTGGATGTGGCCGGTTGTGCCAGTTGCTGTTCAGATTCGATCGACGCCAGTTGCGCGTCGATGGCGCGCAAATTACGCAGCAACCAGAACAGCGCGCGAATATGGGCATCGTCCGGGGCATTTTGTTGCAGGCGTTGCAGCGCGGTTTCCAGCCGTTCGAAGGCGCGTTCAACGTGCGTATCATGATGCCAGGCCTGACGTAAAAACAGGGCTTCAGCTAACTGGCGGCAGGCTTGTGCCTGCATGTTAAGCACGCGCTGGAAGCGAAAAAGCACTTCAGTATAGCGCCAGTCGTCGCGCAGTTGATGGTATTGCAGATGTGAAGAACTGGCGCGTTCATGAATGTCCTGCGCCACGAAGTAGTAATGCAGGCTGCGTCGGGTACTGCGTGAACCACGGTCGCCGCGTAACCGGCTTTGAATGGTACTTTTGGTCAGATTAAGTTGAGCCACCAGCTGACTGTTGACCATGGCAGTAGCAATCAGGTTCGCATCATCTTGCTCGCCACCATCAGGATCAAACAGGTTGGCTTTGGCGTCCAGATAACGCGCCAGCTGAGAAAAACTCGCGGCAAGTTGCTCCTGCACTGGACGTACCGGAAACATGACATGGCCAATCAGGGTCAGTAGGTTGTACCACAAGGCACCTACCAGCAGGAGTGATGGCTGCATCCACCATTGTGAGAACAAGCCCACGCCGAGCATGGTATACACCGCAATCAATAGCGCACCAAAGGCGATGGTGGCATAACGCTGGCCGAGCGCACCCAGCAGAATAAACCCCCAGGTGGAGAGGGCGAGGCCGAGTACGAAAGCCCATGGGTGTGGAAACAGTAATTCAACGGATACCGAAGCGATACAGAAACAGACCAGCGTAATCAGGAGATTGCGCAGACGCCCGGCCAGGCGATCATCAAGATCGGCCAGGGCAGCGGCCACCACGCCAAGTGTGAGGGGGATCGTCCACTCAATCTGCTGCAACCACCAGGGAACCGCTGCACAACCGGCAAGGGCGAAAAAGATGCGCAGCAGATAACGCAAACTGCTGTTAAACAGATAGCGGCGCCAGCCGGGTAAGGCTTCATGCATCATGACTTCGCCTTAGTAACGACGACGGGCATTCGCTTCCCGTGCTGCTTGTGCTTCTTCAACAGAGACGACACGGCGGCCGACGGGCCACAGGGCAATGGCGGCAATTTTGAAATTCGCGATGCCAACAGGAATGCCAATGATGGTCAGGCACTGAACAATACCGGCTGAGATATGCATCAGGCACAACCACCAGCCGAAAAACACCAGCCAAAAGATGTTGAGGAAGGTTCCACCGGCGTTCATCACCTGATTTTTGCTGTCCGGACGCAGCACATCGATATGTACCGCCTCGTTGCCGAATGGCAGCAACGAAAGTTTAGTTATCTCCCAACAGGAACGCGTTAATGGCAGCGTGAAGATAAGAACGATGCTGACCAGCGTCGCCAGTAACCAGCTCAGGGTGGTGAAAACACCACCCAGTACAAAGTTGAGAATGTTGAGCACGGTGCGCATAACACGATTTTCCTTTTGCAATCCGCAATATGTGTTGCCCAGTTTAGCCTGTTTTAAGGCTGGAGCGTCAAGGGTCTGACAGGTAAACTGCGCGATAATTCTCTGGCTGAACACGGTGCGGACATGGAACTGAAAGCAACATCAATGGGTAAACGTCTGGCTCAGCACCCTTATAATCGCGTGCGCCTGCTGGAAGCAGGGGTGGAAGTTAGCGGCGATCGACACGAATACCTCATCCCTTTCAACCAGTTACTGGATATCGCTTGCAAGCGAGGTCTGGTGTGGGGAGAGCTGGAATTTTTGCTGCCGGAAGACAAAGTCGTGCGGTTACACGGCACGGAATGGCAGGAAACGCAGCGTTTTTTTCATTACCTGCAACAAGCCTGGCAACAGTGGAGTCAGGAAATGAGCGAGGTCTGCGTCGAGGTTTTGACGGGATTACAGCAGGAGATTTTCGCCTTTACCGGGCAGGATCGCTGGCTCAAGCGCAGCGAACTTCAGGCAGTCAAAGAAAACATTACCCGGCAGTTTTCCGCTTTGCCTTTGCCGACATCGCGGCTGGAAAAATTCGAGAATTGCCGCGAATTGTGGCAGTTCTGCCAGCAATGGCTCGGGCAGGGTGAAACGGCGATTCGTCAGCGCAACCGTGAATGGACAGCAAAAATTTTGCAGCAGTACCAGACGTTCTTTTCCACGGTTGAAACCACGCCACTCAATCCTTCGCAGTGTGAAGCGGTGGTCAATGGCGAAGACGCACTGCTGGTACTGGCAGGGGCTGGCAGCGGGAAAACCTCGGTGCTGGTGGCGCGTGCCGGCTGGTTGCTACAACGTAAACTGGCGCAGCCGGAGCAAATTCTGCTGTTAGCCTTTGGGCGTCAGGCGGCAGAAGAGATGAATGACCGTATTCAGTCCCGGCTGGGTGAAAACGCGATTCAGGCGCGAACTTTTCACGCCCTGGCGTTGCACATTATCCGTGAAGGCAGCAATAAACAGCCTGCCATCAGCAAGCTGGAGAGCGACAGCAAGGCCCGTCGTCAATTGTTGATTGAGAGCTGGCGCGAACAATGCAACAGCAAAAAAGCCCAGGCCAGCGGCTGGCGTCAATGGTTACAGGAAGAACTGGAATGGGAGATTGCCGAGGGGCCATTCTGGCAGGATGACAAACTGGCGCAGCGGCTGGCATCGCGCCTGGAGCGCTGGCTGGGACTGATGCGCATGCACGGTGGTGCACAGGCAGCGATGATTGCTGACGTCCCCGAGGAGCAACGCGAGCAATTTAGTAAGCGCATTAAGTTGATGGCTCCCATCCTGAAAGCGTGGAAAAGTGCGTTGAAAGCTGAAGGCGCTGTCGACTTCTCCGGCCTGATCCATCAGGCGATTGCCATTCTGGAAAAAGGGCGATTTATCAGCCCGTGGAAGCATATTCTGGTGGATGAGTTCCAGGATATCTCACCGCAGCGGGCAGCATTGCTGACGGCGTTACGTCAACAAAATAAGCGTACCTCGCTGTTTGCCGTCGGTGATGACTGGCAGGCGATTTATCGTTTCAGCGGTGCTGAGATGAGCCTGACGACGGCTTTCCATCACTATTTCGGCGAAGGTGACCGCTGTGTATTGGATACCACCTATCGTTTCAATGATCGCATCGGTGAGATCGCCAACCGTTTTGTACAACAAAACCCACATCAGCTGCGCAAACCACTGAATAGCCTGACCAAAGGCAATAAAAAATCGGTGACATTGCTGACGCAGGAACAGCTGGAACCGCTGCTCGATAAGATGAGTGGGTATGTCAAACCGGATGAGCGGGTATTATTGCTGGCGCGCTACCATCATCTGCGCCCGGCACTGCTGGATAAAGCCAAAACCCGCTGGCCTAAGCTGCAACTGGATTTTATGACCATTCACGCCAGCAAAGGGCAACAGGCCGATTTTGTCATTTTGCTGGGGTTGCATGACGGCCGCGATGGTTTCCCGGCGGCGGCACGTGAATCGATCATGGAGCAGGGGTTGCTACCGCAGCCTGAGGCGTTTCCGGACGCTGAGGAGCGACGTCTGGCTTACGTAGCGCTGACGCGGGCACGTCAGCAGGTTTGGTTGCTGTTCGATAAGGAGCGGCCTTCCGTGTTTGTCGATCATTTCCGCGATTTAGGTGTACCGCAGAGCAGGAAGGCCTGAGGCGTTACGACTGCAGGCGTTCGGCCAGGTAACGTGGATAATCGGGGATCTGGATCTCGACTTCGCTGGCAAACAGCGGTGACTGGATCAGGAAGTCAGCGGTGGAGCGATTGGTGGCAACCGGGATATTCCACACCGTTGCCAGACGCAGCAGCGCCTTGACGTCCGGATCGTGCGGCACGGCATTGAGCGGGTCCCAGAAGAAGAACAGCACATCAATTTTCCCTTCGGAAATTAACGCACCCACCTGCTGATCGCCGCCCATCGGGCCGCTCAGCATGGCGTTGACATCAAGGCCGGTATGACGGTTGATCAGATTGCCTGTTGTGCCGGTGGCATACAGGACATGCGACTGCAGTGTGCCTTGGTTCTTCTGCACCCAGTCCAGCAGTGAGGCTTTGCAATGATCATGGGCCACGAGGGCAATATGTTTCTGAATCTTGAGGGTACGAACGGTCTGCTCCATAGGGCTTCCTGACTCTTCTCGGGCTAGGTTAGTGATGCACGAGTTTACCCCTGGCGTTTCGTTCCTATCAACTTGCGCGTAAGGTTTTCATCCAGCTAAGAAAACGCAGGCGGGTGGCCGCATCAAAACGTTCAAACCAACGCTGAAGTGAGGGCAGGTCGCTGGCTTCCTGCCAGGCGAAATCGGCGTTCAACTGAACATCGGGCGTGTTGCTGGTTTGCACGGCAAAACGCGGGACGGAGGCGGCCTGGCCATTACGGTTATAATTCAACATGGCTTGCTCAAGGTCGCCACTCGATGGCAAAGGCAGGCGGTCGCGGATGCTGGCAATCTCTTTACCCTGTTCGTCAACCAGCTGGAAATTCAGTGATTTATCGAAGGCATAACGTTCACGGCGATTGTCCAGCGCTGGCAGGCGGATCGCCACGGTTTTGCCACTGGCGGTAAAGGTGACAATCATCGGCACAGACTGATAATGCGGGCCGTTGTCTGTCGAGGACGTCGGGGATTTTTCTACCCGAAACAGGAATTGGTGCTGACCGCGATCCAGCTCCAGACCATCGGCACCTTTCAACAGAGAACCGGAAATTTTGCGCCCATCCAGCACCAGAAGATCGATCTCCGGATCAAGTTTCAAGGTTATGGCATGGCAGGTTGCTGATACAAGCAACAAAATCAGGCTTGTAACAGCGAAAAACAGCTTCATTTCAACTCCCGTAAGCTGGGCGCAAATCAGTGATGTGTAGCAAATTATTACATTATGGCAGTAAATTTACATTTTAACATATTTATTCGTGCTGCCGCGCAAAGTTTTCTGTCGTGCGGGTTGCGTGGTGTAACCTGATGCCATCTACACTCAGGCGAGTGAAAAAGGAGAGATGCATGAACGATCAAATCATTCGTGATGTTTTGACCCACACCAAACGTATTGCGCTGGTGGGTGCCAGCGATCGTCCCGATCGTCCCAGCTACGGCGTAATGAAGTATTTGCTCGATCAGGGTTATGACGTGGTGCCGGTCAGCCCGAAACTGGCCGGGCAGCAGCTATTGGGACAAACTGCCTACGCGACCCTTGCGGATATCCCAGGCAAGGTCGATATGGTCGATGTGTTCCGTAATGCCGAGGCGGCCTGGGGTGTTGCACAGGAAGCCATTGCCATTGGCGCACAGACGTTGTGGCTGCAGTTGGGGGTGATCAATGAACAGGCGGCGGTATTGGCGCAGGATGCCGGGTTGACGGTGGTGATGGATCGTTGCCCGAAAATTGAGATACCTCGACTCGGGCTGGCGCAACCGGTGCACTAAAACAAACGGCGACCTGAGGTCGCCGTTTTTTATCAATGCCGCAGGCGAGGTGCCTGAAGTTGCTGGCGGATTGACGCGGCCAGCTCGTCCATCGAGGGTTGTTCTGGATGTTCGAACGATGTTTCACCGGCCAGCTGAATTTCGGCAACGTAAGTGTGGACCTGTTCACCGTCCTCATCTTCCATCACCACATGATACCAGGGAGCGGCGCGTAGCTTCTCGGCAGCCCCCACGTCTTCGAGCTTAGGCTCTTCCAGCGAATACTCCGGATCGACATCCACAATCACGCCGAGCACCCCGGAGAGACGATGACGGACCTGCTGTCCAATTCCAAACTTACTGGCAATCATAGTGACCTCCCAAAATACTGCCCTGCACCAGATATGGAGGCGAGGGCAGAATTTTCAAGTCACAGTACGCGGCAGGCAAACCCTTTCAGATAAAGCCCTTCCGGGTAGCTGGCAATGACCGGGTGGTCTGCTGCCTGACGGAACTGTTCTATAAATTGTACATCACGGCCTGCATCTACAGCGGCATCGGCAATGATCTTCTGGAACAGATCGGTTGCCATCAGGCCGGAACAGGAGAACGTCATCAGAATGCCGTTGGGATTCAGCAGCTGCATCGCCAGCATATTGATATCTTTATAGCCCCGGCAGGCGCCCGCCAGCTGATTTTTGTTCTCAACAAATTTGGGCGGGTCCATCACGATGACATCAAACTTTTCCCCGCTGTCACGATAACGACGCAGCAATTTAAACACGTCATCACGCAGGAACTGGGCACGGGATACATCCAGGCCATTCAGCTCGACATTCTGTTTCGCTACGTCGAGCGCATCCTGCGACGTATCCACGCTGATCACTTCACGGCAACCGCCCAGCAACGCCGAAACGGCAAAACCACCGGTGTAGGAGAAGCAATTCAGCACGCGGGCATTTTCGGCATAGCGACGGGTGGCAAAGCGGCTGTCGCGCTGATCAAGGTAATACCCGGTTTTGTGACCGCCCTGAATATCCACCAGCAATTTCATGCCGTGCTCGGTAATTGGCAGCAACGCGGGCGGCAGCTCACCGGTGACCGGTCCCTGGGTCAGCTCCAGACCCTCTTTTTTACGCACCGCCACATCGGAACGATCGTAGATCGCGCACTGTGGGAAGCATTGTTGCAGGGCAGAGATAATTGCCGGGCGTTGATATTCGGCCCCGGCAGACAGCAACTGGAGAACCAGGAAATTGCCGAAGCGGTCAATGGTGACGCCTGGCATCCCATCTGACTCGCCTGCAATCAGGCGGTAGCTATCCAGCCCATCACGTTGCGCCAGCCAGGCGCGCCATTGCTGGGCCTGCTCGAAGCGGCGCACAAAGAAGGCAATGTCGATTGACTCATCCTGTTGCCAGCTCCAGACGCGCGCCCGAATTTGTGATTGCGGTGAATAAGCGGCACGTGCCAGCCATTTGCCATTGCTGTCGCAGACATCAATGGTTTCCCCTGATTGGGCTTTGCCTTCCATGCGGGCAACGGCACCCGAAAACACCCAGGGATGACGGCGGAGCAGGGATTTTTCACGTCCCTTAGCGAGAATCAATCGAACAGTCATAGTTTGCTATGCTTACCTGAAAAAATGAGGCGCTATTTTCCGGTGGATAGCGGCAAAATGCAATGAACAGTGAGGGAAGGGGATAATGAGCACAACCTGCTTCAAAATTTGGGTGCACGGTATGGTGCAGGGGGTCGGTTTTCGCTACAGCACGCAAGCGCAGGCCAAAGCGCTGAACGTAACCGGTTATGCGCGTAACCTGAGTGATGGCAGCGTCGAAGTACTGGCATGGGGGGAAGAACCCCAGGTTAGCGCATTGATTGCGTGGTTAAAGGCGGGAGGTCCACGCAGCGCGCGGGTGGAAAAAGTGCTGGTGGAACCGCATCAACCCGCCGAACCACCCAGCCGTTTTACCACCGGGTGATCACAGACATTTCGCCGGTTTGGGTAATCCAGCAATTTTCGTCGCCTGCTTCGCCGGGCCTTCCGGAAACAGGCGGAACAGATAGCGGCTGTTACCTTTTTCCTCACCATATTTCTGTGCCATCGCTTTGACCAGCATACGGATCGCTGGCGAGGTATTAAATTCCAGGTAAAACGCCCGCACAAAATGGACCACTTCCCAGTGTGCTTCACTCAGGGTGATGGCCTCGGTCGCGGCGATGGCTTCCGCCAGGGCTTCGCTCCAGTCGGCGCTGTTTTTCAGATAGCCTTCTGTATCGGTGGCAATCTCTTTACCGGCAAAAATCACGGTGACTCCTCAGGTTCAGTTTGCGCGTATTGTAGGGCGGTGTAGCCAGAAAAAGCAAAACCCCGCCGGAGCGGGGTTTTCATGACAACCTGGCAGAGGTTAGTCGCGGCTGGCAAAGCCCAACAGACTGAGCAGGCTGACAAAGATGTTGTACAGCGAAACATACAGGCTGACGGTGGCGCGGATGTAGTTCGTTTCGCCGCCGTGGATGATGTTACTGGTTTCCCACAAAATGGCACCGGCTGAGAACAGAATAAACAGCGCGCTGATTGCCAGATGCAGAGCCGGTAACTGCAGGAAGATGTTGGCAACCACCGCCACCAGCAGCACCACAAAGCCCGCCATCATCATCCCGCCGAGGAACGACATATCACGACGGGTGGTCAGCACATAAGCCGAACAACAGAAGAACACCAGCGCCGTACCGCCCAGCGCCATGCCAATCACGTCACCCATGCCCGCTGACAGGAACGAGTTAAGAATCGGACCCAAGCAGTATCCCAGGAATCCGGTAAAGGCAAAGGCCGCCAGAATGCCTGCCGGGCTGTTTGCCAGGCGATAGGTCAGAAACATCAGACCATAAAAGCCGACCAGCATCAGAATCAGTCCTGGTGATGGCAGGGCAAAGACGGTGCTCAACGTGGCGGTGAGCGCCGAGAACGCCAGCGTCAGGCCGAGTAAGAAGTAGGTATTACGCAGCACTTTATGCGTGCTGATTAGCGACTGTCGCTGCGACGAGGTAATAATTCTATCCATCATGCGCTCCTTAAAGTGAAAGAACACTAAATATGCGGAGAGAATACGCAGCGCTGCCGGGACAGAAAAGGCGTTTTACCCTTCTTTACGCGATAAATTGCTGTTTCCCTGAGCGGAATGGCGATTATGACGCCGATTAAAAAGTTTTTGACTGTTTTTCAGGCGAATGAATCGCTACAGGCTTTACATCTTTCGGGGGGATGTTTATAGTGCGCGTCATTGCGGAGGGGTGGCCGAGCGGCTTAAGGCAGCGGTCTTGAAAACCGCCGATGGGAAACCATCCGAGAGTTCGAATCTCTCCTCCTCCGCCACTTAACTCGCTCAGAGTTAAGTAACTGTTTTATCCGGAGGGATGGCCGAGTGGCTTAAGGCAGCGGTCTTGAAAACCGCCGATGGGAAACCATCCGAGAGTTCGAATCTCTCTTCCTCCGCCACATTAAAGAAGCCCGCAGCGATGCGGGCTTTTTGCATTTTTACTTCAGAGATTCCGAAAAACATCCCGTTGCTTTTCAATCTGCTGCCGCAGTCCACCGGCGGCCCCCATGTCTGCTATAGTCCATTCACGGTTTTTGCAAACATCTGGCGATTTTCCCAGGCAAGCTGAGTTACACTGTGGGGCATTTCGCTCTGTGGCCGAGCTAATCGTTTGAATGCCAGAGTGTTTCACTGATGAATTATGGAATAGGCACAATGATCAAGAAACTGAGTCTTTGCGCGTTGTCAGTCATCGCTGCGTTACCGATGGGCATGGCAGCGCAGGCTGCGGAAGGGGACATGCAACTGCAGCAGGTGCTGATGCTGAGCCGTCACAACCTGCGTGCACCGCTGGCGAACAACGGCAGCGTGCTGGAGCAATCAACCAAGAAAAGCTGGCCAGAGTGGGATGTACCTGGTGGGCAACTCACCACCAAAGGTGGGGTGCTGGAAGTCTACATGGGTAATTACACCCGCCAGTGGCTGGCACAGCAGGGCCTGGTTGAAAACGGCACCTGCCCGGACAGCAACAATGTCTTCGTCTACGCTAACAGCCTGCAACGTACCGTGGCGACCGCCCAGTTCTTCGTTAATGGTGCCTTCCCGGGCTGTGACATTGCGGTAACCCATCAGGATGCCATGGGCACGATGGACCCGGTGTTTAACCCGGTGGTCACCGATGGCAGCGACGATTTCAACAAAAAAGCCCTCGCGGCGATGACGGCGGCTAACGAAAAGCTGGCGTTAAAACCGGCGTACCAGCAACTGGAAAAAATTGTTGATTACAAATCGTCACCGGCCTGCAGCGGCAAGAAGCAGTGCGATTTAAGCAGCGGGCAGAACACCTTCAGTGCTGACAACGGTAAAGAACCGAACGTTAATGGCCCACTGAAAGTGGGTAACTCGTTGATCGACGCCTTTACCCTGCAATACTACGAAGGTTTCCCGCTGGATCAGGTGGCATGGGGCCAAATCAAGACGCCGGAACAGTGGAAAGCACTGGCGGCGATCAAAAACGGCTATCAGGATGCGCTTTTCGCCTCGCCGGAAGTGGCACGTGAAGTGGCGGCTCCGTTGGTGGACTACATCCGCAGCCAGTTGATTGATCAGGACAAAGCCAACGCACCGAAGGTGACGCTGATGGTGGGCCATGATTCCAACATCGCCTCGCTGCTCAGCGCGCTGCAAGTGAAGCCTTATGAACTGCCGGGTAACGACGAGAAAACCCCTATCGGTGGCCAGGTGGTGTTTGAGCGTTGGCATGACGCGAAGAACAACAAAGATTTGTTGAAAGTAGAATATGTTTATCAGACCAGCGATCAGCTGCGCAATGCGGATGTCCTGAGCCTGAAGAACCCACCGAAACGCGTGACGCTGCAACTGGCGGGCTGTGACGCGGATGCTAACGGTTATTGTAGCTGGGATCAGTTCGCCAGCGTGCTGAATAGCGCCTTGCAGGGCACACCGTTACAGCCGGCAGCACCGGAACCGGCGGTGCAACCCGCACAGCCAGCACCGGCGACGACCACTGACGATGCGCAGGTAAAAGCGGATCAGGCGGCTGCCGATCAAGCTGCGGCGGATAAGGCCGCAGCCGACAAAGCCGCTGCGCAGAAAGCCGCGGATGCCAAAGCGGCAGACGAGAAGGTGAAAGCCGATAAAGCCGCGGCTGAAGCCAAAGCGAAAGCCGAGAAGGCGGCGACGGCGCAAAAAGCGGCGGAAGAGAAAGCGAAAGCTGATGCCGCTGCGGCGGAAAAGGCGAAAGCGGATGCCCCGGCGAAAGCAGATAAGAGTGACGCCAGCGCGGCACCTGCCAGTAATTAAGGTCCATCGTGGCGCGTGTTAACGCGCAGATAAAAAACCCCGCTCTGACTGCGGGGTTTTTTTATGCCGCTTAACCTGCCACCACCACCAATTTCTGATTGGCAAACTCTTTCAGACCGAGATCCGACAGCTCGCGCCCATAGCCGGAACGTTTTACCCCACCGAACGGTAACTCTGCGGCGGTATCGCTCTGCGAATTGATAAACACCATCCCGGTTTCAATTTGTGAGGCGATTTTGCGTCCGCGTGCAATATCTCGCGTCCACACCGACCCGCCCAGACCATAGTGCGAGTCGTTCGCCAGCGCGACGGCCGCACTGTCGCTGGCCACCACGTAAACCTGCGCCACCGGACCAAAAAATTCCTGATAAAACGCCGGATTGTCGGGCGTCAGCCCGGTGAGGATGGTGGGCTGGAAATAACAGCCCACGCCGTCGATGGGGCGTCCTCCGCACTCCAGACGCGCGCCATGCTGTACCGCTTCATCGACCTGTTTAATCAGCCGTTCGCGTGCCTCGCGCGAGGATAACGGACCAAGGGTGGTTTTCTCATCCAACGGATCGCCCGCTACCGCCGATTGCAGCGTGGCGCTGAACCGGGTCATAAACTGTTCGGCAATGCGTTCATGGATAATAAAACGTTTCGCGGCAGTACACACCTGACCACAATTGCTAAGCCGTGCCTGCGCTCCCTGACGCACGGCTTCATCGAGATCGGCATCATCCAGCACCACAAACACATCATTACCACCCAGCTCGAGCGTCGATTTTTTCAGGTGTTTTCCGGCCTGTTGCGCAACTGCGCTACCTGCCCGTTCGGAACCGGTGAGCGCGACGCCTTGTACCCGATGGTCAGCGATCAACGCGGCCACCTGATCATTGGAGATAAATAAATTGGTCCATGCACCCTGCGGGGCACCGGCTTCCAGTACCAGTTTTTCGAAGGCATCTGCGCAGTGCGGCACAATGGGCGCGTGTTTCGCCAGCACCGGGTTGCCGAGCGCCAGATTAGGTGCCAGCACGCGCATTAGCTGATAATAAGGGAAGTTCCACGGCTCTACCGCCATGATCACCCCAATCGGATGATATTCCAGCCAGGCATCACCGACGTCACTCGGATAGGCTTGTGGCTGGAGCAGGGTAGCGGCGTGCTCCGCGTAATAACGCGCGATTTGCGCACAAATTTTTACCTCACCCCGGCTTTGACCAATGAGTTTACCCATTTCCTGACTGGCAATGGTCGCCAACTGCTCCACGTTGGCATCAATCAGCGCCGCCAGACGTTGCAGCACCTGCAGTCGCGGTTGGATATCTCCTTTGCACCAGTCGGAATGGTAAAGACGATCGGCGATGTCCAGCGCCTGCTGCATCGAGGCGTCATCATGCGATGGCCAGGTTTTCAGCAATTGGTTATTGGCTGGATTGATACTTTGATAGGAAGACATACAACGCTCCTTGGTCAATTAAAATGACAAAGGCGGGACTGGCCCGCCTGAGATTCAAATATTTTTACGCTCGACCGTCTTGTCGTCCCACGTCAGGACGTCCTGATCGGTCTTGTCAAAGGCGCGAAATAACACTTCATCGCTGCCCTGCTGACGCCAGATTTCTTCTGCCAGACGCTCGTCGTAGTTAGCGACCTCAAATATCGCTTCCGCGATTTCGGTCGAGGTGTGGCGCAGGGTGGCCCATTCGCCCACGTGGTGAGCTTTAGACTGTTCTGTTGCCATAAAGGTCTCCTGTTGTGGATTTATCCTTTCAGTTTTACCGCCAGGCCGGCGACATGCTCGCCCTGGAAACGGGCGATATCGAGTTCCTCCGCAGAAGGCTGGCGCGATCCATCGCCCCCTGCAATGGTGGTAGCGCCATAAGGGGTGCCGCCGCGCACATGGGAGATATCGAAAAGTTCTTTGGTGCCGTAACCGATGGGGACAATCACCATGCCGTGATGGGCGAGGGTGGTCCAGACCGAGGTGATGGTTTGCTCCTGACCGCCGCCGGTGCCCGTGGAGGCAAACACGCTGGCGATCTTGCCGTAGAGCGCCCCGGATGCCCACAACCCGCCGGTGCGATCGAGGAAGTTTCGCATTTGACCGGCCATATTACCGAAGCGGGTGGGTGTGCCGAGAATAATGGCATCATATTGCGGGAGATCTTCGGGCGTCGCTTCCGGCGCTGCCTGTTGTACTTTGCCGCCGACTTGCGCAAAGCGCTCGGCGTCCATGGTTTCCGGGACCCGCAGGATCGTCACTTCGGCCCCGCTAACCCGACGCGCCCCTTCCGCTACTGCCTGCGCCATGGTTTCGATATGTCCGTACATGGAATAATAAAGCACCAAAATTTTCGCCATCTTCTTCCTTCCTGTGGGTATGAACACGTAATCTGAAGTATAGAAGAGCCTGCGTGACCTGCCGCTCAGTGATCAAACAGCGTGCAGCACGGCTTCGCTTAATCCTCCGCTAAGCGTTTGTTGGATAGCGAAAAATGCCGGGTTAAGTTAAAAAATAAGGGGAATATGTGTTTCAAAGTATAAATATTCGCCATAAACGTAACGTGCCGGGCTATTCTTTGTACGGGTGGTACGGAAGAGGTGCCACCCTGCTTTTCACCCCGTGCATGTGAAAAGTCCTGACCACTGATGAGAAACTCTATCGGAGGAAATGATGGCACAACATCGTGGAGGATCAGGTAATTTCGCGGAAGATCGCGAAAGAGCCGCGGAAGCAGGCCGTAAAGGCGGCAAAAATAGCGGTGGGAATTTCAGAAATGACCCGCAGCGCGCTTCCGAAGCAGGTGAAAAAGGGGGACGCAGCCGCAATAAAAAATAATCCGGCTGTGACATAACTCCCTCCGCCGCCGGGTGCGCCCGGCGGTGACAGACATTGCAATTCCCTCTGACTCTGCGAAAATGGCGCCCGAATCCTCATGGTGGTGCTTTATGTCTGTTCCAACTTCTCGCCTTTTCCTGCGCCTGACGCGTCAGGAACTTGTCCTGATCTTCATAACAATGGTCTGGGGTGGCACCTTTTTGGTGGTGCACCGGGCGATGGCGCACTCTGGCCCGTTTTTCTTCGTCGGCCTGCGCTTTGCCACTGCGGCATTGCTGCTGGCTTTCTTCTTCCGCCGCTACCTGCGACACACCACTTGGCTGGAATGCAAAGCTGGTGCATTGATTGGCCTCGCCATTGCGGGCGGCTACGGCTTACAAACCTGGGGCATGCAAACCATCTCCAGTAGCCAGTCGGCATTCCTGACGGCGTTATATGTGCCGGTGGTTCCGTTGTTGCAGTGGCTGTTTTTACGTCGCCCGCCGGGGTTAATGGCCTGGCTGGGTATCCTGCTGGCGTTTATCGGTTTGCTGCTGGTCGCGGGTCCGCAGGATGGGCAATTAGCGCTCAACGCCGGAGAAACGGCGACCTTGCTCAGCACGCTGGCGATTGCGGCTGAAATTATCCTGATCAGCCGCTTTGCCGGGCGGGTTGATGTGCGCCGTGTCACCCTGATCCAGCTGGCTGTCGCCTCGGCTTGTGCCTTTATCTTTATGATTCCGAATGGTGAATCGCTGCCTGGCCTCAGCGTTCCGCTGCTGTTGAGTGCACTGGGGCTGGGGGCGGCAAGCGCTTTGATTCAGGTCACCATGAACTGGGCACAGCGCAGCGTGTCTCCGACACGCGCTACGGTGATCTACGCCGGTGAACCGGTATGGGCCGGTGTGGTGGGTCGTATTGCCGGTGAACGCCTGCCAGCGGCAGCGTTGCTCGGCGGCGCGTTGATTGTTTGCGGGGTGATCGTGAGTGAATTACGTATCCGACGTAAAAGGGCGGTGCCAGAAGCGGCACCGCAGGAGCTACAGGAACCTTAACTGTTTTGCCGTGCCGTCTGGTTTTCACCCACACCCGATCCACGACGGCGCAGAATCGCGTTGAGAATGATGGCCCCAAAGGTGGCAGTGCCAATGCCGCCGAGGGTAAAACTACCAATCTTCAGCGCGAAATCCCCGGCCCCTAACACCAGGGTAGTTGCGACCATAATCAGGTTGCTGTTCTGGCTGAAATCCACATGGTTTTGCACCCAGATGCGCGCGCCAGCCACCGCAATCAAACCAAACACCACAATCGACGCGCCACCAATCACCGGGCCGGGAATCGTGTGGATCAGCGCGCCAAATTTCGGTGAGAAGCCCAGCACCAGCGCAATCAGCGCCGCCGCGACAAACGCCAGCGTTGAATAGACTTTGGTGACGGCCATCACGCCGATATTTTCCGCGTAGGTAGTGACCCCACTGCCGCCCAGTGAACCGGAGAGCATGGTGGCGAGGCCATCACCGACAAAAGCACGCCCCATCCAGGGATCGAGATTGCGCCCGGTCATGCCCGCCACTGCCTTTATATGCCCGAGATTTTCCGCCACCAGAATGATCGCTACCGGGGTAATCATCACGATCGCCTGCATATCAAATACCGGGGCGGTGGTTTGTGGCAAACCAAACCAGGCAGCATTGGCCACGCCGCTGAAATCGACCGGTTTGCCCAGCCCGAGACCGTTGGTCAGCAAGGCGTAGATTGCCCAGGCCACAATCAGCCCGACCAGAATCAGCAAGCGTTGCACCATGCCACGGGTAAACACCGCCACCAGACCGATGCACAGGACCGTCATCACCGCCATCCAGCTATCGAACATCGATGACGATACGCTGTGTACCGCAATGGGTGCGAGGTTCAGGCCGATAGCCATCACCACCGCTCCAGTCACTACGGGTGGCATCAGCCGTTCAATCCAACCGGTGCCGGCTTTCATCACCACAAAACCAATCAGCGTGTACAGCGCGCCACAGGCGATCACGCCACCCAGCGCCAACGCCAGGTTGGGGTTAAGCCCCTGGCCGTTGAAACCGGTGATAGCGATAATCACACCAACAAAGGCCGCGCTGGAACCAAGATAGCTGGGTACACGCCCGCCGGTGACCACAAAGAACAGCAGGGTACCGATGCCCGAGACCAGAATAGCCAGGTTTGGGTCCAGCCCCATTAACAACGGCATCAGTACCGTTGCACCAAACATCGCCACCGCATGTTGCAGGCCCAGAATAAACGTCTGCCCGAGCGGCAGCGTTTCGTCCGGTGCAATCAACCCATTTTCAGTCAAGGCTGACTTTTTCTGCCAGCGGGGAAACCAGGAACTCGCCATCGTCTTCTCCAGAGTGTCTGTGGAACCGGGCCGCGCAGGGCGGCGTTAGCGGGCTTCCTGCCGTAAAAGGTGCTGATATCCCCGATCAAACCAAGCCAGGCCGTGTGGCTCATCATTGCGCGCCAATGCCATGACTGCACAAAACAGAATGTCGTGCGTGCCGACGCTGACCACTTGGGCGACTTTGCAATCGAACGACACCAGTGCGCCATCCAGCAGCGGTGAACCGCTGCTAAGGGTATGCCAGCGGGCGGCGAGAAAGCGGTCTGCCATGGGCGTTTTACCGCCAAACAGCGTGGAGAGATCTTCATGCCCGGCGGCCAGCGTGTTGACGCACAGATAACCGTTATCACGGAACACCGGCCAGACCGAGGCGGAACGGTTGAGGCAAACCAGCAGCGTGGGCGGCGTATCGGTCACGCTGCATACCGCCGAGGCGGTAAACCCGGCCCGTCCGGCGGGGCCATCGGTGGTAATGATATTGACGGCGGCACCGAGGCGTGACATGGCATCACGAAACGCCTGACGTTCCACTCGTGGCAAATCAGGGGTGAGTTCATGCGTATTCATCGCTGGCCTCCTGTGGCGCGTGGCTGCGACTCAGCCATTGCAACAACAACGCATTGAAGTTTTCTGCATCAGTCACGCTCATCGCATGTCCACCCCAGGCCATTTCAATCAGGCTGGCATTGGGCAGGGCGGCAGCCAATTCAGGTGAACAGCTCCACGGCACCAGCAGGTCGTCCTGGCTGTAGATGGCCAGCACCGGTTGCGTGATTTTGCCCGCATCAGGGCGAAAATCGGCGCTTTGCAGCGCGTGCAGGCGGCGCAGTAGGTTTTCCATGCCCTGAAAATGTTGCACATGATGCGTGTCTTCCTGCTCCAGACGCGTCTGGTTGCGTGCCATCCACTCCGCCGGGTAGAGAAACAATGGCTGAGCGCGCACAAAGGCTTCTACCCCGACATTCAGCAGCAGATCCTGGCGTACCTGGAAGCAGCGACGGGTGTGCGCGTTCAACGACAACCAGCCGTTAATTACCACCACGCGTCCCACGCGCTGTGGATAATCCAGTGCCAGTTGCAGGCCAATCAAACCGCCGAGCGCGTGGCCGATCAGGTCAAAATGTTCGATACCGTGTTCTGTCAGTGCGGCTGCCAGCTCGGCTGCCATCATCGCCATGCTGTAGCCTTCCGGCAGCGTATCGGCGCTGCGACCGGTGCCGCGTTGGTCGTAGGTGACAACACGATAATGTTGCCCCAGCGCCGCCAGTTGCGGTTGCCAGAAACCGGTCACGCCGCCGAGACCCGAAGAGAGCACCAGTGTGGGGGCATCTTCGGTCTGTAATCCCTGAATCTCCAGATGCATCACGCCTCCTGTTTCCCGATATGCGCCACGGTGGCGATCTCGACCAACGCGTCAGGTTTTACCAGGCCGCATTGAATGCAGTAGCGTGCCGGTTTATCGCCAGGGAAATATTCGGCATACACCTGATTAATCGCGGCGTAGTTGCTCCAGTCAGTGAGGAAGATCGAGTTGAAGGTGACGTCATCCATGGTACCGCCAGCGGTTTCAATCACCTTTTTGATGGTCTCCAGCACGTGACGTGCCTGAGCTGCCGCATCACCGACATGGACGACGTTATTTTGCGCATCAAACGGCAGCGTGCCGGAGACATAGACCACGCCATCGGCGAGGGTACCGGGTACAAACGGGGCAATTGGCGTGGTGGTTCCAGGCGGAATAATGACACTTTTAGGCATGGCGAAGTCTTCCTTATCGTTGTTGTTTGCAGGTGAAACGGATTGAGATATCAGGCTTTTAATGCTTCACAGAACGTTTCGGTATCGCTGACCCAGCCGAAAAACGTTTCGATATTAAAGATGGCCGCCTGCTGGGCGAAGGGCGGGCCAGCCTGATAGGTGGCGTCTTCCAACACCACGCCAAAATATTCCAGGAAGAAGCCATCGCGCAGCGTTGACTCCACGCAGACGTTGGTGGCGATGCCGGTGAACACCAGATGGCGAATGCCGCGACTGCGCAGCATGCTGTCGAGCGGGGTGTTAAAAAAGCCGCTGTAGCGCGGTTTCGGCAACACGATGTCGCCGGGTTGTGGCACCAGTTCATCCACCAGCGCATAATCCCAGCTGCCTTTCGCCAGCAATGTGCCCTGCAATTCCGGGCGCTTACGCATGGTTTTTAACGCATTGGATTTGTGAAAGTTGGGTGATCCGGCATCGCCCGCTTCGACGTATTGATGGTCCCAGCCGTTCTGGAACCAGATGATCTGGATGCCTGCCGCACGCGCTGCGGTCACTGCCTGGTGAATTTTGGCAATCACCGGTTTGGTGGCAGAAACATCAAAACCCGCCAGGTCGAGATAGCCGCCTTCAGTGGCGTAAGCGTTCTGCATATCCACCACAATTAACGCACTCTGCGCGGGCGGCAAGGCGATGGCTTCCGGGCGGGCAGGCAGGGTCACCTGGGGTAAGGTCGAGGTATGGGCGCAAACAACGGTATTCATCAGGCAACCTCCTTCTGCGATTCAATCAAAGCATGACGGCACTGCATCAGCGGCTGGATAAATTGACCAAACTCTTCGATGCCTTGCAGGAAATCGTCAAAGGTCAGCAAGACACCCTGGGTTCCTTCTACCCCTGCAACGTCATCCAACATTCGTGCCACGTTGGCATAAGAACCGACCAGCGTACCCATATTGATATTGACGGCGGAGGTAGGATCGGCCATCTGACGCACGTTGGTATCACTGCCGGACTTCGTATCCTGTTGGCTTTGCGTGGTCAGCCACGCCAGTGCTTCTTCATCGGCTCCGGCTTTGTAGTGCTCCCATTTGGCGCGTGCGGCTTCATCGCTTTCCGCTGCAATGATCATAAACAGCACGTAGGAACCGACTTCACGGCCCGCTTTGTCGGCTGCCTGCTTCATACGTGTTGCCGTCGGGGCAAAGGCGGTGGGGGTGTTGACCCCTTTACCGAAACAGAAATTGTAATCCGCGTGCTGGGCGGAAAACGCCATACCGGCATCGCTTTGTCCGGCGCAAATGACCTTCATCGGTTTCTGCGGTTGCGGGCTCAGGCGGCAGTCATTCATGGTGAAAAATTCACCTTTAAAATCGCTCTGACCGCTGCCCCACAAATCACGTAACACGGTGACGTACTCGGTGAGATATTGATAACGGCTGGCGAAGTAGTCATCCCCCGGCCACAGGCCCATCTGCTCATATTCTGGCTTCTGCCAGCCGGTTACCAGATTGACGCCAAAACGGCCATTGGAGATGGAGTCGATGGTCGATGCCATGCGCGCCACAATCGCGGGTGGCAGCGTCAGGGTCGCGGCGGTGGCGTAGATCTCAATCCGCGAAGTGACCGCGGCCAGCCCGGCCATCAGGGTGAAGGATTCGAGGTTATGGTCCCAGAACTCGGTTTTACCACCGAAGCCGCGCAGTTTGATCATCGACAGTGCGAAGTCGAAATGGTAGTGCTCCGCTTTCTGCACAATCGCTTTATTCAGCTCAAATGTCGGCTTGTACTGGGGGGCATGGGTGGAGATCAACCAGCCATTGTTACCAATCGGGATAAAGACGCCAATTTTCATGTGAAACCTCTCAGTAAAGAATGGGGTTTGTTTCACGCGCTGCGCTGCGTCCTGCTCGCTCCCTGCTGGCGGCGCTCGTTCACAAAATTGCAAAGCCTGTGCCACATTTTCAAATGCCATAGATAACAATGTGTTAAAAATAAGACGTAAGATAAATTGGATTGGATGGTCCGTTTTGGACCATATGGTCAAAATAATCTGCACATTTTTCATGCGTCAGTGGTCAAAAAAGGTGCAGTGGCATGATTAGGCAGGAGCGGAGGCCTTTGTTATGATGCTTTTACGCAGGATGGATGAGGTAACAGTGTGAAAAGCGATGAAAAAAAGCCGACACGCCGATCGCGGGCGGTCGCGGCAAAACGGGCGGCAATACTTGAAGCGGCGCTGACCTTCTTTTCGCAATACGGTATTCATGGCACCAGCCTCGATAAAGTGGCCGAGCGCGCTGATGTGTCAAAAACCAATCTGCTTTATTACTATCCCTCAAAAGAAGCCCTGTATATTGCGGTACTGAAGGAGATTCTGGATGTCTGGCTGGCCCCGCTGCGCGCCCTGCGCCACGATCAAGAACCACTGACCGCGATCCGACGTTATATCCGTCTGAAACTGGAAGTCTCACGTGACCATCCCCAGGCGTCGCGTCTGTTCTGTCTGGAGATGTTGCAGGGGGCTCCCTTGCTGAAGGGCGAACTGGCAGGCGACCTGAAGATGCTGGTGGACGAAAAAGCGGCGATCATTGAACAGTGGATCGATGAAGGACGGCTGGCCGGTGTGCGACCACAACATCTGTTTTTTCTGTTGTGGGCAACCACGCAGCATTACGCCGATTTTGCCTCACAGGTGGAGGCCATCACCGGACAGACGCTGAGTGATCCTGCATTCTTTGAACAGACCGTTGATAATGTGCAACGCATGATCATTGAAGGTATCCGCGTGCGTTAAACAGGAGACTGCATGGATTCGCTTTCACAACTGGCGTTAGGCGCATCGGTCACCGTCGCGGTGATGGGCAAACGGGTGCCGATCTGGCAGTCCGTGCTGGTGGGGGCGGTGGCGGGCACGTTACCTGACCTCGATGTGTTTATTGATCATGGCGATGCGATCCGCAATATGACGCTGCATCGCACCGAAAGCCATGCGCTACTGTGGCTGACTCTGGTGGCTCCGCTGTTGGGCTGGCTACTGGCTGGCGCGTTACGCCAGCGGCAGTTCGGGCGACGCTGGTGGCTGGCGATTTGGCTGGCGCTCATTACCCATCCGTTGCTCGATTTAATGACGGTCTATGGCACCCAACTGGGATTGCCGCTGACCGATTTCCCCTATGCCATCGGCAGTATCTACATTATCGATCCGCTGTATACCCTGCCATTACTGGTCGCGCTGGGTGTCGCGTTATGGCGGCGAGATACGAGAGGGCTGCGCTGGAATCAGGCGGGTTTACTGGTCAGTAGCCTGTATCTTGGCTGGAGCATGGTGGTGCAAAGTATAGCCACCCAGCATATTGGTCAGGAACTGACGCGTCAGGCCGTACAGCCCCAGCAACTGCTGGTGACACCTACCGCGTTCAACACGCTGGTGTGGCGAACGGTGATCATGACACCGGATCGCTACGGCGAGGGGTATTGGTCGCTGCTGTCTCCGGAGCGTCCCTTGACAATTCGCTGGCACGATCGCCAGAACGCACTGTTCGTTCCGTTTCAAGGTCAATGGCTGGCTGAACGAGTCGCCTGGTTTAGCCATGGTTTCTATGCCATGCGTCAGCAGGGGAACGATACGCTGATTGCCGATTTACGGATGGGCGAAGAGCCGAATTATACCTTCACCTTCAATCTGGGCGCGCCGGATGCGCCAAATGCTGCGCCTTGGCGGGTGCCGTCGTTAAGACCATCGTTGGTGGAGGCGTGGCGGAAGCTGCGGGAAAGATTATAAATCACCAGGCCCGATGATCGGGCCTGGTGATGGCAAGGGGATCAGGCTTTACGGCGACGCAGCAGCCAGCCCATGGTGAGAATGGCAAACCACAGCGGTGTCACCATCAGCGCCTGGCGGGTATCTTCCTGGAGCGTCAGCAGCACCAGCACAAAGGCGAAGAACGCCATACATACCCAGCACATCAATTTGCCTAGCGGCATCTTAAACGCCGACTCGGCATGGCGCTGTGGATGCTGTTTGCGGTACGCCAGATAGCTGCACAGGATGATGGTCCAGACGAACATAAACAGAATCGCCGACACCGTGGTCACCAGTGTGAAGACCGTCATGACATCCGGGATCAGATAAATCAGTGCCACGCCACCCAACAGGCACAGGCAGGAGAAGAACAGACCGGTAGTCGGTACGGCGCGAGCGGACAAACGGCCAAACGCCTTATGCGCCACGCCCTGTTCAGCCAGGCCGAACAGCATACGGCTGGTGGAGAAAATGCCACTGTTAGCAGAGGATGCGGCAGAGGTCAGCACCACAAAGTTAACGATACTGGCGGCAGCCGGCAGGCCAATCATCACAAACATCTCGACGAACGGACTGCGATCGGCCAGTACCTGGTTCCACGGTGTCACCGCCATAATGACCATCAGCGCCAGCACGTAAAACATAATCACGCGCAATGGAATGGCATTGATGGCACGTGGCAACACTTTATGGGGATCATGCGTTTCAGCCGCCGCCGTGCCCACCAGTTCAATACCAACAAACGCGAAAACGGCGATCTGGAAACCCGCAAAAAAGCCGCTCAATCCTTTCGGGAACATGCCGCCATGATCCCAGATATTGCTCAGCGAAGCGGTGCCGCCCCCCGGAGAGGGGTAGTGCATGGCGACCAGCACCACACCAGTGATGATCAATGCGACGATGGCGACAATTTTGATAATCGCGAACCAAAACTCCATCTCACCGAACAGTTTTACGGTGGCGATATTCAGCGTCAGGAACACGACGACACAAAGCAGGGCGCTCATCCAGATTGAAAAGTCCGGGAACCAGAGCTGAAAATAGGCACTGATCGCCACCACATCGGCGATGCCGGTGACCACCCAACAGAACCAGTAGGTCCAGCCGGTGAAATATCCGGCCCAGGGGCCCAGCAGGTCAGCCGCAAAATCACTGAACGATTTATATTCCAGATTGGAGAGCAGCAGCTCACCCATTGCGCGCATCACAAAGAACAGCATAAAACCGATGATCATATAGACGAAAATGATCGAAGGGCCGGCAAGGCTGATGGTTTTACCGGAACCCATAAACAGGCCGGTGCCGATGGCTCCGCCAATAGCAATCAGCTGGATATGACGATTATGCAGATTTCGTTGCAGTTTATCGGGCTGCTCAGCGTTGAGTAGCGCCTCTTTAGATTGGTCAACCATAAAGATTTCTTTCCTGTCTTGATGTCGTGTCAGCTCTGCTGGCTGTTAGATAACGTGCTGTTGCACGGTGGAAGATGGCATAAGATAGTGGAACAGCGGCAACTTTCGGTAATTGTTTTTTAACAACTGTGACCTTTTACGTGCTTTGCTCTGTCAGTAAATATTTACACGGTACATTATTTCGTCATTGTGGGTGAAAAGTCAGCAGCACCCATCCTTATCCTCTGTTCTTCCTGTCGTTAACAACTACCTTAATGCTATTCCCGGACATCGAAGAGAGGTGTTGTGCGCATATTGCTCCTGATTTTTCTGCTGATGCTCGCCGGGTGGTTGAGTCTGCCATGGCTACAGCAACATTTGCCGCCGGGCTGGAATCCGTTTACTCCGCTGGCCGTGACCGATCCTCCGGGGTGGCTGACGCGTTACAAAGTTAAACGGCTGGCAGATGATCCAGTGGCCTGTCTGGCGGTCATGCGCCAGGCGCAGCAGAGTGGCAAGGTACAGTTTACTGAGGTGGCTGGGATACAGGGGGCATGTCCGGTCGCACAGCCATTGCGGATTACCGGTTTTGGTGATGTGACGCTGAGCAGCAGCTTTTTAGCCAGTTGCTCGCTGGCAGTGGTCAGTACGATGTATGTATGGCAAAGCCAGGCACAATTACAGCAGGCAGGTATGCGCAGCCCATTGCAACGCATTACGCATGTCGGTAGCTATGCCTGCCGTAATATTTATCATCGCCAGCAGGGGCGTTTAAGTGAACATGCGACGGCAGATGCCTGGGATATTACCGGCTATCAACTGACAAACGGACGTTGGTTACGGGTGGAAAATAACTGGCAACAACCTCAGGATGCTTCAGTTGCATTACATGCGTTATGGCGAAACGGTTGCGCCAATTTTGGCAATGCGCTTGGCCCTGATTACAACGCCGCACATGCCAGCCATTTTCATTTTGGCATGCGCGGCAGCGGTTATTGTCGCTGAGGTTATACCGCTGGATTCAGTCCCCGTTTGATCAGGAAATGATTAGCTGGCCATGAGAAAAGAAAGCCGATCATCATGGCGAGCTGCAGCATAAACCAAAAACCGGTCAGCAGCGGATTGATTTGCTGATTTAGCACAAATTTTAGTGCCAAACCCATAAAGAGAAAGATACCTAATTGATAAATCAGCAAGGGAAAGGTTTCAGTTTTCAAGGCTAATAATAACGCACGGCCAAATGAACGCTTTTCACGTTGTCGAATTGCCAAGAATTGAAAAAATAGCCCCATCAATAACGAAATGCCAACGCAAATAATTGCTTCCATCCATAATGCCGGATTAATCGCGAACTGATTTAGTAAGGTGATTATCGGGATTGTCATTATATCGCCAAATATACAGGCGGCGGCTGATAATGAAGTAGAAATAAAGATGGTTTGCCAGCCAGCGTTACGATGTAATTTTTGCGGAACCAGCAGGGCAAGTTTAACCTGACGGGAAGGTTTTCTTCCCAGATACCACCAGGCCAGCCAGCCAACAAAAGGCATATATAGTCCGGTTAATGGCCAAATGATATTCATCACCGCGACCGGGTGAGGATGACGGAAGAGGTCTTTTAAAATCATCAGGGCTGTACAGCCGCCCAGAACAAGGAAAGGTAATGCCAACTGGTTCAACATGGTCAGTCCCGCTTAGCTTCTCGAATACGCGTGACAATGCGCTCAGCCCGGCTGCGGCATTGTCTTCCCCTGCAAATCACCATTACGTGTTACGCCGCTCATAGCTAAGAGTAGCCGGAAACGTGCGTGACGGGAATCACTGCAAAGGGTGAAAAAGCGACCACATGGCAGAAATAACTGGGATTAAGAATCAGGTGAGAGGGATATGTGGCATAAAATAACCACGTGTTTTAGGTTAAAACACTGTAAACAATCGATTTCAGTTAATGACGATGCTCAATGTTTATCACAGTATTGAAAATTTTCAATGGATGGAAAGATTGAAACAACATCAGAAAAATCCTATTCTAATCCTCCGTCACTTTAAAAGTTGTGATGGTGTTAACAAAGACGCGAAAGCTCAATCCATCCCATTGGGGTAATGCATTGACCGCAGTATGATTATGCTCGTTTGAGCAATCTGGCTCTTTCAATCAATATTTTTTCTCTAGTTAATTTAATTTTTTGTGTTAACCGGACCGAATAACAAGGCGCAAGAGCGTTGCAAGACGCTGAGGCAATAATGACGACCGATAATTATTTCGTCTGGCGAGGCGAGACCGAAATTCAATTCCAGGCGGTGACGGCCGTGCTGCAATTGAAAGCGCTTTTACAGAAACACATTGAAACCTTGGGTTTTGATTACTTTGCTTTTCTGATCCAGCATCCGGTGCCCTTTACCCGGCCACGCATTTTTTTGTTCAGTACTTACCCGGAAGACTGGGTTAAACACTACGAAAGTGAGAACTATTATGCTGTGGACCCCGTGCTGCTACTTTGTCAGCGGCCAGGGCATGGTGTCGAGTGGACACGCGATCTTTTTACCGGAGCGGGCAATTTATGGGCAGAAGCGAACGCTTATGGCCTGATGAGTGGATTTTCCTGTTCGGCAATGGCATCAAATCGTGCCATTGGTATATTATCTATTGCATCCGGGCAACAGAGTAAGACCCAGCATTTACGTGTTGAGCTGGAAGTAAAACTACACTTTCTGGCGGAACTGAGCTTGCGTGTGCTGGAGCGCCTTAACGATAACGCCATGGTGGTTTTATCTAATGATTTCAGCCAGAGAGAGCTGGAAATTTTGAAATGGACTGCGGAGGGGAAAACTTCTGCGGAAATTTCACTTATTTTAGCGATTTCAGAACACACGGTGAACTTCCACCAAAAGAATATGCAAAAGCGCTTTAATGTTTCCAATAAAACGCAGATTGCCTGTTATGCCGCAGCAATTGGACTGATATAGCAAAAAGGCAACTACTAGTTTTAGTAGTTCCCAGCCTCAAGCCAGTTGTCTACCCTGCGCCGGAACTTTGCCAGGCTGGCGCACATAAAAATCATTGCAAACATGGGGATGTCAGGGGCGCATGATGAAAATAATTCAAACCCAGTTAAAGGATATGCCGTCCTCTCTGCTGGCCGAATTGGGAACCTATCGCTACAGCGTGTTTGCGCGTGGCGAAGGCTGGTCAATTCCACCCCGATTGAGCACCCCGGGTCAGGAATATGATCGTTTTGATCGTTCCGATGTAACCTGGATGATTGCCTGGAATGCACGACAGGGCATTTGTGGTTGTGCGCGTTTAATGCCATGGCAGGAGCCAGAAATGGCGGAAGGGGTGGTATTGCCTTTCAGTCATGAAAAAGTGTGGGAGATGTCGCGTTTTTCCGCCCGACTGGAACTGGATGCGGAATTGCCGCTTAACATCCTCTGGCATTCTGTACAGTTAGCGGAATTAAGTGGGATAGAATTTCTGATCAGTTCCGCCACGCCGATGCTGGAAAAGATGTTTGAACGGCATCAGGTGATTTATGAGCCGTTATCGCCCGGGTTGATTCAATCTGAGGATAATCTGTTTGCCATTCGCATCCCGGTTCAGCAACCGGCACTGGCAGAAAAGTATCGCGGTACGCGTCGGTTTAGCCCCGAAGAGGTTTTGCCGTCATTGGGGGTTTCTGTCAACTGGCAGTCGCACAGTTAATTCTCCCCGCGCGGGCGGCGCGGGGCAGGCCGCTTACTGACGGTAGGCGGTTTTGATTTGACGAATGGTGTTGCTGAACACTTCAGCCTGCGGTTTTTCCCCTAACGTTTGCACATAACGTTCCATATTGATAATCACTTTTCCGGCATCCGCCTGGCCCATACCTTTCAGAATCAGTGTCACCATCATTTTCAGACAGGCGACTTCATCTGCCAGCTTTTGAGTTTCCTGCGAAGTTGCAAAGTCTTCATCACTCATAATTGACTCCCTGGTTGTGTTGCATGGTCTTGACACATTCTTCCCGTGTACGAAAAACAGAGTATATCATAGGGTTGTCAAAAGAATTTATTAGCGCTGAAATCAGGAATTCATGCCAGAAGTGGAATGAGAAATTGCTGTATTTATCGTCAATAAATAATGACGGAGACGATTATTTATTTTAAGCAAGGCACAAGAAAAGCGAAACGCTGCATAAATTATAACGTAATGATATTAATCATTATTTTACTTTCTTATTCTTGCGTGATATCGCGGATGACTTAAAATGGATGGTCCTTAACCTCTATTTGATGTGCGTCATTTACGCCTGGATTTATCTGCGTGAGCGATGTTTTTTCCCCGAGAAACCCGGTAAGATAAGCCTCTTGAAATATATTCCCCATCACTAACCTGCGGAGTACGTCCCGTTGATCAGCCTGCTTCTTGTTGATGACCATGAACTGGTACGCGTTGGCATTCGTCGCATACTGGAAGATATGAAGGGATTGGTAATTGCCGGGGAAGTGGCTTGTGGTGAGGATGCGGTTAAATGGTGCCGCAACAATCCGGTGGACGTGGTGCTGATGGACATGAACATGCCTGGCATTGGTGGCCTTGAAGCCACGCGTAAAATCATGCGCTACAACCCGGATATCCGCATCATCATGCTGACTATTCATACGGAAAATCCGTTACCCGCAAAGGTGATGCAAGCTGGCGCGGCGGGTTATCTGAGTAAGGGTGCTGCACCGCAAGAAGTGGTCAGCGCTATCCGCTCAGTGCACGCAGGGCAACGCTATATCGCTTCTGATATCGCCCAGCAGATGGCACTCAGCCAGATTGAGCCGCAGAAAGCCGAATCCCCCTTTAGCTGTTTGTCGGAAAGGGAATTGCAGATTATGCTGATGATCACGCGCGGGCAGAAAGTGACGGAGATTTCCGAACAACTTAGCCTCAGCCCGAAAACCGTTAACAGCTACCGTTATCGTATGTTCAGCAAGTTGAACATCAGTGGCGATGTGGAGTTAACGCATCTGGCCATACGACATGGTCTGTTTAATGCGGAGCCGTTAATCAGTAGTGAGTGACGTTTTCAACGCTAAAGCCTTTCTCAGCACCGTGACCAGTCAGCCCGGCGTCTATCGAATGTATGACGCGACAGGCACGGTGATCTATGTTGGTAAAGCCAAAGACCTCAAAAAGCGCCTGAGCAGCTATTTTCGCTCGCAGGTGGGAAGTCGCAAAACCGAAGCGCTGGTCAGCAACATTCAACAAATCGATGTCACGGTGACGCACACCGAGACGGAAGCGCTGTTGCTGGAGCATAACTACATCAAGCTGTATCAGCCGCGTTACAACGTGCTGTTGCGTGATGATAAATCTTATCCCTATATCTTTCTCAGTGGCGATAGCCATCCACGATTGGCCATGCATCGTGGGGCGAAGCATGCCAAAGGTGAATACTTCGGCCCATTTCCCAATGGTTATGCGGTGCGTGAAACGCTGGCGCTGTTGCAGAAAGTGTTCCCGATTCGCCAGTGTGAAAACAGTGTGTATCGCAATCGCTCGCGTCCCTGTCTGCAATATCAAATTGGCCGTTGTCTCGGTCCCTGTGTTGCCGGGCTGGTGACTGAAGAAGAGTATGCACAACAAACCGACTACGTGCGGCTGTTCCTGGCGGGCAAAGACGATCAGGTGCTGAATCAACTGGTCAAACGCATGGAAGCCGCCAGCCAGGCGTTGCGGTTTGAAGAAGCCGCGCGCTTACGTGATCAAATTCTGGCGGTGCGTCGTATCACGGAAAAACAGTTTGTGTCCAATCAGGGGGACGATCTGGATGTGATGGGCGTGGCCTACGATGCGGGTATGGCGTGTCTGCATGTCTTGTTTATTCGTCAGGGCAAAGTCCTGGGTAGCCGCAGTTACTTTCCCAAAGTCCCGGCGGACACTGAGCTGGCCGAAGTGGTACAAACGTTCCTCGGCCAGTTCTATTTGCAAGGCAGTGAAGCGCGCACCTTGCCGACAGATATTTTGCTGGATTTCAGCTTGCCGGAGCGCGAATTACTGGCGGAATCGCTCAGCGAGATGGCCGGGCGTAAAGTGAATATCCAAAGCAAGCCACGTGGTGATCGCGCCCGTTATCTTAAACTGGCGCGCACCAATGCGGCGACGGCACTGACGACGCGCTTGTCACAGCATTCGACCATTCAGCAGCGTCTGGCGGCACTGGCGACGTTCCTTGAACTGGACCAGATCAATCGGATGGAATGCTTTGACATCAGCCATACCATGGGTGAGCAAACCATCGCTTCCTGCGTGGTGTTCGATCGCAACGGTCCGTTACGGAGTGATTATCGACGCTACAACATCGAAGGCATTACGCCGGGCGATGATTACGCGGCGATGAATCAGGTATTACTTCGGCGCTATGGTAAAGCGCTGGATGAAGAGAAAATACCGGATGTGATCCTGATTGATGGCGGCAAGGGGCAACTGGCGCAGGCGAAACAGGTGTTTGCCGAGCTGGATGTGCCCTGGGATAAAGATCGTCCGATTCTGCTCGGTGTGGCGAAAGGCAGCGATCGTAAAGCAGGGTTAGAAACGCTGTTTTTCGAGGCGGAAGGAGAGGGGACATCGTTACCGCCGGATTCGCCTGCGCTGCATGTGATCCAACATATTCGTGATGATGCTCACAATCATGCAATCTCGGGCCATCGTAAAAAAAGGGCTAAAGTGAAGAACACCAGCGCCCTGGAAACTATCGAAGGCGTAGGGCCAAAACGACGCCAACAGCTGCTTAAGTATATGGGCGGCCTGCAGCCGCTGATGAATGCCAGTGTCGAAGAGATTGCCAAAGTGCCGGGCATTTCTTTCGCGCTGGCAGAAAAAATCTACTATTCCCTTAAACACTAACATTGAAACAGGGGGGGCAATGTAGGAACATACGTTAAATTCTACCCATACCAGACAGTTACTGGCATATGCAATTTAACATTCCGACATGTCTTACCCTGTTTCGAGTCGTCCTGATTCCTTTCTTTGTGCTGGCGTTCTATCTGCCATTTCACTGGGCGCCTTTCGTCACCGCGCTGATTTTTGTGGTAGCCGCAGTCACTGACTGGTTTGATGGTTTTCTGGCACGTCGTTGGAAGCAAACCACGCGGTTTGGTGCGTTCCTCGATCCGGTGGCGGATAAAGTGATGGTCGCGATAGCGCTGGTGTTGGTGGCGGAGTATTTCCACTCCTGGTGGATCACCCTACCAGCCGCCACCATGATCGCACGTGAGATCATTATTTCTGCCCTGCGTGAGTGGATGGCGGAAATTGGCAAGCGTAGCAGTGTGGCAGTCTCCTGGATTGGTAAAGTCAAAACCACCGCTCAGATGCTGTCGCTGGTGGCGTTGCTGTGGCGTCATGATGCTACCGTCGTCGGCGTTGGTGTGGTCGCGTTGTACATCGCGGCGGTGCTGACATTCTGGTCGATGTACCAATATTTGAACGCTGCGCGTGGCGATTTGTTCGAACGGTGATCGATGCGATTTAAAAAGCAGCAAACGGACGCACTGTGTGGATAATTTTATTGACTCATTGCGCCAGTTAAGTAGAATGCATCGCATCGAACGGCAGCGAGTTTGCTAAAAGCTGAATGAAATCAGTAAGTTCGATAATAATATAATGCGGGAATAGCTCAGTTGGTAGAGCACGACCTTGCCAAGGTCGGGGTCGCGAGTTCGAGTCTCGTTTCCCGCTCCAGATTTAGCACTCTGTTCAGTAACGGAATGCACATCAGATTGAAAGGCGCGTTGGCAGAGTGGCCATGCAGCGGATTGCAAATCCGTCCACCTCGGTTCGACTCCGGGACGCGCCTCCACTTTACACCCTGCCCGGGTGGTGAAATCGGTAGACACAAGGGATTTAAAATCCCTCGATCGTAAGGTCGTGCGGGTTCAAGTCCCGCCCCGGGCACCATATTGAATACCGATTCAAACCGAATAAAATCAAAGCAATAAGCAGTGATGTCGTGACCGCCCAAGGGCGGTTTTTTTGTTTTATCCCCGTGCTTCCTAATATCCCTTCCTAATATCCGTAGTTCTATTTTTGACCACCGACGACAGGGACAACTGCAATCTTGCGATTGTAGCGAGCTGTTTGCTCCACATTTTTATGCCCCGATATCGCCTGTTTCTCATATAAATTCCCATCCAAATCAGAAATGCCTTTTGCCTTAAGATCGTGGAAAGTGAAATCGAAGGTCATCTCTGGAAATTTTTCTTTTGCTTCCTTCTTCGCTTTTAGCCAGTGGCTGTTAAAGCCATCACGGGTATATTTCGCACCTGATGGCTGGTGGATCACATAAATGCTACTCATCCCTGATTTTAACGGCAGGGTTGATGCATCCCTGATAATTTTCTCAATACGCGGAGACCTGTCGGGCACGAATCTGCTGGTTGAATACTTTGCAGCCCGACGCGGTGCCCTTGCTGGTGGACATACGGAAATTCGAAGAACTGGACAGGGTCGAGCTGTTTAACAAATCGGTCAGGACGGCGGCACAGCGCGGCCATGTAGACCAAATTATTGAACTGGCGGTGGAAGACGGGGTGATTGATGCAGATGAAGCAGCAGAAATTATGGAACACCACCGCAGACATCTTGCTGCACGAGATGAGGAAGTGCGGTCGATTGTCACGGCATTCAGCCGAAGGAAACCCCAGAAAGGTTGACGCCCAAGATTGCAGTCCCGGGCGTCGATTTGCGAATAAATCACCGGCATGGAGAAGTAATCACATGGTCATTGTAAGCCAGAAAAAACCTTCAGAGCAATTCCTCTGCCGGATACTGGCTGGCGTATTGGTCTATGAGCAAAGAATAAACGCTGCTGGTGGAGCTAACAACTACCAGAAAGTCAGCGACAAGGTAGTTAAGGCTGCATGGAATGATTATTACCAGCAGCCGGAGAATCAGGGGGGAGCATGAATCCCTCTGATTTTATTCACAAACATATCGTTAAGGTATTAGTGGGTGAGGGATACCCTGAAGGCGTTGCCCAGCGCGGTGCACGTAAGGGAGTTGACAGAGCAGGGCGTGAAGATTATCGACGGCCATCACCGCTGGCATGGCGCGAAGCTGGCACAGGCAGCAGGTCATGAAATCCGCTTGGAGTGCAAAGACTTTGTAGGCGGTGAAGCCGATCGCATTGCCTTCATGGTAACAAGCAGCCAGGGCAGGGCATTAGAACCTTGGAACGTGCCGCCGCGTATCAGCGCATGATCAATCAGGGTTGGGAACCGGCAGAAATTGCCAGGAAAGTGAAGCGTTCACCCGCTGATGTGGATCACCACCTCCAGTTACTGACCGTGGGTGATGGCCTGCTTGCAATGGTTAAAACTGGCGAAGTTGCGGTGACGACCGCTGTAGCGCTGGTCCGGGAGCATTGAGCCAAAGCCGAGACGGTAGCCAAAACCCAGCTGGAGAAAGCCAAAGCCAGTGGCAAGAAGAAACTGACCCGTTCCGCTGCTATGCCGCAGTTCAGCGCAGTAAAAGCAAGGCGCTTGGCAGAATTGCTTTGTGAAGCTGAATATATTGGGATCAAAGATGGGAAAGCTGTGTTGCATCATGATGATAAATACACTCAGGAAATAATGACACTCCTCGCAGATTATCGTGGAGTAATATTGTAAAGTGGGTGTGGCGGAAAGCTCTACCTTCTAATCCAGTAATTCGCGCTAATGCATTAATGTTTATCTATTAGGATGCTAATTAATAATATTGTGTTGGTTTTTCGCACTGTGACTGAGGTGGGCATAGGATTTCATTAGCATCAGAGTCGTAGTAGATACATGATTTTTATAGTGTTACTGGCGGATTAAAGAATAACCCTTACCGAAGGGGTGAGGAATATTTATCCGGCTATACTAATCTTAAATGGAAATTAACCATGTCAATTAATTCATGTTTCTGAGGTATCTTATGAAAATAAAACCTAAAGATTTACTTGCTTGGGATATAGTGTCGGTTGTTCTTGATACGGTTGATCCCATGGAGAGGAAATATCTTAGTGATGTGATTTATAGTAGTATTAATGAAAAGCGTGTTAGTGATATTCCTGGTGCATTCGATACTTCTGAGGTGATTCAATATACATCGCAAAATTTATTCTTGGCTGTCAAGTATGTTTTAGGGATCGTTATTCCTATTTACCTAGATGGGTTTATTTCTTTGAGTTTAGAGGATTTAAAGGAAAGATATAAGCGGCGCAATCCTAAACCGGAGGAGAGTAAATATAATGTGAATCATACTCCAAAAGAAGTCGAAGAAATTATTCTTTCATACTGTGTGAAGAATAAAATAACAAAGGAGGTGGCTGAAAGTATTGCAAATGCTGTGTTGGTTAGTTTGTTCCTTACTAAACGAAGGTGATTTATGGATAGAATAAATCAGTTTTCATTTTATGATGAATCGAAAATGGGTGTGAACTACCTTATTTTTGCAATGTCTTTTATTACGTTCTCTAATAATGGACCTTTGACGATTTTATTTTATTTTGTTGGTTTTCGGGTTTCATTCTCACTATTGGGTCTTTTTGACCTGCTTTTTCTGTTCATCATAACGATAATAATAGTTGTCTATATGCAACTGAGTCGAGGTGTTAAATATAAGATTCAATCTTTTCCTTTAGATGAAAGGTCTTTTTTAAAGTATTGTGAAAGTGCATGTAAGGCAATAACAAGCAAGAGAATAAAAATACTTACAACTTCAACTATTGGACTCAACGCTTTTTACCACCTGACATCACTAAAATCCAGCATGGTTGTTGAAAAGGGTCTTTTATTGAGGTTTAAAAGGGGGGAGGACATTTCAGGAATTGTAGCTCATGAAAGCGCACATATCGAAAGGAAGGATTATTGGTATATCACATTCTTACTTAGTATGACTTATGCGTTTGTGTTTTTAAATCTAATGAAAATTGTAATTGTAGGGATTCATTATTGGGTGTTGTGGTTTGACAAAGCAGCAATACTTGACAGTTATATCGGGAAGGCACATTATCTCTTTCGCTCTATCCCTGATTTTCTTTATTATAACTTTAACAGCGCAATGTTAATTGTCGTGTTTTCATTGCTTGCACGGCACTTTATCCGCCTAAGGGAATTTCTCACCGATGAATTCGCTGCTCAGAGAGGATTTAGAGAGAGTATAATTAATCGGCTTTCACAAAATATTAAATCATCTAATAGCATATTATCTTTTCATCCTAGCGCAAAAGCAAGAAAAGATGCATTGTCTGATGGTTCTCTTTGGGAGAAAGCCGACTATGGATTTATTTTTTCTTCTACATTTTGTTTTTTGATTATTATTAATTTGCTTTATAGTAAGTTGGAAGTATATATTCCAGAGGTTAATGATGAGGATTTTTTTGATTTCTTTAGTGGAAGGTCTCTTTCTTTTTTTCCTTTAGTAATCTTAACGACTCTAGTGTTTGTTTTTTCCACCATGCTGATTTTGAATCATATCAATAGGTTTTCATCTACGTTAGTTTATAAAAAAAATAACCTGCAAGAGAACTCTCGGCAGATGATATTGTGTTTTATTTATGCGTTGTTAGGATGCACCTTATCTATTGTGTTCAATGGTAATGTGGTTGTGGAACTATTTTTATCATCAAAACATGAGGGTGGTGATAATGTTTTTAGCATGATGAGGGTTGGTTATTTATTCTTTTTTTATTATTCTTCACTGATAATCGTTACAGCTTTCGTTTCTTCATATTTCTATATGATGGTGGAAATAAGATCTTCAGTGTTGAGGTTTGGATATCTTTTTGTTTTGTGGTGGGTATTGTTTTGGTTGGTGGCAACGATGTTGAATTCGTTGTATGTATGGGTGGGGTATAATATACCTTATGCACCGTCATTTTACGAGGAAGTAACTAGGTTAATATTTCCTGAGGCATTGGAAATCCCTAAGAGTGAGTTTTTAAGAAATTCTCCACCTCTATTGGTTTTTGCTCCGATTTTTATTTTTATTTTATTGGTTTTTATTTTAATTGCGAAGCCTGCAAGGGCTAGCAATCGGATTATGCCTTATGGATTGAATGATCATTATATTAGTAGTTCGTCAAGGGTGAAATGATGGATGTTATTAATTCTTATGTGAAGATGTTTCTCAATTAACAGTGTTGGCGATGTCGTTAATTAAGTGTCTGTAGAGTGTCAATTTAGAAATGAAACTTTCTCTTTTTTGGTTTTTTCTCTTACCCTGATAGAAATGCACCTCGGGGTTTGCTTTTTTTTCGATTTTCTTAGCGAGGTTTTTTGTTTAATGTATTGAATTGCTGCCAATTATTCATACTGTGTAATGTAAGGCGCCCCGATGTGTGATTTTATTTTCAACTGACTATGGGTGTTTGGAATCAAGTTAATTATGATTGAATATTTTAGTTTTGGTGATTTACCGCATGAACTTGGATTTAACATTTCATTAGGTGCCTGTCGGATTGGCCTGCAAGCTAAACATTGCAGTTATGAAAGGAAAGTACAGGCACTTTTGGGGCGATTTTAGCAAGAGATGTTTTTCCCTTTTTATTACGCTATTATGAATTGTTGATGATTATTTGCAGATACCATTGGCAAAGGTTGGTCCCGTTCATTTGCAGATGATGGGACTGGACCGGATAACAACGAAACGGCATTGAGTAGTTAGTATGAATCAACTTTTAGTGATTGATGGTGTTTCTGTACGTCAGGATAAAGTGGGGCGTTACTGCCTTCTCGTGCTTGAGTCAGCTTCAAAGCTGCTGAATTTCTCAAGCTCATCAAAACTGGGCGCTTACCAAAAGATCCAACAGCATTACGGTATCCCCAATATGATGCCTGTATATGCCATTGACGCTCCAGCCGATGCAGCAGATGGATCAAGCCGCGCAAGTTTCTCACTTACCTCATCGCTGAAAACTCATGGCATTAAGTTAACGGCAAGCCAGGCATACAAGCTGCTGGAAAAGGTCGGTGTTGTTGAGCAAAAGGTGAGAGTGAGCCGATCAGCGCCTAGTGGCGTTAAAAACTTCTGGTCACTCACTGCCAAAGGCTACATGTACGGTAAAAACATGTCATTGCAGGGTAGTCAAAATCCATCCCAGTTCCGTGAGGATTGGGACAAAGCGACAGAAGACAGTCAGAAGTAATCATAAAAAGGCGTGCTGATAGTGCGCCTGATCATGGTTATTTAATTAACATCCCGATTCGTTAAGAAAGATGTTCACTCGGAAGATTCTTAGAGCTAATTTGTGAACTCTCTTGTCGAAAAGGAGGTTGTTATGAAAGATGGCCTGTATCACGTACATTTTAAAAGTAATCAACAGGACTTTGGGGCCGGAGTCGTCACCGTAAGGCAGGGTAAGGTTAATGGTGGAGATTTTGGATATTTTTATCAGGGTGATATCTCAGAAGATGCAGCCCTGTTAAAGGTTACAAGATTTAATGACCAGGTGACCTCAGTGTTTGGTCCGGTCAAAGAGTTCATGCTTGATTTGAAAGTGAAACCTGTAATGGGCTATCACATTTTGGATGGGCATATTCAGGGCAGACCTGATATGCAAATTCAGATACACACGCGATTACTATCTGATTTGGTCTAAAAACAATGCACAAACCGCCTTAAGGGCGGTTTTTTTGAATCCTCCGACAAGGGATAACAGTTAGCCACGCTGTGAACGTCGAAATCATCACGCACAGTGACTTTCGGATTGCTGTGCATTCACATACTACAGGGATGTTTGTTGAAAGAGAAAAAACAGCAAACGTTAAAAGATAAAATAGCCGCCCCGATGGACGGCTATTTTTACTTATAAAAATCAATCAATTTGCTTCGAAAAATGGATTTTTACTGAATTTTCTTGGTCATGATCATTATTAAATGTGCTGGTAACACCACTTGTTTTGTAGCTAAGGTTTTTACCTTCTTGAGTGTAACTCATACACACAGACGCATTATTATCATACGTAACCACACGATAGACCACACCATCTACAACCTTTTGCTGGTCAAAAATCAAACCTTCTTGATCAAAGATAAAACCACTTACGTTGTTATGTAGGGTAGATTTACTGTCTGCACCAATAGTTATTTTTGGTATTGAATTGTCCTTTTATAGTAAACGTTCATTTTTGAGTGCAAGAAGCATTCTAGGATAATTCCTAGCGATCTAATTAACAAATCATACTTCTCACGCTGTTTTCAGACATTTTATATGAAGAAAACATGAAAGATCATTAAGGGGTGATTAGTGCCAGGTTTAATTCCTCGCGCTTGTCGTAAGTGCGGCGGTCCCGGCACAACAACTAACCGTTCTGGTTATTGTGAAGCGCATCGACATGAAGGATGGCAGCTGCATCAGCAGGGCAAGAGCCTCCATGAGCGTGGCCTATGGCAGTCAGTGGGATATCAGACGTACCCGCATTCTGAGGCGGGATAATCAACTATGTCAGAGCTGCCTGTGGAATGGCCGCGCTGTTGAAGCGAAGATCGTCGATCACATCTTAGCCAAAGCACATGGGGGAACCGATGATGATTCGAACCTCGAAAGCCTGTGCTGGCCCTGCCATTGCGGTAAAACGTCACGCGAATGGCTCAAATGATATCGATTCTCAATTTCATCTGAGGTGAGGGGGGAGGGGCGGGTCAAATCTCTGGAGCCTTTCGCGCTCAGGACCGCCGCCTAGGTTTTTTTCGCACCGCCGCAGGTTAGAAAACTTTTTTTGGGGTTCCCCAATGAGTGATTAATAGGAGTTTTCGATTATGTCAGGACCGCCGAAGACCCCGACACGCCTGGCTTTAGTGAAAGGGAACCCATCGAAAAGGCCCATCAACAAAAATGAGCCAAAACCGCCTTTTGGGGTGCCCCTAACGCTGAAGCATTTCGACAAGATGGGGAAATACTGGTTTAAGCGCATTGGCGATGAACTTTCAGCTGTTGGTGTGATGACCACGCTGGACGGTAAAGCGCTGGAGCTATTGATCGAAGCCTATACCGAGTATCGCCAGCATTGCGAAATTTTGGCCGAAGAGGGTTACACCTACAAAACTGTTTCTGCCACGGGGGAAGATATCGTGAAGGCTCACCCGGCAGCAGTCATGAAGTCCGATGCGTGGAAACGCATACGGGCAATGCTCACTGAATTCGGCATGACCCCGGCCAGCCGCTCTAAAGTTGGAGCTAAAGGCCCGGCTGAGGTCGATCCTCTGGAAGAGTTTCTTAAAAAGCGCAAATGATGAATGGCAACTGTTCAGGCTGGTATTCAGTACGCAGAGCACGTGCTGTCTGGCAAGATTGTTGCTGGCGAACTGGTGCGCCTGGTGTGCCAGCGGTTTCTCAATGATTTAGAGCATGGGCCGGAACGCGGTATCTACTTCAGTGAGGACCGCGCCCAGCATATTCTCGACTTTTATAACTTTGTTCCTCGCGTCAAAGGTGCGCTGGCAGGTAAGCCAATAGAGCTTATGCCCTGGCACATCTTCATCCTGATAAATCTGTTTGGTTTCATCATTCCTCTGATTGATGAGGTCACAGGTGAGCAGGTGCCAGACGATGACGGCGATCCTGTCATCGTTCGCCGTTTTCGTACCGCTTATAACGAAGTGGCGCGTAAAAACGCCAAATCAACGGTTTCATCGGGTATCGGTCTCTATATGACTGGCGCTGATGGTGAGGGTGGAGCGGAAGTCTATTCCGCAGCAACAACCCGAAACCAGGCGCGCATCGTGTTTGATGATGCCAAAAAAATGATTAAGAAAGCGCCCTGGACACTGGGACGTCTCTTTGGTCACGTAAAGCTGAATATTCACCAGGAAAGAACGGCATCAAAGTTTGAGCCGCTTTCCAGCGATGCAAATAACTTGGATGGTCTTAACATTCACTGTGGGATAGTCGATGAGCTGCATGCTCACCGCATCCGTGACGTATGGGACGTGCTTGAAACGGCGACCGGTGCCCGTCTTCAGTCACTGCTGTTTGCCATCACTACAGCGGGAACCAACAAAGAGGGCATTTGCTTTGAGCAGCGCGATTACGCTATCAAAGTGCTGCGCGGCGTGGTGGATGACCGGCTCGACTGGAACGAACTGATGGTGCCGCGCCCGGCTGCAACAATGCTGGTCTCCACGGCTGACGGTTTCGCGCTGGTCGACAAATCCATCTGGCCGAAAGAAGGGGACACGATTTACTTTGAGGCATTCGGTCAATATCAATTGGGGCTATTCGGCAGCCAATACATCATCTGCCAGGACGGTGATGCGCTTGAGGGTGAAGCACTGGAAGAGGTGACGATTGTCGGTGTGCAGACGTGGGGGAGTTGTATCGGTGCATGACGATAACAGGCCGACAATCTGAACCAGAAAACAGGCGAGTTTTACCATCATTTTGCCATCGTTTTACCATTGCGAAATTCAGGCAACAAAAAAGCAGCCGTAAATGGCTACTTTCTTTGGGAGTTTTGGTCGGCACGAGAGGATTTGAACCTCCGCCCCCTGACACCCCATGATAGTGAGCAATATTAATTCCGTAAAAAAAGCCCGCTGGCAACGGGCTTAAATAGTTGATGACAAGGTTGTGTTATTTATTATGCTTTAGCTAACTCGCGTCGAGCTAAATCAGCCAAAAAACCGCTTCTTGAATTAAATTCTTTGTGTGTTTCAACAAATGTGTCAATGCGTACAAGAAGATTTTGCGGCAATGTGATATTTAACTTTACAGCCTTGCCATCATATTTGCTTACGTCTATATCAACATAAGCCCAGATGCCGTTCTGGCAATCTTCATCATCAAGATGAGCTGATATATCTTTCGCTTCGGGAAGCGTTTTTCCTCTATCGGCTAAAGACTCAAGATGGGCATCAATTGCTTCAGTAGCATCAACGATAGCATTGTCTATCGTATCACCGGCAAAGATGCAGCCAATGATATCTGGGACGAAGCCAGAATACCCGCCTGAATCAGCCTTGTGTAAATAGACTGCAAATTTCATTTTCGACCTCTTTCATCCAATCACTCTGTGAGTATTAAACATACATCTTGGAAATTGATGACATTTTGTTATGCAAGGAAGGGTAACCAGCCCTTCCTTTATTATTAGTCTATCAACTTCAACAACTTATTTAGCGTGCCAGTCGCTAAGTCTTTCTCAGGGTGGGGAACCGAAATGTGATAGTCTTTACCATCCTTCACAAAAACATGATGACTACCTTTAATACGGTCTAAAATCCACCCTCGCTCCTTCAGGAGCTTCATAAAGTCTCTACTACTCAATAACACCTCCTATGCCAACAACTGGAAAGAAGTATACCCACCATACCCACCAAGCGCAAGTAACTTAGTGGGTATGGTGGGTATGGGTAGGCCTTGGAACAAAGAGCAACGCTTCATAATAAAGGTAAGGTTTGTGACGCAACCGATTGATTTCATTGAGTAGTAATGACGCGCAATTTTATGAAAAATCAGTATAAGAGAATGAAAAATAAGAAAAGAAAACCTGATTTAAAATCCCTCGATCGTAAGGTCGTGCGGGTTCAAGTCCCGCCCCGGGCACCATATTGAATACCGATTCAAACCGAATAAAATCAAAGCAATAAGCAGTGATGTCGTGACCGCCCAAGGGCGGTTTTTTTGTTTTTGTCTTCCGGCCAGTTGCCAGCGTGGCAGCGGTAGTGGTTGCCAGCAGCTTGCGCCCCCCAGATCCAGGAGTATGCCTAATGATTTTTCGGCTTATTTATGGAGATATATCCCGCTATATTGTTAAAAGTACCGCAACAATCTCTTTACAAATCACCATAAAACCATGATTCGTTGCCGATGCGGGAAGTGCTGGGAAAACATGAGTGACTACCGTTAGCAACTTTTGCCGGGAGAACTTAATGATTATTTCGCAGGAGAAAAGTATTGCCTTACGTCGCATGCGAAAAGGAACGAAATACTTATTGCGCGGCGATAAAGCAATAGGGTTGGAAGTCAGACGTGACAACAAAACATGCAAACTAAAAGAGGTGAACTGCCGCAGCCTGGCACCGCTGCTACGCGAGGGGCTGGTTGAGTTTGCCTTTATGCCTACGGATATCACGCGCTATTACGAAGTCAGACTGACCGAAGCGGGTGAGCGGCTGGTCAAAGAATTGCCGTCATGACGCCGACTGGGACGTTATAAACTCACACGATGTTAGCCTAATACACTCGATCATTAGTGGTGGCGTGATAAATCATGCCACCACTAAAAACATGGCTGTTACATCGTTATTGATTAAGCGAACGCTCATAAATATCAATAGCTGCCGTGATAATAGCCCCTTGCGACATGCCCCTCTGGCTGGCAAGCATTTCAATTCGCGCGATAGTGGCTAAAGGAAGCTTATAGGTTTTGGGTTTAATGCCACGTTTTTCATCACTACGTTTTTGAATATCACTGGCTGATTGAATCATGATTAAACCCTTAGTATCAGGGAGATAACTGCTGAAAATTCCCCTCTCATCCTGACATCCGAGTCAGCGAAACGGTAACCATCGTAAAGTCACCTGGATGATCAAGGTAAGTGTAGTTGATTCCTTGTTTTACTCTTTGTTTAGCAGGGATTTTTTCGATTATGTGTGCTGCGTAAAATTGCAAAGATATACCGACTATGGCACATCCCCGTGCCTGGAAAATGGCGTTGAGGGGGGGACGTTCCCCCCTCGGTATGCCCTAAATCCCCATCGTTTATGCCTGCGGACGCAGATTAAACCAGTCAAAGATCATGCTGGCGGTGGCGACCAACTTAACGTTATTGCTGTACACGTCATGCTGAGCATTTACCGTTGCAATCTGGTTGTTGTAGCGATCATTTTCTGCTGTCAGTACATCCAGCAGTGTTCTTTTCCCCAGACGTAGCCATTGTTCGTAGTAAATTTTACTCACCTGTTCGGTCTCTTTACTCAATTTCAGGTATTCACGGCTTTGTGCTTCTGCGGCATCGCGGCTTTGCGTCAGATTATGAACCTGATACTCCATATCCATGCGCGTTTGGGCATATTGCGATTTTTTGGCTGAAGCGCGTGCGGCAGAAGCCTGAATAGCTGCTTTTTCTGAGCCGCCGGTGAAGGCGTTCCACTGCACATTCAGGCCGGTGTACCACTGTCCGGCTTTGCCATTGTTGTCTTTAGCCGTACTTTTAGAGACCACCCAGTTGAGTTGTGGCAGGCCACTCGCCTTGGTCGCAGCAGTCATATGCTGTGCCGATTGCGCTTCCGCCTCGGCCTTCAACAGGGAAGGATGTTTACTCACCCGACTCATGACCAGCGAGGTAGAAATGGGCTTCATGGTCCAGTCGAGCTTCTCGGGCAGTGAAATCGGCTCACCAGTCAGACGTTGCAGCGTGATTTCCGATTGCCTGCGCTGATCGTTGATGCGTTGTAGGGACGTTTCTGCAGAAAGCAGTTTCGCCCGCGCCTGCACCAGCTCGCTGTATCGCCCGGCATCCATTTGTGTAATTTCGCCCAGCATATTGACCAATTCACGCATACGTTTTACGTAGTCCTGCGTAATCTTCTGATTCTGCTGATAACGGCTCAACTCGATCAACTGCCAAAGCGTGTTAAATGCAATTTGCTGTTTTTCAAACTCGTATTGATGAGTGGCAGCATGTGATTGCTGTGTTGCGCTGCCAATATTTTCGCGATTTTTGCCCCAGTCAAATATCGTGGTGGTGACGTTAACGGAAAAGCTACTGTCTTTGAGCCGATTATTGGTCGACTCGCTGCCGCTGCCAAACGAAGCCATTGGCGCGGTGCTGCCCAGTTGAATCTGCGGCCAGCGTGCGCCTTTTACCTGATCGATCTCGTAATTGGCTGCTTCCTTATCTGCCCCGGCGGTTTGAATTTCCGGGCTGTAATTCAGCGCCTGATTGACCACCTTCGTCAGCAAAGAGCGGGTGTCTTTGTGCATCATCGTATCAGAGGTGCCGGACTGAGCGGCATCCTGCGCGGCGAAAACCGCCGGGCTGCTGGCAAACAGTGCCAACGTAATCAATGTCTTGCGCATACTATTATCTCTCCCTGAAAGCTTCGCGCGCTTTTAAAACTGGCTTGAGCAGGTAAGACAGAATGGTTTTTTCACCTGTTTTAATCTCTACGCTGGCCGTCATCCCTGGAATAATGGGGAAACTTTTATCTTTTACATGTAAATCCGTGCCGTGGGTGCGGACATAGACACGGTAGTAAGTCGCATCCTCGCGACCGGATCGCATTTTGGTTTCATCAATAATGGTATCGGGGCTGATGCTCTCGATAACCCCGTGTAACCCACCATAAATGGCGAAGTCATATGCTGAAATTTTTACCGTTGCAGGCAAGCCCGGGCGTAAAAACGCGACTTCGGCTGGTTTGATACGTGTTTCCAGCAACAGGTTATCTTCCGACGGAATCAGTGACATGATCTGCTCCCCTCGTGAGATTACGCTATCGATGGTGGTGTTTTTGATGCTGTTGATGGTTCCTTTGACCGGAGCTGTAATCAGCGCGTGGTTGATCACATCCTTACGTCCCACCAGACGTGCTTCCACTTGGGCAAATTCGGACTCCAGTCGGGTTAACTCGCTGTTGGCATCGGAGCGGTACTTGTTGGTACGGTCAGCGATTTGTACTCGCAAATCGTTCGCCTGACGACGCAGGCGGAGGATTTCCATATCGGAGATCAATCCGCGTTTCGCCAGCGGTTCCGACAGATTTACCTCTTTCTCTGCCAGCTGCAGGTTGTGCGTGAGGGAGCTGATGCTCTCGTCCAGCAATTTACGTCGCGTTTGATACGCTTTGGTTTCATCCTGCACGATGGTGTGGAAGTCTTTGATCACATCCGGGAAGTCCAGTGGCAAATCATAAGCTTCGGCACGGGCGCGGGCGATGGCACCTTGCAGACCATAGGATTTGGATAACTCTTCCTGGTAGTTGGCTTCTGAGCGGGTGGAGTCGAGCCGCAGCAGTGGCTGCCCTTTTTCGACCAACTGGCCTTCTTTGACGTACAGTTCCTGCAATGTGCCATCTTCGAAACTTTCAATGGTCTGTTCATGGCTGGCGGGGATTACCTTGGCCTCGCCTTTGGTCACTTCTTCAACCACGGCAAAATGTGCCCACACCAGTGCGCTAATCACCACGATGATCAGCAGCCACAAGACCAGCATGCTTTTAGGGGTTTTCTGTAAAATGATGGCGCTTTGCAAATCATCCAGAAAGGGCATATCTGCTGCCTGCAGACGAGACTTCGGCTCTTTATTGTTACGCATTGGTTGTTTCCTTACCCGGCGCTGCGGTGCGTGATGGAGTCTTAGCCACAGAAGCCTGAGCAAGTTTGGCCATGATTTGTGCTTTCGGCCCGTCGGCCAGAATTTTCCCGTCTTCCAGCACAATAATGCGGTTAACAAGGCTCAGTACCGGGATGCGATGGGTCACAACGACCAAGGTTTTCTGCTCGATAACGTCCTTAAGGCGTGCAATAAACTGCGCTTCCGAGTTGCTATCCATCGAACTGGTGGGTTCGTCCATCAGCACGATCGACGGATCAAGCAGCAAGCAGCGGGCCAACGAAACCTGCTGCCGTTGCCCGCCCGATAGCCCTTGCCCCATTTCGCCAATGGGCATGTCGTAGCCTGCCGGGTGGCGGCGAGCAATGGCATCAATACCGGTGAGCGCGGCCACCTGTAAAAAGCGTTCAGTGCTCACCGCGGGATTACCAATAATGATGTTTTGCCGTAGCGTGCCCTGGAACAGTCGATTGTCCTGGCAGACATAGCCGCAGGCGGAGCGCCAGTCGGCGGGATCGATCTGATTGACGTCGAGACCGTCCATCGTCATCTTCCCCTGGGTGGGCAGATACAGACGAGCGAGGAGTTTGAGCAGGGTCGACTTTCCACTGCCAATGGTGCCTAAAATCGCGACGCGTTCTCCCGGTCGAATAGTCAGTGTCAGCGGATGTAAAATGGTTTGAGCATCCTGCAAACCTGTTTTCGGGTAATGGAAGCCGACATGGCGCAGCGCAATGGCGCCTTTCAGCGGCGGTGACGGTAAAAAATTCGCCTGCTGGTCACGTTCCGTTGGCATCGCCATCAATTGGTTGAGGGAGTGCAGGGCGGTTTTGGCTTGCTGATAACGAATCGCTAAACCAACCACCGCCGCCAGCGGCGACAGTGAACGACCTGAAAGGATGACCATCCCGACCAGCGAACCCATTGTCAGTTCACCGGAATGAATCAGATACACCCCCCACAGCACAATCAATACGGTACAAATTTGTTGTACATAGCTGACAAAATTGCTGGTCAGCGTGGAGAGATAGCGGGTTTTCATGGAAGATGCCGCCGCCAGCGCGCTAAAGTCATTCCAGCGCTTTTGCATCACGCCTTCGCCTTTCGCCGCTTTCAGGGTTTCCAGGCCGACGATGGTCTCGATCACCAGTCCCTGCTTCTGCGAGATCTCGCTGATGTTCTCTTTCATATAGCGCGAAAGCGGCCACTGAATCGCCACACCAGCGATGATAATCACCGGGATCGCCATCATCGGAATAAACGCCAGCGGGCCACCAATCGCAAACATAATCGCGATGAACAGCAAGCAGAAGGGAAGGTCAGACAGCGTAGCCAGTGTCGCGGAGGAGAGGAAATCCCGCACCGACTCAAATTCACGCAGCTGGTTAGCAAAGGAGCCAGCCGAACGCGGTTTGCACTCCATACGGATGGCCAGCGTTTTGCGAAACAGCAGTGAACCCACCACCAGGTCAGCTTTTTTACCGGCAGAATCCACCAGCCAGGTGCGAATTTGTTTCGCCGTGAATTCAAAAGTAATGGCGATCAATACGCCGATAGCCAGTGACCAGAGGGTGGCATAGGCACCGGTTGGCACCACCCGGTCATAGACGTTCATGGTGAAAAAGGTGGTCGACAAGGTCAGGATGTTGGCGAGCAGCGCAGCCAGGGCGGCACTGTAGAAGTACTGACGATAGCGCCACAGATTCGAAAACAGCCAATGGCCGGATTGATTAATCTCCGGCAGAATATCTTTTTCGCCGCGAGCCTCAGGCTGAACCTTCACTTTGGAGAGCAACGCAAACCCGGCAGCCGTGCCCGCCAATTCCTCAGCTGACAAATGGCGCAGATTGCCGTCGGCAGGCGACAGCAGGACATACTGACCGTCACACTTTTCTTGCAGGATAAAGTACTCGCCCGTTTTGCTGGCAATAATGAGCGGGTAAAGCGACTCCGACAGCGTCAGGATGTCGCGTTCCATCCATCCTGCCTGTAAACCCGCCTGTTCCAACATTCGCACGGCAATGTCGGGTGTTAAGCGTTCGCCTCGTGGAAGACCGGCATAGAGTACATCTTCACTGGCAGAGATTCCGTGGTGTTTAACAAGCCAGGTAACGGCATTGAGTAAAGTATCTCTCTCCGACTGTTGAGAAGGAGGTGGATTTATATTTTCTTTCATAATTGGGTTGTTCCAATCCTGGATAGTGGTAATTCTTTTGTTCCTGGTTTTATTAGGCTGTATGTCAGGGGTTTTTATCGGTCTGGTGTCAGGCGCGAATAAATAAACCCTAGCAGTAATGTATTATTCCTGTTACGCGAATTCTCTTTTCTGGAATAAGAATTCCCTCAATTTTATAATTTTGTTCTTGGCTTTAAATTTACTGCCATTGACATGTAAATAACGTTTGCCTGCGCATCATAAAGAGAGGCGTAGAATGATAATTAGGAAGGAACTCTGATGCCCGTGATTAATTCGTGACATCTGAGTGACGAGGCTTTGTCATGTTATATTATGATTATAATCAACATGTTGTTGTTATTTTTCTTGCTGATATTTACCTTACTAAAAATAATTTACTCAGAATTATTTCATGGATAAAGCTGATTATAAATATACCTTTATATTAGTTTTCTATTTATTATTTCCGCGGTTGCTTCCAGGAGGAGGTAACGCATGAGAGAGTTTCTATTCAACGTGTGATATCGCGCGTTGAAATGGATTATTGAATTACGACACCAGGAAATTATTATGACATCCTCAACGTCAACCGGCGGTGCGCTGCACAATGCAGCGAAAGTCGTCGCCAATGAAAATAATGTTGTGATCAAGGTTGAGCCCTTGACGCAATTAACAATTCAATCGCCACCGCAAGGTCAGATTGAGATCCAGGCAGGTGCAGATATCGCCTCAATTAAAAGCCTGAAGTTTGTGCGCCACGGCGATAACCTGGAAATTTTTACTGTCGATGGCACTCGCCCTGCGGTAATCATTGAGGGTTACTATGCACAGGAAACCCATCCGGATATTTACGGCATCGATGAGCAAGGCCACCGTTACACCTGGTCCTCAATCGGCGCCACCTCACTGGTGGGTGCCTTGACCGACGGTGAAAGCAGCGTACAGGAAGCCGCACCTGCAGCAGAGAGCACCGCGGATGCTGCGGCTGAAAAGCAGGATGATGACGATCACAAAGGGGCTGCAGGCCTGTTTGGTTTGTCGCCAGGTTGGGCAGCTGCTGCCGCAGGTCTTGCGGCGGCAGCGGTTGCTGGCGGAGTGATTGCTGCGACCCACGGTGGTGGTTCTGATAATCACAATAGCAATAGCGGAAGCGACGACAACGGCGGTAATGGCACTGAAGGCGATGGCGGCAATGGCGGCGGCACAACTGGACCCACGGGTACGCTGAGCAATATCCAGTTTATCAATGATAACGATCCGGCTAACCCGACAGTTATCACCAATGGGATGACTAACGACAGCACACCCACCATTACCGGTAAAGTCACGGGTGCGCATGAAGGCGATCGCGTCGTGATTAAGGACGGTGACAAGGTCTTGGGTTATTCATTTATTGATAAAGATGGCAATTGGTCATTTACCCCGATCCAGGATCTGAGTGATGGCGCGCACCAGATCAGCGCGGAATTGCAGGATGCCAACGGTAATGTTGGCGATTCACAGCATATTGGCTTGGTCATTGATACTACCGCACCGGATGCCGCAGGCAACATCACCGTAGATGGTCATCCGGCGGGAGATAACACGCCAATCAATAACAACAAACCGGTGATTGGCGGTGATGCTGAACCAGGCAGCACCATTACCATCACCGATGGCAACGGTAATGTTATCGGGTCGGCGGTCACTGATGGCGATGGTCATTGGGAAGTCACCCCGGAGGTACCTCTGGATGAGGGTGATAATAATCTGGGTGTGACGGTCACCGATCCGGCCGGTAACAGTACGTCATCAACTATTCCACCCATCAACATCGATACCACGCCATCGAATGGCGACACCACGGCACCAACGGGTACGATTTCAGAACTCGAGCTGATTAACGATAATGATCCAGCCAACCCGACCACCATTACCAATGGTATTACTAACGATCCCACCCCGGTGATTAAAGGCCACGTAGACGGTGCCGAAGCGGGCGATCGTGTAGCCATTAAAGACGGTGACACACTGCTGGGTTATGCCGACATTGATGCCAATGGCGACTGGACCTACACGCCAACTGAATCTCTGGGCGACGGTCCGCATCAGATCACCGCTGAATTGCAGGATGCTGCCGGAAATGCGGGTCATTCACAGCAGGTTGCGGTGAACGTCGATACCACACCACCCGATGCTGCCAGCAATATCACCGTAGATGGTCACCCGGCGGAGGACAACGTCCCCACCAATAACACCAAACCGGTGATTGGCGGCGATGCCGAGCCAGGCAGCACCGTTACCATCACCGACGGCGCGGGGAATGTGATTGGCTCTGCGGTCACCGATGCTGACGGTCACTGGGAAATCACCCCGGAGGTGCCGTTGGATGAGAATGTCCACGATCTGGGCGTAACCGTCACTGACCCTGCGGGTAACGGCACGTCGTCGCAGCTGCCGATCACTATCGATACCACACCGCCAACCGGTACACTGTCTGAGATTGAACTGATTAACGACAATGATCCGGCTAATCCAACCAGCATCACCAATGGCCTCACCAACGATCCCACCCCGGTGATTAAAGGCCACGTAGACGGTGCCGAAGCGGGCGATCGTGTAGCCATTAAAGACGGTGACACACTGCTGGGTTATGCCGACATTGATGCCAATGGCGACTGGACCTACACGCCAACTGAATCTCTGGGCGACGGTCCGCATCAGATCACCGCTGAATTGCAGGATGCTGCCGGAAATGCGGGTCATTCACAGCAGGTTGCGGTGAACATCGATACCACGCCACCCGACGCTGCCAGCAATATCACCGTAGATGGTCACCCGGCGGAGGACAACGTCCCCACCAATAACACCAAACCGGTGATTGGCGGCGATGCCGAGCCAGGCAGCACCGTAACCATCACCGACGGCGCGGGGAATGTGATTGGCTCTGCGGTCACCGATGCTGACGGTCACTGGGAAATCACCCCGGAGGTGCCGTTGGATGAGAATGTCCACGATCTGGGCGTAACCGTCACCGACCCTGCGGGTAATGGCACGTCGTCGCAGCTGCCGATCACTATCGATACCACGCCGCCAACCGGTACACTGTCGGATATTCAACTGATTAACGACAATGATCCGGCTAACCCGTCTAACATCACTAATGGTCTCACCAACGACTCAACTCCGGTGATCAAAGGCCACGTAGACGGTGCCGAAGCGGGCGATCGTGTGGCGATTAAAGACGGTGACACGCTGCTGGGATATGCCGACATTGATGCCAATGGCGACTGGACCTTCACACCGACCGAACCCCTGGATGATAATCAGCATTCACTGACGATTGAACTGCAGGACCGTGCCGGCAATGTCGGTGACTCACATCAGGTTGATGTGACCGTCGATACCACGCCACCGGATGCGGCCAGTAATATTCAGGTGAATGGTCAGCCAGAAGATGGCACCAACAGTACCCATGACAGCACACCAACCATTAGTGGCAATGCTGAGCCTGATTGTACCGTGACCATCACCGATGGTGCGGGTAATGTGATTGGTTCTGCCGTTGCTGACCAAGACGGTCACTGGGAAATCACGCCGACCGATCCGCTGGCTGACGGTAGTAACAATCTGGGTGTGACAGTTACCGATCCGGCCGGTAACAGTACCTCTTCGGGTCTGCCGATCAGCGTTGCGCCGGAAGGCACCACCACGCTGAAGATCACCGATGATGATAGCAAGGTGATTGATGCCAGCCATCCGACCAAAGACACTACGCCGACCTTTAGCGGCCAGGTGAATGGCGATCATGCCGGTGAAACGGTGCTGATCAAAGACCAGAACGGTACGGTGATTGGTTCCGCGACCGTTGGCGCCGATGGTACATGGACCTATACCGTCCCGGATAATGAAGCGCTGGGCGATGATACTTACCAATTCACGGCCAATTTGAAAGATGCCCAGGGCACCGAAGGGCCGCCGTCTAACAGTGTGACGTGTATTGTCGACACCGTGCCACCGACAGGTAACACCACCATCGAGGCCAAAGACAGCGACAGCAACGTGATTGACGCGGATCATCCGACCAAGGACACCACACCAACCTTCAGCGGTAAGGTGACACCGTCAGAGAAGGGCGAAATCATCATTATCAAAGATGGTGATACCGTGCTGGGTTCAACGATTGCTGACGATGATGGTAACTGGACATTCACCCCAACCAATCCGTTAGAGGAAGCTCCGCACTCGATTACCGCGACGGTCACTGATGCCGCGGGTAACGTGGGCAACACCAGTGATCCGATTGAGTATACCCAGGATAATACTGCGCCAACCGGCATCACCACCATCGAAGCGAAAGACAGCAACGACAATGTGATTGACGCGCAAAATCCGACCAAGGACACCACACCGACCTTCAGCGGCAAGGTGACGCCGTCAGAGAAGGGGGAAATCATCATCATCAAAGATGGCGATACGGTACTGGGTTCCACCATCGCAGACGACGATGGTAACTGGACGTTCAAGCCGGAGCACCCGCTGGAGGAAAAAGATCACTCCATCACTGCCACTGTCACCGATGCGGCGGGCAACGTGGGTAGCACCAGTAATCCGATTGAGTACACCCAGGATAATACTGCGCCGACTGGCATTACCACCATCGAAGCGAAAGACAGCGACAACAATGTGATTGACGCAAATCATCCGACCAAGGACACCACGCCAACCTTCAGTGGCAAGGTGACACCGTCAGAGAAAGGCGAAATCATCACGATCAAAGACGGTGATACCGTGCTGGGTTCCACTATTGTTGACGATGATGGTAACTGGACGTTCACGCCGGAAGCACCGCTGGGTGAAAAAGATCACTCGATTACCGCTACCGTCAGCGATGCGGCGGGCAATGTGGGTAACACCAGCGATCCGATAAACTATACCCAGGATAACACCCCGCCTGCGGCCGCCACGGATATCATTGTTACCAATGATAATACCGATGTTACGGTCCCTGCCGGAGGTTCGACCAACGACAATACGCCAACCATCAGTGGTAAGGCGGAAGCGGGTTGCACCGTTAATATTCTCGACAAAGACGGTAATGTTATTGCCAGCACCACCGCAGATGCAGACGGTAACTGGCGTACCCCGGTGCCGGCACTGGCGGATGGCGATTACAACGAGATGCAGGTCGAGGTGGTGGATAAAGCCGGTAATGCGTCCGACAAGGCCGCGGTACCTGACTTTACCGTTGATACCACCAACACCAACACCACAACCATCAACACTGACGCACAGGCATCCGATCCACAGCCCACCTTTAGCGGTAAGGTGACATTCCAGGAGGGCGATTCGAAGGACAACGTCACTGTCACTATTAAAGACAAAAATGGTGTGGTGATTGCCGAGAATATCCCGGTCAATGCCGACGGTACCTGGACTTATACGCCAACAGACCCGCTGGCTGCCGGTGCGCACAACATCAGCGCCGTGGTGGTCGATCAGGCGCATAACGAATCAGCACCGGGTTATTTGAACGGTACTGAAGATGGCGGCTGGACTGTACCGGCGGTACTCTACTCTGAAGCCCTGCAGGGTGAAGGAGATATGTTCGGCTATACCATGATGGTCAGTGACCAGTACCTGTACATCGGTGCGCCACAAGGGGGGCTGAATGCGAGTAATAACGCTTCACAGCAGGGCATCATCTACGCCATCAAGAAAGAGTTTGCCTATTTATTGGATGGCAGTACCAGTATCGAGAAGTTATTTGCACAACATACTGATATGGGTACGATTATCACCAATAATAGTGACCTGGACGGGAATGGTACGCCAGAATCTGATTCATTCCAGGGTTACACCATGCGGGTGCTGGATGATGGCTGGGTAGTCATTTCCTCACACTACAAAGATGCCGTTTACTTCGTTAAAGAACCGTTATCCGCCAGTTTTGATCTGAACGACATTGCCAGTGCACCCGGTGGGCACAGTGATCAGGGCTTTTTGGTCCACCTGTATTCTGATTATTGGAACCGCTATAACGGTTTTAACGTAGAGTCGATTAAGAATGCCGACGGCACGCTGACGTTCATGATGAGTGACATCTCCGGGCCTTACACCGAGGCGGGCGTCATCACCACCGTCACCTTTGATCCGACAGCAGGTTGGGGAAATATTACCCTGACGCAGGATACGAGTGTCCCCGGAGCCGAAAGAGGTCAAAGTGGTTGGGTACCGAGAGGAGACCTGCCTGCAGGGATGGAAGTGGGTCATATCAGCCACCAGGACAATACCGGTGCGCAGGGATCAATCCAAAACTATAACTTCGGCGCTGACATCGTCAATGTGGGCGATATCTTTGGTGATGGTGGTCAGTACCTCGCAATTGCTGACCCGGAATCAACGACTAATGGCCAGGGCTATCGCGGAACCTGGTACTTCTACCGGATTCCGGAAGATGGTCTGCCGAAGGATTTCAGCATCCAGGATGTTGATCCCAGAGAGTTGTTCCGTATTCAAAACATTGGTGCTGGTTTTCTGAACGAACTTGATGCCAAGCCAAATGTGGACGATGGCAGCAGGGAATTTCAGCCGCACAACCATAACATTGCCACCCTGGGTAGCTTTAGTAATGATCAGGACACCGACATTGCGATCGCTTCGTCTACGGATAACTTCGGTGGTGCCAACGGTAAAGTTTGGGTACTGCATAGCAACAAATTGCCGCCAAACTTTAATATCGGTATCAACAATGATGTCAAAGACTTCGATACCAACTATGGGTACGGCATCATCAGTACCAACCATGCCTCGTCAGGCCAGGGTTTTGGCCTGAATGTCGTCGGTGGTTATGATTTCAATGGTGATGGTACGCAGGACCTGATTGTCTCTGATCCACTGGCAGTCAATGCCAAAGGCCAGGTAGTGGGTGCGATTTATGTGATCTACGGTGGTCATGAAGCGGATTATCAGGATTACTTGAAGGCAAATCACGGTCAGATCGATATTCAGGACATACTGAACAACGGTTGGGGTGAAGTGCATTACGGGAATGTACCAAACCAGATGTTTGGTTGGTCAGTTGATGTGCTGGATATGAACAACGATGGTCACCCGGATCTGCTGGTGGGTGCACCTTCACAGATAGGGGGGTACACCACGGATCAGACAACGGGTGAACTGACTAACCCACAGTACAACGGCCAGGTGTATGTGATTTACAACACCCACCAGGAATCGGCTCAGGACACCTCACCAGCGGCGCGCGGCTTCAGCCTGCCTACTGATGAACCAGAGCATCATGATACCGGGATTCCGTTGTTACTCGACGGCGATCACCAGAACGTCGATCTGGCTACCCTGACCGACGCGCTGAAGGACACGCACAGTATCGATATGTCCAACGGCGACAACACGCTGAAGGTGAATAACCAGACGCTGGATAGCTGGGAAGGGGCAGACGGTGACGCGTTGATCGTCAGCGGCGAGAATGGGTTGGTGCAGTTGACCGGTGGTATTGATAACTGGCACAGCAACGGCACCGTGACCGTCGATGGTAAGGTCTATACGGAGTACCAGAGCAGCGGTATGGCGGAGGTACTGATTGACGACAGGATTCACGTTAATATCCTGTAATCATTAAAGAACGGAGAAACGGCCAGGCGCGGTAACGCGCCTGGCTTTTTTACATTTTAACCCAGCGTCCCGGTCAGGCGACGATGGAAATCACTGCTACGGTTATCCAACCCGATAAAGGTCACCTGCGCACCATGACGTTGATAGCGGTACTCAATCGCGTCCAACGCGGCGACGCTGGAAGCATCCCAAATCTGCGCATGGGTCAAATCAATGGTCACCAATGCAGGATCGTGGGCGTAGTCAAAATGCTCAAACAAATCATTACTGCTGGCAAAAAAAAGCGGTCCACGCACGCGGTAATGTACCTGTTCGCCATCGTCACTCAGCTGGCGCTCGGCATGGATCACGTGCGCAACACGGCGCGCGAACAGCATCATGGCGAGGATCACGCCAACTAACACCCCCAGTGCCAGGTTACCGGTCCAGACGGTTACCGCCACTGTCAGTACCATCACCAGCGTCTCCGACCACGGCATGCGTTTCAGCGTGGCGGGGTGCAGGCTATGCCAGTTCAGGGTTTTCACTGCCACCACCATCATAATGCCCGCCAGCACCACCATTGGGATCTGCGCCATCAGCTTGCTCAGCCCGGTTACCAGCAGCAATAACACCACGCCAGCAGCCACCGTCGAAACACGGGTACGCGCTTTGCCCAACTCCACGTTAACAATGGTTTGACCGATCATTGCGCAACCGGCGATGCCACCATAAAACCCGGCGAGAATATTGGCGATGCCCAGTCCCCACGACTCGCGCCGCTTGCTGGACGGGGTGTCGGTGATATCATCCACCAGTTTGGCAGTCAGCAGCGATTCCATCAGACCAACAAAGGCGATACTTAACGCAGTCGGCCAGATAATTTGCAGGGTTTGCAGGTCAAGCGGCACCAGCAGCGTGGTGAAACCCGGTAATCCGCTGCTCATCGGGCCTTCATCCCCGACGTTCGGTACTCGATAGCCCATCAACAGTGCAATCGCTGTCACCACCACAATCGCCACCAGCGGAGAAGGCACGCTTTTCAGCACCTTGGGCAGCAATAGCACGATCGCCAGCGTTACCGCGAACAGCAGCCATACCAGGCCGGATTGTCCCCAGACATGCGGTACCTGCGCAAAAAAGATCAAAATCCCCAGAGCGTTGACAAAGCCAATCATCACCGAGCGCGGGATATAGCGCATCATGCGTGCCATTCCGGCGAGGCCGAACAAAATCTGGATGACGCCACCCATTATCACGGCGGGAAGAATATAGGCCACGCCATGGGCATGGACCATCGGACCGATCACCAACGCTACCGATCCTGCCGCCGCTGTCACCATTGCCGGACGGCCGCCCAACAGGGAAAGGGTCAGGCACAGCACCACGGACGCCACCAGGCTGACTTTGGGGTCAACACCTGCAATGACCGAAAAGGAGATCACTTCTGGGATCAGCGCCAATGCGGTAATCACACCAGCCAGACATTCCCGGGTGAGTAAAGCTGGCGAGCGCAAGACGCGGCGCACCGTGAGGTCTTCAGTGGGTTGACTCATAAATTTCGCAGGCTCTTTTATTATGTTGCGCTTACCGCAAGGGCAAGGCAGTAACCAGATGAGAAACAGACAAGAGGAGGGATGTTACCGGTGAATGTGGTGCGATGCCAGACCAGAAAAGGGATACGGCGCGATAAATTGCGCCGTCACAGGGGTTAAAACGCCAGGTCATCAGGCGTTTTATTCACTACCTTTTCCAGCAACTGACGATAGATATCCAGTTGCGTCACATCATTTTCCAACTCCAGGCGGGAGATAAGCACCGAAATAATGGCTTTATTCGTCACTGGCATACCGGTTTGCAGGATTTCACCAATAACCTGAGCGAAGACTTCCGCGTTATAACTCGCAGGTTTGAAATCTTCCTCAATGTCGTGGCTGATGGCGGCGTTTTGCATGTGTGTAGCCCTGAGATTTTACATCCGCTGATAATAAAACTTTCACGCGGACAGGCGTGAAAGACCCCAATTCACCAAAAAAGCACCTCTGAAGGTGGAAATCCACGGACACCTTCAGAGGCGACGCAAGATGCATCATTCGTTACGAGACCATTAGCGGCCCTGTGGGAAATAAACTTATACAACGCAACGCAATCTGTACAAGTAAAATCATGATCATTTTGTGCTACCAATTAGCTTACAGCCAGATATAGCGAAATTTTTGTGACAGAACCTATACACGGAAGCTGTACAGCTTCATTGCTGATGATGGATTTGCACTACAATTATCGGGGCGTATGGAGACGAGCGATGGACGCTTTTCATTCGCAACAGGGTCTGCGTATAATAGCGGATTATTTAGTTAGATATCTAACCATTAGGCTGCTACTCTTTGAGCGATTATCCCCAACCCTTCTCCCGCTTATTACATCTCACTGCCCATGCGTGGCGACTGGCTGTCGATCGTCGTCTGAAAGAGAGCGGCATGAGTATGAGTAGCTGGATGGCGATTGCTACGGTGGCGACGGCCAGCGAACCACCGACACAAAAAGCACTGGCACAGCTGCTTGGCCTGGAAGAAGCCAGCGTCGTGCCGCTGGTTGATCGGCTGGTGAAACAACAACTGCTGGCGCGGGTGCAGCCGCCAGAAGATCGCCGTAAACGGCTGTTGGTCCTGACGGAGCAGGGCAGCATCGCGTATGCTGAAGTAAAAACCCAGGCGGATGCGTTGCGCGCGCAATTGCTGGCGGATATCGATCCCGCAGCGCTGGCAATCACCGAACAGGTATTGCAGCAACTGCTGACGCGGCTGGGAACCCTCTAGCCATGGCGAAGCGTAATCCCTACGCCCAGCGAGAATGGTTGCCGCATGAAAAGCCGATGCTGCCAGGTTCGCCTTCTACGCCTCTCCATTCTCCCGGCAGGCGTATCGCCTTCGGCTTGATTGGTATGCTGATCTCCATCACCGGCGCGCTCAGCAACGCGCTGGTCACCGCCAATCTCACCAATCTGCAAGGCACTTTCGGCGCGTATTCCAATGAGATCGCCTGGCTCCCGGCGGTGTATGTGATGGGCAATATCTCCATCAATTTACTGCTGGTGAAGTTTCGCCAGCAGTTCGGTCTCCGCCTGTTCACCGAAGCTTTTCTGGTGTTGTACGTGTTGGTGGCGTTTTTCCATTTACTGGCCAATGACCTCAGCTCGGCGATTATCGTCCGTACTGCACATGGTATGGTCGGCGCGGCGCTCAGTTCGCTGGGGATCTATTACCAGGTCCAGGCCTGGCCGGCGAAACATCGTCTCAAAGCGTTGGTGATTGGCCTGACCGCCTCACAGCTGGCAATCCCGCTGGCGCGTTTGTTCTCCACGGAGCTGTTGCAACTGGATGAGTGGCGTGGGCTTTATCTGTTCGAACTGGGGCTGGCGATGATTGCGCTGGGTGCGGTTCTGGTGGTGAAACTGCCCCCCGGTGACCGCATCAAAGCCTTTGAAAAACTTGATTTCCTCACCTTTATTCTGCTGGCACCGGGTATGGCGTTGATTTGCGCCGTGTTGTCGTTGGGGCGCATTGAATGGTGGTTTACTACGCCGTGGCTGGGCATCGCGCTGGCGATTGCGCTGGTGTTGATTGTGGCCGCGGTGGTGCTGGAGCATAACCGACAGAATCCACTGATTAACACGCGCTGGCTCAGCAACGGCATGATGGTCCGACTGGGGATTGTGATGATCATGATGCGTATTGTGTTGGCGGAGCAGAACACCGGAGCGGTCGGGTTTTTACAGCAGTTGGGGCTGCTTAACGACCAGATGCGCGGTATGGCACTGGCGATCATCTTTGGGGTGATGGCCGGTATGGTGCTGAGCGCGCTAACTATTCGTCCCAGCCATCTCAGCTGGCCGATCGTTTTCTCGCTGGTGGTGATGATCATCGCCTCGCTGATGGATGCGCAATCCAGCCCGCTGACGCGCGGCGATAACATGTATTTCAGCCAATTTTTATTGGGCTTTAGCAGCGTTTTCTTTATGACGCCTGCCATGCTGTTTGGCATCGGCAGCGTAGTGACGCAACCGAAAAACCTGGTGAGTTTTGTGGTGCTGTTTGGCATGAGTCAGAACCTCGGCGGCCTGATTGGGGCGGCGATCCTTGGTACTTTCCAGACGTGGCGTGAAAAATATCACTCCAGCCTGCTTGGCGACCAGCTGTCGCAACTCAATCCCAACGTGACTGAGCGTTTGAGCCAGTACAACGCGCTATTCAGCAGTCAACTCCCGGATGGTGCACTACTCAGCGCCCAGAGTGGCAGTCAGCTGCAAACGGTGTCCACCCTGCAGGCCAATATCCTGGCTTATAACGATACCTATTATCTCACCGCCGGTCTGGCGCTGGTGACGCTAATGTGGGTGCTATGGCGTTTGACGCGCCTGCGTTATCTCAACTGGCGTCAGGCGCGACGAAACCTGGCGGAACAGCGCCAGCAGGCATTATCAGTTAATCGAACGGAGACCCCATGAGTCAACAGGACGATCTTCAGGCCGCGGAACGCGAGCGCATCAACCGTCGACGTATCCTCTCGATTGCCGCTGGCAGCGGCATCGTACTGGTCGGAGTGTTGGTGATCCTGTATGCCTGGCAGTTGTGGCCTTTTACCAGCACCATTCAGTCCACTGAGAACGCCTATGTGCGCGGGCAGGTCACGTTTATCAGCCCGCAGGTCAGCGGTTATCTCACCTCCGTCAATGTGGTGGATTTACAGCCGGTGGAGAAAGGGCAACTGCTGATGACCATCGATGATCGTATTTATCGCCAGCGCGTGCATCAGGCACAGGCACAACTGGCGATGAAACAAGCCGCCCTGAATAACAATCAGCAGCAGCGTAAAAGCGCCCAGGCCACCATCGTCAGCAACCAGGCATCGCTGGACAATGCCAAAGCGCAGGCGCTGAAAAGTGGCTTCGACTTAAAGCGGGTGGAAAATCTTACGGCAGATGGTTCCTTGTCGGTGCGCGAACGTGATGCCACCCGCGCCGCTGATGCCCAGGCCCAGGCGCAGGTGCGTCAGGCCGAAGCGCAGTTGGCCGTCGCACAGCAGAATCTGCAAACGGTGATTGTGAATCGCGCCTCACTGGAGGGTGATGTGGCCAATGCGCAGGCGGCCCTGGAATTGGCAGAAATTGACCTCGCCAATACGCGTATCATCGCCCCGGATAACGGCCAACTCGGGCAATTATCGGTACGTAAAGGCACCTTTGTCACGGCGGGCACGCGCCTGACGTCGGTCGTGCCGGACAATAAATGGGTGATTGCCAACCTGAAAGAAACCCAGTTGGCGCGTATCCGGCCGGGTTTACCGGTCACCATTCGCGTGGATGCGCTGGATGGTAAACGTTATGACGGCACGGTGGAGTTCATCTCACCGGCGGCGGGTTCGGAGTTCAGCGCTATTTCACCGGATAACGCCACGGGTAACTTTGTCAAAATTGCACAGCGTATTCCGGTGCGCATTAAGGTGCATGGGGATTTGCAGGCACTGCGCCCGGGGATGTCAGTTGAGGTGGATATCGACACCGCCGCTGAGCCGCGTGAGGACAAGCTATGAGCCGTGTGTTGTTAGCTACGCTCGCGGCATTATGGCTGAGCGGCTGTGCCACTGAGGTCACCAAAGCGCCTGCGTCATTGCCAATCCCGGAAAGCTGGCGTCAGCAGGTGGGGCCGGCGGCTGCGCCAGAGGCACAATGGTGGCATACCTTTGGCGATGAACATCTGAACCGCCTGGTGAACCAGGCGTTGCAGCATAACAGTGATATTCTCAGCGCCCGTGCCCGGGTCGATCAATATCGCGCGCAACTGCGTGCGACTGAGGGGGATAATTATCCCAGTCTGACGGCGGGCGCGGGTGCGACGCATCAGCGCGCCATCTCCGCCGCTACCGGTTTGCCCTACGAGAATGCGGTGTTTCAGGCATCGTTGCAGGCCAATTACGAGGTCGATTTGTGGGGCAGCCGCAGCAACAGCATCAGCGCGGCTGAGGCTTCTTTGGCGGCACAACGCGCGGCGGCGTCAGCAGCGGAGCTGACCGTAGCCAGCTCGGTGGCGTCGGGTTATTTCAGCCTGTGTGCGCTGGATGAACAGTTGCGCGTCACCGAAGCCACCCTGGCGTCGCGTGCCAATTCACTCAAACTGGCACAACGTCAGTTTGAGACCGGCTATTCATCCCGGCTGGAATGGATGCAGGCATCGTCGGAGTATCAGACGGCCAAAGCGCAGGTGCCACAATTGCAGCATCAGATTACCCAGCAGGAAAACGCCCTGAGCGTGCTGGTAGGGATGAACCCACGCGAGATCGCCCGCGCTGACGATTTCAACCAGGTGATGCCGCAGACCTTGCCGAACCTGTTGCCATCGCAGTTACTTAATCGTCGTCCGGATATTGTCCAGGCACAGCGCCAGTTGCTGGCCTCTGACGCGTCGCTGGCTGCCGCACAAGCACAGCTGCTGCCCACCCTGAACCTCACCGCCAGCGGTGGCTTCGAAAGCTATCATCTGCATGAATTGCTGGCGAATCCGTTCCGCCTGTGGAGCATTGGCGGCAGCGTGCTGGCACCGATTCTCAACCGCGAAGCCCTGACGGCCCAGGTTGATGTGGCGATGGCGACACGCAATCAGGCATTGTATGGCTATGAAAAAGTGGTGAGAAATGCCTTTGCTGAAGTGGACACGGCACTGGATGCGATACAGCGCAATCAGGAACAACTGGTCGAACTGGAAAAGCAGCAGAGCGATGTTAGCGAAGCGCTGCGTATCGCGCGTAACCGCTATCAAAATGGTTATGCTTCCTACCTGGATGAGCTGGATGCCCAGCGCACCCTGTTCAGCACCCAACTCAGCGTGGTGAGTGTGAAAAACACCCTATTGCTGGCGCAAATCGAACTCTATCGGGCACTGGGAGGTGGCTGGCAGGGTTAAACTACGCAACATCAGCGCGCCAGGTCGCGCTGATCCACGCTAACGTCAACGTATCCCTCGATTTTTGTCATACCTGTCTGGAATTCGTTAAGAAAATGCCTGGATTTCTCTTGCATTCAGCGCCGTCCTCAGCATAATCGCAAACCGCAATAAAAATGATTATCAATTGAATTTGCATTAGGGGATATCCATGCGCACTACGCCTTTCAATCCCGGACTGAAACCGACGCTGTTGGCCGTAATGGTCAGCGCCGGTTGTTTGCCAGTGATGGCTGCTACCAACACCACCACCGCAGATGCGGTAAAAAAAGAACAACAGACGCTGACTGTGACAGCAACACCGCAGGCTGACTTCAAGCCTGGTGGTAACGATTTGGTGCCAGCCTATCTGGACGGTCAGGTGGCGCACGGCGGCCGCCTCGGCATGCTGGGCGAACAGAATGCCATGGATGTGCCATTCAACGTGATTGGCTTCACCGCCAAAGCGATTCAGGATCAGCAGGCAAAAACCATTGCCGATGTGATTCGCAATGATGCCACCGTGCAAAACGTCAAGGGTTACGGTAACTTCGCCGAAAGCTACCGTATTCGTGGTTTCCGCCTTGATGGCGATGACATGACGTTTAGTGGCCTGCCTGGCGTTGTGCCGCGCCAGGTGATGGATGCGTCGCTGATCGATCGCGTCGAAATTTTCAAAGGGGCGAATGGCCTGCTTAACGGTGCTGCCAGCACCGGTGTGGGTGGCCTGATCAACCTGGAACCGAAACATGCTGACGACGCGCCATTAACCCGTGTGGGCGTCGATTACACCTCCTCCTCGCAGGTAGGTGGGAGTCTCGACATTGGCCGCCGGTTTGGTGATAACAATCAGTTTGGCGTGCGCTTCAATGCCGTTAACCGCGAAGGCGAAACCGGTGTGAATGGCGAGAAGAAACGCACCACTGCGGCGTCTATCGGTCTTGACTACCGTGGTGAACGTCTGCGTACTTCTTTGGATATTGGCTACCAGAAAAAGACCTTCCATGATGGTCGTATGGGCGTCAACATCAGCGGCGTGGATAAGCTGCCGGCGGTGCCGTCCAACTCCACCAATTACAGCCAGCCTTGGGTATTCAGCAACATTGAAAATGAATGGGGCATGGCAAAAGCCGAGTATGACCTCACCGACAGCTGGACCGCGTATGCCGCACTGGGTGCGCAGCATGCCCATGAAATTGGTAACTACGCCACGCCAAAACTGTTGAATACTAACGGTGACGTGTCCATCAATACCTTCGACACCAACCGTCGCCAGGACAACATGAGCGGCATGGTGGGCGTGCGTGGCGACTTCGCTACCGGACCGATTTCGCACAAAGTTAATGTCGGCTATTCCGCGTTGACCACCAATGCGAAAAACGCCTACCGCATGTCGTTCGCCGGCAACAATTACAATATCTACGATCCGGTGCAGGTGGCGCGTCCAACGCCAACTTATGCGGGTGGCGAATTCTATGATCCGAAAACCACCGCGCGTACCCGTACTCAGGGCTATCTGCTGAGCGATACGCTGGGTGCGTTTAACGATACGCTGTTGTTCACCGTCGGTGCGCGTTATCAGAAAGTGTGGGTGCGTAACTACGATTACAACACCCAGGCTGAAGACGTCAGCTCGCGTTATACGCAGAGCCGCTGGATGCCGACATACGGCATCGTGTACAAGCCGTGGCAGTCAATTTCCCTGTATGCCAACCATACCGAAGCGTTGCAGCCGGGTGCGGTAGCACCGAAAAGTGCCACCAACTATGGTGCAGTGACCGGGATTGCGCACTCGAAGCAGAATGAAGTTGGTGTCAAAGGTGATTTTGGCCGTGTCGGCGGTACGCTGGCGTTGTTTGAGATTAAGCAACCGTCAGGGATTCTCGACAGCAATGGCGTTTTTGCCATGAATGGCGAGCAGCGCCATCGTGGTGCTGAGCTTAACGTGTTCGGTGAACCCGTGCTCGGTTTCCGCCTGAACGCCAGCGCCACCTGGATCAACCCGGAGATGGTGAAAACGGCGCAGGGGCAGTACGACGGTAAACAGGCAATCGGTGTGCCGCGTTACAACTATGCGCTGGGTGCCGAATATGACATCAAACCGATCGATGGTCTGACGGCGACGGCGTTGCTCAACCATACGGGTTCACAGTGGGCGGATTCGGCGAACACCAAACGCATTGATTCTTACACCACCCTGGATCTGGGCCTGCGCTATCGCACGAAGATCAATCAGAATGATGTGGTGTGGCGTGTGGCGGTGGAAAACGTCACCAACGAGAAGTATTGGGCGAATATCGACTACTCAGGGACTTACCTGACGCAGGGCGATCCGCGCACCTTAAAAGTCAGCATGACTTACGACTTCTAATCCCATCAACGGGGCGCATAGGCGCCCCGTTTTCATTTTGTTGGCTTTGCATTACACTCGATGCGGTAATCTTGCTGGTCGATCCCTTTATCTTTGCTGAGTTAACATGAGTTCACCTGCACCACCTGACGATCATGACGAACCTCTGCGGCAGCCGCTCGACGATGCGCAGTTTGCCATTGTGGTCCTTGCAGTGACCTCGGTTACCCTTATAATCTTTGTCCTGATGATGACGTTATGGATGAGCTAAGGCTTGCTGCAACGGGTATCGGAAGCCTGTAAGGAGATGTCGATGGAATCCCGCGATGACAAATTGATCGCCATAATTGGCCTGCTTTCTGCCTGTCTGATTGGTGTGGTGTTCCTGTTTACCATGACCTGGCTGACCGATGTGCGCCATCCCGCCGATCAATCCCTTGATGTACAAACCTGCGGTCCTAAACATCCCAATTCTCAGCAATCTTAATCCTGCTGGCGGTTATGCCACTTAATCTGCTGACTACGCAGTTCCAGCGCCAGCCCTTCATGTAACGTGCGATTGCCATTCGGATCACCCAAACCAAAGAGCGCCCCGGGCGAACGCCGATCATCGGCCCATGCCGGATATTCCACCACCGGATAGAGCGAAATCCCTTCCAGCGCCACCCCGTCATCCAGCGCCAGCATCGCTTCTTCACTGACCTGATGCAGCCATGCAGCCCGGGCATCACCTTCGGCACCGGTTTCTGCCAGCAACATAGGACGCTGGTAACGTTGCCAGCATTGTAATAACAAACGGTGCAGCGGCAGGCGCACGGGATGATCCACCGGTAAAGGTTCGCCGGGGAAAAACCAGTGATTGTCAGGATAGTAATTGAGTCCGAGGATATCGAGAAAATCCTCACTGCCGCCCAACTCCGGGGCATCGCGTCCGGCCAGCCAGTCCCAAGCTTCAAATTGTGCCTGATGTTGTGCATCGGCATAGGGTTTGCTGTCCGGGTTGTCGGGATTGGTGGCAACCTGCACCAGTGGGTCAGTCAGCACAAAACGTGCCTGCGGGTAAATTTCACGAATCGCATGCATTGCCGCCAGTGAAGCGCGTACCAGCTGGCGTTTCAGTTCTTTACCGCGCTGGCTGGAGTAGGGGTCGAGCCAGGCAACATCCGCGCCAGCCCACGACCAGAAAGAAATCTGATTAATCGGGGTAAAAAACGGCTGCTCCACCCCTTCGTCACGCATCAGTTGCGCCATCGCACGGGCAAAGCGTTCAAAATGCTGAACGAAGGCGGCACTCCAGATATCGAGATGGTCGGGATAGCCAAAATGCGCCAGTTCCCAGATGATTTGCAGATCGTGGCGCGCCGCCGCGTGCACCATCGGCAGAAACGATCGCCAGTCATATTCACCCGGCGTCGCTTCGATCAGATACCAACGCGCCCCATCACGCGCAGTGCGTAACCCTTCCTGGGCCAGTGCGGCGTAATCTTTCTCCAACAACATGTCATGGCCGCTGCTGATCACCATATCCAGTCGCCGCCCACCGGCACGACGGGACGTGGAGCAGGGGAAGCTGCCCTGGAAAAAACTGCGAAACAGCCGGGGCTGATAGCGCGGGGACGGGGGATCAAGGGGGTGCTGCGCCATTTTTCCTCTCCTCACGGGGAACGCCGAATGCAGAACGTTCCGCTAAGTCTAGACTAAATTAAGCGCAGGCCAGCAGACGCAACCGGAAGGCTCTGATTGCGACGCCGTGTACGACCACCAACAATAAGAAGATGATGAGTTACAGGGAACCGGTATGAGCCAAGTCGCACCACACCATTCTGAGGAAAAACACCAAAATGGGCTCAATGAGATTGTGGATGCGCGCTGTGCGCAGCATCCGGGGTTGAGCGGCATCCACGCTCTCAACGATGGACTGGATGCTTTCGCGGCACGGTATTTATTGATGGGGATGGCGCAAAACACCATCGATGTGCAGTACTACATCTGGCAAAACGATATGTCAGGTCGCTTGCTGTTCAGCGCGCTGCTGGAGGCGGCAGAGCGGGGCGTCAAAGTGCGCTTGCTGCTGGATGACAACAACACGCCCGGCCTGGATGACACCCTCGCGGCGCTGGATCGTCATCCTAATATCGCCGTGCGGTTGTTTAACCCTTTCTCGTTTCGCACCTTACGCATGCTCGGTTATCTGACGGATTTCGCCCGCCTCAACCGTCGTATGCATAACAAAAGCCTGACGGTGGACGGTGCCGCGACGCTGGTAGGAGGGCGCAATATCGGCGACGAATATTTTGGCACCGGCGATGAGCCGCTGTTTACCGACCTCGATGTGATGGCTATTGGACCGGTGGTGGCGGAAGTGGCGCAGGATTTTGAACGCTACTGGCACAGCAAGGCGGTGTCATCGTTACGTAAGGTGGTGGAGGTCAGTAGCGAACCACATCCTGCCGTGCGGCTGCCAGAAGACTGGCAAGATAGCGAGGCGGTACAACGTTACCTGGCACGCCTCGAGCACTCCTCGTTTGTTAGCCAAATGGCGGAAGGTTCGTTGAGTATGACCTGGGCCAGCACGCGTTTGTTAAGTGATGATCCGCGCAAGGGGCTGGGTAAAGCGAAGCGGTCTTCCTTATTGCCACAGCGGATGCTGGAAGTGATTGGCACGCCACAGCAGCAGTTCGATATTATCTCGGCCTACTTTGTCCCGACACGTGCCGGTGTGGCGCAGCTGCTGGCGCTGAAACGACGTGGGGTTAAAATCGCGGTGCTGACCAATTCGCTGGCCGCCAATGACGTTAGTGTGGTGCACGCGGGTTATGCGCGCTGGCGCAAGAAATTGCTGCGCCACGGCATTGCCTTATACGAACTGAAACCGCAGGCCAACGCCAGCGAAGCCCCGCACGATCGTGGGTTGACCGGTAATTCCGGTTCCAGCCTGCATGCCAAAACCTTTACCGTGGATAATCGCAAAGTGTTTATTGGGTCGTTCAATTTCGATCCACGCTCGGCAGTGCTGAACACGGAAATGGGACTGGTGATTGAGAGCGACAGCCTGGCGCAGCGCACGCACCAGCGTTTTATTCAGGGGATGCGCGATCGTGCCTGGACCCTGCGCCTGGATGGTTGGGGGCGCGTGAATTGGGTCGAATACCCCGACGAGCCGCAGGAAGTGGTCCATATCCATGAGCCGCAATGCAGCTGGGTCCAACGTCTGCTGGTGCGGCTGGTGTGGCATTTGCCGGTGGAGTGGTTACTGTAAAAGCCAGGGGCCAGCTTAGCTGGCCCCTTGTTTATGCGCGTTGCGGTTTCCCGGAGAACAGGAAGCGCAGCAATGGAATGCGCAGATGGATTTCATACAGGGTAAATGACACACCAAACACCATCATCAGGCCGACGAAAAAGCCCAACGTATCGTTGCTGATCAGCGGGGTGATAAAAATGCCGTACAACAGGGTGAGTGGATGGTGCACCAGGTAAATAAACAGCGAGGCATTCACCAGATACATGATGCGAGGGGAGTGGCTGTTCAGCAGTTTATGCCCGAAGCAGAAGCAGACATTCAGCATGCACAGGCCCATCAGGGTGGAAATCACGTTGTCGATCTCATACAGCCAGCCATCCCCGCTGCTGAAGCGCTGGTTCAGGCTGTAGGCCACAAACACCGCAATGGCACCGAAACACATCACCGGATTAAAACGCACAAATAACGCCTTCAACGCCTGATGCTTCCAGCTCAGAGCGCCCAGCATAAAGAAGGGCAGGAAGAACAGGCTTTGCATCACGGCGGTGCTGAACAGGCCATCCATCAGCCATGCGGGCTGGAAATAAAAGATCGCGCGCCGGAACACACACCAAATCAGCGACCACGCCAGCAGCGCCAGAGTCAGTTTACCCCAACCGACGCGGGTATAATCGATCTGCCGATGTTGGGTACGTAGCCAACGGAAGGTAAGCATGCCCAGCGATGTCAGGATCACCAGCACCACCAAAAACCACAGGTGGGAAATCAGGTCCCACATCAGCGCGTTGTACTTTTGATACAGGGAGAAGCTGTCCCAATCTCCTACTTTATCCGTCAGATTTTTTAGCAGAAAAAACTGCGGCAGAGTGATGAGGGGGACGGCGGTCAGCAGCGGTATCCCCACGCGCTCCAGACGCACCTTCAGCCAGCGTTGCGGCTTGTAGCGTAGGTAAAGCATGTAGGAAAAATAGCCGGAAATGACGAAAAACACCTGCATACGGAAAGCATGAATAAAGTCATTGAACACCGTCAGCCACATCGAGGCATCCTGGCTATTTACTGCCCACTTTTGCGTCGAGTAAATCAGGGAGACGTGGAAGGGCACGCCCAATAACATTAAATAAGCTCGAATCGAATCGAGAAAATATTCGCGTTCGGATTTTGCTGCAGTCATAAGCATCCAATTGTTCTGTGTCCTGGCCGGTTTCGCCCTGAAACCGGATTATGCCGGAGGAAAATTCTACCGGCTGTAAACGGGGTATACTATAGGTTGATTCTGTATCGTCTAATTATCCTAAAAGCGCATTTTCCACTTACAAATAAGGGGAACAATCTTTTACATACGCTGTCGGAAAAACGAATAATCCTTTAAGATAAGCGGGTTTGATCTAAGCACACGAAAGGGGGGGATGTGCTGACTTTAGAAAAGAATATGGCCGGACTGAAGAAGATGCGCTGGGTAGGCGCAGCAGTTCTGCTGGCGTTGTACGCGAATAATAGCTGGGCGTTCAACCTTGATGATGTAGCAAAACAGGCTCAGGCGATGGCGGGCAAAAGCTTCGAAGCGCCGAAGAGCAATTTACCCTCTCAGTTTCGTGAAATGAAATTTGCTGACTATCAGCAGATCCAGTTTAACCACGACAAAGCCTACTGGGGCAAACTGCGCACGCCGTTTAAACTTGAGTTCTATCATCAGGGTATGTACTTCGATACCCCGGTGAAAATCAACGAAGTCACCGCCAGTACGGTACGTGAAATCAAGTATAACCCGGACTATTTCAACTTCGGCAACGTCAAGCATGATGCTGACTCGGTGAAAAACCTGGGTTTTGCCGGATTCAAAGTACTTTATCCGCTTAACGAAAAGGGTAAAGACGATGAGATCACCAGCTTCCTCGGTGCCAGCTACTTCCGTGTGATTGGCGCAGGCCAGGTCTACGGTCTGTCGGCACGTGGTCTGGCGATCGACACCGCGTTGCCATCGGGCGAAGAGTTCCCACGCTTCAAAGAGTTCTGGATCGAGCGACCAAAACCGCAGGACAAGCAACTGGTGATTTATGCACTGCTGGATTCGCCACGTGCCACCGGTGCCTACCGTTTTATCGTCCGTCCGGGCAAAGAATCGACCGTGGATGTGCAATCCAAAGTTTACCTGCGTGACAACGTCGGCAAACTGGGTATCGCGCCGCTGACCAGTATGTTCCTGTTCGGGGCTAACCAGCCGTCACCGGTCAGCAATTTCCGCCAGGAGCTGCACGACTCCAACGGCCTGTCTATCCATGCCGGTAACGGTGAATGGATTTGGCGTCCGCTGAACAATCCGAAACACCTGGCCGTCAGTACCTTTACCATCGAAAGCCCGAAAGGCTTTGGTCTGCTGCAACGTGGTCGTGATTTCAGCCATTATCAGGATCTCGACGATCGCTATGATCTGCGCCCAAGCGGCTGGGTCGAGCCGTTAGGCGATTGGGGTAAAGGTCGCGTTGAGCTGGTGGAAATCCCGACAGCGGATGAAACCAACGACAACATCGTGGCCTTCTGGACGCCAGAAAAACTGGCTGAACCGGGCAAAGAGATGAGTTTCCAGTATCGTCTGCACTTTACCCGTGACGAGAACCTGCTGCACTCGGATGATGTTGCCTGGGTGAAAGATACCCTGCGTTCCGCCGGCGATGTGAAGCAGTCAAACCTCGTGCGTCAGCCGGATGGCAGCATCGCCTTTACCGTTGATTTTGTGGGCCGGGCGATGAGCAAACTGCCAGAAAACACGCAGGTTGCACCGCAGGTCAGCGTGGGTAATAACGCTGAAGTGGTGGAGCAGAGCGTGCGCTACAACCCGGTCACCAAAGGCTGGCGTCTGGTGCTGCGTCTGCGCGTGAAAGACAACAAGCAGCCGACGGAAATGCGTGCGGCGCTGGTTAGTGGCGACAAGACATTGACGGAAACCTGGAGCTATCAGCTACCTGCCAATGAATAACTCGACTTTTACACCTCAATCTTACGTGGAAGCCCTGCCGCTCGATGCGGCAGGTCGCGCCCGCCTGAGCGCATCGCTGCAAAATGCGCAGGCGTTCCACGCTATTCATACGTCGCTGGGGCACGATGTTGCTGCCAGCGAGCGCCCGGATGACGCCCCGCTGAAATCGGTGTCGTCCCGTGTGCAAATGGCCTGGCCGGATTCACTGGCTGATGGCCAGCAGTTGGGTAAAGATTATCTCGATCGTACTACCCTGAAGGCGATGCCGAAGATTACGCGTTCGCTGATGTTCCCGGAAGCCTGGCGAACCAACCCGCTGGCGCGTGCCTGGGATTCATTACGTGGGCACAAATCCACGCCGCGTTACAAGACGGCCGAAGAGCAAAAAGCGGAAGATAAGTGGCGTCATGTGGGTTCGATGCGCCGTTATGTGCTGCTGATTCTGACGCTGTTCCAGACCGTGGTCGCCACCTGGTATATGAAAACCATCCTGCCCTACCAAGGCTGGACGCTGCTCGATCCGATGGAGCTGTTCAATCAGAACTGGTTGCAGTCGGTGGAGTTGATTCTGCCGTATATCCTGCAAACCGGTATTTTGTTCCTGTTCGCCATTTTGTTCTGCTGGGTGTCCGCCGGTTTCTGGACCGCGCTGATGGGCTTCCTGCAATTGCTGATTGGGCGTGACAAGTACAGCATCTCCTATTCGACAACGGGTGATGAGCCACTGAATCCGGCGCATCGTACCGCGCTGATCATGCCGATTTGTAACGAAGACGTGGAACGCGTGTTCGCCGGTTTGCGTGCGACCTGGGAATCGGTCAAACGTACTGGCAATGCAGAACACTTTGACGTTTACATTCTGAGTGACAGCTATGATGCGGATATCGCCATTGCCGAGCAGAAAGCCTGGATGGAGCTGGTGCGGGATGTCGGCGGGGCGGGCAAGATTTTCTATCGCCGTCGTCGTCGTCGCGTAAAACGTAAAAGCGGCAACATTGATGATTTCTGCCGCCGCTGGGGCAGCAACTACAGCTACATGGTGGTGTTGGACGCCGATAGCGTGATGAGCGGTGAATGTCTCACCGGTCTGGTCCGCATGATGGAAGCCAACCCGAATGCCGGTATTATCCAGTCGTCGCCGAAAGCGTCGGGTATGGATACGCTGTACGCGCGTTGTCAGCAATTTGCGACCCGTGTATATGGTCCGCTGTTTACCGCCGGGTTGCACTTCTGGCAGTTGGGCGAATCCCACTATTGGGGCCATAACGCCATCATTCGTGTGAAGCCGTTTATCGAGCACTGTGCGTTGGCACCGCTGCCGGGCGAAGGTTCCTTTGCCGGTTCGATTCTGTCGCATGACTTTGTCGAAGCAGCGCTGATGCGTCGCGCAGGGTGGGGCGTATGGATTGCCTACGATCTGCCGGGTTCCTACGAGGAGTTACCGCCTAACCTGCTGGATGAGCTGAAGCGTGACCGTCGTTGGTGTCACGGTAACCTGATGAACTTCCGTCTGTTCCTGGTTAAAGGGATGCATCCGGTACACCGTGCGGTGTTCCTGACGGGCGTGATGTCATACTTATCGGCTCCGCTGTGGTTTATGTTCCTGGCGCTCTCCACCGCCTTGCAGGTGGTGCATACGCTGATGGAACCGACCTACTTCCTGCAACCACGCCAGTTGTTCCCGGTGTGGCCGCAGTGGCGTCCCGACCTGGCGATTGCGCTGTTCTCCACCACCCTGGTGCTGCTGTTCCTGCCGAAACTGCTCAGCGTGGTGCTGATTTGGTTCAAAGGCGCGAAACCTTACGGCGGTGCAGTGCGACTGTTCTTCTCGTTGCTGCTGGAGATGCTGTTTTCGGTCCTGCTGGCACCGGTGCGTATGCTGTTCCATACCGTGTTTGTGGTTAGCGCATTCCTCGGCTGGGAAGTGGTGTGGAATTCACCGCAGCGTGACGATGACGCGACACCCTGGAGTGAAGCTTTCCGTCGTCACGGTTCGCAGATGCTGCTGGGGATTGTCTGGGCCGTCGGCATGGGTGTGCTGGATCTGAACTTCCTGTGGTGGTTGTCGCCGATTGTCTTCTCGTTGATTCTGTCACCGTTCGTTTCCGTTATGTCGAGCCGTGCCACCATCGGTCTGAAGAGCAAACGTGCGAAACTGTTCCTGATCCCGGAAGAGTACGATCCGCCGAAAGAGTTGGTCGATACCGACAACTATCTGCAACTGAACCGCGAACGTGCGCTGAAAAATGGCTTTATGCATGCGCTGTTCAACCCGGCATTTAACGCACTGGCGACGGCGATGGCAACGTCACGTCACCTGCACAGTACCATCCTCGATCATGCGCGCGATCGTCGTGTTGATCAGGCGTTGAGTGATGCACCGGAAAAACTGAATCGCGAACAGCGTTTACAGCTGATTAGCGATCCGGTGGTGCTGGCACGTGTGCATACACGTCTGTGGGAAAGTGCAGAGAAATACCATGAGTGGGTGGATAGCTATCAGAAACTGAAGTTAAACCCGCAGGCACTGCCACAGCAGTCGTGATAGCGGGTGATTAACCCGGCCAAAAGCCGCTGTCGTGTTACGACCGCGGCTTTTTTATTGGTGTCGCAACAGCAAGAGTGTTCCGACTAACGCAATCTTTACGCTGTTGGGTGTGGTTATTCCCCCATGCTGACGGCTAAAATGGCGTCAGGCCATTGTGAGTAAGTGTTGTGAATCGTTTCCTGAAATTAACTGTCGTCGGTGCTGCCATCATATTGCTGAGTGGATGTGGCAGCATCATCAGTCGTACCGTGCCGGGGCAGGGGCATGGCAATCAATATTATCCAGGGGTGCAGTGGGATGTGCGGGACGGTGCATGGCGTATGCTCACCATCCTCGACTTGCCGTTGTCGCTGGTGATGGACACACTGTTATTGCCGGTGGATGCCCATCACGGTCCTTACGAATAACGGTTAGGCCCAGCGGTCAGAGTCACTGTTATCGTCGTCCCATTCGGCCGCTGCTGCTTCACCTTCTTCGCTATCCATGGGAGGTTCGAGCTGAAACTCTCCCTCATCCCATTCGTGCAGCGTATTTTCAGACTGCCACTCCTGGCGCAGTTCTATCTCGTCATAGTCATTATCAAAAATGGCCTGAGCCGCTTCACCGCTGCGAATCGGCAGACATTCACCTTGTCCGTCCTCGTCAGCAAAAAACTCGGCTTGCCACATGATATCGCCATCCTGCATCACATACTTTTGCAGCGCGAATTGGTTGACGACAGCATCGTCCTCATCCAAACCGGGTTGGCTGGCGAGAAATTCTTCGCGCGCTGCTTCGATGGCTTCAACTAAGGTGCTATACATGCTCATCGCGATCTCCTTGCCTGTTGAATAGGGATTTCAGAGAAGGATAGACGAAAAATCACCAGGTGAAGGTCAGGAATAACGTTCGGGCGGATAAGGTGAGAGATCCGCCCGAACGGTTAGTGCATTTTCTGGGGAAAATGCAGCACAGGTCGTACAGATTCGCGGATAATTGGCGCAGAATAACGAATACAGCATTTAATACAGGGTTTCACCTTTTTAAAATTAATGCGCGCAATCGATAAAGCCTGATTTAAATTGTAGAGTGTACCAATAAATACCATATCCTCCTTTTCGGGCAGACGCTTACACTCTTTCCGATGCAGTAGATGATAATTATCCTGATCGGTACTGACCGTCACATAATAATAGATGCCTTTATTCATATTATGAGTTCCTGCGGTATATTTGCTGTGTGTAATCTTTATTATTTTTTTTGAACAGTTATTGAACTAACTGTCATAAACGAAACTAACTGGAATCGAATTCACTCACAAATTCCAGAAAGGAATAAGTGATCACCACATTTGTTATAAAGGTAATAAGCAAGAGAGCGATTAGGATAATGTCTTGTAAATTAAGTTAATTTTCCTGCATTGATTAGCGAATTCAAAGAATTCAGCAATATTAAATAGGAATATGCCTGGAATCAGAAAAATTCAGGTCCAAAGGACGGCATGCTTATTGATAAGTTTTATTTTAATGTTTAGCGACAAAATCAATAGGGTGCTGGGTAAATCAGAGATGCGCACGGTGACAGGCTTAAGTATCGGTCATTGTTTTCTGATTTTAATCTGATGAAACTCTAAAAAAGATTGGTCTGAGAAAATGTGCTGGCTCGAATTAAGCTTGGTACAGTTTTGACCTAAAGATAACGGATAATGTCATGAATTAAGGCAAATTTCAGTTTAGGGGGAGCGGGACAGCTGGTGTGTCCCGCGTCACATTAATAACGTGAAGGTTGCCCTTCTGGTCGGGTTTTAAAACGACGATGTAGCCACATATATTGTTCAGGGGCCAGCAGTACCGTTTCTTCTACCACTTTATTCATACAAATTGCCGTGTCGAGTTCGTTCTCCAGTGAGAATTTGTCCCGGATATCCGGCAGGATTTTTAATTCATAACCACGGCCATGGGGCAGACGACGTGCCAGAAAGGGCACCACGCTGGGATTTCCCAGACGGATCAACATATGTGTCCCGGTGGTGGTGGCGGCATCCTCAACGGCAAAAAACGGTGCAAACACGCTGCTACGCGGGCCATAGTCGTGATCCGGTGCATACCAGATGATGTCGTTGTTTTTCATGGCGCGGATCATACCTTTCAGATCCTTACGGTCGAGCATGCTTTTATTCGAACGCATCCGACCCCAGGTTTGCAACCAGTCGATCAATTTGTTGTCATTCGGGCGATAAACGCCGATGCCGGGATTGTTCATGCCGAAAACACGGGCACCCAGTTCAAGGGTGAGAAAATGCATCCCGATAAGCAAAATGCCGCGTCCGGCAGCCAGGGAGGAGTCAATATGCTCCAGGCCGGTACAATTTACCCATTTGCGAATGCGCCAGTCCGGCCAGAACCACGCTATCCCGGTTTCGATCAGTCCCATGCCCACCGATTCAAAATTGTGTTTCACCATGGCATCACGTTCACTGACCGGCATATCCGGGAAGCACAGCTCCAGATTGCGTTGTGCAATTTTGACACGACGCTTGAGAAAACGTCTGGCAATGCGGCCTAATCCGCAGCCGATAACATATAAAACCGGGTAAGGCAGCAGCACCAATAAATAGAGAATCCCGATACCAAACCAGGTAAGCCAGTAGCGTGGATGAAGGAGTTCACGGGAAAATTGGGGAAGTTGAGTCATTGAAATGTCATTATCCTGCGTCTTGTACCAGCGGTACTGGTTCCTGTTATTTGTCGCTATTGTGCCATTTTTTCTCTCTGACTGAAATCAAGCATAGCCGCCCCGACAATGTCTGAATTCGCGCAATCGCATTAAACTATAATCACCGCACAAAAATGCGGCTTGCGTCACCTTGTCGGATAATCACGGCAAAGGCTTTGCATTACGGTGAATTCAGGTATCATGTGCGCGCTCATTTTTCCCCATTGCTAACAGGAACGAACACCATGCCAGTGTTACACAACCTTGTTTCCAATAAAGAGCTGAAGGCACGCATGTTGGCTGAAACCGAGCCGCGCACTACAGTCTCTTTTTATAAATACTTCCAGATTGCCGAACCGCAGGCATTTCGTGATGCGCTATACATCGGGTTAACCCAACTCAAGGTATTTGGCCGTGTCTATGTTGCCCATGAAGGCATCAATGCGCAGATCAGCGTCCCCGCCAGCCAGTATGAAAGCATGAAGGCTTTTCTCTATGGCTTTGATCCAGCACTGAACAATCTGCGTATGAACATCGCGCTGGATGATGATGGGAAGTCATTCTGGGTGTTGCGCCTGAAAGTGCGCGATCGCATCGTGGCTGACGGTATTGAAGACAACAGCTTTGATGCCAGCGACGTGGGTAACTATCTGAAAGCCGCCGACGTCAACGCGATGCTGGACGATCCGAATGCGGTGTTTGTCGATATGCGTAACCACTATGAATTTGAAGTGGGGCATTTTGATAACGCGCTGGAAGTGCCTGCTGATACTTTCCGCGATCAGCTGCCGATGGCGGTTGATATGTTGCAAGATCAGAAAGATAAAAAAATCGTCATGTATTGTACCGGCGGCATTCGTTGCGAAAAAGCCAGTGCATGGATGAAACACAACGGCTTTGATGATGTTTATCACATTGAAGGCGGCATCATTGAATATACCCGCCGGGCGCGTGAGCAGGGCTTACCGGTGCGTTTCAAAGGCAAAAACTTTGTCTTTGACGAGCGCATGGGTGAACGTATTTCCGATGATGTGCTGTCAAACTGCCATCAGTGTGGTGCTCCCTGTGACACGCACACCAACTGCGTCAATGACGGCTGCCATCTGCTGTTTATTCAGTGCCCAAGCTGTGCCGAGAAATTCCACAATTGTTGCAGCCCGATCTGCATGGAAGAGTCTACGTTGTCACCCGAAGAACAGCGCGCACGTCGTGCTGGTCGGGAAAATGGCAACAAAGTCTTCAATAAATCACGTGGTTTGCTCAACATGACCATGGCGATTCCGCTGCCAGAGAAGAAATAACACCTTGGGCAGCCTGGTGTGTTGCAGGCTGCCCCTGTGTTACTGACGAACCCCTTCGACTGAAATAATCAGTTCAGCTTTTTGCGATGCGGGCCCCAGGTCCTTGCTGATATTGAACGCCTTCAGCACGATTTCACCCGTGGCTTCAAAGCCAGCGCGATAGCCACCCCACGGATCTTTCCCTTCACCAATCAACTGCGCATCCAGCGTAATCGGTTTGGTCACGCCATTGAGCGTCAGATCGCCGGTGATTTTATAGTGATCCCCCTCTTTCTTGACTGCGGTAGAGGCAAAAGTGGCCTGCGGGAATTTGTCCGTGTTGAGGAAGTCCGCACTGCGCAGGTGTTTATCACGCTCAGCATGATTGGTATCCAGGCTATTGGTATTCAGGGTGACATTGACTTTATCGGCTGCCGGATTGGCTTCATCAAAGGTAAAACTGCCGTCGAAATCCTTAAAGCTGCCATACAGCCAGCTATAGCCCAGGTGTTGGATCCGGAACTGGACGAAGGCGTGTTGCCCCTGTTTATCGAACTTGTAGTCTGCGGCATTGGCCGTCAGGCTGGCAGCCAGTAAGCCAGCACCGGAGAGCATCAGCAGGGTTTTCTTTAGCATGTCACTTTTCCTTTTCAGAGGTTAACGGGATGCGGCAACCCAGCATCCTTTGCAGCGTGATATCACGATCAATAAAGTGGTGTTTTAGCGCGGCAAGGCCGTGCAATAGCGACAGCACGACCACTGCCCAGGCGAGCCAGAGATGAATATCACCCGCCATATCGGCCTGCTCTGCTGCACCGGCAACCAGCGCGGGCACCTCAAACCAGCCAAATAGCGAGACCGGCTTACCATCAGCGGTGGAGATCAGGTAGCCGCTGACTAAAATGGCCAGCAGCAGGCTGTACAACAGCCAGTGAGCGGCAATGGCTGCCAACCTGACAGGGGTGGAATAGCTACTCAGCGGTGCGGGAGGAGGGGAAAACACGCGCCACATTAAGCGCAGCAGCAGGGCCGCAAATAACAGGATGCCGATACTTTTGTGAATTTCGGGTGCGCTGTGATACCAATTGTCGTAGTAACCGAGTCCGACCATCCACAGACCGAGCGCGAACATGCCATAAATGGCGAGCGCCATTAGCCAGTGTAATAAGATAGATATCAAACCAAAATGCTGTGGGGAATTTCGCCACATGATCGGTAAATCCTGTACGGAAATAACTGGCAATCAGCATCCATATATTGAAATATAAAATCAATCATCCTTACTTTTCTATAAACTGCGCAATAACTATTCGGGATTTATGGCGGATTTTGCGCATGGCGCTCAGAATTATTGAATAACTACGCAGGAGCGTCAGGGGAATAACGCGTTGAAATTAATTACTACACTTTTTGCGCTGTGATTTAAGCCGCTAATTAAATGTTTGTGAGTTTATGTCATGGAGTGTCAGCATGGCCGTTACCACAGGGGTAACGGCCAGGGCTGATCAGGCAAAACGTGTCAGTGAGAACGGGGTAATATCAAAAGAAAAAGGTTTGTCTTGGGCAAATTCACTGGCCAGTTCACCCAGCACGCTGGCGAATTTAAAACCATGACCACTTAGCCCGGTGATGATTAAACGGTTTGGCTCACCTGGTAGGGTATCGATGATAAAATCCTCGTCAGGCGTGTTGTCATAACTACAGGCTTCGCCATGCAAACAAACGCTCACCCCGGGCAGAAACTGGCGCAAAAAGCGGAAGGCTTCGCTACCATCGGCGGCAACACTGCCGAACGGCTTGCGATCTGCCGGTGTCTGCATAACCTGACCACCGTCATGACGACCGACTTTGAGCGCATTATTGTCAGCCGGGAAGCCATAGAAGTGGCTGCCGTCGGTCATCTCCACGGTAAAGCCGGGAAACTGGTTGTTTTCACTGTAACGGCCATCCGCCTGATGCCAGGCAAACACTTTACGCACCGGCGTCACCGGTAAATCCGCCACCAGTTGGCTGACCCAGGTACCGGCGCTGACCAGCAGTTTACGGGCGCGAAATACCCCTTCACTGGTCGTCACCTGTTGCAGATCGCCATCGCGGCCGATTGCCGTCACCGGACAGTTAAACAGTTGCGCACAACCCGCCTGTTCCGCCAGTTTCACCCAACTACGTACCGCCTCTTCGCATTTGAGAAAGCCGGAATTTGGCTCGAATACCCCGATGTAGCCATCAGGCACGGCAAATTGCGGCCAGCGTTTGCGGACTTCATCGGCCTGTAAAATTTTTACATCCAGTTGCCAGACCCGTGCGCTGTCGATGACGTTTTGAATAAATGTTGAGGAGAGGGGGGCGAGATTGAGAATGCCGCTACGATGCATGATCCGCTCACCGCTGTTACGCTCCAGCTCATCCCACAAGGTTTGCGCGCGCAGCACCAGCGGAACGTAACGTTCGCCTTCGCCGTAAGCATGACGGATTAAACGGGTTTCACCGTGATGGGTGCCTTGAGAATGGGGCGGGTGGGCGCTATCGATCATCAATACCGAGAGGCCCGCCTGAGTTGCGTAGTACCCGGCGGCGGCACCGACTGACCCACTGCCGACCACAATCAGATCATAAACCATATGACATCACTCCTGAAAAACGCTGAACTTTTTCAGCAGCATATCAAAAGAGTGCTCCCATGAAAAAGGCACCCTTGAGGGTGCCCCTTACACGCGATGCCAGAGATTAATGCTTTTGATTATCACGTAGGTATTGCTCTGTGGACTCAATTTTCGCAATGCCAGCTTCGAGTATCGAGATAAACTGTCGGGCCACATCCGTGGTCAGCCAGTAGGTAGGGCCAACATCAGCTTCTTCTTCTTTCTGGTCCTGCGATGATAGCGAGTGCAGGCGAATCATCATGGCGTCATAGCTGTCAACGGTGCTAATGTCCCATCCCACTAATGGATGAGTCTGAATGACGTCTTTATTTCTGTCCATTATAACCTCCTTTTTACTCGTTAAACGAAGTGCTTCTTGAGGTTCAATGCGGCTGTTCTTGCACAAGCGAGATAATTATAACATGAAACGAACGGTACAATAGTTAAAAAATGTGGTGGTGAAAAAAAACACAAAATAAATGCTTTTGAGATGCGTCTTTTTAAAAATAATAACACACCTGCACGTGTGGGTATTTATCCCCGCGACCCATGGCCGACGCTTAAGAGATTATCGGCAGCAATGTTGCCTGGCTTTAGGAAAACTCTTGAGCCGATAAAAACTGTGAAGTTAGCCCTTTTCCTGGCCCTGAAGGCTGCCCACGCACTTCTGGATCTCTTCGGCCAGACGGGCAAATTGCTGCTGTAACTGCTCGTCATGGTTCTGGTTTTGCGCTTCAAGCGTCAGATTGTGGACCAGTAGCTGGCTGGCGCGATCGTCCAGACAAAAGGTCAGATTGGCAAAGGCATTTTCCAGCACGGTTAAGCGGCGTTGCTGCTCACTGATTAATGCCAGCAGCTCGCCAAACGTCATTGCCTCTTCCGGTTTATCGTGAGTCATCTAAAACGTCTCCTGTCAGCATGACGAAGTGCAAGAATAGGGGGATTAAAAATGATTCTAGATGCAGAGGCAATGTCTGGCGAGGCGGAAATAAAACAAAAAAGCCGGGTGGCGAAACCCGGCAAAAACTGCGCAGTGGCGGTTAATCGGTAATAAACCAGTCGTCAGCGCTTTCCCAGGTTTCCTGCAAAATATCGCTGATACGTTCGCGATTCTCTTTGCAACCACCAAACACGCTGAGTTGATTGCCGCTGGCATAGCGGACTTTGACATGATGTTCGTCGTCTGGGAAATCTCGGGAGATGCGGCGGGTAAGCTCTGCGCTTAGCGCATCCAGGGCGCCCGCAGGAAGGGGCTGAGTTTTTGCTACGGTAATTTCAACACGCATAAACACCTCCGGAATAATATACTGGTTATTTGTACAGTATAATTATCCCGAAGGCAAGCAACAAAATATTAGTCGATAACGCGCCAGTTGAGTGTCTCACCGGCGAGGAACGGCACCAGCGTATCATCGGCGACCGCAACGGTCTGCTCAACGGTCCACGGCTCACGTACCAGCGTCAGCGTCCCTTCATTCAGCGGTAAACCATAGAAGTTCGGACCATTTTCAGAACAGAATGCTTCAAAGTGCTGCAACGCATCCAGTTCTTCAAACACCGTGGCGTAGGCCGGTAACGATGTCGGTGCGTTGAATACCCCGGCACAGCCACAGCTGGCTTCTTTCAGATGACGCAAATGCGGCGCAGTGTCCGTCCCCAGGAACACACGACGGTTGCCGCTGGCGACCAGTTTACGCAGCGCCTCCTGATGGATATTGCGCTTCAGGATCGGCAGGCAATACAGGTGAGGGCGCACACCGCCCACCAGCATATGATTACGGTTAAACATCAGATGCTGTGGTGTGATCGTCGCGCCCAGCCGTTCATTCCCGGCAGCGAGGTAGTCGGCGGCTTCTTTGGTGGTGATATGCTCCATCACCACTTTCAGGCCAGGGAATTGCTGGCGCAACGGCTCCAGCACGGTTTCGATAAAACGTGCTTCGCGGTCAAAAATATCGATGTGGGAATCGGTTACCTCACCGTGCACCAGCATCGGCATGCCGATGTCCTGCATGCGCTCCAGCACACGGGCGATGGAAGCGATATTGGTTACGCCATGACTGGAGTTGGTCGTGGCGTGGGCCGGGTACAGTTTGGCGGCAGTAAACACCCCGGCGCGAAAGCCTTGTTCTATCTCATCGGGATCGAGAGAGTCGGTCAGGTAGCAGGTCATCAACGGGGTAAAGGCATGTTCTGCGGGCAGCGCGGCGAGGATACGATCGCGATAGGCCATCGCTGCGGCAACGCTGGTAACCGGCGGAACCAGGTTTGGCATGACAATCGCACGACCATTCACCGCACTGGTGTAAGGCAACACGGCCTGAAGCATCGCGCCATCGCGCAGATGGATATGCCAGTCGTCAGGGCGGCGAATCGTGATTTGCTGGGGTTGGGCTGTCATTCAAAAGGCTCCGGCTAGGTAGAAAACGAAAGGCACGTTTAGGCCGGGGAGTAATCATAAGGGTGTGGGCAACCGTTTGCACGGGATTTTGTTGCTGTTTTGTCGCGGCGCGATAAATCGCTCCGCGACATTTCAGGACAAGGAAATTAATCCGTAAACGGGATCACCAGCTGACCCGGTTTCACTTCCAGGCCTTTCGCGAATTTTTTCGCCAGCGCTTCGCCTTTGCTACGGTCTTCGCTCAGCACATACGCGGGTTTTTCATTGAAGTAACGCTTGAGCGACTCATTGAGATAAGGCGTCAGCGTTTTCATGATCGACGCCATTTTTTCCGGTTGCACTTGGGCATCAACAATCTCCAGATCCTTCAGGTAAATCGCGCCCTGTTGCGCATTGAATACCGGTTGCGCCTTCATTTTTAACTGCATTTCGGCTTGCTGTGGACCAAATAATGAGCTGACGTTAATGTTGGCTTTACCCGACAGCGTAATTTTACCCGGTTCTTCACGGCCAATCTGGCTGCTCAAATCCGTCAGCACAATATGCGCATTCACCAGTCCCGAGACGCCAATATCCTTCTCGAAATTGTTGTGTTTTTGCAGCGCCTGATTAACTTCCTGCTCGCTGATGGTGTATTGCGTCAATTGATTACAGCCGGCCAGCAGCACGGCAAAAAGCAGGGCCATCAGCCCTGGAAAAGCCTTCTTCATACTTTCCTCATCCTGAATGATACGGCAAACGTGCCATAGCCTGCCTGAATCAGGGGCGAGTGTCACCAGGAGAGAGATGAGAAACGTCGCAACGTTTCTCATCATAAGGGTCAGGCAGCGATAGAAGAGAGCAGATTGACCTGCGTTTGTTTCGCCATATTGTCCCGATAGGCCGCCACCCGGCTCGGCCATTCGATGCCGGCGACCAGGGTCAGCGAGCGTAACAACGGAAACAAATTGATATCATCTTCTGACAGTTCACCGTTGACCGCATTGGGTTTGACAATCAATTTGTCCAACTGACGAAGGTCATCATTGATGTTTTTAATCAGACCCGGCGCATGCTTGCGCAGTTCGCTGAAGTCACCGATGTTGGCCTGCTTTTTCTCCCGGAAATAGTGACGGGCTTCAGGCGTGGCGAATTCGGCAAAAGCCGCGTCGGCGATGCGGGGCAGCAGGAGTTTATTCACGTAACTGTTCACATGACGTAGCCAGTCAGTAATGGCGGGATTGGCCTTGCCATTCAGCAAGGTTTCGCCATCCTGTTTATCCACCAGGCGAACGATATCCATACTTTCTGGCATGGCGCTACCATCGGCTTTTTGCAGGATAGGGGCCATCTTTTGACCAATGAGTTTTTTCGGTGTGTTCTCGTCGTCGTTTAGCATCACGACCAGTTCAATCGGCAGATTCTTCAGACCAAAAATCATGCGCGCTTTGACGCAGAAAGGGCAGTGATCGTAGATGTAGAGTTTCATCCTGTTTCTCCTCGGTTCCCGGGGTGACCGACGTCACCCTTTTTACAGACGTGCGGGAAGTATGGGAGAGAAATCAGCTGCTGTACAACGCTGGGGCCACCGAGCGTGGCTGAAACTGCCACCACAATGCCAGTAGCGTCACGCTACCCACCGCGCTGAGCAACATCCACGGCAACTCCGGTAACGACAGTTGCTGGCCGACATCAAACATCCAGCCACCGCCGGAGTAACCAATCAGACCACCGATCGCCAGCCCGAGACGGCTGAACCCCATGTAGCTGCCACGGGCGCGTGGGCTGGCAAGCGAAGCACTCAGGGTTTCGCGTGCCGGTTCGGCAATGATCGAGCCGAGGTAGAACACCGCAATCAGGAAAAACAGCGACGGCAGGGTAGATGTCAGGCCCACCGGCAGCAGACTGATGGTCATCAGAAACAGCCCTGCCATCAGGCGAGTTTCCAGCCGGAAACGTTTCTCGCTCCAGCGTGCCAACGGATACAGCAGACTCAGCGAGAGCAACGCTTCAATGGCATACATCCATTTCACCGCCGCAGGTGCGCCCGCGACCTGATTCACCATCACCGGCAGCATCAGCATTACCTGCACCGCGAGGATGTAATAGCCGGTCAGCGTCAGTACATACAGGCGAAAACGCTTGTCCTGCCAGACACGATGCATGCCTTCGCGCATCGCGATACGTTCAGTGGAGATGCGCCAGGCCGGTAACCAAATCGCATTGAATAATGCCGCGCTGACGAATACCGCCGCGCCGACCCAACACACCAGCCGGAAGTCCCACGCCAGTAACCAGCTGCCGATCAGCGCGCCCAATACCGCACCCGCGCTGTCCTGCATCATCAGCAGGGAGAAGAAGCGGCCACGTTCGCGGGCACGCACCAGTTTCACCACCATCGCGCTGCGCGGGGGATCGAACAAGGTGCCGCCCAGGCCCGATAGCAGGCAGGCCAGCCACAGCAACCAGGGTTCATGCGCCAGCGCCATACAGGCAAAACCGGCCGCGCGCATCAGCATGCCGGTGACGATCAACGGACGCGCGCCAAAACGGTCGGCGATCGCCCCACCAAAAATGCCCAAGCCCTGCTGTACAAATTGACGCAGGCCGAGCGCAATCCCGACCATCAGCGCGGCCCAGCCGAGTTGTTCGACAAAGTGAATAGAGATGAGAGGAAATACGACAAAAAATCCTAACACCACCAACATGTTATCTACTAATAAAAATGTTTTACCGAGGCGTCGTGCCCGCGCAACCCGAGACATGCTTAATCCTGAGCAAGGTGGAGAGGAGAAAAGAGACCAGATGGTCTATTTTCTGCCTGTGCTGGCAGGAAAAACAGGATTATCAGGATGATATTTTTTCATCGAATCGGTAAAGAAATTAATCCTGGACAAGGATGAATACCTGAGCGCGGGAAACGGTGTTTTACCGCAGGCAGGGTGGCGGTTATAGTGAGATATAACGCCGATGGCGTACTTCCTTCTTAAGTCTTGGATTTCAGGAGTCAAGATGTTTGGCTATCGTTCTGCTGGGCCGCGCGTGCGCCTCACTACCGATCGTTTGGTGGTCCGTTTAGTCCATGAGCGTGACGCCTGGCGGTTGGCGGATTACTACGCGGAAAACCGTGTTTTTCTCAAGCCGTGGGAACCGGTACGCGATGAAAGCCATTGTTATCCGTCAGGCTGGCAGGCGCGTCTGGGACTGATCGCCGACATGCATAAACAAGGCTCGGCGTTTTATTTTGTGCTGATGGATCAGGAAGAGCGTGAAGTCCGGGGGGTTGCTAACTTTAGCAACGTCCTGCGAGGCTCTTTTCACGCCTGTTATCTGGGTTACTCATTAGGTGAGAAATGGCAAGGGCAGGGACTGATGTTCGAGGCCCTGCAAAGTGCTATTCGCTATATGCAGCGCCAGCAGCATATGCACCGAATCATGGCGAACTACATGCCGCATAATCAACGCAGCGGCGATCTGCTGGCACGTCTGGGATTTGAAAAAGAGGGTTACGCCAAAGATTACCTGTTAATTGATGGCCGCTGGCAGGATCATGTTCTGACAGCCTTAACCTGGCGCGAGTGGACTCCGGACCGCCGCGGATAATAAAAGGGAACACGACAATGAAAATGGCGTTATCCGCGCAGGCGTTGCGCGTAATCGGTTGCCTGCTGGAAAAACAGGTCACCACACCGGATCAATATCCCCTGTCGCTCAATGGGGTGGTGACCGCCTGTAATCAAAAATCCAACCGTGAACCGGTGATGAACCTGAGCGAGAGCGAGGTGCAGTCCCAGTTGGATGAGCTGGTGAAAAAGCATCTGGTGACCTCCAACAGCGGGTTTGGTCAGCGTGTCAGTAAATATGAACAACGCTTTTGCAATTCAGCCTTTGGCAATCTGCAACTCAGCAGTGCGGAAGTGGCGGTATTGACGCTGCTGTTTCTGCGAGGGGCGCAGACGCCCGGCGAGTTACGTACCCGCAGCGGTCGCCTGCATGAATTCAGTGATATGAATGAAGTGGAACAGACGCTAAACGGTTTAACTTCCCGTGATGATGGCCCGATGGTGGTGCGTCTGGCACGCGAGCCAGGTAAACGTGAAAGTCGCTATATGCATCTGTTTGGCGGCGAGGTGGTCGACACGACGGAGACGACAAGCGAGGCAGAAACCCCGGCGCTTGAGGCGCGGGTCGCACAACTGGAAGAGACCGTGGCCCGGTTGCAGGCGCAACTGGAACAACTGCTGCAACAGGAGCATTGAGATGACACTGCGTATTGGTATCGTGGGCTTAGGTGGTATTGCGCAAAAAGCCTGGCTGCCGGTGTTGTCGCAAGCACAAGGCTGGCAACTGGCCGGGGCATTTTCCCCCAATCAGGCCAAAGCGCAGCCGATTTGCGATAGCTATCGCATTCCGTGTTTCGGCCAGCTTGATGCCCTGGCCGCCGCCAGCGACGCGGTGTTTGTGCACAGCAGCACCGCTTCACATTACGAAGTGGTCAAAGCATTGCTGCTGGCAGATAAAGATGTCTGCGTCGATAAGCCCCTGGCCGAGACGCTACAGCAGGCGGAAGCGCTGGTCGCGCTGGCAGAAAAGCGCAAACGTAAACTGATGGTGGCGTTCAACCGCCGTTTTGCCCCCCGTTATCAACAACTGCACGCTGAAATGGCGCGTGCGGCGTCGCTGCGGATAGAAAAACACCGTGCTGACAGCGTTGGGCCACAGGATTTGCGTTTTACCCTGCTGGACGATTATCTGCATGTGGTTGACACGGCGTTATGGCTGGCCGGTGGTAAACTGACGCGCCTGCACGGTTATATCCAGACCAACGAGCACGGGGCGATGCTGTATGCGGAACACCATTTTTCCGCCGGTGCGCTGCAAGTGACCACCAGTATGCATCGCCGTGCCGGGACGCAGCGTGAAGTGGTCAGTGCCATTTGTGATGGCGATGCTATCCAGGTGGCAGAAATGCGTGACTGGCAACAGGAGAACCGCGCGGGATTACGTCTGGAAGCCCCTCCGGCGTGGCAAAGCCATCTGACACAGCGCGGATTTACCGGGGCGGCTCACCATTTTATTCAGTGCGTACAAAATCAGACGATGCCTGAAACCAGTGGTGAACAGGCGCTGGTGGCGCAGCGGCTGGTGGAAAAGCTGTGGCGTGATGCCGAACAGGAATAATCCCTTGTAACACTCAATGCTGGTCATTTCCCGCCGTGGCAGTAGACTATCGCCGGACATTTTCGAATGTCCGCGCTAAGTTGCTCATTTATCCGACTCTTTTCAGGATGCGCCGCCAATTATGAATTTGTTGAAATCGCTGGCAGCGGTCAGTTCGATGACCCTGTTTTCCCGCGTGCTGGGCTTTGCCCGCGATGCCATTGTGGCGCGGGTATTTGGTGCCGGGATGGCTACCGACGCCTTCTTTGTCGCCTTTAAACTGCCCAACCTGCTGCGGCGCATCTTTGCCGAAGGGGCTTTTTCGCAGGCATTTGTTCCCATTCTTGCTGAATATAAAAGCAAACAGGGTGAGGACGCGACAAGGGTCTTTGTCGCCTACGTCTCCGGCTTACTGACGCTGGTATTGGCCGTGGTGACGGTATTGGGCATGATTGCCGCGCCTTGGGTGATTGTGGTGACGGCACCAGGCTTTGCCGATACGGCGGATAAATTTGCGCTTACCAGTTCGCTGCTGCGCGTCACTTTTCCTTATATCTTGCTGATTTCACTGGCTTCATTGGCCGGGGCGATCCTCAATACCTGGAATCGGTTCTCGGTACCGGCGTTTGCGCCAACATTGCTGAATATCAGCATGATTGGCTTCGCGTTATTCGCCGCGCCACATTTCCATCCGCCAGTGATGGCGCTGGCATGGGCTGTGGTGGTCGGGGGCGTGTTGCAGTTGTTCTATCAACTGCCGCATCTGAAGAAAATTGGCATGCTGGTGCTGCCGCGCGTTAACCTGCGTGATGCGGGTGTCTGGCGCGTGATGCGTCAGATGGGGCCGGCGATCCTTGGCGTTTCAGTCAGTCAGATCTCTCTGATTATCAACACCATCTTTGCTTCATTCCTCGTCTCGGGTTCCGTTTCATGGATGTATTATGCTGACCGCCTGATGGAATTTCCGTCTGGTGTGTTGGGCGTGGCGCTGGGCACCATCCTGCTGCCATCACTGGCGAAAAGCTTTGCCAGCAATAATCACGATGAATATTCACGGTTAATGGACTGGGGTTTACGCCTTTGCTTCCTGTTGGCGCTGCCGAGTGCCGTCGCGCTGGGCATTCTTTCCGGTCCGCTGACCGTGGCGTTATTCCAGTACGGGAAATTTACCGCGTTTGATGCGGCGATGACCCAGCGGGCGTTGATTGCTTATTCCGTCGGGCTGATGGGGTTAATCGTGGTGAAAGTGCTGGCTCCGGGGTTCTATTCGCGCCAGGACATCAAAACGCCGGTCAAAATTGCCATCATTACCCTGGTGATGACGCAGTTGATGAACCTGGCGTTTATCGGTCCACTGAAACATGCCGGTTTGTCGCTGTCGATCGGACTGGCGGCTTGCCTCAATGCGGCACTGCTTTACTGGCAACTGCGCAAGCAACAGATTTTTCAGCCGCAACCCGGTTGGTTTAGCTTTTTAGTCCGTCTGCTGATTGCGGTGGTCGCGATGGCGGCGGCGCTGGTGGGGTTGTTGTATGTGATGCCGTCATGGGAAGTGGGGCAGATGTGGTGGCGTTTACTGCGTCTGGCGGCGGTCTGTGCCGTGGGCGGCGGAGCGTATTTTTTGATGCTGGGACTGATGGGGTTCCGCCCGCGAGATTTTGCCCGCCGCACGCAGGCATAATCAGCTGTTGACGTAATAGAAAAGCCGCCTCGTTATCAGCGATGGCGGCTTTTTTACTTCTGAACGTCGAACGGTTACCCTTTGCGGCTCAGTGTTGACTGACCTTTACCTAATCCGTCCGGTCCATAGAATGCCTGCGTCTGGTGCGGCTTCAACACCGACAAGGCATCATTGGTAAAACGCATCTGCTGCTGAAGCAGCAAACCATTGTGCGTATTGGCGTCCCGCAGTTGACAGGTATGCTTTTGAATAGCGGTCCAGCGACGCGCCATGTCGCTGTTGCCACGATAGGGTGCCTGCGTACCGACACTTTGTTCGGTCGTGCGGCGCATCTCGTCAAGATAATTCAGCGTCGAGAGCAGCGCGCTTTTATCTTCGGTAATGCGCTGCAACAGGTTGCCGTTAATCAGGCCGGAAGCCAGTTGTTGCTGCTCTTCATTCATCACTTCACGGAGAGAAGAGAGCACTTCCTGCATTTTATCTAACGTGGTCAACAGATTGTTCATCGGGATTAATTACCCTCTAAATACGCCTTGGTATCAGCAATCAGCGCATCGGCGATCTTGCCGGTATCCATTTTCAATTCGCCATTGCGGATGGCGGTTTTCAGTTGCTCAACGCGCGCCGTATTGATGTCGCTGCTGCCCGGTTGTGTCAGCTGCGCCTGCGCAGCGCTCAGTTTCACCTGGGCACCGCTTTCGCTGGTGCTGGTGGTCGCGGCTGTGGTGCTCTGGCGCACTTTGCTGCCGTTGTCAGCATTGTCACGGGTCTGAACAGTGCTGGGCGGCTGAATAGGCTGGGTTCTGTCGATGCTCATGGTCTTGCTCCTGTAAGGTCAGTTGGGGATAAGCCAACTGAGTCAGCATAGGGTAATTTCTTTGTTGCTTTCACTATCGGCAGAAAAACAGGGTTCTTTAGCGCTTTATAGCGATATAAGAATATTCCCATCCTCGCCGACCCGGCCGCTGACCACCTGACCATTGCCCATCCGTACTCTGACCATTTGCGCGGTGGTGGCATTATTCAGTGCCTGCCCTTCGCTGCTGGCATCAAAACCGTTGCCGCTGGCAACCACAATCACATTTTGTCCCGCTTTGACTCGCCATGGCAGACGCACCATGGTGGCGGTTACCGGCTGCCCGGGGGTGATATCGCGCATCGCGATGGCATCGGCCACGCTGTCCGCGCTGAATAAAGTCCGCGCGGGCAACGTATCCAGCCGCCCGGATTGTAAACGAAAATCGCTGGCAGTGACGTTACTGCCACGCATCAACTGATGATTTGCCACCAGATAAAGCCCCGTGACCTGCACTTGCACCTGGATATATCGGCGATTCTGCCCGCAATTGGTGGCAATGCTCATGTTACCCCACTGGCGGCTGTTGCCGGGCAACACAAATTGCGGCGCAGCGCAGTCTGGCCACTGTGCCTGCGGTGTACGCACCTGCACGGTCATCCCCGCCGCATGTTGCGGATCGCGCGCTTTAAAAAATTGTGTCAGCTGCGCGGTGAGATCCGCAGCCTGGCCAGGCAAAGACAGGGCCAGCAAAAGTGGGGCCAGTAAGGTTGGAAATCTGCGCATAACACGCCTCCTGACTGAAGATGGCACTGAGTCTACTCCTCACGCCAAAAATTCAATGTCAAAAATAGCCAATGTTTTTGGCGCTATTCAGACGATAGCCCTTGCTTTTCCCCAATTAAGCTGTCAGCTCGAAATTCTCATTCGCGGAGGAAGCATGCTCGACAAACTCGATGCCGCGCTGCGATTTGGTACAGAAGCCCTCAACTTGCGAGCGGAGCGTCAGGAGATCCTGGCATCCAATATTGCCAACGCCGATACCCCGGGCTACCAGGCTCGGGATATCGACTTTGCCAGCCAGCTCAGCAAGGTGATGGAAAACGGTCGCTCCGAGGGCAGCAGTCTGGCACTCAACGTGACGTCTGCTCGCCACATTGAGGCGCAGACCAATTCACAGCCGTCGATGGATCTGCTGTACCGCATTCCCGATCAGCCTGCCGCGGATGGCAACACCGTGGATATGGACCGGGAACGTACGCAGTTCGCTGATAACAGCCTGAAATATCAAACCGATCTCACCCTGATCAGTAGCCAGATCAAGGGCATGATGAGTGTTCTGCAGGGGCAATAACAATGGCATTGCTAAATATCTTTGATATCGCCGGGTCGGCCATGACAGCGCAATCGCAGCGCCTCAACGTCAGCGCCAGTAACCTGGCAAACGCCGACAGCGTCACCGGACCGGATGGTCAGCCGTATGTGGCGAAACAGGTGGTGTTCCAGACCGATGCCGCACCGGGTATGGCGACCGGTGGCGTCAAGGTGGCGGGGGTGGTGGACGATCCTTCACCAGCCAAACTGGTGTACGACCCGGGCAATCCCATGGCCGACCAGAAAGGTTACGTCAAGATGCCCAATGTGGACGTGGTGGCAGAGACCGTGAACACCATGTCGGCCTCACGCAGTTACCAGGCCAACGTTGAGGTCCTGAACACCGTGAAATCAATGATGATGAAAACGCTGACCATGGGTCAGTAACGGAGAAACACAATGGGTATCGCGGTAGGCGTTAACGAAAACCTGGACCCCACGGTCCTCAGTTCTTCCAGCAGTAGCAGCACCGGCAACAGTGCTGAAGACTTACAAAACCAGTTTCTGACCATGCTGGTGACGCAGTTGCAGAACCAGGACCCGACTAACCCGATGGATAACAGCCAGCTCACCACGCAGTTGGCACAAATCAACACCCTGAGTGGCATTGAAAAACTCAATACCACTCTGGGATCGATCTCCGGACAAATCAGCACCAGCCAGAACCTGCAAAGTACCACGCTCATTGGTCATGGCGTGATGGTGGATGGCAGCCAGATCCTTGTAGGCAGCGGCACGACGACGCCATTTGGTGTGGAACTGACCACTGCGTCAACGTCCACTACCGCCACCATCAAAGATTCAACCGGTGCCACCGTGCGCACCATTGACCTCGGTGCACTGTCGTCAGGCGTCCATACCTTCTCGTGGGATGGCACGCTGACCGACGGCTCAACGGCACCGGATGGCAAATATACCGTTTCGATTGCCGCCAGCAATGGCAGCACCCAACTGGTGGCTCAGCCGCTGAATTACGCCTACGTCAGTGGCGTCAGTACAACGGATGACACCTCGACACTGGACCTCGGCACCATGGGCACCGCGACCCTTGATGAAGTACGTCAGATTCTCTAATCAACCTGTAATCCGGAGAAATTAACATGTCTTTTTCCCAAGCGGTGAGCGGCCTGAGTGCTGCTTCAAGCAACCTTGATGTCATTGGCAACAACATCGCCAACTCCGCGACAGCGGGTTTTAAATCCAGCACCATCGCCTTTGCCGACCTGTTCGCCGGTTCTGACGTGGGCCTGGGCACCAAAGTTGCCGCAGTGATCCAGAACTTTAACGACGGCACCACCACCACCACCAGCCGTGGCCTGGACGTGGCGTTGAGTGGCAACGGTTTCTTCCGTATGACCGACAGCAGCGGCGCGGTGTACTACTCGCGTAACGGCCAGTTCACGCTGGATGAAAACCGTAACCTGGTCAACACCCAAGGGCTGTATGTGACCGGCTATCCGGCAAGTGGTTCACCGGCCACCATCCAGACCGGTGCGAACCCGGTAGCGCTGAGCATCCCGACCACTCAGATGTCAGCGAAAGCGACGACTACCGCTACTCAGGTCGCCAACCTCAACTCCACCAGTGATATCCCGAGTGTGACCACGTTTGATTCATCGAACGTTGACAGCTACAACGCCAAAAGCACCATGACGGTGTATGACTCACAGGGTAACGATCACACTCTGGACATGTACTACGTCAAAACCGGTGATAACGCCTGGACCGTCCACGCTGTCGATTCCACCACGGGCGCGTCTGCCGGTGATTTCGACCTGACCTTTGACAGCAGCGGCAACCTGACCAGCGTCGGCGGTGTCACCGGTGCAACCACCGTGGCACTGAGCATCGACGGCACCAACGGTGCAGCGGCAGGCCAGTCCATCACCCTGAACATGCAGGGCAGCCTGCAACAGAACACCGGCACCACCACCTTCGGTAACCCGACTCAGGATGGCTATGCGCCGGGCGATCTGACCACCTACACCATCAACGACGACGGCACCATCACCGGTACGTACTCCAACCAGCAAACTCAGCTGCTGGGACAGATCGTTCTGGCGAGCTTCTCTAACCCGGAAGGGTTGCAGTCCGAAGGTGACAACGTGTGGAGCGCCACCAGTTCTTCTGGCCAGGCGGCGATCGGCACTGCAGGTACCGGGACGTTCGGCTCGCTGACTGCCGGCGCGCTGGAAGCCTCCAACGTGGATTTGAGCCAGGAACTGGTCAACATGATCGTCGCGCAGCGCAACTATCAGGCGAACGCGCAGACCATCAAAACCCAGGACCAGATCCTCAACACCCTGGTCAACTTACGTTAATTCACTAACGGGATTGCATTATGGATCACGCGATATATACCGCGATGGGGGCCGCCAGCCAGACGCTGGAGCAGCAGTCCGTCACGGCCAGCAACCTCGCCAACGCCTCCACGCCGGGTTTTCGTGCCCAACTGGAAGCGTACCGCGCGGTGCCGGTCAATGGCTGGTCGCTGCCGACACGCACGCTGGTGACGGCGTCTACGCCAGGGGCCGATATGAGTGCAGGAGCGATGGACAACACCGGTCGTGCGCTCGACGTGGCGGTGGGGCAGGACGGCTGGCTGGCGGTACGCACCGCTGACGGCAGCGAGGCTTACACCCGCAACGGTAACATTCAAATCAGCTCCACCGGCATCCTGACAATCCAGGGCAATCCCGTGATGGGCGATGGCGGGCCGATTGCCGTGCCACAAGGCGCAGAACTGACCATTGCAGCGGATGGCTCTATCACCTCGCGTAACCCCGGTGATGCCCCCAACGCCACGGTACAGATTGGTCGTCTGAAGCTGGTTAAGGCCACCGGCCAGGAGCTGCAACGTAGTGACGACGGGATGTTCCGCCCCACAGCACAAACCCAGGCCACCCGAGGCGCAGCGCTGGCGCAAGACGTCAACGTGCAAGTGTCGCCGGGGGTGCTGGAGGGCAGTAACGTTAAACCCGTGGAAACCATGGTCGATATGATCGCCAACGCCCGACGTTTTGAGATGCAGATGAAGGTGATCTCAAACGTCGATGAAAACGAACAAAAAGCCAACCAGTTGCTCAACATGAGCAGCTAAGGCTGAGGATAAAACAATGATTCGTTCCTTATGGATTGCGAAAACCGGTCTTGATGCCCAGCAAACCAACATGGACGTCATCGCTAACAACCTGGCGAACGTCAGCACCAACGGTTTTAAGCGTTCGCGTGCGGTATTTGAAGACCTGATGTATCAAACCGTGCGTCAGCCGGGCACGCAGTCATCCGAGCAAACCACCTTACCGTCTGGCATGCAGATCGGTACCGGTGTGCGTCCGGTGACCACTGAACGTCTGCACACCCAGGGCAACCTGTCGCAGACCAGCAACTCAAAAGATCTGGCGATTAACGGCCAGGGATATTTTGAAGTGCAGATGCCGGATGGCACGTCAGCGTATACCCGCGATGGCTCATTCCAGGTGGATCAGAATGGTCAGTTGGTGACCAACTCCGGCTATACCGTGCAGCCGGGTATCACCATTCCTGCCAACGCCACCAGTATCACCGTATCGCGCGATGGCATCGTCAGCGTGACACAGCAGGGCCAGACCAACCCGACGCAGGTCGGCCAGTTGACGCTCAGTACCTTTATGAATGATGCCGGTCTCGACAGCCTGGGTGAAAACCTCTACCAGGAAACCCAGGCATCCGGTGCGGCGACGCAAAGCACGCCGGGGCAGAACGGTGCGGGCCTGTTGTATCAAGGTTATGTGGAAACCTCGAACGTCAACGTGGCGGAAGAGCTGGTCTCCATGATCCAGACGCAGCGCGCTTATGAGATCAACAGTAAAGCGGTCAGCACCTCCGATCAGATGTTAGCGAAGTTAACCCAGTTATAAATCTGGTGTCGTTGGGCCAGCCTGGCTGGCCTGATTAAGAACATGAATAAGGTCAGAACTCCGTGGCGAAGCAAGTGATTCTCAAGCCTGGTCATTGGTTGGTAGCGTTATCGCTGCTGACCCTCAACGGTTGTGCGTTAATCCCGCGCACGCCTCTGGTACAAGGTTCGACAACGGCTGAGCCAACGCCTTCTGCGCCACCCGTGGTCAATGGTTCCATTTTTCAGGGCGTTGCACCGCTCAACTACGGCTATCAGCCGCTGTTTGAGGACCGCCGTCCACGCAACATTGGCGATACCCTGACCATTACCTTGCAGGAAAACGTCAGCGCCAGCAAAAGCTCGTCTGCCAATGCCAGTCGTGATGGCAGTGGAAGCTTTGGTCTGACGACCGTCCCAACCGGCCTGAATGGTCTGGTCGGTGCGAGTGGTGAGAAAGTGGGTCTTGATGGCGAAGGCAAAAACGACTTTACCGGCAAAGGCGGCGCCACCGCTAACAACACCTTTACCGGCACCATCACCGTTACCGTTAACCAGGTGCTGTCCAACGGTAACCTGCGCGTGGTGGGTGAGAAACAGATCGAGATTAATCAGGGAACCGAATTTATTCGTTTCTCCGGTGTGGTTAACCCCCGCACCATCAGCGCCAGTAACGCGGTGCTGTCAACAGCAGTGGCCGATGCACGTATTGAGTATGTCGGTAATGGTTATATCAATGAGGCGCAGACGATGGGCTGGTTCCAGCGTTTCTTCCTGAACGTTTCGCCGATGTAAGAGGTTACGATGAAAATGAACACTCTGCTGCGTCTGACGCTGAGCTTGCTGCTTGGATTCAGCCTAATCGCCCATGCTGACCGCATCCGCGATCTGACCACCGTACAGGGCGTGCGCGACAACCAGTTGATTGGTTACGGTTTGGTGGTGGGTCTGGACGGTACGGGTGACCAGACCACGCAAACACCGTTTACCACGCAAACCGTCAGCAACATGCTGTCGCAGCTGGGGATCACCGTACCTTCCGGCACCAATATGCAGCTGAAAAACGTGGCGGCGGTCATGGTCACAGCGAAACTGCCGGCCTTCGCCCGTCAGGGACAGAACATTGATGTGGTGGTGTCGTCGCTGGGTAACGCGAAAAGCCTGCGCGGCGGTACGTTGCTGATGACGCCGATGAAAGGCGTGGATAACCAGGTGTATGCGCTGGCGCAAGGTAACATCCTGGTGGGGGGCGCGGGTGCCGCGGCCGGTGGCAGCAGCGTACAGGTTAACCAGCTGAACGGTGGTCGCATTACTGATGGTGCGACGGTGGAACGTGAGCTGCAAAGCAACTTCGGCAGCCAGAACACCATCAACCTGCAACTCAACAATGAAGATTTCACCATGGCACAGCGGATTGCGGATGCCATCAATCGCGGCGGCTATGGTTACGCTCAGCCGCTGGATGCGCGTACCGTGCAGATTCGGGTGTCGCCGAACAACAGTTCTCAGGTCCGCGTCCTGTCGGACATCCAGAATCTTGACGTTTCCGTACCGCTGGAAGACGCCAAAGTGATCATCAACTCACGTACCGGTTCGGTGGTGATGAACCGCGAAGTGACGCTGAGCACCTGTGCGGTCGCGCAGGGCAACCTGTCGGTCACGGTCAATCAGCAGCAGAACGTCAATCAGCCGAATACGCCGTTCGCCGGTGGTCAAACGGTGACGACCAATCAGACGCAGATTGATATGCGCCAGAGTGGCGGTGCGCTGCAACACGTCAACGCCAGTGCCAATCTCAATAATGTGGTGCGCGCGCTGAATGCGCTGGGTGCAACACCGATTGATCTGATGTCGATTCTGCAATCGATGCAGAGTGCGGGCTGTCTGCGCGCCAAACTGGAAATTATCTGATGAGTGATACGCAATCGCTGATGAATGCGGCTTATGACAGCCGCTCGCTCAATGACCTGAAACGCGAAGCCAGTCAGGACCCGAAAGGTAAAGCCTTACAGGTGGCGAAGCAGGTTGAGGGGATGTTCGTCCAGATGATGCTGAAAAGCATGCGTGAAGCGTTGCCGAAAGATGGCCTGCTCAGCAACGACCAGACGCGGCTTTTCACCTCGATGTACGATCAGCAGATTGCGCAGGAGATGGGCAAACGTGGCCTTGGGCTGGCGGACACTATCGTCAAACAGATGCAACCCGCCCAGGAGCCCGATGAACGTGCGGGCACTGTCCCGATGAAGCTGGATAACAGCTTTATTTACAGCAGCATGGCGCCGGTTCAGCTGGAGCAAATGGTGCGCAAAGCGATGCCACGACTGCCGGTATCACCCGGCAGTTTGTCCGGCGACAGCAGCGACTTTATTGCTCAGCTAGCGCAACCCGCCAAAGTCGCGAGTGACGAAAGCGGCATTCCGCACCATCTGATTCTGGCGCAGGCCGCGTTGGAATCCGGTTGGGGGCAGCGCCAGATTCTGACGCGCGACGGCAAGCCGAGTTACAACGTGTTCGGTATCAAGGCCAGCGGTGACTGGAAAGGTGAAACCACCGACATCATGACCACCGAATATGAACACGGCGAAGCGAAAAAAGTCCGCGCCACTTTCCGTGTGTACGGCTCCTATCTGGAGGCGCTGACGGATTACGTCAAACTCCTGTCGAACAACCCGCGTTACGCCGCCGTGGCTAATGCCCAGACGGCGGAGCAGGGCGCGCAGGCGTTACAAGCTGCCGGTTATGCGACAGATCCACGCTATGCGCAGAAACTGGTAGGAATGATCCAGCAATTCAAGAACATGGGTGAAAAAGTCGTGAAGGCGTATAGCCAGGATTTGACCGATTTGTTCTGATTTTTTGCCTCAAGTTTCACTTAAGCACGCCGATAACCTTCATACACCCCGGGCGTTTCCACGCCCCGGTAACCGCACTGATGACAGCCAGCCCGGTGAACGGGAAATTAAGGAACCGAGATGTCCAGTATAATCAACTCAGCGATGAGCGGGCTGAGCGCCGCACAGGCCGCATTAAGCACCACCAGTAACAACATCAGCAACTATACCGTGGCGGGCTACACGCGCCAGACAACTATCCTCGGGCAGGCTAACAGCACGCTGAGCGGGAACAGCTACTACGGTAATGGGGTGACGGTGACGGGTGTGCAGCGTGAATATGATGAGTTCATCACTGCGCAGTTACGCAGTGCCAGTGCGACGTATAATGCGCAAAATACCCAATATTCTCAGATCTCAAATATTGACGATCTGTTATCGACCTCGACCACCAGCCTGTCAACGTCGATTCAGGACTTCTTCACCAACGTACAAAACGTGGTCAGTAACGCCGACGATCCGTCAGCGCGTCAGTCAATGCTGAGTAATGCCCAGGGATTGGTCAACCAGTTCCAGACAACAGCACAATATCTGACCAATATGCAGACCAGCGTCAACACCGATATCACCTCCAGCGTTGACCAGATCAATACCTATACCAGCCAGATTGCCAACCTGAACACCCAGATTGCCAAACTGACCACCGGAGATGGCACGGCGCCGAATGACCTGCTGGATCAGCGTGATCAACTGGTGAGCAGCCTGAATGATATCGTCGGTGTCACGGTGTCGCAGCAGGATGGCAGCTATATCGTTTCAATGGGCAGCACCACGCTGGTCAATGGCAGTAAAACCACTTCGCTGGTGGCGATGCCTTCCAGCAGTGACCCTTCACGTATCACCGTCGGTTATGTTGATAAGCAGGCGGGTAACGTAGAAATTGCTGAGAAAACCCTGACAACCGGTTCGTTGGGTGGTCTGCTGGCGTTCCGTACCCAGGATCTGGACACCGCTCAGAACCAGCTCGGTCAGCTTGCCGCTGCCTTTGCCACCAGCTTCAATACCATCCATAAAGAAGGGTATGACAGCAACGGTGATCAGGGCACTGATTTCTTTAACATCGGCAGCCCGGAAGTCCTGAGCAACACCAAGAATACCTCCAGCACGACGCTGTCCGCTGAATGGACCGACACCAGCGCGCTGAAAGCCTCAAACTACACCGTCAGCTACGACGGCACCAACTGGTCGGTTACCCGTCAGTCGGACAACGTTAGCGTGACGGCGACGCAGGGAACTGATGCCGATGGTAACACCACGCTGAGCTTTGATGGTCTTCAGTTAACCGTAAGTGGTACGCCTGCGGCGAAAGACAGCTTCCTGGTAAAACCGGTGCAGAACGTGATTGGTGATATGTCAGTGGCGATCACTGATGAGTCACAGATTGCGGCGGCAGGTGCGGTGGATGGTGCCAGCGATAATACCAATGCGCAAAAACTGCTGGATTTGCAGGACAGCAAACTGGTGAACGGTAACGCCACCTTGGCCGAGGCGTATGCCAGCATCGTCAGTACGGTGGGTAACAAAACCAGTACGCTGGAAACCACCAGTACCACTCAGGAAAGTGTGGTGAGTCAGTTAAGTGACCGTCAGCAGTCAATTTCGGGCGTCAACCTCGATGAAGAGTACGCCAACCTGACCAAATATCAGCAATATTACACGGCTAACGCGCAGGTGCTGCAAACCGCCAGCACCATTTTCAACGCGTTGATCGATAGCCTCGGCTAAGCAGAGAGGATAAAAAACCATGCGTCTTAGTACCAATATGATTTTTAACCAGCAGGTGCGCGGTATCACGGATTCGCAAGCTTCCTGGCTCAAAGTCGGTGAACAGCTTTCCAGCGGTCGCCGCGTGACTAACCCTTCTGATGACCCGATTGCGGCCTCGCGCGCTGTGGTGTTGTCGCAGACTCAGGCCAAAAGCGCCCAGTACGCCACCGCGCGTAGCTTTGCCAACCAGAGTCTGTCAATGGAAGAAAATACGCTTTCCAGCGTCACCAGCAGCATTCAGGATGCGCAGACCCTAATTGTTCAGGGTTCAACCGGTACGTTGAGTGATGATGACCGGGCTTCGATCGCCACGTCACTGGAAGGTATCCGCTCGCAATTGCTGGGCCTGGCTAACAGTAAAGACGGTAACGGCAACTATATTTTTGCCGGCTATCAAACCGATACCGAGCCATTCACTGATGATGGCACTGGCGTGACCTATGTCGGCGGTAGCAATCCGATTACGCAAAAAGTGGATGACAGCCGCACCATGTCGGTCGGCGACACCGGCACCTCGGTGTTTATGTCAATTACCAGCAATGCCAAAGCAGAGCCGGACGGTAGCGCCAGTGAAACTAACCTGTTCAATATGCTCGACAGTGCGATTGCCGCGTTGAAAGTGCCACAGGACAACGCTGACGATGCCACCAAACAAACCTTCCAGGATGCGATGGATAAGACCAACCGCGGTTTGAGCAACTCACTGAACAACGTGCTGAGCGTGCGTTCTGCGGTAGGCTCAAAGATGTCTGAGCTGGACACGCTGGATGCGCAGGGTGATGACCGCGATACCATTATGGCGTCACAAATGAGTGACCTGGTGGATGTGGATTACACCTCGGCAATCTCCAGCTACACCATGCAGCAGACGGCGTTGCAAGCCTCGTATACGGTCTTTACCCAGATGTCGAAGATGTCACTGTTCCAGATGAATTCGTAACTGACCGACAAATTTGAGCGTACTTAAACCGGGTGCGCTTGTTTTTTCCCACGTCCCTTACCGGCCGTGGGATTTTTTTTGCCTGATATTTTTTCCGACCAATAAAAAACCCCGGACTGGCCGGGGTTGGGTTATGACGTTTAGCGAGCTTAGACGCTTTCTGGCTTGGTTGCCGGAGCGGTTGCCTGATGCGTGGCGCTATGTCCGCCAGCGGAACCACGGCCCGCAAACTCGAACGGTGGGCGCACCCAGTCGCTATGGCGAACCGGTTCAGGCTGCCAGGCCGGTGCCGGTGCTTTGGTCATCGGTGCCGAAGCGAAATGCTTCCAGCGGACTTCCGCGTTGTTGATCACCGTATCACGTGCCGCAACCGGCGCATGAGGTTCTGCAACGGGTTCAGCCGGGGCTGTTGCGGCAACCGGTGTGGACAGCACGTCTTCTACCTGTGCACTCACTTCCGGCGCGACCTCAGCCGGTGCGACGATGGCGGCAGCAACCGCTTCATCCACCTCAGCGGCAACATCCACTACCGGCTCGGCCTGGGCGGCAGTCTCTTCCGCGACCACTTCATCAGCGGCGGAAATCACGGCCGGTTGTTCATTGACCGGTGTTTCAATCGGGCTGGTGTCTTCAGTATTCACCACTGGCACGTCAGTGTGCGCCTGCGGTTCAGCCTGATGCACAACGGCTTCGACGTTTTGCTCTGCGGCCACTTCTTCTTGCACAGGTTCAACGCTGGCAGGTAAGGCAACAGCAGCTGCGGTCTCTTCGCGGCTGTAATCAGGCGTCTCGTTCAGAACATCCTGCGTTGCCAGTTCCTCATTGGTTTGTGCAACCGGATAACGCACCCAGACTTTGCCAGAAGCCATTTCTGGTGAAGCTGAAGCTGCCGCCAGCGGCATAGCCGATTGGGTCGGATAGCGCTCATCGCGATAACGACGGCGACGCTGACCACTGACACGCAGGTGACGCGGTGAACGGCGTGAGCGACGCGGCATATTCGCGCTATCACGGTTATCCACATCATCCTGCTCATCATTGGTCGCTTCCGGCTCGTCGTTGACCACGGCGCGCGGCGCAGTTTCAACCGGCGCGGCAACCGTTTCGTTTACGGTTTCGCTTTCATCGCCAAAACGCACTTTCTGTGTCAGCTGACGTTGTTTACGACGCGGCATGACCTGAATGCGTTCTTCTTCCTGTGCGGCCTCATCAACGATATCGGCCTGAACGACCGGCTCAGCGGCTTTCTGCTCCTGCTGCTGGGCGCGTTTCTCTTCCTGACGACGACGCTGACGTTCTGCACGCTGTTCGCGACGCTGTTGCTGCTGCTCTTCGCGCTGCTGGCGTGCTTCTTCGCTCTGTGCCGGGCTGCGTTCTTCACGCGGCTCGTTCTGGCGTTTGTTGCGGCGGTTCTCGGTGGTTTCACGCGCTTCGCGAGGCTCACGTGGCTCTCGTGGCTCACGCGGTTCACGCGCTTCGCGTACCGGTGCGTTCTCGGCGTTGCGCGGCGTGCGCTCACGGCGATTATTGCGACGGTTGTTGCGACGATCGCCACGCTGCTGGCCATTTTCACCGTCGGTCGCTTTGCTTTCCTGCTTCTCGCTGGCTTCAGGTGCCGCGGCAGGGGCATCACCCACAAACAGTTTTTTCAGTCCACCCAGCAGGCGTGCCATAAAGCCGGTTGATGCCGCCGGTGCCGCGACAGTGGCGGTAGGCTTGGCTTTTTTCGGCTCGGCTTTCACCACCGGCTGGCTCTCTTCAGCCACTTCGACCGGGGCAGGCGGTGCATCCGGCATCACAAAGGCGGCAAGGGCCGGTTGTTCCGGACGGCGACGTTCTGCCTGTTCTTCTTCCGACGGCAACGCCATTTCTGCTTCGTGCAGCTTCGGCAAGTGGTAGCTCAGGGTCTGAGTCTCTTCACCTTTGCGCACGCGCAGTACGGAATAGTGCGGGGTTTCCATCTGATCGTTCGGCACGATGATGGCGCGCACGCCACCCTGGCGCTTCTCAATCGCACTGACGGCATCACGTTTTTCGTTCAGCAGGTAGGAAGCCACCGGAACCGGCACAATCGCATGAACTTCTTTGGTGTTGTCCTTCAGCGCTTCTTCTTCAATCAGACGCAGAATGGACAGTGACAGCGATTCGTTATCACGAATGGTACCTGTGCCGCTACAACGCGGGCAGACGTGATGGCTGGACTCGCCCAACGACGGGCTGAGGCGCTGACGCGACATCTCCAGCAAGCCAAAACGGGAAATATGGCTGATCTGGATGCGTGCGCGATCCTGGCGTACCGCTTCGCGCAGACGGTTTTCCACCGCACGCTGATGGCGCACGGGAGTCATATCAATGAAGTCGATAACGATCAGGCCACCCAAGTCACGCAGACGCAACTGACGGGCGATTTCATCGGCCGCTTCCAGGTTAGTATTGAAGGCGGTCTCTTCGATATCACCACCGCGCGTAGCACGTGCTGAGTTGATATCAATCGCGGTCAGGGCTTCGGTGCTGTCGATAACAATCGAACCGCCAGAAGGCAGGCGGACTTCACGCTGGAAGGCGGACTCAATTTGCGATTCGATTTGGTAGTGGCTGAACAGCGGGATCTCACCGGTGTACAACTTGATTTTGCTGCTGAAGTCCGGGCGACCCAGCGCGGCGATATGCTGACGTGCCAGTTCCAGTACTTTCGGGTTATCGATGAGGATTTCACCGATATCCTGGCGCAGATAGTCGCGGAAGGCGCGCACGATCACGTTGCTTTCCTGATGGATCAGGAACGGTGCCGGGCGGCTTTCTGCGGCTTTCTTGATGGCTTCCCAGTGTTTCAGGCGGAAGCTGAGGTCCCACTGCAATGACTCGGCAGATTTGCCAACACCCGCAGTACGCACAATCAGGCCCATACCTTCCGGCAGTTCCAGTGCGGACAGCGCTTCTTTCAGTTCGGTACGGTCATCGCCTTCGATACGGCGCGAAATCCCACCCGCACGCGGGTTATTGGGCATCAACACCAGATAGCTACCGGCCAGTGAAATAAAGGTGGTCAGTGCCGCGCCTTTATTACCCCGTTCCTCTTTATCAATCTGAACGATAACTTCCTGGCCTTCACGCAGGACATCTTTGATGTTGGGACGTCCGTGCGCGTTGTAACTGGCGGGGAAATATTCGCGGGAAATTTCTTTCAGAGGGAGAAAACCGTGACGCTCAGCACCGTAATCAACAAACGCAGCTTCCAGGCTGGGTTCAATACGGGTGATTTTACCTTTGTAGATATTGGCTTTTTTCTGTTCGTGTCCGGGGCTTTCGATATCCAGATCGTACAGACGTTGTCCGTCAACCAGGGCAACGCGCAACTCCTCCTGCTGAGTTGCGTTAATTAACATTCTTTTCATCGTGACTTACTCGTTATTCTCTCATGAGTGACAAAGCTGCGGGCATCGTTACCCTGGACGAGAATCAACCGATGGCCCCGTGTCTTTAATGCACAGACGTCAACCTCACGGTTGTCGGCGGCTAAAGGGGCGCAAATCTTGTCGGTGGCCTGTTTTTCATAAGGAAATCCAGCGCCTGAAGGTGGAAGTGCTACAGAGTATTCAAAAATCCACACATCCCAGTCTGTCGTCCTGGCTGCAACCCGCAGCCCGCTAAGTGCCTGATTTAACATTACGTCTTACGCCATTGCTGCGTGTCCGTTTAATCCGGCAAAATGACTTATTTCGCTCTTTCTTCTGCCTGAATCTTTCCAGGACAGAAACCCCTGCATTATTCCATTGCTGACCAACATATAGCAAGGCGACTTTTGCCGAGCTGTGAAGTTTATGCATCCTTAACCTGTTCATTTGCAGGGGTTATCATCGCATTGTTGAAAAAGTCAGCATTTCGACCCTTTAGCGCCGCGACAACCAGAGAGTTAAGCACAGAAAAAGGGGTGGCGCTATCCAGGGACACTATTTAGAATCGCCGCCATGAAAACAGAGAATCCCGGCGTACAATTTGTCGCCATCACGGCTGAAAATGCCGGACAACGCATTGATAACTTTTTGCGCACCCAATTGAAGGGTGTGCCGAAAAGTATGATTTATCGCATCCTGCGTAAAGGTGAAGTGCGGGTAAATAAAAAACGCATCAAGCCTGAATATAAGCTGGAAGAGGGCGATGAGATCCGTATCCCACCGGTGCGGGTTGCCGAACGTGAAGAACAGGCGGTCTCGCCGAAGCTGGAGAAAGTGGCTTCATTGGCCGATGCCATCCTGTACGAAGATGATTATCTGTTGGTGCTGAATAAGCCCTCCGGTACAGCGGTACATGGCGGCAGCGGCTTAAGCTTCGGTGTGATCGAAGGGTTGCGTGCCTTGCGGCCGGAAGCGCGTTTCCTCGAATTGGTGCATCGCCTTGATCGCGACACCTCGGGGATTTTGCTGGTCGCGAAAAAACGGTCAGCGCTGCGTTCCCTGCATGAGCAACTGCGTGAAAAAGGTATGCAAAAAGATTACCTGGCGCTGGTGCGGGGTGACTGGCCATCGCATCTGAAAGTGGTCCAGGCACCGTTGCTGAAGAATATCCTGCAAAGTGGCGAGCGCGTGGTGCGTGTCAGTGCTGAAGGCAAACCCTCAGAAACGCGCTTTAAAGTTGAGGAGCGTTTTGGCTTTGCCACCCTGGTGAAAGCCAGCCCGGTTACCGGCCGTACCCACCAGATTCGTGTGCATACTCTGCATGCGGGCCACCCGATTGCCTTTGATGATCGCTACGGCGATCGTGAATTTGAACGCCAACTGGCAGCGACCGGGCTGTCCCGCCTGTTCCTGCATGCGGCGGCGTTGACCTTTACCCATCCCAACACCGGTGAGACATTGCGGATGGAAGCGCCGTTGGACGGCGCTTTGAAGCATTGTCTTACGCAGTTGCGCCAGAAAAAAGCCTGACGCACCGGGCATCAGCACAATGGGTTGATGCCCGCTTCGCGTAGCATTGCGTTCAACGCGATCAGCGGTAAACCAATCAGGGTATTGGGATCGCGTCCCTCCAGCCGTTCAAACAGACAAATCCCCAAACCTTCGCTTTTGAAACTGCCAGCACAGTGCAGTGGCTGCTCTTTGGCAACATAGCCGGCAATTTCTGCTGCGCTCAGGGAGCGGAAATGGACGGTAAAAGGCTCACAGCAGAGAAACTGCCGCCCGCTTTGTGGCTGGATCAGCGCCAGGCCGGTATAAAAGGTGATGGCTTTGCCGCTGGCGGCCGCCAGTTGTCGGCAGGCGTTCTCTGTGCTGAGCGGCTTGCCGGTGATTTGTCCGTCCAGCACGCATACCTGATCGGAACCGATGATCCAATGATTCGGATACGCTGTCGCCAGCGCCTCGGCTTTCGCCAGGGCGAGGCGTTGCACCAGCGCATCAGCCGCTTCGCCGGGGTGTGGCGTCTCATCAGTATGCGGTGCAGCGCAGATAAAAGGCAGGCCAAGCTTGCTTAATAAAGCCTGACGGAAGGGTGAGGTTGAGGCTAAAACCAGCGATGTCGTCATTTTTTTGCAGAATAGATAGCGTAAAGGTGACAGTCATTTTAAACTGTGCGCCGCACTGGATGCGACTAACGGGTGAAAGATGCTGTAAAACGGCCTTTTTCTTTGACTCTATGACGTTACAAAGTTAATATTCGCGCCCTATGCAAAAGGTAAAATTACCCCTGACGCTCGATCCGGTACGCGCTGCGCAAAAACGCCTTGATTATCATGGCGTTTATTCACCTGAATTGGTGGCGCGTGTGGCCGACTCGGTCGTGAGTGTGGACAGTGATGTTGAATGTGCCATGTCGTTTGCGGTTGACAACCAGCGCCTCGCGGTTCTGCAAGGAACAGCGGATGTGCAGGTTACGTTGTTATGTCAACGCTGCAACCAGCCGTTTCCGCATCAGGTTCACATAAGCTATTGCTTCAGCCCTGTCTCTACTGAAGAGCAGGCCGAGGCACTGCCGGAAGCCTACGAACCGGTCGATGTCGATGATTTTGGCGAGATCGATCTGTTGGCGGTGATTGAAGATGAAATCATCCTCGCACTGCCGGTGGTTCCGGTGCATGATTCTGAACACTGTGAAGTGTCCGACGCGGACATGGTATTTGGTCAGTTGCCTGCAGAGGCAGAAAAACCAAATCCATTTGCCGTATTAGCCAGTTTAAAGCGTAAGTAATAGGAGTAAGGTCCATGGCCGTACAACAGAATAAACCCACCCGTTCTAAGCGTGGTATGCGTCGTTCTCATGATGCTCTGACCACCACCACTCTGTCTGTAGATAAAGTTTCTGGCGAAACTCATCTGCGTCACCACATCACTGCGGATGGTTACTACCGCGGTCGCAAGGTTATCGCTAAGTAATTCTTGCGGTTACGCAAGGCGATACTTTGACACGTTTGACCCTGGCGATAGATGCCATGGGCGGGGATTTCGGTCCCTGCGTGACAGTGCCTGCAGCCTTGCAGGCACTGGCCTCTCATTCGCACCTGGTTCTCCTTCTGGTCGGTAATCCCGACACAATCATGCCATTACTTGCCAAAGCGGATTCCTCTGTAGCGGGGCGTGTGCAGGTGATCCCTGCCGAATCGGTTATTGCAAGTGATGCCAGACCCTCACAGGCGATTCGTAACAGTCGCGGCAGTTCCATGCGTATCGCGCTGGAGCTGGTGAAAGAGGGCAAGGCACAAGCCTGTGTCAGCGCGGGAAATACCGGTGCGCTGATGGGACTGGCCAAATTGTTGCTCAAGCCGCTGGACGGCATTGAGCGTCCGGCGCTGATGACTGTACTGCCGCACCAGCAGCAGGGGAAAACGGTGGTGTTGGATCTGGGCGCAAATGTGGAATCTGACAGTGAAATGTTGGTGCAATTTGCGGTGATGGGCGCAGTGGTGGCCGAAGAATTGCTCGCCATTAATCAGCCGCGCGTTGCCTTGCTCAACATTGGACAAGAAGAAACCAAAGGCCTGGAAACGATTCGCACCGCAGCGGCGGTGCTGCGGGAATCCCCGCAAATCAACTATATTGGTTATCTTGAGGGGAATGATCTCCTCACCGGCAAGACGGATGTGCTGGTTTGCGATGGCTTTGTCGGCAACGTCACGCTGAAAACCATGGAAGGTGTGGTAAGAATGTTTCTTTCGCTGCTCAAATCGTCAGGGGAAGGAAAAAAACGGGCCTGGTGGCTGAAGTGGCTGGGACGCTGGATCCAAAAGCGTCTGGCGAAGCGTTTCGGTCATCTCAACCCCGACCAGTACAATGGCGCTTGTCTGTTAGGATTGCGCGGAACGGTGATCAAAAGCCACGGCGCGGCGAATCAACGTGCGTTTGCCGTAGCGATAGAACAGGCAGAGCAGGCGGTGCGGCGGCAAGTCCCGGAACGGATTGCTGCGCGCCTGGACACTGTATTAGCCAGGAGTGACAAAGCGTAGATGTTTAGCAAAATTCTCGGTACGGGCAGTTATTTGCCCAGCCAGGTGCGTACCAACGCGGATCTGGAAAAAATGGTGGAGACTTCGGACGAGTGGATTGTCACCCGTACCGGTATCCGTGAGCGCCGCATTGCTGCGCCGGATGAAACAGTAGCCAGCATGGGCTATTCGGCAGCACAGCGCGCGCTGGAAATGGCGGGTGTGGCAGCGAATGACGTGGGTCTGATTATTGTCGCGACCACCTCTTCCAGCCACGCATTCCCAAGTTCGGCCTGCATGATCCAGCAAATGCTGGAGATCAATGACTGTGCCGCGTTTGACCTTGCAGCCGCATGCGCAGGCTTTACCTATGCCCTGAGCGTAGCCGATCAGTACATCAAAAATGGCGCGGTAAAACATGCGCTGGTGATTGGTGCTGACGCGCTGGCACGCACGCTGGATCCCGCCGATCGTGGCACCATTATTTTGTTCGGTGATGGTGCGGGTGCGGTAGTACTGGGCCAGAGCAGTGAGCCGGGTATTATTTCAACGCATCTGCATGCTGATGGCCGTTACGGCAAATTGCTGACACTGCCGTACCAGGATCGCGAACATCAGGATCAACCGGCCTACCTGACAATGGCGGGGAACGAAGTCTTCAAAGTGGCGGTCACTGAACTGGCACATATTGTTGATGAAACCTTGCAGGCCAATAATCTCGACCGCGAAATGCTCGACTGGCTGGTGCCGCATCAGGCCAACCTGCGCATTATCAGCGCCACCGCGAAAAAGCTCGGTATGGGGATGGACAAAGTGGTGGTGACGCTTGATCGTCACGGCAACACCTCTGCGGCTTCCGTGCCAAGTGCGCTGGATGAAGCGGTGCGTGATGGCCGCATCAAGCCGGGACAACTGATTCTGCTGGAGGCCTTTGGTGGTGGTTTCACCTGGGGTTCCGCGCTGGTTCGCTTTTGATTACAGGAACGAATGATGACGCAATTTGCTTTGGTGTTCCCGGGACAGGGATCGCAGACCGTGGGCATGCTGGCCGATTTGGCTGCTGAATACCCGCAGGTAGAGGCCACTTTCCGTGAAGCTTCTGATGTACTGGGTTATGACTTATGGCAGTTGGTTCAGCAGGGTCCTGCGGAAGAACTGAACAAAACCTGGCAGACACAGCCTGCATTGCTGGCGGCGTCAGTCGCGATTTATCGCGTCTGGCAGAGCAAGAATGCGCCCCAGCCTGCGATCATGGCCGGGCATAGCCTGGGTGAATACTCCGCGCTGGTTTGCGCCGGGGTACTGAATTTCGCCGATGCCATCAAACTGGTTGAGCTGCGTGGCAAACTGATGCAGGAAGCCGTGCCGGAAGGTACTGGCGCGATGCAGGCGATTATCGGCCTTGACGACGCGGCCATCCGTAAAGCCTGTGAAGAAAGCGCGCAGGGGCAAGTGGTTTCACCGGTTAACTTTAACTCGCCGGGCCAGGTGGTGATTGCGGGTAACAAAGAAGCGGTAGAACGTGCCGGTGCCGCCTGTAAGGCCGCGGGCGCGAAACGTGCTCTGCCATTGCCGGTCAGCGTGCCGTCCCACTGTGCGCTGATGAAACCTGCGGCAGAGAAACTGGCCGTCGCGCTGGAAGCGATCAGCTTCAATGCGCCGTCAGTGCCGGTGGTGAATAACGTTGATGTGCAATGTGAAACCTCCGCTGACGCGATTCGCAGCGCGCTGGTACGCCAATTGTACAGTCCGGTACGCTGGACGGAATCGGTTGAGTTTATTGCCTCCCAGGGCGTGACGCAGCTGCTGGAGATCGGTCCGGGCAAAGTGCTGACCGGTCTCACCAAACGTATTGTGGACAGCCTGACCGCAGCCGCAGTGAACGATCCTGCTTCACTGACCGCTGCGCTTACACAGGAATAAGAGGAAAATCATGGGCTTTGAAGGTAAAGTTGCGCTGGTTACCGGCGCGAGCCGCGGCATCGGTCGCGCCATTGCGGAAACGCTGGCGGCGCGTGGTGCTAAAGTGGTGGGAACGGCCACCAGTGAAAGCGGCGCGGAGGCAATCAGTGCTTACCTCGGCGACAGTGGTAAAGGTCTGCTGTTGAACGTGACCGATGCTGCTTCCATTGAGAGTGTGCTCGAGAAAGTGCGCGCAGAATTTGGCGAAGTGGACATTTTAGTCAATAATGCAGGCATTACGCGTGATAATTTACTGATGCGCATGAAAGACGATGAGTGGGCGGATATCCTCGATACCAACCTGACATCCGTCTTCCGCCTCTCCAAGGCGGTTATGCGTGCCATGATGAAGAAACGTGTGGGCCGTATCATTACCATCGGTTCTGTAGTTGGAACCATGGGTAACGCGGGCCAGGCAAACTATGCTGCAGCAAAAGCAGGTTTGATTGGCTTTAGCAAATCACTGGCGCGAGAAGTTGCGTCACGTGGCATTACCGTAAACGTCGTGGCTCCGGGTTTTATTGAAACGGACATGACGCGTGCACTGAACGAAGATCAGCGCTCGGGCATTTTGGCGGAAGTTCCGGCAGGTCGCTTAGGTGACCCACAGGAAATCGCCAATGCTGTTGCATTCTTAGCCTCTGACGAAGCCGCCTATATCACAGGTGAGACGCTCCACGTCAATGGCGGCATGTACATGGTCTGATAATCACGAAATAATTTGCATTATCTGCGGTAAAAACCGCAGAATAGCGTAAAATCGTGGTTCGACCAGCCGGGATTTTGTTGCATCTTTTTCAACATTTTATACACTACGAAAACCATCGCGAAAGCGAGTTTTGATAGGAAATTTAATAGCATGAGCACTATTGAGGAAAGAGTTAAGAAGATCATCATCGAGCAGTTGGGCGTTAAACCGGAAGAAGTGACCCACGCTGCTTCTTTCGTTGACGACCTGGGTGCTGATTCTCTTGACACCGTTGAACTGGTTATGGCTCTGGAAGAAGAGTTCGATACCGAAATTCCAGACGAAGAAGCTGAGAAAATCACTACCGTTCAGGCAGCGATCGACTACATCACTAGCCACCAAGGCTAATGAATATCCTTCAGGCGGTCACTCGACCGCCTGAGTTTTATAGTTTGTCCCACATAGCTTTTTTTTATCCCTCCCTGGAGGACGAACGTGTCTAAGCGTCGTGTAGTTGTGACCGGTCTTGGCATGTTGTCTCCTGTCGGCAATACCGTAGAGTCTACCTGGAGTGCTCTCCTTGCCGGTCAGAGCGGCATTACCCTGATCGACCATTTTGATACCAGTGCCTATGCAACACGTTTTGCAGGTTTGGTAAGAGATTTTAATTGTGATGACTTCATCTCGCGTAAAGATCAACGCAAGATGGATGATTTCATCCAATATGGCATCGTTGCTGGCATACAGGCTATGCAGGACTCCGGTCTGGTCGTAACTGAAGAAAATGCTGGTCGTTTTGGTGCGGCGATTGGTTCCGGCATCGGCGGATTGGGTTTGATTGAAGAAAACCACGCCTCGCTGGTCAATGGCGGTCCACGCAAAATCAGCCCGTTCTTTGTGCCTTCTACCATTGTAAACATGGTCGCTGGCCATCTTACGATTATGTATGGCCTGAAAGGTCCGAGCATCTCTATCGCCACGGCCTGTACTTCAGGTGTACATAACATTGGTCATGCCGCACGCATCATTGCTTACAACGATGCCGATGTGATGCTGGCCGGTGGTGCAGAAAAAGCCAGTACCCCGCTGGGTGTGGGTGGCTTTGGTGCGGCGCGTGCGCTCTCCACCCGTAACGATAATCCGCAGGCGGCAAGCCGTCCGTGGGATAAAGATCGTGATGGTTTTGTGTTGGGCGACGGTGCAGGCATCGTGGTACTGGAAGAGTACGAGCACGCGAAGAAACGTGGTGCGAAAATTTATGCTGAGGTGGTTGGCTTCGGCATGAGTAGCGATGCTTACCACATGACCTCGCCACCGGAAAACGGTGCAGGCGCGGCGCTGGCAATGGTCAACGCACTGCGTGATGCTCAGCTAAATGCGGAGCAGATCGGTTACGTCAACGCGCATGGCACCTCGACGCCAGCCGGTGATAAAGCCGAAGCACAAGCGGTGAAATCGATCTTCGGCGCAGCGGCCAGTTCTGTGATGGTCAGCTCAACCAAATCGATGACGGGTCACCTGCTGGGTGCAGCGGGCGCGGTAGAATCTATCTACTCGATCCTCGCTTTGCGCGATCAGGCGGTTCCACCGACCATCAACCTTGATAATCCTGATGAAGGTTGTGATCTGGACTTTGTGCCACATACGGCACGTCAGGTCAGCGGTCTGGAATACACGCTGTGTAACTCCTTCGGCTTCGGTGGTACCAACGGTTCACTGATTTTCCGCAAGGTGTAAGTCGCACCGTTCCCGACAGAGGCCCGCAATGCGGGCCTTTTTTATATTTTGTCACGCAGTCGCATAGAATCTTACGGCCTTCAATGATATTCAAAGCAAGGTCAATTCATTGGGGTCGTTATGATGTGGATAAATGGCGCAGAACAGACGCAACTGGCTGCGCGCGATCGGGCGGTGCAGTTCGGTGATGGCTGTTTTACCACTGCGGCGGTACAACAGGGACAGATCCTGCTGTTAGCGGCGCATCTGCAACGCCTGAAGTGGGGATGTGAACGGTTGTTGATGGCCGAGCCTGACTGGTCACAGCTCGAAGCAGAAATGCGCAGCGCGGCGCAGCACCAATCACAGGCGGTGTTAAAAGTCATTTTGACCCCGGGCGCGGGGGGACGCGGCTATAGCCGTGCGGGATGCAGCGCGCCAACACGTATTGTTTCACTTTCCCCTTGGCCGCAGCATTATCACGCGCTGCACCAGCAGGGCGCACGTCTGATAACCAGTCCGATTCGGCTGGGACGCAATCCCTGGCTTGCAGGGATCAAACACCTAAACCGGCTGGAACAGGTACTGATCCGCCAGCATCTTGACCAGACAGACGGTGACGAGGCGCTGGTGCTTGACACTGAGGGGACGGTGGTGGAATGCTGTGCGGCCAATTTATTCTGGCGCGAGGGCGATGCTGTCTTCACCCCGCGACTTGAGCAGGCGGGTGTTGCCGGGATTATGCGGCGTTATCTGATGGCGCAGATGGCAGCCGCAGGCCAGGATTGCCAGTTGATTGAAGGCAGCAGAGAGAGGCTACTCGCCGCAGATGAAGTGGTGATATGCAATGCTCTGATGCCTGTTTTACCCGTGCGTAGCATTGACGACATGACATTTAACGCACGTTCGCTGTACCAGCAACTGTTCGCCAGTTGCCAGAAAATGGAAGCATCATGACTCGAATGAAAAAAATTATCGCCGGCGCCACGGTGATCATTGGCCTCGCTGCGGCCTTTAGCTATTGGCAGATTGAACGTTTCGCCGATACACCTTTGACGTTGCACCAGGAAACCATTTTTACCCTGCCTGCGGGCACCGGACGGGTGGCGCTTGAAGCACAGCTGGAAAGCGAGCATGTCATCGCGCCAGGCCCGTGGTTTGGTCCCTTGTTAAAGCTGGAGCCGGAACTGGCGCGCTTTAAAGCCGGTACTTATCGCCTGGAAAGCAATATGACGGTCCGTCAATTGCTGGAATTGCTGGCGAGCGGTAAAGAAGCGCAGTTCCCGGTCCGTTTCGTTGAAGGTTCGCGCCTCAAAGAGTGGCTGGCGCAGCTGCGCGCCGCACCTTATCTGAAACACACCCTGAAAGATGATCAGTTCGCGACGGTGGCAGAGGCGTTGAAACTCGATGCCAGCCAGCTGGAAGGTGGGTTCTATCCTGACACTTACCTTTATACCGCCAACACCAGTGATGTGGCGCTGCTGGAACGCGCCCATATGCGCATGAACAAACTGGTGGATGAAATCTGGCAGGGCCGCATGGATAATCTGCCCTATAAAAAGGAGCAGGATCTGGTAACGATGGCCTCGATCATCGAGAAAGAAACCGGTGTCAGTGAAGAACGGGCGCGCGTTGCCTCGGTGTTTATCAACCGTCTGCGGATTGGTATGAAGTTGCAAACCGATCCGACGGTGATTTATGGCATGGGTGACAGCTACACCGGCACGATAACGCGTAAAGATCTCGACACGCCAACCGATTACAATACCTATACCATCAGCGGTATGCCGCCAGGTCCGATTGCGATGCCGGGCCGGGCTTCGCTGGAAGCGGCAGCACACCCGGAAAAAACCAATTACCTCTATTTTGTTGCGGATGGCAAAGGTGGTCACACCTTCACCACCAATCTGGTCAGCCATAATAAAGCCGTGCAGGCGTATCGGCTGGCGATGAAGGAAAAAAATGAAAAGTAAGTTTATCGTCATTGAGGGCCTTGAAGGGGCGGGCAAAACCACCGCGCGTGATGCGGTGGTCGAGGTGCTGCGCGAGCAGGGCATTGATGATCTGGTGTTTACCCGCGAACCGGGCGGTACACCGCTGGCGGAACAATTGCGCGTGCTGGTTAAGCAGGGCATTGAGGGCGAGCAGGTGACGGACAAAGCCGAACTGTTGATGTTGTATGCCGCACGCGTGCAATTAGTGGAAAACGTGATCAAGCCTGCGCTGGCGCGGGGAGCCTGGGTGATCGGCGATCGTCACGATCTCTCATCACAAGCCTATCAGGGCGGCGGACGCGGTCTGGATACCCAACTGATGACCACGCTACGCGATGCGGTACTGGGCGCGTTTCGTCCGGATTGCACCCTGTATCTGGATGTCACGCCGGAAATCGGTTTGCAGCGCGCCCGTGCACGTGGTGAGCTGGATCGTATTGAGCAGGAATCGCTGCGTTTCTTTGAGCGCACGCGTGAGCGTTATCTGGCACTGGCGGCCGCCGATCCCAGCATTATTACCATTGATGCCACTCAGACATTGCCGGAGGTGACGGCGTCAATCAAAGCGGCGATACACCACTGGCTGGTGGGTCAAACGGCATGAACTGGTATCCGTGGCTGAACCAACCCTATCGGCGCATCATTACCCGTCATCAGAGCGGTCAGGCGCACCATGCGCTGCTGATTCAGGCGATTGAGGGGATGGGTGATGATGCCCTGGTATGGGGTGTCAGCCGCTGGCTGATGTGCCAGCAACCGGAAGGGCTGAAGAGTTGTGGACACTGCCACGGTTGTCAGTTGATGCAGGCGCAGACGCACCCGGATTGGTATCGACTGGAAGCCGAAAAAGGCAAATCCTCGCTGGGGATTGATGCGGTACGCGATGTCACGGAAAAGCTGTACCATTTTGCCCAGCAGGGTGGGGCCAAGGTGGTGTGGCTGCCTGACGCGGCGCAATTGACCGAAGCGGCGGGCAATGCCTTGTTGAAGACGCTGGAGGAGCCACCCGCCAATACCTGGTTTTTCCTCAGCACCCGCGAACCCTCGCGTCTGCTTGCCACCTTGCGCAGCCGTTGTATGACCTGGCATCTGTCGCCACCGGATGAGATCCACAGCCTGCAATGGCTGCAAAAACAGCTTTCGCAGCCGGAGGAGACGTTACGTGCGGCGCTGCGCTTGAGTAACGGCGCACCCGCTGCGGCGCTGGCGCTGTTGCAACCTGAACGCTGGCAGGCGCGTCAGACGCTTTGCAACGCGCTGCCGGGTGCGCTGCAACAGGACATCCTGCAACTGCTGCCTTGCCTGAATAGCGATGATGTTGCGGATCGCCTCGGCTGGCTGCTCTCGCTACTGGTCGATGCCATGAAGGTGCAACAGGGTGCCAGCCGTTGGCTGAGCAATGGCGATCGCCCCGATGTGGTGACGTTACTGGCGCAGCAGATGAACAGCAGCGCCCTGAATGCCAGCGTACAGCTATGGATGCAGTGCCGCGAGCAACTGCAACAGGTGGCGGCGCTCAATCGTGAATTAATGTTGACCGATCGCCTGTTGAGCTGGAGTCGTCTGCTCACCCCGGCGACCTTCGGATAACGGTAAAAAGAGAGAAGTATGTTTATTGTTGATTCCCATTGCCACCTTGATGGCCTGGATTATGAAAAGCAGCATCGTGATCTGGATGATGTGATCGCCAAAGCGGCGGCGCGTGATGTGAAATTTATGCTGGCCATCGCGACCACCCTGCCGGATTACCACACCCTGAAAGCGCTGGTGGGTGAGCGCGATAACATTGCGCTGGCCTGTGGCGTGCATCCACTTAATCAGGAAACGCCTTACGATGTGGAAGAGTTTCGTCGTCTGGCGGCGGAAGATCGTGTGATTGCGCTGGGCGAAACCGGCCTCGATTATTTCTATCAGCAGGAAACCAAGGCGCAGCAGCAGGCCTCCTTCCGTGAGCATATCCGTACCGGTATTGCGCTGAATAAGCCAATTATCGTGCATACCCGTGATGCGCGTGACGATACGCTGGCGATCCTGCGTGAAGAGCAGGTGGAGAAGTGCGGCGGCGTGCTGCACTGTTTCACCGAAGACCGCGAGACGGCGGAGAAACTGCTGGATATGGGCTTCTATATCTCGTTTTCCGGTATCCTGACATTCCGCAACGCTGAGCAAATCCGCGATGCAGCGCGTTATGTTCCGCTCGATCGGATGCTGGTGGAAACCGACTCCCCCTATCTGGCTCCGGTACCGCACCGTGGTAAAGAGAACCAACCCGCGTTTACCCGCGACGTTGCCGATTATATGGCGGTGCTGAAAGGCGTCGACATTGAAACCCTGGCCGCCGCCACTACGGAGAATTTCTCCCGCCTGTTTCATGTGCCGATGAGCCGTCTTGGCGGCTAACGCACTTTATTTCAAACTCTGTAATTAATCAGAAATTCATCAGACTGGCTGTGCCTGAAAGGGCACAGCCAGTTGTTTATTGTCGTAAATAGCAGCAAGTCAGTCAGAATTACCTGAAAGCCAGACGGCCGCATGAGCGAAACGTGATAGCCGTCAAAGTAAGAAAAATCGATTTATTTTACTCTTCGTAATAAATCAAAAGACGCTCAGCGTCATCCCGGTTGAGGGTCCTCCCCCCTCGGCCACGCGCACTGCGCGAAATGCACTCATACTCAGGAGCTTCACGCTATGTTCAAGAACGCATTTGCGAACCTGCAAAAGGTAGGTAAATCGCTGATGTTACCGGTGTCGGTATTACCGATTGCCGGTATTTTATTAGGTGTTGGTTCAGCTAACTTTAGCTGGTTGCCTGCCGTCGTTTCGCATGTAATGGCCGAAGCGGGTGGTTCGGTGTTCGCCAACATGCCGCTGATTTTTGCCATTGGTGTGGCGCTTGGCTTTACCAACAACGACGGCGTTTCCGCGCTGGCGGCGGTGGTGGCTTACGGCATCATGGTGAAAACCATGGCGGTAGTGGCCCCGCTGGTACTGCATCTGCCTGCGGCTGAAATCGAAGCGAAACATCTGGCCGATACCGGCGTACTGGGCGGGATCATCGCCGGTGCGATCGCGGCATATATGTTTAACCGCTTTTACCGTATTAAGTTGCCGGAATACCTCGGCTTCTTTGCCGGTAAACGCTTTGTACCGATTATTTCTGGCCTGGCGGCGATCGTGCTGGGTGTGCTGTTGTCCTTCATCTGGCCACCGGTCGGTACCGCAATTCAGGACTTCTCACAGTGGGCAGCCTATCAGAACCCGGTAGTGGCTTTCGGTATCTACGGCGTGGTTGAGCGCGCGCTGGTGCCGTTTGGTCTGCACCATATCTGGAACGTACCTTTCCAGATGCAGATTGGTGAATTCACCAACGCGGCGGGCCAGGTATTCCATGGCGACATTCCACGTTATATGGCGGGTGACCCGACTGCGGGTAAACTGTCTGGTGGCTTCCTGTTCAAAATGTACGGTCTGCCTGCCGCTGCGATCGCTATCTGGCACTCCGCAAAACCGGAAAACCGTGCCAAAGTGGGCGGTATCATGATCTCCGCTGCGCTGACCTCGTTCCTGACCGGTATCACCGAGCCGATCGAGTTCTCCTTTATGTTCGTGGCACCGATCCTGTATGTCATCCACGCCATTCTGGCTGGCCTGGCATTCCCGATCTGTATCCTGCTCGGTATGCGTGATGGCACCAGCTTCTCACACGGTCTGATCGACTTTGTGGTGTTGAGTGGCAACAGCAGCAAAATCTGGTTGTTCCCGATTGTGGGTATCATCTACGGTCTGATCTACTACACCGTGTTCCGCGTGCTGATCGCCAAACTGAACCTGAAAACGCCGGGCCGTGAAGATTCTGCGGTTGAGCAAAGCAGCGCCACCGGTAGCGAGATGGCCGGTAAACTGGTTACCGCATTCGGTGGTAAAGAGAACATCACTAACCTTGATGCCTGTATTACCCGTCTGCGCGTCAGCGTGGCGGATGTGGCTAAAGTTGACCAGACGGAACTGAAAAGCCTCGGCGCGCGTGGCGTGGTGGTGGCAGGTTCTGGTGTTCAGGCCATCTTCGGCACCAAGTCCGATAACCTGAAAACTGAAATGGATGATTACATCCGTAATATGTAATCACATCGTCGAACGATGAAGAACGGCCCCCATATTGGGGGCCGTTTTGTTATAAATACACCCGCAAATACTCGGTCAGACACAGCAGCGCCATCGCCTGACCATAGGGCATCGAGGTCAGGGGCACTTGACGGTAATAGTCCAAATCACTGCCCATCGCGGTGCCAAACGACACCTGTTTCAACTCGCCGTCTTCATCAATATTGGCAATCACCCCACGCAACGCTTTTTCCGCGATAGGTAAATAGTCGCGTGACAGATAACGTTTCCGCACTGCTTTCAAAATACCGTAGGCAAAACCGGCAGTGGCTGAGGCTTCAGGGTAACTGCGCGGATCATCCAGCAGGGTATGCCACAGGCCACTGCTGTGCTGGCAGCCTGCCAACGCCTTGACTTGGCTCTCCAGCACCTGTAACAGGAAACGACGGGTGGCGTGCTGTTCAGGCCAGTTCATCAGTTCGAGAAAATCCGGGATGACAATGGTGACCCAGCTGTTACCACGCGCCCAACGGGCTTCGGCAAAGTTATGGCGACCGTTGAAATTCCAGCCGTGGAACCATAAACCGCTCTGGCGATCCATCAGATACTGGGTATGCAGAAGAAACTGGAAACTGGCCTCTTCGACAAATTCTGGCCGTTCCAGCAACTGCCCAATCTTCGCCAGTGCCATCACGCTCATCATCAGGGTATCGTCCCACAACTGCTGGGGATTCTCGTTGTTATACACGATGTGCTGCAAGCCGCCGTTTTCCGTGCGCGGCATCTCATACATCACCCATTCAGCCCAGCGCTCCAGTACCGGTCGCCAGGCGGCGTTGCCTGTCTCTTCATAGCGATACGCCAGGGTAAGAAAGGGGCAGACGGTGTTGACGTTCTTGGTGGGCGTACCTTCCGCCAGCCGGGTACTGAACCAGTCATCGATAATCTGTAACGTGGCCTGATCACCCGTCTGCTGGTAAAAATGCAGCATACCGTACAGTCCGATACCGTGTGTCCACTCCCATCCGGCCCAGCCTTTGGTATCAATTACGCGGCCATCGTCGAGGCGCAGCAAAAACTCGCCGCTTTCGTCGCTGATATTGACCAGGTTGTGCGTCAACTGATGGATCAACTGCACCAATTCCTTGCGTGGCAGCAGATACTCGGGCTGACGTAACAGGTCACTCTGTTTTACCGGAAATACGGTCATGGTCTATTCCTATCGTTTTGAAGGGGCAGGGAGAGGGGGTAGCTCACCAGGCCTGCGCGGCAGGGGCGGTGCAGCAGGCTTGAGGCGATTGAGGTAGCCAACGTTGTTGTTCCCCCATAAATTTTCGTAGGGCATACCGGCCAGCGTTTCGACAATCTCACGTGCCTGCGGCGTGATGCGCTCCGGCAGCGGACGTCCGGCATCCCGCATCTTCAGCGTCTCTTCGCGAAGCACGGTGTGAGTATGTAAATTGAGTTTAAAGCGCAGCGATACCAGAAAACCGCAGGTCAGCACGCAGACGGTGCCAATGCTGAGGATCGCCAAAATGGTATGGCTCACTGCCGGTACCTGCGTGGCCTGACCGGAGACAAACCCCGCCAGTTGCAACACGATGCCGACCAGCATCACGGCTCCGGCCTGCGAGGCTTTACGCGTCAGGGTCATAATGCCGGCAAAGATGCCTTCACGGCGTTGACCGGTGATCACTTCATCCACGTCTGCGATATAGGTATAGGTGTTCCACGGGACATAGTTGATACCCCCGCGGCCCAGCCCGGCAAAGCCAGATATCAGCACCAGCAACGCCATGCTGTTGTTCATGCCGGTGTACCACAAGCCTGCATAGGAGAGGGCGCTCAGGCCAAATAGCACCACCACCAGGCGATAGGCCGGTGCCGGTCCGAGGCGGATACACAGCGGGATCATCACCATCACCGCGATAAATTGCAGTACGGCCATGGTGCCCATCAGGCTGGAAGCAATCTGCGCGCTTTGCATCAACACAAACACCACATACCAGGTGAACACCGCGTTAAAGACATCCTGCGCGATATAACCGCCAAGATACATGCCCAGATGCTGGCGGAAGATACGAATGCGCAGCGTCGAACCGAGTTCGATGTAGAGGCGTTTCAGGCTTTGCCACAGCGTCAGGCCGGATTTCTGCTGCTCGGCACGCAGTGATTCCGCTGAGAAGTCATCCGGATGGCGCTCCCAGGTAAAGCGCCATACCAGCGTCAGCACCAGTGCGCAGATCACCGCGAACACCAGGCTGGCATAGAAAAACGACAACGGATTCTCTTTGCCAAACCAGGCAATCAGGATGCCCGGCAGAAATGCCGCCAGAATCGCTGACAGCTGCGCCAGGGCGATACGTGCACCCGAGAAGCGGGTTTTCTGTTTAAAATCATCGGTCATCTCCGGTACCAGTGTTTCATAGGGCACCAGAATCATGGTGTAGACGATATCGAACAGCAGGTAGGTCAGCAGATACCACCAGAAACTCATGTCGGCGATCCACATCAGGCTATAGCTGAAGACACAAGGAATACCGAGCAGGATAAAGAACTTACGGCGGCCAAAGCGCTTACCCAGCCAGGTGGAGCCGAAGTTGTCGGTGAGAAAACCCATTAACGGGCTGACCAGCGCATCCAGCACGCGTGCGGCGGCGAAGATAAAGGTCGCTTCAATCGGTGTCAGCCCACAAAATGTGGTGTAAAAATAGAGCAACCAGGCGGCAGTCAGTGCCGTGGTGCCAGCGCCGAGGAAATCCCCGGAACCATAGGCCAGATAGTGGCCCAGACCAATCTTACGTGAGCGCATTGCAGGTACTCCCTGAGACAAATGTGGTGTACATCCCTCATCCTTCCGGACAGCTGGCTCGGATTGGTTAGAAAGTAGAGCGGGAAGCCGGGCTAAACCTTCGCGATTTAGCAAGGTTCGCTGCACAAGTGGCAAAATCACAAAGAAACGCGGGTGATAAATCTAATTTATAAAACAGCGTTTCATTTTAGTGGTGGGGAAAATGCCAAAATTGTGTAGCCGCGCGATTTTTCGCGTGGAAAAGTGGTGTAAACGCAGCCATTTAATGTAAGAAAAGTGGTCCTGAGGTTGAAAGAAATAGAATTCCTCCCGCATACTGCCTGACTAAACTCCAGGTTTAAGGAAATGCATCATGGCTGAAGAGACCATTTTCAGTAAAATCATCCGTCGCGAAATCCCCGCTGACGTGGTTTATCAGGACGAACTGGTTACCGCCTTCCGCGATATCGCGCCCAAAGCACCCACGCATATTCTGATCATCCCTAACGTGCTGATTCCCACTGCGAATGACGTGCAGGCCGCACATGAGCAGGCATTGGGGCGCATGATTACCGTGGCGGCGAAAATCGCCCGTGATGAAGGGATCGCCGAAGATGGCTATCGTCTGATCATGAACTGCAACCGTCATGGCGGCCAGGAGGTTTACCATATTCATATGCATCTGGTCGGCGGCAAACCGCTGGGTCCGATGCTGGTTGACTAAACCTCAGGCAGGACTTGCTATGCGTCAATGGCTGAGCGGCCTGTTGTTGCTGACCCTGGCGGGGTGCAGCAGTGACAAGCCGATGATCAATACTTCGCAGTCGCTGGTGATGGAATCATCAGTGCTGTCGGCCGGTATCATCACCGATGAACCGAAGCTGGCGGGCAATGATGGGCAACTGCGTGCCTCCAGCGTGCTTTATAATCAACGCGAAACGCCGGTTACCCTACACTATCGTTATTACTGGTACGACGATAAAGGGCTGGAAATCACCCCGCGTGAACCGGCACAAACGCTCACCGTCCCTGCGCATGGCAGCGTGGAAGCCGCGTCGCAAATCGGCAATCTGACCGCCAGCAAGGTGCGGCTCTATCTTTATCTCTGAGGAGTAATTCGTGATTCGCAGTTTACAACGTTCCGGCGCGCTATTATTTGCGCTGATGCTGACCGGCTGTGTAATTAAACAGCAAACGCCGGCACCGGTCGAACCGACCCAGCCGACCACACCCACCCAGCCGGTGCCACCGCCGACCCAGCCGCAACAGCCGCCGGAAACGGTACCGCAGCCGCCGAAGTTGAAAACCATCAACTGGAGCGCCAGTGTACAACCGCTGGTGGCTAACATGGTGCAATCAGCCGGGGTCACTCCGGGCAGCGTGCTGATGGTGGATCGCATCAAAAATAGCACCAATGGCGCGTTGCAGAGCGACAAAGCCACCGATGCTATCCAAAATGCGTTGGCGAACAACGGCAAGTTTACGCTGGTGACGCCGGAGCAACTGGCTCAGGCAAAACAGGCGTTGGGCTTATCGGCGGATGACAGCCTCAACTCGCGCAGCAAAGCGATTGGCCTGGCACGTAACGTTAATGCGCAATATGTGTTGTACAGCAACGCGGCGGGTGATGTGAAAGCGCCGACGTTACAAATGCAGCTGATGTTGGTACAGACCGGCGAAATCATCTGGTCAGGTAACGGTGTTGCACAGCCCTGATAGTCAGCTGAAATATCTGATTGAACAACAATGGCCGACGGCGCAAGCTGGCGGTCATTTTTTCACGTTGCCTGGACTGAGCGGGCAGAGTGTGCGCATCACCGGCGAGCAAGGCGTATTGCTGGCGCGACGTTCACCCGCGGCACCGATTCCGTTTGTTGATCGTCAACGTGAATTTCGCCTGTTGCATAAACTACAGGTTTCGCAACTGGCGCCACGGGCACTGGGCTGGCGTGAACCCTGGCTGCTGGTTGAATGGTTGCCAGGCGAAACATTGCCGCCCGCCGCCTTTAGCGCCCGGCGTGAGGCGGTGATTCACTTACTCTACCATCTGCATCAACAGCCGCTAACGGGCTATCGCCTGTCACTTGCGCCGTTGTTGCAGCGTTACTGGCAGTTGTGTCAGCAGCGAAACTGGCGCTGGCAGCGGCGGCTGCGGCAACTGCTGTCGCGGGGAGAGCCGCGCCCGCTGCGTCTGGCACCGATCCATATGGATGTGCATCCCGGCAATCTGCTTGTCACCGCCAACGGGTTGCGGCTGATTGATTGGGAATACGCCGCAGACGGCGATGTTGCACTGGAACTGGCTGCAATTTGTGTGGTCGATCCACCACAGGCTGACGCATGGATTGCCGCTTACGCAGAGACAGCACAGCTGATCCCTGCGGTGTTACATCAACACATACAACGCTGGCAACCCTGGCTACAACTGCTCATGGCCAGCTGGTATCAACTGCGCGCCGAGCAGAGCCAGGATGACACGCTGGAACAACTGGCGCGTGCCAGCTGGCAAGACCTTTGATTTTACAGGATTATATGATGACGATGAATAACCCCGGACCACTGATGCTTGACGTCGAAAGCTACGAGCTTGACGCCGAGGAGCGGGAAATTTTGCAACATCCGCTGGTGGGCGGGCTGATTCTGTTTGCCCGCAATTATCATGACCCGGCGCAACTGGCCGAGCTGGTGCGGCAGATCCGCGCGGCATCGCATAGCCGACTGGTGATCGCCGTCGATCAGGAAGGCGGGCGCGTACAGCGTTTCCGTGAGGGTTTCACCTTGCTACCGGCGATGCAGTCATTCGCGGCACTGCACGATCTGTCCACTGCCGGAGAACTGGCGCAGCAGGCTGGCTGGCAAATGGCGGCAGAGATGATTGCGCTGGATATCGACATCAGCTTCGCTCCGGTGCTGGATATTGGCCATATCAGTGCCGCAATTGGCGATCGTTCCTTCCATGCCGATCCGCAAATCGCGCTGCAAGTCGCGCGTCGCTTTATTGCGGGCATGCATGAAGCGGGCATGAAAACCACCGGCAAACATTTCCCCGGCCATGGCGCGGTGAGTGCCGATTCCCACAAAGAGACGCCACGCGATCCGCGTGATGCTGCGACCCTGCGCCAGCATGATATGGCGATCTTCCAGCAACTGATTGACGAGCGCGCGTTAGATGCGGTGATGCCTGCCCACGTTATCTATACTGAGGTGGACCCGTTGCCTGCCAGCGGTTCGCCTTACTGGCTGAAAACCGTGTTGCGGGAAGAGTTGGGCTTTGACGGGGTGATTTTCTCCGATGATTTGTCGATGGAAGGGGCTGCGGTGATGGGCAGCTATGCCGAACGCGCACAACAGTCGCTGAACGCCGGATGTGACATGATTCTGGTGTGTAACCATCGTCAGGGTGCCATCAGCGTGCTGGATAATTTGATCCCGATCGGGGCGACACGGGTGTCGCAGTTATACCATCAGGGACGATTCACGCGAGACACGCTACAGGCCAGCACGCGCTGGCAGCAAAATCAGCGCCAGCTCAGTGAGCTGCAACACCGCTGGCTGGCACATAAAGCGTCGGGCAGATAATGGCCGCTGCCCGGAACGTTCACCACGCTGAGGATAATCATGATCATCTATTTGCACGGTTTCGATTCCAACAGTCCGGGCAACCATGAAAAGGTGCTGCAATTGCAGTTTATTGACCCGGACGTCAGGCTGATCAGTTACAGCACCCGCCACCCAAAACACGATATGCAGTTTTTGCTCAAAGAGTGTGACAAGCTGCTGCATCAGGCGGCCGATGACCGACCGCTGATTTGCGGCGTCGGCTTGGGGGGATACTGGGCCGAGCGTATCGGCTTTCTGTGTGGCATTCGCCAGGTGATCTTTAATCCGAACCTGTTCCCGGAAGAGAATATGGAAGGCAAAATTGATCGCCCGGAGGAGTACGCGGACATCGCCACCAAATGCGTCAGTAACTTTCGGGAAAAAAACCGCGATCATTGCCTGACCATTCTGTCACGCCATGATGAAGCGCTGGATAATCAACGCAGTGCCGCGCAGTTACATCACTTCTATGAGATTGTCTGGGATGAAGCAGCCAGTCATAAATTCAGCAACATCGCACCGCATCTTCAACGCATAAAAGCCTTCAAAACATTGGGTTAATCCTGCCTGCGCCGCGTCCTGCGGCGCAATGTTTGTGTAACATTCCGATAATGCCATTGAAAGATTGATGTACATCAATTTTGTTGTGATATCCCGATCCCGCCATGATATTCTGCCCTCAGCTCGCGATTTAATGTCGCCAACCCTATGTTTATTAAGGTTTTTAGTAACCATTAATTAACTTTTGGTTTACAACTTTGAGGGGGTCTTTGTTGACTACATCTATGAAAAAAATTGTGATTGTCGGCGGTGGTGCCGGCGGCTTAGAGCTGGCCACCCAGCTCGGACATAAGCTGGGCCGGAAAAAGCAAGCCGAGGTGATTCTGGTTGATCGTAACCACAGCCACTTATGGAAACCGCTGCTGCATGAAGTGGCAACCGGTTCGCTGGATGAAGGTATTGATGCGCTGAGCTACCTGGCCCATGCGCGTAATCACGGTTTCCAGTTCCAGCTGGGTTCCCTGACTCAGATCAACCGTGAAAACAAAACCATTGAGCTGGCCGAAATTCTTGATGCTGAGGGTGAAGTGCTGGTGCCGCAGCGTGAGCTGGCGTATGACACCCTGGTCATGGCGCTGGGCAGTACCTCGAATGATTTCGGCACCCCGGGAGTGAAAGATCACTGCATTTTCCTCGACAACCCGCATCAGGCGCGTCGTTTCCACAATGAAATGCTCAACCTGTTCCTGAAATTCTCGGCCAGTGAAGGTCGCCTGGATAAAGTCAACATCGCGATTGTCGGTGCGGGCGCGACCGGCGTTGAGCTGTCGGCAGAGCTGCACAATGCGGTGAAGCAGTTGCACAGCTATGGCTACAAAGGTCTCGACAGCTCCGCGCTGAATGTCACGCTGGTGGAAGCCGGTGAGCGTATTCTGCCTGCGCTGCCGCCGCGGATTTCCGCCGCTGCGCATCAGGAACTGACCAAACTCGGCGTGCGCGTGCTGACGCAAACCATGGTCACCAGCGCTGCCGCCAACGGCCTGAACACCAAAGGTGGCGAGTTTATCGACGCCGATCTGATGGTGTGGGCGGCCGGTATCAAGGCACCTGATTTTATGAAAGAGATCGGTGGACTGGAAACCAACCGTATCAATCAGCTGGTGGTGAAGGATACGTTGCAGACCACTCTTGATGATGACATTTATGCTATCGGTGACTGCGCGTCCTGTGCACTGCCGTCTGGTGGCTTCGTGCCTCCGCGCGCGCAGTCAGCACACCAGATGGCCTCACGTGCGCTGGAAAACATCCTGGCGCAGCGTAAAGGCAAGCCGCTGAAAGCCTACGTCTACAAAGATCACGGCTCGCTGGTGTCACTGTCGCGCTTCAGTACCGTCGGCAGCCTGATGGGTAACCTGATGCGTGGTTCCATGATGGTCGAAGGGCGTATTGCGCGTTTCGTCTATATCTCTCTGTATCGTATGCACCAGATCGCATTGCACGGTTACTTCAAAACGGGCCTGATGATGCTGGTAGGTAGCCTGAACCGCGTGCTGCGCCCGCGCCTCAAGCTGCACTAAGTCATGTCGGGCGGTTGCGGCCGCCCGATCCTGCTAACTGATTGAAAACATTCACACCGACCAGGCGGTCCGTCTGGCGATATTCTGAACTAAGAACTCTCCGAAAAGCTGGCCCTGACGGCCCGCCACCGCGTTTCCTCCATTAATCTGATGTTGCAAAATCGGGCCATCTGTAAAACTTATCTCACAGACACGGCGCGTCGCGCACGCCGGTTATGTCCCGGCTCCACAGGATGCTGTGAGCTTCAGGATTGCGCGGTAACAACTTTCAGGAGGACATTCCTGTGAACAAATCAATGTTAGCGGGTATCGGTATTGGCGTAGCGGCCGCATTAGGGGTTGCTGCAGTTGCCAGCATGGATGTCTTTGACCGTGGCCCGCAATATGCTCAGGTTCTCTCCGCAACACCGATCAAAGAGAGTATCAAGCAACCGCGACAGGAGTGTCGCAATGTCACCTTAACGCATCGCCGTCCGGTACAGGATGAGAACCGTCTGACCGGTTCTGTACTGGGTGCCGTCGCCGGTGGTGTGCTGGGTCATCAGTTTGGTGGTGGACGCGGTAGAAGCGTCGCGACCGTGGCTGGTGCGCTGGCAGGTGGCTACGCCGGTAACCAGGTGCAGGCCGGTATGCAGGACCGTGATACCTACACGACCTCGGAACAACGTTGCAAAACGGTGTATGACAAGCAGGAAAAAATGCTGGGTTATGACGTGACCTATAAAATAGGCGACCAGCAGGGCAAAATCCGTATGGAAAAAGACCCTGGCACCCGCATTCCGCTCGACCGTAATGGTCAGCTGATCCTGAATTCTAATCAGGCCTGATTGGGCAAAGACACATCACAGCAGGGGGCATTCTCAACGACTGCCCCTGATTCTTTTATTACGCCACAGATCTCGCGCGATTTTTTACAATAAAAATAGCGCGATAAATCGCGCCGCTATAAATAAAATTAACATTGCCTGATATATTTCGTGGGTTATTTTTTAGGGCCGGTACTTTCTAATTAACGCCTCATCCTTGAGGCGCACTTCAGGTAAATGAATGTAGAAGCAATCAAACACCTGAATTGTTGGTCAGGCCACTTAATGCTGAGCCAAGACCTGTCACTACACCCCCGACGGTCGATAGCACTGAACCGAGCAAGCCGGTGACGGTGGAGGTGAGATTACCCACAACACCGCTCACATCTGCAACACCAGGCAGCGAAAGTGCGCCGCCGCTAACCTGTGAAATTTCCTGTTCAGACAGTTCACGCATTGATTCATTCATAGTCGGACTCCAGATTTTCAATAAAGGTTGACTGGAAGATAACAATATTTGAATCGGGCCTTCTTTTTCGCAAGCCCTTATTCAGGATAGACGCTGTTCGGTGAATGAAAAGATAAATTCTAAAAATAATTGGCACTAAAAGTGACTATCTATTTTTACCGGCGAAAATAAGACTCCGTCAGGGAATCGGATAATGTTATATAACTGTCGATACGGAAAGGAATAATTCCGTAATAAGCTCAGTTCTGTCCTAAATGCTTCATGACCATTCAGCCATATCTATCACCCGATCTGCCGATGCGATGGTGGAAGGGCGATGGGCAATCATCACCCGGGTAATGTTCAGTCCCCGGATGGCGGCGTTGATCCGGCTTTCATTCTCCACATCAAGGTGACTGGTTGCCTCATCCAGAAACAACACCTGTGGACGGCGATACAGTGCCCTGGCAATCAGCAGTCGCTGCTTTTGCCCGCCGGAGAGACTGCCACCCAGCTCGCTGATCAAGGTTTGATATCCCATCGGCATCGCCAAAATATCGTCGTGGATTTGGCTGAGTCGGGCGCACTCCTGAATCCAGACGTCGTCGGGCTGCCCATCGAAGCTACAGATGTTCTCCGCCACCGAACCTGCCAGTAACGTATCCTCCTGGAGCACACAGGCGATACAGGCTTGCCAGTTGGCGATACCACTGGCACGAATGTCGATGCCATTGACATACACTTCCCCAGCCGTCGGTTTTAGTAATCCGGCCATAATTTTGAGCAGCGTGGTTTTGCCTCGGCCAGAAGGGCCGGTGATCGCCACACACTCCCGGGCAGCAATCTCCAGATCCAGTGCATTGAACAGCAGAGGGCTAAAGGGATCGTGGCGGAAAGTCAGCCCTTTGACCGCTAACGCCGCGGGTTCTCCCTGATTCAATAACGGATGGACCGGTTCGCCCGGGGTGGTTTCAGGCTCGGTGAGGATGATATCGGCCACGCGCTCCTTGTGCAGCGACAACATGCGTAGCTGGAGCACATTATCCAGCAGCGCGGCGGTACGCTCGGCAAACTGCCCGCGATAGGTACTGAAGGCGACAAACATCCCCAGCGTCATGTGTCCGGCGATGACCGCGTTGGCACCCAGCCAGAGCAGGGTGATTTGTTGCAGCGCGGCAATCAGGGTATTGCCACCGGTGAATAGCATCTCAAAGCGCGTCTTGCGGATGGTGGTATTGGCGCTTTCGACATTCAGGGTGAACCAGTGCTGCGCCCGCAACGCCGGTAAGCCCAGCGCTTTAATGGTATGGATGCCATACAGCGTCTCCATAAAATGAGAACCGGAACGGGCATTCCTGACGATTTGTTCTTCTGAGGTTTGTCGCCACGCCTGATAGGTTCCCAGCCTGAACAGCACCCACAGCAGGGTAAACGCCAGCACCACCCAGAGCAAATTGCCGCCATACAACAACATCATGATCAGCAACCCAATCGTCATAATGCTGTCCATGATGCCGCTGACCACATTGCTGGTCAGGGTGGTTTGCAGGGTTTCCAGCGAGGTAAAACGCGACTGAATATCCCCGAGTTTACGCTTTTCGAACCACTCCGTTGGCAATGCCAGCAGGTGATCAAACAGACGGGCTTTACCCTGGACCGTGATCAGGGTGCTCATCACCAGCGAGGTCCAGCCCCTGAGCATACTGGCCCCGGTGCGAAACAGCACAAAAAACACCAGACCAAGACAAATCAGCGTGAGTAGCCCGGCATCGCTGGCGGGGATGGCATGGTCCAGCACCATCTGCATGCCAACCGGCAGCAGCAGACTGACGGATTCAATCAGCAGCGAGTAACAAAACAATTTTGTCAGCGTGCGGCCGAGGCCCGCAATCCGGCCTGTCAGTGACCAGAGCGGGATGCGCGGGCGGGCGGGGGGAGTTTTTGGCATCTCGCCCGATGGCCATAACTCCAGCGCGACGCCGGTAAAATGCAGGGACACGTCCTGCATCCCCAACACGCGATGCCCGGCCGCCGGATCATGAATGACAACGCGATTGCGCTTCACCGCCACCAATACCACAAAATGGTTAAGGTCCCAGTGCAGAATGCAGGGCAGCTTCAGCGCCCGCAGATTATCCATCTCCAGCCGCAATGCCCGCGATTTCAGACCGGCTACGGCGGCGGTATCGATCACGGTACGCAGGGTGGCTCCCCGGGATGAGATGCCGGATTGCTGACGCAAAAATCGCAAGTCTGCCGGTAACTGATACCAGCTGGCGATCATCGCCAGGCTGACCAGTCCACATTCAGCCGCTTCGGTTTGCAACAACACCGGCATCCGTCGCCGCAGGCGGATATGCAGACGCGAGAAGAGTTCTTTCATTTCACCGTTGGTCACTGACTGGCCCCGTGATGCTGTTCTTCAGGAAATAGTAAGGGGAGAGCATCCATTGCCACAGCGGACGTTTTTCCAGAAACACCGTGGCTTGTAGCTGCATACCGCTGGCGAGAGGCAGATCTTTGCCCTGCCAGCGTAACCCCTGATGATTCAGCGCCACATTGGCTTTAAACCAGGCCCCGGTGATCTGTCCTGCTGGCGAACGGGGGGCGCTGCCATAGTTGTTGAGTTCGCGGAGTGGAACCGGCGCAGAGGAAATCGACAGCACTTTGCCCGGGAATTGACCATATTTCTCTGCCGGATAGGCGGCATAGCTGACGTTAATCACATCACCGGGTTTGACATAGGGAATGCTGTCGTTGGGTAACCAGATCACCAGGCTGGGGATATCATCTCCGGCGGGCACCAGCTGTGCCAGGCTATCGCCATCACTGACCATTTCGCCAGCGGTAACGCTTAGCGAAGAGATGCGTCCGGCTGAGGGGGCGGCGATCAGGCGCTCACTGCCAGCATCCGCTTCAGCGAGCTGCCGCTCAATATCGGCCTGACGGATGTTGTATTGCGCCAGTTGGCTGTCGAAATCCGCAGCACGGGTCACCTGCTGGCTAAGCAGCTCAGCAATCTGCATATCTTGCTGCACACGCTGCGAGTTCAGACTGTGCCAGACACTAAGTTGTTGATAAAAAAGATAGCGCTGGTTGTTTTGCTGGTCGCTGGTGATCAGCCCCCGGCGGGCGAAACGGTTATAGTCATTCATGCTGCTGCGCATCACGTCCAACCCTTGCGTGGCAGAATCCACCATCTGTTGGGTTTTTTCGCGCGCGCTGCGCAATTGGTCAAGTTGTTGCTGGATGCTGGCCAGCGTGGCACGGCGGTTTTGCTCCAGTTGATGCAGCATCTCTCCCATTTGCTGCTGCTGTTTTTTCAGCAGTGCGCGCGTGGTGGCGCTGAGGTTCCCGGAGGCCGAAACACGGCTGATATCCAGCGCATACAGCGGCGTACCGGCACTGACCTGTTGACCTGGAGAGACCAGCAAACGGGAAATCACCCCCTGTTCGGGCGCAAACAGGTTGATGGTGTGGGGCCAGGTGATGACTTCACCACTGACACTGGTCCGGCGCGTGTAGCTGCCTTGCCACAGAAAAAGCAGCAGCGCGGCGAGAAACAGCAGGGTGATGCACAGCGTTATCCATACTGGCCAGCCCGTGATGAGTAAAATCGGTCCGGCGTAACGTGACTGCAAATGTTCACTGACTTCCTTGCGAAACAGCATAAACACACCAGCGCGTAAATGGACTGATGAGAAAGATAGTCAGTAACCCTGGGCTTATCCAGTATCGTGGTTGATATTTTTACGCGGTGGGACGAAAGGCGGGGTTGTTTAATTTTATGATATATAAAGACAATCAATTTATGTCTTTTTCAACGGGATGATTAAATCATTAATTTTGTTTATGCTGGCGCGCAGTGTTGCGCACCAGCATGATCGTTACACCCGATTCTTCATCAGGTCGCTGACGAAACTCTGCACCCACGCCATCCGCGTTTTGCGTTCAGCTAAATCACGGGTGAATTTCAGGCGGGTAGGGCCATCCAGCTTCCAGTGTTTCGGATCTTTTTGCAGCAAACCAATCAACCAGCCGGGATCAACGTGATTCTGCGGTGCAAACTCAAAGAAGCCGCCTTTCTCGCTGGCTTCGATACGGCGCACACCCAACTGACGTGCCTCTAAACGCAAGGCGGCGATATCCAGCAGGTTACGCGCTGCATCGGGCAGGGTGCCGAAACGGTCGATCATCTCGACCTTCAGCTCGGCCAGTTCGCCGTCATCGTTAGCGCTGGCGATGCGTTTATACAGTGACAGACGGGTGTTCACATCCGGGATAAAATCATCCGGCAGCAACGCAGGCATCCGCAGCTCGATTTCGGTCTGGTTGTTGGTGAGATCTTCCAGCGACGGTTCGCGTCCGGCCTTCAGCGCATCCACCGCACTCTCCAGCAGTTCCATATACAGGGTGAAACCGATGGTTTCCATCTGGCCGCTCTGATCTTCGCCCAGCAACTCCCCGGCACCGCGAATCTCCAGATCGTGCGTCGCCAGCGCAAAACCGGCACCCAGATCTTCCAGCGAGGCGATGGCTTCCAGCCGCTTCTGCGCGTCAGTCGTCATGGCTTTCGGATGCGGGGTCAACAGCCAGGCGTAGGCCTGGTGGTGCGAACGGCCAACACGGCCACGCAACTGGTGCAACTGCGCCAGGCCGAAATGGTCCGCACGTTCGATGATGATGGTGTTGGCGCTCGGCACGTCGATACCGGTTTCGATGATGGTGGTACACACCAGCACGTTGAAGCGCTGGTGGTGGAAATCGTTCATCACCCGTTCCAGATCACGCTCGCGCATCTGCCCGTGACCAATCGCGATCCGCGCTTCCGGCACCAGTTCTGCCAGACGCTGGGCGGCCTTCTCGATGTTTTCCACATCGTTGTAGAGGTAGTAAACCTGACCACCACGCAGCACTTCACGCAGAATCGCCTCACGTACCACCAGGCTATCGTACTCGCGCACAAAGGTTTTCACCGCCAGACGACGCGCCGGAGGCGTGGCGATAATCGACAGATCGCGCATGCCGCTCATCGCCATGTTCAGGGTGCGCGGGATCGGTGTCGCGGTGAGCGTCAGAATATCGACATCGGCGCGCATCGCTTTGATACGTTCCTTGTGACGCACGCCAAAGCGGTGTTCTTCGTCGACGATTAACAACCCGAGATCGTGCCATTTCAGGTCACTCATCAGCAGTTTATGCGTGCCAATCAGAATATCGACTTTGCCCTCTGCGGCCTGTTCCAGCACCTGATTTTGCTCTTTGGCACTGCGAAAGCGCGACAGCATCTCAATGCGTATCGGCCAGTTGGCGAAACGGTCGCGGAAATTATCGTAATGTTGCTGCGCCAGCAGGGTGGTGGGCACCAGCACCGCCACCTGTTTGCTGTTCTCGACCGCGAGGAAAGCGGCGCGCATCGCCACCTCAGTTTTACCAAAGCCCACGTCACCGCACACCAGACGATCCATTGCCAGCGGTTGACACATATCGCTGAGGACGGCGTTAATCGCCTGGGCCTGGTCCGGGGTGGTTTCAAACGGGAAGCCTTCGCAGAACAATTGGTATTGGTCGCGGTCGTGCTTAAAGGCGAAACCGGCTTTGGCCGCACGCTGGGCATAGATATCCAGCAACTCCGCTGCCACGTCGCGCACTTTTTCGGCCGCTTTTTGCCGCGCGCGTGACCAGGCATCGCTACCCAGCTTGTGCAGCGGCGCGTTTTCGTCAGCGCCCCCGGCGTAACGACTGATTAAATGCAGCGACGATACCGGCACATAAAGTTTGGCGTCGCCCGCGTAGGAGAGCATCAGGTATTCGGCTTCGATGCCACCGGCTTCCAGGCGGGTCAGGCCGATATACCGTCCTACGCCGTGTTCCAGATGCACCACCGGCTGGCCGGGATGCAGCTCGGCCAGGTTGCGGATCAAGACATCCGGGTTGATGGTGCGGCGATTGTCCTGACGACGACGGCTGACGCGCTCGCCCAGCAGGTCGCTTTCGCAAATAAAGGCCAACTGGCGTGCGCTATCGATAAAACCGCGTTCGCTGGCACCGATCATCAGGCTGTGCGGCTGCTGGCTGGCGTCGCTCAGGCGGGAGAGCGGCTGTGGACGCAATTTGATGCGTGCCAGCAGTTCCTGGAGGCTTTCACGGCGGCCTTCGCTCTCCACCGAAAACACCACCGGGCCAGTGAACTGTTCCAGAAACTGACGCAGCAGGTCGAGTGGCGCTTTAGCCTGGGCCTGCACTGTCAATTCCGGCAGCGCTTGATAACCGAGGTTGGTGTTGGCGGCTTTGTCGGCCAGCGTTTCGCTGCTTAACTGGATACGCGGCCAGGCTTTCAGCTCGCTGAACAACGCATCCGGGCGCAGCCACAACGCCACCGGTTCCAGCAACGGGCGCATCGGGTCAATCCGGCGGTTTTCAAAGCGCGCATTGACGTCCTGCCAGAAGCGCTGCGCACTGCTTTCCAGGTCGCCGCTGTTGAGAATCAAGGTGTTGGCTGGCAGATAGCTGAATAAGGTGGGCAGTGCCTGCTCGAAAAACAGCGGTTGCCAGTATTCAATCCCGGCGGGCAGCGTGCCTTTGCTCACCTGCTGATAAACGTGTTCCGCTTCGCGGCGCACATCAAAGGTTTCGCGCCAGCGGCTGCGGAACTGTTCAATGGCGGCTTTATCAGTCGGGAATTCGTGGGCCGGTAACAGGTTGATGGCGTCGACCGCTTCCAGCGTGCGCTGGCTGTCGACATCAAACAGGCGCAAGCTGTCGATCTCATCATCGAAGAAATCAATACGATAGGGTTGGTCGCTGCCCATCGGGAACAGGTCGAGCAGCGCGCCGCGCGTAGCGTATTCGCCATGTTCCATCACCTGGTCGACGTGACGATAACCGGCCTGTTCCAGTTGGTCGCGCAGGGCATCACGCGAGAGCTGCTGCCCTTTGCGCATCACCAGCGCATGGCCGTGTAAAAAACTGTGCGGGCAAACGCGCTGCATCAGCGTATTCACCGGCATGATCAGCATACCCTGCGTCAGGGTCGGCAATTGATACAGGGTCGACAGACGGGCGGAGATAATGTCCTGATGGGGCGAGAAGCTGTCATACGGCAGCGTTTCCCAGTCGGCGAGGTTACTGACCGGCAGATCGGTGAACTGGCGAATCTCCTCTTGCAAACGCAGGGCAGATTGCATATCCGGGGTAATCATCAGCACCGGACCGTGATGACGTTCGGTGATGCTGGCGCACTCAACCGCCTGGGCGGCACCGACCAGTTGACCGAGCTGACGATGGTCTCCGGCTTTAACTGGCAGGGTATAACGACTCTGTTCGGACATGGGGTCTCGACATTCTCTCCTTTTATTCCAGGGCGTCATCATTCCATAATCCGCCCTGAGGATCACCTGCCGCAGTGCTTTTTTCCCGCTTCCGTTACTTAATCGATTGCTGTGTATAGTGCATACGCGGTCGGTCGATGTTAGCCCACGAGAGTTCCTGTTCCAGATGGTAGCTGTGATTACCGTCGTCCCACTTCACGTAATAACCGGTTGGCGCATCTCCCTGTTCAAAAACGTTCACGATCTCGCCTTTAATCTCTCCCGATTTGTGTTTTACGATACTGCCTTTGGGAAACTTGAGCATATGTTGTACCCCCACACTCAACATCACTACTTCAGGTAGTCTACCCCAGTGAATGCCTAAGAAACGTACAATTAACGTCATTATTTTGTCGCTTTTTTGTGCTTAGGTGCGCTATGCGACGCATTTTGACGCAACTTTGCCGCAGACTCAGAGGGTTAGAGGTTTCATAAAGCAGGCGGCTCCTTTATCATCCCTCTACTTATTTTCAGGCTATTGCCAAGACGGATCTCATGTATCAACCAGTCGCGTTATTCATTGGCCTGCGCTACATGCGTGGACGTGCCTCAGACCGCTTTGGTCGCTTTGTCTCCTGGCTCTCAACCATTGGCATCACGCTGGGCGTACTGGCGCTGGTTACCGTATTGTCGGTGATGAACGGTTTTGAGCGCGAGCTGGAGGGCAACATCCTTGGCCTGATGCCGCAGGCGCTGGTGACCAGTGACAAAGGCAGCATCAATCCGCAACAGCTCACGCCGCAAAGCCTTAATTTACAAGGCGTCACGCGTATCGCACCACTGACCACCGCCGATGTGGTGCTGCAGAGCGCCCACAATGTGTCGGTTGGGGTGATGCTCGGCATCAATCCAGATGAAAAAGATCCCTTAACCCCGTATCTGGTCAATACGCAGCAAAGCGTGCTGCAAGCCGGGCAATACAACGTGATCCTCGGTGAGCAACTGGCCGGGCAGCTCGGGGTCAAACGCGGTGATCAGCTGCGTCTGATGGTGCCATCGGTCAGCCAGTTTACGCCGGTAGGCCGCGTGCCGAGCCAGCGTATCTTTACCGTGGCAGGCACCTATGCCGCTAACAGCGAGGTGGATGGCTACCAAATCCTGGTCAATCAGCAGGATGCTTCGCGCGTGATGCGCTACCCACTCGGCAACATCACCGGCTGGCGTCTGTGGCTGGACAAACCGCTCAACGTCGATGCGCTCAGCCAGCAGAAACTGGCGGATGGCCTGGTCTGGAAAGACTGGCGTGAGCGTAAAGGCGACCTGTTCCAGGCGGTGCGGATGGAGAAAAATATGATGGGGCTGCTGCTCAGCCTGATCATCGCCGTCGCCGCGTTTAACATCATTACCTCGCTCGGCTTACTGATCATGGAAAAGCAGGGCGAAGTGGCGATTCTGCAAACCCAGGGTTTAACCCGACGTCAGATTGTGGCGGTGTTTATGGTGCAGGGTGCCAGCGCAGGCATTATTGGTGCGTTGCTTGGCACATTGCTGGGCGTACTGCTCGCCAGCCAACTGAACCATTTGCTGCCGGTGATTGGCCTGTTCCTTGATGGTGCCGCATTGCCGGTGGACATCAATGTCTGGCAGGTGATCACCATCGCGCTGGTGTCGATGGCCGTGGCGCTGCTTTCTACTTTTTATCCGTCATGGCGCGCTGCCGCCGTGCAACCCGCTGAGGCCTTACGTTATGAGTAACACCCCTTTGTTGCAGTGTCGTGACCTGTGTAAACGCTATCAGGAAGGCAGCGTGCAGACCGATGTGCTGCGCAACGTGGCTTTCAGCCTGCAACCCGGTGAGCTGACGGCGATTGTCGGCAGTTCCGGCTCCGGTAAAAGCACCTTGCTGCATCTGCTGGGCGGGCTGGATGCGCCGACCTCGGGTGATGTGATTTTTGACGGCAAATCGCTCAATGCGATGTCTTCTTCGGCGAAAGCGGAGCTGCGCAACCGCGAATTGGGCTTTATCTATCAGTTCCACCATCTGCTGCCGGACTTCACCGCGCTGGAAAACGTGGCGATGCCGCTGCTGATTGGCAAAGCCGCCAAAGGCGAAGCCGAAGCGCGTGCCCGCGAAATGCTGGCGGCGGTGGGGCTGGAAAAACGTGCTGCGCACCGTCCTTCTGAATTGTCCGGTGGTGAACGGCAGCGTGTGGCGATTGCCCGTGCGCTGGTCAATCGTCCGCGTCTGGTGATGGCGGATGAGCCCACCGGTAACCTCGACGCCCGCAATGCGGATGCGATCTTTGAACTGCTGGGTGAACTCAATACCCGCCAGGGCACGGCCTTTCTGGTGGTGACACACGATTTACAGCTGGCGAAACGTCTCAGCCGTCAGATGGAGATGCGCGACGGCCAGTTGAGCGAACATTTAACGCTGGGAGCGCTGTAATGACGCCTTCGTTATCCCTGCTGCTGGGGCTGCGCTTCAGCCGTGGCCGTCGGCGTGGCGGCATGGTGTCGCTGATCTCGATTATCTCAACCGTCGGCATCGCCCTCGGCGTGGCGGTGTTGATTATCGGCCTGAGCGCGATGAATGGCTTCGAGCGGGAATTGAACAACCGTATTCTGGCGGTGGTGCCACACGGTGAAATCGAGCCGGTTAATCAGCCGTTCCGTAACTGGCAACCGATGATTGCACCGATTGAACAGGTGCCGGGCATTGCCGCAGCCGCACCCTACGTCAACTTTACCGGGCTGATTGAAAGTGGCGCGAAGCTACAGGCGTTGCAGGTTAAAGGTGTGGACCCGCAACAGGAGCCGCGTCTGAGCGCGCTGCCGCGTTTTGTTGCCGGTGACGCCTGGTCGCAATTTGCGGCGGGAAAACAACAGATTATCCTCGGTGGCGGTATCGCGACGTCGCTGAACGTCAAACAGGGCGATTGGATCACTATCATGATCCCCAATAACGACGGCGAAAATAAGCTGCTTCAGCCGAAACGTATCCGTTTGCAGGTGAGCGGGATTCTGCAACTGAGCGGCATGCTGGATCACAGCCTGGCGTTGGTGCCGCTGGCGGATGCGCAAAGCTATCTGGATATGGGTGACAGCGTCAGCGGTATCGCGCTGAAAATGAGCGACCCGTTTAAAGCGCAAAAGCTGGTGCGTGACGCCGGTGAAGTGACGCATTCTTATGTCTACATTCGCAGCTGGATTGGCACTTACGGTTACATGTACCGTGATATTCAGATGATCCGCGCCATTATGTATCTGGCGATGGTGCTGGTGATTGGCGTGGCCTGCTTCAACATCGTCTCGACGCTGGTGATGGCGGTGAAGGATAAGAGTGGGGATATTGCGGTGCTGCGTACTCTCGGCGCGAAAGATGGTTTGATTCGCGCCATCTTTATCTGGTACGGCTTGTTGGCCGGGCTGCTCGGCAGTGTCAGCGGGGTGGTGGTTGGCGTGCTGGTGGCGCTGAACCTGACGCCAATTATGCGCGGCCTGGAACATCTGACCGGACATCAGTTGTTGGCCGGGGACATCTATTTTATCGATTTTCTGCCGTCGGAACTGCACTGGCTGGATGTGATTTCCGTGCTGGCCACGGCTATAATTTTGAGCCTGCTCGCCAGTTGGTATCCGGCACGCCGCGCCAGCCGCATCGACCCGGCCCGCGTGCTGAGCGGGCAATAACCGCAAACAGGCGCAGCGGCGGTAGCGCGGCTGCGCAGATAAAGGAGCCTTTATGCGCACACTCCGTCGCCGCTTGCGACTCGCCCGCTATAAAAAAACGCGGCGTAAAGTGCACCAGCGCTTTCGTCAGCGTATTTTTGAACGCGATCGTAAAGCGGAACTGGCCGCGCATCCGTTACCCCATGTAGTGGTGTTAACCGGGGCGGGGATCTCCGCAGAATCGGGTATTCGCACCTTTCGTGCGGCGGATGGTTTGTGGGAAGAACATCGGGTGGAGGACGTGGCTACGCCGGAAGGCTTTCAGCGCGACCCGGCGCTGGTGCAGGCGTTTTATAATGCGCGTCGGCGTCAGCTGCAACAACCCGACATCCAGCCCAATGCGGCGCATCTGGCGCTGGCTGAACTGGAACAGGTGCTGGGCGATAACTTCCTGCTGGTGACGCAGAATATCGATGATTTGCACGAACGCGCCGGGAGTCAGCGCGTGCTGCATATGCATGGTGAGTTGCTGAAGGTGCGTTGTGTCAGTAGCGGGCAGGTGATTGACTGGACCGACGACCTTACGCCGGACGATCGCTGCACCTGCTGTCAGTTCCCCTCAGCACTGCGTCCGCATGTGGTGTGGTTTGGCGAAATGCCGCTGGGGATGGAAGAGATTTATCAGGCACTGGCTGACGCTGACGTGTTTATCGCGATTGGCACCTCGGGTCATGTCTACCCGGCCGCCGGTTTTGTCCATGAGGCGAAATTGCAGGGCGCGCATACGGTGGAACTGAATCTTGAACCCAGCCAGGTCGGCAACGAATTTGCTGAAGGTCAATATGGCCTGGCAAGCGTTGAGGTGCCCGCGTTTGTCCACACCTTGCTGCGCGGGCTATATAAATAAACAACAATTTGCGCGATAAATCGCGCCGCTACCAATGCGTGCAGGTTCCGTAGCGGCGCGATTTATCGCGCGTGTTGGCTGCTTTACCGTCCCGCTTTTAATTTCTGGAACAACGTCTCGTATTGCACGCTGGCATCGCCGACATCGTTCTGCCACTCGCCGTGGTTAATCACGTCTGCGGCAGGGTACAACGACGGGTCTTCCGCCACTGCTTTTGGCAATAATTTCTTCGCTGCCAGATTGGGCGTCGGATAACCGATAGTTTCTGCCACTTTTGCCGCCACTTCCGGGCGTAGCAGGAAGTTAATCAGCTTCAGCGCCCCTTGCTTGTTTTTAGCATTGGCCGGGATCGCCAGGTTATCCATCCAAAAAATACCGCCTTCTTTCGGCCAGATCACCTGCAACGGTGTCCCGGCCTGACGCGCAACATAGGCGGAACCATTCCAGATCATGCCGAGATTAACTTCCCCTTCCATGTAAGGATTGCCCGGATTATCGGAGTTGAAGGCCAGCACATTCGGCATCAGCTTTTTCAGTTCTTCATAAGCCGCCTCGATCTGTTTCGGGTCACGGGTGTTGCCCGAATAACCCAGTTTAAGCAGGGCCATCTGGAACACTTCACGCGCATCATCGGTCAGCAGCAGGCTCTGCTTATATTCCGGCTTCCACAAATCGGCCCAGGCGGTGACGCTGTTCGGATCGATGGCATCGCTGTTAACACCAATGGCGGTCGCGCCCCAGATATAGGGGATCGAGTAATCATTATTGGGATCAAAGGGTTTGTTCAGCAGGTTTGGATCGAGGTTGTGAAAGTTGCTGAGTTGGGATTTATCAATCTTCTGCAACATCCCTTCATTGCGCATTTTGGCGATAAAGTAGGTCGAGGGCACCACCAGATCGTATGCGCCATCCTTCCAGGTTTTCAGCTTGGCATACATGCTCTCGTTGGACTCGTAGGTGGAGTAGATCACCTTGATGCCGGTCTCTTTGGTGAACTGCTCCAGCAGCCCCGGCGGCACATATTCGGTCCAGTTGTAGAAATAGAGCGTGTTGCTGTCGTCAGCCTGTGCGCTCTGCATGCCCAGTGCCAGCGCCCCAGCCGCCAGCCAGTGAGACCATTTGTTCATGGGTTGTCCTCTATTTAGTTTTATCGCGCAATAACAGCTGACTGGCTGCCACCAGCAGCAGTGACAGTAGCAGCAAAATCGTTGCCAGCGCGTTCACCTCGGGTGAGACGCCGACTTTTACCATCGAATAAATTTTCAGCGGTAAGATTTCAAAGGTTGGGCCAGTGACGAAGGAGGAGACCACCACATCGTCCATCGACAAGGTAAAGCTCAGCAGCCATCCAGCCGCTACGGCAGGCAGCGCCAGCGGCAATAAAATCTTGCGCAGAATGGTGATTTCACTGGCCCCCAGATCCTTCGCCGCTTCCAGCATGCGCACATCAAAACCTTTCAGGCGTGAGTAGACGGTGATCACCACAAACGGCAGGCAAAAGGTGATGTGGGAAAACAGCAACGACCAGAAGCCAAGCGAGATGCCAAGCAGCATAAACAGCACCAGCAGCGAGATCGCCATGACGATGTCGGGTGACATCATCACCACGAACAGCATACCGCTGACGAAAGGCTTACCGCGAAAACGGTAACGATATAACGCCACTGCCGTCAGGGAACCGATAATCGTGGCGCAGCTGGCGGAAAGCACCCCCATCAGTAGCGAATGTTGTGCCGCCTGCAACAGGCTATCGTTATTGATCAATAGCCCGTACCACTGGGTGCTGAATCCCTGCCAGTTGATGCCGAAGCGCGACGCATTAAACGAATTGACGATCAGGATAATGATCGGAATATAAAACCAGGCGTAAATCACGGCCATAAAGCCGCCGCGTAACCCGCGGGCCATTATTGCAGCTCCACTTTGTTATTCAGCAGGCGTGCTGCACGCCAGTAAAACAGTAACATCAGCCCCATCAGCAGCGTCATCACGATACTGGTGGCGGCACCAAACGGCCAGTCACGAATATTAAGAAACTGGCTTTTAATTACGTTGCCAATCAACAGGTTCTTCGCGCCGCCCATCAAATCGGAGACGTAAAACAAACCCATCGCCGGGATCAGCACCAGCAAGCATCCGGCGACAATGCCGGGCAGGGTGAGGGGCAAAATGATGCGGATAAAGCGTTGCCGCGTATTGGCACCCAGATCGCGTGCCGCTTCCAGGCAGGATTTGTCCAGCTTTTCCAGGCTGGAATAGAGCGGCAACACCATAAACGGCAGCAGGATATAGATCAGGCCGAGGATCACCGCCTGCGGCGTGTACATAATGCGAAAAGGCTGGTCAATCACCCCGAGCCACAACAAAAACTCGTTCAGCCAGCCACGGGTGCTGAGAAAAATTTTCAGGCCATAGATGCGGATCAGCGAGTTGGTCCAGAACGGCACAATCAGCAGAAACAGCATCAGTGGACGCAGACGGGGTGGCAGCCTGGTCAGACACCACGCGAAGGGATAGCCGAGCAGCAGGCAGCACAGGGTGGCCATCACCGCCATATTCAGTGAATGCAGCAGTACTTCGGCATATAACGGATCGAGCAAACGGCTGTAGTTGCTGAGGGTAAACACCATGCTGACGAAATGCGCATCGTCACGCGTCAGAAAGCTGGTGACGAAGATCATCAGGTTGGGTAGCAACACGAACAACGCCAGCCAGCCGACAATCATCGCCACAATGCAGTTTTGCAGGCGATTACGCATCAGTTTCATACGGCAGCACCACCTCCCAGCTTTGCACCCAACTCACCGCCATTTTTTGGTTCAGCGAATGGTCAAAATCAGGGTCGTCTTCATTAAAGAACTCGCTTACTGTCAGCAATTTACCGTTTTCCAGTTCAACGGTAGATTCCAGCGTCATGCCTTTATAGTTGCGTTCCCGCACGTAGCCGATCAAATGTTCGCTGTGGCTATCGTCAGCCATCTCTTCCACCCGCAAATCTTCCGGGCGCAGCAGAACATGCAACTTATCACCCGGTGCCACCGGGAAAGGGCAGTGGATATCACATTCCCGACCTTCCACACGTGCGCGTACACTGGGCGCGTGGTCACTGCTCAGTACCTCGGCATCAAACACGTTGATTTCACCGATAAAGCGGGCGACAAACAGATTGGCGGGTTCTTCATAAATCTCACGCGGCGTGCCGTCCTGCTCAATGCGCCCATCGCGCATCACCACGATACGGTCCGACATGGTCAGGGCTTCTTCCTGATCATGGGTGACGAACACAAAGGTGATACCGAGCTTACGCTGCAAGGCTTTCAGTTCGTTTTGCATCTGCTTACGCAGCTTGTAATCCAGCGCCGACAGCGACTCGTCGAGCAACAAGACTTTCGGGCGATTGACCACCGCACGGGCAATCGCCACGCGCTGCTGTTGGCCGCCGGAGAGCTGATGCGGACGTCGTTCAGCAAAACTTTCCAGTTGCACCATCGCCAACGCCTCATTGACGCGCCGGGTAATGTCCGCTGCCGGGGTTTTTTGCATCCGCAGGCCAAAGGCGACGTTTTCAAATACCGACATATGTGGAAACAGCGCATAGCTCTGAAACACGGTGTTGATATGGCGATGCTCGGCGGGAGTGTCGGTGATATCGTTGCCATCAAGGATGATGCGACCGTTATCGGCGTCTTCCAGTCCGGCAATCAGGCGCAGGATCGTCGTTTTGCCGCAGCCGGAAGGGCCAAGCAGGGTGATAAATTCGCCGTGGCGGATAGTCAGCTGAAAGTCGGAGATGATGGATTTTCCATCGAAAGCTTTACTGATGCCAGAAAGCGTAACCAGCGCCTGTTGTGCGCGTGTTTGCGTCATTTTAGTCACTCAGTCTGAAAATGATCTGATTACAGCATAGCCGCTGGTAACGGCCAGCCGTGATGAAGGGCGGGATAATACCTGAAAAATAGGTCAATGCCATGTTTTAGCGTGGAATTACCTTGAAAAGTCTGAAAAAAATCGGAGTATGCTGTACGGACACACGCTGGCAGGGAAATGATCTTTCTTCATTTGATGATTAAGCAAATCATCAGGACAGGACTAACCTGATGGATAATGATTTGACGCAACATCGCGTGACCAGCGACCTATGATAATAATGCAGCTTCTTTAGAGGGATGACAGATGGATCAATTACTTGAGCGCTTTCTCAGTTATGTGGCGGTTGAAACCCAATCAAAACCGCAGGCAAGACAGGTGCCGAGCAGCGAAGGGCAGTGGACGCTGGCACGTCAGTTACAGGAAGAACTGCTGGCTCTGGGGTTTGTCGATGTGACCCTCAGTGACCACTGCTGTGTCATGGGCACCTTACCGGCGAATGTTGACTGGCCGACCCCGGTGATTGGCTTTATCTCGCATATGGATACCTCGCCGGATTTCACCGCGAAAAATGTGAATCCGCAGATTATTGAAAATTATCGCGGCGGTGATATTGCCCTCGGCAACGGCGACGAAATTCTTTCGCCGGTGATGTTCCCGATATTGCATAAATTGATTGGTCATACGCTGGTGACCACCGATGGGAAAACCCTGCTGGGTGCTGATGATAAAGCCGGGGTGGCGGAAATCATGACGGCCATGGCGCGCCTCGCCAAAGGGGATATCCCGCACGGCGCGATTCGCGTCGCCTTTACGCCGGATGAAGAAATTGGTCGTGGCACCTCGTTCTTTGATATTGAGAATTTTGCCGCGGACTGGGCTTACACGGTCGATGGTAGTGATCTGGGTGAATTTGAGTTCGAGAACTTCAATGCGGCGTCGGCGCTCGTTAAAATCGTCGGTAACAACGTACATCCCGGCACGGCGAAAGGCGTGATGGTGAATGCGCTGGAGCTGGCAATGCGTTTCCACGCCGAAGTGCCGGCGCAGGAGAAACCGCAATTTACCGAAGGCTACGAAGGCTTCTATCATTTGCACAACATCAAAGGCACGGTGGAACATGCCGAGATGCAGTACATCATTCGCGACTTTGATGCTGACAACTACGCCAAACGTAAGCAATTGCTGGAAGAGATTGGCCGTCGGGTGAGCAAGGGGCTTCACGGCGAGTGCTCAGTAAAAGTTGAGATCAGCGACAGCTACCGTAACATGCGCGAAAAAGTGGAACCGCACCCGCATATTATCGAGCTGGCGTTGCAGGCGATGCGTGACTGCGGTATCGAACCCAACGTGAAGCCGATTCGTGGCGGCACGGACGGTTCGGCGCTGTCGTGGAAAGGTTTGCCGTGCCCGAATCTGTTTACCGGTGGCTACAACTACCACGGCAAACATGAATTCGCGTCACTGAACGTGATGGCGCAGGCGGTGGATGTGATTGTGCGCCTTGCAGCGCTGGTGGCGGAGAAAAAATAACGTCCGTAGCGGCGCGATTTATCGCGCTTTCTGACTTCAATGTCAAAGGCGCGCGATGAATCGCGCCGCTACGGTTCAGTGCATACGGTTAATCCGCAAAGAACCAGTAACCACTGTTGACCAGTGCGGCTAACTGGGCCAGCAGTGACGGGTCATCCAGTGCGTCGCCGAAATCTTCCAGCGTCAGCACCTGGCGATTCGCCAGTGTCGCCAGCACTTCCGGGTGGCTGCAAGCCACGCGTTCACCATTAACAAACACCGCATCACCCAACGTCAATACACGCAGGCCGCCGAGACGCGTCAGGGTGTCTCCCTGTTGCAGGGCGTCATAGATTTCATCCGGCTGATAAGGCGGTTCAGGGGGAGCGATATCCAGTTCATGACGTGACTGGGAAATAAATTCGCCAAACCACTGATTAAATTGCTCCGGCTGATTAATGACATCCAGCATCGCGGCGCGGATCCCCTCGACTTCTGACGGCAGGATTTGCGACGGGCAATCACGTGTCGGCACGTCAGGATCGCTATAGCGATAGCTGCCCAGCTCATGCGCCAGCACATAGTCGGCGAACCCGCTGATCAGTTCCCGGCCACTTGGCGCGCGGAAACCGACCGAGTAGTTGAGGGCGTTTTCCAGCGAATAGCCTTCGTGCGGGAATCCTGGCGGGATATAGAGAATATCGCCCGGCTCCATCTCTTCATCGATGATGGCGTCAAAGGGTTCCACCTGGAGCAGGTCCGGATGCGGGCAGTGCTGTTTCATCGGCACTTTCTCACCCACGCGCCAGCGACGGCGACCGGTGCCCTGAATAATAAACACATCATACTGGTCGAAATGCGGACCAACACCACCGCCCGGCACGGCAAAGGAGATCATCAGATCGTCAATGCGCCAGTCGGGTAAGAAGCGGAACGGGCGCATCAGCGCAGCAGAAGGCTCATGCCAGTGGTTCACCGCCTGCACCAGCAGCGACCAGTTGTTTTCACCGAGATGATCGTAGCTTTCAAACGGGCCGTGGCTAACCTGCCATTTGCCGTTGTTGTGGCTTACCAGGCGGCTATCCACCTCGTTTTCCATTGCCAGTCCGGCCAGCTCATCAGGAGAAATGGGGTCAATAAAGTTTTTAAAACCACGTTTAAGCACCACCGGGCGTTTTTGCCAGTAGCGCTGAATAAAATCGGGCCAGTTAAGATCGAGCTGATAATCCATAGAAGGGTTCCGGTTAGGGCCATGAATGCCTGCAAGTATAACAGCCCGCGTGCCGTTCTACTCGCGACGATGTTCAACTTCCTGACGCTGAAAGATCACTTCCATGCGGGCACCCCCTAACGGGCTGGTGGTGGCAATCACCTGACCGGCATACTGCTCAAGAATATCGCGCACCACGGCCAGTCCAAGGCCCTGACCGGGGCGTAAGGTATCGGCGCGCTGACCCCGCACAAAGATCAAATCGCGCTTACTTTCGGGGATACCGGGACCATCATCGTCGATATACAGATGCAACGCTTTGTCGGTCTGACGTGCGGTGACCTCAATAAATTCCAGGCAATATTTGCAGGCGTTATCCAGTACGTTGCCCAGCACTTCCATAAAATCGTTCTGATCGCCGATAAAGGTCAGCTCAGGGGAAATGTCGAGGGTGATCTCCACCCCTTTACGTTGATAAACCTTGTTCAACGCCGAGCACAGGCTGTCGAGTAAGGCGGAGACGGAATGGAGATCGCGCTGCAACGGGTTGTGGTCGGCCTGCATGGTGGCACGATGCAGGTAATAACCAATTTGCTGCGAGATGCGGCTGATTTGCTCCAGCATCACCGGTTCGGCCTGTTCCACCGTCAGTTCTTTGCCGTTGCGCAGTGAGCGCAACGTGCTCTGCAACACCGCCAGCGGTGTTTTCAGGCTGTGGGTAAGGTCGGAAAGTGTGGTGCGATAACGTGTATAGCGCTGCCGTTCGTTGGAAAGCAACAGATTCAGATTGCGCACCAGGCTTTTCAGCTCCTGGGGGGGATTATCATCAAGGTTTTCGCGATGACCGGTTTCCAGCTCACGGACCTGAGAGGTGAGGTCACCAATGGGCCGCAGGCTCCAGTGCGCGGCCAGCCACAGCAGCGGGATCACCAGCAACAGATTGGCAGCCAGTACATAGCTAAACCATGACCACACCACATCCGAATGTTGCAACTCCTGCGGGATCGAATCGACCACCACAATGGTCAACGCCGGTAAGTTGGTGGTGGCGTCATAGCGATTGACGGCTACCGAGTGGGTGAAGGTATCGTTGCTGTCGGTATCCCAGGCGTGCAGGCGTCTCTGTGCGACCAGGTTGTTCCCCATCGCCGCCAGGCTGGTGCGGTTGCTGGTGTCAATTTCGTAGAAATCAGGTTTGAGTAGCCACTCGCGCTGAATTTTTTTGCGGATTTCTGGCACATCGCGCTGCTGCCACAGCAGTTTGCCGTGTTCATCGTAGATAAACACCAGCGTCGGGAAATTGAGCGTCATACGCTCGGGCTGGGCAATGGTCAGCTTGTTGTCCTGCCATTGGGCGAGCGTAAAGAACAGATTGCTTTCGCCGCGCATCACCCGGTAGGTATTTTTGTCGAAACTCACCACGTAACCCACCACGGCAACCATGCCGTAGGAGAGGGAGAGGAATAACACAATGGCTGCGGTCGCCAGCAAAAAGCGGGCGCGCAGTGAGAAGGGGCGCAGTCGGCGCAACCAGTTCATTTATCAGAGATCGAAGCGATAGCCCTGGCCGCGTACCGTGTTGATCACTTCCGTCGGATAGAGCGCGAGAATTTTTTTACGCAGACGCCCCATCAGTACGTCGATGGTATGACTTTCACGCAATTCGGCATCGGGATAAAGCTGCAACATCAGCGAATCTTTGCTGACCACTTTGCCGGCGTTGCGGATCAGGGTTTCCACAATGGTGTATTCAAACGCTGTCAGTTTGACCTGTTCTTCATTGATGGTCAGCTCGCGCCGCGAGAGATCAACCTGAAACGGTGACATTGAAATGATTTGGGACGCATGGCCGCTATTGCGACGCATCAGCGCCTGCAAACGTGCCGCCACTTCTTCGATATGGAAAGGTTTGGTGACGTAATCGTCGGCACCGGCTTCCAGCGCTTCCACTTTCGCCTGCCAGCCTTCACGCGCGGTCAGTACCAGAATCGGTTGGCGAATGGCATCGCCACGCCAGCGGCGGATCAGCGACATACCATCTTCGCCCGGCAGGCCGAGATCGACCAGTGCGATATCCGGTACATGCTCCTGGAGGAAATAATCGGCTTCTTTCGCATCTTCTGCGGCATCCACCTGATGGCCCATTTCACGCAATTGCACGGCGAGGTGATGACGCAGCAGCGCATTATCTTCCACAACCAGAACACGCATAGCATTTCCTTACTTTCAACATATTGATAGAGAAAAGTATATGCCAGGCCAGCTAAACCGCAGATTAACGCAGGCGAGCCGTGGCGCGCCTGCGCGGATAGCGATTACTTCAGATCGTCAACCATCTGGACCGCACGGCCAAGGTAGTTTGCTGGCGTCATCTGTTTCAGACGCACTTTTTCCTCTTCCGGCAGCTCAAGGCTATCAATAAATGCCTGCATACCGGCGGCATCTACGCGTTTACCGCGCGTCAGCTCTTTCAGTTTCTCATACGGCTTCTCGATGCCATAGCGACGCATCACCGTCTGGATCGGCTCTGCCAGCACTTCCCAGTTGTGATCCAGCTCGTCAAGCAGACGATCGCGGTTCACTTCCAGCTTGGAGATGCCTTTCAGCGTCGCCTGGTAGGCAATCAGGGCATAACCCACGCCAACACCCAGGTTACGCAGTACGGTGGAGTCCGTCAAATCACGCTGCCAGCGTGAAACCGGCAGCTTGCTTGCCAGATGCTGCATGACCGCATTCGCCAGACCGAGGTTGCCTTCGGAGTTTTCGAAGTCGATCGGGTTAACTTTATGCGGCATGGTTGAAGAACCAATCTCACCGGCGATGGTTTTCTGTTTGAAGTGGTTGAGCGCCACGTAGCCCCAGATATCGCGATCAAAGTCGATCAGAATGGTGTTGAAACGCGCGATACAATCGAACATTTCGGCGATGTAGTCGTGCGGCTCAATCTGCGTGGTGTAGGGGTTCCAGGTAATGCCCAGCGAGGTGACGAAGGCTTCGCTCAGCTGATGCCAGTCCACTTCCGGGTAGGCAGCGATGTGCGCGTTGTAGTTACCGACCGCGCCATTGATTTTACCCAGGACTTCGATGCTACCCAGCTGACGCAGCTGACGTTCCATACGGTAAGCGACGTTCGCCATCTCTTTACCCATGGTCGACGGCGTTGCGGGCTGGCCGTGGGTACGGGACAGCAGCGGAATATCACGATATTCCTGCGCCAGACCTTTCACTGCGGCAATGATTTTGCTCCAGTACGGCAGGATCACGTCACGGCGCGCGGTTTCCAGCATCAAAGCATGCGACAGGTTGTTGATATCTTCAGAGGTGCAGGCGAAGTGGATAAACTCAGATACCGCGTGCAGGGCAGGGACGTCGGCCACTTTCTCTTTCAGAAAGTATTCCACTGCTTTCACGTCGTGGTTGGTGGTGCGCTCGATGGTTTTGATGCGCGCTGCGTCAGTTTCATTGAAATTGGCGACGATGGCGTCAAGGAAAGCGTTTGCGTCAGCATCAAATGCAGGAACTTCCTTGATCTCTGCGGTCGCGGCCAGTTTCTGTAACCAGCGAACTTCAACCTCAACGCGGAATTTCAGCAAACCGTATTCGCTGAAAATCGCGCGCAGTGGGCTGACTTTATCGCCGTAACGACCATCGACAGGTGAGACGGCGGTCAGAGAGGATAATTCCATCAGTGCAACTCCTGAATCGTTTAACAAAGCGTAATGCCGGAAAGACGCTTAATACGCCGTTCCCAGCCGGGATAAAATGGTTTTTGCCTCGCTCAGCAAACGCTGGCGCGAGAACATCAGCTGCAGGCGGCCACCACCAACCTGCTGCCATAATACGGCAGAGCGGATACCCGCCAGTAGCGCGGCACGCACGCGGCCCTGAATCTGTGAGCTTTGTAACACCTGCGGTGATCCGGTCACCTGAATGCGCGGGCCAAGCGGGCTTATCACGTCAACGTAAATCGCCGCCATCGCGCTGGTGATGGTGTCGGATTCCAGTTCGTAGTGCGCCAACTGGCGATCGAGCTGGCTGATGCGTTGGGCCAGGGTGTTTAATGCCTGTTTGTTCCCGTGCAGTTTACGTTCCAGCACCATCAGACTCAGGGTATAGCGGGTTAACTCTGCACCGGCACCCTGACGGCTGCTGCTGTTCAGCACCGCCATCAGTGTTTCCAGCCCAAGGCGCAGATTGGCTTCATCATTGCCATACACCGCCAGCGTCGAGCCGGGATTGAGATCGAGCAGGCTGCGCAGTGACACGCTCAGCGCGTCATTATTGCAAGTGCCCTGATGCGCCAGTTGCTGGACCAGATGTGCAGCCTGACAGACACCGGCCAGCGCCAGCGTAATCTCATAATAGTTTTTAGCCACGCTTACTCCTGTATACGCGTCGGCAGCGCCGACCTTAGGCCGCTGCCCAGGGCAGACGCTGTTCAATAATGCCGCCACCGAGGCAAACATCGCCCAGGTAGAACACGGCAGACTGGCCCGGCGTGACAGCAGCAACCGGCTCATCAAAACGGACTTCAATCCGGTCATCGCCGTGCGGAATAATTTCGCACGGGATATCGGTCTGGCGGTAACGGGTTTTCACTGTGCAGCGCAGCGGCGCGGTAATGGGCTGACGATCCACCCAATGTAGCTGCTGGGCAATCAGACCCACCGACATTAAACGCGGATGATCGCCGCCCTGGGCCACAATCAGGCGGTTGCGCGCGACGTCTTTATCCACCACGTACCAGGGATCGTCATTGCTTTCTTTGCGGCCACCAATACCCAGCCCTTTGCGCTGACCGAGGGTGTGATACATCAGCCCCTGATGCTCCCCGACGATTTCACCGTCAACGGTTTCAATCGCGCCCGGTTGAGCAGGGAGATAGCGGCCAAGGAAATCGCGGAATTTGCGTTCACCGATAAAGCAGATACCGGTGGAATCTTTTTTCTTCGCGGTGATCAGATCAAGCTGCTCGGCAATGCGACGCACTTCGGGCTTTTCCAGTTCACCCACCGGGAACAGGCTTTGCGCAACCTGCTCGTGGCTGAGGGTGTAGAGGAAATAGCTCTGATCTTTGTTGCCGTCGAGGCCGCGCAGCAGGCGGCTTTGACCGTCAATATCCTGACGACGCACATAGTGGCCGGTCGCGATAAAGTCGGCACCGAGATCTTCGGCGGCAAATTCGAGAAACGCTTTAAACTTGATCTCTTTGTTGCACAGAATATCCGGGTTCGGCGTGCGGCCCGCTTTGTACTCTTCGAGGAAATGCTCAAAAACATTGTCCCAGTATTCAGCGGCGAAGTTAACTTTATGCAGTTTGATGCCGAGTTTGTCACAGACCGCCTGCGCATCAGCCAGGTCGTCAGCGGCAGTGCAATACTCCTCGCCGTCGTCTTCCTCCCAGTTCTTCATGAACAGGCCCTCGACCTGATAGCCCTGCTGTTGCAGTAACCAGGCGGAAACGGAAGAATCGACGCCGCCGGACATACCGACGATCACTTTTTTCTGGCTGTTGTCAGACATGACGCACTCTTGATTACGATAAAAACAGGCGGCGTATTCTAGCACGCGGAAGCCGGGTGCGCACCCTCATGAAATGGCCACTGGAACGGGGCAACCAGTTGCAGGGGATAGCGCGCGCCCTGTTGCCATAATCGCACACTTTCCGCCACCAGCGGCGAACGGAGCTTATCTGCGCTGATAATCTGCTCTGGCGTGAGCCACCAGCAGCAATCGATGTCATCGTCATGCGGGGTGGTTGCCACCGTTTCTGCCAGGTCCAGACCAAACAGGAAACGCACAAAAGGCGTATTATCCGGGGCAATCCACTGCTGTACGCCGAGAAAATAATCGGGTTTGGCCGTGATGCCGGTCTCTTCATACAATTCGCGCTGGACCGCTTCCAGCAACGTTTCATCCGCTTCCAGATGACCGGCCGGCTGGTTCCAGGTGGCGCGGCCATTGACCTGTTCTTCCACCACCAACAGTTGACCTTTAGCCTGCACGATGCACGCCACGGTGACATGAGGTTTAAACATCGATTCTCCCGGATTGTTAACCTGAAGTTATTGAAAATTCTGCGCTGATATCACGCCATTCACCCGGTGCCAGATGATCTAACTGATATTCCCCCATGGCATAACGAATCAGGCGCAGGGTGGGGAAACCGATATGTGCCGTCATCCGGCGTACCTGGCGGTTACGTCCTTCATATAAGGTGATTTTCAGCCAACAGGTCGGGATCGCTTTGCGCTCGCGGATCGGCGGCTGGCGTGGCCACAGCCATTCCGGCGCGGCGACCCGCTCGACACCGGCAGGCAGGGTGGGGCCATCATTCAGCGTGACGCCGCTCCGCAGGCGGGATAAATCTGAATCCTGCGGCTCGCCTTCCACCTGCACAAAATAGATCTTACCGGTACGCTTACCGGGCTGTGTCAGCCGCGCCTGGAGTGCACCATCGTTGGTTAACACCATCAGCCCTTCACTGTCGCGATCGAGGCGGCCTGCGGCGTAGACGTCCGTGACCGGCACGAAATCCTTCAGGGTGCGGCGTCCGGCCTCATCGCTAAATTGCGGTAAAACATCGAAAGGTTTGTTAAAGAGTATGACGCGTAACGGGCCTTTTGGCCGCGCATCGCGGCGGACAGGCTTACGCGCCGGGCCGCTGAATCGTTTATCCTGGTGAATTCGTTGGGAAGTTTTTCGCATGGGCTTTGCAGTCGGTGACAATCAGCGCATTATAACGCGAAACTGCGGTGATTGGCGCGGCGGAAATATTCAAGTAGTATTGACGCGCATCTTACAAATCATTAACAAAAAATCGCTCGAAGGAGAGGTTAATGGAAAGCAAAGTAGTTGTTCCGGCGGAAGGTCAGAAAATCACCCTGGATCAGGGCAAACTGGTAGTACCAAATAACCCGATCATCCCCTACATTGAAGGTGACGGCATCGGTGTTGACGTTTCCCCCGTGATGCTGAAGGTGGTTGATGCCGCTGTGAAGAAAGCCTACAACGGCGAGCGAAAAATTTCCTGGATGGAAATTTACACCGGTGAGAAATCAGTAGAACTCTATGGCCAGGACGTCTGGCTGCCGCAGGAAACCCTCGATTTAATCAAAGAATATCGCGTTGCCATCAAAGGCCCGCTGACCACACCGGTTGGTGGCGGTATTCGTTCTCTGAACGTTGCGCTGCGTCAGGAGCTGGATCTGTACGTGTGTCTGCGTCCGGTACGCTACTACAAAGGCACCCCAAGCCCGGTAAAACGTCCTGAAGATACCGACATGGTGATCTTCCGTGAAAACTCCGAAGATATCTATGCCGGTATCGAGTGGAAAGCCGGTACGCCGGAAGCGGACAAAGTGATCAAGTTCCTGCGTGAAGAGATGGGTGTGAAGAAAATTCGCTTCCCGCAGCAGTGTGGTATTGGCGTGAAGCCGTGTTCAGAAGAAGGTACCAAACGTCTGGTACGTGCGGCAGTGGAATACACCATCACTAACGATCGTGACTCCCTGACGCTGGTGCACAAAGGCAACATCATGAAGTTCACCGAAGGTTCTTTCAAAGACTGGGGTTACCAGCTGGTGAAAGAAGAGTTCGGCGGCGAGCTGATCGATGGCGGCCCGTGGATGAAGTTCAAAAACCCCAACACCGGTAAAGAGATCATCGTGAAAGACGTGATCGCTGATGCCTTCCTGCAACAGATCCTGCTGCGTCCGGCTGAGTACGACGTTATCGCTTGTATGAACCTGAACGGTGACTACATCTCTGACGCCCTGGCGGCGCAGGTTGGCGGTATCGGTATCGCACCGGGTGCGAACATCGGTGACGAATGTGCACTGTTCGAAGCGACTCACGGTACGGCACCGAAGTACGCAGGTCAGGACAAAGTGAACCCAGGTTCCGTTATCCTCTCCGCTGAAATGATGCTGCGTCATCTGGAGTGGTTCGAAGCCGCAGACCTGATTGTTAAAGGCATGGAAGGCGCAATCGCCAACAAAACCGTGACCTATGACTTCGAACGTCTGATGGAAGGCGCTAAACTGCTGAAATGTTCAGAGTTTGGTGACGCGATTATCGCGAATATGTAACACCCTGCGGTGTCTTTACCCTGATCACCGGTTGGGTGATCAGGGTAGTTTTCTGCCTGCAAAGCCGCTCAAAATAAACTGCAATGGCTCGTTACAAACAGATTTGTTAAGTTAGCGGATAAAGGTTCGTTTTACGCGAACGGATGTCATGAAGTATGGAATCCAAATAAGAGCCGTTATCACATTTCTGAAAACAGGGACAAGTTCATTATATCCAATTTTGACGTTGGGGATTAACATGTAAAGCAGATAGACATTTAATGACATTGTTGCCACGACTGATATCAAAAAGAAAATATAAAACGTGGGCAGGATCTTTTTCTTTTTTAAGAAAAAGGAAAGGACTGTGACTGTGAACAGGAATTGTCCAATATAAATAGCAAGAGAGAGTATGAAGAAAGTTTTTGCATTGGCATTCAGGTGCGAATAATTTTCTGTCATAACTTTAAACGCATCTGTCATTGAAAAAAGATAGGAAGCAGCAGTGACTATCAGCCCTATCAGGGGTAAAAACAGAACCCCCCCAATTTTTCTGAAATGTTTTTCTTCACATTTATCGCAAAACTCTCTGTCCTGAGGTATTTCCACCCCACACTTTGTGCATCCCCATTCCATAGATAAACCTTGGAAATATTTAATAGTTATCATTAGATTATGCGTTCAGTAACGCGGATGCAACGGTATCGGGAGCCATGTATACAATACTGATAATTTATGAATTAATTTGAGTTTGGAGAGAATATTCACAATGTCGGTAAGAAATTCTGCTTCAGATTGGATGCGCGTTCGATTCAAATACCCAGGTCAAACCAGACGTCATTTGGTCGCAGCCACCACATAGCATTCACCTGGTGCCTCGAACCCCTTCGTCGTTTCGTAGCAATGTAATGACGTCTCGATTTCATGCCAGGCGGATTCTCGTTCCGTGCAGGGAAGGGACGCCATCATCGCATTGAATCCACCAAATGCTTCGCGGGCGACCCTAACGTACTCCGTTGCGCTGGCCGCGCGATGCGGGACGAGCACGGTGCTGATCGAAAGGTTGCTAAACCCCGCCTGGATAAACAAGCGTTGGAGCACTTCCGGGTAGCCGAGGCTAAAGGGACCGGGTTGTCCTGCAACCGGGGGAGGGAGCTGCGCCCGTCTGCGGATAATTGACGCGGGTATTGCCCCCCAACTGTTGCGATCGGCTGTTGAAAAAACCGCCACCGCAACATGCCCGCCGGGTTTCAATACCCGATGCCACTCGCGCAGCGCAGCCCCAGGATGGGGCATATACATCAGACCAAGCCGACAGATTACGGCATCAAATGACGCATCCGGCAGAGATAACACCTCACCATCCATGACTCGGGTAGCAACCTGTGTTAATCCGCGGTCACTGGCCGCCTGACGCGCCAACGCAATAATGCCGTCTGAAATATCGGTGGCTAATACATAACCTTCGAGCCCAACGCGTTCGGCAGCACTGAACGCGGGTTCACCTGCTCCTGCGGCGATATCCAGCACGTGCTGCCGTGGTTGGATAAAGGCTGAGTCGAGAATCTGGCGGGTCAGTTCACCATACCAACGTTCCAAAGTGGCGTGCCAGTAATGCCATGCAGCACCATCTTTATTCCATTGCTCTCGCTGTGTTTGTTTGTACTGTTCAGCATCGAATGACGTGGACGGATCTATCATGTTATTCATTCCCATGATTAATCATTGCCTTTACGGGACAGTATAGACAAGCAGCGAACCCTTGGCGCATAGGTGATGATTACCGTGCTAATAATAAACATAGCAACAAAAGTTAAGTTTCCACCGGCAATTTTTGAGATGATTCTGATGCCCCTTCAAGAGCTAAGCCATTGCGAGTGCCGGAGATAAGCGCCGGGTGGGGCATTACCTCTTCTACGCGATAAATTGTGCTGTCACCCTTCTCCCACGCGGCAAAATTTTGAACCAAGTAACATACACAGCGAACATTTCGTGCCTTCCCGTCACCAAACCGCTATCGTCAGCGCTCAATTCAAGGAGGCGCTATGCAGGGTGTGATGAAGTTCGTTAAAGGCTGGTTGCTGTTTTCGTTGCTGTGGGGCGTGTTTATGTGGTTTGTCTCCTGGCAGGCGCAGGGCAAGGAGATTGGCTTGGCGGTAGTGATGAGCCTGTATGCCGGACTGATCTACCAGGCACTGATGACCATGGTGGCCCGCTACAAAGCACGTAAATCGCAGGCATAATTTTCGCATCTGCTCAATGCTCCCCACGCAGCTTTGCGTGGCACTGACATTAATTTGCACAGGATCAGGCACGCTAAGCGCACTTTGGACCACTTTGCAGGTGAGTTGATGATGAGGAAGTTGCCGCTAGCCGCCTGGTTTTTTCTGCTGTTGTCATTCGGTTCTTGTGCGCAGCCCTTGCCGGGGCCAACGAGTCTGCATGTGCATAGCGGCCGCCATCTGGATGCCGGAAACAGCGGCATGGCGGATGTGGCGGAAACGCCAGATGAACATATTCAGGAGCGGCAGGATGAGGTGGGGTATCACCAATAAAAAAAGCTGCGGTAGAAGCTACCGCAGCTCGGGTTACAACGTTGACGGCTTACCACTTACTGGTGGTATTTCCACGCCTGAGCCCAGTTGAGACCGACTTCCGGCTCGTAATGGAGCTTAGAGAACTCGTTCGTCTGGCTACACCAGCCCGCGACGACACACTCGAACAGTTTGCCTTTGTGTTTCACCACGTCACCGGTTTTATAGTTGCTGCCGTATACCCAGTCAGGGTAACCGGCGGATTCAGACAAGGCCGGGACAATGATCTGCTCAACCAGAGTACGTTTCTCTTTGCCTGCGGTGACTTCTACTGTCACGCTCAGGTTCTGCTGCTGGTTGGTTTTGGCGATGGTAAAGCTCTGCTGAGCCTGACCGTTGCTGCCACCCTGAGCCCCTGATGGCAAGGTCCATTCGTAACCTGGCACGCTGGTGGCTGCGGTCGTGTGAGAAACGCCGCCAGTGAAGGTCATGCTGCTGCCCTTGTCCTGCGACGGCAGGGATAACTTCAGGCTGGTGATAAATGCCTGGTCGTTATTCTGCACCGGTTCGCTGGTCACTTTGACCGCGTGTGAGCCGGTCGCAGAGCGTGCCCCTTTGACGCTGCTGGCGACAACTTCAGCAAGGTAATCGCCCGCGGCCAGACCGGCTTTGATCTGTCCATTCTGGTCAATACCGTTAGCGATCAGCTGCGCGCCTTGCTTCAGCGTCCAGGCGTAAGTTGCCTGTTCAAAGTTCGCTTCCGCCTGCAATTTAGCCGGGTTAACAGAACTCATATTGTCGGCACCGCTAATCATTACTGCCGGTTTTGCCACGTTAATGGTGACAAACGATTCACCCGTCTTGTTATCACCATTGGTAGCGGTAACGCGGAATTTCGCCGAAACATCAAACAGATTCTTTGGTACCACGATTTCAGCCGAGGCTTTATCTGACGTTTTCACCGTGATTGAGCTGTGACCCGCAACCTGTTCCCATTTCCAGGTCACCTTGTCCTGGTTGCTGTTAGCGCTGACGGTATAGCCATATCCATAGTCGCTGGTGCCGACCACGTTAATGCTGGTTCTGTCGAGGGTAACTGTCGGCACCTGGCTTTCCGGTGTTTCCGGCACTTCCGGGGTGCTTGCATCACAATAGGTTTGGCCGTTGAAGTTATAGGTGGCTGGGCCGGACATCGCTTCGTTTACCTTGGACGCGACACCGTTCTGTGAATCCAGTACTTTAGTGTCGACCACACCGTTATAGTCTTCGCTGAAGTTATAGTAACTGCCATTGGCCTGCTTATTACACACTGCGGCGTTCATACTGTTCAGAATCAGGCCGTTATCGTTACTTGCGGCCCAGGCGAACATGCCACCCAGTTTGTATTTCTTCACCAGATCGCCTTTGGCGATCACTGAACGTTGCGAGTCAAAGGTTTCGACCTGCGCGGTTGGGTTACCATTGACAGATGCAATCGGTTTCCAGATATACGCGGCTTCCGCCTGCTTATCGTAATAAACGTTCTGCTTCTTACTGATAATGGTGTCGTACAGTTCGCGATAGTCGGTCACGCCATGCTCATAGCTGCCGTTGCTGCCGAGGCCCTTACGGCTGACTTCTTCACCATTGGCAATACCATGCCAGAACAGTTTATCGTGCTCCGGTTTCACACTGACACTGTGCCAGCCACGGCTGTAGGCCGCTGCACCCACCACCAGTTTTTCTGACGGGAAGTTCGGGTTATTGTCGAGAATGGCTTTCACCGCGCCTTCGGTACTGAATCCGCGTTGGGCCTGTTCACCCGTCATATCGTTGCCCTGGCCATCAATGATGATGTTGCCAGCTTCGTCTTTAACTTTATTCTGGCTGCCCTGCTGATAGTAGGTACCGGCAATCGGTTTGGCATAGACGGCTGCCTGATGCCCCGGATTACGTGCAAAGGCACCGTACATGTCGTAAGTCATGATATTGATAAAATCAAAATCATCTTTCAGGCTGTTGAAGTCGATAGCCGCGAGTTTAGCCGGAGAGGCGCTGACTGCCGCACTCAACTGTTTACGCTGGGCACCGCTAAATTTGGCATCCATAGCCTGGCGCAATTCTTTCACCAGTGCGGTATAACGTTCTCTCTCTTTCTGGTAGCCATCAATGGCCAGATCGCCCATCGCGGACGGTCCGGTGGATCCTACGAATTCCCAGTCCAGATCGATACCGTCCACGAACGGATTCTCGCTGAGGAAGTTCATCACCGAGTTAACGAAGATATCGCGGCCTTCTTTGGTTTCTACCATCGCGTGGAACGGTGAGCTCATCGACCAGCCACCAATGGAGACCATTACGTTCAGCTTCGGGTTGGCTTTCTTCATTCTTTCCAGCGTCTTCAGGCCATAATAAGACGCCTGCGGATCGTAACGGGTAATGTTGAAATCGCCCTGTTGTTTAGCCGGGCTATCGGTTCCCTGCCAGCCGGTCTCGCCATTTTCGACCGGGAAATTGCCCTGACCACACATCGCTTTCAGGATCTTCTGGCCGCGCTCGTTGCCTTCCGCAATCAGGCCGGTGTTGCCGGTCGAAGGCAAGGTCACACTACCCGGACGCTGCGCACCAAAATCACACAGACCGAGGAAGCTCCAGAAAATGTGGGTCAGGTTTTTCGCCGGGACTAAATCGGCGGAGAATGAGCGTTCCCAGTAGGCCCACTCGTCGTAATACATACCGACAATCTTGTTGCTGTTGAGCTGGAAAGGAACGTTTTTCTCCAGATTCGCGGCAAACCCATTCTCGTTTTCGCCAAGAATCAGGTTACTGCTGTTACCCGAAGAGGGGTAAATATCACCGGGCTTGGCGTACTCAACTTTATACACCTGATAGTTTTTTGGGCTATGTGGATGCAGCCCTTCCATATCATTGCTCCAGGCCTTCCACTGAATTTTGGTTTTCAGTCGATTGCCGCGATGACGGCTAACGTCACCGGCAGACCCATGCTGGTCGGCACTGATTTTGCCACTTTCTTCAGGGGTCACTTCAACCGCAAATACATTGCTGCCATAAATAGCCGATAGCGTCGCTATGGCAATAATTGATAACTTCTTCACTGAACATCTCCATTATGTAGTTCGATGAAAATAATAAGTAAATTGTTCAGTGGATAAGTTGAGAGAATTCTTCAGGATCAAGAGAATTGGAGAGGGGAATAAACAGAACATCGGCAAAGTGGGATAATTATAAAGAAGTGTTTGTCGTTGCTGAATTAACTTTGCGCCTCCCTGCGCAAATCAAACGGTTATTTACGTCCCAACAAAAAACCGATCACGATACCGACACTGGCGGCGACGGCTAAACCGGTGACAGGATTATCGCGCACGCTTTTAATCATGCAATCGGCGGCATCCTGGGCAGCATAACTGGCCTTGGCCGGATAACGACGCGCTGCGCCCTTAAACTGATGGCGGCGTGAGCCGGTCACTTCGCCCACTTTCTCTTCGACCGCGCCTGCTGCCTCATTCAATTTTGCTTCCGCTTTTCCAGTCATAATTGACTCCCTGATAATTGTGAATCGCCATTTCAGCGTAGTCAGTGAATTCGTCATCGGCAACCGGGGTTTGCAGGATAGTGAAATCCTGACCAGGCTTGGTAAAGGTATTTGACTCAGGAGGCACGATGAAACGTGACGTATTAAATGAAGACGATTACGACGAAGTCTGCCGGGTGATCGGAGATGCGGTGATTGTGCTGGCGGAGTGTGGGCACGAAACCAAACGGGAAGAGATCGCCAGCTTGTTGAAACGCACACGTCAGCATCGCGCCCATGATGAACGCGATGAACAACGTATGCTGGAACACGCTATCCGGCTGGTAAAACCGTCCTGAAAGAGCGGGCGTCAGGCTGACGCCCGCTAGCGGTTATTCCAGCACTATCCCCTGAATCAGGCTGGCTTTAACCACGGTGACATCCTTTATACCGAGTGCATGCATATAGCCTTCCACCAGCAGCAAATTGCTGACATCGGTGGCGCGATAATCGCCCGTCAGTTCGCTGTCACCTTTCCAGACTTGCTGTTTTGCCACCTGCTCCAGTGTCGCGAGGTCATAACGATTATCGTTAATTTTCAGCTGATTCTTAATCGAGAAACCATGCACACCGCCGATGCCGATCACCCGACGCGTGGCGAGATCCTGTTTGATCTGTGGCGGAACATCGTTGTGGGCATAAAACTCGACGAAACGCAGCACGGAAGGACGCCAGGAACCGATCGGATTGGGCGATTGCGCCGCGGGCTGATTTTTTAATACATCGACAATAAAGTTTTTCAGCGTGACCGAGGCAAGTTTGCCTTGATACACATCAGCAACCGGCTGACCAGGCTGGTCACGCCACGCCGTCATCTGCATCGAACCGCCGCCGATATCCCACACCAGCAGATCCTGATCGCGTAAGGTTGGGTCATGCAGTGCCGCTTTGGCAGAACGGAAGCCCAGCTCAGCTTCCTGCTGCTGGCTGATAATTTTCAGCTGCACGCCGGCTTGCTGGTTGAAGCGATCAATCACCGCCTGGCCGTTGCTGGCAGAACGGAACACCGCAGTGGCGACACCGCTGATGCGTTGCGGATGATAGCGCCGCGCCTGGGTGACCAACTGTTGCAGGGCGGTTAAACCTTGCTGCTGGATGGTCTCATCCAGTTGGTTGTGAGTCGAACGTGCCAGTGCATCGTTGTAACCCACCGGGCGTTGATCCTCGAACAGCACTTTACCCAACTGATGTTGGCAAATATTCACCTCGAACACGGCTATTTTGGTGGCACCGGAACCCATATCAATCCCGGCACGGGTTTGCCAGCAGTTATCCGCAAAGGCCAGTGAAGGCAAAAATACAGCAAAAAACAGCACTACAACGCGTACCACAAGTCGCATAGCGGCTCCTGTCAGAGGAAAAAATTAAAGGGAAAAACTAACGTGTGCCGCGATAAGCCGGATACCAGCTCACGAGGAAATGACGCAGATGATCAAAACACCATTCAGCATCCTCTGCCTGCTGGCAGTAATAGCGCAGGGTGATTTTTTCATAGTGCAGATGGCGTTGCTGTAGTGGCGACCAACTCCAGTCGAGTACTGCGCGCGCATAATTGACCAGCGCGCCACTTGCCATGTTGTGCTGCTTCTCCTGACGGGTGAGATACAGTTCAAAGGCCTGGTCGAGACTGAGCGCCTCATCTTTGCTATTGGCCGAGTAGATTGGCCGGAAGGCGACATCAATAAAACCACATACTCCATCGTCACGCTGTTGCCAGTCACAGGCCAGGGTCATAAACCATCCCTCCTGCAAATTCACTTCTTCCAGCAGGCGGCGCAAGTTGGCGGAGTGCTGGCACACCGCAATCTCTTCAATACGATCCGTCTCCAGCGTGAGATCAATGCCGCAGGGATTAACGGAACCATCCGCATTGGTGGTTGCAGGGAAGGGGAACGCAATGTAGCTGTTGTTATCCAGACTCTTTTCCATGACGCAGCCTCTCAGCGTGACGATTTCTGACAATAAACACGGCTTACGGACATGTCCAGGTGATCATGGTGTTTTGATACGGATTAATCAGGCGAAACTGTTTATCCGACAAACGCTGGGCGTAATAGCCCTCTGGCGTCACCGCCGAGGGGATGTACTGAAAACGGTCATTAGAGTGCAGCGGGCCGCTTTTTACCATCACGCCGTCTTTGCTGACGGAGAAGGCCGTTACCAGGTCGAAAATACGTGCTTCGGTGTTGCCCATTGCCTGACCATAAATGGTGGCGACTTGCCCGGGGCAATCCACTCCTTTGGGGGCGGAACTACAGCCAGCCAGTAACAATAAGGTGAGTACTACGGTGATTCGCAACATGGTCCTGTTCCTGGTTCGATCCCTGGTTTGCCGTGGCACGAAAATCTATCATATGACCACGATATGCTGATCATAGCAGGTCTGGCGCCGCTTCCCATTTGCTATTTGTGTAATCGTTAAGCGATGAGAATGTTAAGGGGTGACTTTGCTAGCAGATAAACGGTATTCTTGCCACTATTGCGCGATGGACAGGCCTGGCCGGGAGAAATGAATGAGAGAAGAACAAGCAAGTCTAATGATTCTTCAACACGCGATTGATAAGCTTGAAACTGAACAAAAACAACAGGTGATGCACTGCGCTGCGGCAATTCGCGCAGTGATGCAACAGTATCATTCTGACGATGCGGGTCTGGCGCTGATGTTAGTGGCGGCAGAAGTGGCCGCCGAAGAGTAACCCCTAACGATTCATCTCTCCCACTAACCAGCGGTGGATAATACCGACGATGTATTGCTGCTGGTCTGCTGATAGCGGCTGATGGGCCGCGATACCATGCCATTTTGCCAGACAGCCACGACAACAGGTTGCCGTTGCGTGTTGGGCAATAAACACCGGATGGCCCCGCATCGGCGTCTGTTTCCCGTCATTGTGCGGTTCGGCATCCGCCAGGCGGCGTGCAACAAAATCCGCCGCATGCTGGTCGATGATATCCGGTCCTTTATCCAGGCAATATTGCCGCTCCTTTGGCCCCAGGTGAAAACGACTGCGAAAGGTCGATTGTGCCAGGCGAGCAAAGAGCGCATTTTCATCTCTCATAACATCCTCCTGGCGCGATCATAGCGCATTAGTCCTTATCCTGGTTCAGTTTCCTGCTGGCTGTGCTAAACCTGACCATGAGTCCAAAAGGAGGATGAGATGAAAAAAACCCTGTTTCTGATTGGTACTTTTAGTCTGGGCCTGCTGCTGGCGGGCTGTGCTTCTGATCATGTGATGCATACCAATGATGGTCAAACCATCGTCACCGAGGGTAAACCGGTGGTGGATAAGGATACTGGCATGATTACTTACAAAGATATTTACGGTAAGGAACAGCAAATAAATCAAAGTCAGATCAAAGACATGTCTTCAGTCGACAATTGATTTTTCCCTGACGGAATGTTCCGGCCCGCATCTGGCGGGCCATCCCCCGCCGCACGACGTCATTTTGTGATACCCTCTGCAAAACCCTAATGAAATCATCATCTAACCTCAGCGGAGAATCCAATGAAGGCGATAGCTATTGTCGCAGGTCTGCTGGCGTGCCAGATTGCGCCCGCCTGGAGTGAAAGCGAATTCCAGATCACCTGTCCGGGCCGTCCGACGATGACGGTTTCGCGTGCCGAATATGGCCTTAGCATGCTGATGTGGCCCACGCACCATTTCCAGATTGCGGCGGGAGAACAACGCACCCGCTTGCAGGACGGTGACCCGGTGGCGATTACCCGTTTCCGCAATGGTGATCAGCTAATGGTGAATAAAAACAATGGTGACACCTTTTTCGTTTACGCAGACAGCGATAAGCTGTTGCCCTGCAATCGCACGGAAAAACGCGATATTGATATCCTCTCGCTGGAACGTTACGACGACAGCCAGCATCCGCCTTCATAATTGCCGCCACAAGGAGTCGACTATGCAACTCAAGGTCACGGAAAGCGTCACCTGGCAGGATCTCGATGAGGTTCGCCTCGGACTGAACGCCTTTAACAGCCGCTTTATTAATGTTGATGAGATCAAATCAATAGGTGTGTTTGTTACCGACGCTGATGGAAAAAAACTGGCAGGACTGACCGGCTCCACCAGCGGCAACTGGTTGCGGATTGATATGTTATGGGTGAGTGATGCGCTACGCGGGCAGGGCGTGGGAAGTCAATTGATACGGGCCGCCGAAGACGAAGCCCGTGCGCGCGGCTGCTGCTATGCCCAGGTGGATACCGCCAGTTTTCAGGCGCGGCCCTTCTACGAAAAGCTCGGTTACAGCTTACGCTTCAGCCTGGATAACTATCCACGCCATCATCAGCGCCATTACCTCAGCAAATCCCTCTGATTAAGCAGGCCGCTGGCGTAAATCCAGCGGTGCCTGTTCCGCTTCATCAATCGCTGCCAGCCAGCTTTGCAACGTCATTTTCTGCCACGACAGATGGCCACGCGTGGTGCTCATCAACACCACATCCGGACGTAACGCGCGGTAAAGATCGAGTGACTGGAGTAACTCCGCCGGATTACTTTCCGGCACCAGCACGCTAATCCAGCGATGATGTTCGCGCGTCAGGGTATCGCCGACAAACAGATAGGTGCGGCCCAGCGGCGAGTGATAAAGATAGCTGCTGCTGCCAGGGGTATGTCCGGGGGTAGGGAGCAGGTGAAAATCGCCAAAGTGTACCTCCTGCTGACTGAAGGTATCATCTGGCTCAATGATGCGGCTGACCGGGCCGAGTGCGCGATTGTGGCAATACAATGCGCTGTTAAAGCGCTGCTGAATCATCAGTGCGCCGGGGGCAGCCTCGTGCCAGTGGGTCAGATAATGGCGAATGACACCGCCCGCATCGGCCAGCACTTCATGATCCAACGGGTTTTCCACCCGACCAATCAGCAGGTTGCCACGTGGATGACGCAACATAAATCCATGCATCATCAGATCGCTTTCCGCATGGTCTGCGGGAAATTCGGGTGTGGAGATCCACAAGTCGTCGTAGAGCGGCTTCAATGTCGGTCTCCTGCGGCAATGCCGTTAGCGCAATGTCGGGTGGCCGGTAAAGGCGAACTGGGCTTCTCCGTGCTGAATCTGCAAACAGGCGCTGGCACCGAGGGGAAGCGTGACGGTGTCAAAGCCGTGACCAAAGGCCAAATCGCTGATCACCGGTAGCTGATACTCATCCCGCACACGTTGCCAGACCGTCTCGAAATCGAAACCGTTATCGTAGTCCGAGAGGGTGGTGCTGGTGAAGCTGCCGGTCACGATCGCTTTTTGCCGCGCCAGAATGCCACTTTGGTGCAGTTGAATCAGCATGCGTTCAATGCGGAACGGATGTTCATTCACATCCTCGATCACCAGAATACCGTCTTCAATCTGCGGTAACCAAGGGGTGCCAATCAGCGAACAAATCATCGCCAGATTGCCACCCCATAAGGTGCCTTCCCAGCGGCCTTCATCCGGGCTGGCGCTGCGCCAGTTTATATTGACTGTAGGTGATGTAAGCGCTTGCCAAAAGTGAGACAGGGTAAAATCAGATAATGTCTCTGCGCCAAAATTACCTGCCAGCATCGGCCCGCTAAAGGTGATCAGCCCGGTTTGTGCCAGCAACGCCAGTTGCAGTGCAGTGAAGTCACTGTGGCCGCACAAGGCGACGGGTTGGTTCAATAACTGGCGCTGTAAGCCGACATAATCGACACCATCCAGCAAGCGCGACGCGCCATAACCGCCGCGCACCGCCAACACAATATCCGGCAGTGGGCTGAGTGCTGCCAGTTGATTAACATCATCCAGTCGCTGCTGGTCGCTACCGGCAAAACGCTGAAAACGACGGGCGATGGCGGTTTGGTTATCAATATGGTGGCCTGCCGCCTGCAAACGTGTCACGGCGCGTTGGGCAGCATCCTGATTGTGGCAATAGCCGGAAGGGGCGATTAGGCGTATCGAACGGGGGGCAACCATAACTCTCATCCTGTGTGGGTTGGCTTGCCGATGATGACGAAATGCGTTACGGAAGTCACGAGCTGGCAAGGTTTTTTACGAATTTAGGACAAACGGTAATTTAACCCAACGGCAAGCCAGGTATGATAGGTTGCGCCGAATCTATTGCGGAATCCAAAATTCAGTGAAAATCCGACTACTTATGCTCTCTGCGCTATTGTTGGCAGGCTGTGCCAGCGAACCGCAGACCGTGGTAACGCCAGAGAAGAATACACCTTTAACCCAGGCTCCACCGTCAAAAATCACCGACGCCTGGTCAATGTTTACTGAAGATGCCGCCAGTCATTATGGCGTTGATGAAAAGCTTATCAGCGCCATTATTAGTGTCGAATCAGGGGGCAACCCCACTGTGATCAGCCGTTCCAATGCGGTTGGTTTGATGCAGATTAAAGCCGCCACGGCGGGTCGCGCGGTGTATCGCGCCCAGGGTCGTCGGGGCCAGCCGACCTCATCCGAGTTACGCGATCCGGCAAGGAATATCGATATTGGCGCGGCCTATATCCGTATTTTGCAGGAGTCCGAACTGGCGGGCATTCGTGATCCGCTGACCTTGCGTTACGCGACCATCGTCTCCTATGCCAACGGTGCTGGTGCGCTGCTGCGAACCTTCTCACGTGACCGCGACCGTGCCATTGCCATGATCAATGACATGACGCCGGACGAGTTTTATCAACACGTACAGAATAAACATCCGGCCGCCCAGGCTCCGCGTTACCTGTGGAAAGTGACCACGGCGTATCGCACCATCGGTTAATCACTGATTCGTAGCGGCGCGATTCCGGGCGCGTTGTCAGAAAAAGACGCGCGATTAATCGCGCCGCTACGGCTTGATTATCCCTCCACCAGCAACCTTGCTGTGGGATAATCCACAATCAACACCTTCACATAGCCGCCGCGTAACGCGCCGCGAATCGCCTGCGCTTTCTCTTTACCACCTGCCAGCGCCACCACCTGCGGGCAATTCTTCACCTGCGCCAGCTCCATACCAATCACCGGATCTTCCGCTGTGCTGAGTACCGGCTGCCCGTCAGCGTCAAAATAATGCAGACAGATGTCACCCACCGCACCGCGTTGCGCCAGGGTGCGCAGCATCTCTTCGTCATAATAGTTGCCGGAATTACGTAGCAACGCTGACGGCTCCAGATCGCCAATCCCGACAATCGCCAGATCCACTTGCTCGAATTTCTCCAGCACCACGGCAACATCGGGGTTCACCGACAGACGCTGGCGATCCTGCACCGAATGTTCAATCGACTGCGAGGGCAGCAGCCATGCCGGACAATTCAACAACGCCGCCAGGTTTTGTGTCAGGATGGTGGCCTGTACGTTGCCGTTGGTGCCAACGCCACCCAGCAACTGAATCACCCCACGACAGGGCGCATTGAGCGGATGCAAAGCATCCACCATCGCCCGGATGGTCCCGCTCCATGAGGAGATGCCGATCAACTCATCGGCGCGTAAACGTGTTTCCAGATAGTGTGCAGCCGCAGAGCCGATCGCCTGCTTAATCTGCAACGCCGAAGCCTGTTCTGCCACATCAACAACGATCGCCTGCGGTAGCTGGTAAGTCTGCTCAATGGCTTTCTCCAGCTCAGGAAACACGTTAGCGGGCGGGACCACGCTAATCTTCACTACGCCTTCCTTTACGCTGCGATTAAGAATGCGTGAAACAAAGGATTGCGACAATTTCAGTAGCTGAGCGATGTCCGATTGTTTCAGCCCTTCCACATAATAAAGGGTGGCAATCTTCACCATCAGCCGCTGTTCATCCTGTTTTGCCATGATTTATCCCTCTCCAAATCTGCCTGGTATTGTTAATCAGCCGGTCATAAATAACAACGCTGAACAATTTGTGATCGTTTTCGCTTTTTCAGGATCCGGCATTGGACGGCATCCTCGTTGGGGTGCATAGTCATTATGCATATAAAATCGCATTTGAATATATATTCAAGCGGAGAAAAAATCCAATGAAAGCATCCCTCGTCAAAGTTACCCTGCTGGCTTCACTCCTGACGTTGTCTGCTGCCTCACAGGCAGCAGATAAGGGCCTGCTGGCCATTATTACCCCGTCACACGACAACCCCTTTTTTAAAGCCGAAGCCGATGGTGCACAGGAAAAGGCGAAAGCGCTGGGCTACACCACGCTGGTGGCCTCGCACGATGATGATGTCAACAAACAAAACCAGTTGATTGAAACCGCCATCGCGCGCAAAGCCAAAGCGATCATCCTCGATAACGCCGGGGCCGATGCCACGGTTGGGCCGGTGCAGAAAGCCAAAGATGCCGGTATCCCCACCTTCCTGATTGACCGCGAAATCAACAAGACCGGCGTGGCGGTAGCGCAAATCGTCTCCAACAACTATCAGGGTGCTCAGCTCGGCGCGCAGAAGTTCGCCAAATTGCTGGGCGGCAAAGGGGACTACGTTGAGCTGCTGGGTAAAGAGTCTGATACCAACGCTGGCGTGCGCTCGCAGGGCTACCACGATGTGCTGGATGACTACAGCGATATGAAGATGGTGGCGCAACAAAGTGCCAACTGGAGTCAGACCGAAGCCTTCAGCCGCATGGAAACCATTTTGCAGAAGAACCCGAATATCGTTGGGGTGATCTCCGGTAACGACACCATGGCGCTCGGGGCGGAAGCGGCGCTGAAAGCGGCAGGCAAAACCAACGTGATTGTGGTCGGTTTTGATGGCAGCGATTACACCCGTGACTCGATCCTGAATAAAGGCAACATCAAAGCCACGGTGCTCCAGCCGGGCTGGGATCAGGCACAGATGGCGGTGGAGCAGGCGGATTATTACCTGACGCATGGCAAAGCGCAGAAGGAAGAGAAACAGCTGATGGATTGCGTGCTGATCGACGACAGCAACGCCGCGAAGCTGAAAAACTTCCGTCTGGCGCAGTAACCGGGGGGACGGCATGAAGGGCAGAGCGACAGGCGGAATCATCATGGTGGCACTGGCGTTGATGTTGACGGCGTGCACGGTGGTGGATCTCGACGCAAACGGCAATCCCATCATGCCGAAAGATCCCCACGCCAAACCCGGCTACACCAATCAGACGCCGCAGCAGATCGCGGAGGAGAGCTGGCAAAGCCGGGTGGCGCAACCGGCGGAGAAACAGGCGCTGAGCTGGAACGATATGGAAACCAAAAGCCATACGTTGAAGGCAGGCACCAGCGAGAGCGTCTTTGTGCGTGCCGGCGGCACGGTCACGGCGCTGGATAGCAGTAACGATCGTGAGCGTGTACTGACCGTCACCATTAACGGTAAACCGGTCAACGTGCTGATTGGTCCGGTATTGCGCAGCAATGCTATTCGCGATGCCGCAGGTTTCCGTTTCGAAGAGTTCACTAATCAGGTGCAGTACGCGCAACTCACCAAAGCGCTCAACCGTCATGCGGTGAAACAACTGCCCACCGTGGATGCCAGCTGGCAAGGCAAACCGGTGCAGATGGTACTGGCGGTCACCATCGGGCCGGGCACCGTAGATGAAGTGGTGGCGATTCAGTTGCAACAGGGGAATGGATGATGAGTGACGAAATTATCCTGCAAGCGAATCATATTTCGATGCTGTTTCCTGGCACCCTGGCGCTGGATCGGGTGGATTATCGCGTCTGGCGCGGCAAGGTCAACGTCATCATCGGTGAGAACGGTGCCGGTAAATCGACGCTGATGAAAATTCTCGCAGGGGTGCAGCAACCCAGTACCGGCGAAATGCTGCTTAACGGCCAGAAGGTGGTGTTCCACAGTACCCGCGATGCAGCCCGCCACGGTATCGGTATGGTTCATCAGGAGCTGAACCTGTTTGAAAACCTCAGCGTGGCGGAGAACATTTTTCTGGGTCGCGAGATCCAACAGGGAATCCGTCCGATCAATGAGGCGGAGCAGGCGCGTCGCACCGCCGTGTTGATGCAGCGCCTCGATCAGCCGATCTCGCCACAGGAGAAGGTCGGTAATCTCAAAGTGGGTCAGCAGCAGCTGGTGGAGATTGCCAAGGCGCTGGCGGAGGATGCCGACATCCTGATCCTCGATGAACCCACCTCGGCGTTGAGCAAAACCGAGGTGGAAATTCTGTTCCGGGTGATTCGGGAACTGACGCGCCAGGGGGTTTCGATCATTTATATTTCGCACCGGCTGGAGGAGCTGATGGCGATTGGCGATGTCATCACCATCCTGCGTGATGGACGCTTTCAGGCTGAAGCGCAGGTGAGCGATATCGATGTGCCGTGGATTGTCCGTGAAATGCTCGGCAGTGAGCCGGTCAGCAACTTTCTGCCGCCAAATCGGCAATTTGGCGCGGCGGTGCTGGAAGCGGAGCACATCACCTGCGTCAGCCCGAACGGTAACACGCTGGTGGACGATGTCAGCTTCCAGGTACGCGCCGGGGAAATTGTCGGCATCTATGGCCTGATGGGAGCCGGTCGCACCGAATTGTTTGAATGCCTGCTCGGCAGCCAACGTAATTATCTTGGCAAATTGTGGCTCGACAGCAAACCGCTACCCACCCGGTTGCCCACCGCTGAACGCATTCGCATGGGGATGAGCCTGGTGCCGGAAGATCGCAAGCGCGCCGGTATTTTTCCCATCTCGTCGGTGGCGAGCAACCTGACCATCGCCAGCCTGTGGCGTCGTCTGTCGCATCGCATGGTGATTGCCCAGCAGGCTGAGCGTGAAGCGGTGACCAGCACGGTCGGCAATCTGGCGATCAAGGTGTCATCGCCGGATGTCGCCATCAGCGCGCTGAGCGGTGGCAATCAACAGAAAGTGGTGATTGGTCGGTCATTACTGACCAATCCCCGCCTGTTACTGCTGGACGAACCGAGTCGCGGCATTGATGTCGGGGCCAAAGCGGAGGTGTTCCGCATGATGGTGCGGTTGTCAGAACAGGGCATCGCGGTGTTGTTTTCCACCTCCGATCTAAAAGAAATCATGGCGGTTGCCGATCGCATTCTGGTGATGTCCGGCGGCAAACTTACGGCCGATCTTCCGCGTGCTGAGGCGGAAGAAGCGGCACTGGTCAAAGCAAGCGCACAGGGGTTCTCTTGATGAAAAGCAACAGTGCCGTGGCGTTCGCCGCCCAACCCGCGAAAGCCTTTAACTCACGTGAAGGTCTGATTCTGCTGTTGTTAAAACTGCGCACTTTTATCGCGCTGTTTCTGATTGTTGGCTTCTTCTCGGCGACGGTGCCGGATTTCCTCGCGCTCGGCAGCATGGTGATCATGGTGAAGCATATCGCGATTAACGCCTTTCTGGCGTTGGGTATCACCTTTGTCATCATTACAGCCGGTATCGATCTCTCAATCGGTGCCACGCTGGGCCTGTGCGGCATGATCGCGGGCTGGCTGATCACCAAAGGGATTGTGTTGCCGATGTTTGGCATCGCGATTTTTCCCAGCGTCTGGGTGATTGTGCCGCTGGTGCTGCTGGTCGGGGCTTTAATCGGCGCGGCGAATGGCTGGATTATCACGCGTTACAACGTTGCCCCCTTTATTTGCACCCTTGGCACCATGTACATCCTGCGTGGCGCAGCGATGCTGACGTCAGGCGGGGAGACGTTCCCGGGCTTACAGGGCAACCCGCTACTCGGTAACACCGGCTTTGACAAAATCGGTGCAGGCTATTTTCTCGGTTTGCCCTGGGCCATCTGGATGATGATCGTGCTGGCGCTGGTGATTGCTTATATTGCCCGACGGCTGCCCTTTGGCCGCCAGGTGTATGCCATCGGTGATAACGAACGTGCCGCCGAGCTCTCCGGGGTGAAGGTCAGGCAGGTGAAAATCTGGGTGTATACCTTGTCTGGGTTCTGTGCGGCGATTGCCGGGATTGTGGTGTCCTCGCAGTTGGTCGCCAGTCATCCGGCCAACGGGACCTCATTTGAAATGAATGCTATCGCCGCAGTGGTACTGGGCGGTACTTCGCTGGCAGGCGGACGCGGCACTATTCTCGGTACGCTGGTGGGGGCATTTGTGATCGGCTTTCTCGCCGACGGTTTAATCATGATGGGGGTCAGCGAGTTCTGGCAGATGGTGATCAAAGGCATCGTCATTATTGTCGCGGTGATTATCGACCAGATGCAAAGCCGGATGCAGCAAAAGGCAGCGGTGGTGGCCCAGAAAGCGCTGATTGAAGAGGGAGGCAGCGGAACGAAGCTTTAATCGGTTGGGGCGCAGGCGGCATTTGTCTGTCCCCCTTTTTTTGCTATGCAGGAATATATATTCAGTATCGATTTAAAATTCAGAGGTAACCATGAATCCTTTCAAATACTCTGTGGACGAACTGACCGCCAAAGCGCGCGCGGTGCGTCGTCGCATTATCCAGCTCAATGCTGGCAGCCCGGCGGGGGGACATACCGGGGCTGACCTGTCGCAGGTGGAAATCCTGACGGCCCTCTATTTTCGCATTCTTAACTGCGCGCCGGACCGCATCAACGATCCACAGCGCGATATCTATATCCAGTCAAAAGGCCATGCGGTTGGCGGCTACTACTGCGTGCTGGCCGAAGCGGGCTATTTCCCCACCGACTGGCTCCCCACCTATCAGCATGCCGACTCTCATCTGCCGGGGCACCCGGTACGGCAAAAAACGCCCGGTGTGGAGCTGAATACCGGGGCGCTTGGGCACGGCCTACCGGTGGCGGTGGGTATCGCGCTGGCCGCCAAAAAAGATGGCAGCAACCGGATGGTGTATGTGGTGACCGGCGATGGCGAACTGGCCGAGGGCAGCAACTGGGAAGCGGCGCTGGTTGCGGCCCATTATGGTCTCGATAACCTGGTGATCATCAACGATAAGAACAAGTTGCAGCTGGCCGGGCATACCCGCGACATCATGAATACCGATCCGCTACCGGAGAAATGGCGGGCGTTTGGTTTAGACGTGACCGAATGCCATGGCAACGATATGGCCGCCGTCGTCGCAACGCTGGAAAGCCTGCCGCGTAACGGCAAACCACAGGTGGTGGTGGCCGATACCGAGAAAGGTTTTGGTATCTCCTTTATTCAAAGCAAGGCTGAGTGGCATCACCGGGTGCCGAAGGGAGAAGAGATCGCTCAGGCACTGGAGGAGCTGAAAGATGAGTAACGCACAACACCTGGCCAATGTAATGGTCAATGCTTTTATCGATGCGGTGAATCGCGGTATCGATCTGGTGCCGGTGGTGGCGGACTCGACCTCCACCGCCAAAATCGCTCCTTTTATCAAGGCGTTCCCGGACCGGCTGGTCAACGTTGGCATCGCAGAACAGACGTTGGTCGGCACGGCGGCGGGGCTGGCGATTGGTGGCAAAGTCGCGGTGACCTGTAACGCGGCTCCCTTCCTGATTTCCCGCGCCAACGAACAGGTGAAAGTCGACGTTTGTTACAACAACACTAACGTCAAATTATTTGGCCTGAATGCCGGGGCCAGTTACGGCCCGCTCGCCAGCACCCACCACAGCATTGATGACATCGCCATCATGCGCGGTTTCGGCAATATCGAGATTTATGCGCCGTCCTGCCCACTGGAGTGCCGCCAGATCATCGATTACGCGTTGGACCACGTGGGGCCGGTGTATATCCGACTCGACGGGAAAGACCTGCGGCAGCTACATGATGACAGTTACCAGTTCCGTCCCGGCAACATCGATGTGTTGCGCAGCGGCAAAGACATCGCCCTGGTGGCGATGGGATCGACCGTGCATGAAATTGTCGATGCCGCCGAGCAGCTGCAAAGCCAGGGAATCGACGCAGGTGTGATCGCCATTCCATCGATTCGCCCTTGTGATACCCAACAGTTGCGCGAACTGTTAAATCACTATCCTGCGGTGATTACCGTGGAGGAGCACAACGTCAACGGTGGCGTCGGCAGTCTGGTGGCCGAGGTATTGGCCGAAGGGGGATGTGGCATCCCGTTACTGCGGCTCGGCATTCCGGATGGGCAATACGCGATTGCCGGTGATCGTGCCGCAACCCGCGCCCGACACAGCATCGATGCCGCCAGCGTGGTGAACAACGCGGTGCGTATCTGCACAGGAGAGTAAACATGGCAGGTCCGTTGATACTGGCGATTGATGAAGGCACCACCAACGCCAAAGCGATCGCCGTGGATCGCCATGGCACGGTGGTGGCGCGCGGTAGCCAGCCGTTGACCCTGAACCATCCACAGCCGGGACTGGCGGAGCAGGACCCCATCGCCATCTGGCAGGCGGTGCAACAGGCGGTCAGCGACTGTCTGGCGCAATGCCAGGGGGAGCCGGTGGCGGCGGTGGCGATCAGCAACCAGCGCGAATCGGTACTGATCTGGCAGCGGCGCGACGGACAGCCGTTAACGCCGCTGGTCAGCTGGCAGGATCGCCGTTCGGAAGCGTTCTGTCGTGATTTACGTCAGGCGGGGAAAGCGCCGCGTATCACCGGTCTGACCGGGTTGGCGGTCGATCCGATGTTTCCTGCCGCCAAACTGACCGGCATGCTGGCGGCGGTACCGCAAGGGCTGGAACGCGCCCGCGCGGGCGAATTATGTATTGGCACGGTCGATAGCTGGCTTAGCTGGCAACTGACCGGCGGCGAATGTTTCGTCACCGATCACGCCAATGCCGCGCGTACCCAATTGTATAGTCTGCACCGTGGTGACTGGGATGACGAGTTGTTGGCGCTGTTTCATATTCCGCGTGCCGCATTGCCAGCAATTGTACCGTCGGCCAGCGCGCAGGGCGTGGTGGCGATCGCTGATATTCCCGGTCTGGCTCCGGGTACGCCGTTGCTGGCGCGCATCGGTGATTCCCACGCTGCGCTTCAGGCACAACGCAGCGGCAGCGAAGAAGTGGTGAAAGCCACCTATGGCACCGGCTCCTCGTTGATGATGTCGATGGCGACGCCGTTACTGACCGAAAACGGCCTCAGCACTACCGTAGCCTGGCATGACGGCACCTTACGTTTTGCGTTTGAAGGCAACATCACCCATACCGGTTCTGGTGCGGCCTGGCTGGGGCGGATGATCGGCATCAATGATCCACGTGAGTTGACCCGGCTGGCGCAAAGTACCGACAGCAATCAGGGCATTTACTTTGTACCGGCGCTGTCGGGACTGGGTGCGCCCTGGTGGGATCTGCAAGCGCGTGGCATGCTGTGCGGCTTAACCGATGCGGCTACGCCGGCGGTGCTGGCACGCGTGGCGCTCGAATCCATCACCTGCCAGATTGCCGATGTGTTTTTCGCCATGGAACAGGCGAGTGGCGTGCAGCTACCGGCGTTGTGCGTCGACGGCAGTGCCACGGAAAACAGCTGGCTGATGCAGTTGCAGGCCGATGTCTTACAGCGTCCGCTCCGACGAGCTCCAACGCCGGAAGTCTCGGCGCTGGGGGCTGCGCTGCTGGCCGGACGCTCGCTGGGTTGGTGGCAGCAGGGCAGTGACATGGCGGCGTTACAGGGAGGCAGCGTGGTCTATCCGCGTGAGGAGCTGGCGCAAAGCATGCACGACCATTATCAGGGATGGCTGGACGCCGTGGCACGCTGTCGTTACCAGCCTTGCTAATGTCGATCCGTAGCGGCGCGATTTATCGCGCGGGTTTTACTGGCAGTGCGTATAAAATTGCGCGATAAATCGCGCCGCTACGGAATATGCCTCAGTATATTTCATCGCACATGTTGTTACTGAAAGCGATTCGCCTTGTCGCGAGCCAGACGTTCCAGGGCAAAGATCACCTGCTGTAGCTGGCGTTCCTGTACCGGTTCGATGGCGGTAAAGCGGAAACTTAATCGCGGCGTTACGCGGGTTTCATTCTTGTTGGTGATGGTGCTGCGTTCACCGATATGCAGCAACTGGGCGGTGACCTCAAACTGGCCATATTCGCCGAGTTCCACGCGCAGTTTCTTAAAGGTATCACCACGATTCAGACCCTCCGGCAGCTTTTCATCCACCAGCACCCCAATACCGCCCAGTGACAGATCCTGCAAGCGAAAGCGTGCTTTATTGCCGTCCGGCCACTCACTGTGGCACCAGAATACCGGCTCCATCGGAGCATTCACGCGGAAAAACTCACGGCGTTGAATCTGCCACACCAGCTCGGGCAGGGAGGCGGCAAAGGCTGGCAGTCCCTCATGGTCTACCTGCTGCAAACCGCCAAGACTGAATTCGACTTTGGCTCCCTGGGTTTCGGCGGCGATGTTGACTTCACCACTGCGCAACGCCAGCGCATTATCCTCACTGTTGCTACCCAGATCGAAAATCACCTGATCTTCATCCGCCGCCAGCATGCGACTGATAAACTGCCCGCGCGAGAAGTTCACCATTAGCGGGGTCTGAAAACGTAACAGATCCTTCATTACATTCAGAACGGCCAATGTACCTCGTTTAATATATTGTTCTTTATCGGCTTCTTTCACGTCCTGCTCCACTTTCCGATCGTTACTATCACGCGTGCGCGGCTTTCCGTCAGTTATCGGTAAATGATAAAAAAGCTTTAGCCTGCTAACTATTATTTCCCGTTGCGTTTGTGCAGCAGGTCAAAAAATTCCGTCTATACTTAGCGCTGTGAACACCTTGATTAATAAAGTAAGGAGCAACAAATGGGTATTCTTTCATGGATTATTTTTGGTCTGATTGCCGGGATTGTCGCTAAATGGATTATGCCGGGTAAAGACGGTGGCGGATTCATTATGACCGTGGTTCTCGGCATAGTGGGTGCGGTAGTCGGTGGCTGGATCAGTACCCTGTTTGGCTTTGGTAAGGTGGACGGATTCAACTTCGGCAGCTTCGTGGTGGCGGTGATTGGTGCCATTGTGGTGCTGTGGATTTATCGTAAAGTACGCAGTTAACCCATCCGATTTCCCTGAAACCCGTCATCTGGCAGCAGATGACGGGTTTTTTATTTCCCGCGTTCGCTGGCGTCTTTGGCAGCGAAATTGGCGTGTTTTGCGAGTCAGCGATGTACGGTCAACGCTATACTGGGAACATGAAACGTAACCAAACTTTTGCACTGGATATCGGGTGGCAACCGCTGCTCAGGGATCTGGGGATTTCAGTCAGCCATGTGCTACGTCGTGCCGGACTGCCGGAAGATCGGTTTTCCCATCAGGCGCGCGGTCTGACGTCCGATGAATATTTTCGCTTCTGGCGCGCGCTGGCAGCGGAAGCCGGTGACGAGCTGTTTCCGCTCCGTATCGTGGCAGCGGTCTCCGCTGAATCTTTTAATCCGCCACTGTTTGCGGCCCTGTGCAGCGCCAACCTGATGCAGGCGATACAGCGTCTCGCAAAGTACAAGCAACTGGTGGCCCCGATGAGTCTGGTAGTGGAGGTCGGCCAGCAGGGCGAGCTAACGGTTGCGCCACGTTGGCTGGAGCTGGCCGATGATGTCCCGGTTTCATTACAAGTGGCGGAAATTGCCTTTTTCCTGCGATTAGTCCGGCTGGCGACCCGTGAGCCCGTGCGGGCGTTGCGCGTGACGCTGCCATCAGGCAATCACAGCCCCGGTTTCGCACGCTTCTTTGGCACTGCGGTGCAGCAGGGCACACATCCGGCGATCACCTTTGCCGCAGAAGACGCGTTACGTCCTTTTCTGACCGTCAATGAAGGCATGTGGCGGGTATTCGAGCCTGATTTGCGTCGCCGCTTGAGTGAACTCGATATGACGGCCAGCACCACCGAACGGGTGCGCGCGGTGCTGCTGGAACTGTTACCTGGCAATGCGGCGACCATGGATCATGTCGCGGCGCGTTTATGTATGAGTGTGCGAACCTTGCAGCGTCGGCTTGAAGAGGAAGGTGAGAGTTTTCGCGCGCTGGTCAACACGACCCGCGAAAGCCTGGCTCGTCACTATCTGGGCCACACCACGCTGTCCAGTGAGGAGATCGCTTTTTTGCTTGGCTTTGAAGATCCCAACTCTTTTTATCGTGCATTCCACGGCTGGACCGGGCAGACGCCGGATAGTGTGCGTCGTATCCGGCAGGCATGACACCTGCCGACGCATCACTTCTCGCGATAATCCATTTTACTGACCACGCCAGCGTCATTAAATTCTAACAACAGCAGCTGGTCTCTGTCCCTGATTATCGGGATAAAGAAATAGAGGCGACGATCCACTATCTTTGAGGCGTAAATCCAGGTGCTGGCGCTTTTAAACGCTTTCGGCGTAGCCGGTGTGCCGAGTAATAACAGCACATCTTTTTTGGTGGATTTGCCCGTGACGATACGCTCACGGATGACCTTCTCTGAGTAATTATTTAAATCAGAGGAATGTGTTCTGTCCACATTCGCCATACAGCCGCTCAACGCCATTGCAGTAAACGCCAGCAAGAGGAAATGTGTGATTTTCACTGCACATCGTCCTCGTAATAAATACCCATATCCGCGTCGTATTTAATTTCTTTGGCATAAATGACGCAATACCCGGACTTATCGCCGTAGCTGTAATGGATCTCATATAACGCATTTTTCTTCGGAGTGATGCGGAGATTAACGCTGCAACCCCCGTATAAAGAGTGATGAATGGTTGTCAGACGATCGGGGAGCAACGTCGTTTCGAAAAAGGTGTCGCTATAATCTTTATTTTTCAGTTTGGGAAACCCTAAATCCCGGGTATTTCCCATCAGGATATTAACGTATGCGCTATGTTCCTGAACCCATCCGCCGGTTTCCTTACCTTCACTGTCTTTTTGATACAAGGCATAGCTCATTGGCGCACCCATCAAACGAATTTTAGCGACATCTGGGGTGTTCACCGGAGGAACATACAGCGCAGGTTTAGGGAAATACGTGCTACAACCAGCGAATAATAAACTCACAGATAACGCAACCGCTTTACCCATGCCATTCCTGAACATTAAATGATTCATTATTTTAATTTCCTTGCGGTATTTGTTTTTACGTTGTTCATTGCGGGCAGAGCAACGTTAACTTCTCTTCCGTTCATCTATCGTTTTCCTTCCTTGTCCAGAAAATAATATCGGCAGCATTCCCTTGTTCTTCAGGGCGAAATGAATAGGTGGCAGTCCATTCAATAACCTGAACGTTGCGCTGTGACTTTATCAGGGCTGGGTGATTGGCACCTTTTGCCAGCAAGATGGCGCTTTTCGCCAGAGAAATTCCTTCATCCGTTATCTACACTCTCTCGCTAATAAAGCGGCTTAATCCTGGCTGCTAAGCTCCTGAATTTTCGGTTAAGGAAATCGATTATGACCACCAAAGTTGCTCTGGTTACAGGCGCTTCTTCCGGTATCGGTGAAGCGACCGTACAGCGTCTCAAAGCCCTGGGTTTTACTGTTTACGCGGCCGCGCGGCGTATCGAACGGATGCAACATCTGATCGATAGCGGCGTGCATGTGCTGGCGATGGATGTGACCAATGATGATGCTATGCAGGCGGGCATTACCGACATTATCGCCAGATCGGGTCGTATTGACGTGTTGGTAAATAATGCCGGTTATGGCTCTTACGGCGCAGTGGAAGACGTGTCTCTGGATGAAGCGCGGGCGCAGTTTGAGGTCAATGTGTTTGGCGCTGCGCGCTTGTGCCAACTGGTACTGCCTTACATGCGGGCGCAGCATTCGGGCACGATTGTGAATATCACCTCAATGGGCGGTAAGCTGCACACGCCACTTGGGGCCTGGTATCATGGCACCAAGTTTGCGCTGGAGGCGATCAGCGACTGTCTGCGCATGGAAGTCCAACCTTTTGGCATTGATGTGGTGGTGATTGAGCCGGGCGGTATTCGCACCGAGTGGGGCGGCATTGCTGCTGATAAGCTGCGCGAGGTTTCTGGTAACGGGGCTTATGCCGGGCAGGCGAAGCAGATGGCCGAATCATTGGCGGGTGAAGCCGGGCGCAAACGTCTGTCGCCGCCCGAACTGATCGCCAACACCATTGCCAGAGCGGTGGCGGCGCGCCATCCTAAAACCCGCTATGCCAGTGGATTCGGTGCCAGGCCGCTGATCTTCCTGCGTCGCTGGTTACCTGACCGCGCGTTTGACCGCTTGCTGCGGTTGGCAACCGGAGTATTGCGCTAATTCAGACCGCACCTGCGGATGTCAGCAGATGCGGTCTGGGCATCAGAAATCGTAGCCGATGGTCGCAGTCACGGTGCGTTCCGCGCCACGGTAGCAATAGCCGGTGCCATAGCAGGCCGCGAGGTATTTGCGATCCGTCAGGTTATTACCGCTCACCTGCAACCATGCCCCTTTCAGGCTGCTATTCCATGTGGCCAAATCGGCACGCACGGAGGCATCAAACAAGGTCACCGAAGGCAAACGCGTTGTGTTCTCGTTATCTGCCCACTGCTTGCCAATGTAACGCACGCCCGCTCCGGCGCTCAGACCATAGTCGAACTGATAATGCCCCCAGAACGATGCCATGCTGTTGGGGGTGACATACGGCGTATGGCCGTCGTTGCCATCGACAGAATCTTTAAAGCGCAGATGGTTCAGCGTATACCCGGCGATGGTGCTGAACCGCGGGGTGATTTGGTTACGTGCCTCCAGCTCGATCCCCTGTGAATGGACCTTGCCCGATGGCGTGTAGGTGCCGGAAATCACATCACGGTTGGCGACATCGTTCTGCGTCAGGTCGTACACCGCCATCGTGTACATATCGCGTGTGCCCACCGGCTGATATTTCACCCCGGCCTCGTATTGCTCTGAGGTCGTGGGTTTCAGCTGGTTGCCATCGGGATCGGTCAACGAGGCTGGGGTAATTGCCTGGCTCCAACTGACATAGGGCGAGAAGCCATTATCGAAGGCGTACAGCAGGGCGGCACGGCCACTGACGTGATCATCCTGGCGACGGCTGGTGCCATTCTCGGAGACGATGCGGTCGTAGCGGCCAGACAGATCAAGGTGCCAGCGGTCCAGTTGCAGCTCATCCTGTAAATACAAACCGGTCTGGTAGTAACGGCGCGTCTCTGCCGCCCAGTCGACGTCCGGCATGCTGCCGACTGTCGCGCCGGTCCACGGATTGAGGGAGCTGGCGTAGTCGCTGGCACTGAGAATATCGTTCTTATAACGATGATATTCGGCCCCCAGGGTGACGCGGTGTTGTACCGCACCGGTGGTGAAATCGGCCTGCAACTGGTTATCGGTCGCCCATGCGGACAGAGAGGAGCGTTCGCCTGAATAATAGCGCGTCAGCAGATCAGGGTTGGTCGCATCCCAGCCAATCTGGTAGACCTGATCAAGATCGACATTCGAGTGGCTATAGCTGCCGGTGGAGTGCACCGACCACACGTCATTGAAACGATGGGAAAAGTCATAGCTGTAGATCTGCTCATGACGCTTGAACTGGTCAAGCGCGCTATCGCCTTCATAGAAACTGTCGCTCAGCTTGCGGCCATTGTGGCTGTACAGCGTGCCTTCGGCGGGCACCGAACCGTGATAGCCGCCAGAGGGATCTTTTTGCAGATAGGCGCGCAGGATCAGGCTGGTATCGTCATTGGGTTGCCACATCAACTGTGGCGAAATGGCGTACTTCTCTTCACGGGTATGATCGTATTGGGTGTCGCTGTTGCGGGTAATGCCGGTGAGGCGAAATGCCCACTGGTCGTTAATCGCGTTGGTGTAATCAAAGGCGGCGCTGTTGGTGGCGTTGGTCCCGGTTGACAGGCGGAAATGCCCCTCTTCGGCGAATTGCGGCCGTTTGCTTACCATATTCACCAGGCCACCGGGCACCGTCTGACCATACAACGCAGACGACGGGCCTTTGATGATATCAATACGATCAAGGAACCACGGGTCCACTTGCAGGATATTAAAGCTGCCGCCATCGCTCATTACGCGCAGGCCATCAAGGAAGGTGTTATCCACGTCACCGCCGTGGAAACCGCGCAGCGAGATGGTGTCGTAGCGGGTGGCTGCGCCGCCAAAGTTGGTAAACACCCCCGGCGTGTAATTTAACGCCTGGTTGAGATCGGTCGCGCCCTGATCTTCCATCTGCTGACGCGTCACCACCGAAATTGACTGGGGCGTGGTGATCAGCGGTTGGTCGGTTTTACTTGCGCCGCTACTGCGGGTCGCCAGATAGCCTTGCGTGGGGGAGGTGGCACTCTCTTGCGGTTGTGCGGTCACCACCAGCGTATCTTCAGCAATACTGATGCCGGGTAACGCCAGCGCCAGTGCGCACAGCACGCGGCAACGATTAAGGGTAAACAGGCAGGTCATCTTAGTTCCTTCGACGGAAAAGGGCAGCAGGTTGCCCAATTTTTGATAATAGAAATAGGTATAAGAGTGAGAATTATTATCTTTTCGACAAGAACGTTTCAAGATGTAAATAAATGACCAGCGGGTTATGAGGAAAATAAACGGCCGGATCGGATGACCCGGCCAGGAGAGAGGAATCAGGGTTGTGCTGCGGTCAGCGTTGGCATGTTCGGGATATCGTGCGCGCTGGCGCAGGTTTTCTCTTTCGGACAATATTTGTCGAGCAGCATCAGGGTCACGCCATTGGTCCAGCCGAAACCATCCTGCAACGGATATTCACCGCCGCCGCCACCGCCCAGTTTCGCGCCTTCCACCACGTATTTTTCAACCAGCTTGTGCTCCTTGTCGTAGGTCATCTGCACGTTTTGCAGGAAGCGCTGACCAATCTGCTGCGCCAACTGCGGCTGCTTGTAATGTTCCAGTCCGGTCACTGCGACCCACTGCAACGGTGCCCAGCCGTTGGGAGCATCCCACTGCTGGCCGTTATTAACGGTAGTGGTAACCAGACCGCCGGGTTTCAGCAGCTGTTTCTCCACCGCCGCCGCGGTACGCTCTGCCTGCTTATCGCTGGCGAGTTGCATGTATAGCGGGAACAAGGCTGCGGCCGTCAGCTGTGGCTGCACCTGCTTTTTCTGCCAGTTATAGTCGGCGTACCAGCCCTGCTGCGCATTCCACAGATAACGATTAATCGCCGCCTGGCGGGTTTCTGCTTTGGCAGCCCATTGCTGTGCCTGTTGGTCGTGATGGGCCAGCTTCTCGGCTTTGGCTAAGGTTTGCTCCAGATGGAACAGCAGGCTGTTCAGATCGACTGGGGCCAGCTGCGTGGTGCGGATGGTAGCCAGATTGTGCGCATCGCTAAACCAGCGAGAGCTGAAGTCCCAGCCAGAGGCCGCCCCGGCACGTAAATCGCGGTACACCTGCGCCTTGTCGCGTTGCGTCGCTTTCTTCGCGGTATTCACATCATCCAGCCAGGATTCGGTCCGTGGCACATCACGCTCGTCCCAGTAACGGTTGAGCAGCGTGCCGTCGCTCAGTTTAATCACCCGCTTGCTGGCCTGGCCGGCCGGGACTTTGTCACTGTCTGCCATCCAGTAGTCATACTCCTTCTGCAACTGCGGCAAATAGTGGGTGTAGACGCTGTCACCGTCGTGGGTCGCCAGCAAATCGATCATCAGGCTAAAAAACGGCGGCTGTGAGCGGCTCAGGTAGTAGCTGCGGTTGCCGTTGGGGATATGACCGTAACGATCAAGTTCCGAGGCGAAGTTATCCACCATATCCTGCACCCGATCCCAGTGGCCGCTCTCTGCCAGGCCGAGCATGGTGAAGTAGCTGTCCCAGTAATACACCTCGCGGAAACGGCCACCGGGCACCACATAGGGTTTCGGTAGCGGCAGCAGAGAGTCGTACTGGCTGGTCTGCGGGGTGGAGCGTGTCAGCACCGGCCACAGGCCATCAATATGCGCGCGCAGGCTCTGGCCCGCCGGTGGCACGTATTTATCCTGCTGTTTAGGCAGGGTGAAGTTGGCATCAACGAAATGTTTCAGGTCGAAGTTGCGCTGGCTTTTTTGCATCTGCCAGTCGGCAAGAATCGACGCAGGGTTATAGTTGGGCACCGCATCGGCGAAGGTTTTCTGGTCCGGATAAAATTTGGCTTGCTGTACGGCGTTAAATAGCGGTCCGAGACGGACATCCGGCGGCTGTGGCGGGTTGTTGAGCATGCGGCCGTTATCCTCGGCATGGGCCACGGCACTCCCCATCAGCAGGGCGGTGCTAAGCAACAGGCGCAGATGTCCTGGTGTAAATACGACATTTTTTATCATCGGTTTTTCTCCTTGTCCGAAAAGGTGGTGCGCTAACGCATTGACCACTCAAACAACTTTAGTCGCAATCGACCGGCCTGGCTGTTTATGGCACAGGAAATGTGAAGCACCCGGAATTAATCACGGAAGAAATTGCATTCTCGCTAAGGTTTTTACTTGCCCTGCGGCGCTATTTCCCTGAGGCTGAAAGAAAAAAAGGAGAGCAGTATGGAGATTATCTGGTATCACCCGTCGATGGACCCCGAGAGCTGGCTCAGTGGGTTACGTCAGCGCTTGCCGCAGGCGCAGGTACGTCGCTGGCAGCCTGGCGACCATGCACCGGCGGATTATGCGGTGGTCCGTTCACCACCGGTAGAAATGCTGCGTGGACGGGCGTTAAAAGCGGTGTTCGCGATGGGTGCAGGTGTGGACGAGATTTTGCAGCAGCTGCGCCAGCACCCGGAAATGCTGGCGGCAGAGGTACCGCTGTTCCGGCTGGAAGATACCGGTATGGCACGCCAGATGCAGGAGTACGCCACCTGGTGCGTACTGGGCTGGTTTCGCCGTTTCGCCGATTATCAGCGCCAGCAGCAGCAGGCGCACTGGCAGCAACTCAAACCGCACGCGCGCGAAAACTTCACCGTGGGTATTCTCGGTGCCGGTGTGTTGGGCAGTAGCGTAGCGCAGAGTCTGCGCCAGTGGGGCTTCCCGGTACGTTGTTGGAGTCGCTCAGCGAAAACTATCGACGGTGTGACGACCTTTCATGGCCGTGACCAGTTACCGGCGTTTCTCGACGGCACCCAGGTCTTGATTGACCTGCTGCCAACCACCCCTGAAACCACTAACCTGATCGATCGCCAGTTGCTCGGCGGCCTGCCGCAGGGGGCGTATTTCCTCAACATCGCGCGGGGTGCTCACGTGGTGGAAGACGATTTGCTGGCGGCACTCAACAGCGGCCAACTGGCAGCGGCGGCGCTGGATGTGTTTCAGACTGAGCCGTTACCGGCTAATCATCCGCTCTGGTCTCATCCGCATGTCACAATCACGCCACATAATGCGGCCATCACCTTACCGCATGAGGCGATGGATTATATTGCCGGTGCCATACTTGAGCTGGAGCAGGGAGAGCAGCCCACCGGACGGGTGGATCGTCAGCGCGGTTATTAATTTACGTTGCGGCCTGCACATGGCAGGCGGCTTGTCAGGAGAATCCGATGTATCCCGTTGATTTACATATGCACACCGTTGCCAGTACCCATGCCTACAGCACGCTGCATGACTATGTGGCGCAGGCCAAACAAAATGGTCTGAAGTTGTTTGCGATTACCGATCATGGCCCGGATATGGCTGATGCCCCACATTACTGGCACTTCGTGAACATGCGGATCTGGCCGCGCGTGATTGATGGTGTTGGCGTGCTGCGTGGTATTGAGGCCAATATCAAAAACCAGCAGGGGGAGATCGATTGCAGTGGCCCGATGCTGGATGCGCTGGATCTGATCGTCGCTGGTTTTCATGAGCCGGTGTATGCCCCGCGCGACAAAGCCCATCATACTGAAGCGATGATCGCTACCATGGCGAGTGGCCTGGTGCATATCATCAGCCATCCGGGCAACCCGAAATTCCCGGTGGATATCCGTGCGATTGCGGAAGCGGCTGCGCATTATGATGTGGCGCTGGAGATCAACAACTCGTCCTTTACGCACTCCCGTCCGGGCAGCGAACCTAATTGTCGCGCGATTGCGGAAGCGGTGCGCGATGCGGGTGGGCGTCTGGCGTTTGGTTCTGATTCTCATACCGCCTTCACGTTGGGCAACTTCGAACATTGTCTGCGCATCACCCGTGAGGTGGATTTTCCGGAAGATCGCGTGTTAAATGTCACGCCGCGCCGCCTGCTCGATTTCCTCGAACAGCGTACCGGCAAGCATATTGCCGAACTGGCGGACTTTTAAACTTTTTGCCTCAAGGAATTCTGTTGCATGAATGAGTTTTCCATTCTCTGCCGCGTCATCGGCTCGTTATTCAATCGTCAGCCGCAGGACCCGCTGCTGGTGCCACTGTTCACCCTGCTGCGTGAGGGTAAATTGCAGGCGCAGTGGCCGCTGGAGCAGGACGAGCTGCTGACCCGGTTGCAGCAGAACAGCGACCCGCAGGCGCTGGCCGCCGACTATAACGCGTTATTTGTCGGCAGCGATTGCAGTGTGCCGCCGTATGCGTCGCAGTGGCCGAATGGTGCCCCGGAAGCGGAGGTGCGCGCCTTTCTCAGCTCGCGTGGCATGCCGCTGAACGATGCGCCTGCCGATCATTTCGGCGTGCTGCTGCTGGCGGCATCCTGGCTGGAAGATCAGTCGGCGGAAGATGAGTCGGCAGCGCAAATCGCGCTGTTTGATGACTATCTGCTGCCGTGGTGTGGCACCTTCCTCGGCAAAGTCGAAGCGCATGCCAGCACGGCGTTTTACCGCACCCTGGCGATGCTAAGCCGTGAAGCTATTCAGGCGATGCGCGACGAACTGGCGGAAGAAGCAGACGACGCCGAGTAACTTACCAGCGTGCTGCGCTACTGCCGAGCGGCACGCCCGGTGTGGCGCACAGCTGGGCAGTGCCGGGCAGGTAAGACGCTGCTCGCAGCCGAGTACCTATCCCCCAGTGGGTGATCTCCAGCGCCGGTTGCACATCATCAGGATGAGGGGTGATGCCGCTTTGCGTGCCGCCAGGGGCATCACCGTGCTGCTGCAACAACAGGGCCGTGCGCGCCAGTGACAGACGCGCCTGCCACCCTGTACCCTGCAGGCAGCGTTGACGCAATCCTTCCAGCACCGCCGCCGCCAGCAGATAACCGGTGGCGTGATCCAGCGCCTGTACCGGCAAAGGTGTCGGTTTGGCACTCTTGCTCCACACCATTCCCTGATGCGCAATGCCGCACCCCATCTGCACCAGGCTGTCGAAGCCGCGTCGGTTGCGCCACGGTCCGCTCCAGCCCCAGGCATTCAGGCTGACATCCACCAGCCCCGGCGCGAGCTGCTGACGGGTGGCGGCATCCAGTCCCAGCTTCTCCAGCGCGTCGGCACGATAACCGTGGACCAGCACATCCGCCTGACTGAGCAGAGCACGGAGCTGTGCCAGCCCGGCAGCACTTTTCAGATCCAGCCGTGCACAGCGTTTGCCACTGGTGATCTCCTCTTCCAGCGTCGGCTCCTGCCAGTCAGGGGGATCGATGCGCAGTACCTCGGCACCGAGGCTGGCGAGAAAACGGGTGGCGACCGGACCGGCGATGATGCGTGTCAGATCCAGTACCCGAATGCCCCGCAACGGACGTGCGGCACTCAGCGGCCAGGTGGGGATGTTACCGGCAGCGGTGCTCTGTTGCGCGAACAGCGGCTCCTGGCTGACGGCGATCCCCTGCGGATGTTGCTGCCACTGCCCGACACTGCGCATCTGTGCCGCACAGCCTCCGGCATCGACCACGGCCTGTTCCAGCGCCGCTGCTGTCCAGTTGTGTACTTCTGCCGCCAGCGCGGCGCGATCGACATGCACGCCCAGCACCTGCTCCATCGCCCGACGATGATGGATGGCGTTGGTATGCAAGCGGACCCAGCCATCAGCGGTGGCGTAGTCACCGGCAAATGGGTCCCATAGCGCTGCGGGTGGGCGGTTAAGTGGCATAAAACTGTGCTGAAACCAGCGCGAGGCCAGGCGAACATTGACGCTCACCGGAGCCGGACGTCCCAGCAGATCGCTCAGCGCCTGGGTTGCCAGCCCAATGCTGGTGGCGGCCAGTTCGCTGACGGCATAGGCAGAATGGAACGTGTCGGGCTGGGAAAAGGCCAGGGGCGGCGGAACGTCATCCGCCCCGCGTAATCCTGACCACATTTGCTGCCAGAGTGCGGCCGCGAGGGAGTAATCCATATGAAGCCTCCGGGTCAAGCGCGCGGTTGTTAGCGACGGCGCAGGCGAGGGAAACGCGCATGCATCTGCAAATTGCGCAGGTTAATCACCGCAATCGCCGTGCCCAGTACCACCAGTGACGCGCCGAGAACTTTAAAACTGTTCATGCTATCGCCCAATACCACCACGCCCATCAGCACCGCCAGCACCGGCGTCAGCAGCGAGTAGGGCATGATCAGATTGACGTTGTACTTCTTCAACAGCGAGTACCACAGGGTATAAGCGATGATCGATGAGGCGAGGGCGCTGTAAAGAATCGCGAACCAACCGCGCCAACCGGCATGGCCCAGCGCGTAGAATTGTTGTGACTCCGTGAGCCAGGAGGCGGTTCCGACAATCGGCACTGCCAGAAACGAAATCCAGCCGGTCAGGGTCAGCGGCTTAATCGGCGGCGATTTTTTCACAATCATATTGCTCACCGCCCAACCAGTGGCACTACACAGCAGGATACACAGCACCCACCAGGCAGGAATGGTTGGGCTACCGGAAAGCACCACCACACCGCTCAGCGAAATCGCAATGCCCAGCAATTGCACCAGCCGCAGCTTCTCTTTCAACACCAACATCGCCAGCAGCATGGCAATCGGTGTGCCGAGTTGGACGACAATCGCGCCGGTTCCGGCATCGGTGTAGCGCATGCCGACAAACAGCAGCGAGAAGTGCATAAAACCAAAGGTGAAGGCCAGTACCAGCAGCCATGGCAGCTGCTCACGGGTGATGCGGCAAAAAGGGATCAGCATGATCGCTACGACCACAAAACGCATCCAGGTCAGAAACAGCGGCGGAAGCTCCAGCAATCCCCACTTTATCGCCACGTTGTTGAAGGCCCAGATGGCAACCACCAGCAGGACCAGAAAAAAATGCCGCACAGCCACAATGTCATCCTTCACGGAAATTCTGTTCTCACCGGCTAATCATGGCATGAAGCGATGGGGTTGGTGCAGCGCAGGCGAAAATATTTTCGATCGACGCTTAACCGCGAAAAATATACACATTGCAGGCAATTACTGTCAGACTGGTTTTCCGAAACGTGACCTTGCAGAGGACAGTCTTCGGAATGACACAGACCCGCGCTTTACCCCTTGCCCTGATTCAACTTGAAGTTCCGCCACCGGCAGTTGTGGCGCAAATTGGTGAACAACCCGTCTGGTTTATTGAGGCGCTGGCCCTTCAGCCCGCCGATTATGTGATTGTGCGTCCACATCTTGGTGATGAGCTGCCCGCGTTTGACCGCGTCAGTGGCGCGATCCTCAGTGGTTCCTGGGCGATGGTGACCGACCATGAAGAGTGGAGTGAGCGCACCGCCGCGTGGATTCGTGCGGCACTGGAAGCGGAACTGCCGTTACTTGGGGTCTGCTATGGACACCAACTGATGGCCTATGCGCTGGGTGGGAAAGTCGCGGATAACCCGCAGGGTTGGGAGCGGGGATTGAAAGCATTAACCCGCCACCCGCAGGCGGCACAGGACCCCTGGCTGGCGGCGCTACCCGACGATTTTCATGCCTGGCTGTCACACCGCCAGTCGGTGCTGACCCCGCCGGTGCAGGCGCGGGTGCTGGCCTCCTCCGAACAGGATGGCTGCCAGATCCTGCGTTACTCCGCTCAGGCGTTATCCGTGCAATTTCACCCCGAATTTACCCGTGACATCATGACCGCCTGTTTACCGGCAGGGGTGACAGATGAGGGGAGTGAGTTGACGGGAGAAGACTGGGCGCGTGAACTGCTGCACCGCTTCTGGCAGCAAACGCGGCCACAGCCGCGCGTGCAGGCTCAGGGCGCGTAATGTCGGGTGCAACGATACACCCAGGCGGGTGGCACGTTTTTTAGCACCCGCTGGCGTTGCCAGGTGAAATAACGGGACAGGCTGGGCTGCGTGAGCGAGGTGTACTGAAATTGGACGAACACGCCGCGCGGCCCCAGTGCATCATGCACCGCCTGTAAGATGGCTTCCCGGGTATCCGCAGGCAGCGACAGCAAAGGCAGGCCGGAAAAAATCGCATCATATTCGCCGGACAAATATTCCGCCGAACAGGCCCGTACCTGCATCCGATCATCATTCAGCGCGCGCAACGTCTTGACCAGTTCCGGGCTGATTTCAAACACATCCAGTTGGGCCTGTGGCGACATGCGTTGCAGAATCTGTCGTGTCAGCACCCCATCGCCCGCACCCAGTTCAGCAATACGCAGACTACGATCCCAGTTAACCGCATCGGTCATGGTCCGGCATAGCGCCGCGGAGGAAGGGGTGATACTGCCCATCTTGCGGGGGTTGCGAATGAACTGATGAACAAAACTTGCTTTGGCGCGCATTAACGTCAGGGCTGAAGCCAACATCTCTTTCTCCTGGTTAGTGTCCTGCCTCATATTGACCCTATTTATCGGACATGTTCCGTTTTTTACTGCATAACCGGCAAAAGTCAGAATTTTCCGGGCATAAAACGGGCGCAATAAATTGCGCCGCTACGGACCGGTGTCGCCCCGCTGATGCGTAGTGTCGCGATTTATCGCGCGATATCACAGTTTCCCACCCGCAAATCTGACAGCGTGCCATTGATCGATCAATGTTAATAACAGGTTTCGCAGTTGTTACAAACAACCTCTGTCCCGCAAGGAGAAACATCATGCGTTACGCCGCACCTGGAGAACAAGGTTCTCTGATCAAACTACAACAACGTTATGGCAACTTTATCAACGGTGAGTTTGTGGCACCGGTGAATGGTAACTACTTCGTCAACACCTCGCCGATTAATGCCTCACCAATTGGCGAGTTTCCGCGCTCCGACCGTGAGGACATCGATAACGCGGTCGCCGCCGCCCATGCCGCAGCAGATGCCTGGGGCAAAACCTCACCGCAGACGCGCTCGCTGGTTTTGTTGAAAATCGCCGATCGGCTGGAGGAAAACCTCGAATATCTGGCGGTTAATGAAACCTGGGATAACGGTAAACCGGTACGCGAGACCCTCGCCGCAGATATGCCGCTGGCGGTGGACCACTTCCGCTATTTTGCCGGTTGCGTCCGGGCACAGGAAGGAACGGCCTCGGAGATCGATGAGTTCACCGCCTCTTACCACTTCCATGAACCGCTGGGTGTGGTTGGGCAGATTATCCCGTGGAACTTCCCGTTGCTGATGGCGGCGTGGAAACTGGCTCCGGCGCTCGGGGCAGGCAACTGCGTGGTACTGAAACCGGCCGAGCAGACGCCGCTGTCGATCACCCTGTTCCTGGATTTGATCAAAGACCTGGTGCCACCGGGGGTGATCAATGTGGTGCATGGCTACGGCAAAGAAGCCGGTGAGGCTTTAGCTTCCCATCCGGGCATCGCCAAAATCGCCTTTACCGGTTCCACCGCGACCGGCGGCCACATTCTTGAGCTGGCGGCAAAAAGCCTGATCCCCTCCACGGTCGAACTGGGCGGTAAATCACCCAATATCTTCTTTGAAGATATTATGCAGGCCGAGGAGAGCTTTATTGAGAAAGCGGCGGAAGGGGTGGTGCTGGGCTTCCTCAATCAGGGTGAAGTCTGTACCTGCCCGTCACGCGCGCTGGTGCAGGAATCCATTTTTGAGCCGTTTATGGCGGCGGTGATGAAACGCATCAAAACCATCAAACGTGGCAATCCACTGGATACCGAAACCATGATCGGCGCGCAGGCGTCACAGCAGCAGTTCGACAAAATCCTCTCTTACCTGGAAATTGCCCAGCGCGAGGGGGCTGAGGTGTTGCACGGTGGTGGCATCGAGAGCGTCGGCGAGGAGTTTGCCAGCGGCTACTATATTCAGCCGACGCTGCTGAAAGGCAGCAACAGCATGCGGGTGTTCCAGGAAGAAATCTTTGGCCCGGTGGTCGGCATCCTGACCTTTAAAGATGAAGCGGAAGCCATCGCGTTGGCGAACGATTCGATTTATGGTCTCGGCGCAGGCGTCTGGACTCGCGACATCAACCGCGCTTACCGTATGGGCCGCGCGATTAAAGCCGGGCGTGTCTGGACCAACTGTTACCACCTCTATCCGGCGCATGCGGCGTTTGGCGGCTATAAAAAATCGGGTATTGGCCGCGAAACCCACAAAATGATGCTCGATCATTATCAGCAAACCAAAAATCTGCTGGTGAGCTACAGCACCCAACCGCTCGGTTTCTTCTGATCCACTTGGCAGCAGCGTGAGAGATCGCGCTGCTGCGCATTTTTGCACCACAAGCTCACTTTTTGCACTCCATTGGTGATTCTCTGCGCAATGCGCCAGGCCGCATCACTTGTGGTCTGTGGCGCGATCCCTTGTGCTTTCTGCTCTCATGATTAATTAATCAGTTATTTAAAAACTGGCATAGCGCTTGCAATTCTTCCTGCGCACCGTCTTCCTTTTTTGCTTTTTTAAATCATCAGGGTCTTCAGGCATCGCGCCTTTCTACTGGAGTTAAAAGCATGAGAATGAAAAGTCTGGTTGTTGCTGCATCGCTGTTGGTTTCTGCACTGACGCAATTTTCCTCGCAGGCCGCCGATGCGCCACTCAAAATGCATGCCGATCTGCATGCGCAGTTACCCGAAAAAATCCGCAGCAGCAAAACCCTCAATCTGGTCACCGATGCGCACTACCCACCGTGCGAATCTTTCGCGGAAGATAATAAAACCATGGTCGGGTTCGAACCGGACCTGTGGGATGCGATCGGTCAGGTACTGGGGGTCAACATCAAACCGGTATCGATCGATTTCGCCGGGCTGATCCCGGGAGTGAAAAGTGGCCGCTATGACGTGGCGATGGAGTGCATCTCCGACAGCGCCGAACGTGAAAAGCAGGTGTCATTTGTAAACTACGCCTACGCCACCAGCGAGGTGTACACGCTGGCAAGCGAGAAATCCATCACGAACGATCCGCTTACCCTGTGTGGTCTGAAAGTCGGGGTACAGACTGGCACCGACTTTGAAAAAGCCATCAGTGAGATCTACACGCCGAACTGCACCAAAAACGGCAAACCGGCGATTCAACAGGTGACACTGCCGTCGGCGGATGCGGTCCTGCTCGGCCTCTACTCTGGCCGGGTGGATTTTGTCCTGAACGATGCCGCCTCGGTGGATGACATCAAGCAAAAAGCCCCGCATCCGATTCGCACCGTGCAAATGCCGCTGATGCCGAAATATTACCTCGGCATTGTGGTGGCGAAAGAGAACACCCAACTGGCGCAGGTGCTGCTGAAGGCGCTCAACGTGCTGCACGAAACCGGCACCTACGACAAGATCATGGAGAAGTGGGATCTGGAGGCGATGAAATTGGATAAACCCGGCATCAACCTCACCAGCACACAGCCATTATGAGTGCGCGTCGCCAGTGTGATGTGCTGGTGATCGGTTCCGGTGGTGCGGCGCTCAGCGCCGCACTGCGCGCCGCAGTCGGCGGTTTGTCGGTGCTGGTGCTGGAGAAAAGCGCCTGGCTGGGTGGCACCACGGCGATGTCCGGTGGTGCTACCTGGGTACCGGCCAACCACCATGGCCGGGCTGCCGGGTTGGCCGATTCACCGCAAGAGGCACTTGATTATCTGCGTGCCAGTGCTCCCGACGGCTGGCAGGCGAGCGAAGATGCGCTCTGGCAGGCGATGGCGCAACAGGCACCGCAGATGCTGGCGTTTATTGAGCAGCACAGCGCGCTGCGTTTTACCCTGACGCCGGAGAGCGATCCGCTGTGGCCGCTGGCGGGGGCCAAACAGCAGGGGCGCATGCTGGCACCAACGCCCTTGCAACCACAACGCCCGTGGCGCTTACGTCCGACGCCCTTGCCGCGCCTGTTTTCCTATCACGAACTGTTGGCGAACGATCTCTGGCATCAACCGCTGCGGACATATCTGCGTGCTTTGCCGCGTCTGCTGCGGCGACAGTGGCGTGGCGAGCTGACCAAAGGAGCCGCGCTGGTGGCCGGTCTGCTTGATGGCTGCCACGCAGCGGGTTGCGAGTTTATCACGCAGGCGGACGTCCGGCAGTTGCTGATGCAGGGCAGCCATCAGGTCACGGGCGTGCGTTACCGGCATCAGGGTGAGGAACGGGAGGTTGCGGCACGTTGTGGCGTGGTGATCGCCAGCGGTGGTTTTGAATGGGACGCCCAACGTCGCCAGCAGCATTTTCCCGGTCCGTATGATTTTATCGCCAGCCCGCGCGACAACAGTGGTGATGGTCAGCGCATGGCCGAAGCCGTGGGCGCGCTACTGGCACATATGGATCAGGCCAATATCGGGGGCGGCATTCCCGCCGCGCCGGGGCAGCCGTGGAGCGGCTTGTCGATCTTCTTCCATTACGAACCCAACGCCATTCTGGTCGATCGCCACGGCCAGCGTTTTACCAATGAATTTGTCTTCAATCTCGGTGCTGCGCTCGACGCGCGCGATGCGCAGGGGTTGCCGCGCCATTTGCCGGTCTGGCTGATCAGCGATGCACGCCTGCTGCGTCGAGCACCGTTACTGCGCTATTACCACTGGCGGACTCCCGGCTGGCTGCGACAGGCCGCCACGCTGGCGCAACTGGAACAGCAGTTAGCACTGCCTGCCGGGTCGCTGGAAAGCAGCGTGGCGCGGTTTAACCACAGTTGTGAACGTGGCATGGATGAGGATTTCGCCCGTCATCTCAGCACGGCGCACGGTAAAGCCGACCGACGGTTGCAGGGCGGGCTGGTGGCGATCCGCCATGCCCCTTTTATCGCGATCCCGTTCAACCGCACCTTCCTGGCCACCAAAGGCGGACCACGTACCGATGCCAGCGGCAATGTTCTGCATCGCGATGGCCGGCCGCTGGCGGGTCTGTATTGCGCCGGGGCGGCGATGGCCAATCCGATTGGTAGCAACGCGGTCAGTGCCGGTACGACGCTCGGACCGAATCTGACCTGGGGCTATATCTGCGGCTCGTCACTGCTGGCACGCCATCAGGCATTCACTGAAGAGGCAAGATTATGCACAACGTAAAAACCGCGTTGATCACCGGCGGTTCACGTGGTGTCGGCCTGTGTATCGCCCACGAGCTGGCACGGCAGGGCTATGCCATCGCGCTGCTGGTGCGCAACGATGTCGACGCGGCGCAACACGCGGTGAGTCAACTGGCTGCGCAAGGAGCCAGCGCGGCGTTCTGGCGGGTCGATATCACCGATCGCCGTGCGGTGCAGTCGGTGCTCGACGCGATCGTTAACACCCTTGGGGCACCGGGTTTGCTGGTCAATAACGCCGGGGCCAGCGCGGCCGCACCGCTGCTGGAACTGAGTGATGAACAGTGGCAGCAGGTGGTGCATACCCAACTGACCGGCACCTTTGTGATGAGTGTGGAAACGGTACGCAGAATGGCGCCAGGCGGGGTGATCATCAATATCGCCGGTGCTTCTGCCCATCGCTGCTATCCCAACGCCGGAGCCTTTGGCCCGTCCAAGGCGGGCGTTGTCAATCTGACGGCGCAGATGTCGATTGAATGGGCGTCGCGTGGCATCCGGGTGTGCGGCATCAGTCCGGGACCGATTCGTGACCCGGACAGTGACTGGGCCACGCAGGAACCGTTGCTGGCACAGGAGGTTGCGCGTTTGCCGCTGCAACGTCCGGTCAGCAGTGATGAGGTGGCACGCAGCGTGGCGTTTCTCGCCACCACAACGGCTTTCACTGGCCAGATGCTGATCCTCGACAGCGGTGGCCTGAATACCTGGTATATGACCGAACAGGAGGCGAGATGAGTAAAACGCTGATGGTGGATGCACAACAGGTCACCAAATCATTTCACGGTGTAGAGATCCTCAAAGGGGTCGATCTCAGCGTCGAACAGGGCGAGGTGGTGTGCCTGATTGGTCCTTCCGGTTCCGGCAAATCCACCTTTCTCCGGTGTATCAATCATCTGGAAAAGATTGATGGCGGCGAATTGTGGGTCAATGGCGGCATGGTCGGCTACCGGTTACAGGGGGAAAAACTGTACGAACTGAAAGAGGCTGAGGTGGCGCGCAATCGCGTCAATATCGGCATGGTGTTTCAGCGCTTCAACCTGTTCGGCCATATGACGGCGCTGGAAAACGTGATGGAAGCGCCGATGACGGTCAAAAAAGTGCCGCGCGCTCAGGCGATGGCAGAAGCCACAGCGCTGCTCGATCGTGTCGGGCTGAGCCATCGTTACCATTCGCGTCCGGCGGCGCTGTCGGGGGGACAGCAGCAGCGAGTGGCAATTGCCCGTGCGATGGCGATGAAGCCATCACTGATGCTGTTTGATGAACCCACCAGCGCGCTGGATCCGGAATTGGTGGGGGAGGTGCTGGCGGTAATGCGCGATCTGGCGCGTGACGGCATGACGATGGTGATCGTCACCCATGAGATGGGTTTTGCACGCGATGTTGCCAATCGGGTGGCGTTTATGGACAACGGAGCCATTATCGAAGTGGCGGAATCTAAACACTTTTTCGCTGCACCGCGCCATCCGCGTACCCGTGATTTTCTCGCCCGCGTACAGGCGGTGAGCAGCGAGTGATTGACAGATGCGCTGGCAAACTGTAGATCTTAATTAATCAGTTAATTAAATTTGTCCGGTTAAAACGATGAAGAGAACGCTGATGACGGATAAAACCCTGACTTCCCCGCTGAACGCGACGCGCGTCCCAGCGGATGCTGGCCGCCATGTGGTCGCACAACGTTATCCCGGTCGCTGGATCTCCGCACTGGTGCTGGCAGTGCTGCTGGTGCTGGTGGCGCATTCGATGATCACCAACCCGAACTTCGCCTGGGCAACGGTGGGCAAATACCTGTTCTCACCAACCATCCTGCTCGGCCTGTGGACCACCTTCTGGCTGACGTTGGTGATCATGGTGCTGGCAATCGTACTTAGTATACTGCTGGCCGTGATGCGCCTCGCCAGTAACCCGCTACTGGTGGGATTCAGCCGTGGCTGGATCTGGTTCTTTCGCGGCACACCGGTGCTGGTGCAACTGATTTTCTGGTACAACCTCGCGGCGCTCTATCCACAGGTCAGCCTGGGGATACCCGGCCTGTTTACCCTGTGGAGTGGCAGCACCAACGATCTGATCACCCCGCTGGCAGCGGCGATTCTCGGCCTCGGGCTGAATGAATCGGCCTATATGGCGGAGATCATCCGTGCCGGGATCTCCTCGGTGGATGATGGGCAGCAGGAGGCGGCACGGGCGCTGGGCATGACGCGCGGCCAGTATCTGAAACGGGTGATCCTGCCGCAGGCCATTCCGTTCATCATCCCCCCGACCGGCAATCAGGTGATTGGCATGCTGAAAACCACCTCGCTGGTCAGCGTGATTTCGCTGTCCGATTTGCTCTACTCGGCCCAGGCGATCTACTCACGCACCTATGAAAACATCCCGCTGTTGATCGTCGCCTGTATCTGGTATCTCGCCGCCACCACCGTGCTCAGTCTGGTGCAGGCGCGGGTGGAACACCACTATCGCTGGACAAGGGGCTAATCATGCAACTCGGTCTGTTTAATCTGATGTCGTACAAGGATAACCCGCGCGGCGTACAGGGCGTGATTGAGGATATGCGCAGCATGGTGCTGCTGGCGGAGGAGATCGGCTTCGATACCGCGTGGTTTGCCGAGCATCACTTCACCAACTACTCGCTCAGCGTATCGCCGCTGATGCTGGTGGCGCATATGGCCGGTTATGCCCGGCGCATCCGCCTGGGAACGGCAGTAGTGGTGTTGCCACTCTATCAACCGATGCGCATTGCGCAGGAGATTGCGCTGGTTGATCGCCTGACGGAAGGACGCCTGGTGCTGGGCATTGGCAGCGGTTATCAGGCGTGGGAGTTTGATCGTTACGGGCTGGATGTGGAAACCCGTGGGCAGCAGCTACTGGCGCACTGGCAGTTTATCAGCGCGGCCCTGACGCAGGGGTATACCCACTCGCCAGACCGCTTCGGTCAGCCGCTCCGCACCGATTTTCTGCTCGACACCCTACAGCAACCGCTGCCGCCGCTGTACCTCACGTCCTCCCATCCGCAACTGATTGCCCAGTTTCAGCGCTGGCAGGCGACCCCGTTTTTTACCGCCGGTTACCGCGGTACGCACAAATTGCAGCAAATGGTCGCTGATGCGCGCCATGGCTGGCAGCAGGCGGGCCTTGATGCGGCGTTGCCGGTGGCAGTGCAGCAATATATCCATGTCTGCGATAACCGCCAGCAAGCCCATGCCGCCGCGGAACGTGCGCTATTTGTCGCGCGCATGATCGCCGCGCTGCGTGAAAACACCAGCGTCAGTGAGCAGGCGTTTATCCACGCGCCAGCGTTAGCGGATGAACCCTCACTGGAGACGGTGAGTAACAACCTGATGATTGGCGATGCGGAGACGGTCGCCGAACGTATGTTGACGGAAATCCGTGCCATTCGTCCCAGCCACTACAACTGTTTCTTCCAGTTTGGCGATATGCCGATCGCCGATGCGCGTCGTTCGCTGACGCTGTTTGGCGAGCGAGTTGTGCCGCTGCTGGAAAAAGAGCTTGGTCCATTGACCTTTCGTACCGCCAGAGGAGAGTGAAATGTATCGCGAGAAAATTGATGTGGTGTTCGATGACGGCACCAGCATTTTGCAACGCATGTTGGAGCAGCAACGTCATGATGCCAGCCGTTCAGAAACCCTGCCGCCGGAAGCCTATAACAGCGACAGCTTTTTCCGTCTCGAAGAGGACAAGGTGTTCCGCCAGGACTGGCTGTTTGTTGGCCATGAGTCGCAAATCGCTAACCTGAATGATTTTTTCACCCTGGATGTGGTCGGCGAACCGTTACTGATTCTGCGCAACGAGGAGGGCATTGCGGTGTTCTCCAACGTCTGCTTGCACCGCTGGGCACCGATTGCGCACGGCAGCGGCAACAGCCGCTCATTTATCTGCCCGTTCCATAACTGGACCTACAACACCCACGGCAAGTTAAGTGGTGCGCCGTCCATGAACCAGGCGCAGGATTTTGACCGCCAGCAGTGCAGCCTGCCGAAGATCCGTCATGAGGTGGTGTTCGGCATGATTTTTGTCACCTTCAACGCCGATGCTGCACCGCTGGCACCCCGGTTGGCACCGCTCACTGAACGTTTTGAGCGCTACCACGTGGCCGATCTGGTGACCGCTTACACGCTGGATTACGACTGTCCGTACAACTGGAAAATGGCGATCGAAACCTTTATGGAGTGCTATCACCATGCGGCGGTGCATCGCACCACGCTTGAGGATAGCTTTCCTGGCCGCCTCAGCTCGATCATTGATGAGGGACCCGGCTGGACCATCTGCCATCAGCCACTGCGTAAAAACGGTGAACTGAGCGAGATCCTCACCGCAGGGCTGGAACCCTTCAATGGCCTGAACGACGAACAGATGCGTTTCAGTGAATTGCTGCTGCTGTTTCCCAACTGCCTGATTTCCCTGAATCCGGATCGTCTCTCCATCAGCGCCATTCTGCCGGTGGCACCGCACGCCACCCGCTGGCACCGCGTGGTACTGGTGTCGCGGGCGTCTGCTGCCCGGGACGATTTTCCCCAGACTGCGGACGCGATGAAGCAGGGCAGCCTGGTGATTATCGACGAAGACCAGTGGATCAACGCCGAGCAGCAGCGCGGCAGTCGTTCTCGCCTCGCACGGCCAGGACGCCTCAGCCATCTCGAAACCACCGTCTGGCATCTGGCCAATTACCTGAAAATCCGCATGGCGGAGTGAGGAGCAGGCAATGCGTTATGTGAAGCTGGGACACTCCGGCCTGGAGGTCTCTGCGCTCTGTCTGGGTACGGTGACCTATGCGCCACCAGCGCGCAGTGGCCGGAGCTGGACACTGGACGAAGCCGCCAGCCGCGAGCTGATCCGTGCCGCGCTGGAGCAGGGCATTAACTTTTTCGACAGCGCCAATATCTACGCCAAAGGGGCGAGTGAAGAGATCCTTGGCCGTGCGCTGCACGATTTCGCCTCACGTGATGAGGTGGTGATCACCAGCAAACTGTACAACCCGATGCGCAGCGGGCCGAACAGCAAAGGCTTATCGCGCAAGGCCATTATGCAGGAGTGCGACCACAGCCTACGCCGTCTGGGCACCGATTATATCGACCTGTATGAAATCCACCGTTGGGATAATGACACACCGATCGAGGAGACGCTGGAAGCCCTGCACGACCTGGTGAAGGCCGGCAAAGTGCGTTACCTCGGGGCATCGTCAATGTTCGCGTGGCAGTTCAGCAAGGCGCTGCAAATCCAGAAATACGAACGCTGGAGCCGATTTATCGCCATGCAGAATCACCTCAACCTGATCTATCGCGAAGAAGAGCGCGAAATGCTGGCGTTGTGTCAGGCAGAAGGGGTGGCGGTGACGCCCTGGAGCCCGCTGGCGCGCGGGCGGCTGGCGCGTCCGGTGGCGGCGGCGAAAGCCAGTAGCCGGGGGGCAGACGACAGCTATACCGATTTTCTCTATGCCGCCACCGCACAGGCCGACAATGCGGTGATCCACGTAGTGGAGCAGGTGGCACAGGCGCGTGGCGTACCGATGGCACAGGTAGCGCTGGCATGGCTCTACAGCCGCCCGGCGGTGGTCGCGGCGGTGATTGGGGCCACCCGTCCCCTGCATTTGAGCGACGCACTGGCGGCGCTGGATCTGACGTTAAGCGCTGATGAAATCGCAGCGCTCGACGCTCCCTATATACCTCATTCTATTGTTGAACATGACTAAGGCAGGGCACCAATGAAAAGCGCAGCACAGATCGCCGAGATCAAACAGGCCTTGATGGCTAAAGGGGTGGAGTACTGCATGGGCGCGTATGTGGATATTCACGGCGTACCTAAGGGCAAAGTGGTGCCGATTGGCCACCTCGATCAGATGGCGCAGGGATCGGAGCGTTATACCGGCTATGCGCTGGACGGTTTGGGTCAGTCGCCGCATGAGGATGAACTGACTTCTGTGCCGGATCTCGACCACATCATCCAACTGCCGTGGGAACCGAAAATTGCGTGGATGCCTGCCGATAACCACTTCCAGGGCGAACCCTATGCGCTCAGTACGCGGGTGGCGTTGCAGAATGTGATCAAACAGGCGAATGCCATGGGGTTTGGTTTTAACCTCGGCATTGAATGCGAAATTTATTTACTCAAGCGGGAACAGGACGGTCGCTTGGTGGTGCCGGAAGCGGATAACAAGCTCAACAAACCTTGCTACGACTTACAGGGCTTTGTCGATCAGTTTGGCTGGCTGGATGAGGTTTCTTCCACCATCAACGCACTGGGCTGGGATCTCTACTCGCTCGACCACGAAGATGGCAACTCGCAGTACGAGTTCGACTTTAACTACGCCGATGCGCTGACCACCTGTGACCGTTTTATTTTCTTCCGCTTTATGGCGAAACATTACGCCAAACAACGTGGGCTGATTGCCACCACCATGCCGAAGCCGTTTGCCGATAAAACCGGCACCGGTGCGCATTTCAATATGTCGTTATATGACATCAACACCGGTGACAATCTGTTTAAACGTGACGCCACCAGTGCTGACGATCCCTGGGGGTTGGGGCTGAGCGATACCGGCTATCACTTTATCGGTGGATTGCTGAAGCATGGCCGGGCGCTGTGCGCCGCGTTTGCCCCGACGGTGAACAGCTATAAACGCCTGGTACGCCAGGGTGCGATGAGTTATTTCTCCTGGGCACCGGTATTTAACTCCTGGGGGTCCAATAACCGTACCAACGCGGTACGCGTTCCGGCCGGTGGTGGACGCTGTGAATCGCGCAACGCTGATGGCGCAGTCAATCCATATCTCGCGGCCACGCTGGCCCTGGCTGCCGGGCTGGAAGGTATTCGCGAGAAGATCGATCCCCGCCAACCGAATGAAGACAATCTGTATGCCATCAGCGAAGCGGAGCGCCGCGCCCGGGGCATCGATTTTCTGCCGCAAAACCTGCTGGAGGCGGTGGAAGCCTTCGATGCCGATCCGTTTGTCGCGGCGACGTTGGGAGACGCGCTGAAGAAAGAGTTCATCCACTACAAGTTGCAGGAGTGGAACAGCTATCACCTGCACGTCAGCCAGTGGGAAATTGATCGCTACAGCACCATTTTTTAATGGTTTTATCGGCATCATGCATGCTATTGCGCGATGAATCGCGCCGCTACATGAGTCTGTGGTTATTATCCGGGGTTGCCGGTCGGCACAGGTCCGTAGCGGCGCGATTTATCGCGCGGGTTTAACCGGCAATTCAGGCATCGAGCTTTTCAAACACAAAGTTGCGCATCACGTTGATCGCTTGTTTGTATTTGAAATTGGGGAACATCACATTGCGGAACAGCACGCCATCAAGGTAGGTGGAGATCAGCATCGCCATATCGCCTGGATTCACCTCACGGAACAACCCACTGGCGATGCCCTCTTTGATGGTGTTCTTCAGAATCACCGATTCCTTTTCGTAAAACTTTTTAATCGCCTTATCAATGCTGGCAATACGCCCGTTGGTGCTGGAGTAGTCCAGGCTGATTTTCGCCAGCTTCTGCAACAGATGGAACTGGAGAATATGGATCTCGATCCACAGAAAAATCAGGTCACGTGGGCCGTTGGCGCTGGCTTTGATGTCGTCAAACTGCACAAAGGCACGCTCCACCGCTGACTCGATCACCTTGATAAACAGGTCTTCTTTGGAGCCGAAATAGTAATAAATCAGCGCCGAATTCAGCCCGGTGGCGGTGGCGATATCTTTAATCCGTACTGACGAATAGTTCTGGGTAGCGAACAGATCGAAGGCGGAGGATTGCAACAACTCGGCGACGTCGCGCTGGGTTTTACGCGATTTCTTGCCGGGTTCGGCGGCTGGGGCTTCCTTCATGGCGACATCCTTATGAAATTAACTAATTAATTAACTTTACCATATTGAGTCAGGAGAACAGCATGGGTTTATGCGCTTTTTATACGCCCGGCGATCTGCCGCTGGCAAGCGGAGAAACGCTGCGGGAGGCGACGATGGGTTATCAGACGTTCGGGCAGCTTAACGCCGCACGCGACAATGCAGTGGTGGTTTTTAGCTACTACAGCGGCAACCATGAACGTTATCTGCCACTGATTGGCGCAGGCAAAACCCTCGACCCGGCGCGCTGGTTTATTGTGCTGGTGAATAAACTGGGCAATGGGGTGTCCAGCTCACCCTCCAATTCGCGTTGGCAGGCAGGTGCTGCCTTTCCAACGGTGACGCTGGTGGATAACCTGCGGCTTCAGGAAAGCCTGCTGTTTGAACATCTCGGTATTCGCAGCATTGCGCTGGCATATGGCTGGTCGATGGGGGCAATGCAGGCGTGGCATCTGGCGGTGGCGCGCCCGCACCAGGTGCGGACTCTGCTGGCGGTGTGTGGTTCGGCGCGCTGTTGGCCGAATAATCAGGTGTTCCTTGAGGGAGTCCGGGCTGCGCTGCGCTGCGATGTACAGTTTGCGGAGGGTCACTATGACAAGCCACCGCTGCGCGGGCTGGCGGCGTTTGGTCGTGTTTATGCCGGTTGGGCCTATTCGGCGGCGTTCTTTCGCGAACAACGCTGGCGCGATCTTGGCTTCGATTCGCTGGAGGCGCTGCTGGTGGATTGGGAGCAGGATCATCAGGCGCTGGATGCCAATGATCTGTTGTGTGCGTTGCACTGCTGGTATCACGCGGATGTCGGGGTGCTGGCAAAGGGCGACTGGCGTGCGGCCCTGGCGCGCATCAGTGCGCGTTGCATTGTGATGCCATGCGACAACGATCGTTATTTTACCGTTGCCGAGGCGGCGCTGGAGGTGGCGGAATTAGCACAGGGGGAGTTACGCATCATCGCCTCACCCTACGGGCATTGTGCCGGCGCGCCCGCCCGATTTGCGGCCGCGTCGGCACAGATCGACAGCGCCATGCAGGCGCTGCTGAACCCTTAATCAATGATACTCAGCTCGACGGTGCGCCCCTGATCAAACCAGGTTTCCAGACCGGTGACGCGCAGTTCCAGTTTGCCCTCAATCACCTGACCGATATAGGAGATTGGCAGCGGCTCGTCAGCGGTATCGTCACCGTACACCACACACATCTGCTGGCGTGGGCTGTAGTAACACACCGCGCCGGTCACTTCGCCGTACTGTTCCCGGCGCAGTTTGCCGACATCCTGCGTCAGATACTTGTTTTCCCACGGAGCAACGATGGGCAGGGTGAAAAACACCATGTCGCCAATCAGTTTGCCGTGTTGCAGCACGCTTTTCAGCGGCAGCTTTTCGCGCAGCACTTTCGCCAGGTTGGGGACTTTGTCTTCCCACACTTCAATCACACAAATCTTCTTATCGGCAACATGCATAGCCAGTTTCATGATCTTCTCTCTCCCAATCAGGCGTTGACGCGACGAAAACCGTCCCCGAGACCCCAGGGAAGAATGAAATCGACCCACATATGCAGGCGGTTGGCCCAGGAGAGGGCGCTGTGCGACAGACGCACCAGGTCGCTCAGGGTTTCACATTCACCTGCCACCTCGACGTAGGTGTGTAACATCCGGGCCGCATCCGGCAGACTGACGAAATCAAAGAAGTTGGCTTTGTAACCCATGATCTCTTTGATCAGCAGTTGCAGGGTTTTCAGATCGGCTGCCGGGTGATCTTCACCGACGCGAATCAATCCCCATAGCATCTCATCAGCCAGTGTGCGGGTTTCCCCTTCGGCGAAAATGATGGTACTGAGGTACTGACCACGGGATCCGGTGCCGCGTGGCACTTCGCCCTTACCGAGTGCGGCAATTTCTGCCGGTTGTTCAAACCAGATCTTTTCGCGCTGCGCGTCAAACAGCGCTATCGCTTCATCGACCGTCATAACGTTCTCCTGGTGTTGGCGTGAATGTGGCGGTTGCCACGAATTTAATTAATCAGATAATTAAAAGTGAGCAATTTTTGTGCCATTAGGAGGGTAAAAATTAATCAGTTAATTAATAGTGGGTTAGGTTAAAAATCGGGCAGGGCGAGGGGTTGAGCGACGTGAGGTTGTTGTGTTGCAGTGCAGATTGCACCATGACGTAGCGGTGCGATTTATCGCGCAAGATTTGTGGCTCGTTGCCAACACGCGCGATAAATCGCGCCGCTACGGTTTGCGTATTGTGGGGGCACATCACTGTGCCCCCTGGGGGTTACTTCACGCAGGCCGCACACTGATTGTGGATCTGCTGGAAGAAGTCGTTACCTTTGTCATCCACCAGGATAAACGCCGGGAAGTTTTCTACTTCAATTTTCCAGATCGCTTCCATACCCAGTTCTGCGTACTCCACGCATTCGAGGCTCTTGATACTCTGCTGCGCCAGTACCGCCGCCGGGCCACCGATGCTGCCGAGATAGAAACCGCCGTGTTTATGGCAGGCATCTGTCACCTGCTGGCTACGGTTACCTTTCGCCAACATCACCATGCTGCCGCCGTTGGCCTGCAACAGGTCAACGTAGGAATCCATACGGCCTGCGGTGGTTGGGCCGAGTGAACCTGACGCATAACCTTCTGGCGTCTTGGCCGGACCGGCGTAATACACCGGATGGTCTTTGATGTACTGCGGCAGACCTTCACCGTTATCAATACGTTCTTTCAACTTGGCGTGGGCAATATCACGCGCCACGATAATGGTGCCGTTCAGCGACAAGCGGGTCGATACCGGGTAGGAGGAGAGTTGCGCCAGAATCTCGGACATCGGGCGATTGAGGTCCACGTTGACCACTTCGCCTTCACCCTGTTGACGCAGTTCTTCCGGGATAAAGCGGCCTGGATTATGTTCCAGTTGCTCAATCCAGATGCCTTCACGGTTAATCTTCGCCTTGATATTACGGTCAGCCGAGCAGGAAACCCCCATGCCCACCGGGCAGGAAGCGCCATGACGCGGCAGACGCACGACACGGATATCGTGGGCGAAGTATTTACCGCCAAACTGTGCACCGAGGCCCAGCTTCTGCGACGCTTCCAGCAATTCCTGCTCCAGTTGCACGTCACGGAACGCCTGGCCGTGTTCGTTACCTTCGGTCGGCAGCGAATCGTAATAATGGGTGGAGGCCAGTTTCACCGTTTTCAGCGTACTTTCCGCCGAGGTGCCGCCGATGACAAACGCAATATGGTAAGGCGGGCAGGCGGCTGTGCCGAGCGACATCATTTTGTCGATCAGGTAGTTCTTCAGCTTCGCCGGCGTGATCAGCGCTTTGGTTTCCTGATAGAGGTAGGTTTTGTTGGCGGAGCCACCACCCTTGGCGATACACAGGAATTTGTACTCATCACCGTCGACGCTGTAGAGGTCGATCTGCGCAGGCAGGTTAGTGCCGGTATTGACCTCTTTATACATATCCAGCGCGGCGTTTTGTGAGTAGCGCAGGTTATCTTCGATAAAGGTGTTGTACACCCCCTGAGACAGCGCGGCTTCGTCACCGCCACCGGTCCATACACGCTGGCCTTTTTTGCCCATGATGATGGCGGTGCCGGTGTCCTGACAGGTCGGCAACACGCCTTTGGCGGCAATCTCGGAGTTGCGCAGGAACTGCAAGGCGACGTATTTGTCATTCTGGCTGGCTTCATCATCCGCCAGAATCGCAGCCACCTGCTGCTGATGAGCGGCGCGCAGCATAAAAGAGGCGTCGTGGAACGACTGCTGTGCCAGCAGGGTCAGCGCTTGCGGATCAACTTTTAATACTTCCTCACCATCGAAATTCGCCACGGAAACATAATCGCGGCTGAGCAGGTAGTACTCAGTATCATCTTTGGCGAGAGGAAAGGGGTTTTGATAGTAGAAGGGTTTATTCGACATGTTGGCTCACTCAGTTATGTGTCGCCTGTCTGGTACAGAGAAGACAGGCAACATCATTAGCGATTCGTTATAGGTTTTTTCTCTCGCCAGCCCAGCTCAGGGCTGACTGGCGAGTATCATAGCATTTTAACATTCTTTCGCGGCTGCGATTTTTAACATCGAAGCAACATCATCAGAACATCAGCACCATCCACGGATACGCAACCACCATCAGCAGGACCAGGAACAGCGCACCGAAGATGGTGCCCAGACGCCAGTAGTCTTTGGTTGGCAGATAGCCGCTACCGTAGTAGATCGGGCTGGGGCCGGTACCGTAAGGGGTGATGATGCCCATCACACCCAATGACGTTGCCAGCATCAGACAGAACACCGGCATATTGATACCCGGAATGGCCGCTGCAATGGTCAGCATGGCAGGTAACAATGCAGTCGTGTGTGCGGTGGTGCTGGCAAACAGGTAGTGCAGAACGTAGAAGGCAATCAACAACACCACAGCTGACACTTGCGGGTCATAACCGTGCAGCAACTGTCCGCCTTCTTTACCCAGCCAGGCGATAAAGCCCACTTTCGCCAGACCATCGGCGAGTGCCACCAGGGTGGCAAACCAGGCGAAGGTGTTCCAGGCGGCTTTATTACTGGTGATATCGTTCCAGTTAAGGACGCCGGTCCACAACATCAGCACAATCACCAGCAGGGCGGCCATTGCCGGTTCAATCCAGGCGGTGGCAAAGATCCACATCAGCAGCGCAGAAATCACGAACACCAGCAGCAGGATTTCATTGCGCGACAGTTTGCCCAGTTTCGCCAGCTCAGCGGTGGCCCAGCGAGGCACTTCATCGTTCAGTTTCACTTCTGGCGGATAGAGCCAGTAGGCCAGCAACGGCATGGTGAGGATCAGCAACACACCCAGCGGCAGGAAGGCAAGGAACCACATGCCCCAGGAGATATCGAAGCCAACCACACTTTTTATCAGCGCTAAAGCCAGCAGGTTTGGAGCCAGCGCAGACAGGAACATAGAACTGGTGATACAGGTGGCGGTGATGGCAACCCACATCAGATAAGAACCAATTTTGCGCGCGCTCGGGTCATTAGGTTTTGAACCGTACAGCGGCGGCAGGTTGGCGATAATCGGATAGATGGTGCCGCCACTGCGTGCAGTGTTGGAGGGGGTGAAAGGTGCCAGTAACAGGTCAGCGAAGGTGATGGCGTAGCCGAGTGTCAGGCTGCGACGGCCAAGATATTTCACCAGAATCAGCGCCAGACGGCGACCGAACTGGGTTTTATCGTAACCGGCGGCAAACATAAAGGCACCGAAGATCAGCCACACGGTGGAGTTGCCGAAGCCGCTCACCGCCCATTTGAACGACTGGCCAGCCATTTTGAACTTCGGATCGGCCAGTTCCGCCGGGCTGAACAGCAGATACTGACTGAACAACGCGATCACCACTACGCCGGTCAGGCCAATCACCGCACCGGGCAGGGGTTCGAAGATCAAGCCGACAATCACGCCGACAAACACGGCGAAGAAGTGCCAGGCATAAGGTTCGAGTCCTTCAGGCGTGGGCACCAGTAACAACAGTACCGCGACAACGATCGGCAGGAATAGCATTATCAGCCGATTTTTATTCCCCGGCGCGGCAGGCGGCGCTTTTGGGGGTTCATTCTGGATAGTTTGTGTTTTCATGGTTTTGGTCTGCAAGTTTATGGAGAATGCGATTAACGTTCCGGGACAAATCTACAGATGATACTTTTTAAGCTGCCGTTACGTCTTTTAATGCTTCTTTAATTGCAATGTTGAAGAGAGAAGATTGCGTAATGTAAATATGATGCGATTTATTAAAAACTCCATTTTGATCTGGATCAAAAAATCGATTCAGTATTAAATCCTTTTTGTATTTGACATATATTCTTACTCTTACTTAATTCATTTTTGTTGCCGCCCGAACGCCGTAAAGCTCAAGGATGGCGGCGTTGTCGTCTGGGATGTGTCTGATAACGTCATGATTTATCATAAATTAATTTCTATGTAAATGAAAAAATTGATTTTTGACAACCTTTCGCTAACATTTTAAGTGGCGAATATTCAGTCTTAGTGTTTATTTCCAGAATAATTTAAAAGTTAAAAAACTAAACTTATTAATTATGTAACTAAAGAAATTGGTATATTGTTTACATGAAATCGGACCTCTTAAATAAATTTGAAATAACTGCGTCTGCGACAGAATTCGAAACTTTTAAATTTTGGAGTTGTTATCATGAATACGCTCACCCCGATTCTTAATCCACTGACTCTGCCGAAAGGCGCTGTATTGAAAAACCGTCTGGTGATGGCACCGATGACCACCTGTACCGGTTATTTTGACGGCGGCGTCACCAGCGACCTCGTGGACTACTATCGCGTTCGCGCGGGGAGTATCGGCACCGTCATTGTCGAATGCTGCTTTATCGACAACCGTGGCCCGGCGTTCCCAGGTGCCATCGCCATCGATAGCGACAACAAAATCCCTGGCCTGGCGAAAATTGCGGATGCGATCAAATCGCAGGGTTCCAAAGCCATTTTGCAGATCTACCACGGTGGCCGTATGGTGGATCCTGCGCTGATTGGCGGCAAAACGCCGGTCGCGCCCAGCGCGCTGGCCGCACCGCGTGAAGGCGCACCGACCCCCCAGGCGCTGACGGCGGAAGAAGTGGATGTGATGATCACCAAATTCGGTGATGCGGTGAACCGTGCCATCAAAGCCGGTTTTGATGGTGTCGAGATCCATGGTGCGAACACTTACCTGATTCAGCAGTTCTACTCACCGAACTCCAACCAGCGCGATGACAAATGGGGCGGCAGCCGCGACAACCGCGCCCGTTTCCCGATGGAAGTGCTGGAAATCACCCATAAAATGGCAGACCGTTTTGCGGCGGCCGACTTTATCATCGGGTATCGCTTCTCGCCGGAAGAGCTGGAAGTGCCGGGTATCCGTTTTGATGACACCCTGTACCTGCTGGAAAAACTGGCGGCGCGCGGTCTCGACTATGTGCACTTCTCCGTCGGACAACTGCTGCGTCCGTCGATTGTCGATACCAAGGACCCAACACCCCTGATCACCAAATACCTGGCACTGCGCTCACCGACGCTGGCTAAAGTCCCGGTGATTGGCGTCGGTGGCGTGGTGAATAAAGAAGATGCGGAGAGTGCACTGGAGCACGGTTTTGATCTGGTGGCGATTGGTAAAGCTTGCATCGCCTACCCCGATTGGGCTGATCGGATCATCCGCAACGAACATATGGAGCTGTTTATCGACAGCACCAAACGCGAAGAATTGGTCATCCCTGAACCTTTGTGGCGCTTCTCGCTGGTGGACGCGATGATCCGCGACATGAGCGACACCGGCCGTAAATACAAAGCGGGCGTGTTCCAGGAGAAAGTGGAAGCCGAAGCGCTGAAACTGAAAATCAACGTTACGCTGGATACCGACCGTATCACCGACATCTCGCTGGTGCCGGATGCCACGCTGGACGTTGACTTCACCAGCACCTTCGAGAGCCTGCGCTCACGCATTCTGGTGGCGAACAGCCCCCACGTTGATGCCATCACCGGTGCCACCACCCAGAGTGAGGCGCTGAAAAAAGCGGTATCCCGTGCGCTGGCTACCTCCAGCAAGGAGCATGTGATTGAAGAGGGCGGCAACCCGAATGCCCCGGTTAGCTACGATGTGGTGGTGGTCGGCAGCGGCGGTGCCGGTCTGGCGGCGGCGATTCAGGCGCATGATGATGGCGCGCGCGTGGTGATCATCGAGAAGATGCCGACCATCGGTGGCAACACCATCAAAGCCTCGGTCGGGATGAACGCAGCGGAAACCCGCTACCAGCGTCTGAAAGGCATTGAGGACAGCAAAGAGTTGTTTTATGACGAGACGCTGAAAGGCGGCAAATTCAAAAACAACCCGGTGCTGTTGCGTGAATTTGTTGAACAGGCTCCGGGTGCCATCGACTGGCTGACCGACAAAGGTATCGAACTGTGCGATATCACCATCACCGGTGGGATGAGCATTGACCGTACCCACCGTCCGGAAGACCGTTCAGCGGTGGGCGGCTTCCTGATCAGCGGCTTGGTGAAAAACGTTAACCAGCGCAATATCGAAGTGCTGCTGGAAACCTCGGTGGCGGAAATCCTGTTTGAAGACGGTGCCGTCAGCGGCGTGAAAGTGGTGGATGAGTACAACGACAGCCGTGTCCTCAACGCGAAAAGCGTGATTGTTGCCACCGGCGGGTTCAGCGCCAACCGTGAGATGGTGGTGAAATATCGCCCGGAACTGGACGGTTTCGTCACCACCAACCACAAAGGTGCCACGGGTAGTGGTATCGCCATGTTGCAGAAAATTGGTGCGGATACCGTCGATATGGGCGAGATCCAGATTCACCCGACCGTGGAGCAAACCACCTCGTACCTGATTTCTGAAGCGATTCGTGGTGGCGGTGCCATCCTGGTCAGTCAGGCGGGCAAACGCTTCTTCAATGAGATGGAGACGCGCGACAAAGTCTCAGCCGAGATTATCGCGCTGCCGGAGAAAAGCGCGTGGATCATGTTTGATGAGCAGGTACGCCTGAATAACAAAGCGGCGGATGAGTATATCGCCAAAGGTTTTGTTATCAGTGCGCCAACGCCACACGAACTGGCGGTGAAACTGAACATGGATCAGGAGACGTTGCAGACCACCCTGAACCGTTACAACCAGTTTGTTGAGCAGCAGAACGACGAAGATTTTGGTCGTAAAACTGCGCTGCGTCATCCGCTCAATCACGGTCCTTACTACGCGATCCGTATCGCTCCCGGGGTGCATCATACCATGGGCGGCGTGACCATCAACACCGACACGGCGGTGCTGGATGCTCAGAAACAGGTGATTCCGGGTGCCTGGGCGGCCGGTGAAGTGGTCGGTGGTATTCACGGTGCGAACCGTATCGGGGGTAACGCGGTTGCTGATATCATTATCTTCGGTATCAAAGCCGGACGTAACGCTGCGGCGCTGGCGTTAGGCTAAGCAACAAATAACGGAAAACCATTCGTAGCGGCGTGATTTATCACGCTCTTTTGAGAACCGCGCGATAAATCGCGCCGCTACAACTGAACGAGGCGATAATGACTACAGACGCAGGCGTCTATGCGTATTCCGCCGTTCTGATGGGTTCGCCCATTCTGCTTAAACTCTTCGAAGACAACGCATCCCTCGCGGCGCAGGTGTTCCGGCTGATCAAACAGCAGGAGAATCTGTTTACCGTCAATCGTGCTGATTCTGAAGTGATGGCGATCAACCACGCTGCGGGCCGCCATCCGGTGGTGGTCAGTGAGCCGGTGTTTGCCTTGATCAGCGTGGCGCATGCGGTGAGCCTGCTGCCGCACAGCGCTTTTAACTTCACCATCGGGCCGGTGGTGAAACGCTGGAAAATTGGTTTTCAGGGCCATGAGGTGCCACCGGCAGCGGAGATCGCGGCGCTGCTGCACCTGACCGATCCGCATCAGGTGGTGTTGAATGAGGCCGAACGTTCGGTGTTTCTGCAACAGCCGGGGATGGAGATCGACCTCGGTGCCATCGCCAAGGGCTATATCGCCGATCGCGTGCAGGCTTTTTTGCGCCAACAGGGGGTGCAGCAGGCGCTGATCAATCTCGGCGGCAATGTGCAGACGCTGGGGGCACCGCCGCATGACCCCGCAGGCTGGGGCATTGGCCTGAAAAAGCCCTTTGGCCGGGAGGATGAGCTGATCGGCGTGCTGCGCGTGCAGGGAAAATCGGTGGTGACCTCCGGTATCTACGAACGCTACTTTGAGCACGAAGGTCGCTGCTGGCACCATATCTTTGATCCACGCACCGGTTATCCGCTCGACAATGAACTGCTGAGCATCACGGTGATTTCCGATCGTTCGATTGATGGCGATATCTACACCACCTTGCTGTATGGCATGGGGGTGGAGCAGGGGCTGGCGTATCTTGCCGACCAGCCCGAACTGGACGCGGTGTTTGTGACGCGCGATCGGCAGATTATCTGCTCCTCTGCGCGCCACTTCAGCTTTGAGCCGCTGGATGCGGCGTGGCAACTGCGTTACTGACAATATTGTTGCAGCAGCGAATGGTATTCCGGTTGCAGACGATAGCGGTATACCGGGCGGCCGGTGGCACCGTAATGAATACTGGTGAACAGGATGTTGATCTGTGCCAGCCAGATCAGATATTTACGGCAGGAGACGCGCGAGATATTCACCTCGGCCGCCAGTTCATCGGTGGAAAACTCAATACCCGGATGGGCATCGATCCACTGACACAGGGTGCGCAAGGTTTGCGGCGTCAGCCCTTTGGGCAGGCGTTTGCTATCGTGCTGAGTTGCCGGGCTGCCGTGAATCAGTAAGTCGACATCCGATTGCTGATAGTAGTGTTGGTTATCCATCAGCGATTTTTTCTGCCGCCATTGGGTCAGCGCTTCTTCAAAACGCGGGAACTGGAAGGGCTTAATCAGGTAATCCACCACGCCGTAGTGCAACGAGGTTTTGATGGTCGCGGCATCGGCGGCAGAAGAGATGATAATGACCTCTACCGGACTGTTGGCGGTGCGCAGCTCCGGCAGCAGATCGAGACCGTTTTCCTGTTGCATATAAATATCCAGCAACACCAGATCCACGGGCGGTTCACTGTTGAGGATCTTCTCTTTGGCCTGCTGCAACGTTGAGGCGGTGCCACAGCAGCTAAAGCCGGGTACCTGGCCGATATAGCAGCGATTAAGCTCTGCCACCATGGCATCATCGTCGACGACTAACACGTTGATCATGCGGTTTGATTTCCTCCATCCCAGGGGAGCTGGACTAAAAATTGAGTATAAACGCCGGGTTCTGATTCCACGCTGACGTCGCCGCCCAGGCTTTCGGTTTGCTGCTTCAGCAGGAACAGACCGACACCGCGATCGTCACCTTTGGTGGAGAAGCCTTTGTCAAAAATGGTCGGTAGCACGTCAGGGTCAATGCCGGGGCCATCATCGCTCACTTCACACGCCAGCCAGCCATTCTGGTAGTGCAACATCACATGGATCTCTCCGTCCGTCTGCTCGCTCAGTGCATCCAGCGCATTCTCCACCAGGTTACCAATCACGGTAATCAATACCGCCATCTGCTGCTCGTTACCGCTGTCGGGTAAGAAGCTGGCGTCACTGATAGTCAGGCGATGACCGCGATCGGATGCCCGATTGATCTTACTGAGCAAGAACCCGGCAATCACCGGTGACTTAATTTTCTGCACCAGCGAGCCAATTTCGGTCTGATAGTTATTGGCGGTCTTCAGCACATAGGCTTCGACCTGCGCATAGTTTTTCATATGCAGCAGGCCGAGGATCACGTGCAGCTTATTCATAAATTCATGCGAACGCTCACGCAGCGCATCGACATAGTTTACCATGCCGCTCAGGCGCTGCATTAGCTGGCTGATCTCGGTTTTATCCCTGAAGGTACAAACCGCGCCGATAGTGCGTCCCTGGCTGCGTACCGGCACGGTGTTGCTCAGCAGTACGTGACCGTTGACGTTCAGTTCTTCGTCACGACGTGGTCGGCCGCTCTGCAACACATCCTGCAAATGGGCATTGATCACCGAGGCATCGTAAATCCGTTCGGCACTGATGGCACTGGTGGCGATCTCGGCATTCAACAGCTTCTGCGCCGCCTGATTGACCAGCGTCACTTCACCCTGATCGTCGACCGCCACCACGCCCTCTTTGACCGAGTTGAGAATGGCCTGACGCTGTTCAAACAGCGTCGAGATTTCATAGGGTTCGAGACCAAACAGAATGCGTTTTAGTACACGCACCAGGATTAAGGTGCCCAGTGCGCCGACCAGTGCGCCAATCAGCACCGTCCACAACACACTCCAGCGGCTCTGGTTGATTTGATCGGTTACTGCGCTGAGCGAGATACCTATCACCACCACGCCAATTTGCTGATGCTGGGCGTTAAAGATCGGGGTAAACACGCGCAGTGCTTTGACCAGCGCGCCTTTATTCACTGAGACGTTCTCATGACCCCTCAGGGCCGGTTCGATATCGTCGCCAATAAAATGTTGGCCGACCAGCTCCGGGTTGAGATGTGAATAACGGATACCCTGCATATTGGTGACCACCACGAACAGCAAGTTATTACTTTGCTGAATCTCCTGAGCGATCGGCTGGATGGGCAGGGTGCCAGGCGGCAGGAGTACTGCGCGCTGGATTTCCGGCGAATCCGCCAGGGTGCGCGCCACGGCCATCGCTTTGTCTTCCAGTTGCATGCGCGTCATTGCACCAATTTGGAAGAAATAGATCAGATGGACGCTGAGCAGCACTAAGGCGATCACCGCGCTGAGCATCAGCGTGACCAGGGTATTCAATTTGATTGGCCGCTTACGCGGTGGAGAATCCGGCGGAGAGTAGGGTTCAGACATTCGGCTGGTATCGTCGCGGCGCAAGATATTGCGCGGGTTTTTATAACGGGTGCGCATTTCGCGCACCCGGATCGCATTAGCCCTGCGATTTTACCCGATTGGCAAAATTTTTCTTCAGCTTCTGCAATTTTGGTGGGATCACCGCCAGGCAGTAGCCGTTACGCTGACCGGCACCATCCCAGTAATCCTGGTGATAATCTTCTGCCGGATACCATTCGCCCAGCGGCTCAATGGTGGTCACGATCGGATCTTTGTTCTCTTCCTGAGCACGGGCGATGGCCGCGATAGCTTCGGCTTCCTGCTCGGCATTGGCCGGGAAGATAGCGGAACGGTACTGGGTACCGATGTCGTTGCCCTGGCGGTTCAGTTGGGTAGGGTCATGGGTGACAAAGCTGACATCCAGCAGATCGCCAAAGCTGATCTGCGCCGGATCAAAACCGATGCGGATCGCTTCTGCGTGGCCGGTGGCACCGCTGCATACCTGCTCGTAGGTCGGATTGGCACGTGTGCCGCCAGTATAACCACTCTCAACTGACTCAACGCCAATCAGACTTTTAAACACTGCTTCGGTACACCAGAAACAGCCACCCGCGATCACCGCGTATTCAATTGCCATGTCTTTACTCCTGTCAGGGCGAAAGCGTTACTGTGGGGGCGCGCTTTCGGGAATTCAACCATGCTTAAATTAACATTTCTGGCTTAAAGTCGCGGTGTTTATCGAGCAGCAGGTTGCTCATCACGGTAAAACGTCCTTCCCCGGTGTAGTGCAGGGTGGGAGGAAACTCCGGCTTGTCCGCCACATGCGCTTTAACGATCTCAAAGATAAACAGATTGTAGTTATCCACCATCGTATCGTCGTACAACTGACATTCAAAACTGGCGAAGCACTCCTTAATCAGCGGCGCATTGACCTTGCTGGCGGGTTCTGCGGTCAGTTTGCAGGCGTCGAACTTGTCGATACTGTCACCGTGACTGTTGCCAATCGCCACCACACTGTCGATCAAATCGGCGGCGGGCACGTTGATCACGCACTGACCGCTATGGCGGATCAGGTCATGGCTCACGTTGCCATTGGCGATCATGCAGCCGACTAACGACGGCGAGAACTCCAGCATGGTATGCCAGCCGAGTGTCATGATGTCGTGCTGACCTTCATATTGCGAGCTGACCAGCACCACCGGCCCGGGTTCCAGATATTTCCGCGCTTTGCTGACCGGAAAATCGATTTTATGGAGATTCTGACTCATTGCGTTGCTCCTTTTCTCGCAGGATGTGGTAAGTGTAGCGAACCTGCGCAGGTCTTTACCTGCGCGCCAATTACAGGCATGGTATGCAGTCATCTTAAAAGGAGCGGTTCTATGGCGTCTGCGCGTGCGTTAACACAATCCCCTGCGACCTTGCATCTGCTGTGCGGCAAAATTGCGGCAGGAAAATCGACGCTGGCCCATCGGCTGGCCCAGGAAACCGGGGCGGTGATCATTAGCGAGGATGCCTGGCTGGCGCACCTGTTTGCCGATGAAATGCGTGAGGTGACGGATTATGTGCGCTGTGCGGCGAAGCTGCGTAATGCGATGACGCCGCACCTGATCTCACTGCTGCGCTGCGGTGTCTCGGTGGTGCTGGATTTCCCGGCCAACACGCTGCAAAACCGCCAATGGATGAAAGCGGTGATTCAGGCTGCTGATGCGGCACACCAGCTCCATTTCCTCGATGTTTCCGATGAGGAGTGCAAAGCGCGGCTACATGCGCGCAATGCGACGGGTGAACATGATTTCGCCGCCACCGATGCGCAATTTGCGCTGATCAGCAGCTACTTTGTGGCACCGCAGCCGGATGAAGGGTTTACGGTAATCCATCATTAGTGCGCCCTCTCTAGCGCACCACCGGCACATCAGAAAATCGGGTGGTGTAGGCGGGCGACAGCATTTCACGTTTCATCGACCAGGCTTTCTGCATCCCCTGACCGGCAAACCACAACGCACCACGCTGGTGGCCATTCATCTGATCGATTAACTGCATCAGCTGCTCGCTATTGCGCCGTGGCTGATAGTCGGCAAACAGGTCAAACTGCGCTACGCCATCACTGAAAAAATCCCCCAGCATCACGCCGCCTTTCATATAACGTTTGCCGGGGATCCAGATCTTATCCAGACAGCGGAGTGCCGCGTGCATGATGTCGCGGCTATCCTGGGTCGGTGTCACCAGGGTGGTTGTGGCGGAGTTGGCATAGTAAGGATGATGTGGATCGTGTGGGCTGGTGCGGATAAAGGTGCCGATATGGCGGCAATACTGGCGCTCGCTGCGTAGCTTCTCGGCGGCACGTGCTGCGTAGTTACTGATGGCTTCGCGCATATCGTCATATTCGGTCACCCGGTCGCCAAAGGATCGCGAGCAAAGAATATTTTGCCGCTGCGGGATCACCTCTTCAAACGCCAGACACGCCTCGCCGCGCAACTCGCGCACCGTGCGTTCCAGCACCACGCCAAACTGTTTGCGGATCAATGCCGTGGGCGTGTCGGCCAGTTGTAAGGCACGCTCGATGCCCATCAGGTTGAGCCGTTTCGCCAGCCGCCGCCCGACGCCCCAGACTTCGTCCACCGGCACCATGGCCATCAGCTTACGTTGACGCAGCGGGGCGGAGAGATCCAGCACCCCCTCTGCCCGGGTCCAGCGTTTGGCCGCCCAGTTTGCCAGTTTCGCCAGCGTCTTTGTCGGGGCGATGCCGACGCCGACGCGCAGATGGGTTTCTTTATACAGACGATTGCGCATCTGGCGACCAAACGCCTCCAGCGTCATGCAGTTATCGACACCGGTTACATCAACAAAGGCTTCATCGATGGAATACTCATCAACGCGTGGAGCCATCTGTTCCAGCGTCTCCATCACCCGTCGCGACATATCGCCATACAACGCATAGTTGGAGGAGAACACCACTACCTGATGGCGTTGTAAGGCTTCACGCTGCTTAAAATAAGGTGCACCCATTTTGATACCGAGTTTCTTTGCCTCTTTGCTGAGCGAGATAATGCAGCCGTCATTGTTGGACAGCACCACAATCGGTTTGCCACGCAGGTCCGGGCGGAACACGGTTTCGCAGGAGGCGTAGAAGGAGTTGACGTCGACAAGTGCGTACATGGTGAACATCTTGATAACTGTGTTTATATACAGTATTTGCAAGTTAGCAGTATCCGTCAAGCTCTGATTCGCAACAAGACTGTCCCGCGATGGTGCGCCGGATGCACCATTAACTTTCCCTCATTGATTAAGCTACAGTGAGAAAACCTTAACGCACGGTAATTCTGTGATCTGGCACAACTTCTGCATAGTTGCCAGTGGCTTGTATACAAGGCCGCATACCAGTCAACCACTTGGGGGAATCACCGTGCGCAACAATGATAAAGAGAAAATTAACGCTCAGCGTCGCCAGATGATGAAATATTCGATGCTGGCATTAGGTGGTGTCGCGCTCAGTGGCATGCTGGGCAGTCCAGCGGCGATGGCCGCAGACGATGAGATTCTGATTGGCTACTGGCCGATTGTCGGCGGTCTGCCTTTATATGCCGGTATTGAGAAAGGGATATTCAAACAAGCGGGTTTGAAGGTGCGTGCCGTCAAATTCGCCAGCCCGCAGCAGGTGGTGGAAGCGATGATTACCGGGCGAATCCATGGTTGCGCCAACGGCACCGCTACCGGGGCGTTGGGCTTGGGGGCGATTACCAGCCCGGACCTGTTCAAAATTATCTGTTCGAATCCTTCCAATGAAAAAATGGTACTGGATGAGTTTCTGGTGCCGGTCAACAGTAGCGCCAAATCGATCAGCGATCTGAAGGGTAAACGCATTGCCAGCGGTCCGGGTATTCAGAACGTCACCATGGCGAAAATTATTCTGGAGAAGAATGGTTTTACGGATACCAAGGTGATCGAGCTGCCGGTTGGGCAACATGCGCCATCGTTAGCTGCCGGGCAGATTGATGGGGTGTACACGCTGGAACCGACCGGCACGGTGGCCCGCATGAAAGGCATGGGCAAAGTGCTGGAAACCGGGGTGATTGCTAAATATGTGCTGGGCGATGCCAGTGCGCCGTGGTTTGGCGGTGCGGCAGCGCTGACCAGCAGTTTTATCAATGCCGACAAGGCCCGCGCGCAACAGGTGATTGATGCCTACGGTGTTGCGGTCAAATTTATCCAGCAACAGCCGGAAGAGGCGCGGCAATATGTGGCCGGTTACACCGGTATTGAAGCGGCGCTGGTGAAAGAAGTGCCGTTGCCCGGCTTTGTGATGTATGACCAGTTAACCGGCACCAATCTGCAATGGTTCCAGAAGTTTTATGATGTGTTTGCCGAGCGGAAAATTTTCAGCAAGCCACTGCAGGTTGAACCCCTGATCTATCGCGCATAAGGAGAGGTGCCATGATGCAGAGTTGGCGTCGCAGGTTGTTGCCACTGATCGGACCGTTGCTGTTATTTCTTCTCTGGCAGACGGCGGTCAGCGCCAAATGGCTTAACCCGGTGCTGTTGCCCTCGCCGGGGGAAACCCTTGGCTATCTGTTTAGCGCGCTGGCGGATGGCAGCATGAATCAGGATATCGGCGATACGCTTTACCGTACCCTGATGGCCTTTGTGGTGGCGGCGGTTATCGGCGTACCGCTGGGGGTTATGCTCGGCAGTAGTGAACGTTTGTATCGCAGCGTCGAGTTTCTGGTGGATTTTTTCCGCTCCACCCCCTCATCCGCCCTCATCCCCTTGTTTATGCTGATCTTCGGCATTACCGATACCAACAAAATCGCCATCGCCGCCTTTGCGGCGGTGCTGGTGATCCTGTTTAACAGCGCCTACGGCGTGATGAACGCGAGGAAAACCCGCATTATGGCAGCGCAGGTGATGGGCGTTTCTCGCTGGCATGTGTTCAAAGACATCATGCTGATGGAAAGCCTGCCGCAAACCTTTGTCGGATTGCGCACCGGCGTGTCGATGGCGCTGGTGATCGTCATCGTCGCCGAAATGTTTATTGGTTCTGAAACCGGGCTGGGGCACCGCATTATTGATGCGCAGCAGCTGTTCAACATTAAAGATATGTATGCCTCGATTCTGATCACCGGTGCCTTTGGCTATCTGCTGAACCTGGGTTTTCTGCTGATTGAAAAACGCTGTGTGCACTGGAGTGGCAAATCATGAAGAAACCCGATTATCCGCAACCCAATACCCATGTCACCCTGCGTGGACTCGATAAAAGCTTCGCCGGACAGCCGTTGTACCAGGATCTCAACCTCGATTTTCCCAAAGGGAAGATCGTCTCGATATTTGGTCCCAATGGCTGCGGTAAATCGACGTTGATGAACATGATTGCCGGATTGATTCCGGTCGATCGTGGGCAAATTCTGTTCGACGGCAAAACCCTGGCGGAAACCAATATCGGGTACGTGTTCCAGAATTACCGTGATGCGCTTTTTCCCTGGTTAACCGCCTGGCACAATATTGCTTATCCGTTAAAACGTCAGGGGATGAAGGCGGCGGCGGTTAAACAACGCGTGACTGAATTGACGGAGATGTTTGATATTCGCTTCGATCTGCAACGTTATCCGTATGAGCTGTCCGGCGGACAACAGCAAACGGTGTGTATTATGCGCGCGCTGGCAACCAAACCCGAAGTGATGTTCCTTGATGAGCCGTTCTCCGCTCTCGACTTTGAGATGACGCTGTTCATCCGCGATAAATTACAGCAGGTACAGTTGGCGACCGGTGTTACCATGCTGATCGTCTCACATGATCTGGAGGATGCGGTGTTTCTGGCGGATGAAATCCTGTTACTGACGCGGCGGCCTACGCGCGTGGCCGAGATTGTCCCGTTTGAACTGCCACGCCCACGCACTGCTGAGATGATGAGCCACCCGGAATTTGTACGGGTGAAAGCGCATACGCTCGCCGTGTTTAAACGTGAGATGGCGGGTTAGCTGCTGCCGTAGCGGTGTGATCAATTGCACCGCTACGGAAAGTATAAAAAGTGCGGTTATTTACCGCGATAGCCCACCTGATGTAATGACTTCCTGAAATTATCCCCGCCCGAGAATAACCAGCAAACGCAAATATTTTAACCTGTAAAATGTCAGGGTATTCATTCTTAAACCATTAATAAACGGGATGATGTCTTTTTCAGCCTGATAATTAATTACGGTAGTTAATTAGGTGGGGCGCATTATGCTGGTTATGGTGTTAAATGTTATTGTTTTGTTTTCAAGTAGTGATGAAATATATGTGGATTTACATTTATTGACATCTGCTTAACACAAACATACAGTCCTTACGATTTTAACTAACATGTCACCATTGTAAATAATCGGGGAGTGTATGGATATTAAGGAACAACGGTCTGGACGGCGTTCAGGCTTGTCATTTGTCCTGAGCATTATTTTTGCGTTGCTCACGCTGGCGACCGCCATCGCCATTATTATTGGCGGCGGGAAACTTATTTCACTCGGGGGATCGGCATATTATCTGATTGCCGGTATCGCCTATATCGTGCTGGTGGTGCTCTATTTTAAAAAGCCAGTCACGGGTTTTTATTTTTCTTGCCTGATCTTTGCGCTGACGCTTATCTGGTCGCTGGCGGAAGTGGGGGGCTTCATTTATTGGGATCTGTTACCGCGTCTGGTGGTGCCTGCGCTGTTATTCCTGCTGAGCCTGCTGGTGACGGCCACGGATAAAGGTGCCTTGTCACTACAACGCCGTCTCTCCGGTGGACTTAGCCTGGTGGTGTTTGTGGCGCTGATCGCCACGTTTATTGGGGGTTTTTTCCCGCACAACACCGTCTATAACCCGGAAGCGGTCTCCGCCGAGCCATTGCAGCCAACCGATAGCGATGCTTCCAAAGCGGGTCAAGACTGGCGCTATATCAGCCGTAACGCCAGCGGCACCCGTTTTGTGCCGCTCGATCAGATCAACGCGGATAACGTTAAAGATTTGCAGGTGGCCTGGACCTATCATACTGGGCGTCGCCTGACGGGTAATGCGGCGGGTGTCGATGAAAACACGCCGATTCAGATTGGCTCCGTCCTTTATACCTGTACGCCGGAAAACCTGATTGCGGCAGTGGATGCCGATACCGGCAAGCCCATCTGGAAATTCGATCCCCATGCGCGTACCTATGAACACGTCACTTGCCGCAGCGTCGGTTATTACGACTATGACAGCGACGAAACCCTGAGCGCGGAGCAGAAAGCGGCGTATACCGATACCGCCTGTCGTCAGCGTATTATCGTTTCCACCGTTGATGCCCGCCTGATTGCATTGGATGCGCATACCGGCGCGTTGTGTCCGAACTTCGGTCAGAACGGTATGGTGAATCTGCAACAGGGCATGGGAGATACCGCCGATAGCCGCCGTTATCACCCGACCAGTGTGCCAGTGATCATGGGCCACCTGACGGTGTTCGGTTCCTGGGTGCGTGATATCACGGAAGATGAACCATCAGGTGTGCTGCGTGCCTACGATGTCCGTGACGGTTCGCTGGCGTGGGCATGGGATGTGGGCAACGTCGAAGGGGCGAAGCAGGGTGATGATCACTATACCCTGAGTACCCCGAATGTCTGGGCCATCCCAACCTATGATAAAGATCTCGGCCTGGTGTATGTCTCCACCGGTAATGGTCCGCCGGACTATTGGGGCGGCAACCGCAACGCGGCGAAAGAGAAATTCGGTTCATCGGTGATTGCGCTTGACGTTAACACCGGTAAAACCAAATGGGTCTTCCAGACGGTACATCACGATATTTGGGACTACGACTTACCGTCGCAGCCGGTGATGTACAACATGAAGAATGAGCAGGGCGAAGTGGTGCCTGCGCTGATTCAGACCAGCAAAATGGGTGAAATCTTCGTACTGGATCGCCGCACCGGTAAGCCGGTGAGCAAAGTCGAAGAGAAAGCGGTGCCGACCTCTCCGGCGGCGCAGGAAGAACATCTGTCACCGACCCAACCGTTCTCGGTGGATATGCCGACGATCGGCCTGGAGCAACTGAACGAGCAGAAAATGTGGGGCGTCAGCATGTTTGACCAGCTCTACTGCCGCATTCTGTTCAAATCGGCGCTCTATTCCGGCATCTTCCAGCCGAACAGCGAAAAAACCTACCTGGAATTCCCGGCAACCATGGGGGGCATGAACTGGGGTGGGGTGTCTATCGATGAAACTTCCGGCATTCTTTACGTCAATGATATCCGTCTGGGTATGCTGATGGCGCTGAAGAGTAAAGAAGCCGCGCAGGGGCAGAAAATCTCCCTGAACGAAGTCCCACAATGGGCAGGCACCATCCGTCCGCAGATCAGTGGGCCTTACGTTGGGGTACGGATGGATAACTTTGCCTCCTTCCTGCAAGTGCCGTGTCAGCACCCGCCGTTTGGTACCATGACGGCCATCGATCTGCACAGTAAGAAGATCGTCTGGCAGGTGCCAATGGGTACGGTGGAAGATACCGGTCCGCTGGGGGTGAAAACGCATCTGCCGATGCCGGTGGGCATGCCGACCCTGGGCGGCCCGACCACCACCAAAAGCGGTTTAGTGTTCTTTGCCGGTAGCCAGGATAATTACCTGCGTGCGCTGGACAGCAAAACCGGGAAAGAGGTGTGGAAAGTGCGTCTGCCGGTGGGAGCGACCGCCTCGCCGCTGATTTATCAGTCCGCGAAAACCGGTAAAGAGTACATCGTGATCTCCGCAGGCGGTGCCGCGCACTCGCCGGATGTGGGTGATTACCTGATTGCTTACGCCTTGCCAGACAAAGCGTAACGCTGAAAACGCCCGGCGCAATGAGCCGGGCGTTTTCATTCAACGTGCCGCATAAATAATAAAAGTCACCACCCCGAAGATCTCCAGTTCCTCTTCTTCTCCCGGTGTAATCGGCGCGTAGCGCGGGTTCATGGCAAGCAGCTGCACGCGCGGAAACTGTTGTAACCGTTTAACTGTAAACTCGCCATTAATGGCTGCCACCACGATATCACCGTGTTTCGCATCCAGCGCACTGTCGACCACCAGCAAATCTCCTTCACTGATATTCGCGTCGCGCATCGAATCACCTTCCACCCGCACAAAATAGGTGGCGCTGGGATGGGGGACCAGATGCTCGTTCAGATCCAGCTTGCGTTCAATATAATCCGCCGCCGGGGAAGGGAAGCCGCAGCGTACCCGCTCAAGAAAGAGAGGTAATTGATGCGGCGGTGCACCAGGCATCGGACGCATCACCAGGGGAGAAAAGGGATAAACTTTCATGGCGAATTCTCAAGAACAAAACTGTATGTATATACAGTATTATTATCAGCCAATTCTGAGATCGCAATACGTCATCCCGATATAATTTTGTAAAACGTAGAAATATCAATCAATTGTCGAGTTTTTCTCCCCGCAAGGTCACTGCCGGTCCCACCGCCAGGGCTTTTCCTTTATCGGTGGTAATGGACACCTGATCCAGGCTGGCGTTGACGTATCGGGCCTGCACGCCGTATTCAGCGGTGATCGCGATATGGCGCAGACGGACATCGGTGACCGGGGCTTCCGGCAATCCGCTCAAGATCATGGCGTATTTAGCGCCCGTCGCCGCAAGGTGGTTGACCTCAATACCCGATATAACAGGCGTGGTCGGCGTCACGGGCGCAGCCGCGATCGGCGCAATCAGAGCATGACCGGCCGCGCCCGCCTGGCCGGAGTAGCTGTCGGTCACCAGCAGCGGCGTGGCAACATCCGTCATCGTCACGTGGTCAACCTGCAATGGCCCAATCTTGTTACCCCGGTCACGACCTGATTTCACGCGCAGGCCATTTTCCGCCCCGACAAATCTCACATGTGAAACGGTGACTTTGCCAATGCCGTTGATGGTCTCGCTCCCCAGGGAGATCCCATGCCCTTGTCTCATCACCGAATCCTGAATAGCGATATTTTCAGATTTTACTCCGCTGCCCGCGCTGATCCCGGATTTGATGGCGATATGATCATCACCGGTACTGATGTCGGCGTGTTTTATCAGGATGTCTGAAGAAGAAACGATATCGATACCATCGGTATTGGGCGCGGTGCTGGGGTTGTCGACAGTCAGCTGATCAATCTTCAGGTGTTGGCTGTTTCTCAGTACCAGGTTCCACATCGGCGAGTTGGTCAGCCGGATATTATGAATCTCTGAAGAGGTCACATTATTCATTTCTACCAGCCAGGGCCTGGGCATGCCATTTGCCAGCGGTATTCCTTGATATTTTGCCGTAAAAGCCTCGGGATGACCGGACCTCACGGTGTTGCGCAACGCGATCGCCGCTGGCCACCAGGCTTGCGCGCCGTTGCCATCAATGGTTCCGCCGCCCTCAATGGCGACATGCCTGACACCATTGGCGAGGATAAACGCTTCATTCGGCTGGGTGGGCCTGCCAAGAAATGCATCCACGAACTGAGCGGTATCAGGTGTGGCCTTCAGCGTGACGCCGTCGGGAATCACGAGTGTCACGTTGCTCTTTAACACGATCGGGCCAGAAAGCCACACGCCAGGCCCCAGTGTGACGTGACCTCCGCCTTGTTGCGCACAGCGATCAATCGCCTGCTGAATCGCTCGGGTAGCCAGCGTGCTATCATCGCCCTTGCCACCGAAATCAGCGGGGGAGCAATGGAAGGGCGCGGCAACGGCGAACAAGGGGGTAACACTGACGGCGGCGCAGGCAAAACCAAGGGCTGTTTTCTTCATAATATTGACGTTAATCCGTGGAAGTTGAGCACATCACGTCAATTTACCGTTGTGAGCAAAAGGTGAGTAGAAGAAAGCCGTGTCGTGGGGCGGCGTTTTATTGAGTATTTGTTTTTTCTATGTATTTTTGCCCGGCAAATGCAAGCAAATATTGCGCGTTAGTCACCTGAGCATTGCTGCTTCCGCCCGCTGTTTTTGGCAAAATCCTCATCCGTGTCTACACTTAACTGCGATGATGTTCGCAGTCTGGTTACTGTGTTGACAATAAACTTGTTTATTTGTGGAGCGTTACCCATCGAAATACCATCCTGTCGGAAAACCCTCCCCGTTCTACGTATCATTTCCTGCACGCAACCTGCCTCCGAACATCGCTATTGCTATCAGCCATTCGCCCAGGAGGAGTGACGTGACCCCAGCGGTACATGAAAACAGCACCCTACCGTCGTTGAGCGGCGGGCTTTATGCCTTCTTTTTTGATGTTGATGGCACGCTGGCCACTATTCAGCCGCAGCCCGAGTTGGTTGCCATACCCGCATCGGTGCGCCAGCATCTGCAACAACTCTCCAATCTCAACCATGGCGCACTGGCGCTGGTATCGGGCCGTCCGATTGCGCAACTGGATGAATTGGTTGCGCCGCTGGAAGCCTCAGCGGCAGGCGTCCATGGCGCCGAACGCCGCGATGCCAGTGGCCGTATTCATCGCCAGTCACTGCCTGCCGACGTTGCGCAAACGCTGCATCAGGAATTGCAGGACACGCTGGATCAATGGCCCGGCACCCAGCTTGAGGCCAAAGGGATGGCGTTTGCGCTGCATTATCGCCGGGCGATGGAGTACGAACAGGCGGTGATCAAGCTGGCGGAGGATGCCGTCGCACGTTTTCCGGGGTTGGCACTGCAACCGGGAAAATGCGTGGTGGAACTGAAACCGCAGGGCATCGATAAAGGTGCGGCGATTCGTGACTTTATGCGCGAAGCGCCTTTTGCCGGACGCATTCCGGTATTTGTGGGTGATGACCTGACAGACGAACAAGGCTTCCTGGCGGTGAACGCGCTGGGTGGGATTTCCGTCAAGGTCGGAGAAGGGGCAAGCCATGCCCGTTACCGCCTCAGCAGTGTGGATGCGGTCTGGAGCTGGCTGGAACAATTACTATTACAATCAAAGCATGACAACGTCGGTAAGGAGTCAAGGTTATGAGTCGCTTAGTAGTCGTATCTAACCGTATCGCCATTCCTGATGGGAGCAAAGCCAGTGCTGGCGGCCTCGCCGTTGGGTTACTGGATGCGCTGAAAACCACCGGAGGATTATGGTTTGGCTGGAACGGCGAGATCAGCGAGATTTCCGGTGAAGAAGAGGATGAGGTGAGTGTCAGCGAGTATGACGGCATCACCTATGCCGCGATGCCGTTGAATCAAAATGATTATGATCTCTATTATTGCCAGTTCTCCAATACCGTTATCTGGCCTGCGTTTCACTATCGTCTCGATCTGGTGCAATTTCAGCGCGAAGCCTGGGAGGGATATTGCCGCGTCAATACCCTGTTGGCGAATCGCCTGAAACCGCTGTTACAACCGGACGATATTTTATGGATTCACGATTATCATCTGCTGCCCTTTGCCGCCGAGTTGCGCAAACAGGGCATTAATAACCGCATCGGATTCTTTCTGCATATCCCGTTCCCGACGCCGGAAATCTTCAATGCCTTGCCGCCTCATCAGGCGCTGCTGGAGATGCTGTGCGATTATGACTTGTTGGGTTTCCAGACAGAATCCGATCGCGTGGCTTTCCTCGATAGCCTGAGTCAGCTGACGCAGTTACAGAATAAAGGGGAGAAGAAGCATCGGGCGTTCGGCAATACCTTTATGACCGAGGTCTATCCCATCGGTATTGAGCCGGACAGCATTAAAGAGATGGCGGAAGGGCCGTTGCCCCCGAAAATGGCCGCGATGAAGCGTGAACTGGGGGATGTGCAAAATATTATCGCCTGTGAGCGGCTGGATTATTCCAAAGGATTGCCGGAGCGCTTTCTTGCCTATGAAGCGTTGCTGGAGCACTACCCGCAGCATCGCGGCAACATCCGTTATTCGCAGATTGCGCCGACCTCACGCGGCGAGGTACAGGCTTACCAGGATATTCGGCATCAGCTGGAGACCGAAGCCGGTCGCATCAACGGGAAATATGGCACGCTGGGCTGGACGCCGCTGTATTACCTCAATCAGCACTTTGATCGTCGACTGTTGATGAAGATTTTCCGTCTGACGGATGTCGGTCTGATCACCCCGTTGCGTGATGGGATGAATCTGGTGGCGAAAGAGTACGTGGCGGCGCAAGACCCGGATGATCCTGGGGTGCTGATTTTGTCGCGGTTTGCCGGTGCCGCCAACGAGCTGACGTCGGCCTTGATCGTCAACCCCTATGATCGTGATGAAGTCGCCGCCGCGCTGGACCGGGCGCTGACTATGCCGCGTACCGAGCGTATATCGCGCTATAACGACATGATGGCGGTATTGCGGCAACATGATATCTCGCACTGGCGTGAGCGTTTTCTGGCGGATTTAAACGCGCTGCCAGCACGCAGTGCGGATCACGGTATGGCGCATAAAGTCGCCACCTTCCCTAAGCTGGCATAATGCACGCTCAGAGCACAGGGCGCGATTTATCGCGTCCTGTGCTGCGCTGTCGGTAAAAAACGCGCGATAAATCGTGCCGCTACGCTGACAGCGTTTACATTCACTTTCCTCTCTCATTATTACGCCCCGCAATCGATGCTTTTTCGTTAACCAGCGAATATACGATATATCAGGCAATTGGCTTATTTTTGCTCAAAAAAGCAGCATTCGAGAGTAAAAACGGTTTTTTTCGCGATGCAATCCTAAAGATCCCCAGGCATTTGCCGATAGTTTGGATACATCAATGCGTAAGCGCAGCGATTCATTCATATCCCTAATGTAACGCATTGTTACATCCACTGTCGTTCACTAAACACTCCCTACGAACCGTTAACGCTACGTTGCCGCTCTACGCCGACTATTCACATAACGTTTGCGACCGGTTGTTCATGCCTTTCTGCAATATTCCCTGTAAGTGATTAATTTGAAAGCGAATAATTTCGACTTAATTTAGCATTTTATGCTGGCTATCGGTTTAATCCTGGTGCGTTACCATGACCTAATCGCAATGAGGCAGATAAAAGATCGCTTTAACGCGGCGATTTACCCGATAGCGATTTGTAAGCGAATCGGCAGGGAAATATTAGCGAAATAATGCATTTTTGCTCAAAAAATGAGCAACAGAAAAGCAAAGCTGAAGGGTTGGAGAAAAAATTTGCCTTAAAAGTGTGACGTAGATCACACTTTATCTAAAATTTCACACTTATCACGTTGTATGTCGAAATCAGACGATATAGATTTGCCTTGTTTTCAGAATAGTCTTAAAAAACTGTAAGCAGACGTCACGGAAGATGGTTAGAACTCAAGAAAAGATTGGCCTGGAGTTATGACTACTACTGATCAGTGTCCCGGTGGGAAGTGAAACAGTTCAGTACACGTTTGGCTTATGCCTGAATATTTTTTGCCATCTTTAGATTTACCAACCAGCAACCCGAACCATAGAGATATTCTTTCTGTGGCCGTATATATGTCGCGTCTATCAGGATGGAAAAAATGGGTACATCAGAATTACTAAAACATATTTATGACATCAACTTGTCATATTTGTTACTTGCTCAGCGTTTAATTAACCAGGAAAAAGCTTCAGCAATGTTTCGTTTGGGCATCGATGAGTCGATGGCCGATGCATTGTCACAATTAACTCTACCTGAGATGGTAAAATTAGCGGAAACCAATCAACTGGTTTGCCAGTTCCGCTTTACTGACCACAACATTATTAATCGCCTGACACAAGAATCTCGCGTGGATGATTTACAGCAAATCCACACCGGTATTTTATTATCCAGCCGTTTATTGCGTAACGCGTCCAAGGACGACGTTGGCACGAAAAAGAGGGCGGTATAATGAGCGAAAAAAGTATTGTTCAGGAAGCGCGTGACATTCAACTCGCCATGGAGTTGATTACGCTGGGCGCGCGACTGCAAATGCTGGAAAGCGAAACGCAGCTGAGCCGTGGTCGTCTGATTAAGCTGTACAAAGAACTTCGTGGTAGCCCGCCGCCAAAAGGGATGTTGCCATTCTCTACTGACTGGTTCATGACCTGGGAACAAAACATTCACGCGTCAATGTTCTGCAACGCCTGGCAGTTCCTGTTGAAAACCGGGTTGAGCAACGGCGTGGAAGCCGTGATCAAAGCGTATCGTCTCTATCTTGAGCAGTGCCCACAATCTGATGACGGCCCGCTACTGGCGCTGACGCGCGCCTGGACGCTGGTACGCTTTGTCGAAAGCGGCATGCTGGAACTCTCCGACTGCAAATGCTGCAACGGTAGCTTTATCAACCATGCACATCAGCCAGCAGGCAGCTTTGTGTGCAGCCTGTGCCAGCCGCCATCACGCGCCGTAAAAAGACGTAAACTTTCTGCAGATTCTGCCGATACCTTTCCACAACTGCTGGATGAACAGGTTAAACACGCCGTTTAAGTTTGTTCGCATCGTGGAAGCCATCCAGCAGCGGTTAATCCGCTGCTTTTTTTTTGCGCTACGTTTGTGAATAACACCTGCGGCTCTCTGGCTTAACTTCCACCAACACGTTACGGACGTAAGGATTTTTTTGTGCTGATTATTCTGGGTTATATCGTGGTCCTCGGGTCCGTGTTAGGCGGCTACTTGTTGGTTGGCGGCCATCTGGGCGCGCTTTATCAGCCGTCAGAGTTGCTGATAATTGGCGGTGCCGCTGTTGGTGCTTTTTTGGTCGGTAACAATGGCAAGGCAATTAAAAAGACCTTAAAAGCATTTCCTTTGTTAATGCGCGGCTCGAAATATAACAAAGCCGTTTACATGGATTTAATGGCTCTGCTGTATCGCCTGATGGCGAAATCCCGTCAGCAGGGGATGCTGTCACTGGAACGTGATATTGAAGACCCCAGCCAGAGTGAAATTTTCGCTAACTATCCCCGTATTCTGGCCGATAAACAGTTAGTGGATTTTATTACCGATTATTTGCGTTTAATGGTCAGCGGAAATATGAACGCGTTCGAAATCGAAGCGTTGATGGACGAAGAAATTGAGACCTATGAACACGAGTGTGAAGTGCCAGCTCAAAGTTTATCGGCGGTCGGCGATGGCTTACCGGCCTTTGGTATCGTGGCGGCAGTAATGGGTGTGGTACACGCACTGGCGTCGGCGGATCGTCCGGCGGCCGAGCTGGGCGCGTTGGTTGCCCATGCGATGGTGGGAACCTTCCTCGGCATCCTGCTGGCTTACGGTTTTATTTCGCCGCTGGCTTCGGTGTTACGTCAGAAATGTGCTGAATCCACCAAGATGATGCAGTGCATTAAGGTGACGTTGCTCTCCAGCCTTAACGGTTATGCGCCGCAGATCGCGGTGGAGTTTGGTCGTAAAACCCTGTACTCCACTGAGCGTCCGTCATTCCAGGAGCTGGAAGAACACGTGCGTAACGCGAAAAACCCGGCCAAACAGACCTCGGATGAAGCCTCATGAAGCATGGCAATCGCCCCATTGTGCTGATTAAACGGCGCAAACATAAAAGACATGAAGGAGGCCATGGCTCGTGGAAGATTGCCTATGCCGACTTTATGACGGCGATGATGGCGTTCTTTATGGTGATGTGGCTGCTGTCGATTGCAAACCCGCAGCAGCTGGTACAAATAGCAGAATACTTCAGAACGCCGTTGAAAGTTGCGTTGACCGGTGGGCAGCGCAGTAGCGACAGCGACAGCCCGATTCCTGGCGGCGGTGACGATCCGACCAAAAAAGACGGTGAAGTCAAAAAAGTGGTTGATATGGATGCGCAGAAACGTCAGCTGGATGATATTCGCCTGAATCGCCTGCGTGAAAAACTTGACCAGTTGATTGAGGCCGATCCGCGTTTGAAAGCGCTGCGTCCGCATCTGATTATCAACATGGTGGAGGAGGGGCTGCGTATTCAGATTATCGATAGCCAGAACCGACCGATGTTTAAAACCGGCAGCGCCGAGGTGGAGCCCTACATGCGCGATATTTTGCGCGCGATTGCGCCTGTGCTGAACGATATTCCGAACAAAATCAGCCTCGCGGGCCATACCGATGATTTCCAGTATGCCACCGGCGATCGTGGGTACAGCAACTGGGAACTGTCGGCGGATCGCGCCAACGCGTCACGCCGTGAACTGATGATGGGCGGCCTGGATGGCAGCAAAATGCTGCGTGTAGTCGGTATGGCCGACACCATGAAACTGAAAAATCGCGGGGGTAATGATGCTGTTAACCGCCGCATTAGCCTGTTGGTGTTGAACCACGACACTGAAGCAGCAATTGAAAAAGAGAACGCCGAGAGCGACGCCGTCCAGGTTAGCGACCCGGCACAGATAATCCCCGATATTACCGCGCCCGCCGTTCCGGCTGCGCCGACAGCACCCGCAGCTTCAACGACACCGGCTGCGCCGGCTGCCTCGGCGACGCCTGCTGCTCCGGCCAATCCGGGCGCAAGTGCGGTGACTACTGACCACTCCTCACAGCCGAGGTGATCCCGTGAGCATGGACATCAGCGATTTTTACCAGACGTTTTTTGATGAGGCCGATGAGCTGTTAGCGGACATGGAGCAACATCTGTTGGGACTGGACCCGCAGGAGCCAGATTCCGAACAGTTGAATGCCATCTTCCGCGCCGCCCACTCGATTAAGGGCGGAGCCGGTACGTTCGGCTTTACCGTTTTACAGGAAACCACTCACATCCTGGAAAACATTCTGGATGGTGCGCGTCGTGGCGAAATGGCGCTCAGCACTGACATCATCAACCTGTTTTTGGAAACCAAAGATATTATGCAGGAACAGCTCGATGCCTATAAAACCGCGCAGGAACCGAACGCAGAAAGCTTTAACTACATCTGCGAAGCCCTGCGTCAGCTGGCGCTGGAAGCCAAAGGGGTAGCACCTGCCGCACCGGCGGTGGCTGCCGTGGTGGTGAACGACGTGCCTGCCGCACCGGCTGCCAGCAGTGCGGGGCTGCGCCTGCAACTGGTTGACCTGAAAGAGAAAGAGCCAGAATTGTTGCTGGAAGAACTGGGCAATCTCGGCACATTGAGCGATGTGGTAAAAGGCGCTAACACGCTGGAAGCCACCATCGACGGCGTAGGTAAAGATGACATCGTCGCCGTACTGTGCTTTGTGATCGAAGAAGCACAGATTCGCTTCCCGGAAGGGGCTGCTGCACCGGTTGCCGCGCCAGTCGCTGAGCCGGAGGTGGCCGTTGAACCGGCACCCAGCGCTACCGTTACCGACATCACACCGGCTAAGCGCGAAACCAAACGTGCCGCGGCACCGGCCAAAGCCAGCGAATCCAGCAGTATCCGCGTTGCGGTAGAGAAAGTTGATCAGTTGATTAACCTGGTGGGTGAACTGGTGATTACCCAGTCGATGCTGGCACAGCGTTCCGGCGAACTGGACCCGGTGGCACATGGCGATCTGCTGAACAGCATGGGACAACTGGAGCGTAACGCACGTGACCTCCAGGAATCGGTGATGTCGATCCGTATGATGCCGATGGAGTATGTCTTCAGCCGCTTCCCGCGTTTGGTGCGCGATCTGGCCAGCAAGCTGGGCAAAGAAGTGGAACTGACGCTGCTCGGCAGTTCGACCGAACTGGATAAGAGCCTGATCGAACGTATTATCGATCCGTTAACTCACCTGGTACGTAACAGCCTTGACCACGGTATCGAATCGCCGGAAAAACGCCTGGCGGCGGGCAAAAGCGGTGTGGGCAACCTGACGCTGTCTGCGGAACATCAGGGTGGCAACATCTGTATTGAAGTGGTCGATGATGGCGCAGGCCTTAACCGCGAACGCATTCTGGCGAAAGCGATGTCGTCTGGCCTGCCGGTCAGTGAAAGCATGAGTGACGAAGAAGTCGGCATGCTGATCTTTGCGCCGGGCTTCTCCACCGCCGAGCAGGTTACCGATGTGTCGGGCCGTGGCGTGGGCATGGATGTGGTGAAACGTAATATTCAGGAGATGGGCGGCCACGTCGAAATCGCCTCGAAGCAGGGCAAAGGCACCACCATTCGCATTCTGCTGCCGCTGACGCTGGCTATCCTCGACGGGATGTCGGTACGTGTCGCGGATGAAGTCTTCATTCTGCCACTCAACGCGGTGATGGAATCGCTGCAACCGCGCGCGGAAGAACTGAAACCGCTGGCCGGTGGCGAGCGCGTGCTGGAAGTGCGTGGCGAGTATCTGCCGCTGGTGGAGTTGTGGAATGTGTTCGATGTGCAACACGCCAAAACCGATGCCACGCAGGGCATTGTGGTGATCCTGCAAAGCGCAGGCCGTCGCTATGCGTTGCTGGTTGATCAGCTGATTGGTCAGCATCAGGTGGTGGTGAAAAACCTCGAAAGTAACTATCGCAAAGTGCCGGGCATTTCAGCCGCCACCATCCTTGGCGATGGCAGCGTGGCGCTGATTGTGGATGTCTCAGCCCTGCAATCGCTGAACCGTGAAAAACGTGTGGCCGGTGCCGCAGCGTAATCGATAATGAAAAGGTAAATACAATGACTGGAATGGCAACCGTGACGAAAATCGCTGGCGAAACCGTGGGCCAGGAGTTCTTAGTCTTCACCCTGGGAGATGAAGAGTACGGTATCGATATCCTGAAAGTGCAGGAAATTCGTGGCTACGATCAGGTAACGCGCATCGCTAACACGCCGGAATTTATCAAAGGTGTGACCAACCTGCGCGGCGTGATTGTGCCGATTATCGATCTGCGTGTGAAGTTTTCCCAGCCGGATGTGGATTACAACGAGAACACCGTGGTGATCGTGCTGAATCTGGAGCATCGCGTGGTGGGTATCGTGGTGGATGGTGTCTCTGACGTACTGTCGCTGACACAAGATCAAATCCGCCCGGCACCGGAATTCGCCGTGACCATGTCTACGGAGTATCTGACCGGCCTCGGCGCGTTGGGTGAGCGCATGTTGATTCTGGTGGATATCGAAAAGCTGCTGAGCAGCGAAGAGATGGCGCTGGTTGATACGCTGCGTAGCGTATAAGACCGGATCAATTAGCGGGTCGGCGCGTCCGGCCCGTTATCATTTCCCATAGAAATAATCCCTTATAAATCAACAACAATTTTGCAATTAATTCACCTTTTGCTCTCAATTTCATCAATACCACGCCGATAACCCCACTGCATTTTTTTCACTTTTCAGGGCAAGGTATGTTTACGAAAATCCGTGTTGTCACCAGCTTATTGCTGGTGTTGTTGATCTTTGGCTTTTTGCAGCTCGCGTCAGGCTCGCTGTTTTTTAAAGCATTGAGTGATGACAAAACCAGTTTCAATGTCGCGCAGTTGGCGAGCAAAAATACCGCAGCGATCAATGATGCGTATATGAGCCTCAACCAGAGCCGGGTACTGCTGACGCGCATTATGCTTCGCATGGCTAACAGCAAATTGTCGGGCGAAACCGCCGATCTCACCTCGCTGTATCAGCAAAGCAAAGGTTTTCAGGATAAAGCCGCAGATAATTACCAGCTGTTCAAAAACACGCCGGATACCCCAGGCCAGGATGTACAACTGAACAAACATCTGGATGAGACCTACGCCGCTTACGCCAGTGCGTTAAACCAGATGCAGGCTGCCTTGCAGGCCAACGAGATTGAGAAAGCCGGTCAACTTCCGGTGGCACCGTCCCAGAGTGCGTTTTTACTGGATTACACGCAGTGGCGTGCCGACCAGGATCGCCTGACTGAAGCCGGAGTGGCGGCCAACCTTACTGCTTACAAACGTATGATGTGGCTGCTTGGGCTGGTGATGGCGGTGGTGGTCGCGGTGATTGTGCTGTGCTGGTTTGGTCTGCGTAAGGTGCTGATCAACCCGCTGAACAGCAATATCCGTCATATTCAGCACATCGCGCAGGGTGACCTGACGCAAACCATCGCCATCGAAGGACGCAATGAAATGACCCAACTGGCGACCAACCTGCATGAGATGCAGCAGTCGCTGGTACGCACCGTCAGTAACGTGCGCGACGGCTCTGACGCCATCTTTACCGGTGCCAGCGAGATCTCTGCCGGAAACAATGATCTGTCGGCGCGCACGGAAGAACAGGCCGCCTCGCTGGAGCAGACCGCTGCCAGCATGGAACAGCTGACCGCCACGGTAAAACAGAACGCCGAGAATGCGCGCCAGGCGTCGCAGTTGGCGCTCAGCGCCTCGGAAACTGCGCAGAAAGGCGGCACGGTGGTGGATGGCGTGGTGCGGACCATGCAGGATATCGCCGGCAGTTCGAAGAAAATCGCTGATATTACCAGCGTGATCGACGGTATCGCCTTCCAGACCAATATCCTCGCGCTCAACGCCGCGGTGGAAGCGGCACGTGCCGGTGAGCAGGGGCGTGGTTTCGCGGTGGTGGCCGGTGAGGTGCGCAGCCTGGCACAGCGCAGCGCCCAGGCGGCGAAAGAGATCAAAGGTCTGATTGAAGACTCGGTGAATCGCGTCAATACCGGCTCTGAACTGGTGGGTACGGCGGGGGAAACCATGAGCGATATCGTCAATGCGGTCACCCGCGTGACGGACATCATGGGCGAAATTGCCTCGGCGTCAGACGAGCAGAGCCGCGGTATCGATCAGGTCGGTCAGGCGGTGACCGAGATGGACCGCGTGACGCAGCAGAACGCCTCGCTGGTGGAACAGTCAGCGGCGGCCGCAGCCTCGCTGGAAGAGCAGGCCAGTCGCTTAAGCCAGTCGGTATCGGTGTTTAATATCCCGCGTACCCAGGCGACAGGTGGGGTGACGCGTCATCCGCAGATTGCGCCAAAAGTGCTGGCTACGCCGCGCAAAGCGGTCACCGCCCCGGTCGGCGACAGCAACTGGGAAACGTTCTGATTCTTTTGCAGACGCATCCCGGTACGAAAAAAACATGCGCCAGATAAAGGCGCATTTTTTTTGTTGTTAATTTTTTTAGTTATAAAACTCTGCAATCAACATAAAAGACAGAGTTTTAATTTGTAAAGTCAGTTAAACACCCTCAGAAACTGAGCGGTACGGTCGATAACAGGGGAAGCCGAATCACTTTTTTGGAGAACCCATGTTAAAACGAATCAATGTAGTGACCAGCCTGATCGCCGTGCTGCTGGTCTTTGGTGCTTTGCAGTTAATTTCGGGCGGCCTGTTCTGGTCGGCCTTACAAAAAGATAAGGAGGCATTTGCGGTCGCACAGGTGTCTACCAACAATGTTGCGGCGATGAGTGATGCCTGGATTGAACTCAACCAAACCCGTACCGTGCTGAACCGGGCGATGTTACGTATGCAGGGCAGCATGGCGGCGCAAACCAATGGCGGCCAGTTGGCAGCACTGATTGCACAGACGGAAAAGCAGCTTAAAGCAGCCGATGGCTATTTCCAGCGTTACTACAATTTACCGGCCACACCGGGGTTCCCGGTTGAGCTGCGTGATCGCTTGGAAGCGGATTATGCCGCCTATAACAACGGTCTGAAGGCGATGCTGGCGCGGTTAAAAGCCGATGATCTGCAAGGTATGTTTGCGCAGAACATCGAGGCCAAACAGGTAGCAATGAAAGGGACGTATGAAACCTGGCGCACCAAACAGGGTGAACTGGCCGCCGCTGGGGTGGCACAGAATGAACGCGCTTTTACCACCATGATGTGGTTGTTGGGCACAATGGTGGCGGTGGTGATTGCGGTGATCGTCGGGTGCTGGTTTGGCCTGCGTAGTGTGTTGATTCAGCCGTTGCAACAGTTGCTGGCGCACATTCGCCATATTGCTGCGGGCGATTTGACCCAGACGATTCAGGTGGAAGGGCGTAACGAGATGAGCCAGCTGGCGGAAGGTCTGCTGGAGATGCAACAGGAGCTGGTGCGTACCGTCAGTAACGTGCGCGACGGCTCTGACGCCATCTTTACCGGTGCCAGCGAGATCTCTGCCGGAAACAATGATCTGTCGGCGCGCACGGAAGAACAGGCCGCTTCGCTGGAGCAGACCGCTGCCAGCATGGAACAGCTGACCGCCACGGTAAAACAGAACGCCGAGAATGCGCGCCAGGCGTCGCAGCTGGCGCTCAGTGCCTCGGAAACCGCGCAGAAGGGTGGCACGGTGGTGGATGGCGTGGTGCGGACCATGCAGGATATCGCCGGCAGTTCGAAGAAGATCGCCGATATTATCAGCGTGATCGACGGTATCGCCTTCCAGACCAATATCCTCGCGCTTAACGCCGCGGTGGAAGCAGCACGTGCCGGTGAGCAGGGGCGTGGTTTCGCGGTGGTGGCCGGTGAGGTGCGCAGCCTGGCACAGCGCAGCGCCCAGGCGGCGAAAGAGATTAAAGGTCTGATTGAAGACTCGGTGAATCGCGTCAATACCGGCTCTGAGCTGGTGGGCACCGCCGGAGAAACCATGAGTGATATTGTCAATGCGGTCACCCGCGTGACGGACATCATGGGCGAGATTGCCTCGGCGTCAGACGAGCAGAGCCGCGGTATCGATCAGGTTGGTCAGGCGGTGACCGAGATGGACCGCGTGACGCAGCAGAACGCCTCGCTGGTGGAACAGTCAGCGGCGGCCGCGGCCTCGCTGGAAGAGCAGGCCAGCCGCTTAAGCCAGTCGGTATCGGTGTTTAATATCCCGCGTGTGCAGGCAGCGGATGGGGTGACGCGCCATCCGCAGATTGCACCAAAAGTACTGGATACGCCGCGCAAAGCGCTGACCGCCCCGGTCAGCGACAGTAACTGGGAAACGTTCTAACCCCGCGCTGACTGACAGGCATATACGTAGCGGCGCGATTTATCGCGCGGATTTTTTCAACATCGTGCTCGGAATTGCGCGATAAATCGCGCCGCTACGAAATGTGCCACGGCAGCGCGCAGATATGGCACGCGTAGCTGGTCCAACCCCTTCTCTCCAACATAAAGATCACTCCCCCTACGCCGATAACAGAAGCGATCCGCCAACCAATGAGGTGTTTATGTTTAGTCGTATTCGTGTCGTTTCCGGCCTGCTGTGTGTGCTGGCACTGTTTGCCTTACTGCAGCTGTTTTCCGGAGGGATGTTTTTTCAAACGGTGAAAGCCGATAAGGACAATTTTGCCTATAACCAGCGCCTCAGCACGTTGCAGCGGGCGATGGGCACCTCATGGGTTTCGCTGGTTCAGGCGCGTAACACGCTGAACCGTGCCGGGATCCGCTATCTGCTGGACACCCAGCAGGCAGGCTCGGGCGCTACCGTGAAAGAGTTGGTGGCACTGGCCAGTGAGGAATTGAAAGTCGCTGACCAGGGCTTCGCCGAATTTAACGCCAACCTGTCGGAAAAGGGTAAAACGGCAGAAAACGTGCTGACGTTGCAGGCGAACTACAACGCTTATCACGGCGCGTTACAGGAACTGATCGATTTTCTGAACACCGGCAACTTCAAAGGATTTGTCGACCAGCCAACCCAAGGCTTCCAGGACAAATTTGCGAAGGATTATGACGCCTGGCTGGGCTACAACAAAATCCTCGCCCTGCGTGGCATTGATGACAACCTCGCCGCATATCACCAGTCGGTGTGGATGATTGTCGCCATGCTGCTGGTCACGCTGGTGCTGATTGCGCTGGTATGGAGCGGGATGCGTGCCGCGCTGATCCGTCCGTTGCAGCAGAGTATCGAACATATCCGTCATATTGCACGCGGTGATTTGACACAGCAGGTCGAGGTGAATGTCCGCAACGAGATGGGCGATCTGCTCAGCTCGCTGCAACATATGCAGCAGGAACTGGCGCGCACCGTCCGTACCGTGCGTGATGGCTCTGATGCCATTTATACCGGTGCCAGCGAAATTGCCATGGGCAACAATGACCTCTCCTCACGAACCGAGCAGCAGGCGGCATCACTGGAAGAGACCGCGGCCAGCATGGAGCAGTTGACGGCCACGGTGAAACAGAACGCCGAAAACGCCCGTCAGGCGTCGCAGCTGGCGCTGACCGCATCAGAAACCGCACAACAGGGCGGCAAAGTGGTGGATGGCGTCGTGACCACCATGAAAGAGATTGCCGGTAGCTCGAAGAAAATTGCCGATATCACCAGCGTGATTGATGGCATCGCCTTCCAGACCAACATCCTCGCGCTCAACGCCGCAGTGGAAGCGGCACGTGCCGGTGAACAGGGCCGTGGTTTTGCCGTGGTGGCCGGAGAAGTGCGCAGCCTGGCACAGCGCAGTGCCCAGGCGGCCAAAGAGATCAAAGGCTTGATCGAAGACTCGGTAAGCCGTGTCGATACCGGTTCCGTACTGGTAGAAAGCGCGGGTGAAACCATGACCAACATCGTCAATGCGGTCACGCGTGTCACCGACATCATGGGTGAAATCGCGTCGGCGTCGGACGAACAAAGTCGTGGAATCGACCAGGTTGGCCTGGCGGTTAACGAGATGGATCGCGTGACGCAGCAAAACGCCGCACTGGTGGAAGAGTCAGCCACCGCCGCCGCCGCGCTGGAAGATCAGGCCAGCCGACTGAAACAGTCCGTTGCCGTGTTCAATATTGGTAAAGAATTTGTCGCCCAGGCCGTTAACGTATCTACAGCGCCAAAATTATTGCGTCCGGCCGCGGCCAAAGCGCTGGCCCAACCGGCAGGCACCCGCGCTGACGATAACTGGGAAACCTTTTAAAACCCGAGGCCGTGGCAACACGGCCCCTGTACCTGGGTGAGCACTGGCAGCACAGTAGCAACCGCAGTAACCACAATTTAATCAGTTTGTTGCCGGGTGACCTGAGATGAAGAAATCAACGTTAATGGATCAAAATGAAGCGACCTCGTTGCTCACGCAGATGGTGCAGCGCCTGCCGCTTTCTGATGCGCACTTTCGCCGTATCAGCCAGCTGATCTATCAGCGTGCAGGCATCGTGCTGGCCGATCACAAACGCGAGATGGTGTACAACCGTCTGGTGCGACGCCTGCGCATGCTGAACATTGATGATTTTGGCCGTTATCTGGCGCTGTTGGAGCAAGACCCCAACAGCGCTGAGTGGCAGGCATTTATTAATGCTCTGACCACCAACCTGACCTCCTTTTTCCGTGAGGCGCACCATTTTCCCATCCTCGCTGACCATGCGCGCAAGCGCAGTGGTAGCTACAACGTGTGGTGTGCTGCCGCGTCAACCGGTGAGGAACCTTACTCAATTGCCATGACACTGGCGGAAACGTTGGGTGCCGGGCCGGGGAAGTTTCAGGTTCATGCCAGCGACATTGATACCCAGGTGCTGGAAAAAGCCGTTGCCGGGGTGTATCGCCAGGAGGAGCTGCGCACGTTGTCGCAATCCCAGTTGCAGCGATTTTTCCTGCGTGGCACGGGCCCACATGAAGGGATGGTGCGGGTACGTTCGGAGCTGTCCAGCCAGGTGAGTTATGCCCAGCTTAATTTGCTGGCGAATGACTGGTCGTTGCCCGGACCCTTTGATGCGATTTTCTGTCGCAACGTGATGATCTATTTCGATAAAGAGACGCAGGAGCAAATCCTGCGCCGTTTTGTTCCCCTGCTGAAGCCGGGTGGTGTGCTGTTTGCCGGGCATTCAGAGAACTTCAGCCAGATCAGTAAAGAGTTCTGGCTGCGTGGACAGACTGTCTATGGACTGACCAAGGAAAGACGATGAGCAAAATCACCGTGATGTGCGTGGATGACTCTGCGCTGATGCGGCAGTTGATGACCGAAATCATCAACAGCCATCCTGATATGGAGATGGTTGCTACGGCACCGGACCCGCTGGTGGCGCGTGACCTAATCAAGCAGTACAACCCGCAAGTGCTGACGCTGGATGTGGAAATGCCGCGCATGGACGGCCTCGATTTTCTCGAAAAGCTCATGCGTCTGCGCCCGATGCCGGTGGTAATGGTGTCATCGCTGACCGGGAAAGGATCGGAGATCACCCTGCGGGCGCTGGAGTTGGGGGCGGTGGATTTTGTCACCAAACCGCAGCTCGGTATCCGTGAAGGTATGCTGGCTTACAGCCAGATGATCGCCGATAAAATTCGCGCCGCCGCACGCGCAAAATTGCATGTCCGGGCAGCCACGGCGGTCCCGGCGACGTTGAAAGCGGTGCCGTTGCTGAGTAGTGAAAAGCTGATTGCGATTGGTTCATCCACCGGTGGCACGGAGGCGATCCGCCATGTGTTGCAGCCGCTGCCGGCGACCAGCCCGGCACTGCTGATCACCCAGCATATGCCACCAGGGTTTACCCGCTCATTTGCTGAGCGCCTGAATAAGCTGTGCCAGATCACCGTGAAAGAAGCGGAAGACGGCGAGCGTATTCTGCCCGGTCATGCGTACATTGCGCCTGGTGCGATGCATATGGAACTGGCACGAAGTGGTGCCAACTACGTGGTGAAAATTAACGACGCGCCGCCCGTCAATCGTCATAAGCCGTCGGTGGACGTGCTGTTCCGATCGGTGGCGGTGAACGCCGGACGAAATGCAGTGGGTGTCATTCTGACCGGGATGGGGAACGACGGCGCGGCCGGGATGCTGGAAATGCATCGCGCCGGTGCCTGGACCATCGCCCAGGATGAAGCCAGCTGCGTGGTATTTGGCATGCCGCGCGAGGCAATTGCACTCGGCGGTGCCAGCGAAGTGGTCGATTTGGGCCACATCAGCCAGCACATGCTGGCGAAAATTAGCGCCGGACAGGCATTGCGAATTTAACAGGCCCGTCCTGCCGGGCGAGACAACACAGGAGTAGATATGGCTGATAAAAATATGCGCTTTTTGGTGGTGGACGACTTCAATACGATGCGTCGTATCGTTCGCAACCTGTTAAAAGAGCTGGGATTCAATAACGTTGAAGAGGCAGAAGACGGTGCTGATGCATTGACGAAACTGCGCGCAGGCGGCTTTGACTTTGTGATTTCTGACTGGAACATGCCGAATATGGACGGTCTGGAACTGCTACAGACTATCCGTGCTGATGCCACGCTGGGCAAATTGCCGGTACTGATGGTCACCGCGGAAGCGAAGAAAGAGAACATTATCGCGGCGGCGCAGGCCGGTGCCAGCGGATATGTGGTGAAGCCGTTTACTGCGGCCACACTGGAAGAAAAATTGGGCAAGATCTTCGAAAAACTGGGTATGTAAGGAGATGTGATGAGCGACCTTCCGAAACCAACAGAAGAAGTCTCGGCACAGGATATCATTTCCCGCATTGGCTCACTGACGCGCATGCTGCGTGACAGCCTGCGTGAGCTGGGGCTGGATCAGGCGATTGCTGAAGCAGCGGAAGCGATTCCGGATGCACGAGACCGTCTGGATTATGTGGTGCAGATGACAGCGCAGGCTGCTGACCGTGCATTGAACTGCGTTGAAGCGGCGCAGCCGCACCAGGACAAAATGGAAGCCGGAGCGAACCAGCTGAAAGGCCGCTGGGATGCCTGGTTTGAAAACCCGATTGAGCTGGCGGATGCGCGCGAGTTGGTTTCGGATACGCGCGAATTCCTCACCGCCGTGCCCGAGCACACCGCATTTACCAATAAGCAGCTGCTGGAAATCATGATGGCGCAGGACTTCCAGGATCTGACCGGTCAGGTGATCAAGCGCATGATGGATGTGATCCAGGAAATTGAGCGCCAACTGTTGATGGTGCTGCTGGAAAACATGCCGGAAGTGAGTGCGGAGCAGCGTAAGCAAAGCACCAGCCTGCTGAATGGCCCGCAAATCCACTCGGATGCGCCGGGTGTGGTGGCAAACCAGGATCAGGTGGACGACCTGCTGGATAGTTTAGGGTTTTAATTAGTCGGATCGCCATCAATGGTGATCTGTGTTTCGTAGCGGCGCGATTTATCGCGCGGGTTTGACTCATGCGGCCAAAAAGCCTTGCGCGATAAATCGCGCCGCTACGATCACATTGCGCGACGCTGTGCGACGGCCAGTGGCGCGACCAGCACCTGCACCCCCAGGGCTTCAAACGCGGCAATTTGCGCCGGTGTGATACCGCTATCGGTAATCAGGTAGTGGATATGGCTCCAGTCACAGGGCAGGGCAAACATCGAAACCTTGTCAATCTTGCTGGAATCCGCCACCACATAGACGGTGCTGGCTGAGTTAATCATCGCCATCTTCACCTTAATGTCCGTCTCACTGGGAAAACTTAAACCCAGCCGGGGTGAGATACAGGCGGTGGCCAGAAATAGCTTTTCTGCCAGCACATTTTCAAAAAACGACGCCGCTTTTTCTCCCGATGTCGATAACGTCGGAAACTTAAAAGTGCCGCCGGTCAGTAAAATATTGATCCCCGGTTCACCGCCCAACTTCAACGCGATGTTTACCGCCGTGGTAATCACCGACAGCCGACGGATGTGCCCGATCGCCTCCGCAATCGCTGTGGTGGTGGTGCCGGAGTCGAAAATCACCGTATCACCGTTTTCCACGTAATGTGCCGCGAGACGACCAATCGCTTCTTTCTCTTCCAGATGCGTCTGACGTTCCAGCAGCAGTGCGCCGGTGTTTTGCTTGCCCGTCATCAGCGTGGCACCACCGTGGTAGCGCTGCACATGGCCGGCTTTCTGCAACATGCGCAGGTCGGTACGGATGGTCGCTTCGGTTAAGCCAAAGGTTTCTGTCAGCGCTTTTACGGTGACCGTGCCGTCTTCACGGATCATCTCCAGGATCTTGTCACGGCGCTGTTGCATATCGGCCAGCTGCTCAGTTTTGCTTTTCAATCGAAACGCTCCCTTTTTCCAATCACGGTCTGATCTCTGCGAAAAGAAACCCGAGCTGATTTTACTCTGCGCTTGCGGGATTTGCGAGGTGACTCGCACGCATATGTATTTTCGAACGAAAATGTAATTGCGTTATGAGATTGATTTCGCAGAAGGACAATAGCGCCTTTGTCCATGGTGCATTTTTATGTTTTTTATAAAAGTCATTAATATCAATGAAGTAAAAATTATTGCGGTGATTTGTATGAAATTTGATCTCACCCACAAACCGTTAACAAACGATAGCTTATATTTTTGTTCGAAAATGAGTGGCGTAAGCCAATACCCGACCAACCATAACCAGAGCCATCGACAAGCAACCAAGGAGAGTGAGGATGAGTGGGGAATATGATGTCAATCTGCGCTACGGCGTGAACACCGACCTGGATCTAACCGGCAAAGTGGCGGTGGTGACGGGCGGTCTCGGCGGTATCGCGATGGCCAGCAATGCCATGCTGCTGGAGAAAGGTGCCCGGCTGGCGCTGCTTTACCCTCCGTTCGAAAGTGACAAAGTTGCCAGCGTCAGTGCGCAATTTGATGCCGGGCGGGTGTTACTGGTCTGCTGTGATGTCACCGATCCCGCCTCGGTGGAAGAGGCGTTCTCCACTGTGGAACAGCATTACGGCCAGCTCGATATCCTGGTGAACTGCGCGGGCTACGTGATGTTGCAGCCGGTACTGGAAACGGATTTTGCCGAGTGGCAGAAGCAGATCGCCGTCAACCTCACCGGTCCTTTTCTCTGCTCGCAGGCTGCTGGTAAACGCATGGTGCGTGCGGGTAAGGGCGGCAAAATTATCAATATCGCCTCACAGGCGGCATCCATCGCCATTGATAACCATGTGGCTTACACCTCTGCCAAAGCCGGTCTGCTGGGGATGACCAAAGTGATGGCAAAAGAATTCGCGCCGTACCGCATCAACGTCAACACCCTGTCCCCGACGGTGGTGCTGACGCCGATGGGCGAAAAAGCCTGGCGTGGTGAGAAAGGGGAAAAAATGAAAACCCTGATCCCACTGGGTCGTTTTGCCTATACCGACGAAATCGCGGCGGCCGTGCTGTTTTTCGCCAGCAACGCCAGCGACATGATCACCGGTGCCGATCTGATGATCGACGGTGGTTTCACCATTTGGTAACTCCGCGCCTGCACCAGAGAAGGCGACACCCTGCAAACGTAATAATTACAAAGAGAGACATCATCATGAAAACCCGTACCCTGCTGTTTACTGCTCTTGCCAGCTGTCTGGTTTCGCAAGCCAGCCTCGCGGCGGATAAAGGCACCATCATGATTCTGGTGAATTCACTGGATAACCCTTATTACGCATCTGAAGCCAAAGGGGCCAACCTCAAAGCCCAGGCACTGGGTTACAAAACCTCGGTGCTGTCGCATGGCGAAGATGTGAAAAAACAGAGTGAGTTGATCGACGCCGCAATCGGCAAGAAAGTGCAGGGTATTGTGTTGGATAACGCCGACTCGACCGCCAGTGTCGCGGCGATTAAAAAAGCCAAGGACGCCGGTATTCCGGTGGTGCTGATCAACCGTGAAATCCCGGTCGATGATGTGGCGCTGGTGCAGATTACGCACAACAACTTCCAGGCGGGTTCTGATGTCGCCAACGTGTTTGTCGAGAAGATGGGAGAGAAAGGGAAATATGCCGAACTGACCTGCAACCTGGCGGATAACAACTGCGTCACGCGCTCCAAATCCTTCCATCAGGTGCTTGATCAATACCCGGATATGCAAAGCGTGGCACGTCAGGATGCCAAAGGAACCCTGATTGATGGCAAACGCATTATGGACAGCATTTTACAGGCGCACCCGGATGTGAAAGGGGTGATCTGCGGCAACGGTCCGGTGGCGCTGGGGGCGATTGCCGCATTGAAAGCGGCGGGGCGTAACGATGTCATCGTGGTGGGCATCGATGGCAGTAACGATGAGCGTGATGCCGTTGAGGCGGGTTCACTGAAAGCCACCGTGATGTTACAGGCGCAGGCGATTGCGGCGGAAGGCGTAACGGATCTCGATAACTATATCCAGAAAGGGACTAAACCCGAGAAGCAGCGTGTGATGTTCCGCGGCATTCTGATCACCCCGGACAATGCGAAAAACGTGCAGGATTTTAATTACAAATCTTAATTACGTACAGGTGCGCCCGCGTGCCGGGCGCCAGGGAGAATGTGATGTACAGACGACTCTGGCTACTGCTTCCTGTCGTGATCCTCAGCGGTTGCCGCATTGTGTCGCAGCAGGAGCTGGCCGACCTGAAAAATCCCCCCAATCCACAGATGGCGAACATCGCCCTGACGTGGCAGCAGAAGCTGGTGCCACAGGTAGCGCATGAGGCGAAGCCCCTCGCGCAATTGATGAAAGAACTGCAGTCGGCGAAGGATTTTGACACCGCTTGCAAAACCTACGGTTATCGCAGCCAGGAAGAGAATCCCTGTGTATTCAGCGTCAGCGTCCAGGGGGATGTCACGGCGGTGAACACCACGTCGCGCAGCGGAAAAATGACGGTGAAAGACAGCTCCGGTGAAGAGGTGACGATACAGATGGGGCCGATTATTCGCGGCACCGCCTTGCGGGATGTGTATAAAGGCGCCAGCTATCAGGATTTCAACGATCAGGTGTTGTTTGGCGACTATGGCCGCGCTATCAACCAGCAGGCTTCGAACATGATGCAAGGATTCAAACCGCAGGTGGGCGATAAAGTGGCGCTGGCTGGCGTGTTCAGCAGTTGGGATATTCCACAACAGGCACCGGATATCACGCCGGCGCAAATCACCCGACAATAGGAGATGACGATGCAAAATCTTCAGCCTGCCGAACAGTCGGATGTGATTATCGAAACCCGCAATGTCTCGCGTATCTACCCGGGCGTCACCGCCCTCGACCAGGTCAATTATCGCGTCTGGCGCAACAAGGTTAACGTGTTAATTGGTGAAAACGGGGCCGGTAAATCCACCATGATGAAAATGCTGGCGGGGGTGGAAACGCCGTCCTCCGGCGAGATCCTGCTGGACGGTCAACCGGTGTCGTTGCACTCCACCCATCAGGCCGAGCAGCACGGTATCAGCATTATTTTCCAGGAACTGAACCTGTTCCCGAATATGAATGTGATGGACAACATCTTTATCGCGAACGAATTTTTCCAGCGCGGAGTGATCAACGAAAAATATCAATACGCGCTGGCGAAATCCCTGCTGGAACGGCTGGAGCTGGATGTGGACCCCTATGCCCCATTGGGTGAACTGGGCATCGGCCATCAGCAACTGGTAGAGATTGCGCGGGCGCTGTCAAAAGATACGCGAGTGCTGATCATGGATGAACCGACCAGCGCGCTCAGCCAGTCGGAAGTTAAGGTGTTGTTCAACGTGATTGAACAACTGAAGCGGCGTGGCGTGACCATCATCTATATCTCCCATCGGCTGGAGGAGTTGATGGAGATTGGCGACCATATCACCATTTTCCGCGACGGGCGTTTTATCAGCGAGCGTGAAGTCCGGGATGCCTCAATCCCGTGGATCATCGAGCAGATGGTGGGGGACAAGAAAAAGCATTTTGATTACCAGCCCGCTGCGCAGGGTGACACGGTCATGCAGGTCAACGGTTTGACGGCGTTGCATCAAAACGGCGGTTACAAACTCAATGACGTCTCTTTTTCGTTACGCAAAGGCGAGGTGATCGGCATCTATGGTCTGCTGGGGGCCGGGCGTACTGAATTGTTTAAGGGGCTGATAGGCATGATGCCGTGCCAGTCGGGTAGCGTCAGCCTGAACGGTGAAAACCTCGATCGACACAACTTTCAGCAGCGCCTGAAAAAAGGCATCACCCTGGTGCCGGAAGATCGCCAGACCGAAGGCGTGGTGCAGTTGATGTCGATCACCGCCAACATGACGCTGACCGAACTGAGCCTGCGCGGTTTTCGTCGTGCGCTGCGCCTGCTCAACCCACAAAAGGAACAGCGTCGGGTTGACGAAATGATTGGCCATCTGGCGATCAAAGTCAGCGATCCTGAACTGCCCATCACCTCACTCAGCGGCGGCAACCAGCAGAAAGTGGTACTGGGTAAAGCGCTGATGACGGGGCCGCAGGTGGTGCTGCTGGATGAACCGACGCGTGGTATTGACGTCGGGGCAAAAACCGATGTGTACCACCTGATTGGCAACCTGGCACAGCAAGGGCTGGCGGTGATGTTCTCTTCTTCTGAACTGGATGAAGTGATGGCGCTGGCAGACCGCATTCTGGTGATGGCCGATGGCCGTATCACCGCCGATCTGTCACGACGTGAAGCGACCAGGGAAGCCCTGATCAGCGCTTCAACACCGCATGACTGAGCCTTCCGGAGAGAATCATGAATAAAAAATATCTGCTTTATATGTACTTGCTGAAGGCGCGCACCTTTATTGCCTTATTGATCGTCATTGGCTTTTTCAGCCTGATGGTGCCGAATTTTCTGACCACCTCCAACCTGCTGATCATGACGCAGCATGTGGCGATTACCGGTTTACTGGCTATCGGTATGACGCTGGTGATCCTGACCGGCGGTATCGATCTGTCGGTCGGGGCGGTGGCCGGGATTTGCGGCATGGTGGCCGGTGCGCTGCTCACCAACGGCTTACCGTTGTGGGGCGGTAACGTGATGTTCTTCAACGTGCCGGAAGTGATTTTGCTGGTGGCGCTGTTTGGCGTGTTGCTGGGCCTGATTAATGGCGCGGTGGTCACCCGGCTGGGGGTGGCCCCTTTTATCTGTACCCTCGGCATGATGTATGTCGCGCGCGGTTCAGCATTGCTGTTCAACGACGGTAGCACCTACGCCAACCTGGTGGGGATGCCCGAGTTAGGCAATACCGGTTTTGCCTTGCTGGGTTCCGGTACGGTGCTGGGCATCTATATCCCCATCTGGCTGATGGTGGGCTTCCTGCTGCTCGGCCTCTATCTGACGCGCAAAACGCCCCTCGGGCGCTATATCTATGCCACCGGTGGCAACGAATCGGCGGCACGTCTGGCGGGCGTCCCGATCATTAAAGTGAAGGTGTTTGTGTATGCCTTCTCCGGCCTGTGCGCGGCGCTGGTGGGATTGGTGGTGGCATCGCAGCTACAAACCGCGCATCCGATGACCGGCAACATGTTTGAGATGGACGCCATCGGTGCCACGGTATTAGGCGGTACAGCGCTGGCAGGCGGACGTGGTCGGGTATCTGGCTCGATTATCGGGGCGTTTGTCATCGTGTTTCTGGCCGATGGCATGGTGATGATGGGGGTCAGTGATTTCTGGCAAATGGTGATTAAAGGTCTGGTGATTGTGACCGCGGTGGTGATCGATCAGTTCCAGCAAAAATTACAAAGCAAGGTGGTGCTGCTGCGCAGGCATGAAAAAAAGCAGCAATCAGCCGCCCTGTCTGAAGTGAGTCACGGATAACAGGAGGCAATATGACGCGTGATTTTAGTGGAAAGACGGTGGTGATTACCGGTGCCTGTCGTGGCATCGGCGCGGGTATCGCCGCGCGTTTCGCACGGGACGGCGCACGGCTGGTGATGGTGTCGAATGCAGAACGGGTGTTTGCAACCGCCAACGTGTTAACACAGCAATATGGCAGCGAGATCCTTGCCCTCCAGGTGGATGTCACCAACGAGTCGGAAGTGCAGCAGCTTTATCAGCAGGCGGCGGAACGTTTTGGCAGCATTGATGTGTCGATTCAGAATGCCGGGGTGATCACCATTGATCGCTTCGACACCATGCCGAAAAGTGATTTTGACAAGATTCTGGCGGTGAATACCACCGGGGTCTGGCTGTGCTGTCGTGAAGCGGCAAAATATATGGTGAAGCAAGGCGGGGGGAGTTTGATCAACACCTCATCGGGACAGGGACGGCAGGGGTTTATCTATACCCCGCATTATGCCGCCAGCAAGATGGGGGTGATTGGCATCACGCAAAGCCTGGCGCTGGAACTGGCACCCTGGCATATCACCGTCAACGCCTTTTGCCCTGGCATCATCGAAAGCGAAATGTGGGATTACAATGACCGGGTGTGGGGCGAAATCCTTAGTAGCGACAAGAAACAGTATGGCAAGGGCGAATTGATGGCGGAATGGGTGGAGAATATTCCGTTGAAACGCGCCGGACAACCTGAGGATGTCGCCGGGCTGGTGGCGTTTCTGGCATCCGATGATGCCCGTTATATCACCGGTCAAACCATCAACGTGGATGGCGGTCTGATTTTTTCGTGAATGCTGTGGCAGTAGCGTCGCGCAGGTTGTGCACATTGGCAACCTGCGCGTCAGATACGACGCAAGCGTAATCAGACAGCATGAGGCTGCGAAAAGTCAGGAATATGTTAAGGTAAAAAGATGTGATTTTGTGAGAGACCTCTAATTTTTACCTGAGCTGAAACCTGATTTTGCCCATGTTACTTGTTGTTTTAACGCCTTCATCCCGACGTATCACCCTCGGTGCGATCGCACTGCTGGTCACTGTGCCTGCTGTTCAGGCGTTTAACCGCGACGCGACGATTTCCGACACACCGTTCAGCGATGCGGCGCGATTTCAGAAAATGGCAGACGCATTGCCCGCACTTGGCTATCAGGACGACAGCAGCAATTTCTCGCAAAAACTGGCGGATATGGCCAAAAGCATTGGTGAAGCCAGCGAAAACAGCAGCGATACCACCTTCGGGCACCAGGCCGGGCTGTGGGCCTTTAATCATTTCCGCGAAGAAGTGGCGCAGCGGGTATCGAGTGAAGGGGAGTCGTTGCTGTCACCTTACGGCAATGCGCAGATCGATTTTGCTGTTGATATGAATGGGAATTTTACTGGCAGTGGGGCTGAATTACTCACTCCGTGGGCCGATCGTAATCGTTATCTTACCTTTAGCCAGGTGGGTTTCCATCAAACAGATGATGGGCTGGTGGGCAATGCCGGGTTAGGGCAACGTTGGGTCGCCGGGAGCTGGCTGCTGGGTTATAACGCCTTTGTCGATCATCTGTTTACCAGCCCGTTGCAACGCGGTTCCCTTGGTACCGAAGCCTGGGCAGACTATCTACGCTTTTCGGCCAATTACTATTATCCGCTATCGGGATGGCATAATGGTGACCCCACGCAACAGCAGCGTATGGCACGCGGTTATGATTTTACCACCCAGGGTTATCTGCCTTTCTATCGTCAACTCGGGATGTCGGTCAGTTGGGAGCAGTATCTGGGACAGGATGTTGACCTGTTCAATTCCGGCACGCGTTACCATAACCCGTCGGCACTCACCTTCGGTCTTTCCTATACGCCGGTGCCGTTAGTCACTGTTTCCGCCAGCCACAAAACCAGTAGTGAAGGGGAGAGTCAGGATCAGTTTGGCTTGCGCCTCAATTATCGCTTTGGTGTGGCGCTAAGCCAGCAACTGAGCGCCGATAATGTGGCGGCAGCCCGCTCATTGCGCGGCAGTCGCTATGACACGGTCACGCGTAATTACACGCCGGTGCTGGAATACCGGCAGCGCCAGACGTTGTCGGTATTTCTCGCCACCCCGCCGTGGCAGCTGAACGCGGGTGAAAGTCTGCCATTAAAACTGCAAATTCGATCTGCCAATGCGATCGCTGGAGTGAGCTGGCAGGGTGATACCCAGGCGCTAAGCCTGACGCCACCGGCGAATAATCAAGACCCGCAGGGCTGGAGCATTATTATGCCCGCATGGGATAGCACGCCAGGAGCCAGTAACCGCTATCGTTTGGCGGTTACGCTGGAGGACAGTAAACAACAGCGTGTCACCTCAAACTGGATTACCTTGCAGGTCGAACAACCGTTTGCAATGGAGTCAGCGGCTGATAATCGATTTGACCTGCTGGAGCCGTGACCAGAAAAAAGAAAGGGCAGCTTTCGCTGCCCTTGGGACATCCGGTTGACACGGGCCGGATGTGACAATGAGGGTAAAACTGACTTAGAACTGGTAAACCAGACCAACAACGGTGATGTCGTCGGTTGCCAGACCCAGCGGGTTGTTGTCCTTCAACAGGTTGATGCGGTATTCCGCATAGGTAGACATGTTTTTGTTGAAGTAGTACGTCGCACCGATAGACACATATTTAAAGATATCCGCATCGCCGATGTCTTCGATGTCTTTACCTTTCGAAGAGACGTAAGCCAGTGACGGACGGAAACCGTTCAGGAACTGATACTGTGCAACTGCTTCGAAGTTGACAGCTTTGTTAGCAAAACCACCAGAGATCGGGGTAGCGTTCTGGGTCTGGCCGTACATGGTTGCCAGGTAGATCTGGTTCGCGTCATATTTGATCGCGGTAGCCCAGTGCTGCGCTTTATCACCGTGACCACGGGTGGCGGCGTTCTGGGTCTCGGTACGATCCAGGCTGGCGTAAGCACCGACCAGGCTCAGGCCGAAATCGAAGTCGTAAGAGGTAGACAGCGCGAAACCGTCGCCGTTAGAACGACGTACCGCGATGTCAGAGTAGCTGGTGCGGTCGTTTTTGCCTTCATACTGCGCAGCAAAGTTCCAACCTTTCACCAGACCGAAGAAATCTTTGTTACGCCAGGTCAGCACACCCGTTGAGCGGCCAGACAGGAAGGCGTCGGTGTAACCAGAGTCACCACCGAAGAACGGCAGCATATCGGTGTAGCCCAGTGCGTCATAAACCAGACCATAGTTACGGCCATAGTCCAGTGAACCCAACTCACCGTATTTCAGACCGGCGTAGCCCAGACGGGTGCGGTTACCGGTTTGTGAATCAGAACCCCCTTCAGAATGGCTCAGGCTGTACTGGTACTGCCAGAAACCATAACCGGTCAGCTGGTCAGTGATTTTGGTTTCGCCTTTGAAGCCCAGACGGGTGTAAGAGGAGGTTTCACCATCGTTGCTGCTGTCATCGGAGAACAGGTGTGAAACGTTAATTTTACCGACCAGGTCGAGTTTGTTGCCATCTTTGTTATAGATTTCGGCGGCCTGAGCCGTAGAAAGTCCCAGCAGTAACGGCATTACTGCTGCCAGTAAAGTGCGCTTCATCATTTAAATTTTACCCTGTGTTATTTTTTAATTGTTGCCCTGCTATGGGGCGAAATGAAAATGACACAAAAGGTTCAAGATCGAAAGTGCAATAAATGTAACTAAATATTTCTTGTTGGCTTTTTGTGCGAATCTTAATCTCCAATTCCATTATATGGGATTGTTTATTGTTTTTACTTATCCTTAAAATCACTGTGCATTAGCTATAATTAATATTTAATATATTGATTAATATGATATTTTTGTGTTTTGATTATTTGTGTCTAATAGATTCTCTTCTGCCCGTAAATAGCACAAGCCTATGTGTTTTTGTTCAATAACAAACTCGCTGCGCCTGATAATAATTAGCCTGATCACTTTTTCTATAAATACACTGTTTCTGGTTATTTCCGAATTTATAATAACCTTAGTCACTAACATTATTTTGCGCAGCAAGTGAATGGAAATGGATAAAAAATGCGCAGGAGTGTTATTTATTTGTTGGCTTCTGTATTAAAAATAACCATCAGGCGCTGTTATTACCCCGCACCAATATCGCACTTTTGTGCACCAAAATGGATCTATATGAACCGTTTTGGTGCTTCGGTTGCGTCATGCTGGCGAAATATTTCCTCGGCGATCACAAAAGCAATATTTCATTTTGTGAATGCATAAATCCGCTTAAGAATTCTCTGACATATAGACGCCATCAGACTGTTATTCACTTTTTATGCAGTTAAAGTGAATATGGCATCTGGTTAAGTTATTGATATTTCGTTATTGAAATCCATTTATGCACTTTTTCCTCTGGCTGGCACGGTTACTGCAATATACAGTTAAGCTGAAAGTCACCGGTTTTTAACAATTTTAAAACAAAGGCTTCACTTCGGGTGGGGCAGGAGAAAGGGCTATGTCACTGCAGGTTTCACGTCACGATTTTGATCAATGGATGATGCCGGTTTATGCACCTGCTGCGTTTGTACCGGTGCGTGCCGAAGGTTCAACGCTATGGGATCAGCAGGGCAAGGATTACATCGATTTTGCCGGGGGCATTGCTGTCAATGCGCTGGGCCATGCCCATCCGGCATTGCAACAGGCGTTGCAGGAACAGGCCAGCAAGCTGTGGCACACCGGCAACGGTTACACCAATGAACCGATTTTGCGCCTGGCGAAGCAATTGATCGACGCGACCTTTGCTGACCGGGTGTTTTTCTGTAACTCCGGTGCCGAAGCGAACGAAGCCGCGTTGAAGCTGGCGCGCAAAGTGGCGCATGACCGCTTTGGCGCAGAGAAAAGTGGCATTGTCGCCTTCAACAACGCGTTCCACGGACGCACGCTGTTTACCGTTACTGCCGGAGGCCAGCCTGCCTATTCACGTGATTTTGCGCCGTTGCCCGCGGATATCCAGCATGCCCCTTTCAATGATTTGGCAGCAGCCGCCGCCTTAATCAATGACCATACCTGCGCGGTGATTGTTGAACCGATTCAGGGTGAAGGCGGTGTGGTACCGGCCGATCCGGCCTTCCTGCGTGGTCTGCGTGCGCTCTGCGATAAGCATCATGCGGTGCTGATCTTTGATGAAGTACAAAGCGGTATGGGGCGCACGGGTTCCCTGTATGCCTATATGCATTACGGCGTGACCCCGGATGTGCTCACCACGGCGAAAGCGCTGGGTGGCGGTTTCCCGATTGGTGCCATGCTGACACGCGAAGATCTGGCGCTGGTGATGGGCGTGGGTACCCATGGCACCACCTACGGCGGTAACCCACTGGCCGGCGCGGTTGGGGGCAAAGTGGTTGAGCTGATTAATCAGCCCGCCTTTATGGCCGGTGTTGCTGAACGCCATCAGTGGTTTGTCTCGGCGCTGGAAGAATTGAATCAACGCCTGCCGTTGTTTAAAGAGATTCGTGGTCTGGGGCTGCTGATTGGTGCCGTGCTGAATGATGATTTTGCCGGTAAAGCCAAACAGTTCAATCTCGCCGCCGCAGAAGAGGGCGTGATGGTGCTAATTGCCGGTGCTAACGTGGTGCGCTTTGCCCCGGCACTGAATATCAGCGAACAAGAAGCCAAAGAAGGGCTGGCGCGTTTCGCTCGTGCCTGCGAACGCGTGCTCAAAGGAGCAGCATCATGATGGTAATCCGCCCCGTCGAACGTGACGACCTTGCGCAGTTGCTGTCGCTGGCGGGCAAAACCGGTGGCGGCCTGACGTCGCTACCGGCGGATAGCACGACCTTACAGGCGCGTATCGAGCGTTCTTTGCAAACCTGGCAGGGTGCGCTACCGCGTGCTGAGCAGGGATATGTATTTGTGCTGGCTGACAGTGCAGACAATCGCGCCGTGGGTATTTGTGCCATTGAAGTGGCGGTGGGTTTGCAGGACCCCTGGTACAACTTCCGCGTTGGCACCCAGGTCCATGCGTCAAAAGAGCTGAATGTTTATGCCAGCTTGCCAACGTTGTCGCTGAGTAACGACCATACCGGCAGCAGTGAGCTATGTACGCTGTTCCTCGATCCGGACTACCGTGATGGCAAAAATGGTTATCTGCTGTCCAAATCGCGCTTTCTGTTTATGGCCAATTTCCGTGACCGCTTTATGAAGCATGTGGTGGCGGAGATGCGTGGCGTCAGCGATGACAACGGTCATTCCCCCTTCTGGGACAGCGTCGGGAGCCGTTTCTTTTCGATGGAGTTCAGCAAAGCGGATTTCCTGAGCGGCACCGGGCAGAAAGCCTTTATCGCCGAACTGATGCCAAAACATCCGTTATACACCCACTACCTGAGTGAAGAGGCACAGAAGGTGATTGGTGTGGTACATCCGAAAACGGCACCTGCCCGCGCGGTGCTGGAAGCCGAAGGGTTCCGCTACCTCAATTACGTCGACATTTTCGACGGCGGCCCGACGCTGGAGTGTGAAATCGACCGTATCCGTGCGATTCGTAAAAGTCAGTTGCTGCCGGCGGTGGCCGGTGAAGCCAGCGAAGAATGGCCGTTGTGCCTGGTCGCTAACCTTGATTATCAACAGTTTCGCGTGGCGCTGCTGCCGGTAGATATTGCGTCTGGCCGCGTGCGCCTCAACGACAGTCAGCGTGATGCGCTGTGCTGTGCTTATGGCGACAACCTGCGTGTGGTCACGCTGGGTCGCGAGGAGAAAAAAGCATGACGCATTTTATTAACGGTCAATGGCTGACCGGTGGCGCTGAAGCGTTCAGTAAACTCAATCCGGTCAGCGGTGACACCCTGTGGCAGGGCAAATCTGCGTCACCGTCTCAGGTCGCTGCGGCCTGTGAGGCGGCACGTGCTGCCTTCCCACATTGGGCACGCAAGCCCTTAGCTGAGCGTCAGGCGCTGGTGGAAGCCTTTGGTCGCCAGCTGGAAGCGCATAAAAATGAACTGGCTGAGACCATCGCCCGTGAAACCGGCAAACCGCGCTGGGAAACGCTGACTGAAGTACAGGCGATGATCAACAAAATCGCCATCTCAATCAAAGCCTACCACACCCGTACCGGCACCACAGCGGAGGGGGAAAGCTCGCTGCGGCATCGGCCACACGGCGTACTGGCGGTGTTTGGTCCTTATAACTTCCCGGGACATCTGCCAAACGGCCATATCGTGCCTGCCCTGCTGGCGGGCAACTGCGTGGTGTTCAAACCGAGCGAACTGACACCGATGACGGCGGAAAAAACCGTGCAGTTGTGGCAAAAAGCCGGCATTCCTGCCGGGGTGTTGGGTCTGGTGCAGGGCGGGCGTGATACCGGTCAGGCACTGGCGGCGGAGAGTCAAATTGATGGCCTGCTGTTTACCGGCAGCGCGGCAACCGGTTATCACCTGCATCGACAGTTTGCCGGGCAGCCGGAAAAAATGCTGGCGCTGGAGATGGGCGGCAATAACGCCTTAATCGTTGAAAACCCGGCGGACATTGATGGTGCCGTGCATATTGCGATTCAGTCGGCGTTTATCACCGCCGGGCAACGCTGCACCTGCGCCCGCCGTCTTCTGGTGAAACGCGGTGCGGCGGGCGATGCTTTCCTGCAACGTCTGGTTGAGGTCAGCGCCCGCTTGCAGCCTGCGGCCTGGAATGCGGAGCCACAACCCTTTATGGGCAGTGTGATTTCCCCGGCTGCCGCTGGACAAATTTTTGCCGCCTGGCAAAAACGCGTGGATCTCGGTGGCAAGGTGTTGCTGGGCATGCACTGGCCGGATCGTGACAGCGCCATCATCACCCCAGGTATCATCGATATGACCGACGTGCGCACCTTGCCCGATGAAGAGGTGTTCGGCCCGTTGTTGCAGGTGGTGCGCTATGACCACTTCGAACAGGCGATCCGTCTGGCAAATCAGACGCGCTACGGCCTCTCCTGTGGCTTGATTTCACCCGATCGTGAGCAGTTTGATCAGCTGTTGCTGGAAGCCCGTGCCGGTATTGTTAACTGGAACAAACCGCTGACCGGCGCGGCCAGCTCGGCACCGTTCGGCGGTATTGGTGCCTCCGGCAACCACCGCGCCAGCGCCTGGTATGCGGCGGATTACTGTGCGTGGCCGATGGCCTCGCTGGAAAGCCCCAACCTTGATCTGCCGGGCACGCTGTCACCGGGTCTCGATTTTTCTGCGGCGGGGACAGCGGAATGAAAACCTTTGAAGCCAACTTTGACGGCCTGGTGGGGCTGACGCACCATTACGCCGGATTATCCTTTGGTAATGAAGCCTCGACACGTAACCAGCTACAGCCCTCAAATCCACGCCTCGCGGCGAAGCAAGGGCTGCTGAAAATGAAAGCGTTGGCGGATATGGGGTATGTGCAGGGGGTGATTCCACCGCATGAACGTCCCAATCTGCCGTTGCTGCGTCAGTTGGGGTTCAACGGTAGCGATGAACAGGTGTTGGCGCAGGCGGCGAAACAGGCGCCACAACTGTTGTCAGCCGCCAGTTCGGCCTCGGCGATGTGGGTAGCGAACGCCGCTACCGTCTCGCCATCTGCCGACAGTGCCGACGGTCGCGTGCATTTCACCGTGGCTAACCTCAACAACAAATTCCATCGCGCGATTGAAGCACCGGAAACCGCTGACTTGCTGCGTGCCATTTTCCGCGATCCGCATCACTTCAGCATTCATGACGCGTTGCCGCAGGTTGCGTTATTTGGTGATGAAGGGGCGGCCAACCATAACCGTTTCGGTGCCGATTATGGTGATGCCGGAGTGCAGTTGTTTGTGTATGGTCGCGACGGTCAGTCACAAGGTTCAGAACCGGTGCGCTATCCGGCACGCCAGACGCGGGAAGCCAGTGAGGCCGTGGCCCGACTGCATCAGTTGCATCATGAGCGGACGATATATGCTCAGCAAAATCCGGCGGTGATCGACCAGGGGGTGTTCCATAACGATGTTATCGCCGTGAGCAACCAGCAGGTGTTTTTCTGTCATGAGGATGCCTTTGTCAATCAGCCACAATTGCTGGCTGATTTACAGTCGCGGATCCCCGGTTTTTGCGCGATTGAAGTGCCGCGCAATCAAGTGTCTGTGGCGGATGCGGTCAATACTTATCTGTTTAATAGCCAGCTGTTGCAACGTGCGGAGGGTGGCATGTTGCTGGTACTGCCGGAAGAGTCACGTCAGCATAGCGGCGTATGGCGTTATCTGACCGAGCTGGTAGCAAGCGGCGGGCCGATTCGCGAACTCAAGGTGTTCGACCTGCGCGAAAGTATGTACAACGGCGGTGGCCCGGCCTGTTTACGTTTACGTGTGGTGTTGACGGAAGCGGAGCGCCAGGCACTGAATCCGGCGGTATTGATGAATGATCGCCTGTTTGGTGTCCTGAATGAGTGGGTCGATCGTCATTACCGCGATCGCTTAACCCAGGCCGACCTGGCTGACCCGCAATTGCTGCGTGAAGGGCGTACCGCGTTAGATGAGCTGACACAGCTGCTAGACTTAGGTTCTGTCTACGCATTTCAGCGCTAACGCTTGGGGGCGCATGAGTCGCCCCTTGTTTTACGTAAGGAGAAAGAATGCAGGATTTTTTACAGCAAACATTGTCTGGCCGGGTGCCGCTGGAGCGTCACGGGCAAAACGCCCACCTCAGCTGGCAGTGGCTTGATGAGGGCATTCTGTCCCTGACCCCGCATACCCCGACCTCGCAGGCGTTAGTGCTTTCTGCGGGCATCCATGGCAATGAAACCGCGCCGGTAGAGATCCTGAACCTGCTATTGACGCCCCTGCTGCGCGGTGAAAAACCGTTAGCGGTACGTCTGTTGGTGTTGCTGGGGAATCCGCAGGCATTGCGCAGCGGGAAACGTTATCAGCAGTACGATATCAATCGTCTGTTTGGTGGCCGCTGGCAGCAGGTCGCTGATGTGCCGGAGGCGCGGCGTGCCTTACGGCTGGAGCAGGCGCTGGAAACCTTCTGGCACACCTGCCTGACAACCGAAACCCGCTGGCACCTCGACTTGCATACCGCGATTCGCGGTTCTTACCATACGCGTTTTGGTGTGATGCCTTTGAATCAACGTCCGTGGCCGCAGGATTTTATGCACTGGCTGGCGGCGGCGGGGCTGGAAGCGCTGGTGTTTCATCGTTCTCCGGGAGGCACCTTTACCCATTTCAGTTGTGAGCATTATGCTGCTGCCAGCTGTACGCTGGAGTTGGGCAAGGCGCTGCCATTTGGCGAGAATGATCTTACCCAGTTCAGCGCAGCCCAGCAGGCACTGGCGGCGCTGTTGTATGGTGAGACCTTACCGCAGGTGCAGGTCGCCCCCCGTCATTACCGGGTGGCACAACAAATCACCCGCCATGGCGAGTCCTTTGTGCTGCATATGGGATCGGATACCCTCAACTTTACTGCCTTTCCGCACGGGACGTTGCTGGCGGAGGAGGGCGATACCCGTTACTACGTGCAGCAGGCTCGCGAGTTTGTCTTGTTCCCCAACCCGAATGTGGCACCGGGATTACGTGCCGGATTGATGCTGGTGGAAGAGAACGAACAAACGCAGGCATTGACGTTGTAGCAAGGTGATTTATCGCGCGTTGATCAGCGTGCGATAAATCGTGCCATTAGCGGCGGATGAGTGCGCAATTGTCCTTTCGTTACGCCGACAATACCGTTACACTCCTCCTTAATTCCTGCGTTTTTTGCCTTATTCGTCATACTCTTTTGCAATTCCTCACGCATTTCTTCTCATTCTCTCCATGATCGCCTGATATCTGTCTTTTATGCTTTCAGGGCTTTACTCAGCCTCTGAGTAGTTGACGTTCAGCGTCGTATGCTTGTTTCCGAAGACGCGACACAGGCTGTCGTCATGAAACTGAAAAGTAAGGACAATATTATGCGTAAACTGACTTCCCTCTTCCTGGCTACCGCGATGGCTCTCGGTGCTGCCAATATCGTCCATGCTGCGGCAGACAACCTGACGCCTCCGCCGGCCGGCAGCGAGAAACCAATGCATAAGCCGCCGATGCGTCATGGTGGTATGGACATGATGTTCAAAGGTCTTAACCTGACCGACGCCCAGAAAAAACAAATGCATGACATCATGCGTGAAAGCCACAAAGACTTTAAACGTCCGTCACTGGAAGAACGCCGTGCTAACCACGCGCTGATTGCTTCTGACACCTTCGACCGTGCGAAAGCGGAAGCACAGGCAGAAAAAATGACTGCCAATGCCAAAGAGCGTGCCGTGGCGATGATGGAAACGCAGAACAAACTCTATAACGTGTTGACGCCGGAGCAGAAAAAGCAATTCAACGCGAACTTTGAGAAACGTCTGACAGAGAAACGCCCGCACGATGGTAAGATGCCACCACCACCGGCTGAGGGCGAATAATTCGCATAGCCTGACGGTTTGAGACCGCCGACGTTGTCCATCGCATCTGATGCTTTGGGCAGCGTCGGCGGTTTTGCTTTTACAGTGCGATCAACGGGAACTCGCCAGACAGCAGGGGACGGCAAAGAATTTTATAACCGTCATGATCGAAGCCGTGCGGGTTGCGCCGCAGCTGGCGCGCTTCGGCTTCACTACTCACCGAACCCAGCCAGAACCAGTGATCAATCACGTGGATCTGCGTCATCGTCGCGCCACGCTCCACCATGCCTACTGCACCTGACCACGGCCAGCACACCACCCGTAATGCGTCCAGCGCCTGTTGTAAACGCTGTTGATGCGCCTCAGGCGGCTCGTTACCGCAGCAGGCACCGGCACAGCGTTTGAGTGCGGCGCGAAAACACCCGCGACCGCTGCGCAGGTTCTCCAGCCCGAGCAAACCGTGGCACAGGCGCTGTTCATCGGCGATGCTTTTCAGCTTCTCCAGCGCGGCGTGACGGCTGCGAAACAGGCCGTACAGATTGGCCGTGCGGGAAAAATCGAGATCGCGGGCGTAGACCACCTGCGGCACGGTGTCGTTAAGTTGGAGTGAGCAGAGCTGGCGGTTTTTGCGCAGGCGTTTATTGAACAACGGCTGCTGCGTTTTGATCATCTGCGCTTCCAGTAACTGCGCGCCGAGGTCGCCCGCCGTGGGTATCCAACTGATGCGCCTCGCCTGACGCAGCATGCTGGCTTCATCCGGGGTGCGGAAATGGGACATCACACGGCTGCGCAGGTTAACGCTTTTGCCGATATACAGCGGCAGGTTATCGCTCTCACCATGGAAGACATAGACACCGGGCTGATTCGGTAAACCTTCCAGCCACTGGCGCAGATGTTCGGGATACTGGTAAATGGCTGCCGCATCAAATTCAAGGCGGTAACCTGTGACGCGTTTGACCAAGGAGGACTCCGGTTACTGGTTGTCCATCCAGTATATCAGCATGGCGTTTTTTTCGCCACCCACTACAGGCGGCGGGTAGCCAGCCAGCAGATCAACGAGCCGAGGGTAATCATCAACACCCCTTGCCAGAAGGTCAGGGACGGTGTCAGTCCGAGCCAAAGCGAAGCCAACAGCGCCGATAACACTGGCGTAAAGTAGGATGCCGTTGCCAGTAACGTCAGGTTGCCGCGCTGAATGCCGTGATTCCACGCGGAATAGGCCACGGCGGTGGAGACGCCCATAAATAACACCTCCAGCGCCGGGATCAGGCTGAAATGCAGCGAGCTAAGCTGTTCGGTGAGCGCGAATTTGATCCACAGCGCCAGCGCGGTGACCACAAAGAACAGATTGACGCCACTTTTGCCGTTGGCATAACGGCGCGTCACGTTGTTGTACAGCCCCCAGGCGAAGGCGGCGATAAAGGCCAGCCCATACGCCAGCGGGTTACTGAGCAGATTATGCCCGAGCTGCGACCATGAGCTGCCCCCCCGGCTTTGCAGGACCCAGACAATGCCCGCCAGTGACAACAACAATCCGGGCCACAGCCAGACGCGGAAACGCTGCTGATTAAGCGGAATGGCAAAGACGATGGTCAGGCAGGGCCACAGGTAATTGATCATCCCCAGTTCCAGCGACTGAGCGCGATCCTGCGCCAGACCAATCGCCAGCGCGAGACAGATTTCATAGCCAACAAACAGCACACCGCCGCCCCACAGATAGCGTGTCGGCATCTGGCGCAAATCCGGCAGTCCGCGTGTCAGGCACAGCAACAGCGCGGTGGTGGTGTAGATCAAGGCCGCACCACCGGTAGCGCCAAAGGCTTCGCTCACGCTGCGCAACAGGCCAACGGTGGTACTCCAGAGTAAAATCGCGCTCAGGCCAATCAGGGTTGCGCGCGGTAAATGTGCAGGCATAAAAAATATTCAGACCAGGCAAAGAGAGGCGTCTTCCGTCCCGAAATGGAAAACGCCGGAGGGGGTTATTTTTTCCAGAAATCGTCGAACACGGTAATCGGCGGACGACGTTTGTGTTCGGTTTTCAGATACCAGCCTTCAATGATTTTGGCGGCCGCCGCATCAATGGTTTTGCCTTCCAGATAGGCATCAATCAGCTGATAGGTAACACCAAGGGCCACTTCATCCTGCAATCCCGGGCGATCATCTTCGAGGTCAGCCGTCGGGTGCTTCAGATAGAGATGTTCCGGGCAACCCAGCAGTTTCAGCAGTTGTTTACCCTGACCTTTATTGAGGCGGAAGATCGGGTTGATATCACTGCCGCCATCGCCATATTTGGTGAAGAACCCGGTGACCGCTTCGGCTGCATGGTCAGTCCCCACCACCACCCCTTTGGTCATCCCGGCGATGCTGTACTGGGCTTTCATACGCTCGCGCGCTTTCTCGTTGCCGCGAATATAGTCGGACAGGGTGATCCCGGCATCCTGCAGCGCGCGTTCACTCGCCAGCACCGCTTCTTTGATGTTGACCACCAGCGATCGATCCGGCTGGATAAAGGCCAGCGCATCCTGACAATCCTGCTCATCGGCCTGCACGCCATAAGGCAGACGCACAGCAATAAAGGTGTAGTCGTTATCACCGGTCTCTTCGCGCAATTCACGGATGGCGGTTTGCGACAAAATGCCCGTCAGCGTGGAATCCTGGCCGCCGCTGATCCCCAGCACCAGGGTCTTGATCCCGGGATTGGTTTTCAGGTACGACTTCAAAAAATCAACGCTGACGCGAACTTCTTGCTGGGGATCGATGACGGGTTTAACACCAAGGGCTTCAATGATTTCCTGCTGCAGTGACATGAACCTCTCCTCAAGTCAGTTGCCGGACGGCACAATGCGAATCATTTGCTAAAGCTAACGCGGCTGGCCCAAAACAACAAGCCGTATGGCTTGTTGTTCGGGTTATTTGCTGGCAAATCAGGCGCTTTTCGGCTTCTTAGTCAGTAGGAGAAACATCACAATCGCCAACATAAAACAGCCAAAAATGGTGCCGGTCATGCTCAGCACCGAGGTGCCGCCTATGCCGGTTAGCGGCACGCTGATGGCTCCGAGGGTGAACATGGTCACGCCAATGACTGCCGAGGCGCTGCCTGCGCGGTGGCCCTGGCTCTGCATCGCCAACGAAGAAGCGGTAGTGGCGATAACGCCATTGCTGGCGATGGTGAAGAACAGTGCCAGCAGAATCACCGGCAGCGATGCACCGACCGTACCCGCTATCAGCAGACAGGCGGAGGCGACAAAGGCCAGCAACAGGCCGCCTTGCAATACCCGATACTCACCCCAACGTCGGCACAGACGGGCGCTGGTCTGTGAAGCAATAATCAGACCGAAACCGTTAGCGGCAAAGCAGAAGCTGAAGACCTGTGGCGACAGACCGTAGATCTGTTGCAGGACAAACGGTGATGCGCCGATGTAAGCCAGCATCCCCGCCATCATAAAGCCCTGCGTTAAACAGAATCCCATAAAGGCACGATGGGTAAAGACCTCGCCCAGCGCGGCCCAGGCGGAGAATATGGAGCCACGATTGCGTTTTGCTTCGGGCAGCGTTTCATGGAGTTTCCAGCGCGTGAGCAGGATCAGCAAAATGGCTACCGCCCCCAACACCATAAAAATGCCACGCCAGTTCAGCACGGTGAGCATAAAGCCACCCAGTACAGGAGCCGCGATGGGTGCCAGGCCGTTGACCAGCATCAGCAAGGCAAAAAAGCGCGTCAGTTCATAACCGCTGTACATATCACGCGCCACCGCACGTGAGAGCACTGCGCCACCGCCGCCAGCCAGACCTTCAAACAGACGCGCCACCAGCAGTTGATTGATGTCTTGTGCCCAGGCACAACCGATTGAGGCGACAAACAGCAACAGCAGCGAAACCCGTAAAGGACGCAGGCGGCCAAATTTGTCGCTCAGCGGGCCAAACAGCAACTGACCCGCACCGAGACCGATCAGCGTTGCCGTGAGGCTTAACTGTGCAGTGGCGGTTTCGGTGTGCAGATCCTGCGCCAGTTCTGGCAGGGCGGGCAGGTAGAGATCGATACAAAGCGGCCCAAGTGCAGCGAGCAGGCCAAGCGTGATGGCATAAACCAGGCGGTTAGAAGGTGCAGGTGTCATTTATCCTCTGTCTTTATTAGGTGTGAAATCAGGTTCTGATAAAGGTGTTGCAGGGTAGCCGCTGACGCTTTCTGTGGCGTCAGGCGGCGCAGGGCGGTGCCATCAAATAACACCGCCAGGACTTCGACGCAGGCGTTCACCTGTTCGTCGCTCAGCTCGGGATGGCTGGCCCGGACTTTCTGGCGGGCATGGCTAAACATACGTGCATCTGCCGCTTCCAGCATCGCCGCAACGCGTGGGTTACGGCCCGCTTCGGCGGCGACATCCAACATCAATAATTCATCTTCCATGTTCAGGCTTTCGCGCCAGGCGAGGGTGGTGGCGATCTGATCGCTATCGACCCGATCGCGCATTGCGGCGACACGGGCATCGACAATCCGTTTCACCATCTCTTCAATGATGGCGTCCTTGCTGGGGAAATAACGGTAGATTTGCCCCACGCTGAGACTGGCGGCGCAAGCCAGTCGTGCCATGCTGGCGGCATGAAAGCCCTCCCGACGAAAGCAGTCACGTGCCGCGCGGATGATTTCATCCTGGCGCTGACGGTGGCGCTCATCTTTGTTCTCGCGTTGTCTGCTCATAACCGCCCTGAAAATAGTTTTGAGAGTGCTTATTCTCATTAGGCGATTATACGGAGCCAGACGCGGGAACACAGGCACTTTTACGCAATCCTGACGCTTCAGAACAAACCGAATATGCAGCCATAAAATTGATTAATCTGGATTTATGTTCCAGGCTTAGCGTTACATGGACACAGTAATGAGGAACAACAAGATGAATAAAGTGCTGGGATGTATCGCTGCGGCTTTAACGCTGGCAGCGCTCTCTGGTTGTACGGCTTATGATCGTGCCGAGAGCTTCGTAACCAAACCTGTGGTGAAGGATGTGAAAAAAGGGATGACCCGTGATCAGGTGCGTCAGATTGCCGGAGCACCTTCTACTGAGATCACCATGGTACATGCGCGCGGCACCTGCCAGACTTATGTGCTGGGCGAGCGTGATGGCAAGCTTCAGACTTACTTTGTCAGCTACAACGATACCGGTCACGTGATGAACTACGGCTTCCAGAGCTGTAAAGAGTACGATACTGACCCGCAGGCGACACAGTAAGCGGCAGCAGAATAGCAAACGGCCCGTCAGTGACGGGCCGTTTTTATTGGTGGCTTATAAACCGTAGGGGCGTGGTACTTCGTTATAACTGCCGTTGATATCGCGCTGATAGTAATGACCATCCTGCACGTAATAACGTTTGCCGTTAAAGTCGAGCACACGCATGCCTTCGACCGGTACGGATTGCGGCGGTTGCACCACCACGTAGGTATCACCCTGACGCTGGTAGTAGCTGCCGTTCAGCAGGTAATAGGTCAGGCCGCCAATCAACACCGCAGTTGCGGCATCGGGTAAGAAACGTAATGGACCGGGTCCACCCCAATGTGGTCCCGGACCAGGACCGGGTCCCCACGGGCCTGGGTGGGCAAGGGCGATGGCTGGTGTTAATAAGGTTAACGCCAGCACGGAGGCGATAACTTTTTTCATCGGTAGTTCTCCTGCTATGACTGGTAGCAGGATTGGCTTTTCAACGACAAAACACAAGCGGAAAGTGGCTGATTTTTCCTCTATTTACCATGCTTAACACTTTCCTGACGGTAGCGCCATGATTGTCAGAGATTGAGGAGGGAGGAGATGTAGCGGCGCGATTTATCGCGCAGTTTTCCGTTACCAGAATCCCGCACGATAAATCGTGCCGCTACGGGAGGGGCATGTGTTAACGATGCGCCAGTTCGGCGTGGTCGTCGCTTTCCAACACTTTCTTGTCGGTCAGACCGAGCCAGCGGCTGGTCAGAGAACCTGCGGTCATCGCGCCATTGACGTTGAGTGCGGTGCGGCCCATGTCGATCAGCGGTTCGATGGAGATCAGCAGCGCCACCAGCGTCACCGGCAGGCCCATGGCGGGCAGCACGATCAAGGCGGCAAAGGTGGCACCGCCGCCAACACCGGCCACACCGGCGGAGCTGAGCGTTACAATCCCTACCAACGTCGCAATCCACAGTGGATCAAACGGGTTGATGCCGACCGTCGGGGCAACCATTACCGCCAGCATGGTCGGATACAGGCCGGCACAGCCATTCTGACCAATGGTGGCACCAAATGAAGCGGAGAAGCTGGCGATCGATTCCGGTACACCGAGGCGACGCGTCTGGGTTTCCACGTTCAACGGGATACTGGCGGCGCTGGAACGGCTGGTAAAGGCAAAGGTAATCACCGGCCACACTTTGCGGAAGAAACGCATTGGGTTGATACCGTTGAACGAGAGCAGCAGGGCGTGCACCCCAAACATGATTGCCAGGCCGAGATAGGAGGCCACGACAAAACCACCCAGCTTGATAATGTCCTGAAGGTTTGATCCCGCCACCACTTTGGTCATCAATGCCAACACACCGTAAGGGGTCAGCTTCATGATCAAACGCACCAGTTTCATGACCCAGGATTGCAGGGTGTCAATCGCCACCAGCACGCGTTCGCCTTTTGCTTTGTCATCTTTCAGCAACTGCAACGCGGCCACGCCGAGAAACGCGGCAAAGATCACCACGCTAATGATCGACGTCGGGTTAGCCCCGGTCAGATCGGCAAACGGGTTTTTAGGGATAAAGGAAAGCAACAGCTGTGGCACTGTCAAATCAGCCACTTTGCCAATGTAGTTGCTCTGAATAGCGTTGAGACGTGCGGTTTCTTGCGCACCTTGCACCAGGCCATCGGCGGTTAACCCAAACAGGCCGGTCACCATCACACCCACCAGTGCTGATATCGCCGTGGTAAACAGCAATACGCCAATGGTCAAAACGCTAATTTTACCCAGCGAAGACGCATTGTGCAGACGGGCTACGGCGCTGAGGATGGAGGCGAAAACCAGCGGCATCACGATCATCTGCAACAGTTGCACATAACCGTTGCCGACAATGTTAAACCAGCCAATTGAGGCTTTCACCACCGGGCTGTTCTCACCGTAAATGGTTTGCAGCGCCAGACCAAACAACACGCCGATCACCAGGCCCGTCAAGACGCGTTTCGACAGACTCCAGCGCTCGTTGCCGATGCGTGCCAGCAACACCAGCAGCGCGGCGAACACCACGAGATTAATAATCAGGGGAAAATCCATGCTCTACTCCAGAGATTTGCCGCGCCTCTGCATGTTCAGGCGCGGAATACAGTGTGATTCCTGAGAGGAATCCGGGCATGTTAACAGTTCATAAATGGGCAGGCTTATATCCAAATGGAATTGATTATAACTTTATACTGAAAGTTGTCTGATTATCGCTCGCTTTGGCTGTTTAATACTCTACCTACGCCATTTTGTAGCGTGTTGAACAGTTGCTCGGGCCAGCCGTTTGCACCAAAAGACGGCAGCCCGGGTGGAAACCACAACGCGTAACCCACCAGTGCCAGGCAAAGCGCGCGTTCGAGTTGGTTGCCTTTCTGGCTATTGAGCAACGGCAAACGAAAGCGCCAGCGGCAGGGCCACAGCAGCGGCACACCCGCCGGTGTCAGCATGTCGGCGACAATATGGCTGAGATAACCCAGGGTCATGCCCTGCAACACATCGGCGGGGATCGGCCAACTGGCGGGAACATTAATCTGAAACAGCCATAGGCTCACCGCGACCGCCAGCAGGCTGTGGGTAAACCCCCGATGGCCAAAGGCTCGGGCGATGGGCTGGGAAAGCCACTTTAAGCGTTGTCCCAACACTGATTTGGGATGATCAATATCCGGCAGCAGGCAGGTCAGCAGCGCAGCGGGCACCAGATGCCACCAGTCGGCACTGGCCATTACCGGCGTTAGCTCCGCGCGCTTGGCAAAAATAGCACTGGCAATGGCGAAAATGATGTGGCCTTCGGCCGTCATGATAGAACCTGGCTGCAAACTGTCGATGCATCCAGTATAGGGATTTATCCAGTAAATGAGAATATGTGACGCTGTAACCAGGCGTGAATTTAAGACGATGCCCGCGCCAGAATGACGCGGGAAAAGAGGAGCTTAGCGCGCCAGCCAACCGCCATCGACTGCCAGCGTGTAGCCGTGGACGTAATCCGACGCACCAGAGGCGAGGAACACCACGGGTCCCATCATATCGTTCGGATCGCCCCAGCGTCCGGCTGGAATCCGGCCAAGGATCTCTTCACTGCGTGATTCATCATCGCGGATTTGTTGCGTGTTATTCGTCGCCATGTAACCGGGGGCAATGGCATTAACATTGATACCGTGCTTCGCCCATTCATTAGCCATCAATCGCGTCAGCCCCATGACCGCGCTTTTCGAGGCGGTATACGAGGGCACACGGATCCCCCCCTGGAAAGAAAGCATGGATGCGATGTTAATGATCTTGCCACCATTCCCCTGGGCGATAAATTGCCGCGCCACCTGTTGCGAAAGGAAAAACAGACTCTTGCTATTGATATTCATGACATCGTCCCAGTCTTTTTCGCTAAAGTTCAGCGCATCTTCGCGGCGAATAATGCCTGCGTTATTGACCAGAATGTCGATACGTCCTGCCAGTGCCACCGCCTGTTCCACCACCTGTGGCACGATGGATGGATGCGCGAGATCGGCCTGAATCGGCCAGAAACGGCGCCCCAGCGCGGCAACTTTTGCGGCGGTATCATCCGGACCCGCGCGATTGACGCCAATAATATCGCAACCAGCCTGCGCCAGCCCGAGCGCCATCCCTTGACCCAGCCCGGTATTGCAACCGGTGACCAGGGCGATTTTTCCTTCCAGATTAAAAGCATTCAGAATCATTATCTTCCCCTTGTGCACTAGCGCAGTGCGCTGACGCTGACGTGGTCCATGTCATCAAACACCTGATTTTCCCCCACCATGCCCCAGATAAAGGTATAGCGTTGGGTACCGACACCGGCATGGATCGACCAACTGGGTGAAATCACCGCCTGTTCGTTATGCACCAACAGATGTCGGGTCTCCTGCGGCTGGCCCATCATATGAAACACCGCACTGTCCTCGGCCATATCAAAATAAAAATAGACTTCCATACGGCGTTCATGGGTATGACAGGGCATGGTGTTCCACAAGTTGCCATCGTCAAGGCGCGTCAGGCCCATGGTCAGCTGGCAGGTCGGCAACACATCCGGCACGATAAATTTGTTGATGGTGCGGCGGTTAGAGGTGGCGGCATCACCCAGTGTGGCTTTGACTGCATCCTCAAGGGTGATTTTCTTGTCCGGGTAGTGGGTATGCGCCGGGGCGCTGTTGTAATAAAACTTCGCCGGATGGCTGGCGTCGCTGCTGCGAAAAATCACCTGTTGCGCCCCCTGGCCGACATACAAGGCTTCCTGATGACCAATTTCCCAGGTCTTGCCATCCACCTCAATCAGCCCCGGACCGCCGATGTTAATCACCCCCAACTCACGGCGTTCGAGAAAATAGCTCACCCCCAGTTGCTTACCCACTTCGCTGCCGATGGTCACGGGCTGTGCCACCGGCATCACGCCGCCAATAATAATGCGGTCGATATGGCTGTAGGTCAGGGTGTAATCATCCGGGGTAAATATGTTCTCAATCAAAAATTCGCGCCGCAGGGCGGCGGTGTCGAGGGTTTTGGCGTGCTCGCTGTGAATACTTTGACGTAAGTCCATCTCAGGCCTCTGGATATCAGAAGGAATAGGTCCCGATGCGGGTCTGTTGGCATCTTAGGCAGGATGGGATATGAATTCAATAAAAATGAAACGTTGTTTTATTTATTTGTGTCGGCGATCAAGGGTTCACGATAATGCCGGGCAACGCTACCCTGACGTACTGCCTCGGTCAGTGAAGGCGCGCCACCGCCAGGGAAACGCCCAAAATGGCATTGGCACCGAGTCGGCTTTTATTCTCCGTACCATCCAACGCCAGCATGCGCGTATCGATTGTGCGTTGCTCACGGATATCGCTGCCGATCAGCCGCGCATTGATGTCGCTGTTAACCGCTTGCACCGCATCACGCCCCCCTTTGCCGCCAAAACGATGGCTGTCGCCATCACGACGTTCGTTGACTTCACGCGAGCCGGTGCTGGCACCGGAGGGCACGGAGGCTCTGGCCATTTGTCCGTCAGTAGTAAAAGCATCCACTTCCACCGTGGGGTTGCCCCGTGAGTCAAGAATTTCACGGGCGATTACTCTATCCAGTGTAAAACTCATCATTACCTCACAAGAATTAGCGTTTCAGGTGTTTGATCAGGATGTCGACCTGAAGATGATTAATATCGTCCACCGAGTGCGAGGACAGCCCACCAAAGCGGCGATTACGGTGCCCGGCAATCACCCGATCGATGCCGAGTTCCGCGACACATTTTTCAACCTGTGCACGCTGGCACAGGGTCACCATTTGGAGAATCTTCACGGCGGTGTCGTGCGCTTTCCTGCCAGGTGGTGGCATGGAACGGGGTAAGACCAAAGCGATATATCATGGGGCGGGCCGGGAGGAACAGTCAATTCAGGACGGCCTGACATACCTCTTGTGAGCAAGAGTCATATCAGGCGTCATCAGCCCTTAATGGGGCGGTTGGGTAAGGTGGAACGCCATCACCTTGTTAGCGCAGTATCAGCAGAATTCAGCCAGACGCTGCTTTTGGGCTTATCCGTGCAAATGCCCGGCAGCCAGTTGGGTGAGGTCATCGAGGCGGACATTGGCCAGCGCCCAGCGTGCATCAGCGCGATGCTCCGCCGCAGGTACCACGATAGAGCGCATACGCGCGGCTTTGCTGGCGACCATGCCGTTAAAGGAATCTTCCAGTGCCACGCAGTTGAGGGGGTCAATACCCAGCTGTGCGGCGGCATCCAGATAAACCTGTGGATGAGGTTTGCTGTAGGGAAGATGCTCGGCAGAGGCGATCTGGTCAAAATAGTGGCGCAGGTTAAACATCTCCAGCACCCGCTCCAGCATATGCAGCGGTGAGGCGGAGGCGAGGGCGATTTTCAGTCCCTGTTCCCGACATAACTGTAGCGCCTGTTCCACGCCGGGCAGCAGAGGACGGGTCTCTTCCACCAGCGCCAATGCGCGCGCGATGATGCGCTGCGTAACTTCTTGTTGGTCCGGGCCATTCCACGGTAGCGTTTCGTACCACATGCGCACGGTCTGGTCGATGCGTAATCCCAGGGTATCCGGTAATTCGTGGCGGCGGGTCAGATCTACCCCCAGTGAGGCAAAAATATCGAGTTCGGCGCGATCCCACAGCGGTTCTGAGTCGATCAGTAATCCGTCCATATCAAAAATGGCGGCCAGAACAGGGCGACGATAAGACATACTACAGCTCCGTTTGAAATTTGACCTACCTTACCATGACTCAGCATGCTGCGCTTTTTTCAGGAAAAAAAGATGCAGTGCAGGTAGACTTAGGGCAAATCTTATTCCGTTCAGGGAGACACCATGACTTACCAACAGGCTGGCCGTATCGCCATCCTCAAGCGAGTGGCTGGCTGGGTGATTTTTATTCCGGCGCTGCTGTCCACCATTATCTCCATCTTGGGTTTTATGTTTAAGCACAGCGAAAAGCAGCCTGGCATTGACGCCGTGATGCTTGATTTTGTGCATGTCATGATTGATATGGTGAAGTTCAACACCCCGTTTCTCAGTTTCTTTTGGCAAAATTCGCCGGTGCCGGAATTTAACGGCGGCACCAATATCGGTTTCTGGATTATCTATTTTTTGATTTTTGTCGGGATCGCGTTGCAGGCTTCAGGTGCCCGCATGTGGCGTCAGTCACGCCATATTAAAGAGGGGATTGAGGACCAGTTGATTCTTGAGCAAGCCAAGGGCAGCGAAGGCCGCACCCGGGCGCAGCTGGAGGAGAAGATCAATGTCCCACGCCACACCATTCTGTTGCAGGTGTTTCCGTTGTATGTGCTGCCGATTGTCATCGCCATTGCCGGTTACTTCGTGCTGAAACTGCTCGGTCTGCTGTAATGCGTCAGGCCGGTCTGGCCTGACGTTGTCCCAGAACATCTTCATCCAGCAACTGGCCAATGGCGAACGTCGCTTCGTCGGTCCAGTTGCCGCCAAACACGTTGGCACGGTTTAGCAGATAGTAGAGTTGGTACACCGGCTGGCGTTGCGAGAACCCTTCTGGCAACGGCCAGACCGAATGATACCCTTCGTAAATCTGCCGCGGCAGCTCAGCGTAATAACTCAACATCGCCAGGTCACATTCGCGATCGCCCCAGTAGCAGGCGGGATCAAAAATCCACGGCCCGCCAGGACTGCCGGCGCAATTTGCTGGCCATAAATCGCCATGCAGCAATGAAGGTTGTGGATGGTGGTTGGTGAGCGCGCGTTGCACACAATCGACAATCAAGTCGGTATCACCATAATTGACACCTTTCTCTGCCGCCAGTTGCAGTTGCCAGCCAATGCGCTGTTCGGCAAAAAAGACCGACCAGCGGCGCAGCCAGCTATTGGGTTGGGGCGTGGTGGTGATGTTGTTGTCGTAATCGAGGCCAAACTGCGGCTGTTCGCTCCACTGATGCAGGTGCGCCAGTTGTTGGCCGAGCTGAAATGCGGTGTGTTCATTGAGGGGTTCCGGCGGCAGATACTCCAGCAGCAGGAAACTGGTATCGCGATCGTTGCCCACACCGTAGACCTCAGGGACGCGGACCGTGTGGGTGCGCGCCAGCAGCGCCAGCTGATCGGCTTCCCAGCTGAACAGTGTGAGCATATCGCGCGTGTTACATTTGACGAAGACGTCCAGTGTGCCATAACGAATGCGCCAGGCAGGATGGACATCGCCCCCAGGCAGTTCGTGGCGTTCAGTGATTTCGGCATCGCCGGCGTATTCGCTTAACAGTCGACTAATGGCTGACCACATAGGGTAATCCTCTTTATTCGCTGCCTGAGTTCAATTGTAACGCTCAAAACCTGAACAAAACCAGCACCGGCGCGCGCTTTTCACATCTCGTTAGGGTTGTGCTTTTAAAAAAGCTTCCAGGGTGGTGACTTCAACATCGGGTTTTTCTCCCAGCGCGACCGAGGCCAGTCCGGCGGCCTGTTCGGCCAGCACCTGCTCTTCGAGTGCACTGATGACACCGAAGCTGTTAGTCCCCAGTTCGTGTGGGTGGCCCTCAGCATCATTTAACGTGGTGTTATAACCCGCATTAAGCATTTCGCTGTTGAGGGATTGCAGGTCACTCAGTCCCTTCTCCTGATAATGAAAGGTCACAATGTAACGCTTTAAGTCGCTCATCTTTCACCTCATTGTTCTGGAACAGATGTCAGCGTAGACCAGTGGGCCAGATTGAGCGAATTTACAGCAATTTGGCGCGGGATAACCTGAAATAATCGCGCAGAGGTGTTCGGAAAATTCTTGTAGCAATTCGGCTGCTATTTCGCTAATTGCCCTCTATAATGCGCGCGGTTAATGGGAATAATCCCATTTAGCGCGCGGCCTCAGCGCAAAACCAGGCTTTTCCGTTGACTTCATACTTTTTTACAAAACTTACCGTAAATTGCGTTGATCGTCCGGGAAAACTCTTCAGACTCATCACTTTTTAAACCGTCGTACGGATCACATTTAAATGAAAGCCTTCAACAAGCTGTCCGCTGTTCTTTTGCTCTCTGCTGGAGCATTTTGTCACCAGGCATTTGCAGATAACACCGTCTTCACCTCCATGGATGACCCTTCAACGGCGAAAAAACCGTTTGAAGGCAGCGCGTCAGCGGGTTACCTGGCGCAAACCGGTAACACCACCAGTTCTGCGCTGAGTGCCTCGACGTCAATGACGTGGTATCAGACCAGCACCGCCTATAGTCTGTGGGGTAACGCGGCGAACAACTCATCCAATGATGTGCGTTCTTCCGAGACCTACAACATCGGTGGCCGTACCCGTTATAACCTCAACAGCGCTGACTACCTGTTTGGTCAGGCCAGCTGGCTGAGCGACCGCTTCAATGGCTACGATTCACGCGACGTTCTGACCGCCGGTTATGGTCGTCAGCTGTTGAATGGTCCGGTGCACTCGCTGCGTGCTGAATTTGGTCCGGGTGTCCGTTATGACGATTTCCACGATGGTGGTCATGAAACCAAGGCGCTGGGCTACGGTGCGGTGAGCTATCAGTGGCAGCTGACCGATACCACCAAATTTATCCAGGGTGTTTCTGTGCTGAGCAGTTTCGGCGAAGACACCACGGTGAACTCAGAAACCGGTCTTCAGGTGGCGATTAACGAACACTTTGCGCTGAAACTGGCGTACAACGTGACCTGGAACAACAATCCGCCGGAATCTGCGCCGGATCGTACCGATACCAAAACCACCATTCAGCTCTCTTACGCTATGTAAGCTTGCCTGATGGAGATCACCGCTGCCTGGCGACGCCACGCAGCGGTTTTTTTTTAGCTGACGCAGGCTTAGCGCATTTTCTGCGGGTTTTGCTCATCGCGGAAAGCTGTTATCATTTGCGGCGCTTTATTTCCCCGGCGTCATTCCGACAATGTGGGTCTGACATTACGCCGGGTTACCCTTATTGAACTCAATGTTGCATGTAGGCTTTCGTGTGGCTTACCACTGCAATTAAGGATATGAAATGCCAGTAATTACTCTTCCTGATGGCAGCCAGCGCAGTTTTGACCGTCCGGTCAGCGTGATGGATATCGCGTTAGATATCGGACCGGGTCTGGCGAAAGCCTGTATTGCCGGACGCGTGAATGGCGAGTTGGTGGACGCGGTTGATCTGATTCATGACGATGCTCAGGTGGCGATTATCACCGCCAAAGATGAGGCGGGTCTGGAAATCATCCGTCACTCCTGTGCGCACCTGTTGGGTCATGCTATCAAACAGCTGTGGCCGAACACCAAAATGGCCATTGGCCCGGTGATCGATAACGGCTTCTATTATGATGTCGATCTCGACCATACCCTGACTCAGGAAGATATCGAGCAGCTGGAGAAGCGTATGCACCAGCTGGCAGAGACCAATTACGACGTTATCAAGAAAAAGGTGAGCTGGCAGGAGGCGCGTGACGTCTTTGCTGCGCGTGGTGAAAGCTACAAAACCACCATTCTTGATGAAAACATCAGCCATGATGACCGTCCGGGTCTGTATCATCATGAAGAATACATCGACATGTGCCGTGGTCCGCACGTGCCGAACATGCGTTTTTGCCATCACTTTAAGCTGCAAAAAATCTCCGGCGCTTACTGGCGCGGCGACAGCAACAACAAAATGTTGCAGCGTATCTATGGCACCGCATGGGCCGATAAAAAGCAGCTGGCTGCCTATTTGCAGCGTCTGGAAGAGGCGGCGAAACGCGATCACCGTAAAATCGGTAAGCAGCTCGACCTCTACCACATGCAGGAAGAAGCGCCGGGCATGGTGTTCTGGCACAATGACGGCTGGACCATCTTCCGCGAGCTGGAAGTGTTTGTTCGCAGCAAGCTGAAAGAGTACCAGTACCAGGAAGTAAAAGGTCCGTTCATGATGGACCGTGTGCTGTGGGAAAAAACCGGGCACTGGGAAAACTATAAAGAAGCGATGTTCACCACCTCCTCGGAGAACCGTGAATACTGCATCAAACCGATGAACTGCCCGGGGCATGTCCAGATCTTTAATCAGGGTCTGAAATCCTACCGCGATCTGCCGCTGCGTATGGCGGAGTTCGGCAGCTGCCATCGTAATGAGCCGTCAGGTTCGTTGCATGGCCTGATGCGTGTGCGTGGCTTCACCCAGGATGATGCTCACATCTTCTGTACCGAAGATCAGGTACGTGATGAAGTGAACAGCTGTATCCGGATGGTGTATGACATGTATAGCACCTTCGGTTTCGAAAAAATTGTGGTAAAACTGTCTACCCGTCCGGAAAAACGTATCGGTACCGATGAAATGTGGGACCGTGCGGAAGTGGACCTGGCGGAAGCACTGAAAGAAAACCAGATTCCGTTTGAATATCAACCGGGCGAAGGGGCTTTCTACGGTCCGAAAATTGAATTCACCCTGCACGATTGTCTTGATCGCGCCTGGCAGTGTGGCACCGTTCAGCTAGACTTCTCGCTGCCGAAGCGTCTGGACGCCACCTATGTGGGTGAAAACAACGATCGTCAGACTCCGGTCATGATTCACCGCGCGATTCTGGGCTCAATGGAGCGCTTTATCGGTATTCTGACCGAAGAGTTTGCTGGCTTCTTCCCAAGCTGGCTGGCTCCGGTTCAGGCGGTGGTGATGAATATCACCGACAGTCAGGCAGAATATGTCAGCGAATTGACAAAGAAATTGCAGAATGCAGGAATTCGTGTCAAAGCAGACTTGAGAAACGAGAAGATAGGCTTTAAAATCCGCGAGCACACATTACGTCGCGTCCCTTATATGCTGGTTTGCGGTGAAAAAGAGGTGGAAGCAGGCAAAGTTGCCGTGCGCACCCGCCGTGGTAAAGACCTCGGGAGCATGGACGTAGATGTGTTTGTTGAGAAGCTGCAACAAGAGATTCGCAGCCGACATCTTCACCAATTGGAGGAATAAGGTATTAAAGGCGGAAAACGAGTACAACCGACGCGTCCTAATCGTATCAACGGCGAAATTCGCGCTACTGAAGTGCGCCTGACAGGCGTTGATGGCGAACAACTTGGCATTGTCTCTCTGCGCGAAGCTATCGAGAAAGCAGAAGAAGCTGGCGTAGATTTAGTTGAAATCAGCCCGAACGCCGAACCGCCGGTTTGCCGTATTATGGATTACGGCAAGTTCCTCTATGAAAAGAGCAAATCTTCTAAGGAACAGAAGAAGAAGCAAAAAGTTATCCAGGTTAAGGAAATTAAATTCCGTCCTGGTACCGACGAAGGCGACTATCAGGTAAAACTCCGCAGCCTGATTCGTTTTCTGGAAGAGGGCGATAAAGCCAAAATCACGCTGCGTTTCCGTGGTCGTGAGATGGCGCACCAACAGATCGGTATTGAAGTGCTTAACCGCGTGAAAGAAGATCTGAGTGAACTGGCAGTGGTCGAATCCTTCCCATCGAAGATCGAAGGCCGCCAGATGATCATGGTGCTCGCACCTAAGAAGAAACAGTAGGCTTTCAAGTAATAAATGCCGCGCAGCGTTCGCGCTGTGCGGGTTTTTTATTCGCCTGTCTGGTTCATTTTATTAACAATGCGAAGTGGATATTTGTAAAAATGCCAAAGATTAAAACTGTACGTGGCGCGGCTAAGCGCTTCAAGAAGACCGCTTCTGGCGGCTTCAAGCGTAAGCACGCGAACCTGCGTCATATTCTGACCAAAAAATCAACTAAGCGTAAACGTCACCTGCGTCCGAAAGGCATGGTGTCTAAAGGCGATCTGGGTCTGGTAGTAGCCTGCCTGCCATACGCTTAAGTTTAATTTTTTAATCATTCAGAATAGAAACAGGAGAGTCCCATGGCTCGCGTAAAACGTGGTGTAATTGCTCGCGCACGTCACAAGAAAATCTTAAAACAAGCTAAAGGCTACTACGGTGCACGTTCACGTGTATACCGCGTTGCCTTCCAGGCTGTTATCAAAGCTGGTCAGTATGCTTACCGTGACCGTCGTCAACGTAAGCGTCAGTTCCGTCAGCTGTGGATCGCGCGTATCAACGCTGCGGCACGTCAGAACGGCATCTCTTACAGCCGTTTCATCAATGGCCTGAAAAAAGCGTCCATTGAAATCGACCGTAAGATCCTGGCAGACATCGCTGTATTCGACAAAGTGACCTTCACGGCACTGGTTGAAAAAGCGAAATCAGCTCTGGCGTAAGTCAGGTAAAAAAGGGAGCTTGCTCCCTTTTTTATTATCCGCAACCCACGCAAAAGATTGACATTTTACGCGCCGCGCTTTTCAATAGGGCCGTTGAAATCATCACAAGGTAACGCAAGCATGAATGCTGCTATTTTCCGTTTCTTTTTTTACTTTAGCGCCTGACATCCGGGGGCTTTTGCGCATAAGAAAAGAAACGAAAAATCGCGCTGAAAGCCTCCCACGTGGAGGCTTTTTTGTTTCTGGCGACACTACATTGGATCGCGAGATCCCAACGAGAACAGACCAGCCTGACTGGAAGAAGAGGAAATCATGTCCCAACTCGCAGACCTGGTGGCCCGTGCCACGGCCGCCATCGACGAGGCGTCGGATATCGCCGCTCTGGACGCTGTGCGCGTCGAATTCCTGGGGAAAAAAGGCCATCTGACATTACAGATGACCACCCTGCGCGAACTGCCGGCGGAGGAACGTCCGGCGGCCGGTGCGGTTATCAACGACGCCAAGCAGCAGGTACAGGATCGTCTTAACGCGCGTAAAGAGACGCTGGAGAACGCCGCGTTGAATGCGCGTCTGGCGGCAGAAACCATCGACGTTTCACTGCCGGGTCGCCGTACTGAGAACGGTGGTCTGCATCCGGTCACCCGTACCATCGATCGTATCGAAACCTTTTTCGGTGAATTGGGTTTCGCGGTCGCCACCGGGCCGGAAATTGAAGACGACTACCACAACTTTGACGCGCTGAACATTCCGGGTCATCACCCGGCGCGTGCCGATCACGACACCTTCTGGTTCGATGCCACCCGTCTGCTGCGCACCCAAACCTCAGGCGTACAGATTCGTACCATGAAAAATCAGCAGCCGCCGATTCGCATCATCGCGCCGGGCCGTGTGTATCGTAACGATTACGATCAGACCCACACCCCGATGTTCCATCAGATGGAAGGGCTGATTGTGGATAAAGACATCAGCTTTACCAACCTGAAAGGCACGCTGCACGATTTCCTGAATAACTTCTTTGAAGAAAACCTGCAAATCCGCTTCCGCCCGTCTTACTTCCCGTTCACCGAACCGTCCGCTGAAGTGGATGTGATGGGCAAAAACGGCAAATGGCTGGAAGTACTGGGTTGCGGCATGGTGCACCCGAACGTGCTGCGTAACGTTGGCATCGATCCGGAAGTTTATTCCGGCTTCGCCTTCGGTATGGGCATGGAGCGTCTGACTATGCTGCGTTATGGCGTGACCGATTTGCGCGCCTTCTTCGAAAATGATTTACGTTTCCTCAAACAATTTAAATAAGGGCAGGTTATCCAATGAAATTCAGTGAACTCTGGTTACGCGAATGGGTAAATCCAGCCCTGGACAGCGCCGCGCTGTCTGAGCAAATCACTATGGCCGGTCTGGAAGTCGACGGCGTTGATGCTGTTGCCGGTGCTTTTAACGGTGTTGTCGTGGGTGAAGTGGTGGAGTGCGGCCAACATCCTAACGCGGACAAACTGCGTGTCACCAAAATCAATGTCGGCGGCGATCGTCTGCTGGATATCGTCTGTGGTGCACCGAACTGCCGTCAGGGCCTGAAAGTTGCGGTCGCAACCGTGGGCGCGGTACTGCCGGGTGATTTTAAGATTAAAGCGGCCAAGCTGCGCGGTGAACCGTCTGAAGGCATGCTGTGTTCCTTCTCTGAGCTGGGTATTTCCGACGATCACAGCGGCATTATTGAATTGCCCGCTGATGCGCCCATCGGCACCGATATTCGCGAATACCTGAAGCTGGACGATAACACCATCGAAATCAGCGTGACGCCGAACCGTGCTGACTGCCTCGGCATCATCGGTATCGCGCGTGATGTGGCGGTGCTGAACGGCCTGCCGCTGACTGCGCCGGTTATCGAGCCGGTTAAAGCCACCATTAGCGATACTTTCCCGATTCGCGTTGACGCCACCGCTGCCTGCCCGCGCTATCTTGGCCGTGTCGTGAAAGGCGTTAACGTCAAAGCGGCAACCCCGCTGTGGATGCGTGAAAAACTGCGCCGCTGCGGTATCCGCTCTATCGATCCGGTGGTGGATATCACCAACTACGTGTTGCTGGAGCTGGGGCAGCCGATGCATGCCTTTGACCTCGATCGTATCGATGGCGGCATCGTGGTACGCATGGCGAAAGAGGGTGAAAGCCTGACGTTGCTGGACGGTAGTGAGGCAAAACTCAGCAGCGATACGCTGGTGATTGCCGATCATCACAAAGCGCTGGCGATGGGCGGCATCTTCGGTGGCGAACATTCTGGTGTGAATGATGCGACGCAAAACATTCTGTTCGAATGCGCGTACTTCGACCCACTGGCAATTACCGGTCGTGCCCGCCGCCAGGGTCTGCACACCGATGCATCACATCGTTACGAGCGCGGTGTTGATCCGGCACTGCAATACAAAGCGATTGAACGTGCAACCCAGCTGCTGCTGGACATCTGTGGTGGCGCAGCCGGTCCGGTTATCGATCAGACTGACGCCGCGGCATTACCGCCGCGTGCCACCATCCGTCTGCGTCGCGAAAAACTGGACCGTCTGATCGGTCATGTGATTGCGGATGACCAGGTGACCGATATCCTGACGCGTCTGGGTTGTGAAGTCACGGTGAGCGCCGGTGAGTGGACGGCCATCGCGCCGAGCTGGCGTTTCGACATGGCTATTGAAGAAGATCTGGTTGAGGAAGTGGCGCGTATTTACGGCTACAACAACATCCCGGATGTCCCGGTCAAGGCCAGCCTGGTGATGACGCAGCATCGCGAAGCCGATTTGTCGCTGAAACGCGCCAAAACACTGCTGGTGGATAAAGGCTATCAGGAAGCGATTACCTACAGTTTCGTCGACCCGAAAGTCCAGCAACTGCTGCATCCGGGCGAAGAAGCGCTGATTCTGCCCAGCCCGATTTCCAGCGATATGTCGGCGATGCGCCTGTCATTATGGACCGGTTTACTGGGGGCGGTGGTGTACAACCAGAACCGTCAGCAGAGCCGTGTACGCCTGTTTGAGAGCGGTTTGCGCTTTGTACCTGATACTCAGGCCGATCTCGGTATCCGTCAGGATCTTATGCTGGCGGGCGTATTGAGCGGTAATCGCAATGAAGAGCATTGGGATCTGGCGCGTCAGACGGTTGACTTCTATGATTTAAAAGGCGATTTAGAGTCGCTGCTGGATTTAACCGGCAAACTGGATGCGATTTCTTTCCGTGCCGAAGCAAATCCAGCGCTCCATCCGGGACAAAGTGCAGCAATTTATTTACACGACGAACGAATCGGATTTATCGGGGTGGTTCATCCGGAGCTGGAACGTAAGCTGGATCTCAACGGCCGCACCTTAGTGTTTGAACTGCTTTGGAATAAGGTCGCAGACCGCGTCCTGCCTGATGCGCGCGAGATTTCTCGCTTCCCGGCGAACCGTCGTGATATCGCTGTGGTAGTGGCTGAAAACGTGCCCGCAGCAGATATCATCGCGGAGTGTAAGAAAGTTGGCGTAAATCAGGTAGTTGGCGTAAACTTGTTTGACGTGTACCGTGGTAAGGGCGTAAACGAAGGTGAAAAGAGCCTTGCGATTAGCCTGATTTTGCAGGATACCAGCCGGACACTCGAAGAAGAGGAGATTGCCGCGACCGTTGCCAAATGTGTTGCGGCATTAAAAGAGCGATTCCAGGCAACCTTGAGGGATTGAACCTATGGCGCTTACAAAAGCTGAAATGTCAGAGTACCTGTTTGAAAAGCTCGGGCTGAGCAAACGCGACGCCAAAGAGTTGGTCGAGCTATTTTTTGAAGAGGTTCGCCGCGCGTTGGAAAACGGAGAACAGGTTAAACTGTCCGGATTTGGTAATTTTGATCTGCGTGACAAAAACCAGCGTCCGGGCAGAAACCCAAAAACCGGGGAAGATATTCCGATCACTGCCCGTCGGGTGGTGACCTTCCGTCCCGGTCAGAAGTTGAAAAGCCGCGTCGAGAATGCGACACCCAAGGATGCTGACTAATTTCAGTACAACAAAAAGGCCGCTTAGCGGCCTTTTTTATTTTGGTGAGAAAAACGCCATTCTCCATGCTTTTTCCACAATGTAAGGATTGCGTAAGTATGCGGAAAATAGCATGAAAATCGGCACTTGCTGATAGTGACCTCTTCTGCGCTTTTGTTATAACAGCGCCAACACAAAACAAGAGGTTAAGCTGATGAAAAAGACAGCACTTTTATTAAGCATCCTGTTAGGCATGCCGCTGCTCGCCAGTGCGAATGTTTCCGTAAACATCAACACACCGGGCGTATCGATTCATATTGGTGATCAGGATAAACGCGGTTACTTCTGGGATGGTTACGACTGGCGTTCACCTTCATGGTGGAAACAGCATCACAACCAGCGTGTGGGGATGAAAGGTCCGCACGGTTACTGGAACGGTAATGGCTGGCAGACACAGCATCCGGGTAACAAAGAACCGCAGAAGCGCCCGCCACAGCACAACAACCAGCCGCAGCAGAATCACGACAAACGTGATAACCACAACGGCCAACCGATCCCTCCGCGTAATTAATTCCTCATTGACGGTGTCATCCTGACGCCGTCAATGACCTTTCTTTTTGCTGTAATCCCACTACAATCAAATCTCTGTTTTCTCAGCCAATCTTATTTATGACTCTGCTGGATCAGCTTGCCCGCCAGGCAGACCGCCGCAGCCAGCGCTGGCTTATTGCTCTGGGCGCGTTACTGATTATCCTGATGGTGGTAAGCCTGTGTGCCGGTGATAGCTGGATTTCACCGCTGCACTGGTTCTCAGGCGAGGGTGACCTGTTCGTCTGGCAATTACGTCTGCCGCGTACTCTCGCAGTACTGCTGGTGGGGGCGGCGTTGGCCGTTTGCGGCGTGGTGATGCAGGCGCTGTTCAACAATCCGCTGGCCGAACCAGGCTTGCTCGGCGTATCTAATGGCGCGGGTATTGGCCTGGTGCTGGGCGTGATGCTCGGCAACGGTTCCTTGTGGAGCCTCGCGCTGGCGGCAATGGCTGGGGCGCTATTGATCACCCTGATCCTGCTGCACTTCGCCCATCGTCATCTGTCGGTCAGCCGCTTGCTGCTGACAGGTGTTGCATTGGGGATTATTTGCAGTGCGATAATGACCTGGGCGGTGTACTTCAGCACCAGCCTCGATCTACGCCAACTGATGTACTGGATGATGGGTGGGTTTAGCGGCATCGACTGGCGCTATGGCTGGATGATGTTGGCGCTGATCCCGGCCATCCTGGCCCTGATTGCGACGGCACGGGTCCTCAACCTGTTGGCCTTGGGGGAGACTTCAGCGCGTCAGTTGGGCCTGCCAATGCTGCTGTGGCGCAACCTGCTGGTGCTGACCATGGGTTGGTTGGTGGGCGTCAGCGTGGCGATGGCCGGTGCCATAGGCTTTGTCGGGTTGGTTATCCCGCATCTGTTACGCCTCAGTGGTTTCAGCGATCATCGCTATCTGCTCCCGGCAGCCGCGCTGGCAGGAGCCGTGGTATTGTTGGCGGCGGACATTATCGCCCGGCTGGTTCTGACCTCGGCTGAGCTGCCCATCGGCGTGGTGACTGCCACGCTCGGTGCGCCACTGTTTATCGTGTTATTAGTAAAATCCTCGCGCTAGCTATGGCTGGCTCTCTTGGCATCAACAACAGGAATCGACAATGAGCATTTATCAAACAGAACTGGTTACGCTTGACGGTGAAAAAACCACCCTGGAACAGTGGCAGGGTAAGGTGCTGCTGGTGGTGAATGTCGCCTCAAAATGTGGCCTCACGCCGCAATACGAGCAACTGGAAGCGCTGCAAAAGGCGTGGCAGTCACAAGGCTTCAGCGTCCTTGGTTTTCCGTGTAATCAGTTTCTGGAGCAAGAGCCGGGTAGCAGCGAAGAGATCAAAACCTTCTGTAGCACCACCTACGGCGTCACGTTCCCCATGTTTGAAAAGACCGATGTGAATGGTCCGGCGCGCCACGCACTGTACAGCGCCCTGGTGGCGGCCCAGCCGGAAGCGCTGCGTCCGGAAGGCAGCGGTTTTTATGAGCGTATGGTGAGCAAAGGCCGTGCGCCGAAAGCACCGGGCGATATCCTGTGGAATTTCGAAAAATTCCTGATCAATAAGCAAGGTGAAGTGGTTGCGCGTTTCGCGCCGGATATGACGCCGGACGATGCCACCTTGGTTGCCCGTATTAAACAGGCCCTGGCGTAAGGCATGTTAATGCAGTGCCGCGGGGCCAGCGTCACAGGACGGCTGGCCCCCGTCGATCTTGAGCTGCGCGCTGGTGAACTGGTGCATTTGGTGGGGCCGAATGGCGCAGGTAAAAGCACGCTGCTCAACGTGTTGGCCGGTTTGCTGCCGGCAACGGGTGATATTCATCTCTCTGGTCAGCCGTTAGCACAATGGAATGGCGTCGCGTTGGCGCAGACGCGTGGCTGGTTACCACAACAACAGCCCCCCCCGGGACAGATGCCAGTCTGGCATTATCTGCGTATGCATGTGCTCCATGTCACCTCAGAGGCAGACCTGCTGTTATTGCAGGTGCTGGAGAGGCTGGGTCTGCAAGACAAGCTGATGCGCAGTCTGCTGCAACTTTCCGGCGGCGAATGGCAGCGGGTGCGCCTTGCCGCGGTTGTGCTGCAAATTCATCCGGCAATCAATGCGCGTGGCAAATTGCTGTTCCTTGATGAACCGATGAGTGCGCTGGATGTGGCACAGCAACGGGCAGTGGATGGCTTGCTGGCGCAGTTGCGTGCCGCCGGTATCACCATTGTTGCCAGCGGTCATGATCTTAACCACAGCCTGCGCCATGCTGATCGGGTGTGGCTGATGCATCAGTCGAGGCTGGTGGCGCAAGGCACGGCTGATAGCGTACTGACCGTCAGTCAATTGGCACCGCTTTATAATATCCAGTTTCAACGTATAGAAACCCCTCAGGGCGCATTATTGCTGGTGCCGTGAAGGCCAACGCCTTGCGCAAGATAAGGTTTTGCCGCTAAAGTGTTGCTCGGGCAACGGATTTAAGGATTTTTCTGATGCGGCTGATGATGTTGATTCTGGTACTCCTGCTGGCAGGATGCAGTCACCATGCCCCCCCGCCCAATGGTCGCCTGTCCGACTCCATCACCGTCATTGCCCAACTCAATGATCAACTCAATAACTGGCATGGCACCCCTTATCGTTATGGCGGCCTGAGTCGTGGTGGGGTGGATTGTTCCGGCTTTGTCTATCTTACCTTCCGCGATAGATTCGATCTTCAGCTACCGCGCTCGACCGACGCGCAAAGCGATATCGGTACCCGGATTGATAAGGATGATCTATTACCGGGCGATTTGGTGTTCTTTAAAACCGGCAGTGGTGAAAATGGTCTGCATGTGGGTATTTATGATACCGATAACACCTTTATTCATGCCTCTACCAGTCAGGGTGTGATGCGATCGTCGCTGGATAATGTTTACTGGCGAAAAGTATTCTGGCAGGCACGGCGTATTTAGCCGAGGATAGCCAAAAAACACTTTTGGCTAAAAGTGATGCGCGGATATCTGTACTTAAATTAAATTTTCTGCCCCTAAAAATGCTCTGCTTTAAAATGGCACTTTACCTGCGGCGGGTTTAATACTAACAATAATACCTTAATGTAATTTAGCGTATGGATATCAGACCCTGGTTATTTGGCTTAAGGATTATTTCAGCGTTAAAAATGACACCATCAGGCACAAAAGCATCTCTCTTCTAACGTTTGGTCCTATTGCCTGAGCGTTTTCATTGATATACGATGCGCCAATCGCCACTGCTTCTGGCTATTGAAATGAAAGTTCATTTATCTGCCGACTATCAGTCGGAAACCTGGTTTTATCCAGCCTATTCTCTGGCGGGCCAGTTAACTGCGGTTGAACTGGTTACGCAATTTGTCCACGACAGCGCGCCTATCACGCTGCCGCAGGATTTGCTGTTGCCGCAATTAGACGACGCTCAACAACTGCGTTTGCTTCAGAGCCAGCTGACATTACTGGAAAAGTACCGCGAGTTTTTTGAGTTAAATCAAATTACCGCGTTGGTTCGTATTGATGATTCTATGGCAGTGACACTGCTTGAAAGTGAATTTCTGTTAAGGAAATTTAAACAACTGCCGTTTATTGTATTGGATGTCAGCGAGACTTTCCCTCAATTATCGCAGGGTAAATCACATCCACTTTTGAGTGCGCTAAAAAGTGAATTTCGTTTATCACTTTCGCAATTTGGTGCAGGTAAAGCACCGGCGACGGCGGTTTACGATAATCTTTTTAGTGTACTGAAAATGGACAAAAACTTTATTCAGGCGCTGGCAAAACGTGCATCTTTTATACCCTTTATTCAGACGCTTATCGACAATTTCACCAGCGATAGCACGCAGATTATTATTTGCGGCATTGATGATGCAGCGATGCTGGAGAAAGTGACGGCGCTTAGCGGTGCACATTTGCAGGGTAGCCTGTTTCCGGTGGTCAAAGCGGAACGCTTGCATGACCTGATTTATCCCGACGTGACTCTTAATTCTCCGTTGCAGCAGTAATCCATTCATCTGTTATCTCCGCAGTGTCAGCGTTACACTATCCGTTGATTTTCAACCCAATCGCGGTGCCCGGCAACGATGCACCTCGCGGAGTGACTATGCAGTTTACCAATAGCTGGCAGCGTGAGTTGCCGGGATTCTATACCGCCCTGGCCCCAACCCCGTTGCAGGGAGGGCGTCTGCTGTACCACAACGCGCCGCTGGCAACGACCATGGCGCTCGACCCGTCGCTGTTCAGCGGGGACGGCCATGGTGTCTGGTTCGGGCAAGCGTTGCTGCCGGGCATGGCACCGTTGGCACAGGTGTACAGCGGGCACCAGTTTGGCGTCTGGGCCGGACAATTGGGCGATGGGCGGGGCATTCTGCTGGGTGAACAGCAACTGGCGGACGGACGTAAGCTGGACTGGCACCTGAAAGGGGCAGGGCTGACCCCCTATTCACGCATGGGGGATGGTCGCGCGGTGATCCGCTCCACGGTGCGTGAATTTCTCGCTTCGGAAGCCTTACATCATCTGGGCATCCCCACCACGCGTGCGCTATCCCTGGCGGTGGGCGAGGAACCTGTGCTGCGTGAGACGCAGGAACGTGGCGCGATGCTGATGCGCATTGCTGAGAGTCATCTGCGCTTTGGTCATTTTGAGCATTTCTACTATGGTGGCGAGCCAGACAAGGTTCGTCAGCTGGCCGATTATGCCATCCGCCATCACTGGCCAATGTTGCAGGAGGAGGCGGATCGCTATCTGCTGTGGTTCACCGATATTGTGAAGCGCACCGCCAGTTTAATCGCTCAGTGGCAGAGTGTCGGGTTCGCCCACGGGGTGATGAATACCGATAATATGTCGCTGCTGGGGCTGACCATCGACTACGGCCCTTACGGCTTCCTCGACGATTATCAGCCCAACTTTATCTGCAATCACAGCGATTATCAGGGGCGCTACGCTTTCGATAATCAGCCTGCGGTCGGCTTATGGAATCTTAATCGTCTGGCACATGCGTTGTCCGGCTTAATGAGCACCGAGCAATTGAAACAGGCGCTGAGCCATTATGAACCGGAGCTGATGCGCGTCTGGGGAGAAAGAATGCGCGCCAAACTCGGATTGCTCACCCCGGAGGCCAATGACAACGAAATCCTTACCGGATTGCTGGCACTGATGACCCAGGAGCACAGCGACTATACCCTGACATTCCGTCTGCTCAGTGAGACGCAACAGCAGCAGACGCGTTCGCCATTGCGGGACGAATTTATCGATCGCGATGCTTTTGACCGCTGGTATGACGGCTATCGTCAGCGTCTGTTGCGGGATGAAGCCAGTGATGAAACACGCCAGCAAGTGATGAAAGCGGCCAACCCGGCCTTGGTGTTGCGCAACTATCTTGCTCAGCAGGTGATTGAAGAGGTTGAACGTGGTGAAACCGCTGCCCTGGAACGCTTGCATCTGGCATTGCAGCAGCCGTTTAGCGATGAGGCCGTCAGCGCGGAGTTGCGCCAACGGCCACCGGAGTGGGGAAAAACGCTGGAAGTGAGTTGCTCCAGCTAATCAGAAACGGCTGTCGACGGCAGCCGCCAGGCGTGCCAGCACGTCTGCACTGTCGTCCCAGCCGAGGCAAGGATCGGTAATTGACTGGCCGTACACCAGCGGTTCGCCGCTGACCACTTTCTGATTGCCTTCCTGTAGGAAGCTTTCAATCATCACGCCAGCCACCGCGCGTGAACCGGCGCGGATTTGCGCGGCCACATCTTCTGCTACATCACGCTGACGGCGATGCTGTTTCTGGCAGTTGGCGTGGCTGAAATCAATGACCAACTGTTCCGGCAGATTAAAATCACGCAGATTCGCCGCTGCTGCTGCCACGTCATCCGCGTGATAGTTGGGCTGGCGGCCGCCACGCAGAATGACATGACCATGCGGGTTGCCACTGGTCTGATAGATGGTCATCTGACCGTTCTTATCAGGGGACAGGAACATATGGCTGGCGCGCGACGCACGAATCGCATCCACAGCGATCTGGACGTTGCCGTCGGTGCCATTTTTAAAACCAACCGGGCAAGACAGCGCTGACGCCATTTCACGGTGGATCTGGCTTTCAGTGGTGCGCGCGCCGATGGCACCCCAGCTGATCAGATCAGCAATAAACTGGCCGATCACCATATCGAGGAATTCGGTGGCGGTCGGCATACCGATCGCGTTGATATCAATCAGCAACTGGCGGGCAATAGCGATGCCACGATTCACATCAAAGCTGCCATCTAAATCCGGATCAGAGATCAAGCCTTTCCAGCCAATCACGGTACGTGGTTTTTCAAAATAGGCGCGCATGACGATTTCCAGCCTGTCCTGGTACTGTTCGCGCAGGACATTCAGACGCTGTGCGTACTCCAGCGCGGCTTTGGGATCGTGCAGTGAGCAAGGGCCGATAATCACCAACAGGCGGCGATCTTCTCCGGTGAGAATACGGGCAATTCGCTGGCGCGCAGCGGTCACGGTGGCGGCAATGTCGGCCGAAATAGGGTGCTGTTGTGCTAACGCGGCGGGCATTATCAGGCTGCCGATGCGCGCGGTACGCAGTTCATCAGTTTTGTTCATCAGGGTTCTCGAAAATCTGTTCTTCGCAACGGTGAAATACCGGGAAGTGATGAAAGTCACAATAAACCATTGACCTGCGAATTCAACCGGCTAAAGCGAAAGGAATTTCCACCAGTCGGCAGCCGCGCTTTACAAACGCGTATTGGTCACCTGCCGCCGCGCTACGCCAGGTCAATACATGCGGCGCGTCAGGCCCATAATGTCGAGAATTTTGGTGGCGATCTCTTCCACCGAGTAGTTGGTACTGTTGAGATAGCGAATCTGATGGGTGCGGAACAGGGCTTCAACTTCACCCACCTCCAGGCGGCACTGGCGTAGCGAGGCATAACGCGTATTTTCCGCACGCTCCTGACGAATGGCGGCCAGTCGCTCGGGGTCGATGGTCAGACCAAACAGCTTATGCTGATGGGCGCGCAGGGCTGGCGGCAGTTTCAGGTTATCCATATCATCGGCAATAAAAGGATAGTTAGCGGCCCGGACGCCAAACTGCATCGCCAGATACAGGCTGGTGGGGGTTTTACCGCAACGTGACACGCCGAGCAGAATGACCTGAGCGTCCTCAAGGCCGCGCAGTGAGATGCCGTCATCGTGAGCCAGGGTATAATCAATCGCGGCGATGCGCGCATCGTATTTACCCAGATTACTCGCCGTCAGCCCATGAGTACGGTGGGCGACGGGCATGGAAGACACCCCTAATTCGCTCTGCAACGGGCCAACCAGCGCCTGGACAATATCCTGACAGAAACCTTCGCTCTCCAGAATAATTTCCCGGACATCGGGCGTCACGATGGAGAAGAACACCAGCGGACGCACACCGCTCTGTTGATAGAGTGCATTAATCTGGGCTTTAACCGCTTGAGCACGCTGCACATTTTCGACGAATGGCAGGGTAACGCTATTGGTGTTGACCGGGAATTGTGACAACACCGCATGGCCGAGGACTTCAGCGGTAATGGCGGTGCCATCGGAGATGTAAAACACGCTACGTTCGGTGCTCATAATGAAAACTTCCTCTTGATAACCTTTGTGCAACATTACCATTGCCAATATTTCATTTTTATAAATAATAAAATGAAATGTCCATATAGCAAAGAATCAGGGCCGTGCTGACATTAATCTAACCATCAATATAGATGAAATAGCGTTTCGGAAATCATCCTTTTTTCGCTTATTTTGCTTCGCGCACAAAATAAAGTCGTATTTTGTTGCGCAACAAAATGCAAGCGCTAACCCTCTGAAAATGAGAAATTTATTGCGGAAGCAATCTGTTAGCGCTAATGGCTGGTGTTGCGCAACCTGAATAATTGCGGGTACTAATCCGATTTTTCATTTCTTTCGCTGCTTTAACGATTCAACACTTAGTCTTTATATTCCGCTTGTGCCAGGCTGTATTTGCGAATAGCAAAATGTTCCATGTGCCCCAATCATTTAAAAGGATAATCTCGATGTCCAATAAAGGCGAACAGCCGCTAGTGCTCTGGTACAACCAGCTTGGCATGCATGATGTTGATCGGGTGGGAGGCAAGAATGCTTCTCTGGGTGAAATGATTACCAATTTGTCGTCGCTGGGTGTGGCTGTACCCAATGGCTATGCGACCACATCTTATGCTTTTAATCAGTTTCTCGATCAAAGCGGGCTGAACCAGCGTATCTATGATCTGCTGGATAAGACTGATATTGATGACGTTGATGAGCTGGCGAAAGCCGGCAAGCTAATCCGCCAGTGGGTGGTTGATACGCCGTTCCAGCCAGAACTGGAAGCGGCGATCAATGATGCCTATCAGCAATTATCCGCTGATGATGCCGAGGCTTCTTTCGCGGTACGTTCCTCGGCGACGGCTGAAGATATGCCCGATGCCTCTTTTGCCGGGCAACAGGAAACCTTCCTGAATGTGCAGGGCATTGATGCCGTCATGGTGGCGGTGAAACACGTTTATGCGTCACTGTTTAACGATCGCGCCATCTCCTACCGTGTGCATCAGGGATATGACCATCGCGGCGTTGCACTGTCAGCGGGTATCCAGCGCATGGTGCGTTCTGACCTCGCCTCCTCTGGCGTGATGTTTACCATTGATACCGAATCCGGCTTTGATCAGGTGGTGTTTATCACCGCAGCCTTAGGTCTTGGCGAAATGGTGGTTCAGGGTGCCGTGAACCCGGATGAATTCTACGTCCACAAACCAACGCTGGCAGCCAATCGCCCGGCGATTGTGCGCCGCAATATGGGTTCTAAAAAACTGCGCATGGTCTACGCCGATTCTCATGAGCACGGTAAGCAGGTGCGCATCGAAGATGTGGCAGAAGCCGACCGCGACCGCTTCTGCCTGAGTGATGACGAGGTGCAGGCGTTGGCTAAACAGGCGGTGTTGATCGAGCAACATTACAAACGCCCGATGGACATTGAATGGGCCAAAGATGGCCACACCGGCAAGTTATTTATCGTCCAGGCTCGCCCGGAAACGGTGCGTTCCAATGGTCAGGTGATGGAGCGCTACAACTTGCAGGGCAAAGGCAAGATTGTGGTAGAAGGGCGCGCCATTGGTCATCGTATCGGTGCTGGTGAAGTTAAGGTGATCCAAGACATCAGTGAGATGAACCGTATCGAGAAGGGCGACGTATTGGTGACCGACATGACCGACCCGGATTGGGAACCGATCATGAAGAAGGCCTCCGCGATTGTCACTAACCGGGGTGGACGCACCTGTCACGCGGCGATCATCGCCCGTGAGCTGGGCATCCCGGCGGTGGTCGGCTGCGGCGATGCCACGGAACGACTGAAAGACGGTCACAAAGTTACCGTCTCCTGCGCCGAGGGTGACACCGGTTACGTTTATGATGATCTACTGGATTTCGAAGTCACCAGTTCTCAGGTGGATAGCCTGCCGGACCTGCCACTGAAAATCATGATGAACGTTGGCAACCCGGATCGTGCTTTCGATTTTGCCTGCCTGCCGAATGAAGGCGTTGGACTGGCACGGCTGGAATTCATCATTAACCGGATGATCGGCGTGCACCCGAAGGCGCTGCTGGAATTTGACCAGCAGACACCGGAACTGCAACAGGAAATTCGTCAGATGATGAAAGGTTTTGACGATCCGGTTGAGTTCTATATTGCCCGTCTGACCGAAGGCATTGCCACACTCGGCGCCGCGTTTGCACCGAAGCGTGTCATCGTGCGTCTGTCTGATTTCAAATCGAACGAGTACGCCAACCTGGTGGGCGGCGAGCGCTATGAGCCGGAAGAAGAGAACCCAATGCTCGGTTTCCGTGGTGCAGGTCGTTATGTTGCCGACAGCTTCCGCGACTGTTTCGCGTTGGAATGTGCTGCCGTGAAGCGGGTGCGTAATGACATGGGGCTGACCAACGTGGAAATCATGATCCCGTTTGTTCGTACCGTGGCGCAGGCAGAAGCGGTAGTGGAAGAACTGGCGAAACAGGGACTTAAACGCGGTGAGGATGGCCTGAAGGTGATCATGATGTGTGAGATCCCATCAAACGCGCTGCTGGCGGACCAGTTCCTGCAACATTTCGATGGCTTCTCTATCGGTTCCAACGATATGACACAGCTGGCGTTGGGGCTGGATCGTGACTCTGGTGTGGTTTCGGCGTTGTTTGATGAGCGCAATGATGCCGTGAAAGCGCTGCTGTCGATGGCGATTCAGGCCGCGAAGAAACAGGGGAAATACGTAGGTATCTGTGGTCAGGGGCCGTCCGACCATCAGGACTTTGCTGCCTGGTTGATGGAAGAGGGTATCGACAGCCTGTCGCTTAACCCGGATACCGTGGTAGAGACCTGGTTGAGTCTGGCAGAGTTGAACGCAGCAAAATAATCCCCCGTTATACGCATGTCCCGGAATATTTCCGGGGCATGTTCTTCCCGCAGTATCACGCCTTTGACGAAGGTTTTTCCCTTATTCCTGTATCGGTGGTGCAATAGCCGCATGGGTTATTTGTTCGCCATTTTATAACATGATGTACATGCGGGTTGGGTATTTTACTCCGCGCATGTGATTCGCAGCGTTTATATATGCTGATATCTATGTTATTCAGGGATATTCGTTTTGTTTGCCTTCAAGAAAAAACTGCTCGTTACTATTATTGCCACAACACTTTCATCTTCCGTCTTTGCCGCACCACAACTTTTTAGCATGACTAAACAGCAGGTGAATGAGCCTGAGACTCCATTGCTCAGAAGCTTGCATGATGAAAACAAGAGCTATCAGTTAATTAAAATAAATAAGAATATCTTATTAAATAAGACATCCTCTTTTCAGTTTAAGATCGGAGGAAAAAATCGCGAAATAGAAATCATAGCTAACTCTCTGGAAAGAGACAATCTTGGCAATCGGATTTGGAAAGGTCAGTCGAAAAACAATAAAGATACAGTAACGTTTTCCATCAATGATAAAGGGATTAATGGCGGTATTAGCCTCAACGATGGATCTTATTATGAAATTTATCCGGTAGGGGACGGCATCCAGGCATTGGTAAAAATTGAAAAGTCTGGCTGCCATGAGGATGACCACGATGCTATCGTCGACGAACATAGCGCTATCAATCAGCATACCGAGCATGAGAATCTGAGCGAGCATGAGGAACCGCGTGCCGATACAACGCCAGCCAGAATGCGGGTTTTATATCTTTATACCAACCAGTCGCGCGAATTGTTTGAACCTAATCCTGAAGGCTATGCCGGTTATCTTAATAATAAACTTAATGAAAGCTATGCAAACAGTGATACGTTAATTCAGTTCGATGTTGCAGGCGTGATGGATGCCGGAATTGATGAAAGCGGAATATACGAAATGCAAACCCAAATGTTTACCAGTGGCACGGCGCTGAATAAATTTGTACTCGCTAAACAAGCAGAAACGCATGCAGATTTTGTCACTTTATTGATCAAGGAAAGTAAGGACGCGTGCGGGCTGGCCCAGTTTGGGGGCCGAACAAACGTGGTGGTGACAGGTTGTGCAGTTGGTGCAGGCAGCTGGGCTTTAGCGCATGAAATCGGGCATAACATGGGTTTAAGTCATAATGAAGATGAGGCAGGGAAAGCACCTTATTCTTACGGTTATAAAGTTGAAGGTAAATTCCGAACTATTATGTCAAAGGCCTGCTCGCAACAAAGCTGTGGCAGAGTCAACTATTTTTCTGATCCGTTAAGAACCTATGGTGGTCTGGCAATGGGCAAGGCATCAACTAATGATGCAGTTCGTTATCTGAAGGAAAAGCGTTTCAACTATAGTGATACTTTTCCATATTGGGACAGTCAGTATCAGTTGGCTGATGGTGAACTGCCTGAACATCAATATTTTGAAGTGAGTTTGACAGAACGTAAGACCAATACAACACTGACTCTCGATAAAAAAATTGTTAATCCAGCTCAATGGAGTTGGCCTTACGAGATTGCGGTTGCCGTTAACGGCTATTTTCCGAAGGGAATGCTTGAAGCCGGACAGATTAAAGGCGGCAACATTATTCCTGTCAGCGGGTCCAGTTATTTGAATCATATTTGGCTTCACCAGGAGTATAAAGATGCTTATCAGGCCAGTGTCCAGCGTAAACCTTTGCGGTGGTAAACGGTACTGAATGGGGAGATGTTGCTGTAATCAATGGCGGCGATGGTTTGCCGGCCTATGCTACGGCAGTAATGGCTGTTAAAGATAAGTCATCAGGAAAAGTAATTGAGCAGTATTTCTTTAATAATGAGGCGGAAAGCTCCTCAGCGACAACCTGGCCTACGCAGCTGGCCAAAATTATCAACGCGCAAAAATCATCCAATGTGATTGCCGGTGAACTGAAAGAGGGGAATATCAGCGTCATAGCGGGCAGTAGTTACCGTAATCGAATCTGGCTGCCGCTGGCGAAGAAGAATAATTTAACCGTTGAATTTGCCACGTTAAACGCTGCTGATAATCCCTGGTTAAAAGAAGAGGATGCTTTCGGGGATAAATCCCAGACAGATTTAACCGCAGGAAGCGTCGTCACCGTTAAGGTAAAAAACAGTGATGGCTCTGTTGCGGAACAACGCAGTGTGGCGATCCCCACAGATCGCCTCAGCCGATACGACTGGCCGCCATATTTAGCGCATGAGGTAAATGCCAACCTTACGCAGATCAAAATGGGCGAAAAAACCGGTGACAACAGTTTCACGGTTATTGCCGGGTCGCAGTACCGTAACTACATCTGGAAGAAACAACGCGCCAGCCAGACAGTCGAGGTCTCATTCAACAAGTAACGCGGAAACACGTGGTTGGTAGCCGTAAGGCTGCCAATTGCGGGATTGGATGCTCTGAACCATTAGCATTCCCCAAAAAAAAAGCCCATCACAGGGGATGGGCAAAGACTACACACAGCAATTCTTCACTTTACTCAGGGGAAAAAGGTTGTTTAAAAATCAGTGGTTTGATCTCAAACATAGGAAACATGTTATTCACAGCCGCTGGCGGCGTCTTTAAGAATCCTCTTATTAGTTTAAAGCTGATAATCTTTTAAGGGTGTTTTTGGTGGGTTTTGGCGGCGAATCAGTACAAAAAATAATCCTTCCGTTACCAAAACTGGCCAGAATCGCGTGAAAATGCGTTTTTTCTTAAAAATCGCTTATGGAAAATTTCGTTAACAAAAGGGAATTAAGTGACGGTGATTAACTGGGAATTTATCACCGTCACAGGGGGATTAGGCTGAGTGATCGTCGTGCTCGGTCAGTTCTTCCACCACAGTTTCCGGGTCGTCATCCGGTGCGGGCGCTTCATGCATCCATACTGATACCAGACGATAGGATACCGCCAGTACCACCGGGCCAATAAACAGGCCGATCATGCCAAAGGCAACCAGGCCCCCGATCACCCCGGAGAGAATCAAAATCATCGGTAAATCGGCACCCATACGGATCAGCATCGGTCGTAGCACATTGTCGAGTGTGCCAACGACACAACTCCAGATCAGCAGCACCGTGCCCCAGGTGGTATCGCCACTCCAGTACAACCAGATAATCGCCGGAACCAGCACAATCAGCGGACCGAGTTGTACCAGGCAGGAGAGAATCATCACCACGGTTAACAAGGTGGCGTAAGGGATACCGGAGATGGCTAAACCGATCCCGCCTAACACGCCCTGCACCAGCGCGGTAACCACCACCCCCAATGCCACAGCGCGAATGGCCTGACCGGCCAGTAATACCGCAGCATCACCACGCCGCCCGCCCATGCGATAAGCAAAATGGCGAATACCCTGTCCGACCTGCTCCCCCCGCCAGTACAACAACACGCTAAACAGTAGCATCAGTGCCAGATGCAACATGAAGCGACCGAAATGTCCGGCCTGGGCAACAAAGAAGCCGGTGGTGCGGCCAATATAGGGTTGCAACTTGCTCATGATCGCGGAACCGCCACCATCCACCAGCTTGTGGTAGCTGGAAAACAGCTTGTCACCTACCATCGGCACTTCTTTTAGCCAGTCCAGCTGCGGTACTGCCAGGTGGCCCTGCGTGGCCCAGGCGATGACCGGTGCGCTGTTGTCGATCAGGCTATTCACCAACACCGCAATTGGGATGATAAACAGCAGCAGTAACAAAATGGTCATGGCGACCACCGCCAGTGAACGGCGTCCCCACAGCAAACGCTGTAACTTGATCATCAGCGGCCAGGTGGCGATCACCACCATACTGGCCCAGGCGAAACCCAGAATAAAAGGCTGAACCACCCATAGACAGGCGACGATCATGATCAGGATGAACATCAGTGAGAACAGCATTTGCGGTAAATCCAGACCGCGTTGCAGGTTTTTCATAACAGCGTTTTGACCTCAATTGAATCCTTCACGGTGGGGTTTTCTCCCCCAATTAATGATTACCTATTTCAGGGGGATTAAACAGAGAAATGCAGGGCGCTTTTTACGTTTCCTGAAAAAACAGCGTGCGGCAGAAAAATGTGATAAAACGAATGGTTCATAAGAATCGACTACGCAAACGTTTACAACATCTCGGTCACCCAATAATGATCCCACAGATTTCCCAGGCACCGGGCCTCGTTCAACTGGTGCTGACATTCCTGCAGTCCTTAAAAGAGCAAGGATTCACCGGCGATACCGCCACCAGCTATGCTGATCGTCTTTCGCTTTCCACCGATAACAGCATCTATCAGTTGCTACCTGATGCCGCGCTGTTCCCACGCTCTACCGCCGATGTCGCGTTGATTGCGCGCCTGGCAGGAGAAGAGCGTTTCGCCAGCCTGGTGTTTACCCCGCGCGGCGGCGGGACGGGAACCAATGGCCAGTCCCTGAACCAGGGGATCGTGGTTGATATGTCGCGCTACATGAACCGCATCCTTGAAATCAACACTGAGCAACGCTGGGTGCGAGTTGAAGCGGGCGTGGTGAAAGATCAATTAAATGCCTGGCTGAAACCCTACGGCTTCTTTTTCTCCCCGGAACTCTCCACCAGCAACCGCGCGACGCTGGGCGGCATGATCAATACCGATGCGTCCGGGCAAGGCTCGCTGGTGTATGGCAAAACCTCCGACCACGTTCTGGGCCTGCGTGCGGTGTTGCTGGGCGGCGATATCCTCGATACCCGTGCGATGCCCACCGATTTAGCCGAGAAGCTGGCGCAAACGCCCACCAAAGAAGGGCGGATTTATCAGCAGGTGATGACACGTTGCCGTGAGCAGCGTGCGCTGATTCTGGAAAAATTCCCGAAACTGAACCGTTTTCTTACTGGCTACGATTTACGCCATGTGTTCAGTGACGATCTGCAAACCTTCGATCTGACGCGCCTGTTGTGTGGTGCCGAGGGGACGCTGGCGTTTATCAGCGAGGCGCGGCTCGATATCACGCCAATCCCCAAAGTGCGTCGTTTGGTGAATATCAAATACGATTCATTCGACTCCGCGCTGCGCAATGCGCCCTTTATGGTTGAAGCAAAAGCGTTGTCAGTGGAAACCGTCGATTCAAAAGTACTGAATCTGGCGCGTGAAGATATCGTCTGGCACTCGGTGAAAGCATTGATTACCGATGTGCCGGATAAAGAGATGCTCGGGCTGAACATCGTTGAATTCGCCGGGGATGACGGTGAGTTGATTGAACAACAGGTGTCAACCTTATGCGCGCGTCTCGATGAGTTAATGACGCAGCAGCAGGGCGGCGTGATCGGTTATCAGCTGTGTAATGATTTAGGCGGTATTGAGCGTATCTATAATATGCGCAAAAAAGCCGTTGGGCTGCTGGGTAACGCCAAAGGGCGCGCCAAGCCGATTCCGTTTGTTGAAGATACCGCGGTGCCGCCGGAGCATTTAGCCGATTACATCGTCGATTTTCGTACCCTGCTCGATAGCCACGGCCTGAGCTATGGCATGTTCGGCCATGTTGACGCCGGTGTGCTGCACGTGCGTCCGGCGCTGGATATGTGTGATCCGCAACAGGAGATGCTGATGAAACAGATCTCCGATGAAGTGGTGGCCCTGACGGCGCGCTACGGCGGTTTGCTGTGGGGGGAACATGGCAAAGGTTTCCGTGCGCAATATAGTCCGGCATTTTTCGGGGAAACCCTGTTCAACGAGCTGCGTCGCATCAAAGCCGCGTTCGATCCAGATAACCGTATGAATCCCGGTAAAATCTGTACGCCGCTCGACAGCAACGAACCGATGATGCAGGTCGATGCGGTGAAACGCGGCACCTATGATCGGCAGATCCCGCTGACGGTGCGCAACGACTGGCGCGGTGCGATGGAGTGCAACGGCAACGGCCTGTGCTTCAACTTTGATGTACGCAGTCCGATGTGTCCGTCGATGAAAATCACCCGTAATCGTATCCATTCACCGAAAGGGCGTGCGACCCTGACGCGTGAGTGGTTGCGTCTGCTGTCGGAGCAGGGCGTTGACCCGGTTCAGTTGGAGAAATCCCTGCCGGAGCAGCGCACCAGCCTGCGCACCCTGATCCAACGGACGCGTAACTCCTGGCATGCGCAGCAGGGGGAATATGATTTCTCGCATGAAGTAAAAGAAGCGATGTCCGGCTGTCTGGCGTGTAAGGCCTGTTCAACCCAGTGCCCGATCAAAATTGATGTGCCCAATTTCCGCTCACGCTTCCTGCAACTGTATCACACCCGTTATCTGCGCCCGGTAAGTGATCATCTGGTCGCCACCGTAGAAAGCTACGCGCCACTGATGGCGAAAGCGCCGAAAGTATTTAACTTCTTTCTGAAACAACCGTGGATGCGGGAGCTGAGCAAAAACCATATTGGTATGGTGGATTTGCCGCTGCTCTCCTCGCCGAGCCTGAAACAGCAGCTGAGTGGCCATCCGGCGATGAATTTGACGCTGGAGCAACTGGAGGCGCTCGATAGCGAAGCGCGCAAAGAGTGTGTGCTGGTGGTACAGGATCCGTTTACCAGCTATTACGAAGCCCAGTTGGTGACCGACTTCGTCAAACTGATTGAAAAGCTGGGTTATCGCCCGGTGCTGTTGCCGTTTTCACCGAATGGTAAAGCGCAGCATGTGAAAGGTTTTCTGCAACGGTTTGCCCGCACCGCAGAGAAAACGGCTGACTTCCTGAACCGCGTGGCGCAACTGGGCATGCCGATGGTCGGTGTCGATCCGGCCACCGTGCTGTGCTACCGCGATGAGTACCATCAGGTGCTGGGTGACAAACGTGGTGAGTTTTCGGTGCTGCTGGTGCATGAATGGTTGCAAAGCGCAGTGGCGGAGCGCGCCGTGCAGCAACCTGGCGGAGAAGCCTGGTATCTGTTTGCCCACTGTACCGAGGTGACAGCGCTGCCTTCGACCCCCAATCAGTGGCAGGACATCTTTGCCCGCTTTGGTGCGAAGCTGGAAAACATTAATGTGGGCTGCTGCGGTATGGCTGGTACGTATGGACACGAAAGTAAAAACCTGGAGAATTCGCTGGGTATTTACGCGCTGTCCTGGCATCCACAAATGCAAAAGCTGCCGCGTCAGCGTTGTCTGGCTACCGGTTTCTCCTGTCGCAGCCAGGTGAAACGCGCGGAAGGCAATGGTATGCGCCATCCGCTACAAGCGTTGCTGGAAATGTTGTAAACAAATTGTAGAATTCCAGGAGACGTCAGGGCGCAGCTGGATTAGAATATCCAGCCTGCGTGGCGGACGAAATCACTTTGCAGGCTGGTGGCTTGATCCCACTCGCCGCTCAGTGCCAGTTGATGACATAAACGTGTCAGTGACAGGCGCGCCAGTTGATAGGCCTGAATACGGAACAGACGGTCGCGGTCAGCATTGCCCATCTCCTGCACTAAGCGGTGATGGAGCTTGCCCATGGCGTGCAGATAGCTCTGGTCGTCGCCATTCAACTGGCAGATTTCTGCCATATCGAGACAGGTGTCGTTAAAGCGACGCAGTTGTTCGATAGTACAATCGGTGCGGTTGAGCTTTGCCTGAGCCATATAGAAGTCAACGGTGATATCACGCACCGAAAACTTATATTCATCGATTTTGTGTTGTAACCAGGCTGAGACGGAAAGCGTCATGTCGCCACCTTAATGGGTTAATGATAATCATTATCATATTCAACCACGTCAGGAATGCAATTCCCGCAGAGAAATTTTATTGATTTACTTTGCCTGTTGCTCAAATCGGCAATAACAATTTCTTTACATTAAGGAAAGGCGTAACCTATCAATTAACGGAAAAACGTAAAGTGGAAAAACGAAATTTTGCGATTTTTTAACAGGTTACAACAGCGTCAATGCGGCAGTTTTACCCGCCGCAAAGCAGTGCGAAGCGACTATGCTTAACAAAGCAACAGTAAAAAATAGCACGAGATGATTATCCCTGCAAAACAAGAGGTTGAAGTGATATCTGATATCACTACCATAGGGGGATAGCCTGAAAAGGCCCAGACTTACGAGGTAGCACTATGTCATCAGTAAATGCAGCTTCTTTTTCACCCGATGATTTCGTCTGGAAGGGGCTGACGCTGACCGAATCGGCAGCAAAACAAATTCTTAACCTGGTCGCACAGGATCCTGAAGTTAAGGGCCTGCGGGTAGGGGTGAAACAGTCCGGCTGTGCCGGGTTTGGCTATGTCATGGACCTGGTGAAAGACCTGGCCGATGACGACCTGCAGTTCTCATACTTCGGCGCAACGCTGTTTGTGCCGCTTCAGGCAATGCCGTTTGTCGACGGTACCGAAGTGGACTACGTCCGTGAAGGCCTGAACCAGATCTTTAAATTTAACAACCCTAAAGCTCAGCACGCCTGCGGGTGCGGTGAGAGCTTTGGCGTCGAGTAAGTGAAATATGTCACGACACAGCGAAACATCTGACGATGTACAAATGTGGGAAGGCAAGCTCAATTATAAAGAGGGCTTCTTTACCCAACTGCAAACCGAAGAATTTGCCCATGGCCTCAATGAGGACGTGGTACGGGCAATTTCGGCTAAGCGTAACGAGCCAGAGTGGATGCTGGAGTTTCGTCTAAAAGCCTTTCGTGCCTGGCTGGAAATGGAAGAACCGCACTGGCTGAAAGCGCATTATGAGAAACTTGACTACCAGGATTACAGCTATTACTCCGCGCCATCCTGCGGCAACTGTGACGACACCTGTGCGTCAGAGCCGGGTGCCACGCAGGCTTCCGGCAGTGCGCCTGCCAGTGAGTACCTGACGCAGGAAGTAGAAAACGCCTTTAACCAACTGGGTGTGCCGGTGCGTGAGGGTAAAGAAGTCGCTGTTGATGCGATTTTTGACTCGGTCTCGGTCGCGACCACCTATCGTGGCAAACTGGCGGAGCAGGGCATCATCTTCTGTTCCTTCGGTGAAGCGATTCAGGAACATCCGGAACTGGTGAAAAAGTATCTTGGCACTGTTGTTCCGGCCAACGACAACTTCTTCGCTGCGCTTAACTCGGCGGTAGCGTCAGACGGTACCTTTGTCTACATCCCGAAAGGCGTGCGTTGCCCGATGGAGCTGTCGACCTATTTCCGTATTAACGCCGCTAAAACCGGTCAGTTCGAACGTACCATTCTGGTGGCGGACGAAGACAGCTACGTCAGCTATATCGAAGGCTGCTCGGCACCGGTGCGCGATACCTATCAGCTGCACGCGGCCGTGGTGGAAGTGATTATCCACAAAAACGCCGAAGTGAAATATTCCACGGTACAGAACTGGTTCCCGGGCGGTGAAGGTGAGGGCGGTATCCTCAACTTCGTAACCAAGCGCGCCCTGTGTGAAGGTGACCACAGTAAAATGTCGTGGACACAGTCAGAGACCGGTTCTGCCATCACCTGGAAATACCCGAGCTGCATTCTGCGTGGTGATTACTCCATTGGTGAGTTCTACTCCGTCGCACTGACCAGCGGACATCAGCAGGCCGATACCGGCACCAAGATGATCCACATCGGTAAGAACACCAAATCGACCATTATCTCGAAAGGGATTTCGGCCGGTAAGAGCCAGAATACCTATCGCGGCCTGGTAAAAATCATGCCGACCGCGACTAACGCGCGTAACTTCACCCAGTGCGATTCCATGTTGATTGGACCGGACTGCGGTGCCCATACCTTCCCGTATGTGGAAGCGCGTAACAACACGGCGCAGCTGGAGCATGAAGCCACGACTTCGCGTATCGGTGAAGATCAGATGTTCTACTGCCTCCAGCGTGGCATCAGCGAAGAAGATGCGATCTCCATGATCGTGAACGGCTTCTGTAAAGATGTTTTCTCCGAGCTGCCACTGGAATTCGCCGTGGAAGCGCAAAAATTGTTAGCAATCAGCCTTGAGCACAGCGTGGGCTGATGGCCCGTTGCCGGAAGCAATGTGAAGGAAAGAGTATGTTAAGCATCAAAGATTTACAGGTTAGTGTTGAAGACAAAGAAATTTTGCGCGGCCTGAACCTCGAAGTGAAACCGGGTGAAGTGCACGCCATCATGGGACCGAACGGTTCGGGTAAAAGTACCCTGTCTGCAACCCTGGCTGGCCGTGAAGATTATGAAATCACCGGCGGTTCCGTCACCTTCAAAGGCAAAGACCTGCTGGAGTTGGAACCGGAAGAACGTGCGGGCGAAGGCATCTTTATGGCGTTCCAGTACCCGGTTGAAATTCCGGGCGTCAGCAACCAGTTTTTCCTCCAGACTTCGGTCAACGCGGTGCGTAAATACCGTGAGCAGGAAGCGCTGGATCGTTTCGATTTCCAGGACTTTATCGAAGATAAAATCCATCTGCTGAAGATGCCGGAAGATTTGCTGACCCGTTCCGTGAACGTGGGCTTCTCCGGTGGTGAGAAGAAGCGTAACGATATTCTGCAAATGGCGGCTCTGGAGCCGGATCTGTGCATCCTCGATGAAACCGACTCCGGTCTGGATATCGATGCACTGAAAATTGTGGCTAACGGCGTCAACAGCCTGCGTGACGGCAAGCGTTCATTCATTATCGTCACCCACTACCAGCGTATCCTTGATTACATCAAGCCAGACCATGTACACGTGCTGTATCAGGGTAAAATTGTGAAGTCTGGTGACTTTACGCTGGTGAAACAGCTGGAGGAGCAAGGCTATGGCTGGCTTACCGACGAAGAGTGATAACGCGCTGCAACAGTGGCATCACCTGTTTGAATCGCGCGGCGACGTGCGCTCTTTGCAGGCGCAGCAACACTGGCAGCAACTGATGCGTCTCGGCTTGCCGACGCGCAAGCATGAGAACTGGAAATACACTCCACTGGAAGGCCTGTTGGGTCAGCAGTTTGTGTTACCCCAACCGCAGGACGTGACGGCGGAGCAGGTGGAAGCACTGGCGTTGCCGATCGAAACCGTGCGTCTGGTGTTTGTTGATGGCCGCTTCCAGCCTGCGCTCAGCAGCCGTGATACTGGCCTGTTTGAGATCCAACATTCGCAGGCGGCTGAACGCCGTCCGCTGCCGGCACCGATTCAGCCGGAAGTGTTCCTGCACCTGACGGAAAGCCTGGCGGAAGAAGCCACCAGCATTCGCCTGGCCCGTGGCAAAGCGGCGGCATTACCGCTGTATTTGCTGCACATTACCAGCGGTCAGGACGCGGGCATGAATACCGTACATCACCGCCACCATCTGCAACTGGAAGCCAGTGCCGAGGCGGAAGTGATTGAGCACTACGTCACGCTGAATGATGTTGCCCATTTCACGGGTGCGCGTTTCACCTTTGATGTGGCGGATAATGCCAAACTGTCGCATATCAAACTGTCGTTCGAGAGCGATAAGAGCTACCACTTCGCCCATAACGATGTGGTGATTGGTCGTGATGCGCAGGTCAGCACCACCAGTTTCCTGCTGGGTGCCGGTTTGTCTCGTCACAACACCAGTGCACAGTTGAACGGTGAGAACACCAATCTGGCGATGAACAGCCTGGCGTTGCCGATTAACCAGGAAGTGTGTGATACCCGCAGCTACCTGGAACACAACAAAGGCCACTGCATGAGCCGTCAGATGCACAAAACGATTGTGCGTGACAAAGGCCGTGCGGTGTTCAACGGCATGATCAAAGTCGCCCAGCATGCGCTGAAAACGGACGGACAGATGACCAACAACAACCTGTTGATGGGACGTCTGGCGGAAGTGGACACCAAGCCGCAGCTGGAAATCTACGCGGATGACGTCAAGTGCAGCCACGGTGCCACCGTTGGCCGTATCGATGACGAGCAGATGTTCTACCTGCGTTCGCGCGGTATTGAAGAATCTGCCGCTCAGCGGATGATCATCCATGCATTTGCCGCTGAGTTGACTGAGACATTAGAAAATCCGGTTCTGCGTCAGGCGGTGTTGCAGCGTATTGCCGCGCGCATCCCAGGAGTTGAGTCATGAGTTTCGATCTCGAACGAATCAGAGCGGAGTTTCCGATTCTGAAACGCGAGGTCAACGGTCATCCGCTGGCTTATCTGGATAGTGCGGCCAGCGCACAGCGTCCGCTGGCCGTCATTAATGCGGAAAGTCATTTCTATCAGCACGGCTATGCAGCCGTGCACCGCGGCATCCACTCGCTGAGTGCGCAGGCCACCACCGATATGGAAAACGTGCGCATTCAGGCGGCACGTTTTCTTAATGCCTCATCGCCGGAAGAGATCGTTTTCGTTAAAGGCACCACCGAGGGGATCAACCTGGTGGCGAACAGCTGGGGCGGCAGTCAATTGCAGCCCGGCGATAACATCATCATCACCGAGATGGAGCACCACGCCAACATCGTGCCATGGCAGATGGTGGCGCAGCGCACCGGCGCGGAAATCCGTGTCTTGCCTCTTAATGAGCAGGGTGAGCTGGCGCTGGAACAGCTGGCAGGGCTGATTGACAGCCGTACCCGTTTGCTGGCAGTGACCCACGTGTCTAACGTGTTGGGCACGGTTAACCCGGTGAAAGCCATTGTTGCCCAGGCCAAAGCGGCAGGTGTGGTGACGTTGGTGGATGGCGCACAGGCGGTGATGCATCATGCGGTAGACGTGCAGGATATCGGTTGCGATTTCTACGTCTTCTCAGGGCATAAGATCTACGGTCCGACCGGGATTGGCGTGTTGTATGGTCGTAAAGCACTGCTCGATATCATGCCTCCGTGGGAAGGCGGTGGTTCAATGATCGATCAGGTGCAGTTGCCCACCGGCACCACCTGGAATACCGCGCCGTGGCGTTTCGAAGCCGGAACCCCGAATACCGGGGGTATCATCGGCCTGGGCGCGGCATTGAAATGGATCAGCGAACTGGGACTGGACACCATTAACCAACGTGAATCGATGCTAATGCGCTATGCATTGGATAAGCTGGCTTCTGTGCCAGACTTGACCATCTATGGTCCGGTTGAACGTAGCGGTGTGGTGGCGTTTAATCTGGGCAAGCACCACGCGTTTGATGTCGGGAGCTTCCTCGATCAGTACGGTATTGCCATCCGCACCGGCCATCATTGCGCAATGCCGCTGATGCGTCATTATGCGGTGCCCGCCATGTGCCGTGCCTCTTTCGCGCTGTATAACAGTGAAGAAGAAGCCGACCGTCTGGCGGCAGGTCTGACGCGAATTCATCGTCTGCTGGGCGGTTGAGCAGATTCAGGAGTATCAAATGGCAAATTTGCCAGACAAAGAGAGACTGGTGCGCAACTTTAACCGTTGCGCTAACTGGGAAGAGAAGTACCTCTACATCATTGAACTCGGGGCAAAATTACCAGAATCGTCTGAAAGCTTATATCAGCCGGAAAACGTGATTTCGGGTTGCCAGAGCCAGGTGTGGATCACCATGACTCCACAATCGGATGGTACTATTGCCTTTGCCGGTGACAGCGATGCTGCCATCGTTAAGGGCTTGATCGCCGTAGTGTTTAGCCTGTATCAGGGGCTGAAAGCGGCTGAAATCCTGGACCTTGATGTGCGCTACTGGTTTGAACAACTGGCGCTCACTCAACACCTCACCCCCTCACGTTCGCAGGGGCTGGAAGCGATGATTCGCGCTATCCGTCATAACGCTCAGACCCTCAGCTAAGATACACTCTCAAGACCCCGGCCAACCTGACCGGGGTCTGTTTCTTCCGACAAAGAGAAAATTGCATGAGACCAGCGTTACGTTTGGCCGGTGCATTGCTGTTGTCCTGCTGCGGACTCTCTGCACCTGCGCTTGCCACGGAATACCCTATGCCCGAGACGGGCAGTCGTTTAATAGGCGAGAATACCCTGACTATCGTCCCGGATGATAAGCGGCCACTGGAAAGCATTGCCAGCCACTACAAGATTGGTTTGTTGGGCATGCTGGAAGCGAACCCTGGCGTCGATCCCTGGTTACCGAAAGCCGGTACACAACTGACGGTGCCTTTGCAGATGTTGCTGCCGGATACGCCGCATGAAGGCATCGTGATTAACCTTGCTGAGTTGCGTCTTTATTACTACCCCAAAGGGGAAGATCGGGTGATTGTCTATCCGATCGGTATTGGTCAGCTTGGTGCAGCCACGCCGGTCATGGTGACCAGTATCAGCCAAAAGATCCCCAATCCAACCTGGACGCCAACGCCCAATATTCGCAAGCGCTATGCCAAAGAGGGTATCACCTTACCGGGTGTCGTCCCGGCGGGGCCAGATAACCCGATGGGGCTGTTTGCGATGCGTCTGGCACGTGGTACCGGGCAATATCTGATCCATGGCACCAATGCAGATTTCGGCATTGGCATGCGCGTCAGTTCCGGCTGTATCCGTTTACGCCCGGAAGATATTGAAGCGCTGTTCGACAGTGTGCCCAAGGGCACGCGTGTGCAGGTGATCAACCAGCCGGTGAAATACGCCATTGAACCGGATGGTAAGCGCTACATCGAAGTGCATCAGCCGCTTTCCCATACCGATAAAGACGATCCGCAGACCATGCCAATTGCTTTAACGGCGGCGATGAAGACCTTCATCAATAGCCCGCAAAGCGACACTGCGTTGATTAAGGCCGCGCTGGCGCGACGCTCAGGCATGCCGGTGCTGGTGAGCAGTGGAGAGCCGGTGACGCAGGATACAGCGATGCCGCAGGTGGTGCAGTCTCAGCAAGGGAATGAAGCGGGGCGGGCAACCATCAGTGAGGCCAGTGGAACGTCAGTGACCCAGCACTGAGATGAGTTCAGCACAAAAAAAATGGCGCCATAATGGCGCCATTTTTAGTACCAGAACTCTTACTTACGGTAAGAGTGAGCCTGGTTGTCCAGACGCTGGTTAGCACGAGCTGCGTCATCTTTAGCAGCCTGAACGTCAGAACGGATTGCGTTCACGTCGTTGCTCAGCTGGTCAACTTTAGCGTTCAGAGTCTGAACGTCTGAAGACAGCTGGTCGATTTTAGCGTTGCTTGAGCAACCAGCCAGCAGAGTTGAACCCAGGATTACCGCGCCCAGTACCAGTTTAGTACGATTCATTATTAATACCCTCTAGATTGAGTTAATCTCCATGTAGCGTTACAAGTATTACACAAAGCTTTTTGAGTTGAGAATAAATTTTTGCTGAGAACACGCTTAAACTTGATCGTTCGCTCAAAGAAGCATCGTTTAGCAGAAGATGATAAAAATATTTAGCTAAAACAGAGATATTTAATCGGATTAGCCTTAATTTTCCGGGTTTTTGAATAGTTATTATCGATTGGTAATTTCGTGCTTTTGTATTAGGCAGGGAATAAAAAAAGCGCCCGAAAAGGGCGCTTTTTAATAAACATTAAAGCGAAAATCAGAGTACGTGTACGGATGCGGTGTTGGTGGTGCCGCTTGGCACCAGTGCACCAGAAACCATCACGACGACATCGCCTTTTTGCGCATAACCGCTCTCAAGGGCCATTTCTTTTCCGATACGATAGAAATCATCAGTTGAGGCAATTTCGGCCACCAGGTGAGTCTCAACACCTTTGCTCAGAATCAGCTGGCGTGCAGTGGTAGCATTGGTGGTCAATGCCAGGATGGTCGCATCAGGGAAGTATTTTCTGATGGCTTTGGCTGATTTACCACCTTCGGTCGCCACCACGATCAGCGGTGCTTCCAGTTTCTCAGCGGTTTCAACGGCACCACGACATACCGCTTCAGTAATACGCAGCTTGCGTGAGTCCTGGAGCGAGTCAATGCGTGATTTCATCACGCGGTCAGTGCGTTCGCAGATGGTCGCCATGATAGTGACCGATTCCAGCGGATACTTCCCTTTCGCGCTCTCGCCAGACAGCATCACTGCATCGGTGCCGTCGAGGATGGCGTTCGCCACATCGCCTGCTTCAGCGCGGGTTGGACGCGGGTTTTTGATCATCGAATCGAGCATCTGCGTCGCGGTAATCACCACTTTGCGTGCTTTGTTGCACTTCTTGATCATCATCTTCTGCGCGAAGATCACTTCTTCAACCGGGATCTCAACGCCGAGATCGCCACGTGCCACCATGATGCCGTCAGAGGCTTCGAGAATTTCGTCGAAATTATTCAGACCTTCCTGGTTCTCGATTTTCGAGATGATCTGAATGTGTTCGCCACCGTGCTGTTTCAGGTGTTCACGGATTTCCAGCACGTCAGAGCGTTTACGGATAAAGGAAGCCGCAACGAAGTCGACACCTTGTTCACAACCGAAAATCAGGTCACGTTTGTCTTTTTCCGCCAGCGCAGGCAGCTGAATGGAGACACCTGGCAGGTTGACGCCTTTGTTCTCGCCAAGGTCGCCGTTGTTCAGCACTTTACACACCACGGTGTTTTCGGTGACTTCAATCACTTCCATACCGATCAGGCCATCATCGACCAGCACGGTGTTGCCGATTTTCAAGTCTTCAGTAAAGCCAGCATAGGTGACGGCAACGCGCTCGCTATTACCGATAACCGACTGGTCAGTGGTGAAGGTGAAGGTCTGGCCGGCTTTAAGTGGGGCGTCATTGCCGCCTTCCAGTTTCATGGTGCGGATTTCCGGACCTTTGGTATCCAGCAGAATGGCGGCCTGACGACCGGTTTTTTCCATGACAGCACGCATGTTGGTAATGCGCTGACCATGTTCGGCATAATCCCCGTGAGAGAAGTTCAGGCGCATGACGTTCATGCCTGCTTCCAGCAGTTGAGTCAGCATCTCTTCCGATTCGGTTTTCGGACCGATAGTACAAACGATCTTGGTCTTTTTCATGTCAGCTTATCTGTAAGTTGTGATGGATGATAAAGGTTGGGATTCGATGCGCAGGCACCGAAGTGGAAATTCGTTTGGTGTTGATAAGGGTAATACAGAGTAAGAATAGGAGACGATAGCTAAGCGTGCAGGGAAGTTGTGCGGTTCGCGAGAGAACCGACCAGGCGGTGTTGCGCAAATAATTTGAGTTCTCGCCATAAACACGTTAGCGCTGAAACCTTTCAAGTGGAACAACGCGGCATAGTATAGTCGCTAAGTATGCGAAAACCAATATGAAAGCAGTAACATAAAACGATACAGATCAAGGAATGGGGTGTTGCGCAACGGGAAACTGAAAAGAGTGGTGCGCTCTAATGGACTCGAACCATCGACCCCCACCATGTCAAGGTGGTGCTCTAACCAACTGAGCTAAGAGCGCATTATGTAATGCAAAAGAAATGGTGCGTCCGAGTGGACTCGAACCACCGACCCCCACCATGTCAAGGTGGTGCTCTAACCAACTGAGCTACGGACGCACTTGGTGCGCTCTAATGGACTCGAACCATCGACCCCCACCATGTCAAGGTGGTGCTCTAACCAACTGAGCTAAGAGCGCAACACGCTGTCAGGGCGACAGCGGGGACGAATATTAACGGCAGGCTGATGAGCTGGCAAGGGGAAAAAGCGATTTTTCATCATGACTGACCAGCATCTGTGCTATGCGTCGTTTTTTTAGGCGTTGCGGGCCTTTTCCGGCCCGTTCAGCCACTTAGCGTGCGGCGCGTGTCAGAATCACCTGAGCCGGTAAGCGCTGCAAACGACGAATTCGCCAGATCATCATGACCGCCGCAGAGGTCAGCCCGACAATAAAGCCACACCAGAAACCGGCCGGTCCCAGCCTTGGCACCACCAGATCCGTCAGCGCCAGAATATAACCGACAGGCAAACCCAGTACCCAGTAGGCCACGAGGGTGATAAAGAAGATAGAACGCGTATCTTTGTAGCCACGCAGGATGCCACTGCCAATCACCTGGATCGAATCGGAGAACTGATAGATCGCGGCCAACAGCATCAGCTGCGCAGCCAGGGTAATGACTTCCGGGTTGGCGGTGTACAGTGCCGCAATATGATGACGAAAGGTCACGGTGAACAACGCCGTGAGCGCCGCCATGCTGATCCCAACACCTTGCGCGGTCCATGCTGCGACGCGTGCCTGTTCGGTTGAACCCTGGCCGAGGCGATAACCGACACGGATGGTGGTGGCCACGCCCAGTGACAGCGGCAGGACAAACATCAACGAACTGAAGTTCAGCGCGATTTGATGCCCGGCCACTTTAACGATGCCGAGTGGCGAAACCAGCAATGCGACGACGGCAAACAGCGTGACCTCAAAGAACAGCGCCAGCGCGACGGGCAGCCCAAGGCCAAACAGCCGCGAGAGAATCACGCGCGACGGCGCGGAAAAACCGCTGCTCATGCGAATATCGCGCATGCTGCCCATGCGTTTGAGCCAGAAGCGCATCACAATAAACATCACCCAATAGACGCTGGCGGTAGCGACACCGCAACCCACGCCGCCCAGCGCAGGCATGCCGAAATGGCCATAGATAAACACGTAGTTGAGGGGAATATTGGTCAGCAACCCGAGAAAACCCAACACCATTCCGGGTTTGGTTTTCGACAAACCTTCGCACTGATTACGCGCCACCTGGAAAAACAGGTAACCCGGTGCACCGAACAGCAGCGCATGGAGGTAGCCTTCGGCTTTGGCGGCCAGCAGCGGATCGATATCATGCATTGCATGAATCAGATAACCTGCGTTCCACAGCACCAGCATGATCAGCAGCGCGACAAAAAACGCCAGCCAGTAACCCTGACGAACTTGTTCGGCGATGCGCTCACGGCGTCCCGAACCATTGAGTTGCGCAACGGTGGGCGTCAATGCCAGCAGCAAACCATGACCAAACAGAATGGCGGGAAGCCAGATAGACGTGCCCACCGCAACGGCGGCCATATCCGTGGCGCTTACCGCACCGGCCATAATGGTATCTACGAACCCCATCGCAGTCTGGGCAACCTGAGCAAGGATGACCGGGATCGCAAGGGCCAGCAATTGACGCGCTTCTGTTAAATACTTCTGCACGTATCACCTGCATTTAAATAAGAAGAGAACGGGGAGAAATCCCCAAAGAATGCGCGGCCTAGTGTACCGGTCTGATGACGCTTCGCCAAACTTTGTTCGCATTTTGTTAAAACGGTTGTGTAAATTTTACCCGCCGGCAAATTAAACCCGAACGACTCAGCTGTGATAAACTGGCACAAACTTCGCAGAGGCTGAGATTATGTTTACTGGAATTGTGCAAGGCACAGCAGAGATTGTTGCTATCGAAGAAAAAGAGTTGTTTCGTACCCATGTGGTGAAGCTGCCTGAAGAGTTACTGCCGGGACTGGCGCTGGGTGCATCGGTGGCAAATAACGGCTGCTGCCTGACGGTGACGGCGATTGAGGGTGACCTGGTCAGCTTTGATTTAATCAAAGAAACGTTACGGATTACCAACCTGGGTGAATTGCAGGTTGGTAATGTGGTGAATATTGAGCGTGCCGCAAAATTCAGCGACGAAATTGGCGGTCATTTAATGTCCGGTCATATTATGACCACGGCGGAAATCTGCAAAATTATCCAGTCAGAAAACAACCGGGAAGTGTGGTTTAAATTACAGGACCCAGCGCAGATCAAATATATTCTGCATAAAGGCTTTGTCGGCATTGATGGTATCAGCCTGACGGTTGGCGATGTGACCAAGAGTAAATTCTGTGTGCACCTGATCCCGGAAACGCTGGAGCGCACCACATTGGGGGCGAAGAAACTGGGTCATAAGGTGAATATCGAGATTGACCCGCACACGCAGGCGATTGTGGAAACTGTCGAGCGCGTACTGGCACAACGCGAAGCAGCAGCGCTGGCCCAGCACCCGTCCGACGAGAGCGAATAACCTGGTAATCGTAGCGGCGCGATTTATCGCGCTGTGTTAAAAGCGCGTGATAAATCACGCCGCTACAAACGGGAAGCTAACGCGCAACGCGCAGGCCACCTTCCGCACCGCGGCTGAATACCACCTGCCACAGCTGAATATCACGTGCGCGGAATGCACCGGCGCAGGCATTGAGATAGTAGCTGAACATGCGTTTGAAACGGTCACCGTATTTTTCTGCCAGCTGCGGCCAGGCATCGAGAAAACGGCTATGCCAGGCCATCAACGTGGTGTCATAATCCGCGCCGAAATTGTGCCAGTCTTCCATCACAAAATGTGATTCGCTGGCATTGGCAATCTGGCGAACGGAGGGCAAGCAACCATTCGGGAAGATATATTTGTCGATCCAGGGATCAACATTCATATCGGTTTTAATCGCCCCAATGGTATGCAGCAGGAAAATACCGTCCGGCTTCAAATTACGATCGGCCACCTCAAAATAGGTCGCGTAATTTTTCGGACCCACATGTTCGAACATGCCGACCGAGACGATACGGTCAACTTGCAGATTCAGATCGCGATAATCCTGCAACAGAATGGTGACGTCGAGACCGGCGCACCGTTGCTGTGCCATCTTCTGTTGTTCTGCCGAAATGGTGACGCCATGTACCTTCACGCCATAATTGCGTGCGGCAAACTCCGCCAGACCACCCCAACCACAACCGATGTCCAGCAGTGTCATGCCGGGTTCCAGTTGCAGCTTGCGGCAAATCATATCGAGTTTGGCTTGCTGCGCCTGTTCCAGCGTCTCTGCCTCTTTCCAGTAACCACAGGAGTACTGCATGAAAGGATCGAGCATGAGAGAGAACAGATCGTTGCCAAGGTCGTAATGCTCTTTACCGACAATCCAGGCGCGTTTTTTCGATTGTAAATTGGTCAGACGCGCGGCTGCGATACGCAACGTGTCTTTAAAATGATGAGGTAATTGCTGATCCAGATGATGCTTCAGTACGCGGTGGAAAAACATGTCGAGGCTTTCACAGTCCCACCAACCATCCATATAGCTTTCACCCAGGCCCAGTGAACCTTCTTGCAGGACCCGTTTAAAAAAATCCGGATGCTTAACCTGAATATCCCAGGGGCGAGTGCCATTAATGGCAATATCAGCCCGTTCCAATAATTCATGGGCGATACGAAACCAGTGGTTTTCTTCAAGGCTCACTTCTTCTATACACGATGAACTCATAGCTTCTCCATCACCTTTCCGATTTCAACCTGAGAAAAGAATAGTCAATTTCTCCAGGCTTGTGAGAGAACTCACGGAAAATCCGTGCGCCAGATATCCGACGTTTTACAGAGGTATGAATCTGAATAGAAATGTCTGGCACAACACCGCGGGAGAATATCGTGCAGACGCCATCCCAGCGACAGAGTCGCTTAATATTAATACAATTATGTTATTGATTTGTTACAGAAATGCTGACCCACGCAGTATATGCTTCCGTGGGTCAATGTTCAACGACTTATCGTTAGGTTGCTAACTAAAGTCGTTGCCTCAGTGATTATCTTCGCAGGCTAAGGAGTTGTGAGCAACATCACTTTGTGCGTTTGCGGTTCGTTGCCAGCCGAAACCGGCCCAGGCGAGTGCAACGGTGGCAAGCATCACCAGGCTGGTGCTATGCAGCGCTTGCTGCAATCCAGCAGACACCACCAGACTGGCTACAAAGCACAATCCAAGTTGCAGCAGATTTTGCAACGAAGCGGCCTTGCCGGTCGCCTGAGGGAAGGGCAGCAGGGCACTGGCGACCACAATCGGATAGATTGCGCCGTTTGCCAGCGCCATGCCGCAGAACGGCAACAGCAATGCCCACAGCGCCGGCGCGGAAAATTGCGCCACCGCAAACAGGCCGAAGATACTCAGGCTGTAGATCACCAGCAACCACGGCAGCAGTTGTTTCCCCTGAAAACGATTGAGCAGTGCACGGCAGCCGAACCCGCCGATCAGAAAGGCGATGGTCTGCGGCACGTAGCTCAGACCAATATCCGCCGGAGACAACCCTGCATCGGCGAGGATGAAGGGAGAACCGGTCAGCCAGGCGAAAAAGCTGGCGGAACAGGCGGAGTAAATCAGCACGTTGCCGCTATAGGTGCGTGACGCCAGCAGCGCCAGCCAGCCTGGCTGGGAGGTCTGGGCGGTTGGTGTGCGCACGGGATTGGTCAGGCGCAGAGTGCCGATCAGCAAGACCAGGGTGACGATGGTCAGCAGCAGGAAGATGCTGCGCCAGTGAAAATGCCCCATCAGCCAGGCTCCGAGTAACGGGGCGAGCGCCGGTGACAAGGCAACCAGCGGCATAATGGTGGCAAAAACTTTGTTGGCCTGAGTTTGGGGATAACGATCGACCACCAACGCCTGCCAGCTCACGGCCGCCGCGCAGACGCCGACTGCCTGCACAAAACGCAGCGCCAGCATCAAACGAACGTCAGTCACCCACAACATGCCGAGACAGCCAAGGGCAAAGATCACTAATCCCGCCAGCAGAATCGGTTTACGACCGAAGCGGTCAGACAGCGGTCCCCAGAACACCTGTGCACAGGCAAACCCACCAAGGAACAGGCTCAGGCTGGCACTGATGGTACCCGGTGCGGTGGCAAAATCCTGCTGCATCGCACCGAATGCCGGCAGGTACATATCCGTAGCAAGAAAGCCCAGCATGCTGAGTAAAGCAAGGTAAGGCAGAAATCCTTTTGATGACAACATTGGTAATTCTCTTTAGACAGGTTGAACGCGGAGGAGTGTAAAAGCGTGCGCCGGGCTTTGTGAAACGCTAATATTTGCGCGTTGCTATCAAAAAATTTGCAGGCAGAAAAATGTGGTCTGAATACGCGCTTGAAGTGGTAGATGCGGTGGCGCGCACCGGCAGTTTCAGTGCAGCGGCGCAGGAGCTGCATCGGGTGCCTTCTGCCATCAGCTATACGGTACGTCAGCTCGAAACCTGGCTGGCCGTGCCGCTGTTTGAACGTCAGCATCGGGAAGTGGTATTGACGGCGGCAGGGGAGCATTTTGTCCGTGAGGGGCGCAGTGTTATCAAAAAAATGCTGGCGACGCGGCGACAGTGTCAGCAACTGGCGAACGGCTGGCGTGGGCAGCTCAGTATCGCGGTAGATTGTATTGTGAAGCCGCAGCGTACCCGGCAACTGGTCAGGGATTTCTACCGTCACTTTCCCGACATGGAGCTGATTATCAGCTATGAGGTGTTCAATGGCGTCTGGGATGCGCTGGCGGACGGGCGGGTTGATGTGGCAATTGGTGCGACCCAAGCGATCCCGGTCGGTGGACGTTTCTCGTTTCAGGATATGGGGGCCTTGAACTGGCGCTGTGTGGTTAGCCCCGAACATCCGCTGGCGCAAAGCGCACGGCTGGACGACGAAACGCTGCGCGCCTGGCCTTCGCTGGTGTTGGAAGACACCTCGCGGGCGTTGCCGCGACGTATGACATGGACGCTGGATAATCAGCGTCGGCTGGTGGTGCCGGAATGGGAAACCGGCCTTGACTGCCTGCTTGCCGGACTCTGCGTCGGCATGGTGCCGGGCCATTTAGCCCGACCGTTGCTGGATAGCGGTGCACTGACCGAATTAGCGTTACCCACGCCATTCCCGGATAGCCCGTGTTGTGTCAGTTGGTCGGAACAACGCAACTCACCGGCATTAGGCTGGTTGCTGAGCTATCTCGGTGATGCCGAAACGCTCAACCAGGAATGGCTGAGCGAAACGGAGGCTTAGCGACGATAATCGCGGAACGGGCCGTCAGCGACGGAACGGCGTTCAATCAGCGTGGGCTGAACCTCAATGGTCTGGGGTTCTTCACGCTTACTGGTGATGCGATCCAGCAACATCTCCAGGGCTTTTTCACCCAGTTGAGCTTTAGGCTGGTGCACGGTCGTCAGCGCCGGAGTGAAATAACGCGCGTTGCGCACATTGTCATAGCCGATCACGGAAATATCCTGCGGCACGCGCAGACCCATCTCATCCGCAGCGCAAATCGCGCCCATCGCCATGATATCGCCGCCGCAGAACACGGCAGTCGGACGTTGCTTCTGATTGAGGATCTGCTGCATCGCCTGATAACCGGACTCCGGTTCGAAGTCGCCCTGCACGATCCAATCCGGCCGAACGTTGATACCCGCTTCATTCAGCGCTTGCATGAAACCCGCATGGCGGCCACCGCCGGTGTTACGTTCCATTTGCCCGGGGATGGCACCAATGTCGCGATGACCACGTTCGATCAGATAACGACCCGCAAGATAGCCGCCCTGGAAGGCATTATCCTGCACCGTATCAGTGAAGTCGCCGCGCGATGCGCCCCAGTCCATCACCACCATCGGGATGTTGCGGTTCTCTTCCAGCATGGTCAGCAGGTCATCAGGGTACTCAGAACACATGACCAGCAGGCCATCGACGCGTTTCTGCGCCATCATCGACAGATAAGCGCGCTGTTTTTGCAGATCGTTATGCGCGTTGCCAAGGATCAGCGTGTAGCCACGGTCGAAACAATGGTTCTCCACTGCTTCGATAATCTCGGCGAAATAGGGGGCTTCGCTGGAGGTCGCCAGCAGTCCCAGCGTTTTGGTGTGGTTGACTTTCAGGCTGCGCGCCACGGCGCTGGGCGAGTAATGCAGCTCTTTGATCGCTTCCCATACGGCGTTACGCGTCTCTTCCGCGACAAAACGCGTCTTGTTGATGACATGCGAAACCGTGGTGGTGGAGACACCGGCGCGTTTCGCCACATCTTTAATTGTTGCCATGAAAATGGTACTCCCGGGCTTATCGCAACTAACTGATAAGTATATTGTTAAACGTTTGCGTCTGCTAATGGTTTTACGCCCCGATTTTCGGGGCAAATGGCGAAGAAAAAGACCTTAACACTCAGTCAATAACACTTTAACTTGCCGCAAACACAGCGTGCGCAAAATCTGTTGCGCAACGAAAGGCGGCGATTCTAGCAAGCTGGCGCGGATAAGACGAGATTTTTGCCGGGGGCTGTGACAAAATTACGATAACCCTTCAATTAATGTGACTAAGGAGTTGTGATGAGTACCGACCTGAAACTGGCGCTGTTTACCACTGTGGGCGCGCTGTTAATGATTATCGTGTTCAGCTTCACCGCGATCCTTCATTAATAAAAAAAGCCGGATCTGAAAAATCAGTCCGGCTTTTTCTGCTCGCGGGCGGCGGGTTAGCGGATGGTTTTGGGCGTCATCATCCGGCGAGCGCCAACATAATGTTTCAACCAGTAGTCCTCACCCAACGCACTGATCTGAATGTCTTTACCGGTACGCGGTGACTGGATAAATTTGCCATTGCCGAGATAAACACCCACATGATCAGCGGTGCCGCGATGATTGATGCGGAAGAACACCAAATCGCCTTTCTCCAGCATATCGCGCTTAATCGGTGCCGCATCGCGCAGATGGTACATTTCGTTGGCGGTGCGGGGGAATTTGTATTTGACCAGATCCTTGTAGGCGTACCACACCAGGCCACTGCAATCGAAACCGGTATGCGGTGAGGTGCCACCCCATTGATAAGGCTTGCCAATCTGCCCCATCAGTTTGTTCATGGCGGTTTCACGGGCTTTCTGATAGCGCTGACGGTGGGAGTTGCTCATCTTGATGGTGGTCAGATCGCCGCCATCATCCTGCTTCTCCGCTCTTTTGGCGGTGCGCTGGTGGCCATATTTTTTAGACGGTGACTTCAGCAGAGATTTTTTGCTGCGGGTGGTTTTGTGCAGCGCCGTTTCCGTTTTCGGCTGTTTTTTCAGTTTTAGCTTCTGAACACTGGTGGCAAGACGGGATTTCTTCGTGCTGGTTTTTACCGGACGTCGTTTGCGACGCTCATCTTCACGCGCACTTTTCTTCTCTGCGTTATGCAAACTGGCATTGATGGGCGCATGCGGTGACGCAGAAGCCACATTAAAAAACAGTTGGGCGAAAGCCAGCATAAAAAGCGTAATGAGTAAACGCATAGTCCGGTTACAGGTTAAGCAGTCTGAAGAAAACAGCCTGCGGCTATGTTAGAAAAATCTGATCAATGATCAGCGCCGAGATGATTCTAATCCAGTTTTTTTCCAAAAGGTAAGGCATTTTTCCATTAATCTGTTAGCAGAGTTGATATGGGGCAAAAATGAGCGATTTCAGCTGGTTAACCCAGCAGAAATATTGCTAATTATTAATCGGTTCATGCTTATTCATGATATGAAAATGTTATTTATGGCACTGGAACTTAACAAACATGGCGATTGATGTGCCCGGACCGCAAAATCCCGTTTTCAGTGCGGGGGTGAAGTCGCTACAATAAACAAACACGAAGTGAGGAATTAAGGAAGGCAATAATGAGTACTGTTGAGAAAATCCAGCGCCAGATCGCAGAAAACCCGATCCTGCTGTACATGAAAGGTTCGCCGAAACTGCCAAGCTGCGGTTTCTCTGCACAAGCGGTACAGGCTCTGTCTGCCTGTGGTGAGCGCTTCGCGTATGTCGACATCCTGCAAAACCCGGACATCCGTGCTGAGTTACCAAAATTCGCCAACTGGCCGACTTTCCCGCAGCTGTGGGTTGATGGCGAGCTGGTCGGTGGTTGCGACATCATTGTAGAGATGTTCCAGCGTGGTGAACTTCAGCCGCTGATTAAAGAAACTGCTGAGAAGTATAAAGAAGCAGAATAAAAGCGAAGGCCGACAATTGTCGGCCTTTCTTTTGGTCACTCGGCGGCGTCTTCTTCCGACAGGTCGTCGCTGTACGCCAGTGGCCAGCCTCCCAGACGCTTCCAGCGGTTCACCAGTTCGCAGAACAGAATGGCGGTTTGTTCGGTATCGTACAGGGCAGAATGCGCTTGAGTGCTATCAAAATCCATCCCTGCCGCCTTACAGGCTTTTGCCAACACTGTCTGACCTAACACCAGCCCACTCAATGCGGCGGTATCGAAAGTAGCGAACGGATGGAACGGATTGCGCTTCAGACCCACACGTTCTGCTGCGGCCATCAGGAAGTTATGATCGAAGGTCGCATTGTGCGCCACGATAATCGCACGGTTGCAATGGCTGTCTTTCATCCCTTTGCGCACCATCTTAAAAATGGCATGCAATGCATCATACTCGCTCACCGCGCCACGCAGCGGGTTGCTGGGATCAATCCCGGTAAACGCCAGTGCTTCCGGGTTAAGAATCGCGCCTTCAAAAGGTTCAACGTGGAAATGCAGCGTTTCATCGCAGTGCAGCCAGCCGTCATCATCCATCTTCAAGGTGGTGGCCGCGATTTCTAACAGGGCGTCGGTTTTGGCATTAAAACCGGCCGTTTCGACGTCGATCACCACGGGATAAAAGCCGCGAAAGCGTTGATGGAGAGCGTTTAAGGCGTTCGATTCAGACATCAGGATCTCATAGCAATAAAAGGGCAGCGCGCATTATGGCAAAAATCGCGGGAGGGTGCAGCAGCAGAGGAGGGCCAGCCTGTAAAAGTCCAGGCTGACCGGGCAAACAACGTTAGTTGCCGATGCCGTGTCCGGCATGTTTGTTCTCGATCAGCTCAATTTTGTAGCCATCGGGATCTTCAACAAACGCAATCACCGTGGTGCCGCCTTTTACCGGACCGGCTTCACGCGTCACTTTACCACCGGCATGGCGGATGCGATCACAGGTGGCAGCAACATCATCCACACCCAGCGCGATATGGCCATAGGCGTTGCCAAGATCATAACTCTCCACGCCCCAGTTGTAGGTCAGCTCGATCACTGCACCTTCGCTCTCTTCGGTGTAACCGACAAAAGCCAGCGTGTATTTGTATTCCGTGTTTTCGCTTTGACGCAGCAGACGCATGCCCAGCACACGGGTATAAAAGTCGATGGAACGCTGTAAATCGCCAACGCGTAACATAGTGTGAAGTAAACGCATAACATCCTCTTTTAAAAAGCACAAAGGCTAAGTATAGCGAGTTAACGCTACGAAAAAACAGCACTGCCGCACATTGGCGCGGCAGTGGGGGAGATTTTACAGGGTCGGGTAATCGGTATAGCCTTCCGCACCACCGCCGTAGAAGCTTTCCGGGCGTTGTGGGTTAAGCGGCGCATCTTGTTGCAGACGCGCCACCAGATCCGGGTTGGCGATAAAATCGCGGCCAAAGGCCACGGCATCGATCAGGCCACGCTGAATCAGGTCATCCGCTTTTTCTACGCTATAGGCACCGGCACCGATGATCACGCCGGGGAACAGGGCGCGCACTTTCTCACGGAATGCATCGCTGTAAGGCTGACCGCCTGCCCAGTCTGGTTCTGACAGGTGCAGATAAGCGAGTTTACGTTTACCCAGTTCAGAGATGTACCACAGCGCGGCGGCTTCTTCATCCGGGCCATTTTCCAGGTTCTGGAAGGCACCAATCGGTGAAATACGGATACCAATACGGTCTGCTGACCAGTTGGCAATGGCTGCGTCGACCACTTCCAGCGCGAAACGACCACGTTTGGCAATCGAGCCGCCGTATTCATCGGTACGCTGGTTTGATCCCGGTGCGAGGAATTGGTGCATCAAATAACCGTGTGCAGAGTGCAGCTCCAGCAGATCAAAATCCGCTTCACGTGCGTTGGCGGCTGCCTGGCCAAAATCCGCCACAATCTGCTGAATTTCAGCAATGCTCAGTGCACGCGGCAGTGAGGTATCTTCACGATAGACGCTGCCATCGGCATGGCGCAGTGAGGTGCGCGTACCCGCAGCCAGCGCTGAAGGCGCGACGGGCGGCAGGCCATTGGGCTGCACGCTGTTATGCGAGATACGGCCGGTATGCCACAGCTGAACCGCGCTATGTCCACCCGCACCATGAATGGCTTCGTTAATTGCTTTCCACGCGGCAATTTGTTGCTGGGTATGCAACCCCGGTGCACCTGCATAGCCTTTCGCCTGGAAAGAAATTTGCGTGGCTTCGGTAATGATCAACCCGGCGCTGGCGCGCTGCTGATAATACTCCGCCATCAGCGGTGTCGGGATATCGCCTGGCTCAATGCTACGCAGACGCGTCAGCGGTGCCATAAAAACGCGGTTAGGTACGGTAATCGCACCCACTTTCAGTGGGGAGAACAGCTGTTTACTCGCCATGTTGACTCCTGTATTAGACCGGTCGTCTAGAAACTGCGGTTTTTAAAATCAGTGGCTATTCAGCCACTGTTCAATGGTTTCAAGTGCCAGACTGATTGGCCCTGGCTCTCGTGAAATTTTGCTTTGCAGGCTGGCACCCAGCCATAACAAATAACAGCGCTGCGCCAGTTGCTGCGGCGTTTGACCATAAGGCAACGGTTGTTCTGCGGCCACGTCTTTCAGACAGCGGGCGTAGGCACTGATAACCGCATTCGCGCCCAGTTGCAGCGCATCGCGCATCGGTTCCGACAGATCGCAGACTTCAGCGGAGAGCTTTACCCCCAGGCAACCCATAATATGGCCCTGTTCGATAAACACCTTCTCCGCGCTGCGGAAGTGCTGGAGAAACCGTTCGCGCGCAGTCATTTGCGGCTGATCAAGCTGGTGCTCAATCATCTGCAAATGATGGACAAAATAACGCTCCAGCAGGGCGACACCAAAGGCTTCCTTCGAGCGGAAATAGTGATAAAACGAGCCTTTAGGGACTTCGGCCAGCGTCAACATCTCGCTGAGGCCCATGCCTGTGAAACCGCGTTGCAGGCACAACTGCTCGCCGGTAGCGAGCAGATGTTCTCGGGTTTCGTTGCGTTGCTGAGTCTTGTTCATGAGCAGCAGGTTAGTAGACCAGTCAGTCTAATGCAATGCTTAACTGAGCGTCTGGCACGATCTGATCATATCCAGCTGAGGTTGATACTCGCCAGTCTGGATGTTGAACATGCCCAACAGGGTATGGAACAGGTTGTCCTGTGATACCGGAGTTTCCGCCGCTTGCTGGCGTAAACAGCTCTGATTAATGTGATACGCGGAGGCGTAACCCGGCGACATCCACATCAGCAACGGAATATGCGTTTGCTGTGAAGGGGCAAACATATATGGCGCGCCGTGCAGATACATGCCGTGTTCACCCAGCGACTCACCGTGATCGGAGAGATAAACCATCGCTACGTTGAAACGGTCGCTCAATCCTTTCAGTTTGTCGATAGTACGGCTCAGCATATCATCCGTGTAGAGCAGTGAATTATCATAGGTATTGACCAGCGCCTGATGGTCACAATCCTGAATCTGATTGCTATCACAGGTCGGGGTGAAACGTCTGAATTCAGACGGATAGCGCTGATAATAAGCCGGACCATGGCTGCCCATCTGATGGAGTACGATGATGCCGTCGTTATGCAGGCTGCCGATATAATTATCGAGGTTATGCAGCAGCACATCGTCGAGACAAAAGCCATCGTGGCAATATTGCGTCAGATTCCACAGGGTCATGTCGGTGTGCGGCACCCGGTCACAGGCACCTTTACAGCCTCCATCATTTTCACGCCACAGCACGCTCACCCCGGCATGTGACAAGACATCGAGCAAGCCTTCCTGATGATGCGCCAGATTAGCGTCGTAATGCTCACGTGGCATGTTGGAGAACATACAAGGTACGGAGACGGCGGTCTCGGTGCCACAGGAACTGGCTTGCGGATAATAGATCACTTGCTGCTGTTGCAGTTGCGGGTTGGTGTCGCGGTTATAGCCACCCAGTGAGAAGTCCTCTGCACGGCCGGTTTCACCCACCACCAGTACCACCAGGGTTTTCTTCTGCTCAGCCGCGATTAACGGACCTTTACGTGCATCCTGACCAATTTTGACCAGTTGCTGACTGCCTTGTAACCAACGTTGATCGACATAGTGGCCGGTACCGCTGACGATATTTGCCGGGGTAATCATTTTTACCAGGCCTTTGTTGTTGCGCACCAGCGAGGCATAGTCTTTATAAAACAGCACCGCCATCAACAAAATCACCAGCAGCGCGCCAAGTGCACCTGCCAGGCGTTGCAGCAGGCTCCACCACCAACGTTGCCCATGGCGGATGCGGACGCTGCTGATGATAGCCACCGGCAGAATCCCCATCAGCAGCATCCAGATTGCCCAGGTACGGCTGATCAGGGCACCCGCTTCCTGGGCATTCGATTCGAACACGTTCTCGATCATGTTGGTGTCGATGACGGTACCAAAACTGTGCATAAAGTAGTTGGCAGCGGCACTGGCCAGTACCAGCACAATCAATAGCGGTTTGCGGATAAATGGCCAGGCGATCAGACTAAAAATCAAGTAGAACGCTGAAATCAGGACCACCGGAATACTGGCGGCAAACAGATAATCATGCAGGCGATCGTAGGTAATAATTTGCCAGGCACGAAATAAAAACAGGCCGTTTAAAACGATGGCAAAGAACAGGGCGGCACTAAAATTAAACCAACCAGTGTGACACTGTAACTTATTCGGGAATTTCATGGAAACTCAATCATGGAACGGAATGGCGCCAGAGTAGAGACAAAATATGAGGAAAACCTTAACGAAACCTAAATGCGCGGACCGGCGGTGTGACCTGTTTGGTAAGCAGGCGTAACCCCTGTAGGGGCTGACGGATTTATTGTGTGAAAAGTAGACCAGCAGCGTTTACTCCTTGCACAATGCCACTAAGCTGTTATCAATATGCTGCAAACCAATGACGTCGGAGTTGAAGTGGCCGAGCAACTTGAGTTTTTCCCCGTACCCAGTCCCTGTCGCGGTATTTGCCAGAGCGATGCGCGTGGCTATTGCCGTGGTTGCCTGCGCAGCCGGGAAGAACGCTTTAACTGGATGCAATACAGTGATGCACAAAAACGTGATGTGTTGCGCCTGTGTCGCCAGCGTTGGTTACGTATCCAGCGTAGTCAAAAGAGTGAACAACCTGACGAACCGCAACAACCTTCACTGTTCTGACCGTCCCTGCCGCTGACTTTCCGTTATACTGCCGATTCATCATTCGGAATTGTGTTTAAGGGAGAGTTTTGATGCTACAACCGCAACAAATTGCCCCACAGGGTCCCTCGTTCTCGCCGCTGATTATGGGTTACTGGCGTCTGATGGAATGGGGGATGACCCCGGCACAGTGTGCACAATTTATTGAGCACCACCTGTCGCTCGGCATCACCACCGTAGACCACGCCGATATCTATGGTGATTACCGCTGTGAAGCGGCGTTTGGTGAGGCACTGAAATTGGTGCCGGGCTTACGCGAAAAACTGCAAATCGTCACCAAGTGTGGCATTGCCACGCGTGCGAAACCGGAACACCGTATCGGTCATTACATCACCGAAGCCCGACATATTTTGCACAGTGCCGAAAATTCGTTACGCCACTTCGCTACGGACTATCTTGACCTGCTGTTGATTCACCGTCCCGATCCCCTGATGGATGCGGATGAAGTGGCGGAGGCTTTCCTTGCCTTACATCAAAGCGGCAAAGTGCGTCACTTTGGCGTATCCAATTTCACACCGGCACAATTTACCTTGTTGCAATCTCGTCTGCCTTTTACCTTGGCAACTAACCAGTTAGAGATCTCGCCGCTGGAGCAGTCCACCTTGCTGGACGGTACATTGGATCAATGCCAGCAATTGCGTATGCGCCCGATGGCCTGGTCGTGTCTGGGAGGTGGCCGCATTTTTAATGACCCGCATTACCAGCCGCTGCGCGATGAACTCCATCAGGTGCAGCAAGAAATCGGTGCCAGCAATATTGAACAGGTGGTTTATGCCTGGGTCATGAAGCTGCCAAGCCGTCCGCTGCCAATCATTGGCTCCGGCAAAACAGCCCGTGTCAGTGATGCCGTCGCCGGTTGCCAACTCGCCCTGGATCGCCAGCAGTGGTTCCGCATTCGCAAGGCGGCATTGGGTTACGATGTACCCTGATGCGTAAAAAAGCGTCAAATTACGGCGAGCGGGACAAAATACGTCCAGACTTACAGGGAAGCTAACCATAAGGAGGCGTTATGAATAGAATCCTGATCGCCGTTCTGGCGCTGTTTTGTAGCGGTGTTGCGCAAGCGGCATCGGAACAGGTGACGCTGCATAAGGTTACTGAGCAAGGCATTGGTGCGGCTATTGGTAAGGTGACCATCAGTGAAACACCCTGGGGACTGCAATTTACCCCCGAATTAAGCGGTCTGCCGCCGGGTATTCATGGTTTCCATGTTCATGCGAAAGGGAGCTGCGAACCGGGCGAATCGGGTGGCAAAATGGTTGCGGCGGGCGCGGCGGGTGGACATCTTGATCCGGCGAACACCGGTAAGCATCTTGGGCCTTATGCCAACGGTCATCTTGGCGATTTGCCCGCGCTGTTTGTCACCGACGAGGGCAAGGCCGACTATCCGGTATTGGCGCCACGCATCAAATCCCTGAGTGAAATCAAAGGCAAGGCGCTAATGGTGCATATGGGGGGCGATAATCACGCCGATCACCCTCAGCCGCTGGGGGGCGGCGGTGCCCGTTTTGCCTGTGGCGTAATTTAACCGCGAGGCGGCAACCCCGATGCCGCCTTGATTTGCGTAACCAGACGTTTCTTCTTTGATTTTTGCGCTGTTCCCATGGTTTTTTCCCGCCTATGATACTTGCAGGGAAAAACAGCTCAGGGGCAGGAATGAAAACGTGTGGGATCATGTTGTTATGTGCGTTGCTGGTCGGTTGTGATCAACCCAATGATACGCAATTGCGGCTCGATGCCAGTCGGCAGCTGCAAAGGGAGATTGACCGCAATCCGCTGCGTGCCAGTTGTGAAGGCATTGCCCGTGGACGTGAATGGCTGACACAACACACCCTGCAAAAGCTGGAAGCAAAAGGGTGCCAGAACGTGTTACGTAGCGCGACCGAGACTGATTTCACCCATGCTGAGACCTTTCACCATACCTTAACCATGGTGTGTGGGGGCATTGAGGGCAAAAGTTTTACCGGCACGGAGCTGACGCGACGTTTTATCTACTCACCCGAGGAGAAAGCGTTGGTGATTGAGCCGATGTCGGAGCAGGATAAAACCCGTTTTGAAGGACGGAAAACGCTGCAACAGTTGCAGGATGACTTTAATCGCCAGCTACAGCAATATTGCCAGTAATTATCCTGGCACCGCCTGTTTTAACTGTGCCAGCGAGCAGCGCAGTCGCCAGAGAATACCCGCCAGGGTATTGGCCTCACTATCCTGCGTCACTGGCAATTGCGCAATCATCGCTTCCAGTTCATCCAGCGTGGCCTGCAATGGCATATGACGCACCCCACGAACACTCATAATGCGCTGCAAATCTTGCAGGCTGCTGTCGCGCATCGTTGCCAGTGTTGGAGAGGCAGGCTGCCATTCGCGCAATTGCCAGACCAGATGCGAGCAGTTGAGCAACACCACGCCCCAGCGCAACAACCACACTCGCGCCTGCTCATCACGGCTATTACTCAATTGGCTGATATGATGATAAATCTGCGACTCAAAACGGCTTTCGCTCAGGCGTGGATGACGACGTAACTGATCGAGAAAGGCGTGGCGTAAGGCGCGGATATGGCGACGGCTACGTCTGGCATCGGAACTGGGACGCAGTACCTGAAACGCCAGCCAGGCGAGCATCACACCACACACCTTTGCCAGATTATCGTTGAGGAAACTCTGGTAATCCCAGTCCGGGGGATTGCTGACCGCGATAAACGATCCCATGAACACGATAAATTGCCCCCACATACCGGCACGGGTTTTCTGTTGCAATTTGAACAGTTGTAACGTGGTAAGCAGGGGGAACAACACCAACAAAAACTGCCACAACGCGCTAATTTGCACCATCAGGCCGAATTGCAGCACAAAGCTAAACAACGATAGCCACAGCAGGGTTTTCAGCAACAGAGAGATACTGCCGGTTGGCGAGGGGGCTGAAGAATAGAGGACACAGGCAATTGCCGTCAGTGTCAGTGCCGCCGCACCAGAATCCCATTGCGTGGCGATCCAGAATGCACAGCCCAGCATAATCACGCTGAACGTCCGCAGTGCACTCCATCCGGCCTCGGCGTTATCGCTTTCGCGCGCCAGCGACGGCACGCGCGGCGGCTGGAATTGTGTATCTGCATCCGCACGTTCAATCAACCTGATCCAGCGTTGCACGTTCAGGTAGACCCAACAAAAGTAGCGCAGGCGCTGGACAAAGGCACGTTGGCGATAATCACCAGCGGCGGCGGGAGTGATACCGCGCAGAATCAACGCCAACTGGTATTTATCACACTCAGGCTGCGCTAATTCGTGCAGCAGTTTTTGGATGGCATCAAACAGTGACTGCGGCGCTTCAGGCCAGTTCAGCAGCATCCGGCGCAGGCTGGAGAGCACACTGGTGAGGCGCAATTGCTGATGCAGTACATAGTTGAGGACGTTATTTTGCCGACGAAAGCGGTAGTGGCTCCAGAACGCCTGGATGCGCAGCAGGTTCATGGTCAGGATCTGGCTGATCACCGTCTCATGTGCGCTGCGAACATTGTCGGTACTGCCTTGCTGCATCAACAGCACCGCGTGTTCCAGCAGTCGGGCGTGCATCTGGCGCAGCGATCGCATCAACGCGTGACCATCTGAGGTACTGGGCAGCACCATCATCATCAACCCGGCACATAAAATCCCGGAAATCACTTCACAAACGCGTGCTTGGGTAATCGTCCAGAGATCACTGATATCGGTGATATTGACGCTGCTGAAGGCGATGATGGCGGCGGTATACCCGGCCAGCGAAAAGGCATAGGCCACATTGTTCTGGTAGTGGTTGGCAATCCAGGTACAGAGCGCCAGCCAACCCGCCATAAAAAAAGCAAACAGCCACGGCTCATTTAGCGTATGGCCGGCAATCAGTAACGCAGCAGTGGCACCGAGTAAGCTGCCAACAATGCGCCCCAGGCTTTTACTGATAGCACCACCGACCGTGGGAAAGCTGACTACTGCGGCAGAGGTCATGGCCCAGTAGGGCTGATCCAGTTGCAGGGCATATGCCACCGTTAACGCCAGACACATGGCGATGGCATTGCGTAACGCATAACGCCATTCGCCGCTGCTGGCTTTGATCCAGGGGAGATTTTGCCATGCCAGCCACTGTAAATTCATGCCCGGCCTCAGCGCTCAATCGAGATCGTGCAGGTTGTGCCCGCCACCAGCGGGACGCCATCCGGAATGGCGTCAAGACGAATACGCACCGGCACACGTTGCGCCAGCCGCACCCAGGGAACATTCGGTTTAATATCCGGTACCAGGCCACTGTCACTGTCGACACTCTGGTCGTAGATGGCGCGTCCGATGCTTTCAACTTTGCCTTGCAAACGCTGGCCGTTGCTGTAAAGCACGATGTTGGCGGTCGCGCCTGGCTGGATATGGCGCAGTTTGGTCTCTTCGAAATATCCCATCACATACCAGGAATGGCTATCCACCAGTGAGAACAGCGGGGTGCCCGCCGTGGCGTAATTGCCCGGTCGCAGCGTCAGATTGCTCACCCAACCATCGGTGGGAGCGCTGATTTGCGTTTGCTCCAGATTCCAGCGCGCCTGATCGAGGGTCGCCTGAGCAGCTTTGGTGGTGGCTGCCGCGGCATTGGCTGTCAGATGCGCAGCATCGAGATCCTCCGCTGAAATCACGTTACGTGGCAGGTTGCTACGACGGCTCAACTCATGCTGGGCCTTTTCCTGATCTGACTGTGCTTTTGCCAACTGCGCCTCAGCATTATCCAGCGCGATTTGCCACGGCACCGGATCGAGCGTCAACAAGGTATCCCCTTTATGCACAAATTGATTATCACGCACCACCAACGACACGATACGCCCGGAGACTTGTGGGGTGATGTCGACCAGCTCGGCACGGACTTTACCGTCGCGCGTCCACGGCGATTGCATGTAGTAATTCCACATCCACCAACCCGCCAGCAACGCCAGCGCAAACACAATCAGGGTAGAAAAATATTTAAAGGGATTGAATTTCATGGTGATTTATCCGAGGCTCAATAACCAAAGTGCGGCGGTAACGCACAGCACAAACAAGGAAAGATCCATTAAGGTGGGATGCCAGATATCACCGGAGTACATCCAGCCACGTAGCAAGGGATGAATCAGCAGCCAGAAAAAGAAACCCAGCAACACCGCTTTGAACAGCGGTGGGAAGAACAAGGAAGCGCCAAAAACCAGGTCAGTGAGTGGCGCATTAGCGGTCAGGGGGAAAACAGACACGTGTTATCATCCTTAGTAAACCCAGATTCTCTCTTAATGAAGCGTAGATGAGTGCGTGTGTCAGCTGGCCTGGGATTTGTATTTTGTCCTGTAAACTCGCAGAATAGTGTAAAATCTGGCTTGATAGCTAGCAAGCTAATTATAAGGAGATGAAATGGATACGACACTCGGAACGGATCTGTCTCGCCTGGTGCGCATCTGGCGTGCCTTGATCGACCAGCGTCTGAAACCGCTTGAGTTGACGCAAACACATTGGGTGACGTTGCACAATATTCATCAACTCCCGCCAGAGCAGTCGCAGATACAGCTGGCGAAAGCCATTGGTATTGAGCAACCCTCGCTGGTGCGTACACTTGATCAACTGGAAGAGAAGGGGCTTATCACCCGTTCTACCTGTGCCAACGACCGTCGTGCGAAACGTATCAAGCTGACCCGTCAGGCAGAGCCGATCATCGAACAGGTTGAGAACGTGATCGATGCCACCCGAGATGACATTCTCAACGGCATCAGCCTGGAAGAGGTCAACCAGATGGTGACCCTGATTGCCCGACTGGAGAAAAATATTCTTGAGTTGCAGAATCGCGAAAAATAAAACACCGCCCCGCAGCTGGGGCGGCGTTACTTAAAACAAGAACAGGGTGTTAATCTCACCGTTAAGTTTTTTTTGTAAAGAGAAGCGGATGTTATAAAGCTTTTTTTTATCCAGTTGCAGAGAATCCGCGATTTCCGTCAGGGTGTATTCCCGCACCAGAAGATTCAATACCTCCACCTCTGACGTGGTCAGACTGCCCGCTTTGACCCCGTTACCCCATCGACCAATAAGAACATCTTTGATCTTTTTATTAATGGTTTGCTGGCAATCGCTGGAATAGATAACGGTGGCGATACGCTGGTGATGCTTCCACCACCAAGAGGCAAGATTATCCATCCTATAATCAGATAATAAGATTAATCCGCTACCACTTCTGGCTAAGTTTTTAATCCAGTCGGCATCAGAGAAAAATTTTATGTTGTAGTGAGAGAAGTCGACAAAGATAAAACTAAACTTCAGATGGTTATGCTGCTTTTCACGTAGCGTAGCATGGATACCCAGCCGTAAATAATAGTTTCTGTCGGGCCAGATAGCGTATTCAACGTCGGAATGATCCTGCATGTCTGACAGCTGAGCAGGCGTTGTTGCCAGCTGATAATCGGTCCAATTGGTTTTACACGGTTCATTTTGCATTGGAATCAACAATCCCTGTCCAATTTCCATGGTGATGTCTGAATGTGGCGCATCATACAAATCCGAAAAAAATACAGCAAGGCTGTTACCCGCTATCAGGAATTCCCAGGATAAGAGAAATTCTGAAAGTACAGCGGCTTATAAATGAAACCAGCATATCTTTTTGTCTTATTTTCAGCAGGATAATAATCGATTAAAGGTACGGCTCGTGGAAATAAATAAGAATATTACCTGGTTATCTCGAAGCTATGATAGCGACCTTTACAAATCATGAAAGGATAATGGCACAAAAAGCTAAAAAGATGATGCCGCTATTAAGTGGTAAGGATAATGTTGGGGCGGTGTTTATGTAATGCTAATGATTTACAGCAAAAAAAAGCATCTTTTTAGATGTGATTGATTGAATGATAGATTTTGATGTTCATTTCCAAACATCATGGATGTTGCACGATGAAATTTAAGATTATTTAAACCGAAAAATAGTGAGAAGCATGCTTTATATTATGCCGAGAAGGCTGCATGCCACGCCGCACGAAGCGGGGGAGTCTGTCTTTTTTCCTGACTGTAAAGGAGGCTAATATGGCAAGTTTTATCCTGAGTATATAAGTAATAATCTGAAGGGTTGTCTGGTTACGATAATTTTAGCAATTAGCAGGCGAAGGGGAATAATTTCTCATTGGGGCAGGCACTTATTTTACATCCTGAAGTTTTCACTTATTGCATGCTTGACATTTTTTTTTAAAAGATGAAAAGTAGTGTTGCAACAGGATAATTTTGTAAGTAATAAAAATAACACATGCAAGGTTTTATGAGATGGCAGGGTATTGCTTTATTTTATAGAAACTAATATGAGCTGGTAATATTCTTAATTCATCCAAAAATAATCTGAACCGATAGCGTTCGGCGGCATTTTATTGGTTGTTGAATTATAATATTGATATCTTAACGAACACTGTTTTTTGCGCGTAACAATGATACTCACTTATCAAGTAGGTAAAAATGAAAATTAAGCATGGCTTATTAAAAGTCAGCCCCTTAGCTTCATCGATACTGTTGGCTTTGCCAGTGATGGTCAATGCTGCTGACCTTAGTATGATAAACGGTACTACCAGCATGGCGAATGGTGTTCCGGTCGTAAATATTAATGGAGCTAACGGAAATGGCATATCTCATAATATTTATGACAAGTTGAATGTTGGTAAAGAAGGTTTGATTTTTAATAATAGCCAGAATGGTGCCAATACTGCGCTGGCGGGGCAGATCGCTGGCAACAGTAACCTGGCATCAGGTACGGCAAAAGTTATCCTGAATGAAGTAACGTCAAAAAATAAAAGTAGTCTGAATGGCCAGATGGAGGTGGCCGGTGATAAGGCGCATTTGATCATCGCCAACCCTAATGGCATCAGCTGTGACAGCTGCGGCTTTATCAACGCGGATAAAGTCACCATGACGACAGGTAAAGCTGATCTGAACAATGGTGAACTGAAAGGGTATTCCGTCAACGGTGGCATTATCACCACTGATGGTTTGACCAGTGATTCACCAACAGCCATTTTGGCGCGGTCAATTGTCGTTAATGGAGACATTAATGCATCGGGACAGGAACTTACCCTGATTGCGGGTAACAACTATATTGATACGACAAATAAGGTGACAGGTAGCGTTAACGCCAGTGGTGCAAGAAATAGTTATGGGGTTGATGTAGCTAAACTTGGTGGTATGTACGCCAATAAAATCAATCTAATCAGTACCGAAAACGGGATTGGCGTGCGAAACGCTGGCGTGTTGGCGGCCGGTAACGGTGGCATTCAGATCGATGCTAATGGTCGTTTGACCAATAACGCAGCGCAGATTAAATCAACAGGTGTTATCGCGGTTAAAACCAAAGGTACACTCGAAAATGTTACCGGTAAAATTGTAAGCGACCAGACCGTTTCAATTGATACGAATAAAAACGTCATCAACAACAGCCGCGCGGGCAATATCATGTCCGGTGCAGATGTTTATATCAGCAGTGGTGAGTTTAACAATACCAATGGTAAAGTTGCTGCGAGTGGAACGTTGGCGATGAACACCAATAATGCTGCGCTGATTAACTCCGGGAAAGGTAACACTGTTGGGATTGAGGCAGGTGTGGTCGCATTACAAACGGGCACGCTGAATAATAACAATGGTCAAATTAAAGGCTATTACGTTGGTTCTCAATCAACGAACGTGCAAAATAACAACGGTATTATCGAGTCCTATAGCGATGTGGATATGTCCACTACGGGATCGGTGAATAATAACGGTGGCCGGATTCGCGCAGCGAATGGTCATGTTAAAATTGCTGCATCAAAGGGAACTCTCACCAACAGTGGTACCAAATCTGCTGATGCCGGAAGTTCTGATTCACTGGGAATTATTGCGGGTGAAGGCGGTATTGACATCGCCGTTGCCAACCTGAATAACAGCGACGGTCAGATTGCCTCTTCCGGAGATATTGGATTACTGGCGACATCTGGCGTCAACAACTTCAACGGCAAAGTCGCAACAACCAAGAATGTATCAATCAAGGCAGTGTCTTTGACAAACGGACAATCGAGTATTGTCGGTCAATCTGGAGTGGGCATTGAACTGACCGGCGATATGACTAACCGTATCGGTATCATTTCGTCTGACTATGGTGATGTCAATATTCGTGCGCGACATGTCAATAACAGTGCTGGCTTGTTGCTGGGACAAAATGTAAATATCGAAGCCGTTAATGATGTTAATAACGATACTGCATTAATCGTAGCGCAAAAGAAACTGACCATTCATGCTGGCGGCACAGTGGCCAATCAGAATGGCAACAATTTTGGCAACACTTGGGGATTGTATTTCGGCATGCCAAATCAGCAAGGCGGCATGATTGGTAATGGTGGGGTAGAAATTATCGCCACTACATTAAATAATAATAATAGCCGAATCATTGCGCAAAATGCGCCCTTAACTCTGGCGATCACCGGTACTCTGTATAATGATCGAAGCTTGCTGATTGGCGCTGGCGTATCCAGTATTAAGGCAAAAAGTCTGAGCAGTAACTATTCGACTATCCACTCAAAAGGGGATTTGACGATTGACACTGGCAGCTTGTCGTTAGCCAGTAGCGGAAACATTATCGATAATAATGCCACCGGTATTATCGCTGCGGATGGCGCTCTGGCTCTCAATGTGGGGGGTAGCTTTACCAACTATGGTTGGATCACCGGTAAGCAGAAGGTTAGCGTCAACTCCGGTGGCGTTTTATACAACCGAAATACTATTTATTCAGACAATGAAGCTGAGGTTTATGCGAAGACTGCAGTTTATAATTATAAGGACATGGTTGCGGGTGCTAAATTAACCGTTAGCGCTACCGATACAGTCTATAACGCCGGAAACTTGTTTACCGAAGGGCACGCCACTATTTCAGCAAAAAGAGTCCAGAATGACGGTAAATCAGCAGTCATGGGTGGCCGTCAGGGGGTTGATCTGAATGCTGATACTGTAATTAATAGCGGGAAAATCGTCGGGTTGTAGAAATTGAGTGAGATGAAGCAGCTGTAATGCTGCTTCATCCTCGATAAGCATGCTATGAAAAAAACAATCAGACCCCTACTGGCTCTTGCCGTGCTGAGTGCCAGCGAATCAACGACGGCAGATATCGATTTAAATCGCCTTGTTAAATCACAACAGGATCTTGAAAATAACACGCGACAGGAAAACAAGTTGGTAAAAAAGGATGTCTATTCGAAGGTTGAACGATTAACCCTGAATAACATTGATTTTCCTGTTGAGGAACACTGCGTCGAAGTTGATGGTTTAATTATCGAAGAAAATTTTATAAATGATGCCTTGATAAAGGCGGTTGAGTCAAAAATTGTCGGGCGCTGTCTGGGGACGAAGGGGATTGAGCAACTTGCGAATGTATTACAGGATCATTTTATTAATTCAGGCTATATCACGACGCGCATTGAGATCCCCAACCAGGATTTAACCACAAGAAAGTTAACGTTGGCGGTTGTGCCGGGCAGGATTGAAAAAGTTCTGCTTGATAACAGTGGTGTTAAAGAATGGATATGACCGTTTAAATCAGGACAGATTCTTAATATCAGAGATATCGAGCAGGGGTTAGAGGTGTTGCAAAAAACACCGGGTGTAAAAGTCGGGATCAATATTGAACCTGGCAGTCTGGCGGGCTACAGCAATGTTGTGATCAACATGGAGCGTGCAACTAACTGGAATGCCCGAACCTGGGTGAACAACTGGGGTGATGCCGGGACAGGTAAAAATTTGTTCGGTGTTGCGGGTTATCTCTATAACCTGACAAAAATGAATGATGTTTTTTACTTGTCGGGAACAGCGAATGCTGAACAGGTAAGCGGCCGCTATAAAAGTGTTAGTACCTATTACTCAATACCTTATGGTTACTGGGATTACGAATTTTTTTACAGTAATACTCAGTCGCGGCAAATTATTAATATTGGTCCTTACGATTTCAATTATTTAGGCAAGAGTGCAAACTTAAGCCTGAAAGCTTCAAGAACCGTCTATCGTGATCAGGATAAGAAAGTCGCGTTGAGTGCTGAGCTACTCCGCAGGAAGGTGGGCTACAAATTAGAAGACATAGCGCTGGCATTACAAAAACGCAATATGACGAACCTGCGCTTAGGGGCTAATTTTAAAAGAAATATACCTGGCGCATTATTTGATACTACGTTTTCATATCAGCGATTCATGCCGTGGTTGGGTGCTGAAGCAACACCTGATATGAAGTCGGGAGATGTCAGCCGACAGAGCCATGTTTTGAATCTGGATATGAGCTATACAACATTGCTGAATATCCCCTGGGTGGATAGTTATTATGAATTGCGGTTGGGTACACAGTATTCTCCAGATGCTTTAACATTACAAGACCAGTTTAGCATTGGTGACAGATGGAATGTGCGCGGGTTTGAGAATAGCGCCGGTATTTACGGCAATAAAGGTTTCTATGCACAGAATACCGCCAACGTTATTACCGGGTTAAGTAATCTGGAGTGGTACCTTGGCACTGACTACGGAGCAATTTTTAAAGATAAAGCTGTACAGGATAGTATTAAGAACCGGCAGTTAATTGGGGCTGTGACGGGATTGAAAGGAAGCATTAACGCGTTGAACTATGATCTTTCTTTGTCAAAACCCTTGCTTTACCCACGTGAATTAAATGCTGATAAAGTCAATTTTAATTTTAATATTTCTTATCAACTCTAGTTTTCGGGAGAGGCCATGTCGGTTGGTACGGATATCGTAGAAGTAGAACGCATAAAAAACGCTATTATTCGTTCAGAAATGTCTTTTTTGCCGCGTGTTTTCACCGAGGCGGAAATTTCAAAGATTGGTAGCGATCAGCCGGATTATGCAAGAGCATCTGGTTTCTGGGCTGCGAAAGAGTCGATTGTTAAAGCGGTGGGATTGGGCTTTCGTAATGGCATCTGTTTTCACGACGTTGAAATTATTCATGATGAATACGGTGCTCCTCATTTTCAGTTGTCTGGAAAGTTAAAGGATGTTATCGCGGAAAAAGGTTTTTCAAAAATAGCATTAAGTATTTCGCATTGTCGCCTGCATGCAATTGCAGTTACGGTTTTGACTTAATTTCATCCGATTGAAGTGTGACTATGTATAAATATCACGACCTTATTGACAAGAATGTTTTAGTAACCGGTGCCAGTGGTGATATTGGCATGGGTATTTGCGCCGGGTTTTTACAACAGCAATGCCAGGTTTATGCGTTGTATAAATCAAACTCAGCTGACTTACAGCGTCTGAAAGAGAGTCATCCACAGGGTGAGCGACTGCATATTCTCCAGTGCGATCTTGCCGATAAGAAAGCGGTCACGCAGCTGTGCCAGTATCTGAGTATTCAGGCCAAAAAACTGGATGTTCTGGTGAATAATGCCGGAATTGTACGCGACGCACTCTTTGCTGCAATGAGCAATGATGATTTCACTACGGTAATCGATACCAATCTGATTAATACCTTTGTACTGACGAAAGAGGCGCTGATGCTATTGAGAGCCGCGGAAAGCGCGGCAATTGTCAATGTTGCCTCTATTGCCGCAATTATCCCCAGTATTGGTCAAAGCAACTACAGTGCTTCGAAAGGGGCATTGCTCGGGTTCACGCGAACGTTGGCAGCCGAACTGGCCCCCAGAGGGGTGCGAGTCAATGCGGTGGCACCAGGAATGATCGAATCAAAAATGGTGAAGAAAGTACCGCGTACCGTTGTGCGTGATGTGGTGTCATCTGTGCCATTAAGACGGTTAGGTAAATGTGAAGAAGTGGCGAATACGATCGTTTATCTAAGCTCCTCAGCATCTAGCTATATTGTTGGCCAGACCATCGTGATCGATGGTGGCCTGGTTATGCGGTGACTTATGTCAAAATATGCGATTCCTGCCAGAGTATTTCTCGAAATGGGTGGCTGGCGACAGCCGTTGGTTATGGTCGACAGAATTGATGACTATAAGTATGGGGAAAATGGTTACATCAAAATCATAAAGCATGTGACATTTAACGAACCTTATATGGCCGGGCATTTTCCTGAAGACCCCATTATGCCAGGCGTACTTATTGCGGAAATATTCGGCCAGGCCAGTGAGTATTTCTCTTTTCTGTCTGATGTCTGCGATATCTGGCAGGATGAGTATCAGCAAGAAATGCGTTCATTACGCGATATTCACCAAAATATCACGAATGATAAATTGGCTGCGATTATTAGAGCACGGCGTTCACAAGTTCGCGGCGTGCTTGCCGCACAGAATTTAAAATTCAAGGATATCGCATGGCCCGGAGATACGATTGAGGTCATCAGTAAGCTCTCTTTCGCAGACAGTAATGGCTTCAGACACTATGCGGTATCTGCCCATGTCGGTAAAAAACTGATCAGTCAGGGCGTAATCATTAACTTTCGAGACGTTAAATAATCCATTACGGTAAATAGAGATGAATATGATGCAAGAAGATATTGAAGCGCGCAAAGCGGTGTTGCTCACCATTAAAACGGAAATCATTCAGCGTCTGCATATACAGAAGAATGCAGCGCAGATTGATGATGATACGCCCTTGTTTGGCAATGGACTTAAACTGGATTCAGTCGATGCTACGGAAATTCTGGTATTACTGGATAAGACTTTTGGTATTCAGGTCAGTGAAGGTCAAGACCCATCTTATATGCGAAGCATCAACACGTTGGCCTCATTTGTGTTGAAAAACAGAAAGCATTAACAATTTTCATTTTATTATCGTAGGGTGATTTTATGAGTGCTCTTCATAGCATGCATTTAGAAAACAAGGCAATAATGGGTGTGTACAATGGGAAAGAAATCCCAATTTCTTACAGCCCCGTTGATCTGGCTTATAAAGCAGTACGAGAAAATGTGCTGTTGGTGGACTATTCACACATGTCCATTGTCAGCGTAGTGGGAGATGATGCATGGTCGTTGGTAAATCATCTGGCTTCAGCTGATATTTCCATCATTCGAGACGAGCAAGGGATTTATACACTGCTGCTGAATGAAGATGGCTCGGTATGGGGAGATGCTTATATGCTATGCACAGCCGAAGGGTATTATATTCTCTCTGAATCGCTCTCCTCAGGTGAAGTGATAGAACGCCTTAAGTGTATTTTAGAAAACAGAGAGGATTTGGATATTCAGGAAATCCCTGAGATCAATGCATTAGAGGCGCAAGAATGGGGCGCAATTTTGCTGGAAGGTCCGTATGCCTGGGAGCTGCTTTCTGAAATTTACGGCTTTGATATCATCGGTCTGCCTTATCATGAATATATGAATACCGATGATGGCCTGATGACTTTCCGTTGTGGCCGACACGGTGAGTTTTCCTATTTAGTGGTTGGTGAACAGCAGAAGCTGGTGGGTGTATGGAAACAATTGGTTGATAAGGGTGATAAATATCAGCTGAAAATTGCGGGTCTGGATTACCAGCAGATTGTGCGCATTGAAAATCCTTGTTGGGATGCATCCATTTATCAAAACTACACCCGTAATCCACTTGAATTACAGATGCAGTGGGCTATTCAATACGATAAAGAGAGTTTTATTGGCAAATCTGCAGTTGAAGCGTTTTCCCGTTCCGGTATTGAGCGCAAATTAGTGGGCATCATGCCCGTTGCCGGATGCAGTGATATCGCGGCTGATAGCAAAGTCCTGGTGGACGGTGTACAGGTTGGGGTGATTGTCAAAGGTGGTTATTCACCCGCAAGACAATCTTATATCGCACTGGCTTTAATTGATAGCCCATACGCATGGTCTGATATTGCCGGTTTTACTCTTCGAACATCGGCAGGCGATGTTGCCGCTACCACGCATAATCTCCCTTTTATATATAATTTCAGTATGTGGGTAAACCCAACTGAACACAGTTATATCGACCCTTCAAAGCCGAAGTGCGCATTATCCGGCATTAAAGTTTAGTGAATCCGTTATGAAGACGAACAGAAAAAGAGTGGTCATTACCGGGATGGGAATATTATCATCCCTGGCAGATAATATAGTAGATTTCAGACAGGCACTGCTGAATAAACAATGCGGCGTGGCTGACAGTCAGCGTTTTTCTCAATGGTTTGAAAATGCACGCGCGGCTGAGGTACTGCATGAGATCGATTATTCGGCGATCCCTGACGAGATCCTGGAAACCCAGGATAATGCTGCTTTGTGGGCTTATAAAGTCAGTAAGGATGCATTAACTCAGGCTGGCCTGGTTGATGATCACGCATGTCTGGCTAATACCGGCTTAATTATTGGTGTCTCTTCTGCTGGCACTGAGGCGTTTTTGCCGCTGTTTGAGCAGCGTATTCAGGACTTCTCACTCAAGAAAGCCATTTACTCCGGCGGTTTCTCATCCTGTTGTGCCAGCGTTTCGACGCTACTCGGTTTGAAGGGCGGGACGGAATTGGTTGCCACTGCTTGCACCGCCAGTCCTAACGCCATCGGTATCGCGTTTGATTTTATCCAAAATGGTAAAAACAACACCATGCTGGCAGTGGGCACTGAGCCGATCTATCTGCCCACGTTTGCCGGGTTTTATGCTCTGAACGTGATGCATCCGGCGTCTTGCTCGCCTTTCTCTGGCCGCTCCGGGATGTCCATCGGTGAGGGGGCGGGTGCCATTGTGCTGGAAGAGTATGAGCATGCGCTTGCCCGTGGTGCGACCATTTATGGCGAAATTCTTTCTTATGCCACCTCCTGCGATGCCTATCACGAAACCGGGCCAGACCCGCGCGCCAGCGGCGCGGTGCAGGTGATGAACAAAGCGTTGCAAAATGCCGGGATCACGCCAGATCAGGTCGACTATGTGAACGCGCATGGTACCGGTACTGAAGCCAATGATCGCATTGAGACGCTGGCGATGAAGAAAGTGTTCTCTGACATTGAGAGGTTACCGGTCAGTTCAACCAAATCTTTCCTCGGTCATAACATTGGTGCTGCCGGGATTGTCGAATTGATTAGTTGCCTGGTGACCTTGCCGCAAAATAATTTGCTGCCCACGCTGAATTTCACTGTGCCGCGTGCCAACTGTGATCTGGATTACGTGCCAAACGCGTTCAGAGAAAAAGAAGTCAATATTTTCATGAAGAACAATTATGCCTTCGGGGGTAACAACTGCTGCATGATTGTTGGCACCAGACCAGAGGTTGTGCCACCCACGACATATTTTGCCAGGCGGGTTGCCATTACCGGCATGGGTGCTGTATCCGCCATCGGCCACAGTCTTAACGACATTCTTGAATATGTCTGGTCGCAGAAAAACGCTGTCGAACTGAGCCCGGTCGGGTTTTATGAAGATACGCTGGCTGAAGCCAGAGAGTTACTGGATGTGCTGAAAGAAACCGGCCAGTTTACCTCGCAGCAAAATGTACCCAGTTTTAAAACCTTCCAGGTGCAGAATCTTGAACCGCGCAAACATCTGCGGCGCTACGATCCACGTAAAGCGACGCGTGGCAGCACTTTTGCCCTGATCTCACTGGTGGAAGCATTAAATCATGCGCAGCGCAAGATCCGCCGTGATGGCGAAGAGTTAGGGTTAGTGATGGGGATGGCGCGCGGTCCACAGGAGACAACCTATAAATATCTGCAGAGCCTGAAGCCGGACCCTCGGAAAGTGCGAACCTCCGAATTTCCCGGCTCGCTTATGAACGCGATTGCCACCTTTTGTGGCATTTCCGAAGGTATCAAAGGCTATACCACCACCTTGGCAAACGGGCAGAACGCGGCGCTGGGTGCCCTGGCTTACGGTTACGAAATGGTACGTCAGCAGTTACAACCTCAAGTGCTGGTCGGCGGGGCGGATGAATATTTCCCTTCCATGTCGCTGTATATGGACGCGGCAACAAAAAAAATTCAGATGACGTCTGAGGCATGTGAATACCAGATATACGGTGAAAATCCACAAGGGTTTGTGCCGGGTGAGGGAGCTTGCATGCTGTTGTTAGAGGATCTGGAGGCCGCAGCGACGCGTCATATTGAGGTGCAGGCAGAGATCATGGGATATGGAAAATCAAACAGCAACAGCTACTTCGATACGCAGCAGACGGAAGAGAATATCCATGCAATGGCACTGGCCATGCAACGGGCATTGTGTGACGCCGGTATAACCGCAGCGGAAATTGACCTGGTTTGCGGTACCACCAATGGTGCGGCGGAGAGTGTACAGGTAGAACTCGGTGCGATTCACCAAACGTTCCAGCGTGAGAATCCACACGTACCGGTGGTTAACTACAATGCATTTTTCGGTTTTGTCGACTCTTGTGCGGCATTGTTAAATCTCGCGGTGATTGTTGATTGTATCAAGAAGCAAGCGATCCCTGCGATTCCATACACCGAAACGTTCTGCGATGACCGTATTAACTTTGTTCGCACCCCCCTGAAAAAAACCATCCGACAGGTACTGTTGGTTGGCGCTAATGAAGGTGGGAATTACACCGCGTTTGTTATAAAGGGCTAATATTTTGGACCATGTCACCCTTATCTCGGGATACAGCGCAAAACTGGCGTTTGCCGACACTGGCGAAGCGTTAATTCAAAACCTGAAGCAGGGCAAGATGGCGGCGACAGAGTATTGGTTTGTCTCTGATCAGGCTGCCGTGAAATGTGGAATCAAAGATAACAAGCGGGTTGCCCGCTTGGCGTTGAAGAAACAAAGTCTGGCTGAACAGGTTTTTGCGTTAATTGATCAAGCGCTGGAACATGCCATGCTCGATGCTCATTGCCTTTCGGGTGAGAATGTCAGGGTGTATCTGAGCGGATTAGGGCCGCGGGTGGATGTGAACGATTATAAAGCGTTTTATGATCACAACGATATTGAAGATGTCACACTGAATAAATCGATCACCCATTTGCATGTGGCAAAAATTTGTCAGGATAAATTGGCGCATGATATCGCGGAGAAATATCGTCTTAAATATGCGCCACCCAATTTGCAGTGTACCAGCAATTCAGCACTGTCTGCTGTGCATCTGGCCATTCAGGCGATAGCAAGCGGGGACATTGACCTGGTAGTGGTCATTAATTGTTCACAGATTACTACCCAGGATATCGCTTTTCTTGCCGGGCAATCGATGCTGGAGAGTGAAGAAGTACAGCCCTTTGGCGAAACAAGCAAAAGCGTGTTATTTGCCGAAGGGCAGTGTGGGATGGTGCTGGAAAGCGCCAGACATCGGCATCGTCGGGGACTGGCGGGTGGAATATGTCTGACTTCAGCGTATCAACAAATCAGCTCGGGTAGAGGGAATGATGCCGCACAATTGAGTGCTAATTTGCTGAAATTAATGAATAAGGTTATCCGCAATGCCGGCATTCATTATGAGCAGTTATGCGCTATTTTGCCGCATGGCAACGGCTCAGAGGCCACCGACAAAGCGGAAGCGCAGGCGCTAGCCACATTGCTGGCGGAACATTCGCTACCTGTGCTGGCTTATAAAGGACAGATAGGATATAACCCGACGGGGTCCGGTATTATTGATTTAATCATTGGTCATTATACATTATGTAGTGGCGAACTTATTTCCCCGGTGGGAAACGTAGCAATCCGTGAAAATATCGCCCCGCATCTGTGGGTCAATAAAGGAATTGTAAAACACAACAAACACCACTTGCTGAAAACAGGATTGGGTGTCGATGGTTCAATTATCGCACTGGTGATGTCCAACAGTGATACCAGACATCAGGCATAGACAGGAAGTCATATGTTTTTATCTTCATTCTCCATGATGGAGCCACGGGAAAGCGTATATCTTTATTACCCCTGTTGGCTCAACGTATGGGAGTCGCATTTGTATAAGCAAGCGCTTAAATCAACCGCAGCACATGCCTGGGGATTTAAACGTTTTGGTACTCATCACAATGAGTATGCCAGAGAGATGATCAGAACACCCTCTTACAAAGAGTATATCGATGCGATGGAGCAGGTGTCTGAAACGGCATTGCAAAAATTAACCGCACGCGAGCGGATGCAATTGTTCAAATCGCGCACGGCTTTTATTTATGTAGACAGCTGGGGAGAATCAGCACCTTTTGAGAATATCTCCAGTGCTTTGCATACCGCGATGATCGATACGCTGCCGAAGAATTTAGTGAAAAAATTCTCCGCCAGCGATTTCACCTGCAAAATTCGCGGGGAAAAACAGTCATTGATGCAGGCAATGCAGTTAGCGGAGGACTATCTGAAATGGCAACTTTTTGACTTTGTGGTGATTTGCGCCGCGTATCGTGCAGTGCCCATTTTGGTGTTTTCTGAAGAGGATATTTCCACGAGCAGGAGTGACAAAATCAGCAATAACGATTGTGTCATGAATCGATCAGTTGAACGTGTCGGTTGTTTTATTTTTAGTCAGCGAGAAGCTGAATTGCAGGTTAATTGTGGGCAGTACATTACACCCGAGATTGACAAAAACTGGCAGGCGAGCCTGGTTGAGAATCAGCCAGAGGTTAATCTGTTTGCCTGTAGCGGGCTAAGAAAGTCGGCCATCGAACAGCAGTTGTCAAACGTCGATAAAGAGCCGTCATACCACGTAGTGAATCTCGTCGAGATGTATGGCGGCAGCGGTTGTCTTTCCCCGGCACTGAGCTGGATTTATCTGGCGCAGCAGGCAGCGCCAGGCCACGGGAAAATGCGCACGCTGGTGCCGGATAATTTTGGTGGTTATAGCTGGTTTGACACGCGCTATTAATCGATACCATCAGGGATAGATGATGACAAACAGCATACAGGCGTTACCCGCAATACAACTTATCGATGTATGGAAAAGTTATGGTTTGGGTGAAAATAAAGTTGATGCGTTAAAGCATATTAATCTGGAGATCAAGAAAGGTGAGTTTCTCGCGCTGTGTGGTCCTTCGGGGAGCGGTAAAAGTACGTTATTAAATATTTTGTCAGGAATCGACAAGCCAACGCGAGGGGAAACGTTATTTCTGGATAAAGCGCTCAACGATCTGAATGAAAATCAACTCTCTGCTATCAGAAGTAAATGTCTGGGTTTCATCTTTCAGTTCTTCAATCTTATTCCCGTATTGAGTGCATTTGATAACGTATATTACCCGTTGATTTTGAATGGCAATTATAGCAGGAAAGCCGCCAGGGAATTGGCGTCGCACTATCTCGATAGTGTGGGAATCAACGCACTGCGTGACCGCTGTCCGGGACAACTCTCCGGCGGCCAGCAACAACGTGTGGCGATCGCCCGAGCGTTAGCGAATAAACCCGCGGTGGTCGTTGCCGATGAGCCAACCGGAAACCTCGATTTAGCTACCGGCGAGGCGATCCTTGATCTGTTGATGAAGATTAACCAGGAGACGGGCACGACATTTATTATTTCAACACACTCTACGCAATTAAAGGACCGCGCCAAACGTGTTATTGAAATCAAGGATGGAGAGTTAGTCGGTGATACAGCGCTATAAGATAATACTCATTATACTTGCGGGTTTCTTTGCATCTCAGCAAGGGATGGCAAAACTTGCGCCGTTGCCGGTTGCGGAGAAAATTATCCAATTAGGTTTTCCCAGCCAACCCGATGCATTATTAAACACCAGCGATGCTTTATTTGAGGAGTATCAACGCCAGAATGAACCTGTTTCACTGATTTTTTATTCCTATGCGATGTTGCAGTTGGCAAACCATTTTGAGTTACTCAATGACTATGTGAAGGCATCTGAATATGCCAAGCTGGGATTCTTCTTTCTCGATGAAGCCGTCGATAGTTATGAGTCAAATCACCGTATTCGTTATTTGAGAGCAAGGGTTGATGCCTGGCTCCCCGCTACGCTGGGGCGTTGTGTCGTGACATTGCATGATACGGAGATATTCCTGGAGGAAAGTAACCGGCTTGACGCCACCCTGCTGGCGAAAGTGAATTTGATGCGTTATCGCGCTTTGCGTAATTGTGATGAAAGTGCACGTGCTGATGCGCTGATGAAAGCAATGAAAAATAGCCATCAGAGTGACTTGCCGTTTTTAGCACTGGAAAGTGATCGTGCACCTGACTGGGACGTCAACGAAATCAATGACATATTGATCCCGCTGGTGAAAGGTGAGTAAATGGATATTTTCATGATTGTCATCAGTAGCGTTGTTTTCATGATCATAGGATTCATGATGTACAGCGTCATATTTACCTGTCAGGATGCAAAGTTTGCTTTCTTAAATATGTTCAGACATAAGAGACGCACGGTTTCGACTTTGTTTGCAATCATGCTTGGGGGCGTAGCGATATTTCTCTATGGTGGATTTATCGATTACTCTTTCTGGATTTTACAGCAACAAACAGTGCGTACTAATGTTGGACATATCCAAATTTATGACAGATCATATTTCACCACCTCTAACAAGAATAAAACTATCATTAGTGATTACCAGAGGTTGAAAAATGGAATTCTTCAACGCGCTGATTTATCTAAATATATATCGACCATTTCCGGGCAGTTGGAGTTTTCTGGTGTGGTTTCCCACTATGAACACCAGACATCGAGTTTTTTCTCAGCGTTCGGCATAGAACCCCTTCCTGCTGTCAGGCTCGGCTCGTTTGATAAGTTAATCTCCGGTAGCGATTTATCACGGGTAAAACATGATGAAATAACGCTGGGTAGCGGTCTGGCGCGATCCCTTAATGCACACTATGCCGATTGGCTGGATATGCTGGTGGTTAATAGTTACGGTGGGCAAGGGGCATTGTCGCTCAAAGTGCGAGGGGTATTCTCCTCTGGAATAAAAGATTATGATGACGTCGCGTTGAAAATGCCGCTGCAAACAGCACAGCGATTAATGGATACGGACGGTGTCAGTAAAATTGTTATTCTCCTCAATGACGATCGTGATCTCAATGTGTTCAGAGGAAAGCTGGAGCAATATATCGCCGATAACCATCTCCCCCTGATTGTCAAAGATTGGAAAACGTTGTCGCTATTCTATCAACAGGTGGAGAGTTTGCTGTCAGGGATTTATTTTTTTATTAAACTTATTGTTGCACTGATTGTGGTTTTTATGATCAGTAATTCGATGAGCATGAATGTCATGGAAAGAACCCGCGAAATTACGACCTTAAGGGCAATTGGGCTTCGGCCAGGGCATATCTCACGCTTGTTCTTCCTGGAAGGCAGTTTCATTGGTGTACTCGGGGCAATAATTAGCCTGGCAATGGGTTTTGCTCTGGCCAGCATAATCAATATTCAGGGGATTGTGATGCCACCCTCTCCGGGGCAGACGCAAGGTTACACCGCATTTATTAAAACCGACAATGTCGATCTGATCTGGATTACGTTGGTGTTGCCAATATTAACGGCGTCACTGGCATCCATATTACCTTCACTAAGAGCATCGAGGCTCAATATTGCCGATGCATTTAAATCAGCTCAGGGATAAGAGTATGAACGTTTATGCCAGCTTCGTCATTTTGTTTTCATTTTTAGTTTCAACTTGTGCCTGGGGAGAATCGGCACGGGATATTATCCGCGCCTCGGATGCCATTCGTTCACCGGATAAACCGTTTCGCTATACCGTAACTGTGCTGGAGTATCAAACCGGTGTTGCAGGACCCACGAATAAGCAGATTCTGGATATATCGATGCGTTTTCTGAAACCTGAAGATAAAACGCAGGCAGAAGCGCGCTCACTGATACGCTTTATTTTCCCACCAAAGGATAAAGGCAAAGTGATGCTGTCGGACTGGTACGATCTCTGGTTTTACACACCGGAACTGCGTCGTCCCATTCCGATCTCCCGGCAACAAAGACTGGTAGGCCAAATCTCAAACGGTGACGTCATTGTTACGAACTTCGAGGATGCCTACGACGCAACCTTGTCAGACGATCTACGCTGTGGAAACGCTATTTGTTATCAACTTGAGTTGCAACGGAAATCGCCAGAAGTGACCTGGCCGAAAGTCAATTATCTGGTGGAAAAGGGCAGCTATCGGCCGTACAAAGCCGCCTATTTTTCCCAGGATAACAAACTGATGAAAGAGGTGCTGTATCAGGATTACAAACCGTTATTGGGCAAGGAGAGACCGGCGCGCATTGTGGTGACAGATACACGCCACGGTAACGGTTATTCGGTGATGGAATACAGTAATCTCAGGTTCGAAGCCCTGCCATTATCCCATTTCACGCGTGAGTCGATGCAACGAGGGGATAACTGATGCCTTCGCTTCGTTGGTTAATGTTGCCACTCGCGATATTACCTGGAGAAAAAGTCGCTGCATGTTGGTCTGATGGCGATGTGGCGCTATTTAGCCAGATGTCTGCGGTGCGCAAAAAATCGGCGATCTGGCAGGTTGAAGGACAACGTCCCTGGCAGGCTTATAATGGCTATAACGACATCGCGATTAAATACAGTAACCGTTGTTCGCTGGTTGAAGATCAATTAAGACTCAATATGGCTCTGTATGGCTTCGCTTATTATCCATTGCGCCATACCGGGACATTCGAGCAAGATGATCAGCGAGCCAAATTGCTGTTTGACCGTCTAAGCCTTACTTACAACATTAGTGAAACCATCAAGTTGGAAACCGGGAAAATAAGCCGTCATCGCGGATTGTTCTATCTCGTATCTCCGGCCGATTTGTTGAACAACTACGCTGGCGGCTTCAAACCTACGCGTATATACCATCCGGCGATGAAGCAAGCCACAACGGAGTCATCCTGGGGGGCAGAGCTGTCCGAAACCGGTGAGCAACACGCATTGTCATTCTCCGTCGCGCCGAAATTAACTCAACCGGGAGCTCGTTATGCATCGTCTACTGCCTGGTCTTCACTCGAACGGTCAAATAGCAATGAACGTTATTTACTGAGTTATACAGACTACCGCTACGGCAATAACGTTCCCTCTGCCAGCCTCATGCTGGGAGATACGCCCGCTGTTGCGCTGGGCAATAGCTATAATGTATCGCAACAGCTGACATTTAATAGTGAGCTCGCCTGGCACCGAAAGTCACCATGGCGACATCTGGATGAGGAAAAGGTAAGTCAGTTGCAAAATTACACTTTTCCTGATGCGCTCTACCATACTCCTGAGAAACAAAACGTCGAACTGGCGCTGGGCCTGCAATATACCAGCGACCGTTTTAGCCAGTTTGGCGTAGCGTACTATTTTCAAAGTGCAGGTTATTCTGCGCGACAATGGCGTAAACAAACCGATCTGATTAATTTTCTCAACCAAAGAACGCAAAATCCTGCGCTGGAGAGTGCCTTTGATAATTATAAATATTTAATGGCTTCGGAGATCTATAATACGACCGGAAAAGGTCACTTTATCGGAAAACATTATATTAACAGTTATGCCAGCATTGTTCTTGATGAGCATGGCACTCTTCATCCCTGGTCGGTTTTAAATATAACGGATAAGAGTTCAATGCTTGGGGTAACGTTCACCCGACGACTGAATAGTCTGAACAAACAGATGGAAATATATACCGGCATTTATGCGGCGGTGGGCAATAAACATTCGGAATTCGGCCTGTTTGGTGAAACTTTTGGCACCTATATGGGTTTTCATTACACTTTTTAAGGTTCTTTTATGGATAGCAGACCACGGCAGCCGATCAGCTTGATGTTTTCCGGCCAGGGCAACCCGGTTATCGGCATGGGCGCGGATTTATGGAGTATTAACGAGACAACCCGGCAAATCTGGGATTGCGCAAGCGATATCTCAGGCATGGATCTTCGCCGCCTCTGCCTGAAAGGCCCCATGAACAAGCTGGTACAAACGTCCTGCCAGCAACTGGCAGTGACTGCAATTAACATTTCACTCTACGCCTTGTTGCGAGAAAAACTCCATGCTGACGCCGTCATCAGTAGCTGCGGCCATAGTCTGGGGGAATACAGTGCGTTGTATGCCGCCAATGCCATAACGCTGGAAAATCTGTTTAACGTGATCCACTTTCGTGCGCAATTAATGCATGAGCTGAGCCTGGAAAATAAAGGCGCGATGTGCGTCGTTAAGGGCGTGGATTATCAGGCGATCAGCGCAATGATGACCCGTTTTGATGCTGATCTGGATGTGAGCTGTGATAACAGCCCGCGCCAACAGGTTATTGGTGGGCACACCCCGGCACTTACCGCGTTCGCACAGCGGCTGGTCGGGGAAGGCTATGCCGTCATCAAACCCGGTGTCAGTGGTGCCTGGCATAGTCGATTAATGGCGAAGGGGGTCAGTCTCATGCGCGATTTTTTAGCGACGGTGGCGATCAAGCGTCCTGATTATGCGGTTCTGATGAATGTTACCGGCACAGAAGAAGTTGAGCTGGAACAGATAAAACAGAATTTATCACTGCATTTTACCCATACGGTTAAATGGACGGATACGATTAACCATTTGTTAGATCATCCGGCAAAACCGCTACTGGTTGAAGTGAGCCATAAACCCTACCTCGGGCATATGCTGCATGACTTTGCCGGTTTCACACCGGACATGACGCTGCATTGTCGCAAGATTTAATATTACGGGTGTCGCATGATTCCAGATTATCAGAAGTTTATCTATTTTCAGGATAAAAGAGCCATTCCTTTTTTTTATGTTTTAATTTTTATTGTATTGGGTTTTTATTGGAAGAATAATGATTACGAACTGACACAGAATAACGCATGGTCTGTTAGTGCAGTGCTGGCTATCATGCTGTTCCACATTATTTATGACCTTAAAGCTTCATGGGCGTATAGCTGCGTCCTGGGTCGTGTTGATGTCGATCGTTTTAATGGCCAGCGATGTCACCCGGTGCTGAATGTGGTTTCACGACCGATATTGCTCAGTGCACTCTCGCTAGCTGTATTTTGGACCGTGGCAAACGTATGTTTGTTAAGTTCCGCAAAATTTTATCCCATGCTTTATCTGTCTCTCATCTCGCCATTCACCATTTATCTGGTGTTTCGCTGGGTTAGACCGCTGTACATCCGGCAAGTCCTGACCGCTGTTGCACCAGGGGTGAAATACCGGCATATGTATCAATATGTCATGTGCTATCTCTGTTCTGTCACTGTGCTGAATCTTATTTCAGTCAGTCCTTTGGCAGCGAGTGCCGATTTTTCCATACGGGAAGGTTTCTTTTCCGCCAGGCTAATGGTGGCCATGCTGATGCTTTGTACAATTGTGTTAGCCATAAATTTATTTTTTACGCGTCTGCCTAAGCGATACGTATTCTTAGGTCGGATCTTGTTGAAGGAAATAGATTTTTACTTTTCAACCTCCATTCCCTTAAACACTTTTTCGATGATGCCTTTTATCGTCAGACTATTGATTGTTGAGTGGGTTCTATTGCTATGGATTATACTGATCAGCAGTGCATTAAATCTATTGCATTGGCAGCCTGGATTTGAACTCTACTTTTTTCTCTGTTTTCTACCCTGTATAGGTTATTACTTTTTACACACTTGGTGGAAATGGCATCATGAGTTCATGATGGCCTGTGATATGTACTTTCGCTATGATGTCTTTAACAAGCGCACGCTTTGATCTTGATCAGAGGAGAGGTTGTACAACTACTAAGATAATCTTTAAAAAGGTAAATAATTACAATCTGAGAGAAATCTTATTTCTCAAAGGTCATCACCCTGCGTAATTTACCCCAGCGAGTGAGAATGGCGGTAACATACATGGATGAGGTAAGCCTTTTTGAAACAGAGGATTGTTGGCGCATTGAGCTGCATGGGATGCCGGCTCGGTTGTCGTATTGGTGGTGACGAAGATTTTAACGTTGAATTTTGCACGGATAAAAAGTTAGTGCTTTGGCCGGAGGGTAACGATTATTTAAAATTGGCGTTACATGAGTTGATTTTTAAGGGTAATGGCTGCGAGTTAAGTGAAGATACCCTGATTATTGATTGCTCTTTGAGAAATCTCGGTTTATTCATTAATGATGAATGGCTGACGTTTCTCTCCGCGCAAGGCATGGGAATGGTGCTCATTCCTGACCGAAGAATGATCGCGATTGCACATTATTGGTGGCGAAAATCAACCAGTATCAAAGGTGTTATCTCAACTGATGCGGGGATGGGCAACTTTATGCGTGATTTAAAAAAAAGGCTGTGTGGCGGCAGTGACAGGCAAAGTAAAACGCCGGTTGCGACCGAGCGAGAGATGCATGTCCTGGCGATGATTTACGCTGGCCGGACGGTTCAGGAAATCGCCACGCTCTTGGGCTGTAGCGTTAAAAGCGTGTATATCCATAAGTCAGCGATCAAGAAGAAAATGGGGAATGATATTGCCTTCCATATGCTGGCGCATAAGTACTAGTCGCAGGAGCACGTGCATAATAATCCGGAAATAAAGACTATTTCCGGATTCAAGACAGAGAGGGGATCGTCAGCGGCAAAGCTTAGCGCGGAGACACCGTTACCTGGCTGCCATTCGATGCCATCACAACACGCTGGCCAACTGAGAAGCGTGTTGCGGCTTGTTTCTGTACCACCATGATGGTGTTACCGTCATCCTTGCGGATCTCCAGCTCAACGCCATCACTCTTGTTCAGGGTGCTCTGTACACCTTGACCGGCTACACCGCCGAGCACGGCACCGCCAGCGGTTGCCAGGCTACGGCCGCTGCCGCCGCCGATGGTGTTACCGAGAAAACCACCCAATACGGCACCACCAATGGCACCAATGACGTTGTTTTCATCACCACCCTGAATTTTGACCGGGCGAACAGAAACCAGCGTACCGTAAGAAACGCTTTGTACCTGTTTTGCTTCACTGGCACTGTAAACATCACCAGAAAGGGTGTCGTTACTCACGCAACCTGCCAGCGTCAAGCCAGCAAGCGAGACGACCAGAAAACGCTTAATCATCAGAAAGCTCCTTCATGCAAAAATGTGCCATGTTCTCATCCTGTTCTGCACAGAGTATAAGACACAAAACTGGCAATTGACTCTTCGTCCGGATAATACGCGGTTGGAGGCGAAGCATAGACCATTGCATCTCAACAAAAATTCAATTGAACACGAAATATTTTAACCTGGAATGCGCTTCGCAATGTGCTTAAAAAGCGGAATTTAATCATAGAATTAGCCACCGTAATTTGCCAGGCTACTGAGAGATGAATCATTTGCTCGTGGGCGAGTAAGGAAATGCTATGAAATCAGGACGCTATATCGGCGTGATGTCCGGTACCAGTCTTGACGGTGTTGATGTGGTGCTGGCGGCTATTGATGAACACATGGTGGCGCAGCAGGCGAGTTATTGTCACCCGATACCGCAAGATTTGCGTCAGCAGGTGCTGGCGATCTGTCAGGGGCAGGCACTGACGTTGTCACAACTGGGGCAGTTGGATACCCGGTTGGGTCAGCTGTTCGCCGACGCGGTATTGACGCTGATGCGACAACAGTCGCTGGAAGCCAGCGACATCATGGCGATTGGTTGCCACGGGCAAACGGTATGGCATGAACCGTTGAGCGATGCGCCTAACACCCTCCAGATTGGTGATAATAACCAAATCGTTGCTGCAACTGGCGTCACGGTGGTCGGGGATTTTCGCCGCCGCGATATGGCGCTGGGCGGGCAGGGTGCGCCGCTGGTGCCCGCGTTTCATCAGGCGCTGTTAATGGACAGCGTTGAACGGCGCATGGTGCTGAATATTGGTGGTATTGCCAACCTCTCCCTGTTGATCCCTGGTCTTGCAGTACGGGGCTTCGACACCGGGCCGGGCAATATGCTGATCGATGCGTGGATTTGGCGCAACAAAGGTCAGGCTTACGACAAAGATGCTGTCTGGGCGCGCAGTGGCCAGGTGGTCCCGGCGCTGCTCGATCAGATGCTGGCCGACCCGTGGTTTGCCTTGCCGCCACCGAAAAGCACCGGCCGCGAATACTTCAACCTGGGCTGGATCGAACAGCAATTACAACGTTTCCCGGCGCTGGCAGCGCAGGATGTCCAGGCTACACTGACCGAGCTCACCGCGTTGACCATTGCGCAACAAGTACAACTCAATGATGGCTGCGACCGTCTGTTGGTGTGCGGAGGCGGCAGCCGTAATCCGCTGCTGATGGCACGTCTGGCGGCGTTGCTGCCAGGTACGGAGGTCAACACCACCGACCAGGCCGGTATCAGCGGCGATGATATGGAAGCGCTGGCCTTTGCCTGGCTGGCCTTCCGAACCCTGTCCGGTTTACCGGGCAATTTACCGGCAGTGACTGGCGCACGTGCAATGAGCGTGCTGGGTGCCATCTATCCGGCCAATCCCCGGCAGATACGTTAAGGAGTAAAGATGAAAAAGGCGATAGTAATGGGTGGCGTTCTGCTGCTGAGCGGTTGTGGTTTAATGCATAAATCGGCGCCGGCACCGCAAACGCTGCATTACCGCTGTGGCACATTGCCGTTGACGGTCACCCTTGATAACCCGCGTCAGCAGGTCAGCTTTATTCTGGATGGCAAACCGCTGACGCTGACACAAACGGTTTCCGCTTCCGGCGCGCGCTACAGTGACGGCACTTACGTTTTCTGGTCGAAAGGTAATGGCGCCTTTGTCGAACGTAACGATAAAATTGTGATTAATGACTGCGAATTGCAGAATGCGGATGGTTCCGCCCAGTAATCGGTTGAGAAAGAGTGAACAGCATGAGCGACAGTGACAGCTTGCAAAATATTGCCCACCTGCGTCGTGAATACACCCGTGGTGGTTTACGCCGTAAAGATCTGCCAGAGGACCCTCTGGCGCTGTTTGAGCAGTGGCTACAGCAGGCCTGCACCGCCCAACTGCCCGATCCCACCGCCATGACGGTAGCGACGGTTGACAGCAGCGGTCAGCCTTATCAGCGCATCGTGTTGCTGAAGCACTACGATGACAAAGGCATGGTGTTTTACACCAATCTTGGCAGCCGTAAGGCGTTGCAGCTGGCAGATAATCCGCGCATATCGCTGCACTTCCCGTGGCACTACCTGGAACGTCAGGTAATGGTGCTGGGTGAAGTGGAAAAACTGTCCGCACTCGAGGTGCTGAAGTATTTCCACAGCCGCCCGCGTGATAGCCAGATTGGTGCCTGGGTTTCGAAGCAGTCGAGCCGTATTTCAGCGCGTGGCGTGCTGGAAGGCAAATTCCTCGAACTGAAGCAGAAGTTCCAGCAGGGTGAAGTGCCGTTGCCGAGTTTCTGGGGCGGATTCCGGGTCAAATTTCACACCATGGAGTTCTGGCAAGGGGGAGAACATCGCCTGCATGATCGCTTCCTCTATCAACGTCAGGACAATGGCTGGTCAATCGACCGTCTCGCCCCGTAAAACTGCGTTTTAACCCCTTTCAACGCTGGCGCAGTTGGCTTCAGCGCTTTATGCTATAGCCCTCATTTTTTTCACTTCCGCAAATCAGCGGAAAGCTGTGTACCAGCCTAGGTGCAGTCTGATCAATTTGGAGTCAGTGATGACCAGCAGTAACCTGATACAACAATTGCAAGAGAGGGGCTTGATTGCCCAGGTAACGGACGAGGAAGCGTTAGCAGAGCGACTGGCGCAAGGGCCAATTGCACTCTATTGCGGCTTTGATCCCACCGCTGATAGCTTGCACTTGGGCCATCTGGTGCCGCTGCTCTGCCTGAAACGTTTTCAGGACGCCGGACACAAGCCGGTCGCGCTGGTGGGTGGTGCCACCGGTCTGATTGGCGATCCCAGCTTTAAAGCAGCAGAACGTAAACTGAACACGACCGAAACCGTGGGCGAGTGGGTGGAGAAAATCCGCCATCAGGTCGCGCCATTCCTCAGTTTCGATTGTGGCGACAACAGCGCCATCGCCGCCAATAACTATGACTGGTTCGGTGGCATGAACGTGCTGACCTTCCTGCGTGACATCGGTAAACACTTCTCAGTGAACCAGATGATCAACAAAGAAGCGGTCAAACAGCGTCTGAACCGTGAAGATCAGGGCATCTCCTACACCGAGTTCTCCTACAACCTGCTGCAAGGTTATGACTTCGCCGAGCTGAACAAGCGTTATGGCGTGGTACTGCAAATTGGCGGTTCTGACCAGTGGGGCAACATCACCTCCGGTATCGATTTAACCCGTCGCCTGCACCAGCAGCAGACCTGGGGTCTGACCGTTCCGTTGATCACCAAATCTGACGGCACCAAATTCGGTAAAACCGAAGGCGGCGCGGTATGGCTCGACGCGAAGAAAACCAGTCCGTACAAGTTCTACCAGTTCTGGATCAACACCGCTGATGCGGATGTGTATCGCTTCCTGAAATTCTTCACCTTCATGAGCATTGAAGAGATCAATGCGCTGGAAGAACAAGACAAGAACAGCGGCACCGCGCCACGTGCGCAGTACGTGCTGGCAGAGCAGGTGACCCGTCTGGTACATGGCGAAGCCGGTTTGACCGCAGCCAAGCGTATTACCGAGAGCCTGTTCTCAGGCAGCCTGAGCGACATGACCGAAGCAGATTTTGAGCAGCTGGCGCAGGACGGTATGCCAACCATCAACCTGAGTGCAGAAGATGACCTGCAACAGGCGCTGGTGAAAGCGGAGCTGGTGCCATCACGCGGTCAGGCACGCACCATGATCGGTTCAAACGCCGTTTCGCTGAACGGTGAAAAACAGTCTGACGCGGAATACCGTTTCAGCGATAGCGATAAACTGTTTGGTCGCTTTACGTTGTTGCGTCGCGGCAAAAAACACTACTGCCTGATCAACTGGCAGTAAGAGGTTCAGGGCCGGTCTCCGGCCCTTTTTTTATGGCAAGGCAGTACAGGGCAATAATGAAAAATATTCTCGCAATCCAGTCACATGTTGTTTATGGCCACGCCGGCAACAGCGCGGCAGAATTTCCCATGCGTCGTATGGGTGCCAATGTCTGGCCGCTGAATACCGTACAGTTCTCCAACCACACGCAGTATGGTCACTGGACTGGCACCGTGATGCCTGCAACCCATCTGACCGATATCGTCCAGGGTATCGCTGCCATTGATCGGTTGAAAACCTGTGATGCGGTACTGAGCGGTTATCTGGGTTCTGCTGAGCAGGGCGAGCAAATCCTTGAAATCGTCCGTCAGGTGAAAGCCGCCAACCCGAATGCCTGGTACTTCTGCGATCCCGTGATGGGACACCCGGAAAAAGGCTGTATTGTCGCGCCAGGCGTGGCAGAGTTTCATTGCAAAATGGCGCTGCCTGCCAGCGATATCATTGCGCCGAACCTGTTGGAGTTGGAGATGCTCAGCGGGCATAGCATTGCCAATGTTGATCAGGCGGTGGTTGCGGCGCGTGCGCTGATTGCCCAGGGGCCAAAAGTGGTGCTGGTAAAACATCTGGCGCGGGCCGGACGTCGCAGCGACCGCTTTGAGATGCTGCTGGTCACCGCTGATGAATGCTGGCATATCGACCGTCCACTGGTCGATTTTGGCGTGCGTCAGCCGGTGGGCGTGGGCGACCTGACCAGCGGGCTGTTGCTGGTGGATCTGCTGCATGGCAAGTCACTGCGTGATGCGCTGGAGCACGTCACGGCAGCGGTTTATGAAGTGATGCTGAAAACCCATGAAATGGGCGAGTATGAACTGCAACTGGTGGCGGCGCAGGACGCCATCGCGCAACCGACGCAGCATTTTGCGGCTGAAAAGCTGTAAAACATCGTTAGCGGCGCGATTAATCGCGCCGCTCTGCATCAAACCAGACCTTCCGCCTTCAGCGCTGCCTGGACCGCCGGGCGTTCTGCCACCCGATCAAACCAGTTATTCAGCGCCGCGAATTCACTCAAATCGAGCTGCAATGCATGCGCCCAGCGCGTCACCACAAACAGATAGGCATCGGCCACGGTAAAACGTAGCCCCATCAGCCACTGCTTGTCCTGCAACGCACGATTAGCAATGGCGAATTTTTTGAGCAGTTGCTCACGCACCTGCTCTTTATACTCGGCAGGGGTGTCCTTTCTGAATAAAGGGCTGAAGCCTTTGTGCAGTTCGGTGCCGATAAAGCTCAGCCATTCCAGCGTATGATAACGCGTCAGGCTACCGGTCGGTGCCAGCAGGTGTCGATCCGGTTTTTGATCGGCCAGATATTGCACAATCGCCGTCCCTTCCGTCAGTAACGTGCCATCATCAAACTGTAAAGCCGGAACCTGTCCTTTCGGGTTTATCTGCCAGTAATCTTCTCCTCGCTCGGTACGTTTCTGTTGCAGGTCGACATTAACCTGCGTGAAGTCCAGTCCGCATTCGCGCATTACAATGTGTGGCGATAGCGAACAGGCACCGGGCTTGCAATAGAGTTTCATCATGGCCTCTCCTGGGTTTGTTGTGATCAAACCAGCATAATTCGGCAAAAAAGATTTGCCAGTGATACCGATCAGGAATCGTGGCTGACAGGGTAAATTTCTTCATTAAAGCAGGCGAGTGCGGGCAGACGCGTTAGCGCAAAATCCCAGAATTGACGCACTTTCGGCGTCATATTCCTCACCCGCTGCGTCACCAGCTGGACCGGCAAGGCGGCAGGTTCCCACTCCGGCAATAAACGGATCAAGGTTCCGGCGCGCAGATCGTCCAACACCTGATAGGAAAGCAAGCGGCCAATACCCTGGTGACTGCGCAGCGCCAGCAGTTGGCTTTCTACTTCATTCACGCGCAGCCGGGGAGTAATACGCACCCGGACATCACGGGCAAAGCGCCATTCACGCGTCTGGCGGGTTCCGGCAATCAACGCATGTTCGCTCAGCGCGGAAGGATGCGGCGGGAAACCCGCGCGTTGCAAATACGCCGGGCTGGCAATCAGCATGCTACGCACAGTACCGACCCGACGCGCTACCATGGACGAATCCTGTAGCTCGCCAATCCGTAGCGCAATATCCAGCCCGTTATCAATCAGATCCTGATAACTGTCGCTCAGCACCAACTCCAGCTGAATTTCCGGATGGCGCGCCAGAAAGGCGTTCACCAGCGGCATAACATGACGTCGGCCAAACTGAACCGGTGCGGTAACACGTAGCAATCCCTGCAAGCCGCTGTGATGGGCGCTGTCCATTGCCGCCTGATAGTCCGTCAGCAACTGGCGTGCCTGCTCAAACAGTTGCCACCCGGCTTCAGTTGGGGCCAGTTGGCGCGTGGTGCGTTCAATTAAGGTGGTGCCGAAGCGCTGCTCCAGTGCCGCCAGGGTGCGGGTGATGACCGGCGGCGAGCGCTGCAAACGACGTGCGGCTGCCGCCAGGCTACCCTGTTGAATGACGGTGACGAACACCTGTAGCTCATCGAATCTGTCCATCATTATTCCTGTTTTGGTAACAGTCTCTTGTCATAACCCGATCTTCATTACGTTAATCACAAGAGTAAGCTAAGCAAAAAAGGAGATCATCATGAAACTGTACAGCACCCCGTTATCTGGCCATGCGCACCGTGTACGGCTGTTATTGAACATGTTGCAACTGGATTATCACTGCATCGAAGCGGCGGCGGCGTTGCGTCAGCAACCTGAATTTCGCCAGTTGAATCCCTGGCAGCAGATCCCGGTGCTGGTGGATGATGATGTGGTGATTTACGACAGTAACGCCATCCTGGTGTATCTGGTGCGGCGCTATGCCCCTGACAGCCACTGGATGCCGGATGAGCCGGTCGCCGCCGCGCAGGTACAGCTGTGGCTGGGGAAAGCGGCCGGAGAGATTCGCTATGGCGTCGGCTCGGCGCGCTTAATTAAACAATTTCACACCCCGGAAGATTACGCCTCGGCATGCAGCGTGGCGGCGCGTTTTCTGCCGCAGATGGAGGCGCATTTACGCTCGCAACGCTGGCTGGCTGGCGAGTTGCCCACTATCGCCGATCTTGCCTGTTACGCTTACGTGGCCTGCGCACCGCAGGGTGGCATCGCCTTACAGCCGTGGCCTGCGATTCGCCAGTGGCTGACCCAGGTGGAGGCGCTACCGGGTTTCGAAGCGTTACCGCCGTTACCCCTGCCCGAGGACTGCCAAAATGTTTCATCCCGGTGAACAACGCGCGCAGCAGCTGGCGGGTTTTAGTCAGGTCCGCGCCGCGATTTACGATCAAATGCCGCAGCAACATCAGCTGTTTTTCGCGCAACTGCCGTATCTGCTGTTGGCGCAGCGCGATGATCACGGCTGGCCATGGGCGCATCTGTTGATGGCGCAGCCCGGCTTTGTTCAGCCGCTGGATGAACACCATCTGGCAATCAACGCCCGCGCGTTACAACGTGCGGCGCTGTTACAACCGCTGGTGGAAGGGGATGCGTTGGCGATACTCGGCATTGACTTTGCCACCCGCCGTCGCAATCGCGCCAATGGGCAGGTCGCCGCTATTGGGCCGGAACATCTGGTGATGCGGGTTAACGAGAGCTTTGGCAACTGTCCACAATATATCCATCAGTATCCGTGGCATGTTCCTGTTGTGCAGCGGGTGGAGGTTGAACAGGACACCACGCTAAACCCGGCAGACCGGCAGTTATTGCACCGTAGCCAAACGTTTTTTATCGCCAGCGGTGCGCCCTCCGGCAGTATGGATATTTCTCATCGTGGGGGGCCAGCCGGTTTTCTGCGCTGCCATCCGTCAGGGGCGTTGTCGTTTGATGATTTTCCTGGCAACCGCTATATGAATACCCTGGGTAATCTGCTGCTGGATGCGCGCTGTGCGTTGTTGATCCCGGACTGGCACCAGGGCAGCGCATTGCATTTGCAGGGTGAGATGACCATCGACTGGACCGCACATAATGATGAAGGGAAGGGTATCCGGCGTTTGTGGTTTACGCCGCAGCGGGTGATGCGGTTGGGAGCAGGGGCCTGTTGGCAAACGGACGCTGCCGCATAAAAAAACCGCCATCCCTGAGGATGACGGCTTAATCGTTTTTCCGGACTGGCCCGACAGATTAGGAATTGGCGTTTGCGCGCTGCAATTCAGTCTGGGCATCGTCCTGCGTCATGCGGTTCAGCAGCGGGGCGGTGAGCAGCATCAGGATGGCAATCACGCCGGTCGCGATACCGATTTGCTGGAACACATGGCTGTAAACGGCCAGTGAGGCGTGCGGATCGGTCACATCATTCGGTACGGCCATCAGGTTAGCCACTTTACCGGCGATCATTGCGGCACCTGCGGTGGTCAGGAACCATGAACCCATGATAAAGCCCATCAGACGCTGTGGAACCAACTGTGCCACCATCGCCAGACCGAGGCCAGAGATCATCAGTTCACCCACGCTCTGCAACGCATAGCTGAGGATCAGCCAGTTGACCGACACGATTCCGGCTTCATTGGCGAACTTCGCACCAAACGGCAGTACCAGGAAGGCCGCTGAACACAGCACCATACCGATGGCAAACTTGTGCGGCATCGGCAGTTTGTCGCCCATTTTGTTGTACACCGCAGCCAGAATCGGGCTGGCAAGCATGATCCAGAACGGGTTCAGCGCCTGGAACTGCTCCGGCTCAAAGGTGATGCCGAGAATGGCATGCTCTACGTTACGGATGGCGAAGAAGTTCAATGAGGTCGGCATCTGCATGTACAACACGAAGAACACGATCGCTTCAACCATCAGCAGGAACGCTACGATCATTTTACGACGTGCTGCGCCTTGCAAGGCAAAGGCTTCTTTGGCAAACACCATCACGATACCAATGGCGATCACACCCAGAGCCATACGCGCAATGCTCTGGTGATGCAGCAACCAGGTTGCCAGGGCAATCAGTGCCACTACGCCAACCAGTGTCATCAGTAATTTGTTGATCTGCAACGGTGCGAAGTCCGGTTTAGAACCGTAGTTTTTCACCAGGCGCTGGCAGAACAGGAAGTTCAGCAGGGTAATGACTAGACCCACCACCGACAGTGAGAACGCCGCGCCCCAGCCATACTTCGCTGCCAGCCACGGTGTCAGCATCATAGAGAACAGCGAACCGATATTGATCGACATGTAGAACATGGTGAATGCACCGTCGATACGCGGGTCGTCTTTCTCGTAGCAGGTGGAGAGCAGGGAAGACGGGTTGGCTTTAAACAGACCGCTACCGACGGCAATGGTGGCCATGCCGACATACACCATGGTGGTGTCATGACCGGAGAAGGCGACAAACGCGTAACCCAGCGCCAGTACCATCACGCCCAGAATAATGACACGTTTGGTGCCCAGCACTTTATCACCCAGCCAGCCGCCAATGGCAACCAGACCGTAAACCAGTGCACTAAACGAGGTGAACAGGGTGATGGAGTCTGCTTCAGACATCCCCAGCTGTTTCACCAGGTAAACCGCCATAATGGCCTGCAGGCCGTAGTAACCAAAACGTTCCCACAGTTCGATCGAGAAGATCAGGTAGAACGCTTTCGGTTGCTTGAACGCGTTGAGGCTGACTGCCTCATCAGTGTGTTTGTTTGCAGTTGACACGAGTACCTCAGTTTATACATAGCCTGTTTTTTGACAGGAATTAAGTCTGCGTCAGGCCGGGTAAATCCTGCGCAACATTGTTATTAGAAAGGAAAAACGGCGCCTAATTTGGCTGAATCAGGCCAGCAGGGCAAGTACTTTTTACACGCTGAAATACCTGCTAAGGGTAGGGTTAAAGCAATTATAAAAAGTTGTTAATTAGTGTTAAATGCCGGATGAGGTCATTATATCAGTATAATCGGTTGATTTGCAGATCCAGAAGATCATTTTCCTGATATAAACTGCGAAAATTCTGATTTTCAGGAGATATACCTGCTGTATGAAACATAAACAAAAAATAAACCTGTTATTGGCGTATTTTTAAGCATGATGGATTGATAATTAACCAAAAAAACCGCCATGAAGATTCCGAGTGGCTAATTAGTTGATCCTGCGCACAAAAATACGCTTTATTTTCAGATGTAAAAAAAGAAAACGTTTGCGGATGGTCATTCAGACAGATAAAAGCCTCCCTTAAGGCTAATGCTGGTCAGTTAAGGCCATATTCGGGTAAGGCTGCCATTTTTCATGCGTACTCTGCTGTGGGCCATCGCTCCTCTGCTGCTGCCGGGCAGTCCTCGCGCCGCTGACGCGGTGCCTTCGGCTTCAACGTCGTGCCGACGGACCGTTCGGGGAAGTCCATCCCTGTCCACCCCGAACTGACTCACGCATCCCTGCGTGAGTCTCCTGGCACAACGTTAAAGCCTCAGCGCTGCGAATAGCCCTTTGCAGCAGCAGAGGGGCGATGGCCTTCGCGATTGTGCCCTTTATGACACACGCACCAAAGCTTCGGAGCAGGCTGGGGCCGCTCAGGGGCAGGCAATCCGCAGCGCTGAACAGAGTGAGTCAGCCAGGAGAGCGCGCATGGATGCGCGCGAAAGGCGGGGTGGAACAGGGATGTGCCATCGCCGCCGGTCCGTCAGGCAGACGAATGACGTGAAGGCACCGCGTCAGCGGCGCGAGGACCGCCAGCCCCTGAGCGACACCAGACTGCGTCATCACCGATTGCTTAACTGACCAGCATTAGCCCTTAGGGCGGCTTATCAGGGATAAGCGAGCGGTTTATCGCACTAAATGCAAATATTGCAAATGGCGCTCGTAGTGATCGAGGATGTCATTGATAATCTGCTCCTCGTTGTAACCCACCAGATCATATTCCTGGCTGCCTTCCCACAGATGCACTTCGGCGCGATAGTAACGACTGGCTGCAAGGTTGGCATGACGACCCGCACGCATAAAAGAAGGGGTGGCATAGCCGGTCATCTGTACCGCGTAGTGGAAGGGGGCTTCTTCACCGTGTGCAACGCGCAAACCCAGGGTGAAATCCTGCGGCGACAGATCCTTTTCGACTTGCAACCCTTTCTCCTGCAACACGGATGACACTTTACTCAGCGCCGGACGCACGGTGTCATCCATAAAACGATACACGGTGTCGCGTGAGGGGTAGCTGATGGCGCGATTGAGACGATGACGCCAGCTACGAGTATGGCCGGGACGATAGCGATCGTGAATCATCGGGGAGGCGATGGCGACGGAACGGCTGCGATCACGCTGTTTTTCATGGTGCAATGCCCGGTACATTGCGACCACATACAGCACCAACACCAGCGAAAAGGGGAGCGCGCTCAGCACCACGGCGGTCTGCAACGCGGTGTAATCACCGGCGAACAGCAGCGACAGCGTCAGGATGCAAACTGCGGCGGCCCAGAAAATACGCAGCCAGTTGGGCGCATCTTCACCGCCATTTTCGCCTGCACAGGAGAGATTGGCGACCACCAATGCTCCGGAGTCTGCGGAGGTGACAAAGAAGATAAAACAGATCGCCACTGCCAGCACAATCACCGGTGTTGCCAGCGGATAGGTCGCCAGCATGTGATACACCGCCTGGGCCGGATCGCTCAGAGCGACATCACCCAAGGTTTTCATTCCCTGCTGGAACAGGGAGAGCGCGCTGTTGCCGAACACCGACAGCCAGGCGAGGGTGAAGCCCATCGGGATGAGCAGCACGCCAATCACAAATTCTCGCAGCGTGCGTCCACGGGAGATACGGGCAATAAACATGCCGACGAACGGTGACCACGCAATCCACCATGCCCAGTAAAACACCGTCCAGCTACCGAGCCAGGCGTCTTTGTTGCTGTCGCTATAGGCATAGAGATCGAAGGTTTTACCCGGCAGGCGCGTGACGTAGTCGCCAAAATTTTGCACCAACGCATTCAGCAGATGGCCGGTGGGTCCGGCGAACAGCACGAAGCCAAACATCAGCAGCGCCAGCAGCATATTGACCTCCGACAAACGGCGAATGCCTTTATCGACCCCACTGACAGCCGACAGCGTCGCCGCACCCATCACAATGACAATCAGCAGCACCTGCATGCCGGGAGACTGGGCAATGCCGGTCAGCCAGCTGATGCCGGAATTGATCTGCATCACACCAATGCCGAGGCTGGTGGCAAGGCCAAACATCGTGCCAACAATCCCGAAGATGTCTACCGCATGGCCGATTGGCCCGTTGATACGCTCACCGATGAGTGGATAAAACGCTGAACGCAGCGCCAGCGGCAGGTTGTGGCGGTAAGCGAAATAGGCCAGCGCCATCGCCACCAGGGTATAAATCCCCCAGCCGTGCAGGCCCCAGTGCATCATGGTCAGTACCATGCCGTCGCGCGCGGCATCGGCTGACCCCGCGATACCCTGCGGCGGCTGCAACAGGTGATCCAGCGGCTCAGACGCGCCGAAAAAGAGCAACTCGGAACCGATGCCGGCGGAAAATAGCATCGCTGCCCAGGTGCCGTAACTGAAATCTGGCCGTGCATGATCCGGTCCCAGTTTGATATCGCCATAGCGCGACAGGGCAATAAACAACACAAAGCCAAGATAAAACGCCACCACCAGCATGTAGTACCAACCAAAAGTGGCGGAAGCCCAGCGCTGCGCCCGTCCCAGGGTGGCGCTGGCCTGATGCGGAAACAGCAGCACCATGGATGAAAACAACACGATAATCAGTGCGGCACCCCAGAATACCGCTTTATTGAGCCTGACCGGCTGTCCGTCGGGCCGGTCCTGAATCCCCAGCATGTCTGTTCCTCAAAATTGCGATGAAGCGTCCTTGCAAGATATCCCTGTATTTAACGCGGGATTGTTACCCGATTGTTAGAAAGTGTAGTTTTTATTGATTGAACGTTCAATATAAAAAGACTACACTTCTTCACATTCGATAGACAAAACCGATGAACACCATGCCAAAAGTTGGAATGAAAGCCATTCGCCAGGCGCAGTTGATTCAGGCGACCCTAACGGTGATCGACCGCGTGGGGCTGGCTGAGGCCAGTATTGCGTTGATAGCCAAAGAAGCGGGGGTATCGACCGGCATCGTCAGCCATTATTTTGGCGACAAAAACGGTCTGCTGGATGCCTGTATGCGGCAAATCCTCGCCGATCTTTATCTGGCCGTTGAGCGGCAAAGACGGCTGGTGGATGACACGCCAGCGGCGCAGATCCGCGCCATCATTGATGGCAATTTCGACCTGTCGCAGGTTGAAGGGCCGGTGCTCACGACCTGGCTGGTGTTCTGGACCAGCAGCCTGCATCACGACAGCCTGCAACGTTTACAGCGTATTAATGACAAACGCTTGTGGTCGAACATCACCGCGCAGTTTGCCCGGGTGATGCCACGTGAGCAGGCTCGAGCGGCTGGCAGCAGTCTGGCGGCGCTCATTGACGGGCTGTGGTTGCGAATGACGCTGGCACCGCAACCCATGGCGCAGGGACTGTCGCAGGCGCGCCAGCTCTGCTATCAGAATCTCGCCCTGTGGCTGGCTGCCGCCGGGCCAACCCCATCCTGAGGAGGACCCATGGCTGACATTACGCGCTGCGGCTTATATATCAATGGTCAGGCGTGTCCGGGTAACGGGCCGCTGTTTACTACCATCAACCCGGCGAATGGCGAGGTGCTGGCAGAAATTACCTCCGCCAGTCGTGAAGATGTGGATCGCGCGGTCGCTACCGCGCGCGAAGGACAGCGCATCTGGCGAGGCTATACACCGGTGGAACGCAGTCGCGTGCTGTTAAAAGCCGTTGCTTTACTGCGTGAACACAATCAGAGGCTGGCAGAACTGGAAACCGCCGATACCGGCAAGCCAATCAGTGAAACGGCAGCGGTTGATATCGTCACCGGAGCGGACGTGCTGGAATATTACGCCGGTCTGGCTCCGGCATTACAGGGCGAGCAAATCCCACTGCGCGATAGCGCACTGGTCTACACCCGCCGTGAACCGCTGGGCGTCTGTGCCGGTATTGGCGCCTGGAACTACCCGATTCAAATCGCCTTGTGGAAAAGCGCCCCGGCGCTGGCTGCGGGTAATGCCATGGTGTTTAAGCCCAGTGAAGTCACACCGCTGAGTGCACTGGAGCTGGCGAAAATCTACAGCGAAGCCGGGCTACCGGATGGCGTATTTAATGTGGTGCAGGGCGCGGGCGAGGTTGGACAGGCGCTGAGTCAGCATCCGGATATCGATAAAGTCTCCTTCACTGGCGAAGTCAGCACCGGTAAACGGGTGATGGCGGATGCCGCACTGGCCAATCTGAAAGAGGTCACCATGGAGCTGGGCGGTAAATCGCCGCTGATCGTGTTTGCGGATGCCGATGTGGAGCGTGCTGTTGATGGCGCGCTGATGGCGAATTTCTACAGCAGTGGTCAGGTCTGTACCAATGGCACCCGGGTGTTTGTCCATCGCAGCATCCAGGCGCAGTTTGAGCAGCGCCTGCTGGAGAAAATGCAGGGCATCCGTATGGGCGATCCGCGCGATGCCACGGTGAATTTCGGCCCACTGGTCAGCGAGCAGCATTGCCGCAAAGTTGAGAGCTACCTGAAACTCGGCAAGGAGCAAGGCGCACGCCTGCTGGCGGGGGGGCACCGCATTATCGACGGTCCGCTGGCGCGTGGTTGCTACATCGAACCGACGGTGTTCAGTGATTGCCACGATGAAATGCAGATTGTGCGTGAGGAGATCTTCGGCCCGGTAATGAGCATCCTCACCTTCGACAGTGAAGAAGAAGTGATACGCCGGGCTAACGATACCGAGCTGGGGTTGGCCGCCGGGATCTTCACCCGCGACCTGAACCGTGCCCATCGGGTGATCCATCAGATAGAGGCGGGGATCTGCTGGATTAACAGCTGGGGTGAATCGCCCGCACCGATGCCGGTGGGAGGGTATAAGCAATCCGGTCTGGGGCGTGAAAACGGCATCGCCACGTTGCAACACTACACGCGCACCAAATCGGTGTTGATTGAGTTGGGCGACTACCCGAGCGCATTTTGAGTTTTGACCACCGGCGGCATGCCGCCGGTGTGAACGGGAGGTTTAATGCAGAAATTTGATTACATCATTATTGGTGCGGGCTCCGCAGGCAATGTGCTGGCGACCCGTTTAACTGAGGATGCTGACGTATCGGTACTGTTACTGGAAGCGGGCGGTCGCGATCACCGCTGGGACTTCCGTACCCAAATGCCAGCCGCTTTGGCTTATCCGTTGCAGGGCAAGCGTTACAACTGGGCCTATGAAACCGACCCGGAACCGCACATGAATCATCGCCGTATGGAGTGTGGCCGTGGTAAGGGGTTGGGAGGTTCCTCCTTAATCAACGGCATGTGTTATATCCGTGGCAATGCGCTGGATTACGATAACTGGGCAAAGAAGGACGGACTGGAGAACTGGGCCTACCGCAACTGCCTGCCTTATTTCCGCAAAGCAGAAAAGCGTGATGTTGGTGCCAATGCGTATCATGGCGCGGAAGGGTATCTCAGCGTGACCACTGCGAAAAGCGGTAACAATCCGTTGTATCGCGCCTTTGTTGATGCTGCCAAACAGGCCGGCCACGCGGAAACTGAAGATCTTAACGGTTATCGTCAGGATGGCTTTGGCCCGATGGACCGCACCGTCACCCAACAGGGCCGTCGATCCAGTACTGCCCGTGGCTATCTCGATGTGGCAAAGCAGCGTCCTAACCTGACCATCCTCACCCATGCGCAGACCGACCGCATTGTGTTTGACGGCAAAACGGCCACCGGCGTGCGCTGGTTGGTCAAAGGGCAGCCGCAACAGGCACAGGCACGACGCGAGGTATTGCTATGCGCCGGGGCGATCGCCTCGCCGCAAATTCTGCAACGTTCCGGGGTCGGGCCAGAGGAGTGGCTGCGCGAACTGGAGATTGACGTCGTTCATGCGTTACCCGGCGTTGGCCGCAATTTGCAGGATCATCTGGAAATTTACATGCAATATCGCTGCAAACAACCGGTCAGTCTCTATCCGGCCTTGCAGTGGTGGAACCAACCGGCGATTGGCGCGGAATGGTTGCTGAAAGGGACAGGCGTCGGGGCCAGCAATCAGTTTGAAGCTGGCGGGTTTATCCGCAGTGATGACCAGCCAGACTGGCCGGATTTGCAATACCATTTCCTGCCGGTGGCGATTAACTACAACGGCAGCAGCCCGGTTAAAGAACACGGTTTTCAGGCCCATGTCGGTCCGATGCGTTCCCTGAGCCGTGGGCGGGTAAAACTGACCTCGAAAGATCCCTATGCCGCACCCTCCATCTTTTTCAATTACATGTCACAGGCGCGTGACTGGCAGGAGTTTCGTGCCGCCGTGCGCCTGACGCGTGAAATCATGCGCCAACCGGCGCTGGCCGACTATTGTGGCGCTGAAATTCAGCCGGGACTGGCGGTACAAAGTGATGAGCAAATTGACGCCTTTATCCGTTCACATGCCGAGACGGCCTATCATCCCTGCGGCAGTTGTGCGATGGGTTATGGTGAGATGGATGTGGTGGACAGCGTTGGCCGTGTACATGGCATGCAGCAGTTGCGCGTGGTTGATGCTTCGATTATGCCGCAAATCACTACCGGCAATCTGAATGCGCCAACGGTGATGATCGCCGAGAAAATTGCCGATGCCATTCGTGGCCGGGTGCCGCTGGCCGCCTCAGCAGCGGATTATTACGTGCAAGGCTAACCCCCTGTAGCGGCGCGATTTATCGCGTGGTTTTTCTGGCAACGTGCGCGGAATCGCGCGATAAATCGCGCCGCTACATGACAGCTGAATCGGTTTGCTGTAACCTCCTTTTTTCCCCGAAAGGACGTTACCATGACGCAGTCAGTTCGTGTCGCCCTTGTTGGCGATTACCGTGCCAGTGCCGTCGCGCACCAGGCCATTCCTCCCGCAGTACAGCTCGCCGCGCAACATCTCAACCTCAACGTCACCGCCGACTGGATAGCCACCCCCGAAATCCACCTGCCCGCTTTTACTGATTATGATGCCATCTGGGTGGTGCCTGGCAGCCCTTATCAAAACGATGCTGGGGTGTTCGCCACCATTCAGTGGGCGCGTGAAAATGACAAACCGTTTCTCGGTTCCTGCGGTGGTTTTCAGTACGCGGTGATTGAGTATGCACGCAACGTGCTCGGCTGGGAGGATGCCGCCCATGCGGAAACGGATCAAGAAGGGCGCTGGGTGATTGCGCCGCTCAGTTGTTCGCTGGTGGAACAGCGTGGCGCAGTGACCTTTAAACCCGGCTCACGCATCGCGACGGCGTATCATGCGCTGCAAAGTGACGAAGGTTATCACTGCAACTTCGGCGTTAATCCTGAATTCAGCCAGGCGCTGGAGACGCGCAACCTGCACATCACCTCCTGGGATGCGGACGGCGATGTGCGCGGCATTGAGTTGAACGATCACCCGTTCTTTATTGCGACGCTGTTCCAGTCGGAGCGTGCCGCGTTGCAAAACCGCTTGTCACCGCTGGTGGTCGCGTGGTTGCAGGCTGCCACGCGTTAATTCTGGCGCGCAATAACGCATCCTGGCGCGCTTCAGGCCAGGGTGCGATCAAAGCCCAGCGGCGTTACCGTGATTCCGCCTTTAGCCAGTACATCGCTTTCCGTGCCCGGTTGATCACCATCATGATGGCGGCTCAGTTGTAGCCAGTAATAATCCAGAGCGCGCGGGTCTTTTAACGGCAACACATTGATGCCATTCAGATGACCGTTGCCCTGGCGCGTGAAGGTCAATTGTTCATGATGCAACTGCGCCGGGAAATTGACGTTGAGGCAGGCATTTTGCTGGCGTTTATCGGCACACAATTGGCGGATAACACGTTCGGCATGATGTTCTGCAATCTGCCATGGCACATTCGCGCGATCGTGAAACGCCTGGCTAAGCGCCAGCGAGGGAACGCCCAACAGCATGCCGGTCATCGCTGCGCCGACGGTGCCTGAGAACAAGGTTTCAACCCCGAGATTGGCCCCGCGATTAATCCCCGACAACAGGAGATCCGGGCGTTTTCCCTGCATTAGATGGCTCACCGCCATCGCCACGCAGTCTCCGGGCGTGCCGGATACGCCGAAGCGGAATTCATCGCGCTGTGCCACGCGCAGCGGCTGGTGCAGGCTGATGGAGTGCGACGTGCCGCTCTGATCGTGCTCCGGTGCCACAATCCATACCTCACGGGCCAGGCGTCGTGCTACTCGCTCCAGCACCGCGATGCCCGGCGCATTGATACCATCATCGTTGGTCAGTAACACACGTTCAAACATAAAAGGTTGTTGCGACATAGTGCCTCTCAGGCGCGATTTATCGCGCGTTGGTGCCGGTTATGCCAGTTGCAGCAGCGGTTTCTGGCTGCGTCCGGATTGATGATAAAAGTGGATGGCCTCCTGCCACTGCGCCAACGGGAACAGGGCAACCTCGCCGCAATCACTGTCTCGTAGCAGCGGCCAGAGTTCGGCAAACAGTTGCTGCCATGCGGCTGGCGTTAGCGCATCAAGATAATGACGGACATGAAACCAGTGCAGGGCGGGGCGCGCGGCATTTACCCGCACCGGTTGGCCGCTCAGCACGCCATAGGCGATAAACTGCGCCGCAGCAGGCAGCGATTGCCAGATAAGCTGTCCGGTGGTGCCCCCCGTGGCGTCGAACACCAGATCTACCGCAGCGGCGACCTGGCGGATCTCAGCCTGCTGATCCTGCTGTAATGCGCGCAGGCCAGAACGCTGTAACCGTGCCGCGTGCGCGGACGCGCGATAGATGACGGTCACGCTGCGTGCGCCCAGGCGCAATGCCCATTGCGCCAGCAGCTGCGTACAGGCCGAGCCGCCAGCGGTGAGCAGCAGGTGTTGATTGGCCGGTGACCAGTTTTTTAGCATCAGCAGCGCCGCCAGCGGATTGATATAGGCGCGGGCGGCCAGGGTGCTGTCGATATCGTCCGGCACCGGAATGGCGAGGGGAGCCGCGCAAGTGACATAGCGTTGCCAGGTTCCCGTCCCCCGCAGCGGCAGCACCCGTTTACCCAACAGCGCGGCATACTCCGCCGGGGCAGCGACCACCGTGCCCACGCCTTCATAACCCGCGACCTGCGGCGGGGTGACGCGGTGACGATAGGCACCGGTTATCGGGATCAAATCAGAGGCATTGACCGGGGCAAACTGCATTTGTACGCGCAGTTGCGAAGACGCCAGCGGCGTAAGCGGGGAAGGTTCGAGGGAAAGGACTTCTGAGGGGTTGCCAAACTGCCGGAAAATTAACGCTGTATTCTCAGCCGCGGTCATGGCATCCCTCATTATTCCGTTTTGGCGTCAAACTCGCACAGGTCTTCAATTAAGCAGGAGCCGCAGCGCGGCTTGCGTGCCACGCAGGTGTAGCGACCATGCAGGATCAACCAGTGGTGGCAATCAACCTTAAAGGCTTTCGGTACCACCTTGAGCAGTTTTTCTTCCACTTCCTCGACGTTTTTACCTGGGGCAAAACGGGTGCGGTTGCTGACGCGAAAGATATGGGTATCGACGGCAATCGTCGGCCAACCGAAGGCGGTATTCAGCACCACATTGGCGGTTTTGCGGCCCACACCGGGTAGCGCTTCCAGCGCAGCACGATCTTCCGGCACCTCGCTACCATGCTGCTCCAGCAGGATACGGCAGGTTTTGATGACGTTTTCCGCTTTGCTGTTAAACAGACCGATGGTTTTGATGTACTCCTTGACGCCATCCACCCCGAGCGCCAGGAGGCTGGCCGGGGTATTCGCCACCGGGTAGAGCTTGGCTGTAGCTTTATTCACGCTGACGTCAGTCGCCTGTGCCGAGAGCAGCACGGCAATCAGCAATTCAAACGGCGAGCTGAAATTCAGTTCCGTGGTGGGATGCGGGTTCTCGTCGCGCAGGCGCGTCAGAATTTGTACGCGTTTATCCTGATTCACACGGCTTTCCCTGTCTGGCCCTGCGGTTGTGCGGCAGGTGTCTCAGCGCGATGAGCGGCGCGCTGTTTCATTTTCTGGTCGATCAAATATTTAGCAGCCAGCAGCATGCCAAGCCCGATAAACGCGCCAGGCGGCAGCATTGCCAGCAGCATCGGCGAATCAAAATGCACCACTTCAATACGCAGCACTTTAGCCCACGGGCCCAGTAACTGGTCTGCGCCGTTAAACAGGGTGCCGCTGCCGATGATTTCACGAATCGAACCGAGGGTGACCATTGCGCAGGTGGCCCCCATACCGATGGCAAAACCATCCAGCGCCGAGAGCGGAATGCTGCTTTTGGAAGCCACCGCTTCGGCACGGCCCACCACGATGCAGTTGGTCACAATCAGCGGGATAAAAATACCCAGCGATTGATACAAGCCGTGGGCATAGGCGTTGATCAGCATTTGCACGCAGCTCACCACCGAGGCGATGATCATCACATAAATCGGGATACGAATATCCGCAGGCACCCAGCGACGTGAGGCGGAAATCGCGCTGTTGGTGATGGTCAGCACCAGCGTGGTGGCCAGGCCAAGACCGAGGGCGTTGGTGGCGGTGGACGTCACTGCCAACAGCGGGCAGAGTCCGAGCAACTGCACCAGCGCGGAGTTATTTTTCCACAGGCCGCCGATCAGTAAGTTCTTCGCTTCACTCATTTTGCCTCTCCACAATCGGGCAGCGATGACAGTTTCGCTGGCAGGGTTTCAATCAGTAACGCGGCGCGTTTGGTGGCATTGACCACCGCGCGAGGGGTGATGGTGGCACCGGTAAACTGGTCAAACTCACCACCATCCTTCTTCACTGCAAAATTCTTGTCATCGGCACCGTGCACCACTTTGCCGTTGAAACTGTTGATCCAGTCAGAAACGCGCAGCTCGATTTTATCGCCGAGGCCGGGCGTTTCATGATGTTCAATGACGCGCACGCCCAACACTTTACCGTGGAAATCCGCGCCCACCAGCATTTCAATCGCTCCAGAATAGCCGTCTGGCGCGGTGGTCTCAAGCGCCACCGCGACCGGCGTGTCGCCTTTGCGTGCCAGATAGAGACGGTGCGGTTTACCGTTGCCGAGTGCCGGATCGGTGATCAGGTAACATTCCTGCTGAATGTGGTTATCGTACAAATCCGTCGGTACCACCTGATCCAACAGGTTTTTCTGTTGCAGCGCGGTCTGGTGATCGACCGTCGGCTTGGTGACAAAGTTTACCACCGCCGTTACCCCGGTGGTGATCACCGCGAAAATCGCCAGCGTCAGCGCATTTTTACGAATAGTCTCGAACATCGGTTAATCCTTGCGATGGCCGTACACGCGCGGCTGGGTGTAGTAATCAATCAATGGGACACAGATGTTAGCCAGCAACACGGCAAAGGCCACGCCATCCGGATAGCCGCCAAAACTGCGAATCAACCACACCAACAGGCCAATCAGCGCGCCATAAATCAGACGGCCGCGATTGGTGGTAGAGGCGGTCACCGGATCGGTGGCGATAAAAAATGCGCCCAGCATGGTGGCACCCGAAAACAGGTGAATCAGCGGTGAGTTGAGCGATTCCGGCGAGAACAACCAGCCGAGGGTGGCGCAGAACGCCAGTGACAGCAGAAAGCTCACCGGGATATGCCAGCGGATGGCGTTTTTCGCCAGCAACAGCATACCGCCCAGCAGGTAACCAAGGTTCACCCACTGCCAACCAAGTCCGGCCAGCACACCATGATAAATCGGCTCTGCCAATAGCTGCTCGGCGCTGTGGCCCGCGCGCAGCCCGGTTTTAAAGGTATCGAGCGGTGTTGCCTGGCTGACGCCATCTACGCCAATTTGTAACTGTTGCATGGTTTCGCCCGCCAGCGTGTGGTGGGTGAAGATCATGCTGAGGGAATCAAGCAGGCCAGGTTTGATCGACTGCAAGGTGTCCGGCGGCAGCCAGCTGGTCATCTGCACCGGGAAGGAGATCAGCAGCACCACATAACCGACCATAGCCGGGTTAAACGGGTTCTGCCCCAGACCGCCATACAGTTGTTTGGCAATGACAATGGCAAACACCGTACCGATCACCACCAGCCACCAGGGGGCCAGTGGCGGCAGGCTAATGCCCAGCAGCAGGGCAGTCAGTAGCGCGGAGTTGTCAGCCAGCGTCGGCACCACCGGGGTTTTGCGCAGACGCAGAATCGCCCCTTCTGTTGCCCATGCGGTCGCAATCGCGAGAATCACCTGAATCAGAAAGCCAATGCCAAAAAAATACCATTGCGCGGCCATGCCCGGTAGCGCAGCCAGCACCACCAGCAGCATGATATTACCGGTGCTGCGGCGGTTGTGGGTATACGGGGAACTTGCGATACGAAAAGCCATTTAATCCTCAGACGTCGAAGGCTGCTGCTGCGCGGCTTTGCGCGCTTTGGCACGGGCGACCGCGGCAGCGATAGCTGCTTTACGCGGATCGGCGGAGTCAGGAGACGCAGCGGCCTCCGGTTCTATTGCGGTGGCCGGGGTTGGCGCCTGTTGCGCCGCTGCGGCTTTTTTCGCTTTAGCGCGGGCAATGGCGGCTTCCACCGCCGCTTTGCGCGGATCGACCGCTTCAGCCGGGGTTTCCGTCACCGGTTCAACGGGTTGCGCCTCTGCTGCGGCCGCGGCTTTTTTCGCTTTGGCGCGCGCAATGGCAGCTTCGACCGCGGCTTTACGCGGATCGACCGTTTCAGCCGGGGTTGCCGTCACCGGTTCAACCGGCTGCGCCTCTGCTGCGGCCGCGGCTTTTTTCGCTTTAGCGCGAGCAATGGCGGCTTCGACCGCGGCTTTGCGCGGGTCAACCGTTTCAGCCGGGGCGGCTGCATCCGGTTCTGCGGCTGCGGCTTTCTTCGCTTTGGCTCGGGCAATGGCGGCTTCGACCGCCGCTTTGCGTGGATCGGCCGCTGCGGTGGGCGCGCTTTCAGCTGGCTCAGCCGCCGTCGCTTTTTTCGCTTTGGCGCGGGCAATCGCCGCTTCAACCGCCGCTTTACGCGGATCGGCGGCCTGACGGCTCAGCGCCTGGGTTTCAGCCTGGGTTTCTGCCTGACGTGCCAACGCTTGGGCGTGACGGGCTTCGCGCTCCGCAGCTTCCTGTTCCGGGGTTTTGGCCTGACGTGCTTTCACTCGCGCCACGGCAGCATCCAGCTCACCCTGATCGCTACGCGCCACGCGCTGCTTCGCCTGCTCATGGCGGGCTTCGCGTGCCAGTTTTTCGCGTTCCAGACGCGCCTGACGTGCTTCAAAGCGCGCTTTAGCTTCGGCGGTGCGTTTTGCTTCCAGGTCGATCGCACGCAATTCGGCTTTCTCCTGGCGATAGTATTGCACCAGTGGAATATTGCTTGGGCAAACATAGGCACAGGCACCGCATTCGATACAATCATCAATATGATGTGCCCGGGCTTTATCGTGATCGCCGCCCTGGCTGTACCAGTAAAGTTGCTGTGGCAACAGTTTGGCCGGACAGGCATCAGCACAGGCACTGCAACGGATACAGGATTGCTCTTCGGGGTTGCTGCCCATCTCGCTGGCTGACGGGGCCAGAATGCAGTTGGTAATTTTTACCACCGGCACATCCAGCGACGGCAGAGTAAAGCCCATCAGCGGGCCACCCATAATCACCATCTGGCGTGCTGATGGGTTAAAGCCAGCATGGTGCAGCAGATGACTTACTGGCGTGCCAAGACGGCCCCAGACATTACGCGGTTGGGTGATGGCCTCGCCGGTTAGCGTTACCACACGTTCGGTGATCGGTTCACCATCAACAATCGCGCGCTTCACCGCCCAGGCGGTGCCGACGTTTTGCATCAGCACGCCGATATCGGTGGAACGGCCACCATGCGGTACTTCCAGACCGGTCAGAATTTTGGTCAGCTGCTTGGCACCACCGGAAGGGTATTTGGTGGGGATCACCCGCAGTTGCAGATCGCGCTCACCCGCCAGCGCCTGTTTCAGCGCGGCAATCGCTGCGGGTTTGTTATCTTCGACACCGATCAACACACGCTCGGCCTGTAACACCCAAGCCAGAATACGGCAGCCTTCCAGCACTTCCGCGGCGCAATCCTGCATCAGGCGGTCATCAGCGGTGATATACGGCTCGCACTCGGCGGCATTGATAATCAGGGTTTTGACGCCGCGCAGGCCACCGCGCAATTTAGTGGCCGTGGGGAAACCCGCACCGCCCAGCCCGGCGATGCCGGCGTCATGGATGCGTTTGACCACCTCTTCACGCGGCAGGGCACGGTAATCCGGTTGCGGATCGAGCGTGGTCCAGCGGTCCTCACCGTCGGCGGTGAGGAAAATGCACAACTCAGACAGCCCGGACGGGTGGGCGGTCATATGAGGCGCAATGGCTTCAATGGTGCCGGACGTGGGGGCGTGCACCGGCAGCATCCGGCCATTGCCGAACGTGAGCGGCTGGCCGCGCAACACATGTTCACCGGGCGCGACGCAGATCTCGCCTTCATGACCAATATGTTGTTTCAGTGGGATGATAAAACGATCCGGCAGCGGAAGTTGGCTGAGCGGTGTACCGTTGGACTGTGTTTTCATTTCCGGCGGATGAATACCGCCCTGAAAATCCCACAGTTTCTCTTTGCGGAACAAGGTGTTGAGCAAGTTAAGCATGACTTTCTACCGGGATCACCCGTACAGGAATAGTTTCGAGATCCCACTTCCAGTTGGCCGTGGTGGTGGCAACCGGACGCATCTCGATGCAGTCGGTCGGACAAGGGGCAACGCAGAGATCGCAACCGGTGCAGACGTCGCTCAGCACGGTGTGCATTGCGCGGGTGGCACCGACAATCGCGTCAACCGGGCACGCCTGAATACATTTGGTACAGCCGATGCAGTTGGCTTCGTCGATCCATGCCACGGTACGGACCGGAGCCAGCACCTCTTCACCACCATCCAGCGGTTGTGGCTCAACGTTCAGCAACGCCGCCAGTTTCAGCATGGTCTGCTCACCACCGGGGGCGCATTTGTTAATCGCCTCACCATTATTCCCGACGGCATCGGCATAGGGACGGCAACCCGGATAGCCACATTGACCACACTGACTTTGCGGCAAAATGGCATCAATCTGTTCAACAATCGGGTCTTCTTCGACTTCAAAACGGCGTGCAGCGTAGCCGAGCAGGCCACCAAAAACCAGGCTCAGCGCGCTTAATACGGCAATAGCAATCCAAATCGCGGTCATCAGAATTTCACCAGACCGCTGAAGCCCATAAACGCCAGCGCCATCAGGCCAGCGGTGATCAGGGCGATCGAGTTGCCTTTGAACGGCACAGGGACATCAGCCAGCACCAGGCGTTCACGGATCCCAGCGAACAGCACCATCACCAGCGAGAAACCGAGCGAGGCGCTGAATCCATACAACGCCGCCTGCAAAAAGGTGTGGTTCAGGTTGACGCTCAACAAGGGCACGCCCAGCACCGCACAGTTAGTGGTGATCAGCGGCAAAAAGATACCGAGCAGGCGATAGAGCGACGGGCTGGTTTTCCGCACCACCATTTCGGTGAACTGCACCACCACGGCAATCACGAGGATGTAGGCCATGGTTCGCAGATAAACTAAGTCGAGCGGCACCAGGATCAAATGGTTGACTAACCAGGCACAGATTGAGGCCAGCGTGATCACGAAGGTGGTGGCAAGTCCCATGCCAATGGCCGTTTCCAGTTTTTTTGACACACCCATGAACGGGCAAAGTCCAAGGAACTTTACCAAAACGAAGTTGTTCACCAGTACGGTGCCAATAAAGAGCAGTAAATAATCGGTCATTATGAAACCTGGGAAGCCGAAAGGCGTCTATTATCCGGAATTGAGCGCGGTATCTCAACCCGAGCCGCGTTTGCAGCGCGGTTGAGAGCACTCAGAATTAAATTCCTGACGATTCTTGCGCCATTACGGCTGGATAAACGTCTGTTTTACGCGCCGGGAACGTTTGAAATAGGGAACAAAAACCGCCGCAGCCAGCAGTGACAGCAGTAATGTCTGAATCGCTTTGCTGTCGGATACCGGGGTAAACGCAAAGGTTTTCATCGCCAGCAGCACCGTCATCAGCAGCCAGAGAATGTAATGGCGTGGCAGGCGGCGTGAGCGTTTGCAAAAAATCCAGCAGACCCAAATGCTATATACCCAAACCAGACCTGCCGTCAGCAAGGAAATCGACCATTGCGTCAACAACAATCCGCCGTGCGAAAATAGCGTGGTACGCAGTTCAGGGTTAAACAACGGGCTGAGATACATGGCAACCACCAGGGCGCTGGTGAGCATGGTCATAATCAGCCAGGCGAGCGGCAGCAACAGCCAGCCAGCAATGCGCGGGGGATTTACCGGTTCGGTCATGAAATAAGTCCAGTTACCAGGATCAGGTGTGGCAGAGCGTATCATGTCCAAACGGGGCACGCCCGACCTGGACAACGCAATATTATCGATAAGCAGGAAACAGCAGCGAATTATACCACGTAACGCCAGACTGACTTCGGTACGCGACCGAGATCGAACAGGCGGCCACCCGAAGCCAGTTCGGCACGACGATGATCGGCGGCGCGATACATATTGATGATCTCATTATCATCAGTCAGAGAATAATTGAGGTGGTCGTAGAGTTTTTCCAGACTCTCAAGATTATTCACTTTACGAAATTTCAGCAGGTAATCGAGCGCAGTCATGATTGCCATTAAAAAATAAAGAACAGGGAAGCGCCAAGTATAGGGAGCACGCAGCCAGAGTCCATATGTCAACGGTAAAAAAATTCAAAAATCAGACAAAGTGAGCTAATTCGCTCATCAAAAGACACTTTTTTACCCTTTATGTCTTTTATTGCTCGTCAAAATGGCGAAATTAAGCCAAATCCGTGCCGGTTATTCGGGCCGTGGTGAGAAAAATTCACAACCTCATTCATCAAAATCGCCAGCGTTATTTTCCCGGCTTTATAACGTTATTTTCCCGCACCGGGTGGAGAGAGTCCGCGATTTATTACCAACTGGTCAGTAATTTTCTGCACACGCCATGAAACCTTACATCACATTGTGTGCGTCCAGTCACAAATTGCTCAATTCCTTTCCGGAATGCCGCGTAACCATTCTTTACGCGGTGTCTGTAATCGTTTCCAGCACCAGGCAACATAAGCGATTCTCTTTATTACATTTATTTAACGGCTGAGACGATAAACACCAGGTGTTTTGTCCATAACTGTCGTGAGCGTTTTAGCGCTAATCTTAGCGTAACTCCTTTAATTCATTCTGTTTTGTGAGGTGTGTCGCGCTCAGGAAGCGGCTTTTGCGCCAGGCTTAAACCGCGTTTGTACCCCCTACAGCACAGTCCCTTCAGAGGAATGAAATTATGTGGAAACGTTTACTCTTGTCCGTCATGGTGAGCGCGGCAATCAGCGCACCGGTTCTGGCGGCTGATATGACAGTTGGATTCTCACAGGTTGGCTCGGAATCCGGCTGGCGTTCTGCGGAAACGAATGTGGCAAAAACCGAAGCGCAGAAGCGGGGCATCACGCTGAAAATCGCGGATGGTCAGCAGAAACAGGAAAACCAGATCAAAGCGGTACGTTCATTTATCGCCCAGGGTGTGGATGCCATCTTTATCGCCCCGGTGGTACAGACGGGCTGGGAACCGGTGTTGGAAGAAGCCAAAGACGCCAAGATTCCAGTATTCCTGCTTGACCGCGCGATCGTGGTCAATGACAAGTCATTGTACGAATCGGTGGTGACGGCGGATAACGTGCTGGAAGGCAAACTGATTGGTGACTGGCTGGTGAAAACCGTCGGCAGCAAGCAATGTAACGTGGTGGAACTGCAAGGCACCGTCGGAGCCAGCGTGGCGATTGACCGTAAAAAAGGCTTTGCTGAAGCGATTGCCGGACACCCCAACATTAAAATCATCCGTTCTCAGTCTGGCGACTTTACCCGTAGTAAAGGTAAAGAGGTCATGGAAAGCTTTATCAAAGCGGAAAACAACGGCAAAAACATCTGCATGGTATTTGCGCACAACGACGATATGGCGATCGGTGCCATTCAGGCCATCAAAGAAGCCGGCCTGAAGCCGGGTAAAGATATCCTGACCGGCTCGATTGACGGTGTCCCGGATATCTACAAAGCGATGCTGGCTGGCGAAGCCAACGCCAACGTCGAGCTGACGCCAAATATGGCTGGCCCGGCGTTTGATGCGCTGGAAAAACTGAAAAAAGACGGCACGCAACCGCCGAAAATCATCCGTACTGAATCGAAACTGTTCCTGCCTGCGGATGCGCAGACACAACTCGATAAGAAAAAAGGCATGGGTTACTGATCCCCGCACCGCCCTTCGGGGCGGTTTTTCATGACGTAAGGCGAGGCAGGTGCGTATGACTACACCACAAGAAGAGGCACTGCTGACCATCAGCGGCGTCAGTAAAGGTTTCCCCGGCGTGAAAGCGTTGGATAACGTGTCGTTCAGTATCCGCAAAGGCGAAATTATGGCGCTGCTGGGAGAGAACGGCGCGGGCAAATCGACGCTGATTAAAGTGCTGACCGGCGTCTATAGCCGCGATGCCGGGGTGATCACCCTGAATGGCAAAGCAATCACGCCACATAACACCGGTGATGCCCAATTGATGGGTATTGGCACGGTGTACCAGGAAGTGAATCTGCTACCCAATATGTCGGTAGCGGATAATTTATACATTGGTCGCGAGCCGCGCCGTTTTGGCATGATCGATCGCAAACGCATGGTGCGCGATGCCGATGCATTAATGCGTAAATATGGTTTTGCCCTCGATGTGACACGCCAGCTTGGCCATTACTCGGTGGCGATGCAGCAAATCATTGCGATCTGTCGTGCTGTGGATTTGTCCGCGCAGGTGTTAATTCTCGACGAGCCAACCGCCAGCCTCGACGCCAGTGAGGTCGAGATGTTGTTCACCCTGATGGCGCAGTTAAAAGCGAAAGGGATGAGCCTGATTTTTGTCACTCATTTTCTCGATCAGGTGTATCGCATCACCGATCGCATTACCGTGCTGCGCAACGGTCAATATATTGCCACCCGCGACACCGCGTCGTTACCACGTATCGAATTAATCAAGCTGATGCTGGGGCGCGAACTGCTGGAAACGGCGTTGCAGCGTCAGGGCAGCACCCTGCGCAGCAATCAGCCGGTGGTGGCGTTCGAAGATTACGGCAAAAAGGGCACTATCGAACCGTTTAGTTTGCAGGTGCGACCGGGGGAAGTGGTCGGGCTGGCCGGGCTATTGGGGTCAGGGCGTACCGAAACCGCCGAAGTATTGTTTGGTATCCGCCGTGCCGATCGCGGCACCGCCACCATTAAGGGCAAAGTGCAGCAGATCCGTACCCCGGCCAAAGCCTCGAAGCTGGGGATGGGGTTTTGCCCGGAGGATCGCAAAACCGATGGCATCATTGGCAAGGCATCGGTACGGGAAAACATTATCCTCGCGTTGCAGGCGCAGCGCGGCTGGCTGCGGCCGATTAAGAAACGTGAACAGCAGGCGATTGCCGAACGTTTTATTAAAAGCCTCGGCATCCGTACCCCGCATGCCGATCAGCCGGTTGAGTTGCTGTCAGGCGGTAATCAGCAGAAGGTGCTGCTGTCGCGCTGGTTGGTGACCAAACCGCAATTTCTCATCCTCGACGAACCCACACGCGGCATTGATGTTGGTGCCCATGCGGAGATTATTCGTCTGATTGAATCCCTGTGCGCCGACGGACTGGCGCTACTGGTTATCTCCTCTGAACTCGAAGAACTGGTGGGTTACGCCGATCGCGTGTTGATTATGCGCGATTTGAAACAGGTGGCTGAGATCCCGCTTGAGCAGCTGTCGGTAGCGTCCATTGTCAACGCTATCGCCCACGGAGGAGAACAACATGCTTGAATCCGATATGACGTCTGAAAAACCGAACCGGCGCAAGCCGAAACTGCCGCCCGGCATGCCGCAAATCGCCGCGTTGATTCTGGTGCTGCTGGTGGACAGCCTGGTGGCAAATAACTTTTTTGCCGTGCACTTACAGGATGGCCGCCTGTTTGGCAGCCCCATTGATATTCTCAACCGTGCCGCTCCCGTCGCGTTGCTGGCCGTGGGGATGACGCTGGTGATTGCCACCGGCGGGATTGATTTGTCGGTAGGCGCGGTGATGGCGATTGCCGGGGCCACGGCGGCGACGCTGACCGTTGCGGGGCACAGTCTGCCGTTTATCATTCTCGCGACACTGGGAACCGGGCTGGCATGTGGTTTATGGAACGGTGTGTTGGTGGCATTGCTGCGCATTCAACCGTTCGTTGCCACCTTGATCCTGATGGTGGCCGGGCGCGGTGTGGCGCAGCTCATCACCCAGGGACAGATCGTCACCTTCGATAATGACAACCTGTCATGGTTTGGTAGTGGCTCGCTGTGGCTGCTGCCGGTGCCGGTTTGGATCACGCTGGTGGTCGCGCTGGCGGTTTGGTTGCTGACGCGTAAGACGGCGTTAGGGCTGTTTATCGAAGCCGTAGGGATTAACCTGCGCGCGGCGCGCAATGCCGGGGTGACCGGCTGGCTGGTGGTGATGTCAACTTACGCCATCAGTGGCGTGTGCGCTGCGGTTGCCGGTTTGATTGTGGCTGCCGATATTCGCGGTGCGGATGCCAATAACGCCGGTTTGTGGCTGGAGCTGGACGCAATTCTGGCGGTGGTGATTGGTGGCGCATCGCTGATGGGCGGGCGGTTTAACCTGGTGCTGTCGCTGATTGGTGCCCTGATTATTCAGTCGATGAACACCGGGATTTTGTTGTCGGGTTTCCCACCCGAGCTGAACCAGGTGGTGAAAGCCGTAGTGGTGATGTGCGTGTTGTTGATTCAGTCACCGCGTTTTCTTGCCATGCTGAAACGGAGACGTCCATCATGATTAAACGTCATCTGCCACTGATGATTACTTTGCTGGTGTTTGTCGCCGGATATCTGTTCTGCCTCAGTCAGTTCCCCGGTTTCGCTTCCACGCGGGTGATTTGTAATATCCTGACGGATAACGCATTTCTTGGCATTATTGCCGTCGGCATGACGTTTGTCATCCTGTCCGGCGGTATTGACCTGTCAGTGGGGGCGGTGATTGCTTTTACCGGCGTATTTCTCGCCCGGTTGATTGGTGATTACCATGTCGATCCTATACTGGCGTTTGCGCTGATCCTGGCGTTGGGGGCTGCCTTTGGTGCCATGATGGGCTGGTTGATCGATGCGTTAAAAATCCCGGCGTTTATCATCACTCTCGCTGGCATGTTTTTCCTGCGTGGGTGCAGCTATCTGGTATCAGAAAACTCCATCCCCATCGACCATCCGTTATATGTCACGCTGTCGAGTCTGGCATGGAAAATCCCCGGCGGTGGGCGCTTAAGCTTGCTGGCGGTGATAATGCTGGTGGTCGTGGTGGGTGGCATTTTACTGGCGCATCGCACGCGTTTTGGTAATCAGGTGTATGCCATTGGCGGCAATCTGACGTCGGCCCAATTGATGGGGATCTCCACACGCGCCACCACCATCAAAATTTATATGTTGTCGACCACCCTCGCAACACTGGCAGGCATTGTGTTCTCCATTTATACCTCGGCGGGGTATGCGCTGGCGGGGCTGGGTGTGGAGCTGGATGCCATCGCTTCGGTGGTGATTGGCGGTACGCTCCTGTCCGGCGGCGTGGGAACGGTGTTGGGTACGCTGTTTGGTGTGCTGATTCAGGGGTTGATTCAGACCTGGATTAACTTCGACGGTACTCTGAGTTCCTGGTGGACCAAAATCGCCATTGGCATCCTGTTGTTCGCTTTCATCGCGTTGCAACGTCTGTTAACGGTGATGTGGGATCGCCAGCAGAACGCACCGGTTAAACGCTTAACATCGTGATATTTCATGCACAGGACGGCCATGAATGGCCGTCCATGCACAAACACGGTGCTGCATTGTGAGTTTTTCCTGAATCAATTCTGAATTACTTATATCCCTCTGAGATTTCCCAGCCTTATATTTCAGTAGGATAGCGATTGTGTTAACGTCCGGCCATGTTGATCATCCTGGCAGGGACAACCTGAATGAGTGCCACCGCCACACCCCATGATGCGTTATTCAAACGGTTTCTCAGCCATCAGGGTATCGCCAGGCAGTTCCTGGAAATTCACTTGCCACCGCGCCTACTTCAGCGCTGTGACCTCGACACATTGCAACTGATCCCAACCACATTTATAGAACGGGACCTGAGTGCGCTCTATTCTGACGTGCTCATGTCGATGAAGATGGAGGGAGGTGAGGGATATATTTATGCCTTGATTGAGCATCAAAGCTCTCCCGACAAGTTTATGACCCTGAGGATGATGCGCTATACCATCGCGGCGATGCAGCGCCACATTGATGAGGGGCATAGCGAGTTGCCGATCGTGGTGCCGATGCTGTTCTATCACGGTAAAACCAGTCCCTATCCTTACACGATGGACTGGCTATCTTCTTTTCGCGATCGGGAGCTGGCTACGCAAATCTTCTGCCAACCTTTTCCGCTGGTGGATGTCACTGTGCTTCCGGATGAGCAGATCATGACACACCGCGGCGTTGCCCGGCTGGAAATGGCGCATAAGATTGTACGCTTGCGCGACCTACTGGAAAATATCGACCCAATGGCAACCTTGCTGGCGGTGGATTACAATGATGACCTGTCAATCGATGTCATCTTCTACCTGCTGCGACATGGCGATACGGATGATCAGGAGAAGGTGATTGATATACTGATGCAGGGCAAACCGCAACTAAAGGAACAGATTATGACTATTGAACAACAGTGGCGGCTGGAGTCACGTCTGGAAGGGCGGCAGGAAGGGCGAATGGAAGGGCGAATGGAAGGTCGAATGGAAGGACTTCAGGAAAGCCGACTGGAGATAGCGCGAAATATGCTTGCTGAAAAATTAGACCTTAAAACCATCAGCAAGGTTACCGGTTTAAGCGCAGGTGAGCTGCAACAACTGTGTTCCTGAAAAGATAGCGCCACAGTGCAGGTCTGTTCATCAGCGCGAATAACCGGGTCGCGATTGATCGCAACCCGGTACTCACCAGAAAATCATCAACGCATTAAGCGGTAATACGCCTCATTCCAACGCAGCGCATCTTTGAACGCCGGTAAACGCGTTTCCTCATCGATCACCAGCACTTCGATACCGTTCAGTTCGCCGTACAAATAGAGATCGTCGAGGTCCAGCGCCTGGCTGAACACTGTATGATGCGCGCCACCGGCCAAAATCCAGGCTTCAGACGCCGTTGCCAGTGATGGCTGTGCACGCCACAGCGCCCGTGCCACCGGCAGTTTCGGTAACGGTTTGGGCTGTTCAATGGCATCGACCACATTCACCAGCAGACGGAAGCGATCCCCCAGATCGATCACGCTCGCATTGACCGCACGTCCGGCTGGGGTAGAGAAAATCAGGCGTGCCGGATCGGCTTTGCCGCCAATACCGAGGAACTGCACATCAATCAGTGGTTTCTCTTCTTTGGCGATTGACGGGCACACTTCCAGCATATGCGAACCCAGTACCAGGTCATTGCCAGGAGAGAAGTGGTAGGTGTAATCCTCCATAAATGAGGTGCCGCCCGCACGGTTGCCTGCCTGCACCTTCAGGATGTGTAACAACGCGGCGGTTTTCCAGTCGCCTTCACCGGCAAAACCATAGCCCTGACCCATCAGACGTTGTACCGCCAGACCCGGAAGTTGCGTCATGCCGTGTAGCGTCTGGAAGTTGGTGGTAAAGGCTTTACAGCCTTCACTATCAAGGAAACGTTTCAGACCGAGTTCGATACGCGCGGCATCCAGCACGTTCTGGCGTTTCTCACCGTTCACGGCCGCCACATCGCTGAAGCGATAATGGCTCTCGTATTCATCGATCAACGCGTTGACGTCGCCATCGCTGATGCTGTTGACCACCTCGACCAAATCACCGACGCCCCAGCCATTCACTGCATAGCCGAACTGAATCTGCGCCGCCACTTTGTCACCTTCGGTCACCGCCACTTCACGCATATTGTCGCCAAAGCGGGCGACTTTCAGCTGTTGGCTGGCCTGACGCGCCTGGGCGGCACGGACCCAGCGGCCAATGCGCTGCTGGCTCTCTTTATCCTGCCAGTGGCCGGTCACCACGCTGTGCTGGAGTCCCATGCGGGCACCGATGAAACCAAACTCGCGACCACCGTGTGCGGTCTGGTTCAGGTTCATAAAATCCATATCCATGCTGTCCCATGGGATCTCAGCATTGAACTGGGTGTGGAATTGCAGCAACGGCTTGTTCAGGATGCTCAGGCCACCAATCCACATTTTGGCCGGTGAAAAGGTGTGCAGCCAGGTAATGATGCCGATACATTCATTGGCGTGATTGGCTTCGCGGCACAGCGCCAGCGCTTCATCTGGTGACTTCACCAGCGGCTTCAGTACCAGTTGCAGGGGCAGGATGCCCGCCTGGTTGAGGCCGTCCATCACCTGACGCGCGTGCTGTTCCACCTGGCGTAACGTTTCCGCCCCGTAGAGGTGTTGCGTACCAATGACAAACCACACCTGTTGTGTGTTGTGCTGTTCCATAAAACCACTCCTTCACTTAGCGGAAACGGTGCGTGCGGCATACTGCGGTTCAGCGGCCTGGCACCAATGTTGATAGCGTTTATAAAGTTGCTGATAGCGTGCCACGCGCTGGCTGTCTGGTTGCAGCGTGACGTCGATCGGGCTGGCCATCACCTGCTGGGCTGCCGGGACATCGGCATAGACCTGCGCGGCAACGGCGGCAAAAATAGCGGCACCAAGGGCGCAGCATTCATCGGAGGCGACAATATCCAACGGTCGGTTCATCACATCACAGCAGGCCTGCATGATGGCTGGGGATTTGCGCGCAATACCGCCGAGGGTGAGTACGTTCTCCACCGGGATCTGCTGCTGCTCGAAACACTCCATAATCGCGCGTGCACCGAAGGCGGTCGCGGCGATCAGTCCGCCAAACAAGGCCGGAGCATCAGTGCCGAGATTCAGGTCGGTAATCACCCCTTTCAGACGCTGGTTAGCATCCGGGGTACGACGTCCGTTGAACCAGTCCAGCACCACCGGCAGATGGTCGAGTTGCGGATCGGCAGCCCAGGCTTCAGTCAGTTGACGGATGAGATCTTTTTGCAGGCTCTCCAGCTGGGCGCGCAGCTCAGGATGTTGTTGCGCCGCCTGTTGCAGCGGCCAGCCGAGCAGACGGCTGAACCAGGCATAAATATCACCGAAGGCGGATTGTCCGGCTTCGCAGCCAATGGCTCCCGGCACGACGCTGCCATCCACCTGACCGCAGATACCTTTAATCGCGCGCTCTCCGACTTTGTCACTGTCGGCAATCAAAATGTCGCAGGTTGAGGTGCCAATCACTTTTACCAGGGTATAAGGTTGTGCACCGGCCCCGACGGCACCCATATGGCAGTCAAAGGCACCGCCCGACAACACCACCTGCTGGGACAAACCGAGGCGTTGTGCCCATTCGGCGCTCAACGTGCCGACCGGGATATCTGCCGTCCAGGTATCGGTAAATAAGGGATAGTCGAGCTGTTCGGTCAGTAGTGGATCGAGCGCGTTGAGGAAATCGGCAGGTGGCAGACCTTGCCAGTCCGGGTGCCAGAGCGATTTATGCCCGGCAGCGCAACGGCCACGACGCAGTTGGTGCGGTGCCGTGGTGCCGCTCAATAGCGCCGGAACCCAGTCACACAGCTCCACCCAGGAGACGGCCGCGTCGCGTACCGCAGCATCTTCCCGCGAAACGTGCAGAATTTTGGCCCAGAACCACTCAGACGAATAAATGCCGCCAATATAGCGGGTGTAATCGGTGAAGCGGCCGCTGTGGCAAAGCTGGTTGATCGCTTCGGCTTCTTCTATGGCGGTGTGATCTTTCCACAGCACAAACATGGCGTTGGGGTTGTCGGCGAACTCAGGACGTAACGCCAGCACCTTGCCTTCGCGGTCGATCGGTGCTGGGGTCGAACCGGTGCTGTCGACGCCAATGCCGACTACCGCGGCACGCTGTTCGGGGTTGAGTGCCTGTACCACGGCAACCAGTGCCTGTTCCAGTGCATCAATATAGTCCTGCGGATGATGGCGAAAGCGGTTGGCATGCGCATCGCAAAACAATCCTTTGGCCCAGCGCGGATAGTTGACCACCGCTTTTTCCAGTTCTTTGCCACTTTGGCAATCCACGGCCAGGGCTCGGACAGAATCGCTGCCAAAATCCAGCCCGATGGTGATAGCGCCAGCGCCCATTGAAATTCTCCTGTGTCATTTATCTGTGTGTATCCTGGAATGGGTGGGCTGGAGCGGTTAGTCATCCCCGGCTGAGAATATGCACTTTTCTGCCATCAGCAGCCATTTCGTGATCCACTGCAAAAGTTAATGACCGGTTAATTTTGCTGAATATATGGATGTTTTTGTCGTCGTTCCGGGATGTGATACCGCTCTACATTTTTTGGCGCTTTTCCCGCTACAACTAGCCCAGCGTTTGCACAGCCTTTGTACAAACCTTGCTCTAACGCGCTGATTTTTCGCTGTACCCGCAAGAGAAATCAGAGTGGTAGCGCTTACACCGATTCGTTTATTGCACGCTAAAAACACCATTGTGCCGGAGAGCATCATGCATAAATTCACTAAAGCGCTGGCGGCGGTTGGTCTCGCCGCGGTTATGTCACATTCCGCTATCGCCGAGACGATGAAGCTCGGTTTTCTCGTCAAACAACCGGAGGAACCCTGGTTTCAGACTGAGTGGCGTTTCGCCGATAAAGCTGGCAAAGATCTGGGTTTTGAAGTGATCAAAATCGCCGTGCCGGATGGCGAAAAAACCCTGAATGCGATCGATAGCCTGGCCGCCAGCGGCGCGAAAGGTTTCGTCATCTGTACGCCGGACCCGAAACTGGGCTCGGCGATCATGGCGAAAGCGCGCAGTTACGATCTGAAGGTCATTGCGGTTGACGATCAGTTCGTCAATGCCAAAGGCAAGCCGATGGATACCGTGCCACTGGTGATGATGGCCGCGACCAAAATCGGCGAGCGTCAGGGCCAGGAACTGTATAAAGAGATGCAGAAACGTGGCTGGGATGTGAAAGAAACCGGCGTGATGGCGATCACCGCGAATGAACTGGACACTGCCCGTCGCCGTACTTCCGGTTCCATGGATGCGTTAAAAGCGGCAGGTTTCCCGGCTGCGCAAATCTACCAGGTTCCGACTAAATCCAACGATATCCCGGGCGCATTTGACGCCGGTAACTCGCTGCTGGTGCAGCACCCGAAAGTAAAACACTGGCTGATCATCGGTATGAATGACAACACCGTGTTGGGCGGCGTGCGCGCCACCGAAGGTCAGGGCTTTAAGGCACCAGACGTGATCGGTATTGGTATCAACGGGGTGGACGCGGTGAGCGAGCTGTCGAAAGGGGAGCCGACCGGCTTCTATGGTTCGCTGCTGCCCAGCCCGGACGTACACGGCTATAAAAGCAGCCAGATGCTGTATGACTGGGTAACCAAAGGGAAAGAACCGGCGAAGTTTACTGAAGTGACCGACGTGGTGCTGATCACCCGCGATAACTTCAAAACTGAGCTGGCGAAAAAAGGGCTGATGTAAGTCGCCAAACCACAAGTGCGCTTATCCCCAGGCGCTTGATGGCCTGAGCCACCTGGGATAAGCGCGCTGCTTAAGCCGTTGCGCACGAAGTATGTAGGCATAGAGGAGTCTCCATGAACACTGATCCCGCTTTTCTGTCGTTTCATGGCATCAGCAAAACGTTCCCTGGCGTTAAAGCGTTACAGGATATCTCGTTCAGTTGCCGCGCCGGTGAGGTGCATGCGCTGATGGGCGAAAACGGCGCGGGCAAATCCACGCTGTTGAAAATTCTCAGCGGCAGCTACCAGCCAAGCGCCGGTGAGATCCACATCAAAGGCCAGCCGGTACGTTTTAATCACACCACCGAAGCGCTGGACGCGGGCGTGGCGATTATCTATCAGGAGCTGCATCTGGTGCCGGAAATGAGCGTGGCAGAGAACATCTACCTCGGTCAGATTCCGCATCGTCACGGTCTGGTGAACCGCAAACTGCTGCGTTATGAGGCAGGGTTACAACTTAAAAATCTCGGCATGGATATCGATCCGGATATGCCGCTGAAGTACCTGTCGCTCGGCCAGTGGCAGATGGTGGAAATCGCCAAAGCACTGGCACGCAACGCGCGCATTATTGCCTTCGATGAACCCACCAGCTCGTTGTCAGCGCGCGAGATTGAACATCTGTTCCGCGTCATCCGTCAGTTGCGTGAGCAGGGACGGGTGGTGCTGTATGTTTCGCATCGTATGGAAGAGATTTTTGCTCTGAGTGACGCCATTACCGTGTTTAAAGATGGCCGTTACGTCCGTACCTTCACCGATATGCACAACACTCACCATGAAGACCTGGTACAGGCGATGGTGGGCCGCAATCTGGGGGATATCTATGGTTACGCGCCACGTGATTTGGGCCCCGTGCGTTTGCAGCTGGACCAGGTGGAGGCGCAGGGTGTGCGTATGCCCATTTCGCTAGAGGTGCGGGCCGGTGAAATTGTCGGGTTGTTCGGTCTGGTGGGAGCGGGCCGTAGTGAATTGATGAAGGGGCTGTTTGGTGCCACCCGCCTGCGTGGCGGCAGCGTGTCACTGGACGGCAAAAAGCTCAACATTCGTCAACCGATCGATGCGATCCGTGCCGGGATTATGTTGTGTCCGGAAGATCGTAAAGCCGAAGGGATCATCCCGGTGCACTCGGTACGCGACAACATCAATATCAGCGCGCGCCGCCACAATCTCACCGCCGGTTGTCTGATTAAGCCGGGGTGGGAAGCGAAAAACGCCGACAGCCATATCCGCTCGCTCAATATCAAAACCCCGCATGCGCAACAGCTGATTATGAACCTGTCCGGCGGCAACCAGCAGAAGGCGATTCTTGGCCGCTGGCTGTCGGAGGAGATGAACGTGATCCTGCTGGATGAACCGACGCGTGGCATTGATGTCGGTGCCAAACATGAGATTTATAACCTGATTTATCAACTGGCAAACAAAGGTATTGCCGTGTTGTTTGCTTCCAGCGATTTACCTGAAGTGATGGGCCTTGCTGACCGTATCGTGGTGATGCGCGAAGGTGAAATTGCCGGTGAACTGCCACACGACCGTGCCACGGAACAGCTGACGCTGGGCCTGGCGATGCCGAAAACGACTCAAGCGGCCGCCGTGGCCTGATGTAAAGGAGAGCAATTATGGCTTCATCTACCACTTCTAATACGCCACCTGCGCAGCGCAGCGGCCTGCAACTGGGGCGTATCTGGGATAATTTCGGCATGTTGGTGGTGTTCGCGCTGCTGTTTATTGCCTGTACCATTTTTGTTCCCAACTTCGGCTCCTTTATCAATATGAAAGGGCTGGGGTTGGCGATGTCGATGTCCGGGATGGTGGCGTGCGGCATGCTGTTTTGCCTCGCCTCCGGCGATTTTGACCTGTCGGTGGCCTCGGTTATCGCCTGTGCAGGTGTGGTGACGGCGGTGGTGATCAACCTCACCGAAAGTTTGTGGATTGGGGTCGCGGCAGGGTTACTGCTGGGTATGGCGACCGGCTTTATCAACGGTTTCGTTATCGCGCGGCTGAAGATCAATGCGTTGATCACCACGCTGGCGACCATGCAGATTGTGCGCGGTCTGGCTTATATCTTCTCAGACGGTAAAGCGGTGGGGATCGAAGATGAACGTTTCTTCGCCCTCGGCTATGCCAACTGGTTTGGCTTACCGGCCCCGATCTGGCTGACTATCGCCACCATGATCGTGTTCGGCTTTCTGCTGAATAAAACCACCTTTGGCCGCAACACGCTGGCGATTGGCGGGAACGAGGAAGCGGCGCGCCTCGCCGGGGTGCCGGTGGTGCGTACCCGTATCATCATCTTTATCCTTTCCGGACTGGTGTCGGCAGCGGCCGGTATCATTCTGGCCTCGCGTATGACCAGCGGTCAGCCGATGACCTCGCTGGGATACGAGTTGATCGTCATCTCGGCCTGCGTGTTGGGTGGGGTGTCGTTGAAAGGGGGCATCGGCAAGATTTCCTACGTGGTTGCCGGGGTGCTGATCCTCGGGACGGTTGAGAATGCGATGAATCTCCTGAATATTTCGCCCTTCTCACAGTATGTGGTACGCGGTTTGATATTGTTAGCAGCGGTGATTTTTGACCGCTACAAACAGAAAAATAAAGCCGCCTGAATCGGTGAACAGCACGGGACGGCGCAGGCCGTCCCGCTACGGTAATCAATCACGCGAAAAGTGAGGGCATTATGTACCACCGTGAACCCCCTGTGGCACAACAAAACCCGTTACTGCCGGGCTACCCTTTTAATGCCTGGCTGGTGGCCGGGCTAACGCCGATTACCGCCGATGGCCCGCTCGATTTTTTTATCGACCGTCCGCTCGGTATGAAAGGCTATATCCTCAACCTGACCATCAAGGGTGAAGGCCGGGTATTTGATGGCGAACAGTCATTCGACTGCCTGCCAGGCGATATGCTGCTGTTTCAGCCGAAAACCCCGCATTATTATGGCCGTGCGCCAGACAGCCCATGCTGGTTCCATCGCTGGGTCTATTTCCGCCCACGTGCTTACTGGACCGACTGGCTGCAATGGCAGGATGAAACCCAGGGTGTCGGGCGCTTGCGTCTGCCGGAAGCACAGCGCGCAGAATTTGACCGTCTGTTTGCCAGCATTGAACAGACCCATAACTCCGGACGGCGCTTCGCCGAAGAACTGGCGATGAACCTGCTGGAGCGGCTGTTATTGCGTGCGGTGGAAGAAGATCCGCGCAGCCATCAGCAAATTCGCGATCCACGCGTGATTGAAGCCTGCCAGTATGTGACCAATCATCTGGCCAGCGAGGTAAAAATCGAAGAAGTGGCGCGTCATGTCTGTCTGTCGCCGTCGCGTCTGGCCCACCTGTTCCGTGAGCAGATGGGGATTAACCTACTGCGCTGGCGTGAAGATCAGCGCGTGATCCGCGCGAAATTGCTGTTGCAGACCACCCAGGAACCGATCGCGTCCGTGGGGCGTGAAGTGGGCTATGATGACCAGCTGTATTTCTCGCGGGTGTTCCGCAAACGCGTCGGTGTCAGCCCGAGTGATTTCCGCCGTCGTAGTCAGGATGCGCACGATGCGCTGGTGGCGCAAGAGAGCTGGCAACCGGCACGGAGTGCGATATCCTGAGTTTTCGGCTGATTCCCGCTTGTCGCTACGCGCTGATTCGTCTTAAATCAGTCAGGTAACGAACAAGAGGAATGATAATGAGCGATAAACTTCGTGTCGGCCTGATAGGCTACGGATTTGCCAGCAAAACTTTCCATGCACCGCTGATCGCCGGAACGCCAGATGTTGAACTGGCGGCGATTTCCAGCAGCGACGCTGCTAAAGTGCACGCTGACTGGCCATCGGTGCAGGTGGTCAGCGATCCCCAAACATTGCTGGACGATCCGACACTGCATCTGATTGTCATTCCTACGCCGAATGACACCCACTTCCCTCTGGCAAAAGCGGCATTGAACGCCGGTAAACATGTGGTGGTTGATAAACCCTTTACCGTCACCCTGTCGCAGGCGCGCGAACTCGATGCGCTGGCGAAAGCCAAAGGCTTGCTGCTGTCCGTGTTCCATAACCGTCGTTGGGACAGCGACTTCCTCACATTGAAATCACTGCTGGCGGATGGCACCTTGGGTGAGATCCGTTATCTGGAGTCGCACTTTGACCGCTTCCGTCCGGAAGTCCGTCAGCGCTGGCGTGAGATGAAAGGGCCGGGCAGCGGTATCTGGTTTGATCTTGGGCCACATGTGCTGGATCAGGCGTTGCAGTTGTTTGGTACGCCAGTGGCGATCAATGTGGATATGGCGGAGTTGCGCACCGGTGCGCAAACCACTGACTATTTCCATGCCACGTTAACCTATCCACAACGGCGTGTGGTGCTGCATGCCAGTATGTTGGCGGCGGCGGAGTCGGCACGTTTTATTGTGCACGGCACCCGGGGTAGCTACGTCAAATATGGCCTCGATCCGCAGGAGGATCGCCTGAAAGCTGGCGAACGTCCGCCTAAAGAGGAGTGGGGTTACGATATGCGTGATGGCGTGCTGACCCTGGCGGACGGTGATGTGATGGTGGAGAAAGCACTGCTGACGCTGCCGGGCAACTATCCGGCCTACTATGCGGCCGTGCGTGACGCGATCGCGGGCACCGCTGCGAATCCGGTGACGGCGGAGGAAGCGATTCAGGTGATGGAGTTAATCGAGCTGGGTCTGCAATCGGCCGAAAAACGCCAGACCCTGTCACTGAAGTAATTGCACACGGTCCTCTGCCGTCAGTGGGAGAGGACCGTTAGAACATCAATCCTTGATGACAACATCCGGGAAACTGGCTTTGACGCAGCGAGTATAATCTCCCTGAGTCAATGCGCTGAAATCGTTCTCCTGCCAATTTACCAGCTTACAGGCATAAGACTTACCACCCGGATTCTCAGCCACGTAGCTATCATCTTTTACCCAGAACAACGGCATAGCCGCTGAACTGGCTTCACTGAATTGCTTCATCCCCTTACAACCCAGAACCTCGTTATCAGCAATGCTAACCCCGAGTTGTTTGGCGAATGCTTTATAGTACTCAATACGGTTTAATGACTGCTGAATTTCCACGCTACCACCACATTCGACGCCACCGTTAATGATCTGCGTCGTCACACCAAAACCGGGCACCAGACCATTGGCTTTATCAGCATCATTCGGCTGCCAGCTACCATCGATAACCGCCTGCATACTTGGTTTCGGCGGTTGTGGTTGTACATAGAAAAATATCGCGCTGGCCAGGTTAAGCCAGGTATCGGCAACCAGATTGGGAGCCTTCAGAAGGACATTCACGTCGCCAAACATGGCTTGCGAGAAGGCACCATAATTGAAGTTATAACTCAGTTGTTTGGCACCACGGCCAAAGTAACTGAGGGCATTGCCCTGGGCGTCTTTCGCGCACGGCCAGGCTTTTCCCTGCCAGGTATCAGGATTACAGGTTGCGCCAGTGTATTTATCATAAGAGGTTTCATCCAGGCCCATTTCCCGCACCCAATGCAAGCCCTGTTGCCACTGCGCGACGTCGCTCTGATTGGCATGTTCACCGGTTTCCTGAACAAAGTGCGCAAACATCGTGGCGAGGGTCTTTTTACAAATGGCATCGGCGTCCTGTCCATTTTCACCATCAGCACACAGCACCGGGAATTTCCCGACGGCTTTCAGGAAATTTTCATAGGTGTAGGCTGCATCGCGGTGTGGGAAGAAAGTCTCCCATTTATCCGCTGTTACCAGCGCTTCCACCCGTTTCACGTTCGCTGGGTTAGTTGCCGCTCCGGGTTTAATCTGCTCAACCTTATCGTTACTCAACGTGCGGATGGCGTTTTTCACCGCAACCAGTTGAGGAAAGTTTGTCAGGGTTTCTTCACGCGCATTCAGGGCTTTCTGGCTAATTTCCATGCCAGCTTCAGGTGCAACACCGTGCAGGTGCCAGGCGGCTTCCCATGCCCAACCTTCACCCGGTGCATAGGCAGAGGCTTGCCCACTACACCAGTTCGCTACCAGACATTGATAATCTTGGCCCTTATTGCTGACAATATCACCCTGCTTATACTGATTACCTGCCTGGTAGGGTGGATAGTCGGAGGGGCCGGTTTCAGGTGGCGTAGGGGGGATGGGTTCCGGGTCCGGCGTCGGTTCTGGATCGGTCTCAGGTGCGGTACCTATTTTTTCCCAGACGTTTTCCCAGACGTGCGTTACCGCTGCATTGGGTGTTTCGCCCGGATTGGCATACCATTGTGCTTGGAAATCATTTCCCTGCCAGGTGACCTTTTCTCCACCGGTGTAGGCTTTGTTGATATCGTATTTCTCATAGGCATGCAGTTGAAAGGATAACAGCATGCTGGCGCTGAGCAGGGATAATGCCACGCCCTGGAATTGGTACTTATTTTTCACTCAAATGATCTCATTCAAAAATATAACAAGAAGGTGCCGCAAGCGAGGCAACCGGAGGATGAATGAAACCATTGTGGATTTGTTTAAATCTTGTTCGATATCAAATTCATTAGCCACTCAAGTGGATTCTTGTTTTGACAAAGAAGTATCGGATCATGGCCATCAGTATTCGTAGCGGCGCGATTGGCTAACCAGCAGAACACGCCCGATAATCGCGCCGCTACGGCATGTGAACCTTATCCCGCTACGCGTGCGCGCAGTGCGGCTTTCTCTGCATCGCTCAGGAACGCAATCGTCACACCATTTTCCTGCGCCTGACGCAGTTCGGCGGCAGTCAGACCGGCCTGTGGTGCGGCTACCTGATACTCATGCGCCAGCTCAATGCCCTGTACGGCCGGGTCATCGGTGTTGATGGTGGCGAGAATTCCGTGGTTGAGGAAGGCTTTCAGCGGATGACTGGCGAACGAGGAGACGGTGCTGGTCTGAATGTTCGACGTCAGGCAGGATTCGATACCAATTTTCTGCTCGGCAAGAAAATCCATCAGTGCGCGATCTTCAATTGCCTTCACACCGTGGCCGATACGTTCGGCACCCAACTCACGAATTGCCTGCCAGATGCTTTCCGGGCCAGCGGCTTCACCGGCATGGACCGTGATACGGAAGCCAGCATCGCGGGCACGATTAAAGTGGCTAAGGAACTCGCTACCCGGGAAGCCCAGCTCGTCACCGGCCAGATCGACAGCGGTAATCCCGTCGCGATGCGCCAGTAAACCTTCCAGCTCGCGCAGGCAGGCTTCTTCGCCAAAAGTACGACTCATAATGCCGATCAGACGCACATCGACGCCGTATTGCTGCACGCCTGCACGCACGCCATCGATCACCGCTTCAACGACCCCGGCAATCGGTAACTGGTGAGTCATCGCCATATAGCCCGGCGAGAAGCGCAGTTCTGCGTAGTGAATCCCCGCACGCGCAGCATCTTCGACGTTTTCCAGTGCAATGCGACGGCAGGCATCGAGATCGCCCAGCACTTTTACGCCCCAGTCCAGCTTTTGCAGAAAGCTGACGAGGTCCGGTTCATTCGCGGTGACCTGCACATGTGGGCGCAGCGTCTCAAGGGTGGTTGCGGGCAGGGCAAGATTAAACTGGCGACCTAAATCGAGGATGGTTTGTGCACGGATGTTGCCATCAAGGTGGCGGTGGATGTCGGTCAGAGGGATTTTTGTATCAATCATGTCGCACTCGCAGAGTTATCGTAAAGTGCAGAGCATTATAAAAATATCTTGCGCAACAACGCCAGCAATTTGCGCAAATGCCAGGGCAGATGCTGCATAAAGCAGCATCTGATCCGGTTCAGCGGGTTTGCAGGGCGGCAATTAAGCGATTGAGTCCCTCGTCAAGTTTGGTGCGTGGGCACCCGGCATTGAGTCGCAGCCAACCGCGACTGGCTGCGCCATAGGTGGAGCCGGGCATCATGGCGACCTTGTAGTGGTGAATCAGGCGTTGCTGTAATTGCTGTTCATCAATATCCAGCGGATTCAGATCGATCCATGCCAGATAGGTGGCGGCTGGCGGTTGCCAGTTGAGCTGCGGAAAAGCCTGGTTCAGGCGATGTGCCACGTGCTGCATATTCGCGTGCAGATAACGACGCAGTGCATCCAGCCAGGGGGCACCTTCGCGATAGGCGGCAATGGTGGCTGCCAGAGCCATCACCGCCGGAGAGGATAAACCATCCTGCTGCTTCAAAGCGCGAAACCATGCCTGCCGATCATTGCTATCGTCAATGATCCCCCAAGCCCCGGTCAGCGCCGGAATATTGAAACTTTTCGAGGCAGCGGTGAACAGCGCCCAGCCCGATTGGGCCACGGTGCTCCACGGGAGATGCTGCGCGTCACTCAGCACCATATCCATATGGATTTCGTCGCTGATCACCTTTACCCCATGCCGGGCGCACAGCGTTGCCATCTGCTGTAACTCATCGTGTCGCCACACTTTGCCGGTCGGATTGTGCGGGCTACACAGCAGCATCACTTTACAGCGTGGGCGCGCCAGCTGTTGCTCAAGCTGTTGCATATCGCAATGCCACTGCTGGCCGTCCGGTCGTAATGGCAGGGCCAGCACCCGGCGTTGGTTGCTTTCAATCGTGTGGTAAAACGCATCATAAGCCGGAGTGTGGATCAGCACTTCATCATCAGGCTGTGTCCAGTGGCGCAGTAACTGCGCCACCATATAGATCACCGAAGGTCCATACACAATCGATTCCGCAGCGACTGGGTAAGCAAAGCGCGTCTGCATCCAGTGCTGAATGGCGCTGAGAAAGGCCTCGTGTTGCCAGCGGCTATAACCCAATACGCCGTGATCAAGCCGCTGATGCAGGGCCGTAATGATGCAAGGCGCGGTTGCAAAATCCATATCTGAGATGGTGAAGGGCAGCAGGTCGGGCACACCAAAGCGGTCTGCAACGAAATCCCACTGGGTGCACCAACTGCCGTGGCGGTCAATCACCTGGTCAAAGTTGAAGGTCGGCATCATCACACCGTCGCACTCATCAAATGGGCCATTTCATCTTTCACCGACTGCACCTGTGGGCCAATCACCACCTGCACGCTGGTTTGATTAAGATGTACCACACCAATTGCGCCATTCGCCTTCAGCGCGGCATCGTCGACTTTGCTCATATCAGCAACCGACAGGCGCAGACGGGTCAGGCAATTATCTAATGAGGTGATATTTTCGATGCCGCCAAGCGCAGCGAGGATGGCCGGGGTGTTATAGCCGGATTTGCCCACGCCAGCGCGGCTGACCTGCTGCTCCAGCTGGCTGTTATCGACTTCGCGTCCCGGGGTTTTGATGTTGAAGCGCGTAATGGCAAAACGGAAGATGCAATAATAACCGGCAAACCAGATCGCGGCGATCACCGGCACCCAGTACCATTTTGTCGACAGGCCATGCAGGATGCCAAATACCAGGAAATCGATCACATTGCCGTCGGTATTACCGATAGTGACGCCGAGAATGGCCATCACGGTAAAGCCAAGGCCGGTCAGCAGGGCGTGGATCAGATAGAGTACCGGGGCGACAAACAGGAACAGAAATTCAATCGGTTCCGTGGTGCCGCCGACCACACAGGCCACCACGCCAGAAATCAGCAGACCTTTAATTTTGTGACGATTTTCCGGCCGGGCGCAGTGATACATCGCCAGCGCCGCACCGGGCAGGCCGCCGAGGAAGGCGGGCATTTTACCTTGCGACAGGAAGCGCGTAGCGCTCTCGGCAAATCCCTGGGTTGACGGACACGCCAGTTGGGCCTGGAAAATGGTCAATGCGCCGCTCACCGAATGGCCGCACACATCGAGGGTGCCGCCCGCATCGGTGAAGCGGATAATGGCGACGAGGATATGTTGCAGGCCAAAGGGCAGCAGCAGACGTTCGCCAGTACCAAACAACATCGGGCCAAAGTCGCCAGCGCTATTGATCATCCAACCCAGACCGGTAATGGCGCGTGCGAACCATGGCCAAATCATCGGGACCACCAGGCCCAGCACACCCATCATCAGCGTGGTGATAATCGGGACAAAGCGGGTGCCGCCGAAAAAGGCCAGCGCATCCGGCAGACGGATGTTGTGAAAGCGTTCATGCAGCCAGAACACCACGATACCCACAATCACCGCGCCGAGAATACCGGTATCGATCGAGGGAATGCCAAGAATAGTTTGTATGTTGTTGGCTTTCAGTACCGCGGTATCGGTGGTAGGGAGAATCGCGTTGATATTCAGCCAGAAATTGATGCTGAGATTGAGCACCGCATAGCCGACAAAACCGGCGAACGCGGCAACCCCTTTGTTTTCGCGCGCCATCCCGAGCGGGATGGCGATGGCGAACATCACCGGAAGATAGCTGAAGGCAAATGATCCGATTTTCGCCATCCAGATAAACAGATACTGCAACAGCGGCTGGTCGAGCAGCGGAATCAACCGCAGAACATCGTGGCTGCTCAGTGAGCTGCCGATACCCAGCAAAATGCCGCAAAACGACAGCAGCGCCACCGGCAACATAAAAGTCTTACCCAAACTTTGAAAAAACTCCCAAAGCGACATTTTCGGTCGACTACTGGACATAGCGTTCTCCTGGCAAAGCAATGATCAACGTGAAGTGCGCGCATGATAAAACGTTTTACCAAGAGATATTCCTGCCAAAATCCAAAATTGTGATTAACGTTACGCTTTCTTTTTATGTTGAACGGTGTAACGTTTTATCTCATTGTTTCTACACTCTACAGCCGTGACCCACACCATGACGCAGCAGAAGATAACCATTCATGAAGTCGCTGAGGCAGCCGGTGTCTCCGTCACCACCGTTTCGCTGGTGCTCTCCGGTAAAGGGCGTATATCCACCGCCACCAGTGCCCGCGTCAATCAGGCGATTGAACAACTGGGTTATATCCGCAATCGATCGGCTGCCGTGTTGCGCGGGGCCGAAAGTGGTGTGATTGGCCTGATTGTGCGCGACCTCAGCCAACCCTTTTATGCCGCCATGACCGCCGGTTTGAGTGAGGTGCTGGAACAGCAGGGTAAGATGCTGGTGCTGACGCAAAGCGGCCACCACGGGCAGCAGCTGGAGCGCTGCTTTGCCTCATTAGTGGCGCAGGGAGTGGATGGGGTGATTTTAGGCGGTGCTCCGGAGCAGGCCGAAAAATGGGTGGCGCAGGCGCAGGAGCAGGGGATCGCCCTGGTCTGCGCGGCGCGGGCCAGTAGCCTGGACCAGGTGGATTCCCTCCATCCGGATAATAGCCAGGCCGCGCGTCTCGCCACCGAATACCTGATTCGTAAGGGACATCAACGTATTGCCTGGATCGGCGGCTCCACCGCATCGCTGACGCGCGCTGAGCGTATCGGAGGCTACTGTGCCACCTTGCTGCAATATGGCTTACCCTTCCGGCCTGAATGGATCATTGAATGTGGTGACCGTCAGCCCGAGGTGGCAGCGGTCACCGCGCAGCTGTTGCGCCAGCATCCGGGTATCACGGCAATTCTGGCACACAACGCGACGGTGACGCTGGGCTGTTATTTTGGCGCGCTGCATAGCGGCAGAACGCTGGCGGAAGGGGCGGTGGGGAGCTACTACAGTCAGCAACTGGCGTTAGTCGGCTTCAATGACGACCCGCAGCGGGAGTTGTACGATCCGGCGCTGACCTTTGTCAGTAGCGGTGCGCGTGAAGTGGGACGTCGCGCCGGGCAGCGCATGTTGCAGCGGCTGGCACAGCCGTCAGGTGAGGTGCAGACCTTAATCGTTCCGCCACTGCTGCTGCCCGGGCGGGCATAAAAAAAAGCGGCTGGTAAGCCGCTTGTTTCGTTGTGGATTACTCCGGCATTCCTTCACTGGTTTGGCTGCCCAGCATATAACGAGACAGGAACTGTTCGAGCGACAGCTTATCGCCGTTCATCGTGACCTGACCGTTGCCGTATTGCAGGCTGGTGGTGATGTTGTCATCCTGCTGCTGGGTCAGGCGGAACATCTGGCCCATGGCCGCCAGGCCTTTTACCTGCTGATCTGCCAGCTTCTGGGCGTCATCGCCCTGGTAGCCTTCAGCCAGCCCCACATGGCGCATCACCTCGGTCGCCATCGGCATATTGATCACCAGCTTACCGTCCAGGGTTTTCAGCACGCGATCCACAGCCGCACTCAGGGTTTGCGCCTCACCGGTGACACTGGCCGGATCGTTGAAACCGACATTCAGGTTAAAGGTGCTCTCGCCTTTATCGTTTTTCCAGCTCAGCGGTGCGATGCTGACTGTGGGTGAGCCTTTCAACAAGGTCGGCAGATTGTTCATCAGAATGGTATGAACACCTTCCTGATAACGGATCGGATCATCGATCAGACCCGGCTGATTAAGCAGGCTCTGAATTTGCGTGTTGTAGCTATCGGAGAAGGCTTTGACCGCCTGGGCATCAAACTGCGCCAGTTTCATTGTCACTTTGGCTTCGCCAAATGGCTGTTTTTGCAGGCTGATATTGCCGACCTGATAATCGATCTGGCCGCCAATTTTACCGTCTTTGTTGTCAAATGATGACGTGCCGTTCATTTTTTCCAGCGTCAGACCTTCCTGGCCGTTGACGCTGGCGGTCAGCTTATCCAGGGTGATCTGTTGATCGCCCACGCGTACCCCTTCCGGGCTCAAATGGGTGTCACCACTCATCTTCAGACCATTAAGCGTGAACAGCACCGGCTGGTTGACTTCGTTCTTGCTGGCAAAGGCGATGCTGGAGAAATCCCCCTGCAGGCCAATGTTGTTGCCCTGCTGGTCAGCACTGACGTTTAGCGTGCCGCCGTTCGTTGCCAGACGCACGCCATTCTGCGCATCCTGGTAATCGGCCGGTAACAGGGTCAGTGCGGTATCCGTCGCGCCGCTATAGCCAATGCGCGTATCAGCGTTAACCAGTGATTTGCCATTGGTCAGTTCAAACAGTTTCTTCACCGCATCGGTGTTTTCCAGCTCGCTATGCACCGAGGCCATGCTGGGGATCAGCACGCCATGCTTCAGCTGAGAAAAGGGGAAGGGGCCGTGGTCGATCACGGTGTTCAGCACAATGCTCTGGCCCGGCTTCAGCAGCGGGTTGTCTTCAGTTTGCGAGCTGGCTTGCAGCACCAGTTTGGCTTTACTGCTGAACAGGCCGCGCTGGTAATCCTGATAACTCAGCGTCAGGCGGCTGTTGGGCGCGTAAGCGTTGATTTGTGCATTGGCGTTTTGCACCATCTGGTCAATATGGCTTTCCAGTTGCTTGCCAGTGAACCAGGCGGCGCCGGTCCAGATTACCCCGAGGGCCACAATGACACCTACGGCAATCTTGGTCTTTTTCATCGCTGAGTCGTCCTTATCCATGCGTCCGCAGGCACCTGGTGTGTGCGGCGGGTGAAGAAAAACGCCCGCAGGCGTTTTAAATTAATAGTTTGAAAATGATAGCAGTTAACCGGACGGTCGTCAGCCGCTTATGGGAGGGTATTGAAGACGCGAGCCAGGCGACCGCTGCCGACGGCGGTTACGGGCGATTCACTGGCGGCGATAAAGCAGGACTCACCCGGTTGCAGTACCAGTTGCTGCCCCGATTTCTCAATCACCGCCTGACCTTCAATGCAAAACAACAGCGCGGCGCTTTGCTGTGCCAGGGTTTGCGGTTGGGCATGCAGGGTGTGAATGGCGAAGGCAAAGTCCTCGACCGGAATCGGGAAATTGAGCGTGTCGCCCTGTTGCTGCGGTTGCGTCAGCAGCGTCGCTGCCGGTTTGGCGTGGAATTTCAGGTTCGCCAGCAGCTCCGGGATATCAATAAACTTCGGTGTCAGACCAGCACGCAACACGTTATCTGAGTTCGCCATCACTTCCAACGCCACGCCTTTCAGATAGGCATGCGGCGTTTCGGCAAACAAAAACATCGCCTCGCCCGGTTGCAGGGTGATCACGTTCAGCAGCAACGGTGAGAACAGGCCGTTGTCATCCGGATAATCGGCGGCAATGGTTTTAATCGTCTGCCAGGGTTCGCCTTCATGGGCGTTAAGCGCCGCTTTCAACACGCCGAGGGCACGTGATTTGGCATCATCGGTGAGCGAAAGCAGGGTGGTGAACAGGGTCACCAGATTGGCTTCGTCGGCATGCTCCAGGAAGTGGGCGATCTGCGGATGCGCACCTGCCACCGGCTCGAACAGCGAAACAATTTCATGCAACTCACGAAAGCCATTCATCGCCTGAAAAGGGGTCAGCGCGTAAACCAGCTCTGGCTTGTGGTTGGCATCTTTATAGTTACGTTCGGCGGCACTCAGGGGGATCCCGGCGGCATTCTCCCGGGCAAAACCTGCTTCGGCAGCGCTTTTGCTTGGGTGGACCTGAATCGATAACGCCTGATCGGCGCACAGCACTTTAAACAGAAACGGCAGCTCTCCAAAGCGCTGCGCGACCGCCGCACCCAACATCGCGGTTTTATCGGCTTCAATCACGTCACGCAGTGAGCGTGTCTCGCCATTGATCTCGACGGTGGAGGGGCTTTTAGGGTGGGCTCCCATCCAGAGTTCAGCCATCGGTAATCCTTGCGGGTTAGCGATGCCATACAGTTCGGTCAGCGCTGTTGTGCTGCCCCATGCGTAGTTTTGCAGCGAATTGTTCAATTTTTGCATCATTCATCCCCGATAACGGTAAGGCTATAAGCATTTTAAGGCATAAACAGCCATTGAAAATACATCAATCAGTGCAATAAATGCGAATGACTCTCATAATGTAAAATTCTGAAAAGTGACAATCTTGCCCGCTCAGTCGATCGCGCATGACGTGACGCTGAGCCTAAACCTCAATATCTGAGTTAAGGAGACGTAGTCATGGCAGCCCATCGCATTGAAAAAGACTCAATGGGACCGATTGAAGTACCGGCAGATAAGTTGTGGGGCGCGCAAACGCAGCGTTCACTGGAACATTTCCGTATCTCGACAGAAAAAATGCCGGTTGCGTTGGTGCATGCTCTGGCGCTGACCAAACGTGCGGCGGCTCAGGTCAACCGCGATCTGGGCCTGCTACCGGCCGAGCGTGCTGATGCCATTATGAAGGCTGCCGACGAAGTGCTGGCCGATAAGCACAGCGATGAATTCCCGCTGGCAATCTGGCAGACCGGCTCTGGCACCCAGACGAACATGAACATGAACGAAGTGCTGGCGAACCGCGCCAGCGAGATCCTCGGTGGCGAACGCGGTATGTCACGTCTGGTGCATCCGAACGATGACGTCAATAAAAGCCAGAGCTCCAACGATGTGTTCCCGACGGCGATGCACGTTGCGGCAGTGATTGCGGTGCGGGAGCAGCTGATCCCACAATTGCTGGTGCTGAAAAAAACGCTCAACGACAAAGCGGAAGCGTTTAAAGACATCGTCAAAATTGGTCGAACCCACTTACAGGATGCGACACCCTTGACCCTCGGCCAGGAGATTTCCGGTTGGGTGGCGATGCTGGAACATAACCTCAAGCACATTGAACACAGCATCCCGCATCTGGCCGAACTGGCGCTGGGCGGAACGGCGGTGGGCACCGGTCTGAACACCCATCCGGAATATGCGGTGCGCGTGGCAAAAGCGTTGGCCGAGCTGACCGAGCAGCCGTTTGTTACCGCACCGAATAAATTCGAAGCACTGGCAACGGTCGATGCGCTGGTGCATGCGCACGGCGCGTTGAAAGGTCTGGCGGCGTCACTGATGAAAATCGCCAACGATGTGCGTTGGTTGTCATCCGGCCCGCGCTGCGGCATTGGCGAACTTTCCATCCCGGAAAACGAACCGGGTAGCTCGATCATGCCGGGCAAAGTGAACCCGACGCAGTGTGAGGCGCTGACGATGCTGAGCTGCCAGGTACTGGGTAATGATGTGGCGGTCAACGTGGGCGGCGCATCCGGTAACTTCGAGTTGAACGTCTTCCGTCCGATGGTGATCCACAACTTCCTGCAATCGATCCGTTTACTGGCTGACGGCATGGACAGCTTTAATCACCACTGCGCCGTGGGCATTGAACCAAACCGCGACCGTATCGAACAATTGCTGAACGAGTCGTTGATGCTGGTCACCGCGCTCAATACCCATATCGGCTACGACAAAGCGGCGGAAATCGCCAAGAAAGCCCATAAAGAGGGTCTAACCCTGAAAGGTTCAGCGTTGAAGTTGGGTTATCTGACTGAAGAGCAATTCGATGCCTGGGTGCGCCCGGAAGAGATGGTTGGCAGTATGAAGGCGTAAATTACTCAAGTCTGCAAAAATCCGTAGCGGCGCGATTTATCGCGCGATAAGTCTCGCCGCTACGGCCATCATCAGGCCAGCCGATCGCACCACAGGTGCAGGCGCGGAATAATCAGATGCAGGGGTTCAGCCTGCGGTTTATACCGGTGCGCCACATTGTCGGCATCATAATCAAGCAGTTCTCCCAATACCGGCACCTGACTGCGATCGCGGCATAACACCAGCAGCGGAGAAGGGCAGGCAAGCTGGGTTTGTTTCTTTTCCTCGGCACGCCAGACGCGCGCTACCGGCTGAACTTTCACCGGGCGCTTGATTTTCAGGCGGGCGGAGATCGGCAGATCACGCACCGCTTCCAGCTCTTGTTGCACCTTCTCTGCCCACTGTTCACGCGACCAGGGGGCCTGAGCGCGGTTCGCTTTCAGGCTGCGTTCCAGCTGTTCAATGATCTCTTCACGCTTAACGTTTTTGATGATGTTCTTGTTGGCCCAGCCGAAGCGCAGGCTGTCCGGGGAGTCCAGCAGGGTGACATTGCGGTAGGCGTTCAGGGTAATCAACCCACGTAAATGCTGATGGACAAACTCGAAGCGCGCTTCACTCGGCAGGCCGGACTCTACGGTGATCAACTGTTCCAGCCGCTGTTTGAGCGCGTTAATCTCCGCCACCTGGCGGGTGATCATTTCGCTGGCCAGCTGATCCGCTTCAATACAGATGGCACCCGGCAGGCGTACCGCCGCTTTGGTACTGAGTTTTTCTGACTGATGCTGCATAAACAGCCGACAATAATGGGTGAGCGCCATCTCCCGGGCTTCAGCGCCCAGGTGCTGCGTCACTTTAATGCGTGATATCTCGTCGTGTTCATGGCCTTTTTCGATATCCGGCAAACCAAACACGCGCGCGATCAGTAAAGGTTGCTGCTCGACCTGCTGGCGCAGTGCGCCCAGATGCTCCTCCAGCGTGTTCACGCAGGCGTGCAGGTCAGCAATTAAATCGTAACGAGCCATAGCATGTCTCCATAGTTACAACATACCAAATGTGGCAGGAGATGACAGCGATGGCAAGCGCGGTTAATAATTACAACATACTTTTTATTTGTTGAAATATACCGCAGGTTTGCAGCCATGATGTAAGGATTACGCTAACCAGAAGGCATAAGCATTTTTCGTGATGGATGAACGTGTTATAACAAATACTTTGCCTGCTAGCGGAATATTCACGTGGAGCATCACGCAAAGCCCGGCGTTCCCGCCATTATCACTCTCGGGCTGGTTCAAATTCTCTCCTGGGGCGGCTCATTTTACCTGATGGCGGTGATGGCCAATCCGATCGTCGCAGAAACCGGCTGGTCACAACAGTGGGTTTACGGTGCCTTGTCGCTGGGCATTCTGGTGTCCGGGTTACTGGCACCGTTGAGTGGCCGGTTAATTGCGCGCGCACGAGGCCGTGCTTTGCTGGCCGGAAGCGGGGCAATGATGGCGATCGGGCTGGTGGTGATGGGGTTGAGCCACAGTTTGCTCCTGTTCCTGTTCGCCTGGGTGATTATCGGTATCGGCATGGCAATGGGTCTGTACGATGCGCTGTTTGCCACCCTTGGCACCTTGTACGGCGGGCAAGCGCGTGGTGCCATTACCGGTATCACGCTGATTTCCGGTTTCTGCACCACGCTGGTGTGGCCGGGTACGGCGTTGCTGATCCACTGGCTTGACTGGCGCGGAGCCTGCTTTGCCATCGCGTTGTTGTTATGTGTGGCGGTGCTACCGGCGTATGGCTATGCCTTGCCCCCGGCGAGGTTACAAAAGAAAACGCTGCAACCGACCAAATCAGCGGCGCACAGTGATTTAGCGCCCGGGCTGTTCTGGTTGCTGTGCAGTATCTTCACGCTGGCCTCGGTGATTATGACCGCTATCTCGGTGCAATTGATTACCTTGTTACAGGCCAGCGGTCACTCTCTGACGGCGGCGCTGGCGATCAGCGCGATTCTCGGGCCTTGCCAGGTAGGATCGCGCATTGTCGATATCGCTTTCAAACGCGGCCATCCCATCTGGACCACCTTTTTCTCGGTGGGTTTGGTTGCCGTTGGCCTGCTGCTGCTGGCCTGTTTTCCGCAGTTTGCGTTGCTGAGTATGGTGCTTTACGGTGCCGGAAATGGTTTACGCGCCATCGTCCGGGGAACTTTACCGCTGGTGATGGTCAAACCAGAGGCCTATGCCGTAGTGGTCGGGCGTATGGCTCGTCCGGCGTTGATTGGACAGGCGTTGACGCCGCTGGTTGGCGGCTATGTTTTTCAGCAGTTGGGCGCGAGCGCCACCCTGTGGATGCTTTGCCTGCTGGCGTTAATTAACGTGCTGTTGGTGGTAGTGCTGAAGCAAAAATTGCCGCAGTCCAGCCCGCAGCAGGAAAGGGAAGTGATAAATTAAGCACCCTGTGCGCTTGTGGCTAAGGAAATGATGAATACGTGCCTTGATCACAGTCGCTCGCTTCTAAAAAGCAACAGTGTTTGTTATATTTATTGCTCAATGATTACTCACTGCCGCGGCATGAAAACAACAAGATAGACCGCAACTCAGGATTAAAGAAATGCTTGATTACCGCTTCCCGACAGCTTTGCAGATGGTTTTGAGCGTAGCGATGGCGGAGCAATTGGGTAAACGCTCGACCAGTGCCATTCTGGCGTATGGTCTGGAGGCGAACCCCAGTTTCATTCGGAAACTTATGGTTCCGCTCACACGCGACGGCATCATTGTCTCGACGCTTGGGCGCACCGGTTCGATTCATCTGGGCCGTCCTGCCAGCGAGATCACCCTGCGCGATATTTATACCTCGGTGATTGAAGACAAAAAACTCTGGGCATCGCGTCCGGACGTCGCGCCGCGTTGTCTGGTGAGCGCTAACCTGTGCTGGTATTTCAAATCGATTGCCGATGAAGCCGAACAGGCATCATTAAACGTGCTGGAAAAACGCACGGTAGCCGATGCGCTGGCTGAACTGAAAAAACGCGACACCAGCAACTGCGAACCCCTGCCAGACTTCGAAATCGAAGACCTCTGCAAGAAATCCCGCTGATTCTCCCGGAGCGCATTGCTGCGCTCCCAGTTCCGTAGCGGCGCGATTTATCGCGTGCCTTTGACCTTAAAGCAGCCGCCAAAACCTGCGCGATAAATCGCGCCGATATGGATGTTTCGCGCATAAAAAATCCGGGCGCATGGCCTGATGCTGGTCAGTTACGTAATCGGTGATAACGCCGTCTGGTGTCGCTCTGGGGCTGGCGGTCCTCGCGCCGCTGACGCGGTGCCTTCACGTCATTCGTCTGCCTGACGGACCGGCGGGGATGGAACATCCCTGTTCCACCCCGCCTTTCGCGCGCATCCATGCGCGCTCTCCTGGCAGACTCATTCTGTTCAGCGCTGCGGATTGCCTGCCCCAGAGCGGCCCCAGCCTGCTCCGAAGCGTCGGTGCGTGGTGTCAGAAAGGGCACAATCGTGAAGGCCATCGCCCCTCTGCTGCTGCAAAGGGCTGCCCGGCAGCAGCAGAGGGGCGATGGCCCACAGCAGAGTACGCATGAAAAAAGGCTGCCATTCTTTAAACAATGGCAGCCTTACCCGAATATGGCCTTAACTGACCAGCATTAGGCCAGTAGACCGGATTTGGTGTTGCTCTGGAACCGCTGAGTGATTACACCGTCTGCATTTCGCCTTCCGGCTGTTTGCGTGTCACCAACTTACGCAACGTGACATAAAACACCGGCGTCAGGAACAAGCCGAACAGCGTCACGCCCAGCATGCCGGAGAACACGGTAATGCCGGTCACCCCGCGCACCTCGGCACCGGCACCTTCACCGAGAATCAACGGGATAGTCCCGGCAATAAAGGCGATAGAGGTCATGACGATGGGGCGCAGACGCAGACGACAGGCTTCCAGCGCCGCTTCGACAATCCCTTTACCCTGCATCTCCAGCTCACGCGCAAATTCGACGATCAGAATCGCGTTTTTACACGCCAGCCCCATCAGCACCACTAAACCGACCTGTACAAACACATTGTTATCACCGCCGGTCAGCCACACGCCGACCAGTGCCGACAGCATGGTGACCGGTACGATCAGGATCACCGCCAGCGGCAACGTCCAGCTCTCGTACAGCGCCGCCAGCACCAGGAAGGCCAGCAGCACCGACACCGGGAACACGATAAACGCCGCATTGCCCTGAGTGGATTGCTGGTAACTGAGATCGGTCCATTCAATGTTCATACCATTCGGCAACAACTGGTTAGCGAGTCCTTCCACTTTGGTCATCGCCTGCGCTGACGACAACACGCGCGGGTCGGCATCACCAATCAAATCCGCCGCCGGATAACCGTTATAGCGGATCACCGGGTCGGGACCGTAGGTGGTGGTGATATTCACCATGCTGCCGATCGGCACCATCTCGCCACGATCGTTGCGGGTACGCAGGTTAGCAATATCCTGCACACTATCGCGGAAATCGCCATCCGCTTGTGCCATCACGCGCCAGGTGCGGCCAAACTTATTGAAATCATTCACATAAGAGGAGCCGAGATACACCTGGAGGGTGCTGAACAAGTCAGTCAGCGACACGCCCTGCGCTTTGGCTTTATCACGATCAACCTGTACATCCAACTGCGGTACATTGGCCTGATAGGAAGAGATCGGGAACATCATGCCTGGCGTCTGCATTACCGCACCGGAGAGGGTATTGATCGCCGTTTGCAGCTCGCCATAACCGAGACCGGCGCGATCCTGCACGTAAAGCGAATACCCCGACCCCTGACCCAAGCCCAGAATCGGCGGCGGCATAATGGAGAAACCGAAACCATCCTGAATCTTGCTGATCTTGGCATTCAGCTCGGCGTTGATTTCCGCCGCACTGCGTTTACGCTGGTCAAACGGTTTGAGACCGAAGAACACCGTTCCGGTATTCGGCGTATTGGTGAACTGCAACGCGTTCAGACCGGGGAAGGCGACGGCATAATCAACACCTTCGGTATTCATGCCAATCTCACTCATCTTGCGGATGACTTCATCGGTACGCGCCAGCGACGATCCTTCTGGCATCTTCACACCACCAATCAGGTACAGCTTATCCTGGGTCGGGATAAAGCCGCCCGGCACGCTGTGGAACATCCAGCCTGCACCTGCCAACAACAGCACATAGACGCCAAACACCGCACCGCGACGCCGCAGGGTTTTGCTTACCATCGATTGATAACCGTCAGCGCTGCGCTGGAAGAAACGGTTAAACGGACGGAATAGCCAGCCCAGTAACCGGTCAATCAGGCGCGATGGCAGATCTTTCGGCGCATGGTGTGCCTTCAGCAATTTGGCTGCCAGCGCCGGAGAGAGCGTCAGCGAGTTAATCGCCGAAATCACCGTCGAAATCGCGATCGTGACGGCGAACTGCTTATAAAACTGACCGGTCACCCCGGACAAGAACGCCATGGGCACGAACACCGCACACAGCACCAGTGCAATGGCGATAATCGGCCCGGAGACTTCACGCATCGCCTGATGCGCCGCAGCCACCGGCGATAACCCTTGTTCGATATTACGTTCGACGTTCTCCACCACCACGATGGCGTCATCCACCACGATACCGATGGCAAGCACCAGACCGAACAGGCTCAGGGTGTTGAGTGAGAAGCCCAACAAATACAAGACACTGAAGGTCCCCACCACGGAAACCGGCACCGCCAGCAACGGAATGATCGATGCACGCCAGGTTTGCAGGAACAGAATCACCACCAGCACCACCAGTACAATCGCTTCCATCAGCGTCTGCACCACGGCCTTGATCGAGTCACGCACGAACACCGTCGGGTCATACGGCGCTGCCCACTGCACATCGTCCGGGAAGCGGGTCGCCAGCTCTGCCATTTTGGCGCGCACCGCGTTGGAGAGATCGATGGCATTCGCCCCCGGTGACTGGAAGATACCGATGCCGACCGCATCTTTATTATTGAGCTGTGAACGCAGCGCATAGCTGCCGGAACCCATCTCAATACGGGCGACGTCACGCAGGCGCACCAGTGAACCGTCATCGGCGGTTTTCAGGATGATATCGCCGAATTGCTGCTCGCTTTCCAGTCGTCCCTGGGTGTTAATCGACAGCAGGAAATCGCTCTCTTTCTTCAGCGGTTCGGCACCGAGTTGCCCGGCAGAAACCTGCACGTTCTGCTCCTGCATGGCCGTCACCACATCGGAAGCGGTCAGGCCGCGCGCCGCGACTTTATTCGGGTCAAGCCAGATGCGCATCGCATATTCACCAGAACCGAAGATCTGAATCTGCCCCACACCCGGCAGGCGTGCCAGCTCATCTTTCACCTTCAGGGTGGCGTAGTTACGCAGATACAACGAATCGTACTTGCCATGCGGCGAGAACAGATGCACCACCAGCGTCAGGGTCGGCGACTGTTTCTGCGTGGTCAGGCCCAGTTGGCGCACTGCCTCTGGCAGACGCGCTTCCGCCTGCGCCACGCGGTTCTGTACCTGAACCTGTGCCTGGTCGGGATCGGTCCCTGGGCGGAATGTCACGGTGGTCACCAGTACGCCATCGGAACCGGCGACTGATTTCATGTACATCATATTTTCCACCCCGTTGATCGCTTCTTCCAGCGGCGTCGCCACCGAGTCGGCAATCACTTTGGGGTTGGCACCGGGATATTCTGCGCGTACCTGTACGCTGGGCGGCACCACGTCGGGATATTCACTGATCGGCAGCAGCGGAATGGCGATCAGCCCGGTCACAAATATCAAAATCGACAGCACAGCCGCAAAAATCGGCCGGTCGATAAAAAAGCGGGAGAAATCCATAACAGGCAGTCTCGAAAGTTATTGGGCGGAGCGCATCGCTACCGGTTGCGCGGTGACCGGCATGCCGGGCATAAACACTTTCTGTAAACCGTTAACGATCACCTTGTCACCGGGTTTCAGTCCGTTCTGCACCACGCGCAGGCCATTGGCCATATCACCTGGCTGGATGTCACGCCGCTGGGCCTTACCGCTGGCATCAACCACGTAAACATATTTACGATCCTGATCGGTCAGCACCGCTTTATCGTCAATCAGCAACGCGGTGAAATCGGCGCTACCGGGCAGGCGCACGCGGGCAAACAACCCCGGCGTGAACTGACGCTGCTGGTTATCCAGGGTGGCGCGCATCCGGATGGTGCCGGTGCTGGCGGTCAGTTGATTATCGAGAAAATCGACTTTGCCCGGATGCGGGTAACCTTGCTCGCCGGTCAGGCCGATTTCTACCGGCAACGCTCCCCGGTTTTGTCCCTCGCGGGCCATAGCCTGATAACGCAGATAGGTGGCTTCATCGACGTCGAAATAGACGTAGACGCGATCCTGCGACACCAACGTGGTGAGCACGCTGGCGCTGTCACCGGCGGTCACCAGGTTGCCGATGGTGATCATGGCGCGGCTGGCGCGGCCATCAATCGGCGCGGTGACACGGGTAAAGTCGAGGTTGAGTTGCGCCATATCGACCGCCGCCTGAGCGGACAGCACCGTAGCCTGCGCCTGGCTGGCGGCTGAACGGCGCTGTTCTGCCTCTTCACGTGATACCGCCAGTGTGCCAATCAGTTTTTCGGTACGCGCCGACTCACTGCGTGCCAGTGCCGCCTGGCTGCGTGCCTGCGCCAGTTCAGCCTGTGCCTGTTCCAGCGCCGCGCGATAGGTGCGATCATCAATAGTGAACAGCACCTGGCCTTTTTTCACGTCATCGCCTTCGCGATAGTTCACCTGATCGATATAACCGGAAACGCGCGGGCGCAGCTGTACGCTTTGCACCGCTTCGATGCGGCCATTAAAACTGTCCCACTGGCTGACTTTCTGCTGTACCACCTGCGCCACACTCACTTCAGGCGGTGGCGGTGGGGCGTTTTTCGCCACACCGCTATCACAGCCGGCCAGCAGGCTTCCCAGCAGCACCATTCCTGACAGGCTTACGCCCAGACGAACCCCATATGTCTGCAGATGCATTGTAGTTATTCCGCGTTAGTCAAAAAATTGAAAGGTCATGTACAAAAAATTTTGCAACTTTGACGGTTGCATTAAAACGGGATGAGTGTAGGCTTGTGCAAACTGCTTCTGCAAGAATATCTGATACACTTTAAGTGCGGTTTTGATCGCAACGGATCATGCAGGGGAATACCCCTACGCGAAGTGCGGCATTTAATGCAATAATAAAACTTGCACTAAATGGCATAGTCAGTCACCCTTAAAGTGTAACTGCAACAGATACTGATACTGATCGCCACGGCGACGGGAGAAAATGGGATGATGAGCGACGCATTTATTCACGATCTGATCGACTGGATTGATAACAACATTGAAGCACGTCTGGATCTGGACACCGTAGCAGGGCGTGCCGGGTACTCGAAATGGCATCTGCAACGGATGTTCAAAGAGCACACCGGTTATCCGCTGGGTGAGTACATTCGTGCCAAGAAACTGAAAAAATCGGCAGACCGGCTGACCACCACCAACGAGCCGATTCTGAACGTGGCGATTTCGCTGGGGTTTGACTCGCAGCAGTCATTTAACCGCAGCTTTAAACGTCAGTATGGTGTGGCACCGGGTGCATGGCGACGTCATGCCGGACACCAACCCAGCGTTATGCAGTAACCTCCGCCAGGGCCAGCGATGCTGGCCCGCGTTTTTCCCGCCTGAAAAGCTGCTATTATCGGCCTCCTGAACCTCAGGAAGTCACTATGTCGAAGAAACTCTGGATTGGATTGATTATCGCGCTGGTCGCTTCATGGGCCGGGCTAAAACCGCATTTCTCTGCGGCACCTAAAACCAATATCGCGCAACTGACCGATGCTGAAACGGTCGCGCGCTGGCTGCAACAACACCATAAATTACCCGATGTTTATCTCACCAAAAATGAGGCACGTCGTCAGGGCTGGAACCCCGGCAAAGGCAACCTGTGCGATGTCCTGCCCGGTAGGGCGATTGGGGGTGACCGTTTTGCTAACCGTGAGCAGCGCTTGCCACAACAGGCAGGACGCCAATGGTATGAAGCTGATGTCAATTACGATTGCGGCCACCGCGATGCCGATCGTCTGCTTTACTCTTCAGATGGCCTGATTTTTCTCACCACCGATCATTATCGTAGCTTTAAGCCGGTACCCTGATGATGTTGACTCTCACCTTTGATTTCCAACAGTTGCCCGATCGTCAGGCGTTTTATCACGCGCTGACGCAGCAGAGCCACTGTCCGTTTGCCTTTGGCAACAATCTCGATGCATTGTGGGATTGGCTGACCGGCGGCATGGCGCTGCCGGCAACCCTGCATTTACGCCATGTGGATGACAGCAGCACGGAGTTCGCGCCGGTCGTGGCGTTGCTGGAAGAAGCGGTAGCGCAGCTCGATGGTGAGCTGCGCCTGGTGCGTGATTAAGCGTGCAGAGGTAATAACATCATTGCCAGCGTCTGCCGAGCGGCAGCAGACAGATCGCCGCCGCCGGTATAACCGTTGTTCTCAACAATCACGCTATTCAGCCCCACCAGCCAGTCGTAAATGTAATACGCCGTATGGTTGGCAGGCGCGGCAGAGAGGCGCGTCAGGCGCTGGCCTGATGAAAAGCTGACGCTGGGGGCCGGTGGGCGGGCGAAAATCGTCTGACCACGATTGACGCGGCTGGCCGGACGTTCACTCTCCGGGCGTTGCAGGAAGCCCAGCCAGGCAACAAAATCGCCCAACACCGTCATGGCACGTGACACCTGACGGTCGGTACGGGCTTCATGCGCGCTGGCCTGCGCATCCGGCTCGTTCAGCGCCGCCTGTAAGATGCTCAGCATGTTGTGACGGAAGCTGGCGGTAATTAACTCCTCCACCAACAATTCCAGCGTCGGTTTATCGACATTAAGCAATGCCAGCAGGCTGCGGCTCTCCGGGAGCTGACGCAGATGATCCAGCCATAAAGCGAATACCTGCTGTGGGAACTGCTGATCACGCTGCCCCGCGTGATTGCGCGGTTCCGTCGCAGCCACCGGTTCGTCTTTAAACAAGTCGAATTCAAAACCGATGCCAAAATAGCTTTGCTCAGCGGCCGCGCTGGCGGCTTTGTGCTGCGTCCCGCTGTTGCTTTGGCTCAGCCACAGCTGGCGCACTGCGTCGCGGGACGGCTGCAAACGTTCCAGCAGTTCGCCGTGCAGGCCGGTACGATGTTGCAGGCATTTCAGCAGGGTATCGGCGATGGTTTGTTTGCGCGCCGCCTGTTCCGGTGTGGCGCTGGCCTCAGTCCAGGGTTGCAAACGATCCACCAGAGTCTGTTGCAACGTACTCAGCTGCAAGGCCAGGCGGTCGCGGCGTGCATCGGGCTGCATTTCATCCTGCAACCAGCTTCCCATACGATCAACGCCTGCACGATCCAGCGCCAGCATTGACCCCCAACTCTGGCCGGGCTGACCAATCTGCCGTTGTACCGCTTCATCGACGTTAATCTGCTGGTGGCGGGCATCATAAGGGGTGATGGCCCAGATCAGCCGGGGCTTCTCACCACTGGCGGGCACCGCTTGATGCAGGTGCCATTCGCGCAGAGCCTGGCTGGCGAGATCGGCATCCTGGCGCTGGCTGGCGGCAGTACAGATCAATAACAGATCAATATCCTGTCGCGCGGCATACCAGCCAGGCAGCAGGGCGCGTTTCTGTTCCAGCAAGGTGGCGCGCAGCGCGTCACGGGTTTGCAGGCGCAGACGATCTTCTTTTTGACCACGATCGGCAGGCGTACCGGGTGCCGGCAACTCCAGCATATCGGCTTCATCGTACAACGCCTGACGGGGTGTTGAGCTGAGTGGGATGGTGATTTCCAGCGTTAGCAAGGCCAACAGGCCCAAGGGTACTGGCTGCGCTTTACCGACCCGATTTGCCACTATCGGACACACCTCAATCATCTCCAGCAAATCGGCATCGCTGGCAATCAGTTTCTCGGCAGGCAGTGAGGCGTCATCCACCAGCAGGCTGAGCGGGGCCAGCACCCGTGGCGCATGGCGCAATTGATGTCGCAAATGCAGCAGGCTGCGCAGGCTTTCACTTAAGGCGTTTTGACCCGGCCACAGCAAGGCGAACAGCTGTACGCGATCATCAACACTGAGCCAGGGCGCAAGAGTAATGGCCTGCGGCCAGAAATGGCGATCCAGCACCTCAGCGTGGCAATGATGACGACGACTCCACGCCCATAACGTCACCAGGGCATCGCTCTCCAGCCCTGGCTGGATCTCGCTCTGGCGATGACGTTGCAGGCGTTGCAGCGCGCTGTCGATGGCGGCGGTATCCGGTTGTGGTTCACTGGTGGCGCAGGCCAGCATCAGGCGGATCAGCTCAACTTCGCTCAGCAGCGTCATCTCCAGCGGCCAGGCGCTGGATGAGGTTTCACGTTGATGGCTGAAACGGGTGGCGATAGCGAAATCCAGGTTACCCGGATTGATATGCTGGAAATAGTTCAGGGTTTTGTCACCCAGACGCGCCATTAACTGCCCCTGCGCGTCGCCAACCATTTCACTCAGCAACCAGGCTTTGCCCGCCTGCGATTGACCAAACAACGCCAGCGTTACCGGGCGTGCTAACTGACGTGCCAGCGCGTGGCTCTCCACACGGGCGCGTCGCAGTTGCAGGCTCAGGGTGTCGCCTTCCATGCTCAGACGCGTGGAATGTCCCTGCTGGTTTTCTACCCAGTTCAGTGCGCCATCGAGGGTTTCTTGCAACAGGCCGAGGCGTTTAGCCAGCGTGGCCTGTGGCTGTTTTTTTGCGGTTCTCATTTTTTGCAGACGCTCCCGCTGTCAATCCAGTATTGCGCATTCGCATTGCCCGTGGCGGAAAGCGTGTTCAGTTTCAGGCTCAGTTGTTCCAGTGGCACGCGGCTGCCGTCATCGAGACGGGCATCGCTCAGCACCAGACGCTCTGGTCCGGTGTTATCCGGTCCGGGTTGCACCGCCAGCTTAATCCGCAGCACGCTTTCCCCGGCGACTTTACGCGCCAGTTGAGGGTCGGTGATGCTCAGGCTGTAGAGCGGCGATGCGGGCCAGCGATCATTCTCCAACTGGCGGAAGCCAAGGCAGACGTTGCCGCGAATGCGGAAGCTGCTTTTGCGATCCAGGACGAAGCTGCTGCTGTCGAGATCGATCTCGCTATAGCACAGGTTGTCATCGCTCAACGCCTGGGTTTCATCCAGCACGCCGAGGTAACGAATGGTGGAGTAAGGTTCAAAATCACCGGCGCGGAACCAGAAACTGCTCAGACGCAGATCCAGCGCCAGCAGACACAGCATGGCACCCACGGCGGCGGTCGATTTCGGGTTGTCGATGCGTCCCTGTTTGTTGAACGGATACCAGTCGCTGGTGTGATAACCCTCCAGCGAAAGAATACGGCTGCCCGGCAGCGGTTGCAGGTGGCGTACCAGCGCCTGGATGCCCGGGAAGCGTGATGGGCGACCGGTCAGCAGCAGCACGTCGCACTGGTAGAGCGACACCACTTCGCACATGGCTCGCAACGCCGGGATGATGGCCATACGATGTTGCAGGAATTCGCCATGCAGCTGCGCCAGGCTGACCACCAGCGGCACCTCCAGCAGGTCGAAACGGCTGTCGCCACCGAGGGTGCGCTGGATTTCGCCGTTAATAAAGGCCAGTACCGCGTTGCTGGGCTTTTGTGGCACCAGTTCGCCAAACAGCGCGTTGATTTCGCTGTGGCTATCGAGCGGGTTCCAGTTTTCATAACGTTCCAGCACCGCCTGGGCCAGCGGGATAAACAACTGCAACGTCACCTGCTGACGCAGGGTGGCTTGTCCGTCCATACGGCTGTCGTGGCCGAACAATTTGTTCATCAGCGGTTCGGGCAGGGTCAGACCGGCTTTCTGCAAACTTTGTTGCAACGCTGGCAGAATCCACAGCTGAATCACATCCAGCAGAATGTCATCCCCGGCGACCTTAAAGCCTTCGCGGAACAGCAGGCGCGGGGTGATTTTGACGTTATTTCCCTGCCCGTCGTCGAGGCGATATTGGGTGATGGCGAGGTCGGTGGTGCCGCCGCCAATATCGATTGAGGCGATACGCAGGCTTTTACCCGGCAGTTCATCGGCTTCACGTGGGCGGTCTGGCCGCGCCATGCTGGTGAAGAAATCTTCGGCACGACCGGCAAAGTTGACCTGCGTTTCGTTAAACAGCCACACCATCTGGCCGCAGGTAGCTTCGTCCCACTCCATCTGTACATCCGGCACCGGACGCAGGCTGTTCGCCTGGCTAGCCGCGGTAAAGTCTTCTTCTGCCGGATGCCAGCCTTCCGCTTTCCACACCAGCGCAATGGCTTCCTGCATACGACGACGGAAAATTTCGCGCTCCGGTTTTGGCATCGCCGAGGGGAGCGTAAGGATGACATGGCGTAGCTGGCGCGGAGCCTGGCTTTGCGGCATCCGCTGGCGCTGGGCCACGCTGTTCATCTGCATCATCGCCTGGGCCAGCAGTTCGCACAGCATAAAGGTCATCAATGAGCTGCGGCTGTAGCTGGCCGAAAACACCGGCAGGCGTTCGTCGGCCGCCAGCGCATGCAGCGGCTGACCTTCATCGTTCAGCAGCAGGGTAAACGGCAGCGCAGTTGCCTGTGCTTCATCGCCGCTGCCGTTAGCATTGAAACGCCAGCCGGGCTGATAGCGGGCTTCGTCCCACAAATAACGCCTTGGGCTGGAGAGGCCGGTGCTGCCTTCAGTACCGGCGCGCAGCAGCGCCAGACGGCTGGCCTCGCGGCCAACACGCGTCAGCGACGGCCACATAAAGGCGTTTTCGCGGCCACTTTCCAATGAGAAATTGGCTTTGCCGAAGCGTGGCTCGGCAAACTCCAGACGGCTGTCGAACAATTCGTTATACACCTGATGCGGTTCAGACAGGTCGCGCAGTTGCAACTCGTAAGTCTGACGCAGACCGTTGCTCTCCTCGGCGTGATCTTCCACCAGGATACCGCAGGTGTGCGAGTTACCGACATCGAGAATGATATCGACATTGACGGCCGGGGATTGCAGCGAAGCAGCCTGAATGGCGATCTCCGCCAGATCGAGTTGCTCGCCCAGCAGTTCCAGCAAATTAAGGTAATGCGCCTGATACTCAAATTCGCGCAGCGCCTGCACCAGTTCCTGCTCACGGCGCGATTCCAGGGCGGTTACCTGCTGACTAAAGGTTTCACGCAGCCAGCCATCCACCCAGGTGAGGTCAAGAAACTCGCCGAGTTCATAGTTATGCCAGGCGAGGGCAAAGCTGACGCCGTTTTGCGCATCCGCCTGGCTCAGGCCCAGCTGCTCACCACCGTCGCTTTCCGCGACCAGACGGGTATCAAAGGCGAGGGTGATGCGATGGGTATTCCCTGCCGCATCCGGCTGAGACAGCGGAGCCAGACGCAGGCGCGCCCAGTTTTCCGGCCCGCCAATAAAGCGGCGACCGCTGGTGCAGCGCAGCACCGGTAGCGGTAACCACTGATTGGCTAACAAGGTCAGGGAGTCAGCCAGCGCAATATCCGATTCCGGGCGCACCACTTCCGGCGCGCCGCCGTCTTCAGGATAAAGCAGAAATTTTCCGCTGTTGCCGTCGACGTTCAGGCGCAGCAGCGGGCCGTTCGCCGTCTGGCGTACAAACTGACGGCGTGCCTGTAACGCTGGCAGACGCAGACCAAAGTCGAGAAACTGGACACCGCTATCTTCAATCAGCGTGATTTTTTGTTTGTCATCGATGAGGGGCGCTAACATGGTTACTTACTCTCACGCTTAATCGTCAACGGGAAAACCTGGTCCGCGCCATATTGCGCTTCACAGCTGGCGATACCATCGCCTTGTTTACACACCAGTTCCGGCATGCGGTAGCGTGATTTGTCGCTACAGCTGGCGGTGTAGCGGCTGCGTACCACCATGGTGCCGACGCTGGTCATGGCAGCGGTAACATCAGCCTTACAGCGAATGCCATCGCCCTGGGTAATCAGTGCCGTGCCTTTGCCGTTGCGGATCTGATAACGCAGGCTCGGCGGTTTGCCGGTGGGCAGATTGGTCTGGCGCAGGGTGACGCGCCAGCGACCATCGAGGAATCGAACCGACCCCACACGCACATCTTCGGCGGTGATCACCAGGTCATCCGCTCTGGCGGGTGCGGTGGGCAGCGGAGCCGCCACCTCTACCACGGCGGGCGCAGCGGGTGCCGCAGGCGGTGGCGGTGGTGCGACCACGGTGGCGCTGGCCTGTGGCAGGGTGGTTGCCAGTTTTTCGGCTTGCACCAACACCGGCGGTGGCGCGATTGGCTGGCTCGCTACCGGGGCGGGTGCCGCAGCAGCGACCACCGCAGTGGCAGCCGGTTGCGTGCTGTGCAACCACCAGGCGGTGCCCGCGGCAGCAGCCAGCGCCACCGGCAGCAGCAGTAACCACGGGCGCAGCGTTCGGGTCCTGGCGGGTGAAGGGACCGTCGCGATCACCGGCTCAGGTTCGCTCATGTCCGGCTCAGGCTCAGCGATCGCTTCAACCGCTGCCGGCTCCGGCTCCGGCTCGGCCATGATGATCGGGGTTTCCACCACCGGCGGCGGTTCAGGTAACAGCGATGGCAATTCGTCGTCGAGGCTGTCGCGCAGACAGGCCAGCGCGTCATCGCGCGAGCGGGCCTGGGGATCGACAAAGCCCCAGAAGGTAATCACCGGTTTGCCGTCCACCAGATAGACATATTGCTGATCGGGGAATTGCAGGGTTTTGCTGAGCAGCGCGCCAAACAAGCGCATCGCCGGGTTTTCTGCCTCACGTGCACGCAGGCTCAGTGCCTGCAAATCCTGTTGATTGAGGGTGAGTTGTTCCAGTGCCTGACGTCGTTCGTGATCGCTGGCTGCCAGCCATGAGCGAACTTTGCCACTGAAGGGCGCGTACCAGTCGAGGCGGTCACCGCGTTCATTGGGTTGCGGAATGGCGAGGCAGTTCGCCAGCGTAGTTTGGCGGCGTAGCCGCAAGGTTTCGCGAATTTGCAGAGCAGAAGCCCAGACGGGCTGGCCGTTCTCACCCAGTGCCAGAACCGCGTCAAGATTGCCGCTGCGCAGAAAAGTTTTTGCCACTCGTTGGCCCTTATCGGTGAATGTCTCAGGCAGAAAAAATCGATTTTGGTGATCTTAAGCCAAATAAGGGCAAATCAAACGGCGGAAATAAGGGGGAAAACAGGGCGGTTTTCCCCGGCTGGACGATGGGTTGGCGAAAATTTAAGCGCGGGAGCGTGGCATCAGTACCAGATGCGTGAGCATTCCACCGCACAGGCCCCAGAAAGCCGAGCCGATCCCCAGCAGCGACACGCCGCTGGCGGTGATCAGAAACGCCACCACCGCGCTATCGCGCAGTTGCGGTTCCGCCAGCGCGCGATGCAGGCTGCCGGAGAGGGTCGCCAGCAGCGCCAGACCGGCCAGCGTGGCAATCAACACCTGCGGCAGTGCGCTGAACAGTACCGCAATCAGTGCACCAGTCAGCCCGGTGAGCAGATAGAAGAACCCCGCCAGCGCCGAGGCCATCCAGCGTCTTTGCGGATCGGCATCGACCTCTTCACCCATGCAGATGGCGGCGGTGATGGCGGCGATACACACGGAAAAGCCGCCAAACGGCGACAACACCAGGGCCAGCAGTCCGGTCCAGCTGGTCAGGGCCGAGATGGGCGGCTGATAACCATGCGCCTGTAAGGTGGCGATGCCGGGCGCATTTTGCGACGCCATCGTAACCAGAAAGTAGGGCAAACCGACGCCAATCAACGCCGTCAGGGTAAAGTGCGGCGTTATCCATTGCGGCACGCTGAGGCTGATCGTGTGCGATGGGAAGTGAATGCTGTGTTGTCCGATCGCCACCAACACGCCGGTGACCAGTGCGAGGATAATCGCGTAACGCGGTAACCAACGGCGACTCAGAAGCCATACCAGACACATGCTGCCGCACAGCGCAAAATTGCCCTGCAAACCGGTAAAGGTATTCAGGCCGAAACGCAGCAGAATCCCCGCCAGCATGGCGGCGGCCAGCGATTGCGGAATATGGTTCATCAGGCGCGCAAACAGCCCGGTGACGCCGCTCAGCACAATCAGGGCGTTGGTAAAGACAAACACACCAATCACTTCATTAATGGTCAGACCGTGCAAGCTGGTGGCCAGCAGCGCCGCGCCGGGTGTCGACCAGGCGGCGAGGATCGGCATCCGCGTCCAGAGTGATAACCCGAGCGAGGCGACGCCCATGCCGATACCCAACATTGAGAGCCAGCCGCCAATCTGCGCCGGAGAGGCACCTGCGGCCTGAGCGGCCTGGAAAATAATTGCCGCTGAACTGCTGTAACCGACCAGCACGGCAATAAAACCTGAGATTAAGATCGGCAGCGAAAACCCACTGCGCGGGGTGACAATGATCATAGGGACATCCGGGTGTGCGTTATAGCGCACATTGTTGCATGGGACGCTATAGCGCACAAGTGGTACACTGCGCGCGAGCTTGTCTGGAGATCCTATGGAAAATCTGCATCAACATCTGAGTCTGGCGCTGAAACAACTGCGGCAGGCCAATGGCTGGAGTCTGACGCTGGCGGCAGAACGCACCGGCGTCAGTAAAGCGATGCTGGGTCAAATCGAACGCGGTGAATCCAGCCCGACCGTGGCGACCTTGTGGAAAATTGCCACCGGCTTCAACGTGCCGTTTTCGTTCTTTATTCAGGGCAGCGAACTGCCGCCCGGCGCAGCCGCGACCTTTAGCCAAACCAATGCCCAAATGCAGGCAAAATCGCTGTTGCCTTACGATGCGCAGTTACGTTTTGACCTGCTGGAAGTGACGCTGGCACCCGGCGCGCAGAGCGATTCTTCGCCGCACGAACACGGGGTGATTGAGCAAGTGGTGGTGCTGGAGGGCGAGTTGTTACTCGGCGTTGAGGGCACCTGGCGACGCCTGCAACCCGGACAAGCCAGCCAATTTGCGGGTGATCAACCCCACAGCTACCGCAATCCGCTCAGCACGCCGCTGCGTTTTCATAGTCTGATTCATTACCCGCATCGGCCATAGGCTTACAAATTGATACGAAGGTAAACTACACAGTTTGCCTTCGTATTTATATACTCGCGTTTCACTGTAAGGGAGAAGTCGCCATGAGCGATCTGAACAGCGCGGCAGCGGCGCTGCGTAGCGTCAACGGCAAACTGGGACGGCGTCTACGCGAATCGGCCCCGCCGGGTGATCTCACCTGGTCGCAAGTTTCGGTACTCGGCTATCTGGTGCGCGATGGTGCCATGACGGTCACTGAACTGGCAGCAGCAGAAGGGGTGCGCACGCAATCAATGGGCGCCACCGTTGCCAGTCTGGTCAGTGCCGGGATGGTGCTGGGCGAAGCGGACCCGCATGATGGACGCAAAACACGCTACTATCCTACGGAAGCCTGCCGCGCGCTGGTAGCGGCCAATCGCGCCCAGCGCGATGACTGGCTGGTGCGCAGCATGGCGACGTTTAGCCCGCAGGAACAGCACACGTTGCTGGCCGCCATTCCCTTACTGCAACGACTTGCCGACCAATAATCCTGAGAGGACTCGAGATGGCTGTAACAACTTTAGACGCAAAAACCGCCCTGATTGTGATTGACCTGCAACACGGGATTGTGGCGCTGCCTGTGGTGCATGATCCGAAAGTGGTGATTGAGCGTTGCAAACGTCTTACCGATGCCTTCCGCGCGCACGATTTGCCGGTGGTGCTGGTGAATGTCGCGGGGGGTGCACCGGGCCGTAACGAGCAGGCGCGTCACGGCGGTGAACTGCCGGCTGACTGGGCGGTGCTGGTGCCGGAAATGACGCCACAGCCGGGCGACCTCAGTGTGACCAAGAAAACCTGGGGTGCTTTCCACAACACCGGTTTGCACGAACAGCTGCAACAGCGCGGTGTCACTCAGGTGGTGGTGTGCGGTATCGCCACCAGCATCGGTGTGGAATCCACTGCGCGTCAGGCTTATGAACTCGGTTACAACGTCACGCTGGCGACCGATGCCATGACTTGCCTGAATGCGGATACCCATCAGAATAGCGTTGAGCGTATTTTCCCGCGCCTGGGTGAAACCGGTTCGACGGCGGATGTGCTGGCGCTGCTGGGCTAAACAACATCGCGCGATGAATCGCGCCGCTACGCTTTCCTGCACCAGGTCGTAGCGGCGCGATTTATCGCGCAAAATTACTGATTACTGGAACGCGTAGCTTACGGTCAGACCGACGCTGTAGTTACGGCCCGGTGCTGGTTCGTAATAACGGCCATTGCTCTCGTTAACGATCACGGAACCGATGTAGTTGCGGTCGAACAGGTTATCGACGCGGCCAAACAGATCCAGCGTCCAGTTCTCTCTCACCAACCACTTATAGCCGCTGTTCAGGCCCACCACGGTATAGGCCGGGGCTTTCACATCGTTTTCATCGTCGGCGGCGATGTCGCTCATATAACGCACATCGGCACCGGCATACCAGCCTTGTTCCGGCGCATAAGACAGCCCGGCATAGGCCATGCTGCGTGCGATGCCCGGAATGCGGTTGCCGTCGCAGCTTTCCGTGCCACAGGCGTTGCTGCGGTAGCGCGCATCCAGCAAGGTCCAGGCGGCTTTCAGACGCCAGTCCTCACCGAATTGCTGATCGAGACCCAGTTCGAGGCCGCGACGGCGGGTTTGCCCGGCATTTTTGTAGCTGGTCCGTCCGTTGCTGCTACTGTCCGCGACGATTTCATTATCCGTATCGGTCTGGAAAATGGCCGCAGTCAGCAGGCCATAGCCAATGCGTTTTTTGGTGCCCAGTTCGACGGTGTCGCTGGTAGCCGGTTTCAGACCCAGATTGAGGCCTGACTGCCCATCAGAACGGTAGGACAGCTCATTGATGGTGGGGGTTTCAAAGCCACGACCCGCAGAAACATAGGCGTTCCAGCTATCATCAATCGCGTATTTTAACGATGCGGCAGGCAGCCAGCGGTGGTAGCGTGCATTGCCGCTGTCGTCGCCGTTACCGGAGGTGATGTAAAAATCGTTGGAGTCGAAATTGACGGTGCTGAAACGCACACCTGCATCCAGTGACCATTTATCGGTGAGCTGCCACGCCGTCTGCACGTAGGGATCGAGGTTCCACATCAGATTGCGTTCATTACGCCGCATATCCCCCATCACGCCGTAATCGGTGACGCCGTTATTGGTGGTGAAGTTTTCGTAACCTTTGCGGCGTTCGGTCATGGTTTCATAATCCAGACCGCCGGTCAGCGTCACCGGAATGGTGAACAGGGTATCGCGATGTGTCCAACGGGTATCGATGCCCTGATAATGACGCGTCAGAGAGATGACGCCACCCGGGTGGGCCGGACTGGTCTGCGAGCTGGCTGGAATCGACTGGTACTGGGTAGTTTCGCGCACCCCGGCATACATCATGACGCTCAGGTCGTCGTTTTCACTCATCTGGCGCTGATAATGCAGGCCACCCTGGGTCTGATCGACCGTTTTACGCGCGTTGTACAGGCTGACGTTACTGACGACCTGGCGCGGATTCTGTTCCCACTGCGCCTGAGTCAAACCGCCGGGATCTTGCGCATCGACATGCACACTGTTGAACAGCAGCGTCAGGGTGCTGACATCATCAATACGCACGCCCAGCTTGGCGTTGCCGAGGTTCTTCTCTGCCGAGCTGTGATCGCGATAGCCGTGGGTGGTAAAGCGTGACGCAGAAATGGTGTAGTTGACGTCACCGGCATGGGTGCCATCGCCGGTCGCCCCGCTGGCTTTCACGCTGTTACGCCAGCTGCCATAGCTGCCAAACCAGGTGCTGGCTTCCAGCGTAGTCGGCTGCTGACCGGTTTGGGTATCCACATTGATCACCCCACCGGAGGAGTTACCGTACAGCGCGGAGAAGGGACCGCGCAGCACTTCAACGTGGTCAATCGAGCCGATATCAACGTTGGAGGTCTGGCCCTGGCCGTCCGGCATGGTGGCGGGAATACCGTCAACGTACATGCGAATACCGCGCAGGCCGTAGGTCGAGCGCGAACCAAAACCGCGTACTGAAATTTGCAGGTCCTGGGCATAGTTCTGCCGGTTCTGAATTTGCATGCCCGGCACCCCCATCAGATTTTCTGACAGGTTTACGCGCGGAGCGGCATGACGCATATCTTCGCCGGACACGACGCTGACGGCTGCGGGGGTATCGAGTTCAGATAATCCGGAACTGTCGGGAGTGGCACTGACCACCATGGTGTTGCTGGCATCATCGGCGGCCAGCAGCGGCAGCGGAAACACCGCAGGCAGCGCCAGCCACAGCGCCTGGCGCAGTAAAGCAATTTTCATTATGAAAGACCGTAACAAATAAAAGGAAATGAACCGAATGGAACATAATGACGCATATGTTAATAGTTTTTACACGGTCTGGCATTACATTTTAAGCTATTGATTCTTTTTTTAACAAATAAATAGGCTATGGGCCGCGCTGGCCTGGCGTAAAAACCTTGCCGTCAGGGATAGGTGGTAAAGAGGTGCTCGTTCTGATTCGACGTCGCTTTATAAAATTTAATCTGCTCGCCATCAATACTGAGAAAAATAGCCTCATGCTCCTGCAAGGAATTGAACTTTCTTTTTTTGTCTTCAGCGATGCGAATGCGCAAATCTTTAATTCTGATTGAGCGGTATCCATCATTGCCGGGTGTTTCGGTCAGGGTGCCGCGATAAATCGTTGAAGGGTCGGATATTTCGTAGAAAGTAATGTCAGTGACCATTTCTTTCCCCTTTGAACACGGGCACATCCCCGTATCAGAAGTATATCCCGGTATTTTTTCTGAGATTCAAACTGAGGAAAACCTGATGCCATTTTAGGAGTGCTGACAAAACGGGCCGCCTGCCTGATAATCTGTCAGAACAGGCAGCCAGCAATATCACCACTTCATCTCACCGCTGTTCACCTTCGCGCTTAACGCCAGCGAACTCTCATCCGGCAGATTGGGCCAGGCAGCTTTCATGGTTTCAATTACCGCTGCCGAGCCTTTCTGCTGTGCCAGCGCGGCTTCAAACTTTTGCAGATAATCGAGCGTGAAAGTCACCGCCTGGTCGCCCTTTGGACGTGCGCCAATATAATGGCCTGGGATCACCACCTTGGGTTTCAACAGTTGCATTTCACGCAGTACGCTGCGCCACTGTTCGCGACTGGCGGGGGTTTGGGTATCTGCCGTCCAGACGTGAATACCGGCTGCTACCGCAGTCCCGCCGAGAATCGCCCGGTTGGCCGGAATCCAGACATAGGCGGATTTATCTCCGGCGTGGCGCATTTCGATACGCTCACCATCCACGCTAAAACCGGTCTGATAGGTTGTCTGAGGCACCACGAGCTGCGATGGCGCGCCGCCAGGCATTTTAGGCCCCCAGTATTGCAACTTGGCCTGTTTGGTGGCTTCGATATGTTCCACCACCAGCGGCGAAGCCACCACTTTCACCTGCGGGAAGGCTTTGACAATCGGCCCCAGGCCAAAATAGAAGTCAGGATCGCCCGAGGTAATCACAATTTGCGTTAACTTTTTGCCGCTCGCTTTAATCATTGCCACCAGGTTTTCGCCATCTTTCGGGCTGAACTGCGCATCAAACAATATCGCTTCGTGCGGGCCTGAGACCAGCGTCGAGGAGACCGGGAACAGTCCCTGTTCCTGCGGGTTATAGACCTCAAGGTGCAGCGGCGCAGCCAATACCGGACCGGCAGCCAGCAGCAAAACCCACGGTAATCTCTTCATTTTCATCACCTATTCCTTTCATCGGCAGCATGCCGTCACTAAAAGCCTCATTGTAGGGAAATCAGCGTCTGTTAGAATTCCCGTAATCAGAGATGGTCAGTTTCATAAAACGATCAGATGGAGCGAATATGGACCGAGTGACAGCGGCAACGGTGTTTAATCGCATCTGCGAATTGGGGAGTCTGAGCGCGGCGGCACGGGCGCTGGATATCTCGCGACCGATGGTTAGCCGCTATCTGGATGAAATGGAGAAGTGGGCCGGGGCACGCTTGCTGCACCGCTCATCACGCCGTCTCACCATTACTCCGGCAGGCGAGAAAATCCTCGAAAAGAGCCGTGCGCTGGCACGCCTGGCCGGGGAAATTGCTGACCAGGAGGCGCAAAGCGAAGTCCAGGGCATTCTGCGCGTGGCTTGCGCGCACTCCACCGCAACCCATATCCTTGGCCCGATGATCCCGGCATTTTTGGCCCGCTATCCGGCGCTGCGTATTGAGCTGGAGATCAACAACCAGCCTGTCAGCCTGGTGGGCGAACGCATTGACCTGGCGGTGCGCATCACCAACGATCCTGAAGCGGGCGCGATTGCGCGCCGACTGGGTGAATGTGTATCGGTAGTGTGCGCATCACCGGCTTATTTGCAGCAACACGGCACCCCGCACACGCCACCAGACCTGGTGCAGCATAACTGCCTGCACTACAGCCGTTTCGCCGGGCAACGCTGGGAGTTTCACGACCGTAAAGGCGAGGTGATCAGTACCACCATCAGCGGCAATTTCAGCGCCGGGATCTCCTCGGTACTGTGTGATGCCGCTATCGCCGGTTGTGGTGTGGCAATGGTGCCGGAGATGGAGGCGCGGGCGGCGCTGCACAGCGGACAATTGCACGCGGTGATGCCGGAATTCACGCCAAAAACGCTGGGTATCTATGGTCTGTACATGTCACGCGATCGCCAGCCTGCGGCTTTACGTCTGTTTCTGGCGGCGGTACAGCAGCGCCTGGCGGATGATGCGCCAGCGGCCACTGCCTTGTGTTAAAAAATAATTTTCACCGCACCTCTGGCCTGGCTGTGGGCAATAATTCCTGTCAGGCTAACGTGTTTATGCGAAATCAGAGAAGGGAGAGAAGATGAGTCAGCAACCTGTGGTAGCGGTGTTAGGACTGGGTGCAATGGGTCATGCCTTTGCGACCAACCTGCTGAAAAAAGGTTTTGTGGTGCGAGGCTGGAACCGCACCCGCGCGCGTGGCGAAGATTTAGTGTCTGCCGGGTTGATCCTGAGCGATAGCGCCCTCCAGGCGGTGGACGGTGCCGATGTGGTAATCGCCATGTTGTCCGATGGCGAGACGACGCGTCAGGTGGTGAAAGATGCACAGCAGGCATTGCAGCAGGGCGCGACCCTGTGCCAGATGGGCACCATCGGCGTCGAAGCGACCGATGCGCTGATCGCCGAACTGGCGAGCGCTCGCCCGGACGTGGTGTTTATTGACGCCCCGGTTTCTGGTACCAAAGCCCCGGCGGAAAATGCGCAGATTCTGGTGATGGCGAGCGGTGACCAAAGCAAAGCTGCCGCAGCGGAGCAGGTGTTTGCGGCAATCGGCAAAGGTACGCAATGGCTGGGTGAGGCCGGTGCCAGTTCACGCATGAAGCTGGTGGTGAATAGCTGGCTGATCGGTCTGATGCAGAGCCTGGCGGAGAGTACCCGTCTGGCGGAGCAGTTTGGTTTTACCACCGACGATCTGTGGAAAGTACTGGACGGTGGCCCGCTGGCAGCCCCTTACGCCAAAATGAAACTTGGCATGATCGCCAGTCAGGATTTCACCCCGCAAATGCACCTGATCTGGGCGCTGAAAGATGCACGTCTGGCGCTCGATGCGGCAGGTGAGGCGAAATTACCGGCGCTGGAGAATATCGTCGATGTCTGGCAGCAAGCGGTTGATGCTGGCTATGGCGAGCAGGATCTGGCGGCGGTGTATCAGTTCCTGAAGCGCTAACCTGATGACGGCGGTGCTGAACTTCAATTTTGCCAGTCGCCCGCTGGTGCCCTACGCCCATGATTACGCGCACGGCGCGGTGGAGCCGTGGCACCATCACGACTGCGCGCAGTTGATTCATACCCTCAGTGGCGTGGTGAAGGTGGAGACGCAACACGGCAGTTGGATCGTGCCGCCGAGCCGGGGCGTCTGGCTGCCTGCCGGTACGCGCCATGCGTTGCAGATCATCGGCCAGGTGGCGGCGCGCACGGTGTTTGTTGATCCGCTGGCGCGCGCCGACTTGCCCGCCAGCTGTCAGGTGGTGCAAATCTCGCCGTTGCTGCGTGAATTGATTGTCAGCGCCATTGCTCTGCCCGAAAGCTATCAACCCGGCAGCCGTGCCGAGCGCATCTATGAGTTGATTCTGGATGAAATTCGCGTGATGGATGTACTGCCGTTTGGCCTGCCGTGGCCGGAGAGTGCACGTTTGTTGACGTTGTGCCAGCAGATCCAGCAGCAGCCCGGTGAAAACTGGACGCTGGCGCGGGCCGCAGCGGCACTGTGCGTGGCAGAGCGTACCCTGGCACGCCACTTCAGTCGCGAAACCGGCCTACAGTTCAGCGACTGGGTGCGACGCGCCCGTCTTGGTGTCGCCCTGACCCGGCTGGCCCAGGGCGATTCGGTGCTGGCGGTGGCGCTCGATCTCGGTTACGACAGTCCGAGCGCCTTCAGCGCGATGTTTCGTCGCCTGCTGGGCGTTACACCTGCGAACTACTTTCCTGCGGCAGAAAAGCGTGGGCGGCATTAAGCAACGCCTGCAATGAGGCGCGTGCCACGTCATTATCGATACCCACCCCCCAGGCGCGCTCGCCACGGGGATTGACACAGCTGAGATAGGTCACCGAGCGGCTGTCGCTGCGCTTGCCCAGCGTATGTTCGTGGTAATCCTCGATACTCAGTGTCAGGCCGTAACGCTGACGCAGTGCTGCGACCGCGGCTGACAGCAAGCCATTGCCTTTGCCCTCAAGGTGAATGTGCTGGGTAGCCTGTTGCACGCGCGCTTTCAGGCGCGTTTCACCTTTGTCATCGCTGTGACTCTCCGCTTCCAGCAAGCGTCGCGCCGGGTGGGTCAAACCGTAGTGTTCACAAAACAGCTGCCACAGGGCGTGATGCGTCATCTCCTGACCGTGGGCATCGGTCTGCTGCTGTACCACGCGGCTGAAATCCTGTTGCAGACCCCGCGGCAGTTGCAGACCGTGATTCTGCTCCAGCAGCCAGGCGGCACCGCCTTTGCCGGATTGGCTGTTAACCCGGATCACCGCTTCATAGCTACAACCGATATCCGCTGGATCAAGTGGCAGGTAGGGCATCTGCCACAGGGTTTCTTCACGTTGGGCGCGCTCGGCAAAACCTTTGCGAATCGCATCCTGATGTGAACCCGAGAAGGCGGTAAACACCAGCTCCCCGGCATAGGGATGGCGCGGATGCACCGGCAACTGATTGCAACGCGTCACCACTTCCAGCACCTGCTGGATATCACTGAAATCGAGCTGAGGTGCCACGCCCTGGGTATAGAGATTGAGCGCCAGCGTCACCAGATCGACGTTGCCGGTGCGCTCACCGTTGCCAAACAGGCATCCCTCCACGCGATCGGCACCCGCCAGCAGCGCCAACTCGGCACAGGCGATCCCGGTGCCGCGATCGTTATGCGGATGGACGCTGATACTCACCTGTGAACGCTGGCTAAAGTGGCGGCAGAAATATTCAATCTGGTCGGCATAGACGTTAGGGGTGTTGACCTCCACGGTGGCGGGCAGGTTGATGATCATTGGCCGTTGCGCATGCGGTTGCCAGATAGCCGCTACCGCTTCACAAATCTCCAGCGCAAACGCCGGTTCGGTGAAGCAGAAGGTTTCTGGGGAATACTGGAACGTCCAGGCGGTGTCGTCCTGGCGGGCACAACGGTCGCGGATTTGACGCGTGGCGGCGCAGGCCAGCTCGATGATCTCCGCTTTGCTCTGGCGAAACACGCGTTCACGGAACAGCGGGGCGGTGGCGTTGTACAGATGGATGATGGCACGCGGTGCGCCACGCAGCCCGTCGAAGGTGCGATCAATCAAGTCGGCACGCGCCTGGGTCAGCACCTGGATCGCCACATCGTCGGGGATATGGCGCTGCTCAATCAACAGGCGGACAAAGTCGAAATCGGTTTGTGAGGCGGCCGGAAACGCCACTTCAATCTCTTTGAAGCCGCAACGCAGCAGCAATTGCCAGAATTCCAGCTTACGCGCACTGTCCATCGGCGTGGCTAACGCCTGATTACCGTCACGCAGATCGGTTGACAGCCAGCGCGGGGCGGCGGTCAGCTGACGTGACGGCCACTGACGCTCGGGTAAGTTGATCACCGGGTAAGGGCGATATTTTTCAGCGGGTTGGGTAAGCATGGGGGTTCTCCTTATGGTCTGCGGTCAGTGTCACCCAAGCCCTGCGGTGTCGGCTCGCCCATTGCTGACAACCGCGCGCGCAAAACTGACAAACCCGGCGTGATAAATCACGCCGCTACAGATGGTGCAAACTCGTAGCGGCGCGATTTATCGCGCGTTATGCGCCAACTGGAAATTCTCAGCAGAAATCAGCATCGGTCATTTTACGGCTTCGGTTTAGGCTGTGATTTTTGTGTGAGAAGGGCAAAATCCAATGAAAAGAGCCGCTTTGATAGCACTGACGCTGGCGATCAGTACCGGCGCAAGCGCAGAAACGGTGACACTGCGTATCGCCGATCAGAAAGGGAATATGCGTGCGGAGCTGGAAGCCGCGCAGCAGTTGAATAACCTTAATTATCATATCGAATGGGCTGAATTCCCGGCGGCGGCACCGCTGGCCGAAGCACTGAACGCCGGGGCGGTGGACGCTGGCATCATCGGTGATGCGCCGTTGTTGTTCTCGCTGGCAGCGGGTTCGCAGGTGCAGGCGGTGGCGGTGAGTAAATCGGTGCCGGTGGGCACGGCCATGCTGGTCAGCCCGGACTCGCCACTGCAACGTGTGGCGGAGCTAAAGGGCAAAAGCATCGCCACCGGGCGCGGTTCCATCGGCCACTTCCTCGCACTGAAAGCGCTGGAGCAGGCGGGTCTGAGCGATAAAGATGTCCAGTGGCGCTTCCTCACCCCGGCGGATGCGCGCATCGCGCTGGCCAATGGCGCCGTTGACGCCTGGGCCACCTGGGATCCCTATACCGCGCTGGCGGAGGTGACGCACAGCGGTCGCGTGCTGGTGAACGGTAAGGGGCTCTCGACCGGCAATAGCTTCCTTGCTGCTACCGATGCGGCGCTCAGGGACGATGCGAAACGCGCGGCGTTACAGGATTATGTCAACCGACTGGCTGCCGCCGATCGCTGGGCCAACAGCCATGTATCCGCCTATTCCGCCCAGTTGGCGAAAATCATCGGCTTCCCGGCGGCTGCGGCGGAGAAGTCCTTTGCGCGCCGCCAGTCGCACTGGCAACGCGTTGATGATGCCACCATTGCCCAGCAGCAGGCGACCGCCGATTTCTATCAGAAATACGGCCTGATTCAGAAAACGCTGGATGTGAAACCCACCTTCTACCATGGCTTGCAGGTGGCACAGGATTGATAACCACGTGCGCCACCATTTGGAGAAATCGCGGCGCACGCGTAGCATAGTGTGACGTTTTCTCTTCTTTCCCCCGCTTATGTCACTTGCCACTTTTGATGGTCATAACGATCTGCTGCTGAACCTGTGGCTGCATCATCGTGCTAATCCGGCTGAGGTTTTTTTCTCCGGCATTGATAACGGTCACCTCGACTATCCGCGTATGCAGCAGGGTGGTTTTGCCGGTGGTCTGTTTGCGTTATTTGTGCCGCCGCAACGCTATATCGAGCAGGTAGCACCGCAACGTGCGCAGGAGCGCGTCGCGCCGCTGGAGATTCTGTGGCAGCAATTAGCCATTCTGAAAACCCTGGTGGCCGAATCGCAGGGCCGCGCCCGTTTGTGTCTGAACGCTGCGGATATCGCCGCCTGTCGGGCAGAGGGCGTGCTGGCGATGGTGGCACATATCGAGGGCGCGGATGGTTTTGATGGTGACGGAGACGCGCTGGCGGCGTTTTATCAGGCTGGCGTGCGCAGTATCGGGCCGTTCTGGAATCTGCCCAATCGCTTCGGCGCAGGCGTCACCGGTAATTTTCCCGGCTCCCCCGATAGCGGCCCTGGTTTAACCGCCGCCGGAGAGGCGTTGATTGCCGCCGCCAATCAACATCGCATGGTGATTGACGTCTCGCATATGAACGCGCAGGCGTTCTGGGATACGGCGCGCTTGTCCCATGCGCCGCTGGTCGCCACCCATTCCAACGCGCATGCGCTGTGCCCACAGCCGCGTAACCTTACCGATGATCAATTGCGCGCCATCCGTGACAGCGGCGGCATGGTAGGTGTGAATTTTGGTAACGCCTTCTTACGCGCCGATGGCAAACGCGACAGTGATACGCCGCTGATCGAAATTGGTAAACATTTTGATCACTTAATCGGGATAATGGGGCGCGATCACGTGGGCTTTGGCTCCGATTTTGACGGTATCAGCACCCCGGATGCGTTGAAAGATGTTTCCGGGCTGCCACGGATTTTCACGCTGTTGCGCGAGTTTGGCTATGATCAGCCATTACTGGAGCAACTTGCGTGGGGCAACTGGCAGCGGGTGTTGAAACAGATTTGGCGGGAATAACACAATTCCCTTACCGAAACAGGGTTGATCTGTTCGTCACATTGGCGCAACATCTGCCCGCGATGTGTATTGCGATCGGGATCACGTTTCCCGCCGCAAACATTCCATGCAGAGTGTGCTCTGCGTTAAGAGACTTTAGAGGAAGAATATTATGTGGAAAAAACCTGAATTTGTTGACCTGCGTCTGGGCCTGGAAGTGACTCTGTACATCTCCAACCGCTAAGACTTCTGCCCGCCACTCGCGCGGGCATTTTGTTTTCTTTCTCCGGTCATCTCTCATGTTTATTAAAGTTCTCGGTTCAGCGGCGGGCGGTGGATTTCCGCAGTGGAACTGTAACTGCGCCAATTGTAGCGGCTTGCGTAACGGTACTATCCAGGCGCAGGCGCGGACCCAATCCTCGATCATTGTCAGTGATAACGGGGAAGACTGGGTGTTGTGTAACGCCTCACCCGATATCAGCCAGCAAATTGCCCACACGCCAGAACTCAACAAAAAGGGCGTGCTGCGTGGAACGGCGATTGGCAGCATCATTCTTACCGACAGCCAGATCGACCACACCACTGGCTTACTGAGCCTGCGCGAAGGCTGCCCGCATCAGGTGTGGTGTACCCCGGAAGTCCATGCGGATCTGACCAGCGGCTTCCCGATTTTCACCATGCTGCAACACTGGAATGGCGGTTTGCAGCATCACGCGCTGACGCCGCTGGAACCTTTCCGCGTTGATGTCTGCCGCGACCTTGAGTTCACCGCCATCCCGATTCTCAGCAATGCGCCGCCGTACTCGCCGTTCCGCGATCGTCCGCTGCCCGGGCACAATGTGGCACTGTTTATCACCAACCGCGCGAACGGGCAGACGCTACTGTATGCGCCGGGTCTTGGTGAACCGGATGCGGTGATCATGCCGTGGTTGCAAAAGGCGGATTGCCTGCTGATTGACGGCACCGTCTGGCAGGATGACGAGTTGCTGACCACCGGTGTCGGTAAAAATACCGGCAAGGCGATGGGCCATTTAGCCCTGGCGGAGGAGCAGGGGCTGATGGCGCTGCTGGCGTCCTTACCGGCGAAACGCAAAATTTTGATTCATATTAATAACACCAATCCGATCCTCAACGAGCAGTCGCCGCAGCGCCAGTTCCTGACGCAGCAGGGCATTGAAGTGAGCTGGGATGGGATGGCGATCCATTTGCAGGAGTCTTCATCGTGATCATTACTGAAGCCCTGACGCCAGCCGCCTTCGAACAGGCACTGCGCGCCAAAGGTGCCTATTACCACATCCATCACCCGTACCATATCGCCATGCATAACGGTGAGGCGACGCCGGAGCAGATTAAAGGGTGGGTGGCGAACCGTTTTTACTACCAGACCAACATCCCGCTGAAAGATGCGGCGATCATGGCGAACTGTCCTGACCCGGCGACGCGCCGTAAATGGGTTCAGCGTATTCTCGATCACGATGGCAGCCAGGGACAGGAGGGCGGCATTGAAGCCTGGTTGCAATTGGGCGAAGCCGTGGGACTGACGCGTGAAGAACTGTTGTCTGAGCAGCATGTACTGCCAGGCGTGCGCTTTGCTGTTGATGCCTACGTGAACTTTGCCCGCCGAGCCAACTGGCAGGAAGCCGCTTGTAGCTCGCTGACTGAATTGTTTGCGCCGCAAATCCACCAGTCGCGTCTCGACAGCTGGCCGCAGCACTACCCGTGGATCAAAGAGGAAGGCTATTTCTACTTCCGCAGCCGTCTGAGTCAGGCGAACCGGGATGTTGAGCACGGCCTGGCGCTGGCGCTGGAGATTTTCACCAGTGCTGAACAGCAGAACCGGATGCTGGAAATCCTGCAATTCAAGCTCGATATCCTGTGGACCATGCTGGATGCCATGACGATGGCTTATGCGTTGCAACGTCCGCCTTATCACACGGTCACCGACAAGGCGGCCTGGCACACCACCCGACTGGTATAAACTGATGAAAGATAACCTGATTCCTGCGTTCCGCCGTGGCTATCGTCTGCAATGGGAACCGGCGCAGGAGAGCCACGTGGTGCTCTACCCGGAAGGGATGGCTAAACTGAATGAAACCGCCACCGCCATCCTCGAATTGGTGACGGGCAAACAAGATATCGCCGCGATTATTGCTACGCTGAACGCGCGTTTCCCGGATGCGGGTGGCGTGGATGAAGACGTAAAAGCGTTTTTGCAATCCGCGGTTGAACAGAAATGGATCCAGTGTCGTGAACCCGAATAAACCAGGCGTGACGCCACCGCTGTGGCTGCTGGCCGAGCTGACTTATCGCTGCCCGTTGCAGTGTCCGTATTGCTCGAACCCGCTCGATTTTGCCCAGCAGGAAAAAGAGCTGACCACCGAACAGTGGATTGAGGTGTTCCGTCAGGCACGTGCCATGGGCAGCGTGCAGCTCGGCTTTTCCGGTGGTGAACCGCTGACGCGTAAAGATCTACCGGAACTGATCAAGGCAGCACGCGATCTCGGTTTCTACACCAACCTGATCACCTCCGGCATCGGTCTGACGCAGAACAAACTTGATGCCTTTGCCGATGCCGGTTTGGACCATATCCAGATCAGCTTCCAGGCCAGTGATGAGACGCTGAATGCGGCATTGGCCGGATCGAAAAAAGCCTTCCAGCAGAAGCTGGAGATGGCGAAAGCGGTAAAAGCGCACGGCTATCCGATGGTGCTGAACTTCGTGCTGCATCGTCATAACATCGATCAGATCGACAAAATTATCGACCTGTGTATCGAGCTGGAAGCGGATGACGTCGAGCTGGCGACCTGCCAGTTTTACGGCTGGGCGCATATCAATCGTCAGGGATTGCTGCCGACACGCGAGCAAATCGCCCGGGCGGAAGCGGTGGTGGCGCAGTACCGCGCACGTATGGAAGCCAGCGGCAATCTGACCAACCTGTTGTTCGTCACGCCGGATTATTACGAAGAGCGCCCGAAGCCGTGCATGGGCGGCTGGGGTTCGATCTTCCTCAGCGTCACGCCAGAAGGAACGGCATTGCCGTGCCACAGCGCCCGTCAGCTACCGGTGGCGTTCCCGTCGGTGCTGGAACAGCGGCTGGACGACATCTGGTACAACTCGTTTGGTTTTAACCGTTACCGTGGTTATGACTGGATGCCAGAGCCGTGCCGTTCCTGTGACGAAAAAGAGAAGGACTTCGGCGGTTGCCGTTGCCAGGCATATATGCTGACCGGCAACGCCGATAACACCGATCCGGTGTGCAGCAAATCGCCGCACCACGGCAAAATCCTTGAAGCCCGGCGCGAAGCCAGCTGTAGCGACATCAAAATCGCCCAGCTGCAATTTCGTAACCGCACCAACTCACAGCTGATCTACAAACAGCGCATTCTCTGATGACCACGCGCTACCTGCGGCTGCCTAACGGCCTGCGCTGTCACCTCCACCACCAGCCTGATGCGCGTGATGCTGCTGCGCTGGTGCAGGTGGAGGCAGGCAGCCTGCATGAGCCGGATCGCTGGCCGGGGCTGGCGCATCTGCTGGAACATCTGTTGTTCTGCGGCAGCGCGGGTATCCCTGATGAACAGCGTCTGATGCCGTGGGTGCAGCAACAGGGCGGCCAGGTCAACGCCACGACCCAACTGGGTGACAGCGCGTTTTTCTTTCAGCTACCGGCCAGGGCGCTGGAAGCGGGCATGGCGCGCCTGATGGATATGCTTGCCGCGCCGCGTCTCAGTGAGGCGGCCATCCGCCAGGAAAGTGCCGTCATTGACGCGGAGTACCGTCTGTTGCAGCGTCATGCGGCCACGCTGAGTGAGGCGGCGTTGCTGGATATGCCCGACACGCCTGCGCCGTTGCGACGTTTTCGCGTTGGCAGTCATGCGGTCTTTGGTGACAACGTCACGGAGTTGCAGCAGGCGCTGCATACGTTTCATCAGCAGCATTATGTGGCGGGGAACATGACGTTGTGGCTGCAAGGCCCGCAATCGCTGACGGAACTGGCACAGCTGGCGCAACGCTATGGTCAGCAACTCGGCTCGGGCATCGCCCCGGTCATGGCGTTACCAGCCCCGTCCGCTGGCGTCGCACGTCGTCAGATCCGTTTACCGGGTGAAGAAGCCTTCTGGTTAACCTTTGTGTTGCCCGGAGGAACAGACACATTGCGTGACAATGTCACCTTGTGTCGCCAGTTCTGGTTGGATGAAGCCCCGGGTAGCCTGCTGGCGCAGTTACGGGCCGCCGGGTTGTGCGAAAACCTCAGTGTGCAGTGGCTATGGCGCGCTACCCGACACAGCTGGCTGGCGCTGAAATTTTCCGCTCGCAGCCTCTCGTCAGTGCAGGCTCAAGGCATAGAAGCGCAGTTCCGCCAGCATCTGCGCGCCCTGACGCAAACCACTGCGGCACAGCGTCAGCATTATCAGCAACTGGCGCAGGAGGATTTCAGCCAACTGACGCCGCTGGAGCAATTACGCAACCGTGCTACTGGATTTGCGCCAGGCCCGGCAGCGGGTCTGGCGGATCTACTCGTTGCATTGCAACACAGTCAGCCACTGACGTTGCTGACCCAATCCCAGCTGGCGGCGACATCCCGCCAGACTCAGGGATTCAGCCTCGCGCTTGCCGACTGGCCTGCACCTGCCAGGCATCCGGTTTCTGCGCGGCCATGCTGGTTTTATCCCCTGGCGCAACCCTCGGTTTTGCGCGCCTTGCCGCACAGGGCTTTCCCGCTGCTGTCCGTTGTACCCGTTCAGCCACAGCAGACCTTGTTGCTGCGTCCGGCGTTTTATCAGCCTCTGAGCGATGAGGTGGCCGGAGCGCGTCAGCAAGTGCTGCGCCCGATCCTCGCCGCACTGCGTCATATGGGCGGGCGTGGTAGCTGGCAGCAAATGCAGGGGATCTGGCAATTGGTCCTGCATCTGCCGACGGCACCGGATGCGGCACTGGCGGCACTGCAGCAGCTGGTAGCACGACTGGTCACCCCCGCCGAATCTCAGCCCGTCAGCGCTGCCGATGGCATCGCCATTCGCCAGCTGTTGGCCGCCTTGCCGCATCAACTGCTGGCACCGGCAACTGCGCCTGGCTGGCAGGCGGCCTGGTGTGGCAGCGACAGGGTACTGGCGGCTGCCGTGGCGCGGGTGCTGAGTGATCTGCCGGCGGCCGCAGCGGCTGGCCCGCCGCTATTGACCTCCGGCGTGACCGCCATTCCATGCACCGGAAGCGACCAGGCACTGCTGTTGTTTATACCGCTGGTGGCGGCTGATGCGGCTTCACTGGCGGCGTTACGCTTGCTGGCGCTGATTTATGAACCATGCTTTTTCCAGCGCCTGCGCATCGACCAACAAATTGGCTATGTGGTGACAGCGCGTTATCAGCGAGTGGCGGATGTGGATGGCATTCTGCTGGCACTCCAGTCTCCTGACATTCCCTGGCGTGTGCTGCTCGGGCATTGCAAACGTTTCCTGCGCACGCTGGATGTGGCCGACGCTGACCTCGTTATGTTGCGGCAGACACTGCAAAACTCGCTTACCTGCGTAGATAACGCCAGCGCCGCGTTGCAGGCATTGCGTCAGCAGCAGGGCCTGGCGGAACTGTCGTCGGCTGCGATTGACGATGTCAGCCTGGCGCAGCTACAACAACTGCATCAGCATTTGCTGCGCAATCGCCGCCGCTGGCGGGTGCTGGTGGCGTTAAGTCAGTCGCTGAATTGTCCCCAAAAGTAACTGTTTCACATTGATATTGCTGAATTTTTTTGAAAAAATCGGCCAAAACTCTTCACTGTTCCCGCGCGGCATAATGCCGGACACTCAAGGCATATTCTGAGCAAAAAGGAACATCCGTGAAAAACGTTACTCGCTTTGCGCTGCCGCTGCTGGCCGCCGCCACGCTGTATGCACCGCTGTCACAGGCAGCAGCCATGCATTACGATCTCAACCCGGAACATACCTCGGTGATTGTCACCTGGACCCACTTCGGTTTTTCTCATCCGACGGCCGACATCCCGAACAGCAAAGGCACGCTGGTGTTCGATAAGGACCACCCGGAACAGTCACGCGTTGACGTTACGCTGCCGATCACCCAGATCGATAGCCATGTCCCGGCGCTGACCAAAGAGTTTCTCGGCAAAGAGTATTTCGACACTGCGAAATACCCGTCAGCGGTATTCCACAGCACCAAAGTGGTGGCGAAGGGGGACAACAAGTTCGATGTGGAAGGGAATCTGACGCTGAAAGGCATCACTAAACCGGTTACCCTGCACGCCACGCTGAACCAGCAGGGTGAGCATCCAATGGTGAAGAAACAGGCCATTGGTTTTGATGCCACCGGCACCATCAAGCGTTCTGACTTCAAGCTGGATAAATACGTTCCGGCGGTGAGCGACGATGTGACGCTGACCATTTCGACTGAAGCTTACGCGAAATAATCTTTCCCGGAAGCGGCGTGATGTAGCGCGCCGCTTCCGCCTGAGGCGGTGGTTATTCCGCCCAGAATTTTTTCTTGCTGGTTTTGCCAATCCCCGGATTGCAGCTGTTGGTCGGGTCGAGCTGTTGCCAGTGCGCCACGTGATCGCAGGACGCGTGATACAGATGGCCGACGTTATGTTCTGCCGGATACTTCGCGCCACGCTGCTCCAACACCTCTTTCACCGCCTCTTTAAACGCTTTCGCGTCCACGCCCGCTTTCAGCACATAATCCTGGTGATTGACGTAACAGAAGAAGTGTCCACAGCAGGAGTCCACCTGCACCTGCGCCGCCAGATGGTCCGGCAAGGTTAACCGCCAGGCATCATCATTACGTCGCAGTGCCACATCAAACGCCACCAGACGCTCATTAGGGTTGTAGCCCAGCGCATCACAGTAGGAAATGGTACAACCGCCAACGCCAAAGCGAACCAGGAAGGCATCAGCCGCTTCGCGCGCATCGCAGTGGAAAAAGTTGCCACGGTGACGGGCAAAAAAGTCCGCCAGCAAGCCCTGCAATTCGGCGGTCTGCGCCGACTCCACTTTGATCATCAGATGATGTTCGTACTCGCTGCGGTAATCCATGATGCGCGGAGCCACAAAGCGCGGGGTGATCTGATTAAAGAATTGCAGTACCCGATCAACAAAATTGCGCGGCAGAAACTTCAGGTGGCTGACACGCACATCCCATTTGGCTTTGCCTGCCATCAGGCGCGGAATCGCCTGTGGCCCGAGTTTGCGGATCGCCAGATACATATGTTTAGCGTAACGCACCGTGAGATCGAAAGCGTTGCGGTGGATATATTCCGCCTGTACCGGCAACTCACTCATCCGGGTCAGCAGATAGCGCCGCAGTTCCACCAGCACCGTTTCATCGTTGGTGCCAATATAGAAGGTGTCGCTACCGGCACTGGCTTCAAACGTGGGGAGGCGTACCGCAAACACCACCACTTTACCTGCGCTACCCGAACTGTCATGCAGGTAGCGCAGATCACCATTAAAGCGCGCGGGGCTGTCGGCGCTGACATCGCGCAGGCGATCGGCGTAGTCATCCGCCCAGATTTTTCCCTGCCAGTCTGGCTGGTCACCGGTTTGATACTGCTGACGGGTGAGGTTTTCCAGCATCGCTTCCGGCGTGTCGCCCAGCGCAATGCCAAGATGGTTGACCATCTCCAGACGGCCATCGTCATGGATGCGGGCAAATAACGATTTTTCGGTAAACGCCGGGCCACGGCGAATCAGTGAACCGCCGGAGTTATTGCAGATGCCACCCACCACCGAGGCACCGATGCATGAGGAGCCAATCACCGAATGCGGTTCGCGCCCCAGCGGTTGCAGCGTCTGTTCCAGTTCGGTCAGGGTGGTGCCGGGGAAGGCAATCACCTGGCGTGCTTCGTCGATCACCTGCACACCCTGTAACTGGCGGGTACTGACAATCACCACCTCACGATCGTAATCGTTGCCGTCCGGGGTCGATCCCCCGGTGACACCGGTGTTCGACGCCTGCATCAGAATAATGGCGTCGTGCGCCACGCATACCTGAAGGGTTTGCCACAGTTGCAATAAGCTCTGCGGCAGCACCACGGCCAACGCCTCACCGCGCCCAACGCGGAATCCTTTGGTGTACCAGGCTTTATCATCAGAATGGGTTAACAGCTGTTTTTCACCTACCACGTCACTCAGTTGACGCAACATTTCCTGCGGGGATGTCATGTTTTCTCTTCTGTGTCATGTGTCTGCCGGGTTATTGGACAAGCGGACAAGGCACCCTGTCAATCATTCATCGGCACTAAGGTTAAAATAACGCACTGAAGCATTATCCCTTTATCGTGCGCGGGAAACGCGTAATGGGCCGATAAAAATGCGCGGGGTATCACAAAATAGAGGGAAATAAACCAGACGGATAAATTGTTAAATCGTGGTGAACTTCCAGGTGCGTAAGTTAAATATAACCACATGAAAAATATAATAATTCCAGAAGTATGGAATGTTTTGTCATGTGATTAACATCACAAAAATGGCTTGTATACCGGCTATGTCAATCATCTGTCGCAATAAAATCGTGGCAAAAATGTGATCTCCATTGCAAATAAGAATCCTCTTCATCGGAAGAATGGCTGTCAGAGGCGCAGCGTAAGGATCAGGATAATGAGAATTGGCATGGTGATCAGCGGTGGTGATGTTACCGGCATAAATAACTTTATCTTTCAAATTTCCCGCTTAACGCAGGCGGATATGGTGTTATTTAATGGTGGCATTCCCGGTTTGCTGGAAAATAAACACCAGGAAGTATCCCAGCGTGATTTGGTGGATTATGCCATTGCGGCGATCCCGATAATGCAGTCAGGAAGACCAACGCGAAAATTAATTCGCCCGGAATATGAAGCCATAGCCAAACAACTTAAGTCGCTGCGCATTGATGTGTTAATTATGGCGGGTGGCGATGGATCGTTGCAATTCCTCCATATTCTGAGTGAATTTGGCGTCAATTGTTTCGGCGTGGGTATGACCATCGATAACGACGTATTTGGCAGCGATTATACCATTGGTTTTTCCACCGCCTGTGAGCAAGTGCTGAAGGAAGTGGCGAAATTACGTAATACCGGCCGTGGCTTGCCAGGTCGTGTCTTTATGGTGGAGCTGTTGGGGGGGTATTGCGGCGAATTAACCCTGCAATCGGCGATTAAATCCAACGCAGATTTTGCCTTGATCCCCGAGTGCCAGATTGCCACACAGGAATTGGCGCAGCGCATCACCGCACGGCTGGAGCAGCAGAACAGCGTGGTGATCCTGTGTTCGGAAGCCTACACCCGTGAGTATTCGCCGGGATTTCAGGGGGCGATCGATACCTTAATTAAACAACTGGAACCGCTGATCGGGGTACGTGTCCGTAAAACCATCATCGGCTATGGCCTGCGTAATGGTGAACCGACCTGTGAAGAAATTTATCAGGGCACCATTATGGCCAGCGAAGTGGCGCGTTGTATTCAGTCGGGAATGCGCAATAAAGCCGTCATTATTAATGGCAGCAATAAACCGATACCCATTGATTTAATAAGCATGAAAAAACGCCTGGTTGACACCGAAGGGCATCATTACAAACTCGCTAAACAACTGCATATTCTGTGAGGAGATAGCCATGCTGAAAATATTATGTGTGTGCGGATGTGGTCTGGGGTCCAGTTTCGCCATCGAAATGAGCGCCAAAGCGGTATTAAAAAAGTTAGAAATTGACGCAGATATCGACCACACCACCATTTCTGAAGCCAATGCATTTAAATCCGACATGATTTTAACGCAAAAGGCATTTGCCGATGTTTTAAATGCCGATGCCAGCCCGGAGCAAATGAAACGCGTGATTATTCTCAACAAGCTGACCGATAAAGCGGAAATTGAGCAAAAGATCGTGGCGTTTATGAAAGAACACAACATGAAGGTTGCCAGCCATGAATAGTGTTATTAACTTCCTGGTAAAAGATTTACTGGGGCAGGCATCGATTCTGATCGCCTTTATTGCCCTGGTGGGTCTGCTGCTACAAAAAAAATCCGCAGGTAAGGTGGTGGAAGGCACCTTTAAAACCCTGCTCGGTTTCTTAATTATGATGGCAGGTATCAACATCATTGTGGGTACGCTGACCTTCCTGAATACCATCTTTACCCACGGCTTTGGCATGCAAGGTTACATCACCGATGTTGCCGCCATCGCCGGGTTAGCGAACCGCGAGCTGGGTTCAGAAGTGGCGCTGACGCTGTTGGTGATTTTTATCGTCAACATCATTATTGCCCGCCTGACACCGTTCAAATACATCTTCCTTACCGGTCAGGCGCTGCTGTGGATGGCGACCATCGGTGCGGTGATCGGCTACAAAGCGGGGCTGACAGGCTTACCTCTGATCCTTACTGGCGGCATTTTTGGTGGCGTGATGGCGGTGGTAATGCCCGCGCTGGCACAACCGGTGGTACGCCGCATCACCGACTCGGACGATGTTGCCCTCGGTCACTTCTGCACCATCGGCTATCTGGTCACTGCGGCGGTCGCAAAAGTGGTGGGTAAAGGCTCGCGCTCCACCGAAGACCTGAAACTGCCGGATAACTTCAAGTTCCTGCAAGACACCTATCTGTCGATGGCCGTGGTGATGGTGCCGATGTACCTGATCCCCGCACTGGCGGCAGGCCCGGCGTTTATCGCCCAGTACAGCAACGGTATGAACTACCTGATGTACGCCTTTATGCAATCGATTCAGTTCGTGTGTGGGGTGTTTGTGCTGTATAGCGGTGTACGTCTGCTGCTGAATGAACTGGTGCCAGCGTTCCGTGGTATTGCGATGCGCATCGTGCCGGATGCAAAACCCGCGCTTGATTGCCCGGTGATGTTCCCCTATGCACCGAATGCCGTCATCGTTGGCTTCCTCGCCACCACCCTCGGTTCCGTCGTCGGGATGCTGGTATTCCCGATGTTCGGTCTGGCGATGATCTTGCCAGGGCTGCTGACCAACTTCTTTGCCGGTGGCACGGCCGGGGTGTTTGGTAACGCACTGGGTGGCCGTCGTGGCGCGATGATTGGCGGTTTTGTCCACGGCCTGTTTATTACGCTGCTGCCGGCCATTCTGGTGCCGATGCTGGAAAGCTACGGTTTCACCGGCGTGACCTTCAGCGATTCCGACGTGATCAGCACCGGCCTGGTACTGGGTCATGCCTTCCAGAATAACTGGCTGTTCGTCGCCCTGTTTATTGTCTTCATTACCCTGATCGCCTGGTTTGTTAACGGAAAATCCACTAAGCCCCACGAGGAAAATATTCATGAAACTTTATAACTTTACCGATCTGTTACAGGTGGCCAAACAACGTGAATTTAAAGCGCTGGGTTCCTTTAATTTACACTGTCTGGAGATGTTACCGGCTTATTTTAAAGCGGCCGAAAAAACCAATAGTCCATTGATGATTCAGATCTCAACCGGCACGGCGAAATATCTCGGCCATAAATTATTGGTTGATGCGATTCGCTCACTGGCGGAAAGCCGCAATGTGCCGACCTGTTTACATCTGGATCACTGTTCCGACCTTGATGCGATTCAAACCGCACTGGATGCCGGTTTCAGTTCGGTGATGTACGACGGTTCACATCTGCCAATTGAAGAGAATATTTCCAACACGCGCAAAGTCATTGATATGGCACGCCCGCTGCATGTTTCGGTCGAAGCGGAACTGGGGGCGATCGGCGGTTCTGAAGATGGTAAATCGGTGGAGATGAACGAAACCTCCTTCACCACGGTGGACGATGCGAAGCGTTTCGTCGATGAAACCGGGGTAGACATGCTGGCGATCTCGATCGGGACGGTGCATGGTCTGTACACCGGCAAAGCACATATCCAACATCAGCGACTGGCGGCTATCACCGAAGCAACGCATACGCCGCTGGTGCTGCACGGCGGCACCGGCGTCAGCGATGAAGATATGCGTCTGGCGGTGCGTAGCGGCATCGAAAAGGTGAACGTCGGCACAGAAATGAATGTGCAATGGGTCGCGCGCTGTAAACAGACCTTCGAAAAGGGCAAAGTCAACGACAGCGTGCGTAATTTCCTTGTGCCCGCGAATGATGCGGTGACCGACGTATTAGTCGAAAAGATTCAGTTATTCCGCTAAACCGCCTCTTTCATGACGTATTAACCTGAGGTGCCCTGGTGCCACTCGGGGCAGGAGACGCTATGTTTGGATTCAGGAAAAAAGTCCCGGAAAATAACGGGCAGGATCAACAGGAAATAGATCGTCAGGCTGAAAGTATCAGCGAGAAAATAAGCGCGCTGGAGCAACAGCTGGCAAATAATCCACGGGCGGGTGACACGCAAAAACAATTAATGCTGGAATATAATCGGGCATTAAGTTTATTTGCCAAAAGTCGTCGCTTTCGTCAGGAGATTGATCCGCTGTTCGTCAAAATCGATGAGCTGCGTAATACCATCCGCAAATCGATTTAAGGAGGCGGCATGAGCATCAAACAACTGTTGCAGGAGGCGAACGCGATCCAGGTGGGGATTGCCAGCCGCGACTGGCGGGAAGTGATCAGCCTTGCAGCCCGGCCACTGGTGCAGGGCGGCTATGTTAACGCCTCTTATCCCGAGGCGGTGATCGCCAACACCCTGACGCACGGTGCGTATTACGTGTTTGAAGAAGGGATTGCCATTCCCCATGCCCGACCAGAAACCGGGGTGTTGAAGGATTGCTTTAGCCTGATTGTGTTGGCGGAACCGGTTTCGTTCGACGGCAGCGACAAGGCGGATATCGTCATTATGTTTGGCGCACGTGACAGCAATGCGCATATCGAGGAGGGCATCCGCGCGATTGTCACGATGCTGGAGGATGAGGAGACGCTGGTGCGGCTGCGCAAGGCCAGCAGTGTGGCGGAGGTAATAGATATCCTATGACAACCCCCACTGAAGAAAAATGTGTGGTACTGGTCAACGGCATTCCGGCCTCCGGTAAGAGCACGCTGGCACGCGCACTGGCTCAGCAGTTTGGCCTGCCGATCCTGACGCTGGATAGCCTGAAAGAGCCGTTTATGGCCAGCTTCGCGCCGGTGGATCGCCTGCGCAACCGCCAGCTCGGTTGTGCGGCGTATCAGGCAATCTGGAAGATCGTCGGTCAGGCACCGGCCCGTTGCGTCTGGCTGATTGATGCCTGGTTTGGTTTTCAACCCAAAGCGGTGCTGGAGGAAGGATTGCAACAGGCTGGCGTGACGCGGGTGCTGGAGCTATGGATGGCGATCACCCCGGATGAGGTGGTGGCACGCTATCAGGCGCGTCTGGAACAGCGGATGCCGGGACATCCGGGGGCAGAGTATCTGCCCGAACTGCGACAACTGGCAGAGCGGGCGCAGCCAATGGCACTGGGGCCGGTGTTGCAACTGGATGCCCGCGCGCCGGATGCGGCCGCCGCGCAGGCATGGTTGCAACGACAACTCCAGCGTCAGTCGACGCGAGCGTTATCCGCATCGGGCTGAAAGAATGCCGCCAGCAGGGCGCTCAGTTGCTGATCGCCTTTGCGGTCGGCAGCCAGTTGGCGGCATACCTCGCCCAAGGCCTGATACAGACGATCGGTGGCCAGTTCACCCTGATTCAGCGTCGCGATTTCATCCATCTCAGCCGCCCAGCGCCAGGCTTTTGGCAGCATGTCCGGGGCGGCTTTTTTCATTCTTTTCAGGATCTGTGGCTGACTCTCCGCCATCTCTTCATGCAATGCCTGCGCTGCGCCAACACGACTGGCGTTAATCAGCATGGCCGACACCAGCAGGATGATCCCTTTATTGATCCCGGCGTAGGACATTTTCAGTGCCGATGCCGCGCCGTTTTCTGCCTGCATAATCCGTACCCGCAGGCCCAGTTCACTCAAATCCGCTAACTGGCTGGCATGGGGACCGGAAAACCAAAAGCGTGGACCGCCAGGATTTTGCTCGCCGGGCGGCAGCCCGATAATCGCGCCATCGACAAAGGGCGTACCGGTGGCTTCAATCACCGCGGCCACCTGTTGCAGGGTTTCCGGGCTGATGGCATTGCAATCGACGTACAGCGGTTTGCGGGTCGCTGCCTGGAGATGCGGTGCCATCTGCTGCGCCCAGCTCAGGGCAAATTCCGGGGGCAGAATGGAGAAAATAATGTCGGCGTCACACAGCGCCGCTTCACTGGCATCGATAATGTGCGCGGCCTGGGCGCGTTGTTGTGAATCGGCAGATCGCTGGCTTAACGGGCTGATGACGCGCGCGCCGTGCTGGGTCAGCACCGCCGCAACTGCCGCGCCCATCGCACCCGGTGCGGCAAAGGCAAGGGTTTTCATGATGTGGTCCCACGGGAGTGAAAGCATTGAGTGTGGCTGCGTTTGCTGCGCTATTGGCAAACTCTTTGGTTACAAAGCATGTTTCGTTAATGCAGTGCGCGGCGCATCGACCAGGCTTTTCGATCGTGTGCAGGTATCGTAACTAACATGGAGAATGTGATGAAAATCGATCTACACGGCAAAACAGCGTTAATCACGGCGTCCACGGGCGGCATCGGGTTTGCCATTGCTCAGGGGCTGGCTGAAAGCGGGGCGGAAGTGGTGCTGAACGGGCGGAGTGAAGCGTCGGTCAGCCGGGCGCGGGAAAAACTCAATGCTGCCGTGGTGGGGGCCAAAATCCATACCCATATTGCTGACCTCAGCAGCGCACAGGGCGTTGATACGTTGCTGCACGGACTGCCTGCCATCGATATTCTGGTAAATAACGCCGGGATCTTTGGCCCGAAAGATTTCTTTGCCACCGACGATGAGACCTGGGAAGCCTACTGGCAGACCAACGTGATGTCCGGGGTACGGCTGTCACGCGCTTTGCTCCCGGCGATGGTGAAGAAAGGTTGGGGACGCGTGGTGTTTATCTCGTCCGAATCCGCGCGCAATATTCCGGCTGATATGGTGCATTACGGCGTAAGCAAAACCGCGCAGCTTTCACTGGCGCGCGGTCTGGCGAAAGTGGTGGCCGGTTCCGGCGTCACCGTGAATAGCGTGTTGCCTGGCCCGACGATGTCGGATGGTTTTGCCACCATGATGGCGGATGAGGTGAAGCGCACCGGTAAATCGCTGGAGACGTTGGGGAAAGAATTTGTCATGAGCCAACGCCCGAGTTCGGTGATCCAGCGTGCCGCCACGGTGGAGGAAGTGGCGAACATGGTGGTGTATGTCTGCTCCACCCAGGCCTCAGCCACCTCCGGTGCTGCGCTGCGCGTCGATGGTGGCGTGGTGGATGATATTGTTTAATCGCCTGCCGCGAGGAAATCCTCACGCTGCGGGGTAAAGGTATCCAGCAGCGTGCCCGCTTCCAGGCAGACACAACCGTGTACCACATTTGGCGCTTTATACAGGGTGTCACCGGCGCTGACTTCTTTGGTTACGCCGTTGATGGTGAAGGCAAAGCGCCCGGAGAGCACATAGGTCAACTGCTCATGCGGATGGTGATGCAGCGGGCCAATCGCGTCAGTTGCAAAACTGACCTCAACCGCCATCATGCGGCCACCGTGTGCCAGTACCCGGCGGGTCACGCCATTTCCCAAATCCTCAACCTGCGTGGCATTGCGGTAGATAAACATCGTCATTCCTCGCAGTTGTGTGACATAACTCACAAGCAAAAAGGCATTTCAGTGCTGCATTTTAATCATCTTTGATTAAAATGAAACGGTGTTTCAATTTAATCTGAAGGATGGATCATGAAAATCGCGTTAATGATGGAAAACAGCCAGGCGGCGAAAAACGCCACCGTGTTAACTCAACTGGAGACGGTGGCACAACCGCTGGGCCATCAGGTGTTTAACGTCGGCATGAGCGACGAGCAGGATCATCATCTGACCTATATTCACCTCGGCATCATGGCCAGCGTGCTGCTGAACAGCAACGCGGTGGATTTTGTGGTCGCCGGTTGTGGCACCGGGCAGGGCGCGTTGATGTCGCTGAATATCCATCCCGGCGTGGTGTGTGGCTACTGCATCGATCCGGCGGATGCCTATCTGTTTGCCCAAATCAACAACGGCAATGCCTTGTCGCTGCCCTTCGCCAAAGGCTTTGGCTGGGGTGCGGAACTCAACCTGCGCTTTATCTTCGAGAAAGCCTTCACCGGTGAGAAAGGTTTGGGTTATCCACCAGAGCGCAAAGAGCCGCAGGTGCGTAACGCCGGTATCCTTAACCAGGTCAAAGCGGCGGTGGTCAAAGAACATTATCTCGACACATTGCGCGCGATTGATCCTGAACTGGTGAAAACCGCGCTGAGCGGCCCGCGCCTGCAACATTGTCTGTTCGAACATGGGCAGAACGACGAGATTGTGCGTTTTGTGCGTGAGGTGGTGGCGCGTTAACCCTCACCCTAACCCTCTCCCGCAAGCGGGAGAGGGGACCGATCGAGCATATGGCACATCTTCCTCTCTCGCTTGCGGCACATCTCCCTCTCCCGCTTGCGGGAGAGGGGACCGATCGAGCATATAGCACATCTCCCTCTCCCGCTTGCGAGAGAGGGCTGGGGTGAGGGCAGAAGGCCGCCGGGCATCAAACCGCAGCTATCTCCGGATGTCGACTCGCCTCCACCAGCATCTGCGTATACGGCACCGCCGCCTGTCCCGCCACCAACGCATCCACATCCAGCGTTTCGAGCACTTTGCCATGTTGCATCACCGCAACACGATGGCACAGGTGAGCCACCACCCCAAGATCGTGGGTGACCATCAGGTAGGTCAAATGTTCCTGTTGCTGCAAGTCACTCAGTAAATTGAGGATTTCCGCCTGCACCGACACATCCAACGCCGAGGTCGGCTCATCCAGCAGCAACACGCGCGGTTCCAGGATCAGGGCGCGGGCAATCGCCACGCGCTGGCGCTGGCCGCCGGAAAGCTGATGGGGATAGCGCGTCTGCCAGGCACGGTTCAGACCGACCTTTTCCAGCATGGCGACCACCCGTTGTTGCCGCTGACCGATGCCATGAATGTGCAATGGCTCCTCAAGAATATCGCCAAGGGTATGACGCGGATGCAGCGAACCGTAAGGGTCCTGAAACACCATTTGCACTTTGCGACACAGCGGTCGCGTAATGCGGTGTGCCAGCGCTTGCCCGTCAATCATTAACTCACCTTGCCAGTGAGTAAACAATCCGGCGAGGCACTTGAGCACCGTGGTTTTGCCGGAACCGGATTCGCCCACCAGGCCGAAGATTTCACCTTCCCGTACCGCGAGGTTAACGTCAAACAACACCTGATGGCGCTGCTCGTCTTCGCCAAAACTGAGGTTAAGATGCTGTACCCCGATCATCGGTTTCATGCGTTCTCCTTAAGGTTGCAGCCAACTGGCCTGACGTTGCAGCACCGGCAGTCGGGGGCGGCGCTGGTCGATATCGGGCAGCGCCGCCAGTAGCCCCTGGGTGTAGGGATGCTGTGCCTGATGCAACTCGGCGGCAGCTAATGACTCGACCACGCGTCCGGCGTACATCACCAGTACCCGGTCACAAAAATGGCGCACCAGATTGATGTCGTGGCTGATGAAAATCAGTCCCAGTCCGCGTTGCTTCACCAGATCATCCAGCAATCCCAGCACCTGTAAGCGCACCGAAATATCCAGCGCCGAAGTGGGTTCATCGGCGATCACCAGCTCCGGGTCGGTAATCAGCATCATGGCGATCATCACGCGTTGCCCCTGTCCACCGGAGATTTCGTGCGGATAGAGTTGATACACCCGCTCAGGATCGCGGATGCGCACCACCTCCAGCATCGCCAGCGCGCGTTGTCGCGCCTCGTCTCGCTGGCCGGGATGATGGCTGCGCCAGGCTTCGGCAATCTGTTCGCCAATGCGCACCACCGGGTTAAGGGAGTATTTCGGGTCCTGCATGATCATCGAGATACGTTTCCCGCGGATGGCACGCATCTCAGCCGGGGTGGCGTGCAACAAATCCAACCCGGCAAAGTGCATGCGCTGCGCGGTAATGCGTGCGCTGCGTGGATGCAACTGCAACAGGGCGCGGCCAACGGTGGATTTACCGGAACCGGATTCACCAACAATCGCCAGTTTCTCCTGCCCAAGCTGGAAGGAAACGCCGCGTACCGCCGGGGTGAGCTGGCGTCCATGAGCGAAACTGACCTGTAAATCGTCTACATCCAGCAAGGGCTGGGCCTTACTCGCTACGGGGATCGAGGATGTCACGTAAGCCATCTCCTAAGAAATTAAACGCCAGACTGTTCACCAGAATCGCCAGACCCGGCACCGTCACTACCCACCAGCACTCCAGCATGTAGCTGCGTCCGCTGGCGATCATCGCGCCCCATTCGGGATCGGGGGGCTGTGCGCCAAGGCCAAGAAAGCCCAGCCCGGCGGCGGTCAGAATGATGCCCGCCATATTCATGGTGATACGGATAATCACCGACGGCAGGCACAACGGGACGATATGTTTCCACAGCACCCGCAGTGGTGAGGCCCCCTGCAAACGCACCGCAGAGATAAAATCGGCCTGACGCAGTGACAGCGCTTCGGCACGGGCCAGACGGGCGATCGGCGGCCAGGCGGTCAGGGTAATGGCGATCACCACATGTTCGAGACCAGGGCCGAGTGCGGCGACAAAAGCCAGTGCCAGCACCAGACTGGGGAAGGAGATAAAGATATCGGTGACGCGCATCAGCACGCTATCCACCTTGCCGCCAAAATAACCGGCGCTCACACCGAGCAGCAGGCCAAGCGGCCCGACCGTGACCGACACCAGCAGCACGATATACAGCGTGATGCGTGCCCCCCACACCAGGCGACTAAAGATATCGCGACCAAACTCATCGGTGCCAAACCAGTGCTGCGCACTGGGGGGGCTGAGGGCGTTATTGAGATCCTGAATCAGCGGGTGGTAAGGCGCGATCCATGGCGCAAATAACGCCGTCACCAGCAACAGCAGGATGATCGCGCCGCCAATCGCGGTGAGCGGATTGCAGGCCATCCGCCAGAGAAACTGGCCGCTGCGCCGCGCCAGACGGCGACAACGTGCCAGGCGCTCCTGCGCCGCGCTGGTGTGAGGGGTATCCAGCGAAATCGTCATACTTTAGTCCTCGGGTCGAATACCTGATAAAGCAGGTCAGAAACCAGGTTGAGCAGGACAAAAATCAGGCCGACCACCAGCACGCAGCCCATCACCGCATTCATATCGCCCAGCATCAGGCTGCCGGTGAGATAAGAACCAAATCCCGGCCAGGAAAACACCGTTTCGATCAGCACTGCGCCTTCCAGTAGCGATCCGTAGGCCAGCGCTACCACCGTCAACAACTGCACCAGGATATTGCGAAAGGCGTGTTGCCAGATCACCTGCCACTCGGTCAGCCCCTTCACGCGAGCCGTCAGGATGAACTCCTGCGACAGTTGTGCCAGCATAAAACTGCGCGTCATGCGGCTGATATATGCCAGCGAGTGAAAGCCAAGCAGGGAAGCGGGCAGGATCAGGTGATTGAGCGCGCTGGCGAATACGCTGCCATTACCGGCCAGTAAGGCATCAACCAACAACAGCCCGGTGCGACGTGGCACCACACCGTCGAGGCTGAAATCCACCCGTCCGGCCCCACCGACCCAGCCCAGATGGGCATAGAACAGCAGCAGCCCGACCATACCCACCCAGAAAATCGGGGTGGAGTAGCCCGCGAGGCTGATAATGCGCACCATGTAATCCACCACGCCATTGCGCCGGGCTGCCGCCCAAACGCCGAGCGGCACGCCCAACCCGGTGCCAATCACAATCGCCAGCGTCGCCAGTTCCACCGTCGCCGGGAAGACGCGCAGGATATCGTTGACCACCGGCTGGCCGGTCAGTAGCGCCATGCCGAGATTGCCGTGCAGCAGGCCATTGAGGTAGATAGCAAACTGCACCCACAGGGGTTTATCAAAGCCAAGCTGGTGATAAACCTGCTGATAAGTGGCGTGATCGGCGTCTGGTCCGACAATCGCCAGTACCGGATCGAGCGGCATCACGCGGCCAATAAAAAAGGTCAACAGCAGCAGCCCCATCAGGGTGATCAACACCTGCAATCCACGGCTACGGATGCGCCGCCAGTGGCTTCGCGTCAGTTTCATGGTGTACCTCCCGCCAGGCTATCCGGGGTTTTCCACACGTCACGTAAGAAGGTGGTGGCGGACGGGTGTGGGACATAATCCTGCACCCGGTTATTGACCACCACGGAATCGACCATTTGTGAAATCGGCATCAACGCCGGAATCAGTTGGTCGTAGCGGCGTTGAATGGCGAAGTAATCCTGCTGCTGACGGGCGCTGTCACGCTCCAGCAGGGCCTGGTCGATCATCTGGTTGAGTTGGGCGTCGTAGAAACCGGTGCGCCAGCCCTGAAAATTGGTCAGTCTGGCGCTATCGGCGTTGTTTGGGTTGTAGACCAGCGAACGCAGGCTGGAGTGGGGATGGGGTTCCACGCCGCTGCCGCCACGCCCGACCAGCAGGTTGAACTGCCGTTCACGCATCGCTCCGTAGATCTGGTTGCCGGTGCCGGTGATGATTTTGGCGCGAATGCCGCCCTGCATGAGCGTCGACTGAATGGCGATGGCGATATTGAGAAATGGCTGGTCAGCCAGCACGCGCAGGGTGGTATCAAACCCGTCAGGATAACCGGCCTCCGCCAGCAACGTTTTGGCGCGGCGAATATCCAGCGTATAACCCGGGTCCGGCAACGTGGCAGGCATCCCGGCCTGGATAGGACGCTGATGCAGTTCACCATAACCGGCCAGCAGGCTTTTATTGATCCCCTGATAATCCACCAGATAGCGTACCGCCTCGCGCACTTTGGCATTGGCGAAATGCCGGTCTTTCATACTCATCGCCAGATAGTAAATCGTGCCTTTTGGCACCGCATCGACGGTGAGATCCGCATCGTGGCGCAGCGCTTTGACATCCGGGATGGCCATATTGCTGGCAATATCGATATCGCCTTTTTCCATCATCAGGCGCAGTGTCTGCGATTCCTGTAAATGGCGGAACACCACGCGCGACAATTTCGGCGCGCCACGCCAGTAGTCAGGATCGCGGTTCATGCGCAGTACGTCTTTCGCCTGCCAGACATCAAGGCGGAACGGACCGGATCCGGCTTCATGGGTGGTTAGCCAGCGGTTGCCCCAGTCACCGTTGCTGGCATGCGCCTGCACGGTTTTGCTGTCCAGTACCACCATGCTGCCGAGCGCTGCCAGTGAATACAGCACCAGCATCGGATCGTTGGCTTTCGGCAGACGCAAGATCACGGTGCGTGCGTCCGGGTTGGTGATCATCTGGTCAACATTGTCTTTGCTGAAACCGTAGGATTTCCACACCGACGCCTGCGCCAGATTCAAGTGCAATACCCGGCGCATCGACCACACCACATCGGCGCTGGAGAGCGGATTACCGGAATGAAAGGTGACATTGTCACGTAAGTGAAAGGTGAGCTGACGATGATCAGGGCTGATTTCCCACCGTTCCGCCAGCGCCGGACGCACGTGGGTGAGCTGGCGAGGGTCCAGCTCCACCAGCCCGTCATACAAATTCACCACGATACCGACCACTTCATTGCCAGTCATGGCGGCGGGATCGAGGGTCAACAGGTTGTTCATATTCATGCCGACGATCAACTGATCATCCGGCGTGGCGGCCCGCAAACCGGGGCTGGCCGCCAGCAGCAGCGCTATGCAGCACGCTGTGCAACGGAGCAAAAGATTCATAAGCAAAGTCCAGCAGGTCAGAGGTTTATTGTTGTTTGCCGTACTGCTTGTGTCGGTGTGTTACCAGCGATTCAGGGTATGGGTTTCAATCCAACTGAAATTAATATCCTCGCCCAGTCCGGGTCGGGTTGGCAGATGAACAAAGCCGTCGTTATCCATCGGATCGACCAGGCTGTTGAGATATGCAGGGGGGTGTTCGTAGTCGAGGAACGGATGCAGCAAGCCGCGTTCGTACCAGCGGCAATTACGGATGGCACCCACCACCGCAAGGCTGGCGGCACCGTTGCCGTGGACTTCACAGTCCATACCAAAGGCTTCGGCCAGACTGGCGACTTTCAGGGTGGCAGCGATACCGCCCACGCCGTTGGCACCGGCACGCAGAATGTCGCAGGCACCCGCTCGTACCCAGTCAGCGCGGCTGTGATGTTTGCCGCCAAGGCTTTCCGGGCCGAGCACATCAATGCTCAGGTTCTCTGCCAGCCAGGCATAAGACGCCATGCTCTCTTCTTCCATCGGTTCTTCAAACCAGGTGAAGTTGAGTTTTTCCAGCGCCTTGCCGATGGTGAGGGCATCGCTGCGGCTGTACCAGTGGTAGCCATCCAGCATCAGGGCGATATCCGCTCCAACCGCTTCACGCACCGCCGCACAGGCCTTGATATCCATGGTCGGGCTGGGAGCAAACGACACGGGCGGCATCCAGGTATGCAGCTTGATAGCACGATAGCCGCGTGCTACCAGTTGCTCGGCAAATTGCGCGTATTCATCGGGGGTTGATAAGCCACCCGGCAGTTGATCGCCACACATGGTGCTGCCATAGGCGGGAATTTTTTCACGGTAGCCGCCGAGCAGTTTGTGTACCGGAAGCTGTAATTTACGGCCAATCAGGTCCCATAACGCCTGTTCCACCGCCGACAGGGCGCGTTCCGTTAACTGGTGGGCGCTGCCACGTTGCCAGTGCACCAACTCCTGCCATAACCGCTCGCGATCAAAGGCATTTTGCCCCAGCAGCACTTTGCGGAAGAAGGCGTTGACCACATGCGGTCGTACCACCTCCGCCGGGGCGAAGGCATAGCCGCAGTGGCCGTCTTCGCTGGTCAGGGTAAGCATTGCCAGTTGCGCATCGCTCTCCGGCCCGGGATGCGAATGCCCGGCGCTGTCGGATACGCGACGGGTGGGGTAACTGAACAGGGTGACATCAATGGCGCTGATCTTCACGGCAACTCCTCCGGTAACACATGTCCATGCCCATGCCTGGGCGTTAAAAATAAATTAAAACGTTGTTTCATTTTTTAATCTAGCGTTCACCTTTGGTTAACGCATTAGCCAAAATGCGGTAAATGGCGGCGATAAATTGGGCAATTGCATGGGGTGTTGTGAGGGTTTTCACGAAAGCCGGGCGTTTTGTGAGCGGCGACACAGCGTGCTGGATGTAAAAAAATGTGTCGCCGAGGCTTTTCATTTTGCTTGCGCCAGGTAATAGTGACGCCGCGAAATGCATTAATAATAATCATTATCATTTGTATGGGTAGATCACATGAAGAATTGGATGTTAGCGCTGGGGTTACTGACGGTCGCCTGTCATGCGTCCGCCAAGGTTATTACCGATGTGGCCGGACGGCAGGTGGAAGTCGCGCAGGAGTCAAAACGTATCATTTTGGGTGAAGGACGGCAGATGTACCTGCTGGCGGCCTTCGATACCACAGCGCCTTTCCAGCGTGTCGTGGGTTGGCGCGATGATTTCCACAAGGCGGATTACGATGGCTACATGGCCTATGAAAAACGCTATCCGCAGATCAAGCAGTTACCCACGTTTGGTGGTGCAAAAGATGGCACCTTCAACGTTGAGCAGGCGCTGACGTTGAAACCCGATTTGGTGCTGATGAACCTTGAATCCAAAGCCGCGACCGATGAAGGCAAACTGATCGAGAAGTTGCAGGCGGTGGGCATTCCGGTGGTATTTATCGATTTTCGTGAAAAGCCGATGGAGCATGCCGAGCAGAGCATCCGCATCATGGGGGAGCTGGTCAATAAGCCACAGCGCGCGGAAGAGATTATCGCTTTCCGCCGCGCTGCGATTGCCAAAGTGACCGATCGCCTGAAGAACTTTAACGGCAAACGCCCGAAAGTGATGATCGACCGGGCCGGGGGTTATACCGACGAGTGCTGCATGTCATTTGGCAACGAGAACTTTGGTCAGATGGTCGAGCTGGCGGGAGGCAGTAATATCGCGAAGGATCTGATTCCGGGCACCTTTGGTACCCTGAACCCCGAACAGATTATCGCCAGTCAGCCGGAAGTGGTCGTGGTGACCGGAGCCAACTGGAAGAACTACAACACCGTGGGTAAATGGGTCGGTGTGGGGCCAGGGGCTGACACGCAAGAAGCCGAAGCGCGTCTGCGCACGTTGATGATGCGTGATGCATTTAAAACCCTGCCGGTGGCGCACAACGGTAATGCCCACGCGATCTGGCATCAGTTCTACGACAGCCCATACCAGTTTGTCGCCATTCAGGCACTGGCGAAGTGGCTGCATCCGGCGCTGTTTGCCGATCTCGATCCGGACGCGACCTTCCGTGAATTTCACGAGAAATTCCTGCCGCTGCCGTATCAGCCGGGGTATTGGGTGACATTACCGGCCGATAAGTCCTGAGAGCGCGGCTAAACGCCGGGCAATAAAAAAGGATTTGGCAGCAACGCCAAATCCTTTTTTTTTGTTCACTCATCGGCTGGTAACCGTGTGGTGAACGGGGTGCTCAGCACTCATCACAAGGCGAATCATAAATTGTGCAGAGAAAGATTTCAAGTTTGGAGAATATACTGTATGGTTATACAGGTGTTGAGTGCCGGGCGTGATCTCATTGCTTACTGATGACTCCCAGGGGCGCGGATTGTCAAAATCCCGGCAGGTATCAGGTGGTGCTGGCCTGTGGCTTTCACAATGAGCGCCGCTCAGCACTCATCACAGATGTGCTAAGGCGTTCGGCGGGTGGAGTCAAAGTCCCGAATGCTGTAAGGCGCGCTCCTGTCACAGGAGAAGGAAAGTGATGGAACTTGTCAGATTACTGTTGGACTTAGTCCGGGTTATCTTGCAGATCATCGTTGCCCTTTTGCAACTGACCGGCCAGGCGCACTGACCGGAACTTGAATCAAGGCGGAGCTGACCACTCCGCCTTTTTTCGTTGCTAGCGGGCCAGCAGGACGCTTGCCACTGCCAGCAATCGCCGATCCTCACCCGCGGCAAACTGCAACTCGATACCCACCGGAATGCCATCAGGCGTCTGCGCCAGCGGCAGGCTGATACACGGCAGGCCCACCACGGTGGCCGGTTCGCAATTGGCAATCAGCTGACGAAACAACGTGTTGGCTTTTGCTGGCGGGGGCGGCAACAACGGGACGGTAGGGAAAATCAGGCCATCAAGCTGATGTTGCTGGAAAACCGCCTGATAGCGAGCGGTGAGCAGCGGTTTCCAGTGCGTAATCGCCGCATGATATTGCTCCATGCTGACCGTGGCGGCATCGGCTAACAATGCCTGCACATCGGGGCTTTGCACCGCCTGTTTCAACTCGGCAAAACTGTACTGACTACCGCGTTGTTGCAGATAGCGCGGTAGGTCGCGCAGCATCTCAAATGAGGCCAGAGGATACCCGGCTTGCACTGCCAGTTGGGCTACTTGGGCGATTTCCACTTCGATCAAGGTGACGCCACGATCGCGCAGTTGCTGCAATACCGCTTCCGCCGCTGCTGCCACCGCAGGCTCACAACCGTGCCAGAAATGCGCACGCGGTACGCCAAGGCGTAAATCAGCCAGCGCCACCGTGGGGTGGTCGGATTCGCCGCTGATAGCGCTATCCAGCGCCAGCACATCATCCATCCGCTGCGCCAGAATACCGGCGGTGTCGCGACTGAGCGAGATCGGTGCGATGCCCTGTTGTGGATAACGCAACAGCGAAGGACGAAAACCGATCAACCCGCAGAAAGAGGCGGGAAGCCGCACCGATGCGCCGGTGTCGGTGCCGATGCTGGCCGGGACAATGCCCGCGGCTACTGCGGCCGCACTGCCGCTGGAGGAGCCGCCCACCACTCGGCCAGGCAGAAACGGGTGTCGCACATCGCCCCGTGCTGCATTCAACCCGCTGGTACCGGAAGCCAGCTCATGCATGTTGGCTTTGCCGATAATAATCGCGCCTGCCTGTTGCAGGCGGACGATCAATTCGGCGCTGTGGCTGACAGGTTCTTCCGCCAGCAGCGCCGTGCCGATGCTGGTCGGCATACCTGCGACATCAATGTTGTCTTTAACCACCAACGGCAAACCGGCAAGCGGCGCATCGCTGCCAGCAGCGGCAAGTGCCAGCGCGGATTCAGCAGCCAGCCAGCTCAGGCTATTCAGATGACGTTGCTTATATGCCTGTAGCAACGCCCGATGCAGTCGTTCGCCGGATTGCGCCATGATTTACACCATCGCCTGTGGACGTTCGCTGCCTTTCACCGTGGCGCGATGCATCACGCGACGGTAAGCAACATCGTCATAGGGGGTCGCCTGGTGCATGGTGCAGCGATTGTCCCAGATCAGCAGATCGTGCGCCTGCCACTTATGGCGATAGGTAAAGGTTTCGCTGATGGCATGCGCATTAAGACGCGCCAGCAGCGCTGTGCTCTCTTCCGGTGTCAGGCCGACGATCTCTTTAACAATGTCCTGTCCAACAAACAGCGAAGGCCGCCCGGTTTCCTGATGGCGACGTACCAGCGGATGTACCACATCCGGTGTGGCGGCTTTTTGCTCGGCACTTAGCGGCTCACGATCGGCAAAGGCTTTGGCGTAGTAAGTGGAGTAGGAGTGCACCGCGCTCAGCGGCTGGATCAGACGTTTGGTGTCGTCGTCCAACGCATCATAAGCCGCAAACATCGAGGAAAACAGCGTATCCGCGCCGACGGGTGGCACTTCCACCGCGTGCAGCACCGAGCCAAAGCAGGGTACCTCGTAATAAGACCAGTCGGAGTGCCAGTTCCAGCCCTCTTTATGGTTGCCAATCGGTTTGCCGTCCTGCTTCACATTCGATAACACGTACAGCTCCGGGTAGGGGGTGGTCAGATACTGGCTCAGCACATGCACCTGAAGCTCGCCAAACTCACGCGCAAACGCGACATGCTGGGCTTCCGTCACCGGCTGATTACGTAATAACAGCACCGAGTGGGTATTCAGTGCGTCGCGCAACGCGGTAAAGGTGGCGGGATCAATCGGCTGCGTGGCATCGACGTTCAGTACTTCCATGCCGATATGGTCTGTCAACGGGCGTAACTCTAACATCGGTAACCTCCTGAATGTTTACTGACGATAGCTGGGATCAAGTTTGTCCAGCAGACGGATAAAGGCGGGCCACTCACGCTCACCACGCAGGCGGATATCCCCTTCACATTGGTTAAACTGACGGGCGGCTTTTTCGGAGACGGCTTCCGGTGGCAACAACAGCTTGCTGCCGCTCCCCTGAGCCATCAGTTGAATGCGGGCGGCACGTTCGAAGTAATAGGCCAGCATAAAGGCTTCCGGGATGGTGCGACCGGCGGCAAGAATGCCGTGGTTGCGCAGCACCATCACCTGATGCGGACCGAGATCGCGCACCAGTCGTGCCCGCTCGTCGGTATCCAGCGCCACGCCTTCATAGGCGTGGTAACCGAGGCGATTCCAGAAATGCATGGCAAACTGGCTCACCGGCTGTAACCCTTCTTCCAGCGCCGACACCGCCGTCGCGGCATCCGAATGGGTATGCAACACGCAGATGGCGTCTTCACGCGCGGCGTGGATCGCGCTGTGGATCACAAACCCGGCGCGGTTTACTTCATAGTCGCTTGCTTCCAGCGCATGGCCTTCCAGGTCGATTTTGATCAGGCTGGAGGCGGTAATTTCAGAAAAAAACAGCCCATACGGGTTGATCAGGAAATGGTGCTCCGGCCCCGGCAGGCGCACCGAGATATGGTTATAAATCAAGTCATCCATGCCGAAATGCGCCACCAGCCGGTAACAGGCGGCAAGCTGAATACGGAGTTGCTGTTCGGTTTGCGTCATGATTATTTCCACCAGATAAAGGTTGTGTCGAGCCAGGCCAGCAGGCCATAGAGCGCGATGCTGACCAGTGAAGAGACGACGACGGCGGCCCAGACGGTAAGCAGATCCACCTGCTGTGTGGACTGGAAAATGGTCCAGCCGATACCCTGGTACGCGCCGAGCATTTCCGCGACGATGGCGACGATAATGCTGCGCACCAGGCCCACGCGCAGGCCACTGACGATGTTGGGTAGCGCGGCGGGGAGTTGCAGTTTGCGCATGATGGTCAGGCGGCTGGCACCAAAGCTGCGCATCAGATTGATCATCTGCGGGTCGGCTTGCTTCAACCCATGCAGGCTGTTCACCAGAATCACAAAGCTGACCGCGAGGATCACCAGCACGATTTTCGACAGCGCGCCCATACCAAACCAGATCAGCGCCAGAGGAATCCACGCCACGGTTGGCACCGAGTTAATCGCCACCGCCAGCGGCAGCAGCATCGCTTCCAGCGTGCGAAACACCGTCATGAGTATCGCCAGCGCCAGACCGGCCAGCAGCCCAAGGACAAAGCCGCTTAAGGCTTCTACCAGCGTCCAGCCCATGGAAATCCACAGGCTGCTGCCGTTGTTGATAATCGCCAGCACGATGCTATGCAGCGAGGGCAGTACAAAGGGTTGGATGTTGAACAACCAGATGCTGCCTTCCCACAACAGGATCAGGCTGAGCACGCCGACCAGCGGCGGCAGAAGTTTGCGTGTCACGGTTATTTTCCCCACCATGCCAGTTTCCTCTCGCAGCGCTCCACCACGCCATACAGCAACGCGCCGGTCAGCCCACAGATGACGATCAGCGTCCACATACGCACCACGTCTTCGTTGTACATCGACTGGATCAACAGCACGCCAAGGCCCACCGTATCGCCGAACCATTCACCGACAATCGCGCCGACCAGGCTCAGAGAGATCCCCAGTTTCAGGGCGACGAAAATCGCGGGGGCGGCGGCGGGGAAGTGCAACACCAGAAAACGCTTCAGGCCACTGGCACCAAAGCTGCGCAGCAGGCTGATATGTAATGGATCGACCATTTGCAGCCCGCGTTTGGTATTTAACGTGACCGGGAGAAACGTCAAATAAAAGGCGATCATCACCTTGGCGAACAAGGTATTACCGAACCAAATCACCACCAGCGCGCCAAAGGCGATCACCGGTACGGTTTGTGACACCACAAACAACGGAAACCAGGCGCGATCGATCCAGCTGACGTAAAAAAACAGGATGCCGCAGGCCACGCCAAAGGCCGATCCCAGGGCAAAACCGAGCAGGGTTTCCAGCGCGGTGCGTCCGGTACTGACCAGCAGTTGATCGGCGTTAGCCCGGATATCCTGCGCAACCATGAGTAACGACGGCAGATAACGCGGGCTGATGGAAAATAGCGTGACGCTGCCTTGCCAGAACAACAGCACCAGCAACACTGTGACCATCAGCGGGTGAGTCAGCAGGCGTTTGGTCATGATTGCGCCTCATGCTGGGTAAAGCGAAACGACTTCATGCTCTCCTCCTCGATTGCGTCCAGCAGCCGTTTTTTAATGGCGATAAACTCGGCGGAGGTGACGATGTCCGGGGTGCGTGGGCGTGGCAGCTCAATCGGCTCAATACATTTGATGGTGCCGGGACGCGCGCTCATCACCACCACTTTGCTGCCAAGGAAAATCGCTTCATCAATATCGTGGGTAATAAACAGAATGGTGCGGCGGTTCTGCTCCCACAGATTCAGCAGCCAGCGCTGCATCAGGGTGCGGGTCAGAGCGTCGAGCGCGCCAAAGGGTTCATCCAGCAGCATCAGATCACGCTGAAACAGGAAGGTCCGCATCAGCGCCACGCGCTGACGCATCCCGCCGGAGAGTTGATGCGGATAGCTTTGCTCAAAACCACTCAGACCAAAGCTGGGAAACAGCGCCTCGGCGCGTTTGCGCGCTTCTTTACGCGGCACGCCTTCACACTCCAGCGCCAGAATCGCGTTATCCATGATGGTGCGCCACGGCAGCAGCAGATCGCGTTGCGGCATAAACGACACTTTGCCCAACAGCTCGCCATCCTGCTGCGACTGGCCTTTAAACAGGATCGCGCCGTCGCTGTCGGGATCAAGCAGGCCCGCAATCATGTTAAACAGCGTCGACTTGCCACAGCCGGAAGGGCCGACCAGGGTGACAAATTCGCCTTCATTCACCGTCAGATTGACGCCTGAGACGGCGATCACCGGTTGCTGCGCATCGCCAAAGCGTTTCCATAAATTATCCAACTGCAACAACGGCAGATGTTTTTTCGGTGCCACGGTCATCAGGCTTCTCCGTGCAGATATCAGTTAAGGGTTTTGTATTGCGTCGGGACCTGTTGCCAGAAGCTGAGATCAAAGGTCTGATTCACATCCACCGGTTGCTTCAGTGCGCCGTACTGCACCAGCAGCTTCATCATCTTCTCGGCTTTCGGCATATCGACATTGCCCAGCCCTGGCGATCCTTGCGGGTACATCAGTTTGGCGACGCTATCGAGCATCGCGACCTGATGTTGACGGTTGAGGCTCGGGTTGGTTTTCATCAGAATATCGATGGTTTCAGCACGGTGAGTCAGCGCGTATTGCCAGCCTTCCAGCGTGGCATTCACAAACGCCTGTACCTGTTCAGGGTGTTTTTCCACCATCGCTTTTGACGTGATCAACGCATCCTGTTGAGTGGTGACGCCGACATCATCGGGTGAGATCAGTTTGAGGTTAGTAACGCCTTTCTCTTTCAGGGTGTTGTATTCGTTGTACAGGGTGACGGTCGCGACATCGACCTGCTTATCAATAAACGGGTTAAGCGAAACCGACTGCGGCAGTAGGGTAATATCCTCTTTCTTCAGACCCGCCGCGCCGAGCGAGGCCAGCAGCGGATATTGCACGCCGGTAAACCACACCGACACTTTCTTACCTTTAAAATCTTTAAAGCTGTTGATACCGGAATCGGCATAGGTGACGAAAACAAACGGGGTACGCTGTTGTGACATCGCCAGCGCGACAATCGGCAACCCTTTCTCACGTGCCGCCAACACGCTCTCCATGCCGCCCGCCAGGCCAAAGGTATCGGCACCGGAAGCCACTAAAGTCTCGACGTTAATGTTCGGGCCACCCGGATTGATGGTGACGTCCAGCCCCTGTTGTTCATAAAACCCTTTGGCTTTGGCCACATAAAAACCGGCAAACTGCGCCTGCGCCAGCCATTTCAGGCGCACGGACACTTTCTCCTGGGCCGCTTGCGCGACGCTGCTGAGCAGCGCGGTGCACAGCAATCCTGTCAGACAACGGCGGACGAACTGCGAGGTGAGTCTTGGCATGGGGTTATCCTCTGGTCTCGGGTGTCAAATAGCCTGGTGATGTCTTGGTAATCCTTCTATGTATACATCGCATCGCCCTTTTAATGGCTTTGCTACGGTTGGTGACTTGCAGGATGTGTGCCAGCTTCCGTAAAGGGCATTGACCCACGCCAGAAATCAGCGACAATACGCACGATGAAGTGAAATAAAGCATGTATACCTGTTTGATGTTAAGGTATGCAAAACGGATCATATCAGTGCAACCTGACGAGCAAAAAGCACCATGAGTGAGCAAAAAAGCCTCTCCCGTCTGACGGGAACGTCGCTGGCGGATGGCCTGAAACAGACGTTGGAAAAAGAGATCGCCAGTGGCGTACTGGAACCGGGTAAGCGGTTGGATGAAAAGGAAATTGCCGCGCGCTTTGAGGTATCGCGCACCCCGGTACGTGAAGCCTTTCGCTTACTGGCGGCAGATGGGCTGGTGGATCTGAATGGCCGCCAGGGCGTGATGGTGCGGGCGTTGAGTATGAATACGCTGCTGGAAATGTTCCAGGTGATGGCCGAGCTGGAAGGCCTGTGCGCGCGTCTTGCGGCACGGCGAATTTCGCCGGATCAACTGGCGCAACTGCGGCAGATCCAACAGCAGATGGCGGATCAGGGCACCTCGATCTCGCCAGCGGCCTTTTATGATATGAACCTCAATTTCCATGAGGCGATCTATGCCTTTGCCCGCAATGAATTTTTAGCGGAAGAGACGCGCGCCTTACGTAACCGCGTGGGTGTCTACCGCCGCCGTGTCACCTTTCATCCGGGGCGCGTGAATAAAACCCTGGAGGAGCATGGCGCGATTCTGGAGGCGATTGCCCGTAATGATGCGGATGCCGCGCACGACGCGATGCGCAAGCATTTAACCTTGTTAGGCGATGACCTCGTGGACTTTATCGCCGGGTTTTCCTGACAGCTGTTGACTTTCCTGGTATGCAAATTGCTTTGTCTTGTATACCTAATCAGGAGAGCACAACATGAAATTGAATCTGAACGGCAAAAGCGCACTGATCACCGGTGCATCAAAAGGCATTGGTGAAGCAACGGCGCGCGTGCTGGCAGCGGAAGGTTGTACCTTGCATCTGGCGGCGCGCAACGGTGCGGCGATGCGCGACCTGCAACAGGCGTTGATCGCGGAATATGGCGTCAGCGTGACGGTGTATGAAAAAGATCTGAGTTCGACCGCGGCGATGGAATCACTGGCGGCGGAAGTTGGCGCGATTGATATCCTGGTCAACAACGCCGGTGATATCCCTGCCGGATCGCTGGATATCGTCGACGATCAGGCATGGCGCGCTGGCTTTGATCTCAAAGTCTTTGGCTACATTTCGCTGTGCCGTCTGTATTACCCGCAAATGAAAGCGGCGAAAAGTGGCGTGATCATCAATGTGATTGGTAACTCGGGAGAAAACTGGGATGCCAGTTACATCGCGGGCAGTACTGGCAATGCGGCGCTGATGTCGTTTACCAAAGCGCTGGGAGGCCGCAGCCTTGATGACGGTATCCGCGTGATTGGTATCAACCCTGGCCCGGTGGCCACCGATCGCATGCTGAAAATCATGAAACGCAAAGCGATCGATATGCTGGGCGATGAAGCCCGCTGGGAAGAACTGTTCGCGCTTTATCCGGGCAAACGTCCGGCGACCTCAGAAGAGGTGGCGGATCTGGTGGCGTTTATGTCTTCCGATCGCGCCGGTTACATCAGCGGCACCAATATCACTATCGACGGCGGCATTGCTGCGCGTGGATCGGTCATCTAACCGGGAGCGCAGCATGTCTGATATCTATACGCGTAACGCTTGGTTCGATCGCCTGTTTGCCACTGAAGGCTTGATCTGGATGGGGCAGAACACCAACCATTTACCCCCCCATCCGGCGGTGCAGGCGGCGCTGCATACCTCGGTGGCAGCCGCCGAATTTAACGCCTATGCGCCACCGCTCGGTTTTGAGTCGCTGCGGCGTGCCATCGTGGACGACATTGGCATCAGCGGTGTGGAGGCGATGGTAACCGATGGTGGGGTGAATGCGCTGGCGACCCTGTGTCGCGCGCGCTGTCGTCCCGGCACCACCTTTGTCACCACCGATCCCAGCTGGAAGTGGCCGTGTCAGTTTGCCGAGCAAATGGGTGCGCAGGTGATACAAATCCCGATCTGGAATGCCGATTGTCACTATCGCCTGACGCCGGAAGCGCTGGCGGCGGCGGTGGACGACAACACCGCCTTGATTTATCTCGTCGACCCGAATAATCCGCTGGGTATTCATTACAGCCGCGAAGAGTTGCAGGCCTTTATCGCCATTGCCCGTCGCCACAATGCGTTGTTGATCCATGATTGCACCTACCGCGATTTTGCGCCGCAGCATGTCGCCGCGCTGGGACTGGATAGCGAGCAGGTGGTGATGTCGGTGAGTTTTTCCAAATGGTTGGGGCTGGCGGGATTGCGCGTTGGGGCGCTGATTGCCGCCCCGGCGTTGCTGGCTGAGCTGGCACCCTACAACGGTGGCGTGCTGGGGGCCAGTGTCCCGGCACAGCGTGCCGCTGAAGCCGGGTTAACGGTGAAAGCCGAGTGGATGGCGACGCTGCTGGCGGAAGATCAACGTAACAAAGCACGCATCGCTGAGGCGGTGGCCGGGGTTCCGGGTCTGTCGCTGCCGGTTTATCCCTCTGGTGGCAATTTCCTGGTGATTGATGTGACGGGGGCCGATATCCGCCCGGAAGCGTTGGTGGAGTGCTACCTGCAACAGGGTATTCAGATCCGCCATGGCGGTTATCACACCGCCACCTTCGGCGATCGTTTTATCAAGGTCAGCACCACCGTACCTGCCGCCTGGGCGGAGAAATTTGCCGCGTTGTTGCCGGATATGGTGGCGCAGGCGGCGCAGCAACGTGAATTTCGCCAACCATTCTGAGGATCACTCCATGTATATCACCACCAATGATGATGTTCAGCTGTGGGTCGAATGCCACGGCACAGGGACACCGATTCTATTTATCCACGAATTTGGTGGCAATTATGATAGCTGGCAGCCGCAGATCCATGCCTTTAGCCGCCGTTACCAGTGCATCACCTATGCTGCGCGCGGTTATCCACCGTCATCGGTGCCGCACGATCTGGACGCCTATTCGCAACAGCGGGCGGTGGAGGATGCGCTGGCGGTACTGGATGGCCTGGGTATCGCGCAGGCGCATATTGTTGGCTTGTCGATGGGTGGGTTTGCCGCACTGCATTTTGGCCTGAATGCGCCAGAGCGCGCGCTGTCACTGATCATTGCCGGTGCCGGTTACGGTTGTGAACCGGAAACCGAAGCCTATTTTCGCCAGGTTTCACTGCAAGTCGGTGAAAACTTTGCCCGCCAGGGGGCCAAACAGTTCGCGCCGACCTATGCGCTGGGGGCCAGCCGCGTCCAGTTCCAGAACAAAGACCCACTGGGTTGGCAACGTTTTGCCGACCGCCTGGCAGAGCATGACTCGCTGGGTGCTTCGCTCACCATGCGCGGCGTGCAGGCGCGCCGACCGGCGTTTTATCAACTGGAAGCGCAGATTAAAGCGCTGATGTTGCCGGTATTGATCATGGTGGGGGATGAAGACGATCACTGCCTGCAACCCGGGTTGTACCTGAAAAAGCATCTGCCGGCCGCCGGACTGGCGATCTTGCCCAAGACCGGGCATACGCTGAATCTGGAGGAGCCACAGCTGTTTAATCAGTTACTGGCAGAGTTCTTTGCTCAGGTGGAGAGTGGTCACTGGGGCGTGCGCGATCCGCGCGCCAATCCCGCGCAGATTATGCGTACCGACTGATTGCCCGGCGGGACAAGGAGTAAGTATGAAGATTAACGCGGAACGCCTGTGGCAGCGGCTGATGGCGATGGCGCAGATCGGCGCGATACCCGGTGATGGCGTCAACCGGCAGGCGCTGAGCAGCGAGGAAGCAGAAAGCTGGCGGCTGATGTTGCGTTGGGCGCAGGCCAGCGATCTGGAGATGTGCAGCGATGCGGCCGGTAATTTGTTTGTCATTTTACCCGGAATCGATCGGCAGGCTGCGCCGTTGCTGCTGGGCAGTCATCTGGATAGCCAACCCACCGGCGGGCGATTCGACGGTGTGTACGGTGTGCTGGCGGCGCTGGAGGTACTGACGGTGTTGCGCGCAGGCGGCATCCAGCCCGTTTGTGATGTGGTAGCGGTATCGTGGATGAATGAAGAAGGTTCACGGTTTGCGCCGGGGATGATGGGTTCTGCCTGTTTCGCCGGGGCGCGTGAGCTGGCAACGATCCGCGCCGTCACCGATGCGCAGGGGATCGCCGTGGGGCAGGCGCTGGATCATCTGCGGCAGGCCGTGCCGCTGCCGCGTTATTCTGGTGTGCATCCCCCCGCGGCCTATCTGGAAGCGCATATTGAGCAGGCGACACAACTGGAGCAGGCGCGCGCGACCCTCGGCGTGGTGACGGGGATCCAGGGCAAAGTGACCTGGCAGGTGACGCTGCGAGGAGAACGAGGTCATGCCGGGACGGTGCCGATGACGGCGCGGCGAGATGTGTTGCGCTGTTTTACCGGTATGGCGCAGCAACTGTATCAAGCGGTGGGTGAGGCCGACCCGCAGGTGATGTTTACCATTGGTCGGCTGGAGATGCAGCCCAATGCCCCTTCGGTGATCCCGGATAAGCTGACGTTTCGCATCGATCTGCGGCATCCGCACCCTCAGCGGTTAACAGAACTCACGGCGCAGACCGAGCAGCGCATTGGCGAGCTGGCGTCTCCCTGTGATGTCACGATCACGCGTTTGAGCGAGGCGGCACCGAACGCCTTTGATCAACGTTTGCAGCAGTGGATCGCCGAGTCCGCTGATGCTCGCGGCTATCCGGCCATTCCACTGCTTTCTGCCGCCGGGCATGATGCGCGTTATCTGGCGGCGATCTGCCCGTCGGCGATGATTTTTATTCCCTGTCGCGCGGGTATCAGCCATGCCCCGGAAGAGTGGGCGGAGCCGGAGCACGTCAGCGCCGGTGCCCAGGTGTTGTTGGATGTGGCGGTACGGTGGTTGGCACTGTAGCGGCGCGATTTATCGCGCGTGTTTTAAGCCGGGGTGCGATAAATCGTGCTGCAACATGCTAAGGTGTGGAATTCTGCACGTATTTTCTGACCTGAACAGGACGCCAACGGAATGCCACACCCTTCGTCGCAACCCTCCGCCCCGGCTGGCAGCACGCTTTGGCTGGCGCTGTTGGTGGCGCTGACCTTCTTTATGGAAAACCTTGATGCCACGGTGATTGTCACCGCCATCCCACAAATGGCGCGAGAGTTTGCTGTTGGGCCGGTGGCACTGAACGTTGGCATCAGTGCCTATTTATTAGCGGTGGCGATATTTATCCCGATCAGCGGCTGGCTGGCCGGACGATTTGGCGCGCGCAACCTGTTCGCCGCCGCGATTTTGTTATTTACCCTCGCGTCGGTGCTGTGTGGCGTTAGCGACAACTTGCCATTTTTCACCTTTAGCCGGGTGTTGCAGGGCATCGGCGGCGCGCTGATGGTGCCGGTTGGCCGCATGGTGGTACTGGGGGTGACGGCAAAGAAGCAGATGGTGAAAACCATCGCCGTGATTACCTGGCCCGGACTGATTGCGCCGGTACTGGGGCCACCGCTTGGCGGTTTTATCGTCACTTACGGACACTGGTCGTGGATCTTCTGGCTGAATATTCCGTTAGGCATCCTGGCGCTGGTTGCTACCTGGTGGCTGGTGCCGCAAAGCCGTAACAACGCGACGCGCGCGTTTGATGGTCAGGGCTTTGTCTATACCGCCTTAGCCTGCGTGACGCTGGTCAGCGGACTGGAACTGCTGGGTCACAGCGAACTGACCAGCGGATTACTGTTGATATTGCTGGGGGGGACCAGCGCGGTGCTGAGCTATCGCCACAGCCTGCGTCATCCGGCACCGCTGTTGCCGTTTGGTACGCTCGCCATACCCACCTTCCGCAGCACGGCAATTGCCGGGTCGTATTTCAGGGCGTCGATCAACGCCATTCCTTTCCTGTTGCCGCTGCTGTTTCAGCTCAGTTTCGGCTGGAGCGCCGTGCAGGCAGGTTCGATGGTGTTGTGGGTTTTTGCCGGGAATCTGGCGATGAAACCGGCCACCACCTGGCTGATGAACCGTTTTGGTTTCCGGCGCATCTTGCTGTGGAATGGCCTGATCAGTCTGCTGGCGGTCCTGAGTTGTGTGTTACTTAGCCCCTCCCTGAGCTATTTCGCCATCGCTACCATTTTGTTTATCGGTGGGCTGACGCGCTCGCTGCAATTCAGTTGTTACAACAGCCTTGGTTTCGCCGACGTGCCGCAGGAGAAAATGGCGGATGCCTCGGTGATTTTCAGTATCTTTTTCCAGTTCAGTATGAGTGCGGGTATCGCAATTTCGGCGCTGCTGATGCGCATCTCAATGGGATGGCGCGACAGCACGGTGCCGGGTCAGGCGGATGTCAATGTGGCCTTTATCGGCATATCGCTGCTGGTGGCGTGTTCGCTGATCAATGTCTGGCGACTGGAGAAGAACGCCGGACAGCAACTGCTGAAGCAATGATACGTCACGGCGCGATAAATCGCGCCGTGACAGGCTTCAGAACACCAGTTGCACTTTGGCTGCGCGTTCTTTATCGGCGGCCAGTTCCAGCGCACTGACCGCTTCGGTCATCGCTATCTCAGCGGAAAGCAGCGGCAAAGGATTGATCTTGCCGGATTCCAGCCAGCGCACCGCAGTGGTGAATTCCCCGGTAAAGCGGAAAGAACCGCGTAGCTGCACTTCTTTCACCAGCAGCGGGCCGATCGGGTAGTTCACGTCAGATGCCCCCATCCCCAGTTGCACGATAATGCCGCCGGGGCGGGTAAAGCTGACGGCGGAAGCCACGGCTGCGGATGCTCCTGAGGCTTCAAAACAGACATCAAACGCACCGCCATTTTCCATCCAGCCTTGAGTGATATCACTGTCGCGTGGGTCTGTTGTCAGACTGGCCCCCATTTGCTGTGCCAGATCGCGACAACGTGCGCTGATATCGGTCGCCATCACCTCGGTCGCTCCCGAGGCCAGCGCGGCGGCAATCACCAGACACCCAATCGGCCCCGCTCCGGTGACCAGCACGCGTTTACCGGTCAAATCTCCCGCCTGACGCACCGCATGGATGCACACCGCCAGCGGTTCAGCGAAGGCGATGATTTTGGCATCGGCGCTGGCGTGATAGGGGACGCACTGTACCGGGTTGACGGCAACATAGTCGGCAAACCCACCGTTAACGTGCGGATAGAATTGGGCGCTGCCCATAAAACGCATGGAACGGCAGAGATTCTGTTTGCCTTCAAGACAAAACGCGCACTGCTGGCAGGGCTGCGAGGGATTGATCGCCACGCGTTGGCCTGACTGCAAACCGCTATCCGCCGGAGCCTGATCGACAATACCGACGAACTCATGCCCCAGCACCATTGGCTGTTGCAAAACCGACATCCCGGCCCGGCCATGCTGGTAGTAATGAATATCGGAACCGCAGATGCCGCCTCGTTCAACGCGCACCAGCACCTGATGATCATGCCATGTAATGTCGCGGGATTCACAGCGCACATCATGCGCGGCGCTGACAACAACGGCTTTGACTGTTTTCTGTTGCATCATGCTTCTCTCTGTAAATCGGATGGAGTATCAAAACGAGGGTTCGCGTTTTCCGTGGTTTTTTCACCGGGGGGCATCAGCACCTCGATTTTCCCGACCAGCAACAGATAAGCCAGGAACCCGCACAGGGCCACGGCAGCGATGTACCACATCGCGTACTGGAAATTCTGTGTGCGCTGCAAAATCACGCCAATAATGATCGGGCTGACGATGCCGGACAGATTGCCGAAAATATTCAGGAAGCCGCCAATGGTGCCGATCAAATGACGCGGGATCACGTCACTGCACACCACCCAGCCGAGGTTGGAAAAGGCATTGGCAAAGAAAGCGATGGACAAGATGGCGATGGCAATCACCGGACTGTCCTGGAAAAAATTCACCAGTGCAATGGAACAAGTCAGCAGCATACCCGCCATCACCGGCAGCTTGCGTGCGAAGGTGCGGGTGTGGCCGCGTTTCAGCAACATATCGCTTAACGTGCCGCCGCACAGCACACCCGCCATCGCCATCAGATAGGGGAACATGGCTCCCATCCCGGCTTTATCAATTGACAGGTGCAACCCTTTCTCCAGATAAACGATAAACCACGTCAGGAAAAAGTAGAGCGTTGAGGACGCGGCGAACTGCGCAATAAACAGCCCCCAGGTAATACGTTGCCGCAGGATATAACGCACCGACGACCAGTTAACGCCGGAGTTGTGATTCAACGGATTATTGGCACCGTAGCCACCGCCCTGGCGAATCACTGCCAGTTCCGCGCTGTTGACGCGGGAGCTGTGCTGCGGGTCGCGATAGGCGATCAACCAGTAGATGCCGAACACAATGCCAATCAATCCTGAGATGTAAAACGACATCTCCCATCCCCACTGGCTGACAATAAACGACAGCGCCGGGGTGAGCAGGGCCAGACCGATATATTGCGCGCTGGAGTAGGTGGCGGTGGCGCGGGCGCGTTCATGGTCGGGGAACCAGGTGGCGATGATCTTGGTGTTGGAGGGGAAAGAGGGCGCTTCCGCCACACCGATCAACGCACGGCACACCAGCAACATCATAAATGAAGCGGTGGCGGTGGTGAAAAAGTGATGCGATGCCAGGCCCATCAACAGGGTGAAAACACTCCACAATACAATGGCGCTGCCATACAACCAGCGCGAACCAATACGGTCGAGCAGATAGCCCACCGGGATTTGGCTCATGGCATAGAACCAGGTGAACATCGAGAACAGCAGCCCCAGTTGGGTGGCTGAGAGGAAGAACTCTCCCTGGATATGAGAGCCAGCAACGGACAGGTTGGCCCGGTCCATATAATTAATTGCCGTTACAACGAACAGCATCGCCAGAACAGAAAGTCGGGTACGAGTCGGTTTCATATTCAGCCTTTAGCGTGAAGGTTTTTTTATTGGTGTAGTGATGCAGGCGTTACAGGGTCGCCAGCCAGCCGCCATCGACGTAGATCATCTGACCGTTGACGTAATTTGAGGCGTCAGAAGCCAGATAAACTGCAGTGCCAATCAGTTCTTCAGGTTTACCCCAGCGGCCGGAAGGGTTGCTGTTGCACACCCATTGATTGAATGCTGCGTTATCGACCAGGGCGGCGTTCATATCGGTCAGGATGTAGCCCGGCCCGATGCCGTTGCTCTGGATATTGAACGGTGCCCATTCGGCCGCCATCGATTTGGTCAGCAGCTTGATTCCGCCTTTGGCAGCGGTGTAGGGCGCGACAGTCGCGCGGGCGGCTTCACTGGTTAGCGATCCGATATTGATAATCTTGCCGCCGCTGTTACGTGCCACCATGCGTCGCGCCGCCGCCCGTGCCACCAGAAAGGCGCTGGTCAGATTGACATCCAGTACGCGTTGCCAGTCGGCCAGCGCCAGTTCCAGCATGGGTTTGCGGAACTGAATCCCGGCGTTATTGATCACGATATCCACCGCGATCTGCTCGGCATCTAACCGGGCGAAAACCGCTTCGATTTCGGCCTCATCCGCCACATTGAACAGGAATCCGCGCGCATCACAGCCCTGTTCCCTGAGGTTTGCCAGCGCCTGTTGCATAGGTTCTTCACGGGTGCCGTTTAGGATCACGCGAGCGCCAGCCTGTGCCAGACCCTGCGCATAAGCCAGGCCAAGGCCACGGGTAGAGCCGGTAATCAACGCGGTTTTGCCGCTGAGGTTAAATAAGCTTTGCATAGAAATTTATCCCTTGATGTAACATGACTAACAAGTTGCATGGGGACGTTGTACGTGAAGCCAGTAACGACAGCAATTACCAGGGTCAGTAATTGCCGATCAGCTCACAGTTTTGCGCAGAGAATGTCTTGACGAAAATCAATGAAACTTTTGTTAAAGTAATGAAATATAATGATTTAATGGTGGTTTTGGGTGGTGAGCATTGCATCAGGAGAACATTTTTCCCTTGTCAGTCGTACCCTGAAACGTTAAAACCTCATACATGTAGGACAAGTGAGAGCAGCCGGTGAGTCTGGAAAGTATCCAAAAGCATAATGTCGTCGACGTTATCTACGAACAAATGAAGCAAAACATTCAGAACGGCGTCTGGGAGTCAGGTTGCAAGTTGCCTTCTGAAGCAGAGCTAACCGCGACCTTTCAGGTGAGCCGCGTCAGTGTACGCAGTGCGGTACAGAAGCTGCGTGATTTGGGCGTGGTGGTCACGCATCAGGGGAAGGGGACCTATGTGACCCGCGACCTCGCACGCTACGACGCCTTCAGTGATAATGCGCCGATCCTGCATCTGTCACAGGCAGAGTTCGATGATATGCGGGTATTTCGCCAGACGGTGGAATTCCGTTGCATGGAGCTGGCGGTGCAGAATGCGACAGATGACGATGTGCAGGCGCTGGAAAAGGCGTTGAATCGCATGCTGGTCAGCCGCGATGACTATAAAAAGTATTCGCTGGCGGATTATGATTTTCACCTGGCGATCGTCAAAGCCTCCCATAACAAGGTGTTTATTCACGTCATGGAGTCTCTGAAGGGGATCTATGTGCATTACCTTGAGGAGTTGAACCGGGTGTTGGGTATTACCCTGGAGAGTGTGGAAGCGCATATCAAGGTATTTATGGCGTTGAAAAACCGGGATGCGACGCTGGCCACCGAGACATTGAACAGTGCCATGACCCACAACGTGCATGCCATCGAAGACGTGCGTCACAATTCTTAATCTATAAAGCCCGTCACGGGCTTTTTTTACCGCATAACATGTAGGACATCATACAGGATAAGTGAGGATTTCATGAGTGAGCTGAAAATTACCGACGTCAAAACCATCCTTACCGCCCCAGGGGGGATTGATCTGGTCGTGGTCAAGATCGAAACCAGCGAGCCAGGACTGTACGGCTTGGGCTGTGCCACCTTTACGCAACGTATTTATGCCGTGGCGGCCGCGATTGAAAACTACATCAAACCCTTTTTAATCGGCAAAGATCCGGCACGGATCGAAGACCTGTGGCAGTCTGCTGCGGTCAGCGGCTACTGGCGCAATGGCCCGGTAATGAACAATGCCCTGTCGGGAATGGACATGGCGTTGTGGGATATCAAAGGCAAACTCGCCAACCTGCCGCTATATCAACTGTTGGGCGGTAAATGCCGCGATGGTATTGCCCTGTACCGGCACTGCGATGGCGCGGATGAAGTGGAGGTTGAGGATAATATTCGCGCACGGATGGAAGAAGGCTATCAGTATGTCCGTTGCCAGGTAGGCATGTACGGGGGAGCTGGCACCGATGATCTGCGTCTGATCGCTGGAAAACTGTCACGGGCGAGAAATATCCAGCCTAAAGTGTCGCCGCGTAGCCAGACCCACGGGGTTTATTTTGACCCGGATGCCTATGCGCGTGCGGTGCCGCGATTGTTCGATCACCTGCGTAACAAGCTGGGTTTCGGTGTGGAATTTATCCACGACGTACACGAGCGCATCACGCCGATCGCGGCGATTCAGCTGGCTAAATCCCTTGAGCCGTATCAGCTGTTTTTCCTCGAAGACCCGGTTGCACCGGAGAATATCGACTGGTTAAGTAAACTGCGTGCGCAGAGCAGCACCCCGATAGCGATGGGGGAACTCTTTACCCAGATCAACGAATGGAAGCCGCTAATCCAGCAGCAATTGATCGATTACATCCGCTGCCATGTCAGCACCATTGGTGGCATCACTCCGGCGAAGAAACTCGCCACACTGGCGGAGTTGTACGGCGTGCGGACCGCGTGGCATGGTCCGGGCGATATTTCGCCGGTTGGCGTGGCGGCGAATCTGCATATCGATATGAGTATTACCAATCTCGGGATTCAGGAATATACCCCGGTCAATGACGCGCTCCAGGCGGTGTTCCCGGGATGCCCGGAAATTGATCGTGGCTACGCCTACCTGAGCGATCGTCCGGGGCTGGGAGTGGATATCGACGAGGCGCTGGCGGCGAAGTATCCGGTTTCCGGTGGTCTGCCGGAGTGGACCAATGCACGTTTACCGGATGGCACGGCAGCACGGCCATAAACGCGACGCCAGATGGCACATTTGCCATCTGGCTGTCATCTTGTCCGGTTAGGTTAATGTCTCGTTGCTGCCCTCGCGCAGCGCAGTTATCCAGACCTCTGACCACTATGGAGTTTTCGTTATGGCACTCGCTGCTGTGCAACCGGCCAAACTGCAACAAACCGTCATTGATCCCAGCGTGCGTATGCGCGAAACCCACATTGGTCAACAGTGTGAAATCCTCGCCCACAGTTATCTCGAATATAGCGAACTGGGCGACTTTTCCTATGTAGGTGAACACTGCTGCATCGCTGATAGCCAAATCGGTCGCTTTACGGCGATCGCCAATCAGGTGCGCATCGGTGCGCCAAATCATCCGATGGATCGTGCTTCACAACATCGCTTTACCTATTGTCCTGAGTACTATGACAGCCACGCGCAGCGTGACAGTGCATTTTTTGCCGAGCGACGTGCCGACCGGGTGATCATCGGCCACGATGTGTGGATTGGTCATGGTGTGATCGTGCTGCCAGGCGTAACGGTAGGTGATGGTGCGGTACTGGCGGCGGGCGCGGTGGTGAGCAAAGATGTCGCGCCTTACACCATCGTCGGTGGTGTTCCGGCCAAGCCTATCCGTATGCGTTTTACCCCGGCGATTGCCGCGCAGTTGCAGGCAATTGCCTGGTGGCACTGGCCGCTGGAGAAACTGATGGCGCATCTCGGCGATTTTCAGTCCGGCGACATTGCTGCGTTTTGCCAGCGTCACCAGTTAGGTGAACGGCTAACGTCGTGACGCGATAACGTTTCTTTTGGATGATCTCAGGCAATCTCAAAAAAGCCATTTTTTGAGATTGCCTGAGATCAAAGAGACGCTGTCCACGGCGATAGCTGGCACAGCGCTCACGGCTGCCTGCTGTTTTACATCATCGGCTGGCGCAGGGGAGAGGGCGTTGGCACCGCTTCCGCTGCCAATCCGACATGTTGCAGAATCTGGCTGCGATAGTGTTCATCGGTGTCGACCAGCTCGTCACTTAACAACACGCCGACTTCATTGACGTTCTTCCCGGCCACCTGCACCTTGTCGCGTGCGGCGCTGCGCATCCATTCGTATTCAATATCAATGTGTCCACTGTCTATGCAACGAATTCCCTGCTGGCTGAGATCATACGCCAACACCGTTGCCGTGGGGCCAAGCGAAATCAGTACCATGTCAAAATGGCGGCCATGGGCCAGTACCGCACTGTATAAATCGTTGTAGACCGAAAAGGCATTACGGTTCAGGGTGGTAATGCGCTTTATTTCGCGTGTGCCCGCTAATAAATCATTGCCCATACCTAAACGCGTGCCACTGCCTTCCACAATTAAAATCTTTTTGTCTTTAAATAATTGCTGGAACTTGGCAAAAATCACCCCAGACAACGTTTTGTCTTTATAGTCATGATAAGGGCGGGTGACTGAGGTGTTGCCGTATAAATATTTTCTACTTAATAATGGCTCATAACGCAGAAAGCAAAATGCCTTATGAAAGAACCAGAACAGGGCAGAGCCGAAGCGCATATTGCGTGTGCTGCGGAAAGCATCGGGCAGACACAATAAACAGCTGGGGTTATGATTGACGCCCCGGCGCAAAATCTCTTTTAAGCGGATCGATAACCGTTCGTCAAATGCCTGAAAACCAATGTTTTTAAACAATGTCATCTCCAGCTCACCATCGCCGTAGCGGCTGATGGAGAGGTGATCATTGTTTAACAGCAGGTCAATTGTTTGCTCGGGTGACAGTACCTTATATTGTTTGACACGGGCATTGGCACGGGGATATTTCAACGCAGCATGTGTGAACTTAAAGGGGAAACGTAATTTGCGATAAAGTGAATTGGCACTGATCATCATTAACCTTCTTGTTATCAGCAGACCTGCTCCAGAACAGTCGCGTGACTTATATCACAACGTTGTCAGAGAGAGAGGCTGAGGAAACTCTCAAAATACCCATCCTGCGCAGTCTCTTATCATTAATAAATAACCGTCAGGTGCGAGGTTAATTAAAAAGTGAATAAAATTGCCGTCATAGCAATGGAGCAAGGAAGCCTGGATGGGAATAATCGCAATGCACGAAAACTGACCGGTTAAATTAATTCATTTGATGCAAAATGATGCAGATTGCATAGCGGCGCGATTTATTGCGCAGGTTTATCGGGATGATTGTTAATCGCTGAATGAACAAAAGATGCTATTTATCCTTACTAATGATTAATTATCCCCATCAATAATGAAACGTGATTTCAATCACAGATTGATGCGCGCTACGGCAGGTTGAAATTAGCTGCGCTAAATTGATAAGCGTTTCTTACGATACGTTTGGACATGCTGTTTAGCATTTCCTTAACGTTAGTTAAAATTATGTTGAACATCTGTAGGTTTCTTTTAAGAGAATTTAGCTAATTTTGCAAAGCTTGAGGGATAAGCATGGTTAACAAACTTACCAGTATCGTCCTGGCGATACTGGGCATCGCGCTGCTCTATATGGGCGGTAAGTTGCTGATGCTGGGAGGAAGTGCATTCTATGCACTGATGGCGGTTGGGTTACTGATCACCGCGATTTTACTGTTCAGACAACAACGTAGTGCATTGACGCTGTATGCCGTCCTGATGTGGATTACGTTGGTGTGGATTATCTGGGAAGTGGGCTTTGATAAGTGGCAATGGATTCCCCGTGGTGACCTGTTTGGCGTCATCGGCCTGTGGCTGGCGATGCCGTGGGTGGTGAAGCCGCTGTATCAGTCACAACGTCGTTTTCATCCGCTGCTGGGTGGTACGGTGATCGTGATGATTCTGGTAGTGATTGGCTTGTGCTTCTACGATCCACTGCCGCAGGCAGGCACCATCAGCAATGAACGTGTACCGGGTAACCAGCAGGGCGCGCAGAACGACTGGACCGCTTACGGCGGCTCGACCGACGGTCTGCGTTTTTCAGCGTTGAATCAGATCACCAGACAGAACGTCAACGATCTTGAAGTGGCCTGGACCTATCACACCGGCGACCTGCGTCAGGGTGATGATGCCAGCGAATACACCTTCGAAGCCACGCCGCTGAAAGCCAACGGCATGCTTTATTTCTGTACCCCGCATAATGAAGTCCATGCACTTGACCCGGAAACTGGTGCGGTGAAGTGGAAATATACCCCGGCGAAAGATCGGTCGTATTTGCAGCAGCACCAGACCTGCCGTGGCGTGAGCTATTACCAGCAGACGCCAGCCGCCACGGACAACGCGGCGGCTAATCCGGCCCTGTGCCGTAAGCGGATCTTTAACGCCACCACCGATGCTCAACTGGTGGCGCTGGACGCGGATACCGGCAAACCCTGCGCTGATTTTGGCAACAAGGGTGTCGTGGATCTGCACAGCAACATGGGCGAAGTGCGCCCACATGCGTTGATGCAAACCGCTGCGCCGCTGGTGGCTGGCAATCTGGTGATCGTCGGCGGTTCCGTGATGGATAACGGCTTCAACAGCGGCAACCCGTCAGGGGTGATCCGTGCCTATGATGTGCAGACGGGCCGCCTGGTGTGGAACTTCGACCCGGCTAACCCGGAAAACACCGCGCCAATTGCGGCGGGTCAAACCTATCCGCAGGATACGCCGGTTGCCTGGGGCACCCTGAGCGCCGACCTGAAAAACGGTCTGGTGTATGTGCCGTTTGGCAACGCCTCACCGGATGAAGTCGGTATCGAGCGTGATGCGAACAGCAATACCGAGAAATTCCGTGATGCGCTGGTGGCGCTGGACCTGAACACCGGTGCTTTCAAATGGCGTTATCAGAGTTCGAACCACGATCTGTGGGACCGTGATAATCCGTCACAGCCGTCGCTGGTGGATATCGATTATCAGGGTAATCGTCAACCGGTGGTCATCCTGCCGACCAAAACCGGCAACCTGTTCGTGTTGAATCGCCTTACCGGACAACCGGTTTATCCGGTGAATCAGGTGCCGGTATCGACGACCGGTGGCGTAGAGGGCGAGAAGTTTGCGGCTACACAGCCGGTCTCCAGCCTGAACTTTATTCCGCAGCCGCTGACGGAAAAATCGATGTGGGGCATCACACCGTTTGACCAGATGTCATGCCGTATCGACTTCCGCACTCTGCGTTACGATGGCAACCCGTGGACGCCGGCCACCGAACAAGGCTCATTGATCTTCCCGGGCAATATCGGGGTGTTCAACTGGGGGTCGGTGGCGGTTGACCCACAACGTCAGTTGCTGATTGCGGCACCGGTGCGCCTCGCTTACAAATACACCTTGATTAAGCGTACCCCGCAGACGGCCACGGAACGTATGTTCACCAAAGATGGTCAGCCATACTGGAATGAAAACTTCCACGGTGATTATGCCATCCATATCCAACAGTTGGCCTCCGACCTCGGGATTCCGTGCATCGCACCCCCTTGGGGCCGTATGGTGGGCGTGGATCTGAAGAGCGGCAAAACCGAATGGTTGCGTCGTGTCGGCACCACCAAAAACCTCAACACCAGTTTCCTGCCGGGGCGCTTCCCGATTGGTTTCCCGATGGGGATGGTGGCGCACGGTGGACCGCTGGTGACGGCAGGTGACCTGGTGTTCCATGGCGCGACGGCAGATAACTTCTTCCGTGCCTACGACAGCACCACTGGCGAACTGCTGTGGCAGACCGAACTGAGTGCAGGCGCACAAGCCACGCCAGCCACTTTTATGGGTAAAGATGGTAAGCAGTATGTGGTGATTGCTGCCGGTGGTCACGGTTCACTTGGCACCAAACAAGGTGACAGCGTGGTGGCATTCCGCCTGAAGTAAGCTGAAAAAGATGCCTTGTCGCAACACGGACCGGGCATTTTCATCCGTAGCGGCGCGATTTATCGCGCGTCTTTGATTTTGAATGCGCGATAAATCGCGCCGCTACGGTCAGGGGTTAACGTGTTAATCCCCACGCCTGATAACAGGCCTGCAATTCCGCTGCGGAAGAGAGCAACAGTTTTGGCTGCTGCCACGAAGCGAACATCTCACGATTACGCGGTTGCTTACTGCGCGTGTATAACAACAGGTAACGCAGCATCTCCCAGCTGATACGCTCCTGTTGGCCTGCGGCAACGACACCGCCAACCCGCTGTGCATCCAGTAATGTCCGACGAAAATAGCGTAACACACTGCGGGTGGTACTGATTTCGAGCAGAATCAAACCGGTGGCCCGCGCCAGCCTGTCGGGCAGACAACGTACATAGTTTCCGTCCATCACCCAACGGTGTTCAGCGATTGCCGCCTGATGCAGTTGCAGAAATTCGGCTTCACCACGCGCCTGCCAGTGGGTATTGGGCAGATGATAAAGTTGATCGAGATGGACTAACGGTAGCGCGGTTTTATGCGCAATGGCGTGGGCCAGCGTGGATTTACCGCTGTTCGACGGGCCAAGAATGCAGATGCGCGGGCCGAGATCGGCCAGAGAAAGTGCGGGTGTTACCATGACAGTCCCATCAGTTTTAGCAGCAATTGGGCGAAGCTGTGCATGGCGAAAATCACCAACACCGCACCGCCGATAACGTTAATAAAGAAACCTATTTTCTGAATGTTGATCAGTTTTGCCGAGGTCAGCAGCGCGTAGCACACCACGATCAGCCACAGGCTCATGATCAGGATATGGACCGTTGCCAGTAGCAAAAAATGGGCGAGCGCCCCCTGTTTTCCGGCAAACTGCGACACCACGGTCAGGTAGAGCATCACCGCTTTGGGATTCAGTACATTCGCCAGCCACGCCTCTTTCACGCTGGTGCGACGAGGGTGAGGGGAAACATAGGGCGAGGCGACATTGCGCCCCCGCTTGATCAACTGCACCCCAAGCCAGAACAGGTAAACCGTACCGGCGAAACTCAGCAAGGTAAAAACGGTGGGGGAATGCAGCAGCAGGGCGCTGATACCGGAGCCAATCAGCAGCGCGTGGGTATAAATACCCAGCGCAGTGCCGATAATGATCGCAGCCAGACCCCGGCTGCCTGCCGTCAGGGTATTGTTGATTGCCAGGGTGAAACTGGCTCCCGGTGACAAGGCAACCGGTAAGATGGCGATGATAAAGGCGACAAGGTTCAGGTCCATGCTTTACACGGCTTGCGGATAAGCTACTGATGGCAATGTGAAATAATTCTGATGAAATTTCGTGACTAATGCAATGCAGCTAAGCAGGATAGTGAGCTACCTCGTTGATCATGACAAAAGGATTTCCTGTGACTATCGCTTGTTTACACACCGCGGCCAGTAATATTGCCATCTTTGATCAGGCGGCGGCCAGCCTGGGTATCGCGCCAACCGCCTTAAGCCATCTGGTGATGCCGCATCTGTTGGCTGAAGCTGAATTGAGCGGCGGCATGACCCGCGAACAGCAGGCGCAGCTTACGGCGCTGCTGCACAGCCTGACCCCCTGGTTCGATGCGATTCTGATTACCTGTTCTACGCTGGGACCGGTCGCGGATAGTTTTCACAATGAGGCCAATGGTTGTGTGGTGTATCGCACCGATCGCATGCTGGCTGATGAAGTGCATCGCCGTGGCGGTAAATCACGGGTACTGTGCGCCGCAGAATCCACGCTGGCGGCCACCACGGCGCTGTTTTGCCCGGCGACGTTAGCCGGACGGCCACCGGAAGTGCGTCTGATTCCTGATGCGTGGGCGATCTTCAAAGCAGGCGATCAGCAGGGCTATCGCCGTCTGATCAAAGACGCCGTTGAGCAGGCGCGTCAGCAGGGCGCTGACCATGTGGCGCTGGCGCAGGTATCGATGGCCGTGGCGGCGCAGGACTTCCCGGAGGGACAACGCCCGCTCACCAGTCCGTTGCTAGCGTTGCAGCGTTTCGTGTAAAAAATGCCCCCTGTAGCGGTGCGATTTATCGCGCGTATTTGATTTTGACGTTGCTGTCAGAATGCGCGATAAATCGCGCCGCTACGGAACCTGTTAAGCCGGCTTTATGCGTGACCGATACCACGGAATAAACACAATCAGCATATTTCCCCAGAACACGCCCGCCGTTAAACCGCTAATTAAGCCATGCGTCAGATTAAAGGTGAGTGAATCCATCAGCTCTGGTTGTAAAACAATCGACACCGAAAGCACGTATTTGGCAATAAAGGCGACCAGCATAAAAATAAGCGGTAGCACGGAGCCGGGGCGAATTATCATCCCTGGCTGATGACTTGGCGTGGTGGGCATATTACGGCGTCCCAACAGCGCCCCCAGCAGGCCGCCCAGTAATAATCCGACCAGCATGGCACCCAGCGCGGCCAGCGGCCAGTGGGTTTCCATAAACACCCCATGAATCGCCCACAGCAGGAATAACACCGGGATCAGGAAGAGTTTACTGACCGGCACTTCACGCGTTTTAAGCGCTTTGATACCGCGTGAAAGAAGATAGATAAACAGAATCCACACCCAGATTGGCGTGTGTTGGATAATGGCGATGACCAGCATGGTTTATCTCCCATCGGTAATCTTAACGAAAAAAAAGTGGCCCCCGTCGACAGCAAATTATTAACCCAATCAGGGCCATAAATAATTGAGTGACGGGTGGTGAATGCACGATTATTTATATCAATGTAGAGCATGTTGCTTATTCAACAACCCTCACCGCTGACAATCTGGCACGCAATACAAGGTCATTAAATTCTCTCTTTTCGTTTTGCTTACATACGTTTTGCTGGTTGTTTGTTAAACTCCTGCGCTGAGAATGAACGTTCACTATAGGATTACCATGATGGTTTTTCAGCGGTATGTTATTGCAGGTCTGGCATTTTTGATTGTCGCCTGTGACCAGAGTGCAGAGAACAACCCCGGGGCAATGGTCACGGAAGTTGGCGTAACAACGCTCCAAACGCAGCCGGTTACCATAACCAGTCAACTGACAGGACGTGTTACCGGCACCATGACATCGGATGTGCGTCCTCAGGTCGGCGGCATTATCCAGAAGCGTCTGTTTACCGAGGGTGATGAGGTTAAAGCCGGTCAGGTTCTTTATCAGATCGATCCTGCCAGTTATCAGGCCAGTTATGACGAAGCGGTCGGACAGCTAAAAAATGCCGTCGCCGTGGTTAAAAGCAGCAAACTGAAAGCCGAACGCTATGCGGCGCTGGTGAAAGAAAACGGCGTTTCCCGTCAGGATGCTGACGATGCGGAAGCCACTTACCAGCAAAACCTGGCGTCAGTGACGCAGTATAAAGCGGCGGTTGAGAGCGCCCGCATCAACCTGAATTACACGCAAATTAAAGCGCCCATCAGTGGCCGCATTGGTATTTCATCCGTGACGCCAGGCGCGCTGGTGACGTCAGAGCAGACCACTGCGCTGGCGACCATTCGTGCGCTGGACCCGATCTATGTCGATCTGACGCAGTCCAGCGTGCAATTGCTGAAACTTAAACGTCAGCAGGCCTCGCTGCACCAAAACCCTGACGAAGTGCCGGTAACGGTGCAACTGGAAGACGGTTCAACCTACGATCGCACCGGTAAGCTGGAACTGACGGAAGTGTCAGTGGATGAATCAACCGGTACCGTCACCTTGCGGGCTATTTTCCCCAACCCGGATCACCAATTGTTGCCAGGCATGTATGTGCGCGCCACGGTCAGCAACGGTGTGAAAAATGATGGGCTGTTGGCACCGCAGCAAGGCATTACCCGCGATGCGAAAGGCAATGCGACTGCGCTGGTGGTGGATAAAGACAACAAAGTGGAAAGCCGTGCGGTAGTGACCGATCGGGTGATTGGCAACAAATGGCTGATCGACAGCGGTCTGCAAAGCGGCGATAAACTGATTGTTGAAGGAACCGGTAAAGTACAGCCGGGGCAGACCGTGAAAGCGGTTGAAACAGGCACCACTACGCCGACTGATGCCAGCGCGAACACCAGCGGAGGGAACTGATTATGTTGGCTCAGTTCTTTATCCGACGGCCGGTTTTTGCCTGGGTGATCGCCATCTGCATTATGATGTTCGGTATCCTCAGCATCAAAAACCTGCCGATTGCGCAATATCCTGATGTGGCACCGCCGCAAATCAGTATCCAGGCCACCTATACCGGTGCGTCAGCGGAGACGCTGGAAAGCAGTGTCACCCAGGTGATTGAGCAGCAGCTGACCGGCCTCGACGGTTTGCTCTACTTCTCCTCCACCAGTACCGCGTCTACCGGTCAGGTCAAAATCACCGTCACCTTTGAGCAGGGCACCGATCCGGATATCGCTCAGGTGCAGGTACAGAACAAAGTGCAACAGGCGGAGAGCCGTTTGCCCGACGCCGTGACCCAGCAGGGTGTGACGGTCGAGAAGGCGCAGAGCGACTTCCTGTTGATCATGGCGCTGTACGACAAAAACGACAAAGCGACCTCGTCCGATGTTGCCGACTACCTGGTCAGTAACATGGAAGATACCCTGGCGCGTCTGCCAGGCGTCGGTAGCGTGCAGGTGTTTGGTGCAGAATACGCCATGCGTATCTGGCTGGACCCGGCCAAACTGGCCTCCTATTCGCTGATGCCTTCTGACGTGGAAACCGCGCTGGAAGCACAGAATACCCAGGTGTCTTCGGGGCAAATTGGTGCACAACCGGCGAGCAAAGAACAACAACTGGTCGCCACCGTGCGTTCCCGTTCACGTCTGCAAACGCCGGAACAGTTCCGCAATATCGTGCTGAAGAGCCAGACCGACGGTTCGGTGGTGCACCTGAGTGACGTCGCACGCGTGGAAATGGGCGATGACGACTACAGCGCCAACGTGCTGGCTAACGGCCATCCGGCATCGGGTATCGCGATTCAGTTGGCGTCGGGGGCCAATGCGCTCTCCACCGCGGAGAACGTGAAAAACACCGTGGATGAGTTCCGTTCCAGCCTGCCGACCGGCTATGACATTGCCTATCCGCTCGACAGCACCGACTTCGTCAAAATCTCGATTGAGGAAGTGGTTAAAACGCTGGTGGAAGCCATCATCCTCGTGGTGATCGTGATGTTTGTGTTCCTGCAAAACATCCGTACCACCTTGATCCCGGCGATTGCCGTGCCGGTAGTGCTGCTGGGCACCTTTGGGGTGCTGGCGGTGTTTAACTACTCAATCAACACCCTGACGATGTTTGGGGTAGTGCTCGCCATCGGGCTATTGGTGGATGACGCCATCGTGGTGGTGGAAAACGTCGAGCGTGTGATGCGCGAAGAAGGGCTACCACCGCGTGAAGCCACCGAAAAATCGATGAAGGAAATTACCGGTGCGTTGATTGGTATCGCGCTGGTGCTGTCTGCGGTATTCCTGCCGATGACCTTCTTCAGTGGTTCCACCGGGGTGATTTACCGTCAGTTCTCCATCACTATCGTCTCCTCGATGGTGCTGTCGGTGGTGGTGGCGCTGACGCTGACGCCAGCATTGTGTGCAACCTTGTTGAAACCGCACGATCACGAAAGCGGCCAGAAAGGGTTCTTCGGCTGGTTTAATCGCAGCTACGAAAAAATCCAGGCGCGCTATCAGGAGAAAGTCGGCCATGTGGTGCATAGCTCGGTGCGTTATCTGTTGTTGTACGCGGTGCTGCTGATTGGCTGTGCCTTTATGTACCTGCGTCTGCCGACCGGCTTCCTGCCGACCGAAGATCAGGGTTACATCATGGTGCAGTACACGCTGGCACCGGGGGCTACCGAAAACCGCACCAGCGAAGTACGTCGTCAGATTCAGCAATACTTCGCCACCAAAGAGAAAGATAACGTCAACGTCAGCATGCTGGTGAATGGCTTTAGCTTTGCCGGTAGCGGGCAGAATGCGGGGATTGGCTTTATCTCCCTGAAGAACTGGAACGATCGTAAAGGGGCGGAAAACACCGCCGACGCTATCGCCGGTCGCGCCATGATGAATCTGTCTGGTATCCGCGATGCGCAGGTGTTTGTGCTGTCGCCACCGTCGATCTCCGGTCTGGGCCAGTCGAACGGCTTTACCTTCGAGTTGCAGGCGCGCGGCAACACCACTCGCGACGATTTACTCAAACTGCGCAACCAGCTGATCGCCTCCGCCAATCAGGACCCGGTACTCAGCAGCGTGCGTGCGAATACCTTGCCGGATCTGCCGCAGTTGCAGGTGGATATCGACGATGAAAAAGCGCAGTCGCTTGGTTTGTCGGTCAGCAATATCAACAGCACGCTCAGCGCGGCGATTGGCGGTACTTACGTCAATGACTTCACCGATCGTGGCAGGGTGAAAAAGGTCTACATGCAGGGTGACGAGGATTTCCGCAGCAAACCGGAAGATATCGATAAATGGTTTGTCGCCGGTACCGACAGCGATGGCAACACCACCATGGTGCCATTCTCGTCGTTCTCCTCTTCACACTGGTCTTACGGCCCGGATGTGCTGTCGCGCTACAACGGTCTGTCATCCTATGAAATCGAAGGTTCTGCTGCGTCTGGCAAAAGTTCGGGTGATGCGATGACGGCAATGGAAAAACTGGCGAGTAAACTGCCGGCGGGCACCACCTATGCCTGGAGTGGCCTGTCGTATCAGGAACGCCTGTCAGGTAACCAGGCGATGTCGCTGTACGCCATTTCGCTGATTGTGGTGTTCCTGTGTCTGGCAGCGCTGTATGAAAGCTGGTCGGTGCCGTTCTCGGTCATGATGGTGGTGCCACTCGGCGTATTCGGTGCGCTGCTGGGGGTGACGCTGCGTGGGCTGGAAAACGATGTCTATTTCCAGGTGGCGCTGCTGACCATCATTGGCCTGTCGGCGAAGAACGCCATCCTGATCGTCGAATTTGCGGAGGAGAATTACCGTAAAGGGGAAAACCTGGTGAAAGCTGCGGTTCATGCGGCCGCCATGCGTTTGCGTCCGATCATTATGACCTCGCTGGCGTTTACCGCCGGGGTACTGCCGCTGGCAATATCCACCGGTGCAGGGGCGAACAGCCGTATCGCCATCGGTACGGGCATCATCGGTGGGACGATTTCCGCCACGCTGCTCGCCATTTTCTTAGTCCCGCTGTTCTTTGTGCTGGTCCGTCGTGTGTTCCCAGGCCTGCCGCATAGTCATGCGAGCCACACTGAATCTGCTGAGAAGACGGGGGAATAACATGTCAGCAAAATTTTTGGTGGTGTTTTTACCCTGTTTCCTCGCGGGTTGTATGTCACTCGACCCGGACTACAAACGTCCGGCGTCACCGGTTGCCACCACCACGCCGAGCGGGGATGCCTATCGCTCATTGCAAGGTGCGCAGGCGGCTAACTACCGTGATATTGGCTGGCAGGAATATATTCTTGATCCCCAGTTGCGTCAGGTGGTGGCGATGGCGCTGGATAGCAGCCGCGATCTGCGTGAAGCGGTAGCCAGCGTGAAATCGGCCCATGCGCAGTATGGCGAGGAACGTTCTAACTTGTTCCCGACCATCAGCGCCGGACTCAGTGGCACGCGTTCGCGTGCGCTGACCGGCGAGGGCAATCAGACCGCGATCAGCAACTCTTACAGTGCGGAAGGCAGCGTCAGCTCGTTCGAACTGGATCTGTTTGGCAAGAATCAGAGTCTGACGCGCGAACAGTATGAAACCTACCTCAGCACCCTGGAGGGGGCACGCAGCACGCGTCTGACCGTGCTGTACAATACGGTGGATTACTGGCTGACGCTGGCAGCCGATCGCAGCAATCTGGCGATCGCCAAAGAGACGGCCGAAAGCGCACGTCAGTCGATGGAGGTGACGCGTAAGCAGATGGAGCATGGCACGGCTTCGATGGTGGATGTCTCGTCGGCGGAAACCACTTACCAGTCAGCCATGGCGGATGTTGCCAGCTACACCACCGATGTGGCGCAGGACAAAAACGCGCTGGACCTGGTGGTGGGGCGCAGCGTGCCGGATAACCTGTTACCGGCCAATATCGATGCGCTGGGACAGGCGTTCCGTGAAGTTCCTGCCGGAATTTCATCCGATGCCTTGCTGAATCGTCCGGATGTGCTGGAAGCGGAGCATAACCTGAAGTCAGCCAATGCCAGCATTGGCGCGGCACGGGCCAACTTTTTCCCGAGCATCTCGCTGACCGCCAGTGGCGGTGTCGGCAGCTCCGATCTCTCGTCGTTGTTCAAAAACGGTGCCGGGATCTGGTCCTTCGCGCCGAGCATATCACTGCCGATCTTCAGTGGTGGTTACAACGTGTCGTACCTGAAATACACCAAAGCGCAGAAGGAATACTACGTGGCGGCGTATGAGAAAGCGGTGCAAACCGCCTTCCAGGAAGTGGCGGATGCGCTGGCACGACGCGGTACCATCAATGATCAGTTGACCAGCCAGCGTAATAACGTCGCGGCATCGCAGACCTATTATCACCTGGCCGATCTGCGTTATCGCAATGGGATCGATACTTACCTGAATGCGCTGACCGCGCAGCGCACGCTCTACACTGCGCGTACCAGCCTGGTCAGCACGCAGCAGGCGTATTACCAGAACCTGATCACCTTCTACAAGGTGATGGGCGGCGGTACGGCGTTGAAAGAATCTGAACTGAAGCTGTAAGCCACACCCCGGGCCGATTTCGTGTCGGCCCACGGTAAAATGTAAGCGGATTTTTGCCACTGCTATCGGCAAAAATCCGCGTGCTGTATTATGCCGCACCTTAACGACAGGGGCGGATACGTAGCGGCGTGATTTATCGCGCAGTTTTTTGCATTTAAGGAATTAAATTTGACCAGGGCAGACCAGCAAGATTTTTTGCACCAGCGTAAACAGCTGATTATTGCTGCGGCAAAAGTCTGTTTCAGTCGTTCTGGTTTTCATGGTGCCAGCATGGCGGATATTAGCGCCGAAAGTGGCTTGGGTGCCGGGCAAATATATCGTTATTTTAGCAGCAAGGAATTATTAGTCAGCGAAACGGTAAAAGTGATTGCGGCTGACTGGCGGATTTTTCTGCAAAACAAACTTACGCAGCAGCCTCGGGTTCAGGATATTATTGTCAGAGACTCGGCATTCTGGCAGGACTGGTCATTACAGGACCAATGCTTGTTACTCGAAATGTATTCAGAAGCCTCGCGTAATGATGCCATTCGCGATATTTTGGCTAATGAGGAACAGCAATTAGTTGCTACGCTGGATAATCTGTTGCAGCAACGATCACCAGAAATGACAGCGGAAACGCGCTTAAATAAAATTCACTTTTTGTTGTTATTAATCGATGGTGCTGCCAACCGTACTTTTGCTGATAATGATCTCAATCAGCGGGAACTGGAGCGGATTAGCGCTATCCTGACTCGCCATCTTCTGTTTTAACTTACTGTTGTGCAACGTTAATATTTACCTCGTTGATGATACCGTCAAAGAACGGCACAAACGCCGGGATGATCTCGCGTTTTTTCATACAGCGACGGATGATAATGCCATCAATAATCATCGACAGCACATATAAGCGGGTTTGAATCACACTGGCGTCTTTATTCGGGTAGAGCGACTTCTCCTGCGCAATAAAATTGTCTTTTAACGTTTGCCAGGCATCGCTGAGAATGGCTTTGATCCGCGCATTGCGCATCGCTTCTGACGACACCTCCATTAATAAAACAATACTGTTTTCCAGCTCACTCGGCACCAGATCAGCAGAGATCAGCGGCAGGTGTTGCTGCACGTCAGAGGTGGCAATCTGTTCAAGATCTTTTTTCAGCATATCTTTTAAACGCTGCACCACATTCAGTACCAGCGCTTCAATGATCGACTCTTTATTCGTGAAGTATTTATAGATTAACCCCACACTAATATTGGCCTGGCTGGCAATATTTTGAATTGACGTCTGATGAAAGCCTTTTAATCGCATGCATTGTTCAGCGGCGTCAAGAATTTGATCTTTGCGGTTCATGATGACTGGCCTGCGGAAAATAAAAGGTTATTTTACGCAACTTCGCCCGTGTTGACTAATTATCTATTGTCAAAAATTTTGACGTAAGCCAGCAAATCGACCTACTGGTGTGGACGCCTGCCTTCTTTATCATGGTGGCATCAAACCGCATTCACGGAGACTGACCATGAACCTGTTACGCGCACAGCGCGACCAACTGTTTGAATATGGCCCTTTCACCATTCGCCGCCAGCGCCCGGGTGAAGCCTTTGGTCCGCTGGCGATCATCGACCAGATGACACTCAAAACCGGGGCGCAGGTGCCGATGCACCGCCATCAGAACGATGAGATCTTCACCTATGTCTGGCGTGGCTCTTCTCAGCACCAGCATGAAAATGGTGAACGTACTCCGTTGAACGCCAAACGCGTAATGGTGGTCAGTGCCGGTGATGGCCTGCGTCATGAGGAGTCCGCGCCATTGATCGACACGGAAATGTTGCAGGCTTATATTCGTCCGGCGCAGGAAGGTGGCGCAGGCCGTGTCCAGCAATTTACCCGATCCGAGGGTGCGGCGCTGAATGCCTGGACGTTACTGGCCGGGCCTGAAGGCAGTGATGCGCCACTGACACTGCGCCAGGCGGTGTATGTCTACGACCTGAAACTGGAACGCGATCAGCAGTTGGCGATCCCGCAACGCGAAGGTTTTGCCGTTTGGGTCACCTTGCTGGAAGGCGTGGTGCGGGTCGGTGATCAGCGTCTGCACCAGGGGGATGCCATCAGCGATGCCGTCTCTCTGCCAGCAATACGCGGCGAACGTGACGCTACGTTGATCGCTTTCCTGGTACAGGCCGATGCCCCCGCCGTGATGAGCGGCACGGTCAGCGGGCAATAAGCAAGGGTGCGCATGCAGGCGCACCCTTAAAATCCCTATATTTATCAATCATCCCGGGTCGGCATTGAGGCCGACCTGACCGCATTCCACACCCTCGCTCATTTTTCACATCTTGTTAACGATCCGTGACCCGCCTCTGAGTTTTGCCAGGCGGAGCCGTGCAATATTCTGACATATCGTAATACTAGATATATCTAATTATTCGTTATCGCACACTCATCAACGCAATGTTTTCCGGGAGCAATCATGGATCTGGGCATTGGTAACAAACTCGCTTTTATCTGTGCATCGTCGCAGGGGTTGGGCCTGGCGTGCGCGCAGGCGCTGGCGGCGGAAGGCGTGCATGTCATCCTGAACGGGCGCAATGAGGCCAAATTGCAGCAGGCCGCGCAGCGTTTGCGTGAGCAGCATCCTGCGGCGCAGGTCAGCTATATCTGCGCGGATTTAACCAGTGCCGCCGGGCGCGATACCATCCTCACGGCGTTGCCCACCATCGATATCCTGGTCACCAACAATGCCGGGCCGCAACCTGGCGCGCTGGCGGATTGGCAAGCTGCGGCATTGCGCGAGGCGATGGAGGCCAATTTTATTCCGGCTATTCAACTGATCCGCGCCTGGTTACCCGCCATGCAGGCGCGGCATTTTGGCCGCATCATCAACATCACCTCGGCGATGGTCAAAACCCCGCACTACATGATGGGGCTGTCCACCTCGGCACGCGCGGCCCTGACGGCAATGTGTAAAGCCATCAGCCAGGAAGTGGTGCGTGACAACGTCACCATTAATAACCTGTTGCCGGAGCGTATCGACACCCCGCGCCAGGAATTTATGCTGCAACGGCTGATCGCCAAAGAGGGCATTAGTCGCGAACAGGCGCGGGAGCGCAATGTGCAATCCATCGCCGCCCGGCGCTATGGCACGCCGGAAGAGTTTGGTGCGGCCTGTGCGTTTCTGTGCAGCCAGCAGGCTGGATTTATTTCGGGCCAAAATTTACAGCTGGATGGCGGCTCTTATCCGGGGTTGATCTGATGAACGACACGCGTGCGGAATTACTTGAGTTTGAACAACAGCGTCAGCAGGCGTTAATCCACGCCGATCTGCCGCGACTGGAGCGCATGTTGGCCGACGATTTAGTGCATATCCACAGCACCGGCCTGGTGCACAACAAAGCGCAATTTCTGGCGCATGTGCAACGCATGGGCGGTTTTGTCGCCATTCAGCGTGATGCGCCCGATATCCGGCTGGAAGGTGATATTGCCATCCTCAGCGGTGACACGCGCAACCGGGTACGACGGCTGGAAACGGGAGAAGAGGCGGAGCGCTACGGTTTCTCGACGCTGGTGCTACGCCGCACTTCCTCCGGCTGGCAAATTTTGCTCTCGCAATTAACGCCTCATCAGGTCTGACAGCAAAGGAAAACAACATGAAACTGGTACGTTTTACCGAACAGGGCCGCACACGTATTGGCAAGGTCGTGGGTGATCAGGTGATTGACCTCTCCGGGGTGCCTGGCGTGAGTGGTTCGATGCGCCAATTGCTGACCAGCCTGGCGACGCTGCGCCCGCGCCTGGACGCGGTCCATAGCCCGGCGTTCGCCCTGTCTGCGGTGCAACTGGAAGCACCGATTCAGGATGCGCAGAAATTCCTTGGCATTGGCATGAATTACCGTAAACACGCTGAAGAGGCGCGTCAGGCGGGGATTCCGATCCCGGAAAGCCAGCTGTGGTTTAACAAACAAGTCTCCTGCATTAATGGCCCCTTCGCCCCGGTGGTGAAACCGGCCGCCAGCGAGAAAATGGATTACGAAATCGAGTTGGGGGTGGTGATAGGCCAGCGCTGCCGCCATGTCAGCGCCAGCGATGCCGCCAGCGTGATTGCGGGGTATCTGATCGTCAACGATGTGTCGGCGCGAGACTGGCTGCACAAATCGCCGACCTTCACGCTGGGCAAATCCTTCGACACCCACGGCCCGATTGGCCCGTGGATCACCACCGCCGATGAGATCCCCGATCCGCTGCGGCTGGAGATGAAGCTGTACGTGAACGGTGAGCTACGCCAGCACGCCGACAGTGGCGACATGATTTACGACATCTACGCGCAGATAGCCTACCTCTCAACCGTGATGACACTGGAACCGGGCGACATTCTGGCGACCGGAACACCTTCCGGCATCGGTGCACCAACCGGACGCTTCTTGCAGCCGGGAGATGTGATGCGGCTGGAGATTGAAGGTCTTGGCCATATTGAAAATCCGGTGGTTGAGGAACGGTTATGACCAGCCAAAATTTTCGCGATTATCTGATGCCCAACGATGCCGAACGTATCGGACTGGCGCGCGGGGTTGATCTGCACACCTACGGCGCACGGATGCTGGCAACGGAAAAAGCCCAGAAACTCAAAGCTCACTGGCAGGCGATGCTGGATGAAACTTTTCGCGGCATTACCCGCGACGGCGAGGTGCAGCCCGATCTTTTTACCTTGCAGGATGAAGGTTTTGCGTCAGATGAGGCGGTGAGGGCGGCGCAGGCGCTGTTTGCCACGCTCGATCGCACCCGCCAACAACAGGTGAGTTATGCCATAGATGCGCCGCAGTGGCGCGCCTGGTACAACCCGGAGATTCCGTTCAATGATTACGGCGTCCGGTTGGATGAAACCACCGCCGCTACCCATGAGGCATTCTGGTCACTGTTGCGTAGCTGTACCAGCGCGGCGGGTTTTACCCGGGTGCAGCAGGTGATGGATGCTAACCATTTTCTCGGTGAACTGTACGATCTCACCCACATTATGAACCGCTGGAGTTTCCATTTTCTGCTGTTTGGCACGCCATCGACCACTCAGCCATGGGGCTGGTCGATTTACGGTCATCATGTGGCGTTTTGTTGTTTTATCGTCGGGCGGCAACTGGTGATCGCCCCAACTTTTTTTGGCGTCGAACCCAATGTGATTGCCCGTGGTGATGCCAGCGATTGTGTGTTGTTTCGCGCAGAGGAACAGCTCGGTCTGGCCTTGATGCAATCGCTCAGCGCCCGTCAGCAACATCGCGCCACGATTTATCAGTTAATGGAAGACCCCGCCATGCCTGCTGATCGTTTCAACTTTGCCGATCAGCGGCATCTCGGCGGCGCGTTTCAGGATAACCGGGTGATCCCGCTGGAAGGGGTGTGCGTGGCGGAGTTTACCCCGGCACAGCGTCGGCAAGTAATGGCGCTGGTGGCGGTGTTTCTCGGTTTTCTACCCGATGCGCCCCGCGCGGCGCGCCTGCAACAGATTGAGGCGCATCTCGATGATACCTGGTGGAGCTGGATTGGCGGTTGTGGTGATGACGATGTGTTCTATTACCGGCTGCAAAGCCCGGTAGTGATGCTGGAGTTTGATCATCACAGCGGCATGTGGCTGACCAATGAAGAACCGGCGCGCTTCCATATCCACACCATTACCCGGATTCCCAACGGAAACGACTACGGCAAGGCGTTGTTGTCGCAGTTGCAGAAGTAAGCTCAGGCGCAACGCCTGAATTCCTGTCGTACCGGGTGACGTCGTTCTGCCCGGATAACCCACAGCGTCCGTTAACCGTTCCCGGCAGGGATTTCGGACGGCCTCGCTGTGTCCCAAATTGGTAGCGGCGCGATTTATCGCGCAGTTATCTTGCCGCTTTTGAGAAAAATCTGCGCGATAAATCGCGCTGCTACACATCATTAATGACGAGGTTATCAGGCAATGCATGTTCACAAAAAAGCCAAAATTGCTGCATTAACCGTAGTGCCTCTGGCGTTGTTCTGCGGTACTTGCTGTGCGGAGGCATCACCTGCAACAGACTCCGACAGCTTTAATGACTGGCTCGCACAAGGCAACATCTCCGGCGAGCTGAAAACCATGACCTTTTTTAAAGAGTTCAGCGGTACTCAGGTCAATAAACGGACCAGCTCGGCGGGCGGTGATATCCAGTATCGCAGTCCTGAGATTGGCGGTTTTAGCGCCGGGGTCGGGGTCTATGGCGCTTATAACCTCGGGCTGAATCCTTCCGACCCGGAACGTACTGAAATCTATCTGCCGTCGGAAAATACCACGGTACTGGGGAAAGCTTTCCTGCGCTATCAGGGGTATGGCTTTGATCTCCAGGGAGGACGTTTTGGTCTGGATACGCCGTTTGCCAATGAAGGCGAAGGCTGGACCATGATCCCGGCGTTGTATCAGGGGTTCGGCGGCAGCTATGCCTTTGATGAAAAAGGTGATCTGAAACTGAATGCGTATCGCATCTACCGCTTCAAACCGGAAAGTTCCGACCAGTTCGGCAAAGGCGATGCCGGTAATCCAGAAATCGAGGACACCAGCATGCCGTCGGTGGACAGCGACGGCTTCACTACGGTGGGGCTGCGCTACGGTCAGCAGTGGAATACGGTGGCGGAAGCCTGGTACTACAACTTCGATAAACGCGCCCAACTCGGCTACGGTGGGGTCCAGCTACCGGTTTCAGCGTTGAAATTCGGCAACTGGACGCCGTACTGGGGCGCGCAGTATCTGCATGAATGGGATGCCAGCGACCAGGCGTATCCTTATCACAATATCGATACTGACCTCTATTCGGGGCGTATCGGCATGAAAACCCGCAATCACGATCTGTATTTCGCCGCCACTTATGTGCCGCGCAAAGATGATGCCTTCCTCAATGGCGGCTTCTTCGCCCCCTACAGCTACGGGATTTATGATCATACCCCGCTGGAGAGTGGGCAGCCGCTGGTGTCGATGGTCACCACCAACCAGCCGGGCAAGGCCTTTGCCTTACGCTATGCCTACCATGATGAAAAGTATCTTGGGGTGTTCGGCGTGACGCGTTTGGAGCTGGAGGATTCCAGCGGGATCTACTATCCGTTACCGGCGGAGAACATCAACGCCGCCTTTATGATCCTTGGCTATAACCTCACGCCGCGTCTGCATCTGGAGTTCGAATTTGACTACGTCCATTCGCCCAATGAGGTGACGGGGAACTACCATGCGGAACGTCTGCGCCTGGTGTATCGCTTTGGCGCGAAAATGGCCGATGATGATTATTAATCAGGAGATGATATGAGCCGTCGCGAAAGTATCTATATTGACGCCTTCCCCCATGCCAATCCGATCCCGGCGGCGTGTCGGGTAGGGGCGATGTTGTATTCCGGGGTGATCTACGGACGTGACCCGCAGACCCAGCAGGTGCCCGCCGATCTCGCTCAGCAGTGCGCGCTGATGTTTAGCCATATTGAAAGCATCGTCAAGGCAGCGGGGGGCACGCTGAACGATGTGATCAAGGTGACACTCTGGATGCAGGACAAATCGCAGCGTGAGGTGGTGAATCACTTTTGGCTGGCGGCGTTCCCGGACGAGAACTCGCGTCCGGCGCGCCATGCGCTGGACGGGAACTTCAGCGGTAATACCTTAATTCAGTGCGATTTTATCGCCGTCCTCGATCGCTAATCCCTCATTGCGGGCAGTGATTGTATCTGCCCGCACCTTTCTCTATATTCCCTGTTCAACGGAAACGATTGCTGTAACGACTTGGACTATGTCGGAAATTTCGATATATTTAAATTCAGTGATCATTGTGTGGTTATTCGGACAACTGCGTGGGGGCAGTCATGGTTGGACAAAGCGAATTGGATACGCAGCCTGCGGCTGGCAAAACGGGTCGCCGGGCGCGCGCTTTCGATTACGGCGAGTTGCGCCTGCTGTTGCTGGCGATTATCGCCAAACAGCCCAGCCACGGTTATGAGCTGATTCATGAAGTGAATGAACGTCTGGGCGGCACCTACAAACCCAGCCCTGGCGTGCTCTATCCGGCGCTTACCTGGCTGTACGATCGCGGCTACGCCGAAATCGATTTAGAGAAGGGTGGCCGTAAACGCTACCGCATCACCGACGAAGGGAATGCATTCCTCAGCGCCAATAAAACCGTGATTGATATGCTGGTGGCGCGCGTGGTGCCCAAGGCGCAGGGGCATGGCAAGTCGCCGCAGGCGATTGTTGAGGCGATGGATCATCTGAAACGTGCGCTCAGTCTGCGTGCCAAAATGGAGCCGGTGGCGGATCAGGTGGTCACGCGTATCGGGGAGATTATCCATGTTGCCGCCAACCAGATCGAAGCGTTGCTGAATGCGCCCACTTTAAGCGCAGGGGCGGCAAAATGTGTGGCGGATATCGTGACGCCGAATGGCGAGCGTTTTCTGCGCCGCCTCGGTAGCCACTTTCAGCATCGCACGCCGGTGGTGATGGATGAGAACAGCGGCCATTTTCGCATGAGTATGGGCGAAGTCCGCATGGAAGTCCTGGAGGGCATTTTTCGCGTCACCCTCACCGCGCTGAATGAGGAGAAGTTGACCGAGATGCAGCATATTCTGGTGCGTCATCTGGAAGAGGCTGCGGTGCGCGAAACGCTGGAAGTGATATGGCAGCCGGTTTAAGGTAAAAACCGCGCGATAAATCGCGCCGCTACCGAAATTTGCCCGGTCCGTAGCGGCGCGATTTATCGCGCAGATCAGTGCGGCTAACGAAAATCCGCCGCCAGTGCTGAGGTGGCTTTCACCAACAACCCGACATCGCTGCCCACCGCCACAAAGGTCGCGCCCAGCGCCAGATAACGGGCGCAAAGCGTTGGATCTGCGCTTAATATTCCCGCCGCTTTGCCATGTGACTGAATACGCACCAACGCCGCTTCAACCACGTCCTGGACTTCCGGCGCACCCGGCTTGCCGGGAAACCCCATGTCTGCTGCCAGATCGGCAGGCCCAATAAATACGCCATCGACCCCGTCGGTCGCCGCAATCGCATCCAGCTGCGCCAGCCCGGCACGACTCTCCACCTGTAGCAACAGGCAAATCTGTGCATTGGCGGTGGTGAGATAATCTGGCGTGCGATTAAAGGCCGAGGCCCGTGCCAGCGCTGCACCCACACCGCGTATGCCGTGCGGCGGATAACGCACCGCTTGCACCAACCTCTGCGCCTGTTCGGCACTTTCCACCATGGGGATCAGCAGCGTCTGCGCGCCAATGTCCAGCAACTGTTTGATCAGCCAGGGGGCATCCATTGGCGCGCGAACTACCGTATGGGCCGGGGAAGCGGCCAGGGCCTGCAACTGTTGCATCAACAGCGGCACATCATTAGGGGCGTGCTCGCCATCCAGCAGCAACCAGTCAAACCCGGCCCCGCCACAAATTTCGGCGCTGTAAGGGCTGGCGAGCGCCAGCCACAGGCCAATTTGCGGCTGTTTGTTGTGTAGCGCCTGTTTAAAACCATTGATGGGTGCGGACATCGTTACCTCACGCAAAGTAGCAGCTGACGGAACCGTGGCGGCCATAGTCAGCATGAATGGTGTCACCATGACGGGCTTCAATCGGACGGATAAACGAACCGGCGAGGACGATTTGCCCGGCGGCAAGGTGGTCACCATAGTGCGCCAGCCGGTTTGCCAGCCAGGCAATACCGCGTGCCGGATGGTTCAGCACGCCGGCACCCAGCCCGGTCTCCTCGACGGTGGCATTGCGTGCCACAATCGCGCCCATCCAGCGCATATCGACATTTTCTGGCGCGAACAACTGGCTGCCTAATACGATGCCTGCATTGGCGGCATTATCAGCGACGGTATCGACGATAGTGCGCGCTTTGCCGCTGGCAGCATCGCTACGCACGATGCGGGTATCGAGGATCTCCAGCGCCGGTAGCACATAAGCGGTGGCGGCCAATACCGCTTCAACGTCCACGCCTGGCCCGCACAGTGGTGCGTTGAGCACAAAGGCCAGTTCCGCCTCGATACGTGGCTGGATAAAGCGGTCAGCCGGGATGGTGGCCCCGTCATCAAACACCATGTTGTCGAACAGCACGCCGGAATCAGGGGTGTCGATATTCAGCGCGTACTGCATCGCTTTGGAGGTCAGGCCAATCTTCCAGCCAATCACCTTCCGGCCACCCTCAATTTTTTGTCGCACCCACGCCTGCTGCACCGCATAAGCGTCATCCAGCGTCATCTCCGGGTAGCGCAGTGACAGCAATCCGGTCTGGCTGCGATGGCGCTCGGCCTGATCCAGCGCCGCGACGGCGGCTAACAATTCGCTCTGGCTTAACATGGTTACACCTCATCCTGAACGTGGTTGCGCAGGGTGCCGATGCCTTCAGCATGCACCTCAATCACATCGCCAGGCTTCAGCCAGATTGGCGGTTCGAAACGCGCGCCCGCGCCCGTAGGGGTGCCGGTAAAAATGATGTCGCCAGGATTGAGCGGGATAAAGGTCGAGATATAGGCGATGATCCAGCTAAATGAGAAGGTCATGTTGCGGGTACGATCGTCCTGACGCAGCTCGCCGTTAACATAGGTGGTCAGACGGATATCGGCGATCTGCGCAGCATCGGTAAAGGGCACCAGCCACGGGCCAATCGCGCCGGATCGATAGAAGTTTTTGCCCTGGGTGACATTGAATTTGCTGTGCCGCACCCAGTCACGCACCGTGCCTTCATTGCCGACGGTGATAGCGGCGATATGGTCTAACGCTGCATTTTCGGCGATGCGGCGGCCAGATTTGCCGATCACGATCACCACTTCACCTTCGTAATCAAGCTGTGCGCTCTCGGCAGGGCGCAGCAGCGGTTGCTGATGTCCGGTGAGTGATTCAGGAAAACGGACGAACATCGACGGGTAATCCGGTGCGCTCTGTCCGTCTTTATATTCGGCGTTGCGGTTAGGATAGTTGACACCGATACACAGAATTTTGCCCGGTTGCTGAAGCGGCATCTCAAACTGGATTTCGCTCAGGGCATAATCCACCGGCAGGTGTTGCGCTTCGGCGGCCAGCGCGGCGAGGGCGTTATCCGCGATCACGGCATCCAGTGTCGGCCAGCGATCGGCAAAGTGCCGCGTCAGGTCAATCACGCCAGCTCCACTGACTAAACCATAAGCATCTACCTGACCTTGTTCGGCGGAAAAGCGGATAAATTGCGGTCGTTCCACGGGGTTTCTCCCTATTTTGGCAAAAATGCGGCGAGCAGAAGCCCGCCGCTCCCAGCATGAAGGCTGAGCAGTTTTCAAGACACAGGAGGGTTTACGGCGTTGACGCAGCGCCGTGGCGCGTTATGCCAGGTTAAACATGCGCGCGGCGTTACCACCCAAAATGTTGGCTTTGTCTTCGGCGCTGATATCCAGACTCTCAATGGTTTCAATGCCTTTGAAGAACCAGTCCTTACGGATCGGGTAGGAGCTGCCGTACAGGATGTTTTTGCCGCCGATCACCTTCACCGCCGCTTCCAGCTGCGCTTTACCCCATTGCGGCGCGCCGGAGGTATCGAAGAAGATGTTGTTGCTCAACTGCGCGCGCAGGTTGCCCGTGCCGGTCTGGAAACGATCCACTGCATCGTTAAACTGATGTTGTGGCGGTACCAGCATATCGGCGAAGGCGTAGAACGCGCCGCCCAACATGGAGTGGATAAAACGCAGATTGGGCAGCTCATCAAACATGCCGCTGAACAGCTCGCGACCGACCGCTGTTGCCTGATCCACGCAGCGCCCAAACTGGCGACGTTGGTTGGTGTAAGGCAGCACCGAGTTGAAGTCCACTGGCAGCGGGGTGTGGTGGACCACCACCGGTACCTTAAGATCGTTGAGGAACGTCAGGTACGGACGGAAGGCCGGATCGTCGAGATAGATTTGACCGTAGTGCGCCACGATCTGCGCGCCACGGAAACCGAGTTGATTCAGGCAGCGATCCACTTCGCGCAGGCAATCGTCGGTGCCCCACGGTGGCACGACCGCCAACGCGGACATGCGGCCTTCGCTGCGCTTCACGTATTCCGCCATACGGGTGTTGACCTCTTTACAGGTCTCCAGATCCAGCCACTCCTGCCATACCGGCAGACGGAAAATGGCATGGTCGACCCCGGCTTTCTCCATATCCGCCAACTGGCTTTCCAGCGTGTATTGCCCTTCGGCATAGTTCAGGTTAACAAAGCCTTTCGGCTGCTCGATGATCAGCTGGCTCAGTTCCTTGCCTTCAATTTTCTCCACGCGGGTGTGCACGCCATACTGTTTTGGCACGCAGTCGAGAAATGAATTCAGCAGTTTCTTGTCAGAAAACAGCTCGCCCGGCAGCCAGTGCATGTTGGCATCGATAATCTTGCTCATAGTCAGTTCCTTTCTGTCTCAATTAAGGGGGTAAATTATTTTTGGGTGGCAAAAACCGATTGGTATTTCGTCGGTTGGTCGGTCTCTTTTTCTGTCGGGATGCGCATACCGGCTTTGGCGTGGTACTCGCTGAAAATCGACAGGGCTTCTTCGTGCGGGAAGATTTTTTCAATGTCGTCGAACGGTTTACCACCGCTGCGTTCTTCGACGATACGGCGCACCACTTCCGGGCCTTCACCGCGTGATGCCAGCACCAGCCAGTTCACCTTCTCGCGGCGTTCCAGCTCGTAGGCTTGCAGCGCGGCGACCGGGTCGGCGATGCTGGCCAGTTTTTCGGCGATGACGCGGGCATCAACAAACGCCTGACAGACGCTGTTGCCACCGCGCGGATACATGGCATGAGCCGCATCGCCGAGCAGGGTGATACGGCCAAATGACCATTGCGGTAACGGGTCATGGTCGATCAGCGGGAACAGGTAGCATTCACGGGCGTTGCGGATCATGGCGCTGACATCGATAAAATCGAGCTGACAGTCGTCAAACACATGCTCGATCTCTTTGACGCCAGTCTCCTGGTTCCAGTCTTCTTCGCTTTGTGGCTTCTCGTCCTGTTCAATCACCCAGTTCACCAGCTGATTACCTTTGCCATCGACGTTGTTCTGGATCGGATAAACGATCAGCGTGCCCTGACGAATCGGATCGCCAATATGCAGAATGCTGCCGCCGGTTTTGAACGGAGGCATCACCGTGACGCCGCGATATAAGGTCAGACCGGAGAAGTGGCTGCGGGCAGATTCCGGCAGCAATTTGCTGCGCACCACCGAACGAATGCCGTCGACGCCGATCACCACATCCGCGCGCACGCTTTGCGGCGCATTAGGGTTGAGACGGGTATCGAAATGTACGGTGACGCCGCTGTCGTCCTGTTCGAAATGGCTGCAACGGCAACCGAGGGTGATGGCGTCCGCGCCCAGGCGTTCCTGCACCGCTCGGTACAACATCATTTGCAGATGGCCGCGATGGACAAAGCGCTGGTCATATTCGTAACCCATATGCTTGCCGCACTGTTCAGCGAAAATCTGCTGGCCGTAGCCGGTATAGAAAATGGATTCTTTGGCCTCTACCGAGATGTCGACAAACGCGTCATACAGGCCCATTTCGGTGATTTCTTTCACCGCGTAGGGTTTGATATCCACGCCGACGCCGAGTGGTTTGATTTCGGCCACGGCTTCAAACAGGCGCGGGCGAAAACCCTGTTGATGCAGACGTAGAGCAGCAGCCAGGCCAGCCGGGCCAGCACCAATGATGACGATATCCAACATAATGACTTCCTCTTGTTATTCAGAGTTAACTGTGGCTTTTCAGGGTATTAGCTTTGAGATCGTGACCGGTCTGACGCTGTACATCGCGCAGCCAGATCGGCAATCCGGCGAGGCAGACGACCAGTCCGCCAATCACCAGCAGCGCCAGCGACTGTGGGTTGTCACTGTTCTGCGCGGCGATAAACAACGGTGGGCCTAAGAACACGCCGACCAGCGTCAGTTGGGTGATCAGGCCGCTGGTGGCCCCGATGCTTTCGCGTGACGGCGCGACCACCGGAGCCAGTGCCCACATGCCCACCAGCAAACCGCTGCCGAACATAAACAGCCAGGAGGCACCGATGGAGAACATAAAGCCGAGCGGCAGAGTGAAAATCGCCAGTGCGGGCGCACCGGTCAGCACCAGGCCCACCACACCAATCGCGGCGGCTTTGACGCCCCGATTCAGCAGTGCGCCAACCATCAGGCAGCCGATGCCGTTACACACCATCGCCACCACGTTCCAGTGGGCAACTTCCAGCAGCGGCACGCTGTAGCGTTTGGCGAGATACGGGGCGAGGGTGGAGATAATGCCGGTTTGCAGAAAGGCATCGGCACCGAAGGAAATCCCCAGCAGATAGATCAGCGGGCTGCGCAGTACGGAACGTAAACCGCGGGTACGGGAGAACTGCGCTTTCTCTTCAGGCGTGCGGCGCGGCAAGCTGACGGTCGCGACAAACGCCAGGGCCAGCGTCAGGACTGAGTGCGCCAGAAAGGCCGCGCGCCAGTTGCCAAAATGGTCAGCCAGCCCGGCAGAGAGGAACGGCAGCAGAAAACTGGCAGGCACAAAAGTGGACCACAGTGCCATCGCCATATTGCGCTGTTTGCCGGTGGTGATACGGATCAACAAGGTCACGGCGGCCACGGCAGTTAATACATAACCGATGCCGGTAACGATGCGCCCGGCCAGCAGCAGATTAAAGGATGGGGCGGCGACCACGCAGACATCCCCCAACACGATCACCACGGCCCCGATCAGCAACACCACCCGGTCACCGGCGCGGTCGACGATGTAACCCGCCAGCAGTGCGCCGAGGGCCACCATCAACGACGGCAGCGACATGATCAGGCCGATCTGGCTGTGTTCAAAGACATGAAACTCTTGCGCAATCGAACCCAATTCCGTTACCGCTTCGCTGACGGTCATTGCTGCCATCACGCCGAGTGCGTAGGCAACCAGAATCCGCACCAGCGGGTTTTGAATAAATGTACTCACGATCCATTCTCCCAATAGCTGATTTCACACAGGATTTAGCGTTATGGCCTGATGCAGGCGCTTAGCCATCATTAGCAAGGGCGAGAAAGCGCTCCAGCGTGGGCGGATCGATCGGGGTTTCCGGCTGAATGACCGGCACGTTGGCGAACGGTGTCGCTTCGGTAAACCATTTATTTTGTGCCGGGAGTCCCCACTGGTCGGCACGTTTGGGATCGGCCAGATTCCAGCCGAGTGCCGGTTCGATGTCGATATGTTGGTAGTGGGTATTAAACAGTTCGATACGATGCCCATCGGGATCGCGGAAATAGACGAACAGGGCACCGCTAATGCCGTGACGGCCCGGACCACGCTCCAGTTGCGGTGCGTAGCCGAGTGCGCCAGCGACATCGCAGGCGCGGATCATGTCGTTGGTATCGGGCAAGGTGTAGGCAAAATGGTGCAGGCGTGGCCCAGGTCCCTGGGTGAAGACGATGTCGTGAGGATTGCCTTTGCGTTGCAGCCAGATGCCCCACAGGTGCTGATCTTGTTCCACCTGCGACCAGGTATATTCACTGACACGAAAACCCAACGGCTGATAAAACGACCACGCCTTACGCACGTCGCTGGTTTGTAACTGATAGTGGTCGAGGCGCTGGGCGCTGGCTCCACGATAGTGCTGATAGTTTTTCAGCATGCGTTCACAGGCATCCATCGAGGCACATAATTCCAGCGGCACACCAACATGGTCGGTCACATGCAGCGTTAAGCCCTGAAAAGGCACCTCAACGATGCGTGTCTCCTTGCCCTGCAAAGCGAAATATTCTTCTGCTTTATAGATATCGTCATCGCAACGAACGCGCATCCCGATGCGGGTGCAGTGGGTATCGCTGGCCTTTTTCAACACCAGGCTGTGATGCCCACGTTCCTCTAATCCGCGCAGATACACGCTGGACGCATCCTCATCACTGACCACCAATCCGATTAAATCGGTATAGAAGCGCTTGCTGACCTCAAGGTCGCGAACGTTCAGGACAACATGACTGGCACGCGTCACGTTGAAAGGTGGCTCCAGAACCAACTCATCGATCTGTGGCATGGGTATGTTCTCTCTTTCAGATAAAAGGGGTACCGCTCAGTGTTGTTGTAATAAATTTAGATATATCGTGTTAATAGATATATCTCATAACTTCACGGCGATTGGAGATCGAGCGCACAGATCGGAGGGAAAATTTTCGCGGCGCGATAAATCGAATAATGCCAGGTTCGGTAGCGGCGCGATTTATCGCGCAGGTTTTTGCCGCATCAGGTGAATGAACGCGCGATAAATCGCGCCGTTACGGGGGCAAGGGGATTTGTATCGCACTGTATCTGCCTCGCTCACCAATACATCGCGAGGCAAAAATCCGCCCAGGCAGAAACAAGCCCTATACATCGGGGTGGTGTAATTCAGGCGTTGTCACTTACACCTCAAATTTTCTGGAGATACCGCCATGTTACGTAAATCACTGTTAGCTACCCTGATGACCGCGACTGCACTGTTTGCTACCACTGCTGCGGTGGCTGCCCCGACCGAGGCCGATTACGCCCAGGCATTCCACACCATCCACCAGGTAAAAGCCGGTGTGTTGAATGTCGGTTATGTCGATATTGGCCCGCGTGATGGGCAGCCGGTGATTCTGTTACACGGCTGGCCCTACGATATCCAAAGCTATGCTCAGGTTGCGCCACAGTTGGCAGCACAGGGCTATCGCGTGATCGTGCCTTACCTGCGTGGTTACGGTTCTACGCGCTTTCTCTCGGCCAGTACCCCGCGTAACGGACAGCCCTCAGCACTGGCGGCTGACACCGTGGCATTGATGGACGCATTGGGGATCAAACAGGCGGTATTTGCCGGGTTTGACTGGGGTGCACGCACGGCAGATATCGTTGCGGCGCTGTGGCCGGAACGGGTGAAATCGCTGGTTTCTGTCAGTGGTTATCTGATCAGCAGCCAGGCGATCGGCAAAAAACCGTTGCCGCCTCAGGCCGAACTGCAATGGTGGTATCAGTTCTATTTCGCCACCGAACGTGGTCGTGAAGGCTATGCGAAAAACACCCATGATTTCGCCAAATTAATCTGGCAGCAGGCGTCGCCGGGCTGGAAATTCAGTGATGCGACCTTTAACCAAAGCGCGCAGGCGCTGGATAACCCGGACCAGGTCGCCGTGACGGTCAGTAACTATCGCTGGCGTATCGGGCTGGAAGCGGGTGAAGCGAAATATGCCGCTTATGAGCAAAAGTTGGCAACGCTGCCGGTGATTAGCGTACCCACCATTACCATCGAAGGGGACAACAATGGTGCACCGCATCCGGCTCCTTCCGCCTATCGGGCAAAATTCAGCGGCAAATATGAGCATCGCACCTTTAGCGGCAATATTGGTCATAACCCGCCCGCCGAAGACCCACAGGATTTTGTGAAAGCAGTGGTCGATGCGGCAAAAATGTAATTTTGTGGTAATAAGTTATTGTCAGGCCGGTATTTTATTACCGGTCTTTTTTGTCTTCGCCCTGGCAGGAGGTTGTTTTGGAGCACATTGATCACATCCTGGTTGTTGATGATGACCGGGACATCCGCGAATTGATCACCGACTATCTGATGAAATCCGGCTATCGCGCCACCGGTGCTGCCAATGGCCGTGAAATGCGTGCCGTGCTGGCGGCGAATGCGGTGGACCTGGTGGTACTGGACATTATGATGCCCGGCGATGATGGTTTGACCTTGTGCCGTCAGCTGCGCAGCGATCCACAGCGCAACCTGCCGATTTTGATGCTGACAGCGCGCAGTGAAGACAGCGATCGCATCCTCGGGCTGGAAATGGGCGCGGATGATTATCTGATCAAACCGTTTGTCGCGCGTGAATTGCTGGCCAGGATCAAAGCGATTCTGCGGCGTACCCGCGCGTTGCCGCCTAACCTGCAAATCACGGAAACCGGTCGCCTGATTGCCTTTGGTGACTGGCAACTGGATACCTCGGCGCGGCATCTGCTGGATAACGACGGGGTGATTGTGGCGTTGAGCGGGGCGGAGTACCGTTTGCTGCGGGTGTTTCTCGATCATCCGCAGCGCGTGTTGACCCGTGACCAGTTGTTGAATCTGACCCAGGGGCGCGATGCGGAGCTGTTTGAACGCTCGATTGACCTGTTGGTCAGTCGTTTGCGTCAACGGCTGCGCGAGGACGCCCGTGAACCGGCCTACATCAAAACGGTGCGCAGCGAAGGCTATGTGCTGGCCGCGCCGGTCACCATTAAAGAGGTGAACTTATGACGCTCTGGCCGCGTTCGCTGCTGTCGCGTCTGGTGTTGATCGTGCTGCTTGGGTTGGTGCTGGCGAACGGCATGACGGTGGTCAGTCTGATGATTGAGCGGATGAGTAGCGCCAAAACGGTGATGCTGGGTAACCTTGAATACGATGTTGCCACCAGCGTAGCGATCCTCGATCACCTCTCCCCGTCAGAGCGTCCCGCCTGGCTGGCAAAGCTGGCACGCGGCAATTACCGCTACGCGTTATCGGCCGGGCAGCCCGGTCCCTGGCCGGATAGTTGGCGCGCGCGCGATGCCATCCGCTCGCTGCAACAGACGCTCGGCGGGCAGTATCCGCTGACCTTTACCAATGTACCTGGCCCGCGCCTGCATATTCAGGCGCATATTACTCTGCATGATGGCGCGCCGTTGACGTTGGATCTCTGGCCGCGTATGCCTGCTATCGCCCGCTGGTTGCCGGTGGTGTTGTTTGCGCAATTGATATTGCTGGCCGCCTGTGCCTGGATCGCGGTGCGCCAGGTGGTGCGGCCTTTTATGCGTTTCACTCAGGCGGTTGAGGAATTAAAACCGGCCAGCGCCCGTGCCAGCATCATGCCGGAAAATGGCCCGGCAGAGGTGCAGCAAGCCGCGCGCGCCTTTAACGCCATGCAGTTGCGTATTCAGGATCATTTGCAGGAGCGGGCGCAGATACTGGCGGCGATCTCCCACGATCTGCAAACCCCCATCACCCGGATGAAGCTGCGCGTAGAAATGTCGGAACAGCCCGAACTGCGCGACAAATTGCTGGGCGATTTAGACAATATGAGCCGCCTGGTACGCGAGGGCATTGATTACGCCCGCTCGGCGCAGATACCGGATGAGACGCCGCACCGGGTCAGCCTCAATGCGTTTCTTGATAGCATCGCCTGTGATTATCAGGACGTCGGCAAAGCGGTCAGCTTTTCACCCTGCACCGGGCCGGATAATTTCAGCATTCGTCAGCAGGCGTTGCGACGCATCATGACTAACCTGATTGATAATGCGCTGAAATTTGGCCATCAGGCTGAGGTCGAGCTGTTAAAAATGGCGGATGGCGGCATGAAGATTCATGTGCGCGATAACGGGCCAGGTATCCCGGAAGAGGAGCTGGGGGCCGTGCTGCAACCCTTTTATCGGGTGGAAAGTTCCCGCAATCGCCATACCGGCGGTACCGGGTTGGGGCTGGCGATCGCTTCGCAATTAGTCAATCAGATGGCCGGTAGCCTGACATTAAGTAACCGTGCACAGGGCGGGTTGGATGTGGAGATTTTCTTGCCGGGCTAAAGCGCGAGCTGCAACTTTGTAGCGTTATGTATCAACGCCACTTCCCGACACGCAAGGCGACAAAAACCGGGGGTGGTGGAAACAGCGTGAACACATCTGACGGGTTAAATACACCCACTGCCAGATGACGCAGTGGCTAATTTCACTCAATCATGTTCACGAGGTTTCTGATGAAAACGTTTCTGTTAAGTACACTCGCTGCTGTTACCTTGTCCGCTTCATGTGCTGCTCTCGCGGCACCGGTCAACACCGTGGTACTGGTACACGGCGCTTTTGCCGATGGTAGCAGCTGGAACCGGGTGATCCCGCAACTGCAATCTCACCACCTGAAGGTGATTTCCGTTCAACTCCCGCTGACCTCGTTACAGGATGATGTGGCCGCCACCCAGCGCGCCATCGCACGCGCATCAGGCGATGTGGTGCTGGTGGGACACTCCTGGGGCGGTACGGTGATCACCCAAGCCGGGAACGATCCGCATGTCAAAGGTTTGGTGTATATCGCTGCCTTTGCACCGAACGCCGGACAATCAACCGGTGACCTGGCAGGCAGTTTTCCTGCCCCGGCGGGTAGCGCAGATATCGCCAAAACAGCGGACGGATTCCTCTATTTGCCTGCGGCGACGGTGGCGAAGGACTTTGCCGAAGATAGCCCGGCTTCGCAGCAGAAAATCCTGAGCGTGACCCAGGGGCCGATCCGCGCCGCTGCCTTTGGTGACAAAGTCAGCCAGGCGGCCTGGACGCAAAAACCGAGCTGGTATCTGGTCAGTCGCCAGGATCGCATGATCAATCCCGACCTGGAGCGGGCGATGGCGCAGCACATTCATGCGCACACCCGTAGCGTGACGGCCAGCCACACCTCAATGTTGAGTCATCCTGGCAGCGTCGCGCAGATCATCACTCAGGCGGTCGACAGTAGCAACGCTCAATAACCCAGCGGGGGGAATATCTATGTCATTCATTATCGCGTTTCTCGCTGGGATGCTGACGCTGCTGAGTCCCTGCACCTTGCCGGTGATCCCCTTGGTGTTTGCCAGCGTTCGTGGCAAAAAAGGGCAGATGGCAGCCTTGCTGGTGGGGATGGTGCTGGTCTTCACCCTGATATCGCTGTTGATCTCGGTCGCCAGCAACTGGGTAGTGCAGGTGACGCAAGCGGGCCGCTGGCTGGCGCTGTTGTTCCTGGCACTGACCGCCATCACGCTGCTCTCCACGCGGGCAGCACAGATCATCACCGCACCCTTGATGCTGTTGGGTAACCGAATCAATGATGCCAGCCATCGCCGCAGCGGACTGACGGCTGCCTTGCTGGCGGGACTGGCGATTGGCATGTTGTGGTCGCCCTGTGCCGGGCCGGTATTGGGGGCGATTCTCAGCCTTGCCATTACGGCTAAAGATCCGCTTTCGCCAGGCGTCTTGCTGATTGCCTATGGCAGCGGCTGTGCGCTGATGCTGGCGCTGCTGTGGTTTGCTGGACGGGGATTGCTGACCCGTCTGCGCCTCGGGCTAACGGTGATGGCACGTTTGCGGCAGGGCGCTGGCGTGTTGATGCTGGCTTCCGTGGTGTTACTTGCCAGCGGCAGACAAGGGCTGGTGCAGGCGGGACCGCAACTGGCACAGAATCTTGAGCAACGTCTGAGTCACTTTCTGCCAACAAGTGCACCGAAGATCACTCCGGTGCCGGTGGTTGAACAGACGCAGAGTGCATTCCCCGGACTGGCGGGGGGAACCGGTTGGTTCAACAGCGCACCGCTCAATCGGGCGGATCTGCAAGGCAAAGTCGTGCTGATTGATTTCTGGACCTATGACTGCATCAATTGCCAGCACACGCTGCCGCATGTGCGTGACTGGGCGAAGAAATATCAGCAGGATGGCCTGACGGTGATTGGTGTCCACACCCCGGAGTATCCATGGGAGCGCGATCCGGCGGCGGTAGCGCGTGCCATTAAGCAGTGGGGGTTGTCGTATCCGGTGGTGGCCGATAACAATTACGCTATCTGGAACCGTTTCGGCAATATGTACTGGCCAGCACATTACATTTTCGATGTTCACGGGCAACTGCGTTACACCGCGTTTGGTGAAGGGGATTATGCCGGACAGGAAAAGGTGATTCAGCAATTGTTGCAGGAGGCGAAGGCCTGATTGGGCACATTTCGTAGCGGCGTGATTTATCACGCCGGTTTTTCCGCCACAGCACACGGAATTGCGCGATAAATCGCGCCGCTACGACAAATTCTGTTATTAAGCGATGGTCAGCGCCCGTGACTCCAGAAACGCCGTAATCCCGGCTTGTCCCATCTCGCGGCCGATGCCCGAACAACGGAATCCGCCAAAGGGGGCGCGGGGTTCATGTGCCAGAGTATTGATCATCACTCTTCCGGCCAGAATCTGTTCAGCCACGTTGCGGGCATGGGTTTCATCCGCGCCAATCACCAGCGCCGACAGACCATATTGGGTGTCATTGGCGATGGCGATCGCTTCCTGTTCATCACGATAGGTCAGCATGCACAGCACCGGACCAAAGATTTCGTCACGCGCAAGCGTCATGTCATTGCTGACATCGCTGAACAGGGTGGGTTTAACATACCAGCCGTGCGTCAAAGCCGCAGGCCGCCCAGTGCCACCGGCCAACAAACGCGCCCCTTGTTGCTCACCCAGCGCAATGTAACGCTGGACGCGTTCCCACTGGCGCTGATTGATCATCGGACCGATGGTCGTGGCTGCGTCTGAAGGATCACCGGAAGATTGGCGTTGCACTGCGGCGGTCAGTTCACGCTCAAACTCGGCTTTCCGTGCTTGCGGCACCAGAATCCGGGTACCGGCGATGCAGGCCTGCCCGCTGTTGATAAATCCTGCCTGTACCGCCAGCTCGGCAGCAGAGCGCGCGTCGGCATCGGGTAAAATCAGCGTTGGGGATTTCCCTCCCAGCTCCAGCGTAACGCGTTTAAAGCTGTCTGCGGCATTGCGCAGAATCGCTTTGCCGGTCTCGGTCGATCCGGTAAAGGAAATTTTCGCCACATCGGGGCTGGTACTGATGGCGTGGCCGACACTGGCTCCGCGTCCGGTAACGATGTTGAACACGCCGGGCGGCAATCCGGCGCGATCCAGCGCCCGGGTCACCACGTCAGTTTGCCAGATGCTGAACTCACTCGGTTTAATCACCGTGGTACATCCGGCCGCGATGGCGGTCGCCAGTTTATGGCAGATAAACCCGGCGTTGCTGTTCCATGGCGTGATCAGACCGGCAACGCCCAGCGGTAACATCTGCACCGTGGCGCGTCCCGCCTGCTGCACAAAGGGGTAGGCGCGCAATTCGGCCATCACCTGTTGCACTACCGCTGCCGGATACGTCGCCATCCATTGCGAACGTGAAGCGGGCGCGCCATATTCTTCGCGAATGGCATGATGTAACTCGTCTTCGCTTTGTTGCAGGACTTCGACCATGTTCGCCAGCAGTGCCAGGCGATCGGCGACACTCAGACGAGAAAAATCGCTAAAAGCGGCTTTGGCCGCCGCAATGGCGTGTAACGCATCGGTTTCATCTGCCAGTCGGGCTGTACCGATAACGCTACCGTCAGCAGGTTTGATAATATCCAGCCACTCGGTGCCCGCCGGGGTGACAAAGCGGCCATTAATATAGATGTGTTCGAAGGTGCGCATCTGGCGGTTCTCCTTATTAAGCGGGTAGGCAGAGCAAGGTAGCACGCGAGCATTGGCGCTATAATCCGCCTTAGCCTGCAAAGGGTATTGCGTCTGACGGAATAATCGATGAATCGAACCGGTATCAGTGAACTTGAAATTATGCTGGCCGTCGCGCGTCGCGGCAGCTTTAGCGGGGCAGCCAGTGAGTTGGAAATCTCACCTTCGGCGGTGACCAACGCCATCGCGGCACTGGAAAAGCGGCTGGGGGTGCGGCTGTTCAACCGGACTACGCGCAGCGTGGGGTTAACGGAAGCCGGGCGGCGTTTTACCCTGAAGATCGCCCCGGCGGTGGAGGTGATCCGCAGCGCATCGGAAGAAATTGCCAGTCAACCCGCCGATCCGGCCGGTACGTTGCGTCTTAATGTGCCGCCGGAAAGCTGTGCGCTCTGGTATGACGAAATTCTGCTGCCGTTTCTCGCCCGCTATCCACGAATTCGTGCGGAGATCCACAGCCAGAAGGAGAAGGTGGATATTGTTGCGGCGGGCTTTGATGCGGGTATCCGTCTGGCGGATGATATCCCGGCAGATATGATTGCGGTCAAACTGACACCACCGTTGCGCATGATTCTGGTGGCGTCGCCCGATTATCTCTCCCGTTGCGGCACGCCTGAGCAGCCACAGGCGTTGCACGAGCATGCTTGTATTTGTATGCGCATGGCTGATGGCAGCATTTATCGCTGGGAACTGAGTCATCAGCAACATAGCTATAAGGTGCAGGTTGAGCCACAGTTGATTGTGAACGATCTGGCTTCGGCACAGAAAGCGGTCACCGGGGGATTGGGCATCGCCTGTATGTCAGAGCGTCATGTGGCGGCAGATGTGCAGGCTGGCAGGCTGGTTCAGTTGATGTCTGAGTGGCAGGTCAATCTTGGCGAGCTGTGTCTTTACTATCCGGGTCACCGACTGGTGCCCCCGGCGTTAAAAGCGCTCACCGGGTTTGTCAGAGAGCGGTTGAGATAAGTGCGCGCATCATGGCGGTGCGCCGACATTTCTTTACTCATATTTAGCCCGAATATTTAACAACTCATCGCGCTGATCGACAAATAAAACATTGGCGAAAAGGTTTTATTTATTCCCCGCGCCGAAGATCAGCAACTTGCGTGATAAAACTGTTCTCTGATCATAAAATTAAAAATTAGTCACCAGGATGATTCTTTTTTACAAAAACAATCAAATCTATAAGGTGGGTTTTGTAAGCTTGTCCATAGTTTTAAAAATCCTGGAGGAAAAATGCAACGAACTATTTATGACATTGAAGTCGATATTGCCAGCTTAAATCACGCTATCAAAAACCACTATGAATGGTCAAATCGGTTACTGGAAATCAGTTTATTTGGCGGTAATTTTGATAAGTCATTGGCAGACCCACATTCACACGGCTATTGTGACTTTGGTAAGTGGATCGATGCCATGCTAATTAAGTATAATTTTAATGACAATGATCTCTTACGCATCTCCGATAGCCATATAAAAATGCATGATGCGGTCAGGGAAATTATCACAGCGATCAATGCGAATAGCTTTACCCATCCCCAGCTGGAGGAATATTTTCAAAAACAGAAAAGCTTCCTCGATGCGCTCGACGGCTACAAGACGCGGCTGCTGGCGAGCCGCAGTAGCTACGATGCGCTTACCGAACTACCGATGCGCAGTAAATTGATCAGTGATTTTGAACGCTTGCAGCAGCGTTGCGCCCTCACCGAACACACCCTCTATGTCATTATTCTCGATGTCGACCACTTTAAAACAGTGAATGACCAATATGGTCACAATGGCGGTGATACGGTGCTGAAAGGTCTGGCGCAGTTGCTGCTGGAGACCATGAGGAAATGCGAAAAATGCTATCGCTATGGTGGTGAGGAGTTCGTTATTTTAGTTGAAGCGCCATGTCTGGCTGATATCAAAAAACTCGTTGAACGCTTAATGAAAAGAATGCGTAATGAAACCTTTTCCTATGAACACCACATTATTAATGTCACCGCCACCTTTGGTGTTGCGCCGGTGCGTGATGACGGTTCACTGGAAAGAAGCATCGAGCTGGCGGATAAAGCCATGTATCACGGCAAACAACATGGTCGCGATATTTGTATTTATAATCATAATGAGGAAATGGGGGTGCTGTTTAAATAATTCAGCGTGCAAAACGCGCATCGAAACGAAAGGGGATTTCTACCGCATTTTTAACCAGAGCCGTAAATTGCGGATGTTCCGGATTGAGCAGGTAATTAAATTCTACCGGAGACAGCGCGCTGGGCACGCGTAATGCGACTGACGCCTGGCTGTCGATCCAAAAATCACCAAACTGGCGCAGCGCGGCGGGTGCCTGCGCTGCGGCCCAGTCCTGCGGTAATTGCGCAGCATCAATCCATTGGATCATCTCGTCCGGGACGTCGATGCTTAACAGCGTGAAGAAATCGAGAATGCTGGCGCTTTGCAGATGAATGAGGGTTTCCAGCATGGTAAGCGAGGCGGTCTCGGAAGCGTAAACCATTGAGACACCGATGCTGTTCCAGCGCCCGCCACCTTCCCTGGCACCGTAGCCGCTCCAGGCTGAACTGAGAAAGCGGGTTTTGGTCATGCGGTATAACTTCACGAATAGACACCATGCTCAAGGCGGGTGATCAGTTTCAGTACTTCATACGCGCCGGTTTCAGACGAGACGATATCGCCCGGTTTCTGATTCCCGAGGGCGCGCGCCGGTTCATTCAACCATTGCAGCGCTTTTTCCCGGTCGCCTTCAAACAACTCCACCGCGCGATCCATCACGCGGATAAAGCGTACCAGGCGCTCGCTTTGCTCCGAGGTAAAACGGTTTTTTAGCCCACGGGTAAAGGTGGTACCGGGAATGCCGGTCATATGGCGCAGATCAGCCTGCGTTATTCGCGCCCATGACACGATGCGGCTGGCAACGGAACCGTCGAGGCCCGCATCAATCTGGCCCATCAACTGCACGCCATCTGCGCTGGTTAGCCCGGCAAACTGCCACAAACGTTCGGGCGCGGCAGGGGTGGCCGGGAGTGTGAATTGTTTCATCGTACACCTCCATTTGGTTAATTCATTATAACCATATGGTGATGGAGTGCAATCTGCTCAACGCAAGCTGGCAAGCAACCATTGCCCAAGTTGCGCCAGTTCGGTTTGCTGTGCGGGAAATTCGCTTTCCAGACGCATCAGTTGCGCAGCCACGGCTTCCGGGCGGTAGGCGATGCCGCTCAAACGGGTTGCCAGTGTTTCCAGCGGTGCCGGGTTGAGACTATCGGTAAAGATCTGGCAGCGACTAATGCTGCCGCGTTCGATGTCGAAATGGATTTCCACGCCGCCCCAGGCAAAGCGCTGATCGAGCAGGTGAGAGAAATCCGGTGCCTGGCCGAAATTCCATTCCCAGCTGCTTTGTTTGGCAAATTGTTCAGCAAAGCCGGGCAGGTCAGGTAGTGCCTCAGGGGAGATAAACTCGGGTTGGCACTGATCCTGATAGTAAGTGAACCAGGCTTGCGTGACGGCGTCACAAATTTTTGCATAGCTGATATCCGGCATCAGCTCGACCAGATTGGCGACACGTGAGCGCACCGAGGTGATGCCTTTGGCCTGCAATTTTTTGACGTCAGGATTGAGATAATCCGCCAGCCGTGACAGATCTGCGTTCATCAGAAAAGTACCGTGATGAAAACCGCGATCGGGCGTTTCGCGGTATGCAGAACCAGAGATTTTGCGGACGTCGCCTGCTACATTCACCACAATATCGTTACGGCCCGACGCCTCTGCGCTGACACCCAGGCTTGCCAGCGCCTGGAGAATAATGGCGGTCGAGACGCTTTTATCGTATTCCGGCTTGCCGGCCATAAAGGTAAAGCAACAGTTACCCAGATCGTGAAACACGGCACCACCGCCACTGCTGCGGCGTGCCAGTTTGATGTGATCTTCTGCCATACGTCGGGTGTTGCACTCTTTCCACGGATTTTGCGCGCGCCCAATCACGATGGTTTCCGCGTTTTGCCAGAGAAACAGCACGCGCTGGGTGGTCGGCATCTGGCGGAAAATACAATCTTCCACCGCAAGGTTAAACCAGGGGTCGTTGGACTGGGACACCAACAAGCGCAAACTCGACATTCGGGACTCCATTGCCATCATCATTGCCCTGATGTTAAGCCATCCGCCACCAGTGAGCCAGTGCACAATCCTGGATTAAACTTTTTAAGTTAATAATCAATAACCCATTGAAATAGTACGCTCTTTGGCAGGATGCCCAAAGCGAGTCAGGCAATCACACATTACCCGGTGACCTTTACGCCACTTATATCTATAGGCGGTTAAGCGGCCTGTGTGGGGTTGCTCCTGAATCACGGAGATAATAATGAAAATTGCTCTACGTCTGGCGCTCCTCTCTGCGCTGACATTTAGTGCGCCCTTGCTGGCGCAAACCTTTGTTTATGTATCCGAAGCCAGTGACGGCAACATTGCCCGTTACAGTCTGAATGAGAAAACCGGTGCGCTGACCTTACTTGGACAAACCTCCGCAGGGGGGAAAGTGATGCCGATGGCGCTGAGTGCCGATCATCACCGCCTGTACGCTGCGATTCGCAGTCAGCCCTTAAGGTTGATGAGCTGGACAATTGATGCGCAAACCGGCGATTTGTTGCAGGCCAGCGAAACCCCAGCCGCAGCCAGTTACCCTTACATCAGCACCGACAGCCAGGGGCGTTTCCTGCTGGGTTCCTCCTATGATGGCGATGTGGTGCATGTCTATCGTCTGGCGGGTGACGGCAAGGTCATTGCGCCACCGGTCGCAGCATACAAAACCGGCCACGCGGCGCACTCGGTGATCAGTGATGCGACCGGCCGCTCGGTCTATGTCGGCAACCTGGGGACGGATCGGGTGCTGCAACTCAATCTTACTCAGGACGGCAGCCTGACACCGATTGGTGAGGGATACGTGGAAACTGAGGCCAACAATGGCGCACGCCATTCAGTGATGTCACCGGATAACCGTTATCTCTACAACATTGGTGAGATGGGCGGCATCATTACCCAATTCCAGCGTCAACCCAACGGGGCATTGAAAAAGATCGCCGAGTGGCCCAACGCGGTGGCCACGCAATACCATCTGCAACAGGGTCGCGAGCGCCTGGCTGATTATAACGATCCCACGCCTCGTATCTGGTCAGCGGATATTCGTATTACCCCCAACGGCCGATTTTTGTACGTGACGGAACGTACCACCAGCACGGTGTCGGGTTATCGCATTAATAAAGAGGACGGAAAATTGACCTTAATCGGCAGCTGGCCGGTAGAAAAACAGCCGCGCGGGATTGCGATTTCGCCCGACGGGCGCTGGTTGATTGCCAGTGGAGAGAAAAGCAACGTCACCGGCAGCTACGCCATCAATCGACGCAGCGGAGTGCTGAAACATGTCGGCAGCGCACCCGCCGGGGGAGATGCGAACTGGGTAACGGTGGTGAGCTACTGACTTTCGTAGCGGCGCGATTTATCGCGCTGTTTCGTGCGCGATGCATGAAAAATCCGCGCGATAAATCGCGCCGCTACTAGCCATACCAACTGTACCCCCGTGGCACGCGGGAAAACCCCGCTTCTTTTAGCGCGGCCAGCAGCGGGGATTGCCCGGCGGGCTGATCGTCAACCCGTTCGAGGGTAAAACTAAGGTGTTTTTCCCGTTTTAGCGCCGCGCCCAGCGCCAGCACCGCCGCATGTTGCTCATCGAGCGTAGCGGCAGACGCAAAGGTCATCAGTTCCTTACCCCCTTGCGGCAGATACAACAACACACGACCATGGCCGATCACCACCAGCGCGCCATGGCGGCGGGTGGGACGATTCCCGGCCAGGCTCAGGGGCCACGGCAATTGCACGCCGAAGGGGTTGGCGGGATCGAGTACAGCAAGGGCAACCGGGCTGCCGGTCAGACGTTGATGACTGGCGAGTTGGCGCAGGCGGTCAATCACCGTGTGGTCGGCGAACTGTGCAGCGCCCATACCGGCCACAAAGCGTCCGCGCAACACGCGCCCGCTATCTTCCAGGCCACGCAGTACCGGTTGCAACGCCGGGAAACCGCCGGGTACCTGTTCGGCAATGGCGGCACCTCGACTCACCACAGCAAAGCGATCGAGCATATTTTCCGTCAGCGCCAGGGCGCGTTCAGTGTCGGCAATCGCGGATCGCGCTAACAACGACCAGCGTCCCGCCATGCTAGTGAGACCAGGGCCACTGGCAATCCGGCTGGCAGGCGCGGCGTATCCGGCATGTCCCCGGCGATGACGGCTGGGACGAGCCGGGCGCGGGCGTGGCGAGTTGACATGACCGGTGACACTGCGTAACGCCGACCAGGTATCGGTGGTGAGATAACCGCGCCAGGCCAGATCCCACATGGCTTGATAAATCAGTGCCGGGTCGGGGCTGTCTTGCGCGAGGCGCGGGATCAGTTGGCGCACAAACCAACCGCTACCGTCCTGCAACAGCGTCAGGATCTGATGTTGTAACGGTGTCAGCGCGATGGTCTTGCCTTCATCCGCAGGCGGTAAGGTCTCGGCGGCATACTCGCTCAGATGTAACGATACCAGCCCCTCAGCGGCACCCGGTGCGCGTTGGCCATGCCACACCACTTCGCCACTGGAGAGCAGCTCATCCAGCATCGCCGGTTGATAATCACGCACCCGCACCGGGAGGATGTGTGTTTCCCAGAGCGCGGCAGGCAGGGCAATTCCCGCCAGTTGTTCGATCACGCGTACCACGCCGTTGACGCCACTAAAAGCCCCTTGTGTCTGGCGGGCGCTGGCATCGCTGACGACCCCCTGACGTTCCAGCAGCAGTGCCACATAGACCGCTGGATCAACCGGTTTGGTGGCGTCACGTGCGGCCTGAAGTGAGCGCAGGCGCAGGCGACGAAACACATTTTCTGCCACCCATTGCGGCTCTTCATCGTCTGATGGGGTGAAATCACCTTTGATGACTTTGCCCTGTTGACGCAGCTCCCCCAGCGCATCGGCCACCACGGCGACACCCAGGCCGAAATGGTGAGCGAGTTCAGAAGCAGTGAATAACGCATGGGTACGGGCATAACGGTGCAGCAGGTCATACAAGGGGCGCGTCACGGGCTGGAGCAACGCAGGCGGCAGGGTATCCGGCACGTGGCATCCCAGCGCATCGCGCAGACGCGAGGCATCTTCTGCCAGCGCCCAGCGTTGCTGGTCGGCAATGCGCACGGAAAAGATGCGCTGCGCCAGTTGTAAGGCTTGCAAGCCCTCGGCCAGTGGTGCATCGCCACTATAGCGGAGCGCCAGTTCTGCGTCGGTTAACGGACCCACTTCGCGCAGCAGGTCCGACAGCGCTTCAATGCTGGTGGCGTGATACCCGGCAGGCAGGCGCTGCAACTCTTGTTCCACGCGTGCCACCAGGGTGGTGTCCAGCAGCTCACGCATATCCACTTCGCCGAGTAGTCTCTTGAGCAGCTTGCTGTCCAGCGCCAGCATGGATGCGCGTCTCTCTGCCTGGGGAGCATCGCTGGCATACATAAATTCCGCTACATAACCGAACAGCAGCGGCGCAGCAAAGGGAGAGGGGGATTCGGTGGTGACGTCTGCCAGTTGGATTTCACCCCGTTGCAAACGCGCCATCAGACGATGCAGGGCGGGAAGATCATAGACATCCTGCAAACATTCACGGGCGGTTTCGATCAGGATGGGAAAATCATCGAATTGGCGCGCAACTTCCAGCAACTGTCCGGCGCGCAATCGCTGCTGCCATAGTGGCGAACGCTGGCCCGGATTACGGCGTGGCAACAGCAGGGCGCGGGCGGCACATTCGCGGAAGCGGGCGGCAAATAGCGCGGACTGACCAACGGCATGGTTCACCACCCGTTGCAGCTCATCGGGTGCAAACAGGAACAGTTCCGCGCCCGGGACACGGCCATCGCTGTCGGGAAAACGCGCAACGATCCCGTCATCACTGGCTACGACGGCGGGATCGATGCCCATCACCCGAGCAATCCGATCCGCCACCGCCAGCGCCCAGGGCGCATGCACGCGTTGACCATAAGGCGAGTGCAGAATCACGCGCCAGTCGCCGGTTTCATCCCGGCAACGTTCAATCAGTAGTGCGCGGTCAGTGGGGAGTACACCAGTGGCCTGATGTTGTTCGGCGATCAGCGTCTGAATATTATGCCGGGCATGCTCATCCAGCGTGTCGGTCAGCGGCGCGCCCTGATCCACTTCACGCAGAAAGCGTCCAATGGCTTCACCTAATGCGGCAGAACGGCCCACACCTTCGCCATGCCAGAATGGCAGACGCGCTGAGCGTCCGGGGGCGGGCACCACCACCACCTGATCATGGGTGATTTGCTGGATACGCCAGGAGGTGGCTCCGAGGGTGATGATGTCGTTAACCCGCGATTCATACACCATCTCTTCATCCAGCTCACCAACGCGCCGCGCGCCGGTTTGTTCTTCGCCCTCCGGCAACATGACGCTGAACATGCCGCGATCCGGGATGGTGCCGCCGCTGGTGACAGCCAGATGTTGCGCACCCGGACGGCCGCTCAGGGTATGGTTGTGCCGATCCCAGATGATGCGCGGGCGCAGATTGGCGAATTCATCCGCAGGGTAACGCCCGGAGAGCATATCCAGCACTGCCTCAAAGGCTGCGCGTGGCAACGCCCGGAAAGGGTCGGCGCGGCGTACCAGCGCAAACCAGTCATCAACCTGCAACGTCTCCATCGCCGCCGCAGCCACGGTATGTTGGGCCAGCACGTCCAACGGATTATGGGGCGGGGCAATCGCATCCAGCTCGCCAGCCAGCATCGCCTCGACCGTCACGGCAGTGTCCAGCAAATCACGCCGGGTGCGTGGCCAAAAAATTCCTTTTGGTGTACCGCCCACCTGATGCCCGGCGCGTCCGACGCGTTGCAATGCGCTGGCAACCGACAGCGGTGCCCCGACCTGAATCACCAGGTCGATATCGCCCATATCGATACCCAGTTCGAGGCTGGAGGTCGCCACCACGCATCGCAGCTCGCCTGCTTTCAGGGCGTTCTCAATCTCCAGCCGTTGTTCCTTCGATACTGAACCGTGATGCGAGCGGGCAATCAGGTTATCGGGCAGTTGCGCGCGTTTTTCCGTGCCACCGGTAAAAGACCCATAGCCAAAAGCGGCTTCCGGTTCGGTCGGCTGCTCGCCCAACTGACGGGCATAGCGTTCATTCAGTCGCGCGGTGAGTTTTTCCGCCAGCCCGCGCGAGTTGGTGAACACCAGCGTGGCCCGGTGACGGAGCACTTCGTCAAGGATGCCCGCTTCAATATGCGGCCAGATTGATCCGGCGGCCAGGGTGCCATCCTGTGCCGCCTGGGCATCGGGACGCTGCTGGATATCGGTCATATCCGCCACGGGTACGGTAATGGTGAGTTGCAACGGCCGCGTGGCCGCTGGATTGACCACCAGGGTTTCACCCGCGCCACCGAGGAAACGCGCCACGGCCTCGGGCGGGCGCACGGTCGCGGATAACCCGATACGTTGTGCCGGCTGCGCCAGTAACGTATCCAGTCGTTCCAGACTGAGCGCCAGATGGGAACCGCGTTTGCTGCCCGCCACGGCATGCACTTCATCGACGATCACCGTAGATACCCCGCGCAGCGTTTCACGTGCTTTGGACGTCAGCATCAGGAACAGCGATTCGGGTGTGGTGATCAGAATATCGGGCGGACGACGTTGTAACTGCGCCCGTTCGGCACTGCGTGTATCGCCCGAACGCATGCCTACCTGCAAGGCGATTTCCGCTTCGCCCTGCTGGCGGCGTTGTGCTTCCACGCCTGCCAGCGGCAGTTGCAAGTTGCGTTGCACATCGGCGGCCAGGGCCTTCACCGGTGAAATATACAGGATGCGGGTTTTATGGCTGCGGGCAACGGTTGCTGGCTGGCTGCGTTCACGGAATAGCGCATCGATGGCATGCAAAAAGGCGGCGAGGGTTTTGCCCGATCCGGTCGGCGCAATCACCAGGCAATTTTTAGCGCTGGCGATGGCCTGCCAGGCTTCAACCTGGACGGGCGTAGGCGCAGCAAAGGCCGCCCGGAACCATGCCTGGGTGGTGGGTAAGAAGTGTTGAAGGGCTGCGTCTGACATCCGGTTTCCCTGATTTCACTGGAGGTGCGTTTTGCAGTGTAGCGAAAGCGAGCGTATATACTTGTTTCTTTGGTCGGTTTTTTCATCAACAGGAGTGAATGATGGTTATGCTTAAGCGCGCGCTGATGTTGGCGCTGTTGCCTGCCTCGGTGATGGCAGCCCCGATTTTTACCTTACAGTCGCCCGATTTTACCGATAACGCGATGTTGAATAAGGAGTTTGCCGGAAATGCGCAGGGGAATCCCTCCTGTACCGGGGAAAATGTCTCACCGGCACTGAGCTGGTCAAATGCGCCCGCGGGCACGCGCAGTTTTGCGTTGATGATCACCGACCCGGTGGGTGGCAAAGGGTTAGGGGTGACGCATATGGTGGCCTATAACATCGCGGCCGATCGCAGCGCCTTTGCACAGGGCGAACTGGCGAAAGGCGTTGGTTATACCGGTGGGAAAAACTCACCCGGCACCAACCATTACTACGGCCCATGCCCGCCAGTGGGGAGTGGCATACATCACTATAACTTTGTGCTGGTCGCGACCGATCTACCCGCCAACAGCTTACCGGCCGGGCTGACCCATGATGCACTGGTCGCTAAACTGAAAGGGCATGCACTCGGCGCCGCGACGATTGTAGGGCGCTTTACCAACGACCAGTAGCGGAACGTCATCTCATGCGTAGCGGCGCGATTTATCGCGCGCTTTTGACCTTTGGGGTGTAAAACCTGCGCGATAAATCGCGCCGCTACGGTACGGATTTTTTTACGGTAACGTGCACGCCTTTTGCGCTACCACGTATCCCAGCTCCTCCGAAATCGCACGGGCGGTGGCGACCACCGGACCCATCAGCTTTTTCACCCCGATCTGTTGCAGCTTGGCGGTAGGCAGTGAAATCGACACCGCATAAGGCACCCGTTGCTGAATATCGAACACCGGGGCGGCGATACAGGAAACACCCAATTCATTCTCTTCGCGATCCATCGCTGTTTGCTGCTGGCGGATGGTTTTCAGTTCTTCCATCATCTCCGGTAGCGTGGTGATGGTGTTTTTCGTCAGTTGCTGAATGCTGTCCTGATGGCTTTGCCAGTAGTGGGCCGGGTACTCTTCGCTGCCCCAGGCCATAAAAATCTTACCCATTGCCGAACAGTACAGCGGCATGTGCTGACCGATATAGGCGCGGGTACGCATCATCCCGGTGGTCGGCTCCAGCTTATAAATCAGGATGACGTGATCATCTTCGCGACTGGAGAAGTTCACCGTTTCGCCGACTTCCAGATTCAGCCTTTCCAGATGCGGGGCGGCAACATGGATGATGTTAAGGGAGGAGAGCGCCTTCTGTCCGACAGAGATAAACTTGGTGGTTAAACGGTAACTGCCAGGCGAGGGGGCCTGGGTGACATAGCCGCTGCTGTGCAACCCCTGCAACAGGCGATGCACGGTACTTTTGTTCATCCCGGATAACTCAGAAAGATGGGCCAGCGGGCAACCGTTTGGGTAGTTGCTCAATAATTCAATCAGTTGCAGCCCACGAAACAAGCTCTGCGTTCCCAGTGGCTTGTCACTCTTCTCTTCCTTCGCTTTCGCTACTTTAACCACCATCCACGCTTCCTCTTAGTTTTCCCACTCCGATAAAAGAGCAGTCGCCAGATGTTACCCCATGCACTTCAGCCTGGGAATCTTTCGCCAGGTTTAGTGTGACTTTTGGTGAAAATCCACCCGTTGTGGAAGTGAGTGATGCATCACAAATCCACAACATTAATTATAACTAACTGTTTTAAAACAAAATATATCCTCACCACTTCTTTGCTTTTCCGGCGCGCCAGGAATAGTATTTTTTGGAATCGTATTTCGCATGTTGAAATTTAGCGGTGTTTTCATGCTGTCGCCGCTGTTGATGCTCACCAGGAGTTTGCAGGAGGCGGTAATGCAGCATAGCCCGGGAACACCGGTTCTTACTCTGAGCCATATCACCAAACGCTTTGGCGGTAATCCCGCCGTCAACGATGTCAGTCTTGAAGTCTTTCCCGGCGAGGTGGTTGCCCTGCTGGGAGAAAACGGTGCTGGAAAATCCACGCTGATCAAAGTGCTGGCCGGGGTGTACAACCGTGATGAGGGCGATATCCGCTTTCATGACGCCAGCATCGCCTCTGCCGCCAGTCTGAAAACCGCGACCCGGCAGCCGATCGCCTTTATCCATCAGGATCTCGGGCTGATCGAATGGATGACGGTGGCTGAAAATATGGCGCTGGTGATGGGCTTCACCCGTCGTCTCGGCTTGATTGACTGGCGAGCGGTGCGCGAACGTTCGCGTGCCGCCCTGATCGATGTTGGCATCATGCTGGACCCGGATGCCCGGGTGTTTGAATTGTCACGTACCGAGAAATCGCTGCTGGCGATTGCGCGTGCGGTGGCGGTCAACGCCGAAGTGCTGGTGCTGGATGAACCTACCGCCTCGTTACCGGCCAATGATGTGCGTCACCTGTTTGAGGTGATCAACCGACTGAAAAGTCGCAAGGTCGGCATGATTTACGTTACTCACCGCCTTGACGAAGTGATCGAAATCGCCGATCGCATCTGTGTGATGCGTGATGGTAAGCGCGTCGCAGAGGGCAACACCGCCGATTACCAGCTACGCGATCTGGTGGAGATGATCGTTGGCGAAGCGCTGGAGGGCAATCAACGTCAACCGCTACCGGCAGCGAGCAAACCGGTGTTGGTGTTGGATCAACTCTGCATTGATGAAGTCGGGCCGGTCAGCTTCAGCCTGCAAGCGGGCGAAATGCTGGCGTTGGCCGGATTACGCGGTGCCGGGCAAGAGGAGATAGGCCGCCTGTTGTTTGGTCTGCGCCAGGCCACCGCTGGCAGCATCCGCTTTCGTGATCAGGCTTATCGACCGCAGGCTCCCGATCAGGCGATGGCGGCGGGTGTGTCGCTGGTCGCGGGCGATCGTACCGGTGAAAGTCTGGTGATGTCGATGAGCGTGCGCGAGAACCTGTTTCTCAATCCCTGTGCCAGCGGCCATCGGTTGCTGTCTCGCTACGGACGTCGCGCCGAAATCGGGGCCAGCTGGTGGAAAGTGCAGCTGTTCGATGTCCGTCCCAAAGACGTCAATCTCGACATCAGCGCCTTATCTGGCGGTAACCAACAGAAGGTGGTGATGGCGCGCTGGATGCATCTCAATGCGCCGCTGCTGATTCTGGAAGATCCCACTGCTGGCGTCGATGTCGGCGCGCGCGAAGAAATCTATCACCTGCTGAATAAAGCGCTGGTCGATGGCGTGGCGGTACTGGTGATTTCCAATGACCTCGAAGAGATTGCCCACATCTGTAACCGCGCACTGGTGTTTAACCGTGGTCAGGTGGTGGGTGAATTAAAAAATGAACAGGTGACCTTTGCCGGTTTGCTGGAGCTGGCCTCTGCCAGCAGCGCTGCCCCATTAACCACCGTCTGAAAAGGAAGGCAGGAGAAAAATCATGTCGAAAACATCCGTAAAATCCACCGCACTGGAGCAGCGGGTCAGCCTTGCGCAGCACGGCTTCGCCCCCTGGTCGATGCAGATTATGACCCGCTACGGCCTGCTGCTGTTATGTGTGGTGTTAACCCTGTTGTTCTCGCTGCTGTCGCCATCGTTCGCCACCATGCTGACCCTACAGGCGATCCTCGCCAGTAAGGCAAAAATTGCGCTGCTGGCGCTGGCGGCGACCTTGCCGATGATCGTCGGTAAGATCGACCTGAACGTCGGTTTCGGCATTGTGCTGTGGCATATCCTCGCGATTACCCTCCAGGTGGAGTACGGCTTCTCGTGGCAGATGGCGGTATTGACGGTGCTGGTGATCTCGGCGCTGTATGGCTTGCTGAACGGTATCCTGGTAGCGCTGGCCGATATCGACAGCTTCGTTGCGACGCTGGGTTCCGGCACCGTGCTGTACGCCGTGGCACTGTGGCACTCCGGCGGTCGGCAAATCGTGGGCGATCTGCCGGACGCCTTCAGCGCACTGCATCATACCGAACTGTTTGGCATCCCCATCGGCGCGTTTTATGTGCTGATCGTCGCGCTGGTGCTGTGGCTGATCACGGAACATACCCCGTTGGGCCGCTGTATGTACGCGGTGGGGGGGAACCCAACGGCCGCCCGTCTCAACGGCATTGCGGTGAATAAATACATCATCGGCACCTTTATCGCTTCCAGCGTGCTCACCGGTTTCAGCGGTGTGCTGATTGCGGCTGAACAGGGCGTGGGCCAGGCCAGCGTCGGGATGGATTATCTGTTACCTGCGCTGGTGGGGGCCTTCCTCGGGAGCACCACGATCCGCCCGGGACGGGTTAACGTCTGGGGCACGGTGGTGGGGATCGCCATCCTTGCCATCGGTATCGCCGGTATCCAGCAATTCGGTGGCGATTTCTGGGTTGAGCCGTTGTTCAACGGGGCCACGTTGTTGTTGTCGATTACGCTTGCCGGTTACGCCCAGCGTCGCCGCATGCTGAACCAAAAAGCCGTGGTGCGCAGTCAGAGCGCACCCACCTCTGCACCTGACCATAAACAAAAAACCATTACACCAGGGAATTCATTATGAAAAATCAGGCATTGAGTCTCACCCTGGCCGCCATGCTGGTGGCCTCCGCTTCCGCACAGGCTGACAGCTACCTGGATCAGGCCACGGCGGCAGTGGCGAAAGCCACCGCCAGCTCCAGCAACTGGGATGGGCCGACCACTGGCCCTAAACTGCAACCGAACAAAAAGATCATCTTTATCGCCTCAGACATGAAAAACGGCGGCGTGCAGGGGGTGCAGCAGGGGATGAGTGAAGCGGCGAAGGTGGCAGGCTGGAAACTGGAAACCCTCGATGGTGGCGGGTCGGTGAAGGACCAACTCGCTGCGCTGAATCAGGCGATTGCCCAGCGCCCGGATGGCATCGTGATTGGTGGCTGGAACCCGAACGTGGCAAAAATTCCGCTAAAGAAAGCCAAAGAACAAAACATCGTGTTAATGGCCTGGCATGCCGAACCACAGCCGGGACCGATTGCGAAATATGGCGTGACGGACAATATCACCTCCGATTCGAATGATGTCGCACGGCTGGCGGCGCAATATGCCGTGGTGAAATCCGGGGGTAAGGCGCAGGTGTTGATCTTCACTGACTCGCTGTATCAAATCGCGCTGGACAAGGCCAACACCATGAAGCAAGAGATTGAGAAATGCAGCGGCTGCAAGGTGGTGGAATTTATCGATACACCGCTGGCAGATACCGCCAACCGTATGCCCTCCATGACCTTCAGCCTGTTGCAGAAGTATGGCGATCATTTCCAGTATGCGTTGTCGATCAACGATCTCTATTTTGACTTTATGGCCCCGGCGCTGAAAACCGCGGGTAAAGGGGGCAGCAATGCGCCATTCAATATTTCTGCCGGTGACGGTTCCATTTCGGCATTCCAGCGCATCCGCAATGGCGACAGCCAGATTGCGACGGTGGCCGAGCCGCTTAAGCTGCACGGCTGGCAATTGCTCGATGAGTTCAACCGCGCCTTTGCCGGGCAACCTTCTTCCGGTTATGTCACTCCGGCGCATCTGATTACCAAAGACAATATCGCCAATGACGGTGGCCCGGAAAACAACTATGACCCGGCGAACAACTATCAGGGGCACTACAAAACCATCTGGGGCGTACAGTGATGCAGTTGGAAAAACTCTGTTCTCCCGCTATCTGGGCCGAAGGCCCGGTATGGCTGCCACAGCAAGATGCGGTGGTGTTCAGCGATGTCAAAGGCAACCGGATGTTTCGCTGGCAGCGCAACGGCGAACTCAGCCTGTGGCGTGCCAGCGCCAACTTTGCCAATGGCAACGCGCGTGACGGTGAAGGGCGGGTGGTGAGCTGTGAACATGGTCGGCGCGGCATCAGCCGCACCGAACATGACGGTAGCGTGACGCTGTTGGTCGATAAAGTAGAGGGCAAACGCTTTAACTCACCGAATGATGTGGTGGTGCGTTCTGACGGCACCATCTGGTTTACCGATCCGCCCTACGGGATCATCAATGATGAGGAAGGGTATCACGCGCACAGCCAGGTGATCGGTTGTTACCTGTACTGCTTCGATCCGGTCAGCGGGCAGCTCAGCATTGCCGCCAGCGATTTGCAGCGTCCCAACGGTCTGGCGTTTTCGCCCGACGAAAGCCTGATGTATGTCGCCGATATGTCGATCGTGGATTTCCCCACGCTGGGCCGCCGTCAATTGCGGGTCTACAGGGTGGAGGGACGTGAACTGGTGGCGGGGCAATTTTTTGCCGAGGTCGCACCGGGTTTTCCTGACGGTTTCTGTGTCGCAGAAAACGGCGATATTTACTGTAGCTGCGCCGACGGGGTGATTATCTTCGACAGCAGTGGGCGGACGCGCGGCAAAATCCCGCTACCGGAGCGGGTATCCAACTGTACGCTGGGTGGCCCGCACGGTAACGAACTGTATATCACCGCCACCACGTCGTTGTATCGGGTGCGTTTGTAACGGAGCGATAAATCGCGCCGCTACCGATCGGGGCAGGTTCCTCTGTCCCGGCTTCCCCACGCCTGAAATCTGGCCGATTTGCGGCCGATCACAAAAGTCGATCAAAGTTTTATTTGATTGATTTTTAACGATAAATTTTCCTGCCATTTCTTTGACTCGCCTTTGCTTTCGCCATACGATTTATTTGGAACGACATTCCAACATATGAAATATAAAGCGTAGCGCTGGGGAGACAGTTGCCGTTATGAGAATCAGCTATCAGCAGTTATATGAAGAATTCCTGCGTGTCTTACTGAGTCGCAAGGTACCAGAGGAGAAGGCTACCGCCTGTGCCGCCATGTTTGCCGAAACCAGCCTGAATGGCGTCTATTCCCACGGCGTGAATCGTTTTCCCCGATTTATTCAGCAACTGGATGCCGGACATATCGTGCCCGCTGCCAGCGCCAGCAAAGTGTTGTCACTGGGCGCTATCGAACAGTGGGATGCGCAACGCGCCATCGGCAATATCACCGCGCGCAGCATGATGGATCGCGCCATCGAACTGGCGACCGATCATGGTATCGGCCTGGTGGCCTTGCGCAATGCTAACCACTGGATGCGCGGTGGGAGCTATGGCTGGCAGGCGGCCGAGAAGGGGTATGTCGGCATCTGCTGGACCAACTCGATTGCGGTGATGCCGCCGTGGGGCGCAAAAAACTGTGCTATCGGCACCAACCCGTTGATTGTTGCGGTGCCGGGTGAACCCATCACCATGGTGGATATGTCGATGTCGATGTTTTCCTACGGCATGCTGGAAGTGAACCGTCTGGCGGGCAAAACCCTGCCGGTCGATGGCGGTTTTGATAACGACGGCAACTACACCCGCGACCCCGCCACCATCGAAAACAACCGCCGCATTTTACCCATGGGTTACTGGAAAGGCTCTGCGCTGTCGGTGGTGCTGGATATGCTCGCCACGCTGCTCTCTAACGGCGCGTCGGTCACCGAGGTGACCGAAGACAACGGTGACGAATTTGGTATTTCGCAGGTGTTTATCGCCATCGATGTTGATCGCCTGATTGACGGTGCGACCCGCGACCACAAGTTGCAACGTATTCGCGCCTCAATTACCGGTGCCGAGCGTGCCGATAGCCAACAGGCGGTGCGTCTGCCGGGTGAACGTTTCCCGCTGCTGCGCGAAGAAAACCAGCGTCTTGGCATCCCGGTGGATGAACGTGTCTGGGCGCGCATCCAGGCGTTGTAACGGAGGATAACCCTATGATTACCGGACATATCGCGAACACCGACGCACATCACTATCCACCCGCCATCGCTCGTGCCATTGCGTATCTCGCCAGCCATGACCTGGCAAACATCGCGGCCGGACGTTATGTCGACAGTGCCACCGGTTGGCAGGTGCAGGTACTGGATTTGCACACCGCACCGGCGAGGGAAAACTATCCCGAAGCGCACCGCCACCATATCGATGTGCAATATCTGGTGTCGGGCGCGGAGGTGATTGGCGTGGCGAATCACCCCGCCAGCCTGGCGGTGCATCAGCCGTATAACGCCGAACGCGACATCATTTTTTACCAGCATGCCACCGATGAAACCCTGATACGTATGGTGCCAGGCACCTTTGCAGTGTTCTTCCCGCAGGATATTCACCGTCCAAACTGCGCGCCGGAGCTGCCAGCGGCGATCCGTAAAGTGGTGGTGAAGATCCCGACAACCGCTCTGGAGGGGATAGCATGAGTCTGACATCGACAGCATTGACCCGTGAAGGCGTACCGGCACTGCGCTGGCTGCGCATCATTCCGCCGATTTTGATCACCTGCATCATCTCCTATATGGACCGCGTCAACATTGCCTTTGCCATGCCGGGTGGGATGGATGCGGAACTGGGCATCAGCGCCTCGATGGCCGGCTTAGCCGGAGGCATCTTCTTTATCGGTTATCTGTTCCTGCAAGTGCCGGGCGGCAAGCTGGCGGTGTACGGCAACGGCAAGCGTTTTATTGGTTGGTCGTTGCTGGCATGGGCGGTGATCTCCATCCTCACCGGTTTAGCCACCAGCCAGTATCAGTTACTGGCGCTGCGCTTTGCTCTCGGGGTGGCGGAAGGTGGCATGTTGCCGGTGGTGCTGACCATGATCGGCAACTGGTTCCCGGATAAAGAACGTGGCCGTGCCAACGCCATCGTCATTATGTTTGTCCCCATTGCCGGAATTATTACTGCTCCGCTGTCAGGTTGGATCATCACCAACTGGGACTGGCGCATGCTGTTCTTTGTTGAAGGGGTGCTGTCGGTGTTTGTGATGGCGCTGTGGCTGTTCACCATCAGCAACCGTCCACAGGAAGCCCGCTGGATCTCGCCAGCCGAGAAGCAGTATCTGATCAAGACCCTGCATGATGAGCAGCTGATGATCAAAGGTCAGAACACGCGCAAAGCCTCGCTGAGTCGGGTGATGCGGGAGCCGGTGATGTGGCGTCTGATCCTCGTGAACTTCTTCTACCAGACCGGCATTTATGGCTACACCCTATGGCTGCCGACCATTCTTAAAGGGCTGACCAACGGCAACGCCGAGAAGGTAGGGATGCTGGCGATTCTGCCGTATGTCGGGGCGATTTTCGGCATGTTTCTGTTCTCAGCGCTGTCCGATGCCAGCGGCCGCCGGAAGATCTTTGTGGCACTGCCGCTGGCTGGCTTTGCCCTGTGTATGGCGCTGTCGGTGCTATTGCAGGCGCATATCTGGTGGTCGTATGCCGCCCTGGTGGGTTGCGGGGTGTTTATCCAGTCGGCTGCGGGCGTGTTCTGGAGTATTCCTCCGCGTCTGTTTAATGCTGAAGTGGCCGGTGGCGCGCGCGGTCTGATCAATGCGCTGGGCAACCTGGGTGGTTTCTGCGGCCCTTATATGGTGGGTGTGCTGATTGCCGAATACAGCAAGGATGCCGGGGTTTACAGCCTGGCGATCTCGCTGGCGATTGCTTCCGTGCTGGCGCTGACCCTGCCGGCGCGCTGCGACTCGGCGAAAGGGGAGGCAGCATGAACAGCTGGTTAGGACTGGACTGTGGCGGCACCTTTATCAAAGCCGGGCTGTATGATGCGCAGGGGCGTGAACTGGCAGTTGCACGGCAAAACCTGCCGGTGTTGGTGCCACAGCCAGGCTGGGCAGAACGGGACATGAGCCAGCTGTGGCAGCAGGCGGCGGCGGTTATTCGCGCGGTGCTGCAACAAAGCGGTCAGCAGGCCGCGCAAGTGGCGGGGGTCGGGATCTCCGCCCAGGGCAAAGGGCTATTCCTGCTGGATAAACAGGGCCAGCCACTGGGCAATGGCATCCTCTCCTCGGATCGGCGCGCATTGACGCTGGTACAGCAGTGGCAACGCGACGGTATGCCGCAGCAGCTCTATCCGCAAACGCGTCAGACGCTGTGGACGGGTCATCCGGTGTCGTTGCTGCGCTGGATCAAACAACAGGAGCCACAGCGCTACGCCGCGATCGGCAGCGTGCTGATGGCCCATGATTACCTGCGTTTTTGCCTGACCGGGGCGCTGGCCTGCGAAGAGACCAATATCTCCGAATCCAATTTGTATGACATGCAAAGCGGCGGCTGGTCGGCCAGATTGGCGGAAAGCTTAGGCATCAGCGAGATCGTCCCGGCTCTGCCGCCGATTATCGGCCCCACCGAGGTGGCTGGATACGTCACGGCGCAGGCGGCGGCAATGTGTGGGCTGCGGGAAGGGACGCCGGTAGTCGGCGGGTTGTTTGATGTGGTGTCCACCGCCTTGTGCGCCGGGTTACATGACGAAACCCGGCTGAATGCGGTGATGGGGACCTGGTCGGTCACCAGCGGCATTACTGATCGCATCATCACCGAGGCGGATTACCCGTTTGTCTATGGCCGCTACGCCATCGACGACCAGTTCATTATCCATGACGCCAGCCCGACTTCAGCCGCCAATCTTGAATGGTTCTGCCAACAATGGGGCATCGAGGATTACCAGCAACTGAACGACTGGGTGGCCTCTCTGCCCGCCGCCAGCAGTTCGCTGCTGTTTCTGCCGTTCCTCTATGGTTGCAATGCCGGGGCCGATCTGCACGGCAGTTTCGTCGGCATGCAGGCGGGCCATAGCCGTGCGCACCTGGTACAGGCGATTTATGAAGGGGTGGTGTTTTCACATCTGACCCATCTCAACCGTATGCGTCAGCGTTTCCCGCAGGCCCACGCGTTGCGTCTGAGTGGAGGACCGACCCGTTCCGCTCCCTGGATGCAGATGCTGGCCGATGCCAGTGGTTTGCCGGTCGAGGTGCCACAAATTGCCGAAAGCGGTTGCCTGGGGGCGGCGCTGGTCGCACTCACCGGCACCGGCGCGTATGCCTCGCTACAACAGGCGCAGCAGGCACTTAATCCCGACATTGTTACCTGGCAGCCGGACAACGCCAGGCACGCCCGCTATCAGCAGAAATATCAACGTTATCAGCAACTGGTCAACGCACTGGCGGCTACACAAGGAGTGAACCCATGAGTCTTCCGTTGCTCCAGTTAGCACTGGACCACACCGACCTTGATGCCGCGCTCAGTACCGCGCAGCAGCTACATCAAGAAGTCGACATCATTGAGGCTGGTACCATTTTGTGTTTCAGCGCCGGGATTGACGCGGTGCGTCGTCTGCGTCAACAGCATCCGGCGAAAACCCTGGTGGCCGATTTTAAAGTCGCCGATGCCGGTGCCACGCTGGCCCGCATGGCGTTTGACGCCGGGGCGAACTGGATGACGGTGATCTGCGCCGCACCGCTGGCGACCTTTGCCACCGCACTGGACGTGGCGCGCAGCTACCAGGGCGATATTCAGATCGAGCTGTTTGGTCACTGGACGCTGGAAGATGCCCGCCAGTGGCGCAGCCTGGGACTGACGCAGGCCATCTACCATCGGGGACGCGACGCGCAAGCCAGCGGCCAGCAGTGGAGTCAGCAGGATCTCGCGGCCATGCAGGCGTTATCCGATATGGGTTTTGCGCTGTCGATCACCGGAGGCATCACCCCGGATGAACTGCCGCAGTTTCGCAATATTGACGTCAAGGCGTTTATCGCCGGGCGCGCATTGAGTGACAGTGTCACTGGAATCACCACCGCACACCAATTTCATCAGGCCATTGCCAACATCTGGGGAACCGCATGAAACGCCAGCATCCACTGGGAATCTATGAAAAAGCGTTGCCCGCCCACCTCACCTGGCCGGAGCGACTGGCGCTGGCGAAAGCCTGTGGTTTCGATTTTGTCGAGATGTCAGTCGATGAAACCGACCAACGGCTCGCCAGACTGGACTGGAGCAAAGAACAACGTCTGTCGCTGGTCAACGCGATGATTGAAACCGGCGTCAGCATTCCGTCAATGTGCCTGTCCGGCCATCGGCGCTTTCCGTTCGGCAGCCACGACGCTGAGACGCGTCAGCGCGCCGATGATCTGATGGATCGGGCGATTCAACTGGCGAAGGACGTGGGTATCCGCACCATTCAACTGGCGGGCTATGACGTCTACTACGAACCCCACGACGAAGGTACGGTAGCGCGTTTTGCCGAGGGGCTATCGCGCGCGGTGGATCGTGCTGCCGCTGCGCAGGTGATGCTGGCCGTGGAAATCATGGACACCGAATTTATCAATGCCATCAGCAAATGGAAGGTGTGGGAGCAGCAGCAGGCGTCGCCGTGGTTCTCCGTCTATCCCGATGTCGGCAACCTTAGCGCCTGGGGCAATGACGTCGCCGCCGAGCTGGCGCTGGGGATTGATCGCATCGCCGCCATCCATCTGAAAGACACCCAACCGGTTACCGCCAGCTCGCCGGGGCAATTCCGCGATGTGCCGTTTGGTACGGGCTGCGTCGATTTCGTCAGCGTATTCCGCACGCTCAAGCAGCTGAATTATCGCGGGGCGTTTCTGATTGAGATGTGGACTGAAAAAGCCGAAGAGCCGGTCGCGGAGATCGTGCAGGCACGGCGCTGGATTGAACAAAAAATGCAGGAAGGGGGATTACTGTGAGCTTATTAACCTTGAAACAACAGGTGCTGGAAGCCAACCTGGCGTTACCGCGCCATCAACTGGTCACCTTTACCTGGGGCAACGTCAGCGCCATCGATCGTGCCAACGGCCTGGTGGCGATCAAACCTTCCGGCGTAGAGTACGACGGCATGACGGTGGAGGATATCGTGGTGGTGGAGCTGGAAAGCGGTCGCATCGTTGAAGGCAGTAAAAAGCCATCCTCGGATACCGCTACCCATCTGGCGCTGTATCGCGCATTTGCCGATATCGGCGGCATTGTGCATACCCATTCGCGCCATGCCACCATTTGGTCACAGGCAGGGCAAGACCTGCCTGCCTGGGGAACGACCCATGCCGATTATTTCTACGGCACCATCCCCTGTACCCGGCTGATGACCGAGCAGGAGATCGTCGATGAATATGAATACCACACCGGACAGGTGATTATTGAAACCTTCCGCTCGCGCGGCATCAGCCCGACAGCGATTCCGGCAGTATTGGTCAATGCCCATGGCCCCTTTGCCTGGGGCAAAGACGCCGACAACGCGGTGCATAATGCCGTGGTACTGGAAGAGATTGCTTATATGGGGATTTTTTCGCGCCAGCTGACGCCGGGGATTAAACATATGCAGCAGGATTTGCTGGATAAACACTTTCTCAGGAAGCACGGTGCGAATGCCTACTATGGGCAGTAACGTGTTGAATTAAAACCCCTCCCGTAGCGGCGCGATTTATCGCACAATTCTGTGCGCGATAAATCGCGCCGCTACGGGGCATGCTGAACCATTCGGTCATACCTGCTCGCGAAAAAATTACGCAGAAATTACGCAATCGCGACGGAAAATAAAGCTAATCACTCTCATTATCATTCCTCTTTTTTGACACCAGTGATTACTTTATTCATGAATAATAAACCTGTTCTTTTGCGCGGCAAAAAGTTCCCTGCGCCCAGCAGCCTGGCGGTGATGATCAGTGTCTGTTGCAACCTTGCGCTACACAGCGCTCAGGCGGCTGACACCACGGCGCAGGTGATTCCGGCAAAAAAGGTCACCGCGCAAAAAAACACCGAGGAAAACACCCTGACCGTCACTGCTACTCCGGTGAGCCGCTTCAATCCGGGTGGTGATGCACTGGTGCCCGCTTATCTCGACGGACAGGTGGCCAACGGCGGACGTCTCGGGATCCTGGGCGAGCAAAGTGCGATGAACGTACCGTTCAGCATCGTTGGCTATACCAGTAAAGCGATTCAGGATCAGCAGGCACGATCCGTGAGCGATGTGGTGCGTAACGATGCCTCGGTTGCGACCGGTTACGGTTACGGCAACACCCAGGAGATCTATAAGATTCGCGGTTTTGAGTTAGCCAGCGAAGATATCTCGTTCGGTGGCCTGTATGGCGTATTACCGCGTCAGTTTATGCCTGTCGAACTGGCTGACCGCGTGGATATCCTGAAGGGTGCCAGTGCGTTTCTCAACGGTGTCCCACCGGGCGGTACCGGCGTGGGTGGCACCATCAACCTCGAACCCAAACGTGCCGGGAGCGAGCCGCTGACCCGCGTCTCCCTCGACTACACCTCCAAATCGCAGGTAGGCGGAGCGGTGGATATTGCCCGTCGCTTCGGTGACAACGATCAGTGGGGGATTCGCGTCAATGCGGTGCATCGTGAAGGGGAAACGGCGGTGGATTACCAGAAACGCCGCCTGACGCTGGGCACCATCGGTCTGGATTATCATGGCGATCGCTTCCGTGCTTCACTGGATGCCGGTGCGGAGAAGCAGACGGTGCACGGTGCGCGTTCGGTGGTGTACACCAGCGGCATGACCAGCATTCCCAAAGCGCCGTCGGCCACCACCAACTACGGCCAGAAATGGGCCTTTACCGACACCAGCAGTCAGTTTGCCATGCTGAAGAGCGAATATGATCTCAGCGATAACTGGACGCTGTACGGTGGCTTTGGTGGCAACCACACCCATGAATACGGCTCTTACTCCTCACCAACCGTTAATGACAGCAACGGCGACGCGACTATGGGTCAGATGCGCGTGCCGTACTTCTCCGACGGTCTGTCAAGCCAGGCAGGGATTCGCGGCAAGTTTGATACCGGCTTTGTGAACCACAGCATCAACCTCGGTTACTCCAGCACCTGGAGTCGCATTCGTAGCTCGTATGCGATGTCTTCCGCCAGCATCAGCACCAATATCTACGATCCAAGCTATGTTGATGAGCCAACCGATGTGGCCTACACCGGCGGCCATATGGATGACCCGCGCGTCACCAGCCGTACCTTCAACAGCGGCGTGTCATTGGCTGATACCATGTCGATGCTGGATGATCGCGTACAGCTGATCACCGCGCTGCGTCGTCAGTCGGTTAACGTGACCAACTACGATTACGATGGGGTACAGTCCGCCAATTTTAGTCAGATGAAAGTCACCCCGGCCTTTGGTCTGGTGTTGAAACCGTGGCAAAACATCTCCTTCTACGCCAACCATATTGAAGCGTTGCAGGCCGGTGAGACCGCCAGCAGCAGCTATGGCAGCGGTACGGTGGTGAACGGCGGGCAGGTCACCGGTATCGAAACCTCCAAACAAAATGAAGTCGGGGTGAAAGCTGATTATGGCCGTATCGCCGGTTCAATTGCGCTGTTTGAGATCCGCAAACCGGTGGCGACCTATCGTTACCTTGGCAACAGCAGCGGCACCGATCAGTATGAATATGGTAACTACGGCGAAGAACGTAACCGTGGTCTGGAACTGAGCCTGTTTGGCGAACCGATGTACGGCGTGCGTCTCAATGGTAGCGCGACCTGGATGGACCCGGAACTGACCAAAACTCAGGACGGCACCTATGATGGCAAAGACGCGATTGGCGTACCCCGTTATCAGCTGGTGCTGGGTGGGGAATGGGATATTCCGGGCTTGCAGGGCGTGACGGCGACCGGACGCGTAATCCGCACCGGTTCGCAATATGCTGACGAAGCCAACACCCTGAAAGTGGACGGCTGGACACGTCTGGATCTGGGGGTGCGCTACGATATGCAACTGCCGAAGAACAATATCGTGTGGCGCGCCACCGTGGAGAACGTCACCAACGAAAACTACTGGGCATCTGCCAGCGATGGCTACCTGACACAGGGCGACCCGCGTACCCTGAAACTGTCGATGACCGTGGATTTCTGATAACCGTAGGCCGCCAGGACTGGCGGCCTTGGCGATTACTGCAAGCGGTCCGCCGATCCACACACCAGGATCTTATCGCGCACCACGGCTTTCATCGCGTCCATACCCACCCGCAAGTAATAACGCGGATCGTTACCCTGCGGGTTCTCACCGAACCAGTTTTTCACTGCCCCGGCAAACGCAATTTTCAGCTCGGTTGCCACATTGACTTTGCACACGCCTAAACTGATGGCACGGCGTACATACGCATCCGGCACATCGCTGGCCCCGTGCAACACCAGCGGGACAGTGACGCGCTGCTGGATCTTCGCCAGCCGCTCAAAGTCAATCTTCGGCGTATGGGGATACAAGCCGTGTGCCGTGCCAATCGCCACTGCCAGACTGTCAACGCCGGTTTGATTGACAAATTCCAGCGCTTCGTCGGGATCGGTCAGAAACGCGCTTTCGTCACTGACCGCCATATCATCTTCCACGCCGCCCAGACGACCCAGCTCAGCTTCAACGCTGCAATCATGGCGATGGCAGAAGTTGACCACTTCACGCGTCAGTTGGACATTATCGGCAAAGGGCACATGACTGCCGTCAATCATCGCGCTGCGCACCCCGGCATGGACTTTGTTGCTGATATCGGCCAGCGACTCATGGTGGTCAAGATGCAGCGCCAGCGGCAGGCCATAGCTGCGGGAATAGGCCTGACACAGGGCGAAGATCTCCTGAAACGCGATATGTTTAAAGGTTCCCGGGGTGCCCGCCAGAATCACCGGTGACTGCATCTCCCGGCAAACATCCAGGATCGCCTGAATGGTTTCCGCGTTGTGAATATTAAACGCGGGTACGGCATAGCCGTGGCTTTGTGCATCTAACAGCAAATATTTCGTGGAGATGATGCCCATCAGCGTGCCTCCGGCCAGGCATGGATCACCACGCCTTGTACCACGCGGTTGACCGTGCCACTGGCAGACGGGGTGTCCGGGGTGATGCCCGCTTTCAGCGAGGCGGTCAGGGCAAAGATCTGCGCGTAAACCAGGAAACAGAACGCCAGTTCGATATCGTTAAAGGTCCGCGAGGCAGGCAGATAGAGATGCGGACCGGCGTCAACCACGGCGGCTGGCGTATCGGTAATGGCGACCACCCGCAATGCGATGTTTTCGCGGTGCAGCTCGGCCAGCAGATCGAGATCGTATTGGCGGGTGTAGGGATGGCTGGAGACAAACACCACCACCAGGGTTTCATCATCGACGAGAGATTTCGGACCATGACGAAAGCCGACCGGTGACTCGTAGAAGGCCGCCAGTTGCCCGGCGGTGAGTTCCAGCACTTTCAGCGCGGATTCGCGTGCGGCACCTTGCAAGCCACCGCTGCCGAGATACACCACGCGCCGCCAGTCGAGATCACCAAACGCCGACTGGCTAAAATCGCCGTGGCTGGCAATGATTTGTTCACAACATGCCGCCACGCTGGCAAAGCTGTGGCTGTTGAACAGTTGTGGCGCAAAAATCGCCAGGCAGCTGAGCATCATGGTGCTGATGCTGCTGGTCATGGCAAAGCCACGATCGTGGGTTTCCGCAGGCATCAGGCGCGCCCGGGCGTTGTCATGCTCACTGGCGTAACGATACAAATCGCCGGTGGCGTTGCAGGTGATAATCAGGTGACGACAATGGGTCACAAACTGGTTGGCCAGCTGCACCGCAGCCACGCTTTCCGGGCTGTTGCCGGAACGGGCAAACGACACCAGCAGCAAAGGCTGCCCGGCGTGAAAATAATCCATCGGGTTGGTGACCAGGTCGGTGGTGGGGATAGCCACCACATTGGCGTTGAGCTGCCGCGCCAGGCAGGGCGCAATAATGTCGCCGATAAACGCTGACGAACCGGCACCGGTGAGAATAATTTTCCCGCCAGGCTGCGCATAGAAGGAGGTCAGCCAGTCATCCAGCTCTGCGCGCTGGCTGTCGAGATGGCGCAGGGCGGTCATCCAACTGGTCGGTTGCTGGCGAATCTCTTCTTCGGTCCAGGTTTGAGTGCCCGATGTGTTGGCCGCAAGGGTTTCATTCATAACACTATCCTTAAGATTAAGCCGTGACAGAAAGTCAACCTGATGGTTTCACTATCTTTCTTTTTGCAGTGCTTTTGTTATTTCAACTGATAATGCAATCTACAAGAAAGAAAGTGAAAGCACAACAGCAAAAGGGAAGAAAACGAAAGGTCATAGGGATGAGGACGTGAAGAAACCGCGTGAAAAATCACGCCACGCAGATTGGTACGAGCAATAACGGCAGCGGCGCGAGTTATCGCGCATCGCCGGATGGAAAGGGAATAATTAGCAGGCAGGGAAAAGGGAGATAATAAATTATTATATTTAACCCGGTGATAACAATATCACCATAATATTTTTGTATTGATTAACCGGTAATAAACAATAACCAACCCATAATGGTGACTGCGGATGTCAAAATATAGCCGACGCCTTCGCCCGTCATATATCGACGCATGGTCATATGCATTTGACCGATCTGAATTTTTTCACGCTTTTCTTCGTGCGTGGCGTTGACGATAGTACGAAATGCGGCGATTCCATTGGTCAATAAAAGCGAACAGAAGGCAGCAACGGCAAGGGTTAGCATGTTATGCATGGTCATAGATTTCAATAAGTCTGTCAGTCGAAGCGGAAAGCCATTTTATTTTAAATGCCCGCGAATTTCAGGTCAAAATGAGCTATCAATGCTATCGCTACAGACTTAAAAATATGCGGCTAATAATGTGCTTTCTCATTAATAGCCGCGCACCTTTATTGCTGAGCCAGACCTTTTACCCAGAGTTGCTGCGGAATCAATTGATTATCCAACGCCAGAATATTGGCCTGTTTCCCTGGCGCAAGCGTGCCAAGCTGATGTGCGATGCCCAGCAGACGGGCCGGATGCAGGCTGGCCATCTCAATCGCCTGTTGGCTACTCACTCCGCCATGGTTGACCATATTGCGCACCGCCGCATCCAGAGCCAGGGTGCTCCCAGCCAGACCACCTGCCGCGCTGCGTACCACCCCAGCACGCATCTCGACATTGTGGCCGCAAATGGCGTACAGACCATCGGGCATGCCTGCGGCCCGCATGGCATCGGTGATCAGGATGATGCGTTGCGCGGCGCACTGACAGGTGATACGCAATACCGCCGGGTGTACATGATGCCCATCGGCGATCACTTCCAGCCAGGCGCGGGTATCACTCAGCCCGGCCCCAACCATGCCGGGTTCGCGATGATGCAAACCACTCATGCCATTGAAGCAGTGCACCAACCCATCGGCACCGGCATCCAGCGCGCGTTGCGTCAGGGCGTAACTGGCGGCACTGTGACCCAGCATCACGCGAATCCCTCGTGCTTTCAGATGGCGGATAGCCGTCAGTGCATCAGGCTTTTCCGGGGCCAGCGCCACCATGCGCAGTGTGCCTTGGGCCGCTTCGATGAGCTGATCAATCTCCGCCAGCGCCAGTTCGCGAAACCACTCCGGCAGATGCGCGCCGCGGTTTTCTGGCGTGAACCACGGCCCTTCCAGATAGCTACCCAACAATTGCGCCCCGCTGGCATCGTGGGGATAAGCGGCAATGCGCTGGAGCGCCGCGATAATCTCCGGCAGCGGCGCGGTGACCGTGGTCGCCAGCCAGGCTCCCACGCCTTCGCGTGCTTTGTGCTGTGCCAGGGTCGTCAGTGCCGCAGGATCGTCATCCATCACATCAACGCCAGCGCCACCGTGCACATGGGTATCAATATAAGCGGGGCATAGCCATTCGGCATCGCGCCGTCGATCGCCGATGGCGATCGGTTGAATCGCGGTGATACGGCCAGCGAGGATATGGATCTGCTGATCGTCGCGCCAGCCACTCTCACACAGCAGCCGCCGGGCGCGAATAATCTGTTCCATCCGTAGACCTCCTTATGCTGGCTGGCAGGCGCGGTGATATTGCTGCAACACGTCCTGCACATGGTCAATCAACAGGGCATGGGGCGTTGCCGCCAACTGGCCCTGACGCACTTTGCCGTACTGCAACGGCAGATATTGGCTGATCAGCGGTAACGGCAGCGCGGTATCGGCCAAATTGCGGATCAACACCTTGAATGCCTCGGCGATCTGGCCATCCGGCCAGTAGTAACGCACGCGGTCTGAATAGCTAAAGCCACGGGCCAGACGGCGGGTGGCGCTGTCGCCGTGATAATGGCTATGCCAGTAATCCGGTTTGTCGAGCATCACGCCTTCCAGCACCGTGCGCAGGTGAGAGCAGGCTTTGGCACTCAGCAGCTCTTCTTCAATACAGGCCAGAGAGAACAACGCTTCACGCAGCGCAAAAGTCAGCGCTGGACCGACTTTAAGAATGGCGAAATGGTCGATCACCAACTGCCGCAACGCCTGTGGGGTTTGATAATCGGTGGAGTGGGCCTCGAACAACGGGCGTCCGGCGGTTTCTGCCCACTGACACAACTGCTGAGCTTTTTGCGGCTGATAATCAATGATATGGGTGTGGTCAAACTCAACGCCGGGCTGTACCACCAGGCCAATAATGCGCGGCCAGAGCGCGGATAATCCCTGTTGTTCAAACGCCTGATGGTGCGCCATCAGCGTGGCCTGGGCGGTTTCTGGCGTGGTGACGGCTAATTCGGTCAGGGTTTCGTGCGCCCCCCCTGGCACCGGGACTTCGGTTCCAATCACGTACACCAAATCAGCACAGCCAAAGTGCTGCTGGCAGGTGGCTTCGGCAATCGCGGCCAGCCGGGCGGCACGTTGAGCGACGATCGCATCGGTCAGCGGCACCGGATCATCAGCGCACGACATGCTGCAATCGAGGTGAATTTTCTTGAACCCGGCCTGTACATAATGAGCAATCAGTACTTCGGCGTGCTGCATCGCCACCTCGGCAGGCTCTTTTTGCCAGCGGTTCGGGCCAAGATGGTCGCCGCCAAGAATCAGCTGATCGCGCGGGAACTGGCAGCTATCCGCCAGTTGCCAGAGAAAATCACGGAAGCCTGCGGGGGTCATCCCGGTGTATCCGCCGGTCTGATCAACCTGATTGGAGGTGGCTTCGACCAGCAGTGGCTGCTGATGGTCACGGGCAAAGCACAGCGCGGCTTCCAGTACCAACGGATGGGCTGAACACACGGAGAAGATGCCGTTTTGTTCACCCTGGCGGTGACGTTCGATGATTTCAGTTAATAGTTTCATTTTAGGCTCCACAGGGTCAGATGCCACCCATCAACCTTTCATAGTCTTTCGTTGTGTGGCGGGTAGCGACGTATGAAAACAAAATGAAAGCTATCAGACGCGATGAGGAGAAGGCAAGAAAAAGATAACGCAAGGCCGTAAGCTATTCTGGCTTGTTGTTGCGCTAACAGAGGTTGCATTTCACTGAAAGAAAGGTGTTAATAGCGCAATCGAAATAAAACGAAAGATCAGACAGGCAGGCAAACCTGATGCAGCATTCCGATAACCCACTGGAAAAAAGCGTGGCGGCGACCAGCGAGCGCCGTGAGCAGATCATTCAAAAACTACGTCAGCACGGCAGCGTGCAGGTGAATGACCTGGCCGCCTTGTACGGCGTCTCTACCGTGACCATCCGTAATGACCTGGCGTTTCTGGAGAAGCAAGGCATCGCGGTGCGGGTGTATGGTGGCGCACTGATCTGCGATAACGGTGTGGCAGCGGTAGAACCTTCGGTCAAAGATAAGAGCGCATTGAATGTGTCAGCAAAGCGCAGCATTGCCAGCGTCGCCGCCGAGCTGATTAAACCGGGCCATCGGGTGATTCTCGATTCCGGCACCACCACCTTTGAGATCGCTCGCCACATGCGCCAGCATCAGAATGTGATCGCCATGACCAATGGAATGAACGTGGCCAACGCGCTGGTTGAAGCAGAAGGGGTCGAGGTGCTGATGACCGGCGGTCATTTACGCCGTCAGTCGCTGTCATTTTATGGCGACCAGGCCGATCATTCGTTACAGAATTACCATTTTGATCTGTTGTTCCTCGGCGTCGATGCCATCGACCTGGAGCGCGGCATCAGTACCCATAATGAAGACGAAGCACGTCTGAATCGCCGCATGTGCGAAGTGGCGGAACGTATCATCGTGGTGACGGATTCCAGCAAATTTAACCGCTCCAGCCTGCATAAAATCATCGATACGCAACGTATCCATATGATCATCACCGATGACAGCATCCCGCAAAACAGCCTCGAAGGGCTGCGCAAAGCCGGGGTTGACGTGGTGCTGGTCAGCCAGTAAAGCACGCGGGCAGGTGTTTGCCCGCGTCACCCGTTACGCTGGCTGCGGCGCGGTCAGCAAACGGTCGAGTTTCTCCCATACCGGTGCCAGATCGACCAACTTACGCTGTTCGCGTGCCTCATCCATCGCCAGTGCCAGAATGCCTGCTTCGATGGCATCTTGCGGCGACACCGGCAGCGGGCCACCACGCAGGACATGATCCATCACTTGCTGCGCCATCTGTTCATCGGCACCATAATGTTGCGACAACGCGGTACGGGTCGCGTAGGACTTATCCACGGTTTTGTTGCCGCTCATCACATCGTGCACCCACAGGAAGCCGCGAATAAAATCACCTTCCGCCTGGCCGCGCGATCCCATAATGCAGAAGCGGCGGAACTGGTCCGGCGCGTTGAGATTGGTGTGGAAATTCAGTGCGACGCCGTTGGCGTATTCAACAATGGCGACCTGATGGTCGACAATGTCGCCGTCGCTGTCGAACACTTTGTCATCACCCAGCCAGCCCGAGGGTTTTTGGTGGAACAGTGACATATCGTCCACGCCTTGCTGGCGGGGATCGTTTTCCGGCACAAAGTTGCGGCGGCCACCGAAGCTGGCAACGCGCATCGGACGTGAACCGATCAGACTATTGTAGAGGTCGAGGTCGTGGCAGCATTTCTCCAGCATAAAACTGCCGGAATAGCGTGAGTAACGACGCCAGTCGCGCATGAAAAACGCACCGTGGTAAGGATAGATATGTTCCGAGGCTTCCACCGACACGATGTTGCCCAACGCGCCTGACTGCCGTGCCTGCATCACATCGCGGTACATCGGTGCGTAGCGCAGTACCAGGCCGATCAACAACTGCTCCTGACCATATTGAGCCAGCAGTTCCGCCAACTGGTAACTTTGCTCCATGCTGGCGACCACCGGTTTTTCGCAGAACACCTTTACGCCTGCGGCCAGGCCGATACGGATATGCTCCAGATGCAGATGGTTGGGTGATCCTATCATCAGCAAGTCGATTTGATGTGCTGCCAGCAATGCCTCTGGCGTGTCATAAGCTTGACCGGCAGCGATGCCATGTTGTTGCAGCGTTGCCAGACCGGCAGGAGCCGGGTCGACATACCCGACGATGGTGAAGTCGGGTGACAGGCTGCTGAATACATGCCCGAGGTAACCGAGACGGAATCCTAATCCAATAATGCCCACTTTCATGACGTTCTCCCGCGTTTTAGCGATCGGCGATAATGATGTCGACGCCCATTTTTTCCAGGGCGCGCACGTATTGTTCGGATATGGCGCTGTCTGTGACCAGCCGGTGAATGCGTTCCACTTCGCGGATCAGACAGAAACTGGTGCGGCCAAACTTGCTGGAGTCGGCCACGGCGATGATTTCACGTGAGACGTCGCACATCGCCCGGTTAATCTGGGCTTCGCCCAATTGTGGCGTGGTGATGCCGGAGGCGAGGTCGAAACCATCAACGCCGAGAAACAGTTTGTCGAAACGGTACTGACGGATATGTTGCTCGGCGGTCGGGCCGTCAATGGACCAGGAAGCGCTGCGCACGTTGCCGCCCAGCACCATCAGATGAATGTTTTCGCGGCTGGCCAGTTCATACGCAATGTTGATGGCATTGGTCATCACCACCAGGTCTTTTTTGCTCTCCAGATGCTTGGTCATCAGACTGGTGGTCGAGCCGGAATCGATAATCACCGCCTCCCCATCGTTAATCAGGCCAGCGGCCGCTTTGGCGATAGCGAATTTGACGTCGCGATTAATTTTGCCTTTGTCTTCCAGCGGGCGGTCAAAGACAAACTGGCGATTCAACTGGGCACCGCCATAGCCACGAATGGCACAGCCGCTTTTTTCCAGCCAGCGCAAATCGTTGCGGATGGTAACGGAGCTGACGTTGTACAGGGTGCTGAGATCTTCCACCCGCACCACACCTTCGCGCCTCAACTGCTCAATAATCGATTCACGGCGTTGCTCGGTATTGATCATAGGGACTCTCTTTCAGCATCGTTGAGGAGGGCAGCACCGCGGACGCCGCTGCTGTCACCAAACACCGGGGCCAAAATCGCTGCCGGTGGGCACAGGGTAAATAAATTTTCGCGCATGGCCGCGGGCAGCAGCGGATAGATTTCAGGAATATTGGATAAGCCGCCGCCCAGCACAAAGGCATCAATATCCAGCAGCAGTTGTAGCCCGGCCAGCGCGCTGGCAAGCACCGCGATAAAAGTATGGAATATCTGTTGCGCCAGCGCATCGGCGCGACGATAGCTGTGCATCAGTTGCGGCAGGTCACTGGCCGGGTGGCCAAAGTGCTGACTCAGTGCCAACAAACCACGACCGGAGACATAGCGTTCATAGCAATCGCTCAGGCCACAATTGCAGCGAAACGAGGGCAGTGCATAACGCTGGAACAGCCGCCCAGGCACCGGCAAATGTCCCCATTCACCGGCCAGCCCGTGTTTACCGCGAAACAGCTGTTTATCGACCACCAGGCCACCACCGGCCCCGGTGCCGATGATGGCACCAAATACCACCCGATAGTCCTGCGTTTGTGGTGCGTGGGCTTCAGACAGGGCAAAGCAGTGGCAGTCATTGCCGATCACCACTGGCCGATTGAGCAGTGTTTCGATATCGCGCTTCAGGTTGCGTCCGTTCAGGCAGGGGACGTTGGCCGCCAGTTGCTGCTGTGTTCGCGGATCGGTGATACCCGGCAAGCCAATACCTACTTTGCCTTTGCCACCAAATTGCTGATCCGCCTCCTGGGTGAGCTTCACCAGGCAATGCAGAAAGGCGGCGTAATCCTCGCCGGGGGTGGGCACCCGTTGGCGAAACAGTTGTTGCATCCTGTCATCCCAGGCGGCGATCTCAATCTTTGTGCCGCCGATATCAAATCCGTAGCGCATCGGTGTTATCCCGCCCTCAGCGTGTCGCCGGGCGCAGCACACGCCCGTGGTTGATATCAAACAAATGCGCGTGGTCCAGCATCAGTTGCAGAGCAATGCGCTCACCGGGTTGCAGAGACCAGCCGGGCGAAGAGGGGAAGCGCGCCACAAAGTGGCGACCCGCGACATCACAATGGACGATCTCTTCATTGCCCATATGTTCCACCGTCTGCACTGTCGCCGGTAGCGCGGCGGGCGCATCGGCCGTGGTGATCACCACATGTTCCGGGCGAATACCCAGGCAAATCTGCTCCTCGCTATAGCCGTTGAGGCGATCGGCGACACTGGCTGGCAGCGAGAGTTGCCCGGCATCGCCAAACGAGAGCGCTAACATGCCTGCGTTACGCATAATAGTTACATCATGCAAGTTCATAGCCGGGCTGCCGATAAACGCAGCCACAAATTTGTTTGCCGGCTGATGATAGAGGGTGACCGGCTTATCGACCTGTTGGATCACCCCTCGATCCAGGACGCAGATGCGGTCGCCCATCGTCATCGCTTCCACCTGATCGTGCGTGACGTAAACCATGGTGGAGGGCAATCCTTCCGCTTTCAGTTGCTGGTGCAGATTGATCAGTTGCAGGCGCATCGAGACGCGCAGTTTGGCATCCAGATTGGACAGTGGCTCATCAAACAAAAACACGCGAGGACGGCGCACAATGGCGCGGCCCAGTGCGACGCGTTGACACTGGCCGCCGGATAACTGGCCCGGTTTGCGTTCCAGCAAGTGACTGATCTCCAGATTCTCTGCCGCTTCACGTACCCGACGGTCGATCTCTTCACGCGGCATTTTCCCTTGCAGACTAAACGCCATGTTTTTGTATACCGTCATATGTGGGTAAAGCGCGTAGTTCTGGAACACCATCGCCACTTCGCGATCCTTGGGTAAGACCTGATTGACGCAGCGGTTCTGGATCACGATTTCACCGGCACTGATGCTTTCCAGTCCGGCAATCATGCGCAGCAGCGTCGATTTGGCGCAGCCCGATGGCCCGACAAACACCATAAATTCGCCTTCCTGAATCGACAGCTCAATACCGTGCAGCGCCTGGAAGCCGTTGGGATAAATTTTCTTCACATCATGTAATTGAATACCAGACATAGCTGCTTCCTCTGAGTGGTGAATTAGCCTTTCACACCGGCGCTGGCGATGCCCTGAATGAAATAGCGCTGGAAAAAGATGAATAAAATCAACATCGGCAATACCGCCATCAAGGCACCGGCCATCAGCATTGGGTAGGGCACCCCGGCGCGACTGGCCAGGGACGCGAGGCCGACGGGCAGCGTGAGTTTATTGACGCTGGTGTTGACGATCAGTGGCCACATCAGGTTGTTCCACGCCCACAGGCCATTGATGATGGTGCAGGCGATTAAACCCGGTCGAATCAGCGGCAGCAGAATGCGCCAGAAAATGGTGAAGTGGTTGTAGCCATCGAGCAACGCGGCTTCTTCCAGTTCACGCGGGACGCCGAGGAAGAACTGCCGCAGCAGGAAGGTGGCGTAAATACTGAAGATGCCCGGCAGGATCAGACCGCTCAGGGTGTTCACTAAACCGAGTTTCTGCACAATCAGAAACTGTGGGATGAGAAATGCTTGCGCGGGCACCATCAAAATCGAGACGCACAACATAAACACCGTATCGCGCCCGCGAAATGTCAAACGCGAGAAACCGTAGGCTGCCATGGCGGCAATCAGCATTTGCAGCGTCACGGTAAAAAAGGTGTAGAGAAACGAGTTGATGTAAAAAGTGGTGAACGGGATCTCCGTTAATATGCGGTGATAAGCCTGCATCGAAGGATGCGCGGGCAGGATCGCCAGCGGAATCTGAATGCTTTCCGGCTGCGTTTTTAACGAGGTCAGCAGCATCCAGATAAAGGGTACCAATGAGATCAGGCTGGCCAGCGTCATCAGGATATACACCGTCAGACGGCGCAGCTTTTCCTGATGTTGTCGGCGAAACCACGCCAGCTCTTCGGATTGGGTTAATGTGCTCATGGCGGGCTTCCTCAGGTCACCTTAATTTTTTTACCAATAAACATCTGCACCAGGCTAATCACCAGGGTGACGACAAATAGCACCACGGCAATCGCGGAGGCATAGCCTTTTTCCTGTAAATAAAACGCGTATTTATAAAACAGGAAGGTCACCGTCATGGCATCGCTTTCAATCATCGAACGGTCGAACATGAGAAAAATCACGTCGAAGATTTGCAGGACTTCGATAAAACTCATAATTGAAACGAAAAATAACGTGGGCAACATCAGCGGCAAGGTAATAAAGAAGAAGCGGCGTAGGGTGCCAATGCCATCAATATCGGCGGCTTCATACACCTGGCGAGGAATATTCTGTAACCCGGCCAGCAGAATGATGATTTTTAACGCCAGTGATGACCAGATGATAATAATTGACACGCTGAGATGGACCACTTTGGGATCGGACAGCCAGTCAACAGAGGGCAGACCAATAAATCCCAGCAAATGGTTTACCAGGCCAAAATCGCCGTTGAACAGCCATTGCCACACCATCGCCACCGCCGCAGGCATGGTGATAGCGGGCAGGAACAGCAGGGTACGGAACAGTGTCTTGCCGCGAATCGGTTGATTCAGGCCGATCGCCAGCAACAACGATAGCGCCAGGCTGACCGGCACACACACCACCACATAGAACAGGGTATTCAGAGCGGCGGTGTAAAAATCATCATCGCTGAACAGGTCACGATAATTATCCAGGCTCACTTCAGTCCAGTTCATAAACTGATTGAGATCGGTAAAGCTGTAAAACAACGTTTGGAGAAAGGGAATGAAATAAAAAACCAGTAAGCCGATAACCAATGGCGCGATCATAATCCAGCCCCAGAAACGCTCGGCACGTTCCAGACTGCTGACATTTTTTACCGTTTTAACCGCAGGAAGATTTACGGCGACGGGAGAGATATTTTCCATCTTTATCGGCTCCGATAGCGGGAACAGGGCGGGGATACGATCATCCCCGCGTGGTAAATATTACTTTTCCATCACCCGGCTAATTTTCTTCACCGATTTATCCATCTCTTCTTTGGCATCTGCGCCCATAAATATCTTCTTCAGGCTGCTGATCCACATATTTTGCCACTTCGGTGTATTGGTACCTGCCGTCGGGTAAGCCGTGGCGTGATCCAGGGCATTAAGATAAGCGGTGACGTCAACTTGCTTAACGTTCGCGGCCCATGCTGGCATCGCCTGTTTGTTGGCTGGGATCACCGCAGCGGCCAGCTCCTCCTGCGAGGATTTTTGCGCCATAAAGGAGACATAGCGCCAGGCGGCATCTTTATGCTTACCGTTGGCATACAGGGCGAAGCCCAGGCTGTGTGCCACACCCGCTTCTTTATCGATGCGCGGCATTTCGATCACGCCGATATGATCGTTAATCTGCGGGTTGCTGGCGAAGGGTGCCGCCTGCCAGGAACCGGCGTACACCATCGCAGCGCGGTTGGACGTGAACACCGAGTCGGTTTTCAGTTCGCTCATCTGGTTGGCGGTCGGCAGCAAGCCACCTTTCATCATTTGTTGCAGTTGCTGATACACCCAAATGGCGTTATCGCTGGCGATATCGGTGGGTTGGCCGTTGGTCGGCACAATATGGACGCCTTTCTGATACAGCAGGTTCAGATAGCTTTCCTGACCGTCATTGCTCAGGTCCATATACAGCGGGAAGGCATCACCGTTCAGTTTGGCTTTCAGCGCGGTGGCGGTGGTTTTCAGATCATCCCAGGTCCAGCCTTTTTTCGGATAACTGACCCCGGCCTGATCAAACAGTTTTTTGTTGTACCAGACGGCGATGGCATCCACATCACGCGGAATCGCCAACTGGTTACCGTCAAACTGATAGGCTTTCACCGAACTGGCAACGATGTTGTTCAGATCGACAGATTTATCGTTCAGGTAGCCGTTGAGTGGGGCCAGCACGTGGTTCTGCGCATACTGGATAAAGTAAGGCATGTTGACCCAGAAGATATCCGGTGCCACGCCGCCCGCGACAGCGGAATCCAGTTTGACGAAATACTGAGATGCCGGCACCACTTCAATATCAATATTGATATCCGGGTTGGCTTTCTCAAATGATTGCGCAATTTTTTCTTCCGCAGGAAGTTGATTACGATCCCAAATTGCATAACGCAAGGTTATTTTATCTGCTGCGTGACTGAGTGCAGGAATTAAAAGTGCGACAGCTAATGCAATTCCGGAAATTACTGGCCTGACGTGAGACTTATTGTTTTTAGCAGACAGCATGACACAACCCTCATCAATAAGAAGTATTTCGCTGGAAAGACCCGGTGTTGATAAATGATTTTGTAAACCATCCGTAATCTGACTGTCAACAACGAAAAAGTGTAAGTGAGAGATGTGATTTTCCTTTCGATCTTTCGAAATCGAAAGGTTTTTGCGCGGTTTTTGCCTCCTCTTTCGTCACAAAAAGAACGAAGCGAAAGGTTGCGGCGACGGTAATGATCTAATTAGCAAGGCTTTTTTTCTGCACATCCAGGAAGATTCACAGGCCGTAAATAAATGTAATTAAAACCGCACTCATTACTTTATTTCTGCGTGGCTTTCGCTATCGGCAGGAAAATATTATGTTTTGCGAGCTGCGTCATCTTATTTTCTTATTACCTTTTTTTTCTATTTTTTCTTTCCCGCATGCGTGCTATTAAATTGCCCAACTTCTGACTCTGAAAGGGATGAACCATGGCGTTACATCTGCGGCTGACTTCGTCGCTGGAAAAAATGTTCCATCAAAAAACAATTACTGAAGTAAAACAACTGACGACGGCCAGCATGCTGACCAATGAAACGTTCTCGTTTCAGGCACAATATTTTCTGCCGTCGCAGGAACGCAAAACCCGCCGGACCTTGCAGTGGTCCGTCGAGGGAGAGCTGCTGCCGTGGTTGCAGGTTTATCAGGTCACCTCGGTGCCCGGACATTTACCCTGCTACAACACCGTGGATGACCATTATCTGACGACGGAGCCGGGCCTGTTTCCCGATTTGTTGATGCCGCTCACTGCGCCGACCGTACAAGTCACCTGTAACTATCAGGGCGCATTGTGGCTTTGTCTGACGCCGCCAGCGGAAGGTTTACCGCCGGGCGAGCATCCACTGACGCTACGCTTACACGACGAGGCAGAAGGCAGCGTGATGAGTGAGGCCACACTGGTTGTGACGGTGTTGCCTGCCAGCTTACCCGTGCAGCAGCTGTACCATACCGAATGGATTCATACCGATTGCCTGGCGGATTACTATCAACTGACGGTGTTCAGTGACGAGTACTGGCAGGCGGTGCGCCAATTTGTGCAAAGCGCTGTCGCGCATGGCGTCAATATGATGTTGACGCCGCTGTTCACTCCACCGCTCGATACCGCACGCGGCACAGTGCGCACCGAGGTGCAGTTGATTGACGTGTTTGATGACGGGCAGGGTGGCTATCGCTTTGGCTTTGAGCGGCTGGCGCGCTGGGTGGATTTATGCCGCCAAGAGGGCATCCGCGATTTTGAGATCGCCCATTTTTTCACCCAATGGGGGGCCGCACATGCGCCGCACATTGCGGTACAACTGCCGGATGGTCGCCGGGAAGCGCGGTTTGGCTGGCATACCGATGCCTTTGGGCCGCAGTGGCGGCACTTCCTGAGCACCTTCCTGCCGCAACTGACCGCCTGGTTTGATCAGCAGGGGTTGCGCGATCGGGTGTGGTTCCATATTTCCGATGAGCCTAATGAACAGCATCTGGAGAATTACCGTAAAGCCAGCGATTTGCTCCGGCCATTAATTGCTGGCTATCGCACGCTGGATGCCTTATCCGATTACGATTTTTACCGCCTCGGCCTGGTGGAAAAACCGGTGACGGCGTCTGACCACCTTGAACCCTTCCTGGAAAATCAGGTGCCCGGTCAGTGGACCTATTATTGCTGTGCGCAATATCTCGATGTGGCTAACCGTTTTATGGCGCAACCGTCGGTGCGTAACCGCATCCTTGGGGTGCAGCTGTGGTTGTACCGCATTGAAGGGTTCCTGCATTGGGGATTTAACTTCTACAACAGTGAGCTGTCACGTGAGGCGATAGATCCTTTTGCGGTTACCGACGGTTTGCAGGCCTTCCCGGCAGGCGATCCTTTCCTCGTTTATCCCGGAAAAGACTTCACGCCGCTGCCTTCGATCCGCCTCAAGGTATTACTGGAAGCGATGCAGGATTTACGCGCCTTACAATGTCTGGAGTCGTTGCAAGGCCGAGCCGCAGTGGAGGCGCTGGTTGATGACGTGATGGGGATGCGTATTACCTTTAAAGCGTGGCCAGCCGATGCCGAGAAATTATTGCAACTGCGCGCCGAGGTTAACCGCCGTATTGGCCGTGAGCAGGCGTAAGTAACAAAAGCGGCGCGTTACCGCGCGCCGCCTTTCGTTGGCAGGTTATTGCAACTTCTTCAGCAGTTCTTCCGCGCCTTTATCAATACCGGTTTCGGCGGCACTCAAGGATCCGAAGGTGGCTCCAATGTTCATCGCGTTGGGATATTGTTCCGCAACATAAGCCAGCAGCAAGGTATTGCTCGCAGCATCATGAATTTCCACCGCATAGTTGACGTAACCACTCAGCATGCCGCGTCCGCCGCGAATGGACTGCACAATATTATAGGGGCCGCCAGCCAGGTCGAATTTAGTGATGGTCCCGGCGACCTGGGTCGTGGTATCTGCGCCGGTTAGCGTCAGTTTGACGCGTAAGGCACCCGGTGCGGGCGTGGTGGTGCTCTGGAAACGCTTGCTTAATGCCTCAGTAAATTTTTTCTGCATATAATCCGCGAGATGTTGGCGGTCTGCCAGGTCCATATCATTAAACTGACCATCACTGCCCGGATAAATACTTACCGGCTCGATAATGATCTGTCCGTACTTTTTCCAGTCCACTGGCGTGCTGTAGCGCCAGGGAATTCTGTCATGATCATCGTCCGCGTTAGCAGTCAGACGTGAAGACGACGCCAGCCCGGAATATTTCACCGGCGCTGTGCTCGCACATCCCGCCAGTAACAACAACGCGGCCAAGCCTGCACCGATGCCCACTACTGATTTCTTCACGTGATTCTCCCAAAGTCAGGTTAAGTAAAAAAACATCATAATTAAACTGTACGGTATAGTTATCTTGATTTATGCTATTTCTGTCAAGCGGATGTTGCGCCAGGTTTCTGTGGGGGGAATGAGGAATGCACCAGGCAATCGTCAGTGATGAAAGTCGGGGGGTATGGCAAGCGGCGATCGCGATCAGCACCGATAGCGGGGTAGTCAGCCGGATTGCGTTGCCGCTACGCTATGCGCGTCTGCCGCTGCGCAAGCGGCTTATCGGGTTAGGGGTCAGATTGATTTTGGCGGCACAGTGCCATGCCCGGTTGCTGCCCGAAGCTAAGGAGCAGGTGATGTGGCTGATCAATGCCGCCATGTTGCGCGGGGAACTGAAATGCCGCAGCCCGGAAATTATGGTCATGACCTTTATGCGGATGCTGTACCAATACAAGGTGGATCAGGCGCTGCCGTTACGTGCGGCGGTACATACGGCTGTCGAGCAGTTTATAGCGGAGAATGGTAGCCCGCACCTTGCGTAGCGGCGCGATTTATCGCGCAGGTTTTTCCGGCATCGAGCACGAAATGGCGCGATAAATCGCGCCACTACGGTTCAGTATAATTTATTGAAACATTACGGTTTTTTTTGGTTTTTGATCAACCGCTAACGAGAACACATCCGGGCGGGCGTAATGGCCGACCACGTCAAAGTCATAGCGGGCGCGAATCAGTTCATCGGTGTCGATTTGGGCGGTGAGTAATCCTTCGCTGCCACGTAACGGGCCAGCCAGGACATCGCCCAACGGACCAATAATGACGCTTCCCCCCTGGATCAGCGGACGTTGGCTGTCCCAGCCCGGAATCTCAATTCCCAGTTCGGCGGGTGACGGCTGCAACTGGCAGGCGCTCAACACAAAACAACGCCCTTCGTGGGCGATGTGGCGCATCGATGCCTGCCACACATCACGTTCATCAACCGTGGGGGCACACCAGATTTGCACCTCTTTAGCGTACATGGCAGTACGCAGCAGCGGCATATGGTTTTCCCAGCAAATGGCGGCACCAAGGCGTCCGGCCTGGCTATCCACTACCGGCAAGGTGGAACCATCCCCCTGGCCCCAAATCAGGCGTTCGGTGCCGGTTGGCATCAGCTTGCGATGTTTTGCCACCAGACCGCTTTCAGGTTCAAAAAACAACGCGCTGCAATACAGGGTACTGCCTTCACGTTCAATCACACCGATCACCAACGCGGCCTGGGTGCGATGTGCCAGTGCGGCCAGCGCCTCGGTCTCTTGACCCGGCACATCGATGGCGTTGGCAAAATATTCCGCCCAGGTTTCACGTCCTTGCGGCAGGCGGTAGCCCAGTTGTGTGCCGAAGGTTTCCCCTTTGGGGTAGCCACCGAGCAAGGCTTCAGGCATCACCACCAGGCGCGCCTGGCTGGCGATAATCTGGGATTCGTAAGACAAAATTTTGTCTAACGTCTGTGCTTTACCTTCAGGAGCGGAGCCAATTTGTAGCACCGCCACGGTTGAGGTTGTCATGGCCAATTACCTGTGAGCGGGGAAATAAAGCCAAGATATACCTTGGTGTAGTACTATGAATCAATCCTGCTTACCGACTAACAGATATGAACCAAATTAATATCGAGTCGCTTGACCTGAATCTGTTCAAAGTATTCGAAGCCCTGTATGAAGAGGGCAGCGCCAGCCGGGCCGCACTGCGTCTGGGGATCACCCAGTCTGCCGTCAGTGCTGCGCTGGGCCGGCTGCGGAAAATTTATGGCGATCACCTGTTTGATCGCACCGGGCGGGGGTTGCGTCCCAGCCGCCGCGCCGAGGAGTTAAAACCCATCGTCAGCGAAGCGCTAAATCGTTGCCGCCAGAGCCTGGCGCTGGCGCAGCGTGAGCGGGCGGAATTTGATGGCCGAACGCTGGTGCTGGGCTGGTCTGACGAGTATGAAATTGCCCTGGCACGCCCGCTGATCAACCGTGTCGCACTGGCATATCCCGGCTTGCGGCTGATTTTCCGGCAAATTCACAGCCGCATCGTCAGCGGAATGTTGATGAACCGCATGGTTGATTTGGCCGTGACCGCTGGCAGTGGTCATTCGGCGGCGCTGAGTAAAGAGTTAGTGGGGGTGAGTGGTTACGCCTGTTTGCTCGACTTTACTCCGCCAGCGGGTGAATTGACGCTGAGTGACTACACCCAACTGCAACATATTCTGATCTCTTCGGGGGGCGTGGTGGGGATCGTTGATGAAGTGCTGGCTGAGCTGGGCCTGAAACGCACGGTTGAAGCGGCGGCGACCCACTTTTCGGCGGTGCCTTATCTGATCAAAGGTTCGCGTTCGATTGTGACGTTACCCAGCCATGCCGCTCAGGCAATGGCGGCGATGTTTGATTTGCAGCTCTTCCGCTGTCCGGTTGCCTTACCCGAATATCCCATTGAGTTGACCTGGCGTACTGACAGCCTGAGAGACCCGGCGGTGGCCGGGGTCAGGAATATTTTGCGCGAATTGCTGAAAGGGATGTGACGCGTGTGATCAAAAACGCCTTGCCGGGCTAAATGGCTCCATCGCAATGCTGCTGCGTTCGCCATGCATCATTTCTGCCAGCAACATCCCGGTAGCCGGGCCGAGGGTGAACCCCTGATGACCATGACCAAAGGCACACCACATGCCAGTCTGACCCGGCACGGCACCAATCACCGGTTTCATGTCCGGCATACAGGGACGCGCCCCTTTCCAGGGTTGTGCTTCAACCGGATCGCCCAGCGCGATCAGTTGGCGCGCCACCTGTGTGACGGCCTTGAGCTGATGGGGGGTAGCGGGCGCATCGATATGTGCCAGTTCCGCGCCGGTGGTGATACGCAGCCCACGCGCCATCGGTGCCACCAGATATCCGCGTTCTTCATCCAGCATCCAGTGACGCGGAGTGGCTCCGGCAACCGGCTGGAAGTGCTGATGGTAACCGCGCTTCACGAATAACGGGGGGCGATAGCCAAAATCGCCGGTTAACTGCGGACTCCAGGGACCGAGCGCCACCACCACCTGACGCGCTTTCACGGCTTCACCATGCTGGTTTTGTACCTGCCAGCCCCCGTCAGCGGTCGGCTGCAACGTCTGTGCATTGCCCTGATGCCAGGCGGCACCACGAGCAAATAACAAGGCCGCATAGGCTTGCACCAGCGCGCCCGGATCGCGCACCGTCAGCGGGTCGCTCCAGTAGACCGCGCCACTCAGATCAGCCCGCAGGGCGGGTTCGGTGGCACGCAATTGGGTCGCATCCAGTTTGCGATGGTTGACCCCCAGCGCCAGCAGCTTGTCAGCATCGTGAAACGCGGCATCGCGCTGTTTATCAGTGCGAAAGAGCATTAACCAGCCGCGTTCGCCCAACAAATGTCGGGCGTTTGCGGCAGCAAGCAATGCCTCATGGGTGTCGATGGATAACGCGATCAGTGAGGCGTAAGCCGCCGCAATCGGGGCATAGGCCTGGGGTGCCGAACGCGCGTAGTAGCGCAGCAGCGGCGCGGCCAGCGCCGGGATGGCGCGCGGATGATAACGCACATCAAGACGGCGATTGCCCGCCACGCTAAACAAGGTTTTGATATCACGCGGGAAGGCGTAAGGATGCACCGCTTCGCGCTGGATAATCCCCGCGTTGCCGTAAGACGTTTCTTCGCCGGGATCGCGCCGGTCCAGCAGCGCGACATCGTAGCCGCGCTGTTGCAGGTGCAGGGCACAGCTAACGCCGACCATCCCCGCGCCCAGCACTAACACATCATGGGCCATCGACTCACTCCGTTTTGGGTTTCTGCGCCACCACAGTCATTTCCAGCAGGGCTTCCTGCAACACTAACCCCGCCAGTACCGTGGTGCGCACCGGTAACGGATCGCTAAACCACTTCGCGTAAGCCAGGTTAAAGGGAGCGAACAGGTCCGCGTCGGTCAGATAAACGGTACAGGAGAAGATATCTGCCAGGGTACAGCCTTGTTCTTGCAAAGTGGCTTCGATGGTCGCCATGACGCGGTCAGTCTGGCGACTGACTTCCGCCGCCAGCGAGCCATCGGCTTCGAAACCGATCACGCCGGATAACCACACCTGGTCGCCGACCAGGCGGACTTTGGAAAAAGGTAAATTCATACGATCCTCGTTTACTGACCTAAAGGGAGATAAAAATCCGCCATGCTGGCAATAGGCGCGGCCTGCCGCAATGCAGCAATGTCCGGCACTGGCCGCGCCAGCTGGCTGGTTCGCTGAAATTTCTGTTCCAGTGCTTTTGCCACGCGCAGCACGCCGCTGTCATCACCGCGTTTGCCGATGATCTGTAAACCAAACGGCATGCCCTGTGCATCCTTGCCTAGCGGTAAGGAGAGGGAGGGCAGTCCGGCCAGCGAGGTGACATAGGCCAACGCCAGCCAGTGATAGTAGGTTCGGGTTGGCTGCCCATTGATTTCGCGCGGATACAGTTCGGTCCACGGGCGCGGACTGATGGTGACTGCCGGTGACACCATATAATCATAGTCGTGGAAAAAGGCTTCCCAACGGCGATATAGCTGGGTTTGCAGATCCAGACCATGGGCAATGTCCAGAGCACTGTAGCGCAAGCCTTCCTCAATGTTCATCCGGACATTCTCGCCCACCTGGTGAGGGTTCTGCTGATACAACTCACGGGTACCGGTGAGAAACAGCAGCGAGCGCAGCGTTTCGAACGCTTCATTTGCCCCCTGACAATCGGGTGTCGCCTGTTCGGCCCGGGCAAATAACGGGGTGATATGGGTGAGTTTTTGGCGAAAACTGTCTGCCACGCCCTGTTCGGTGGGCGCGAAGCCAAAATCGCTGCTCCAGGCGAGACGCAATGACGACAAATCGGTCGTTGGCAGCGGGAAAAACTCCTGCGGCTGGCGCAACTGACGTCCCGGCACCACGTGGGAAAGCGGATCGCGGGCGTCTGCTCCCTGCATAACGCTCAACATCAGCGCGGCATCATCCACCGTGCGCCCCATCGGCCCAAGGGTGGAGATTTGCAACCAGGCACAGCCGCGTTTTTCCGCCGGGATCAATCCCGCCGTGGGCCGGAAGCCCACCACACCATTAAACGCCGCCGGATTGCGCAGTGATCCGCCGGTATCGGAACCGGTGGCCAGCGATACCATGCCACAGGCCAGCGCAGCGGCTGAGCCGCCGGATGATCCTGCTGCCGAACGGGTGGTATCGAACGGGTTGCCGGTGGTGCCATACACCGCGTTGCGTGAGTTGCCGCCCGCACCCCATTCGGGGACGTTGGTTTTGCCCACCACATTGGCTCCGGCGGCGCGCAGCACCGCCACCAGACGTTCATCCTGTTGCGCGAGATTATGGCGTTTCGCCACGCTGCCAAAGGTGGTGGGAAGACCCGCCGCATCAATCATATCTTTGACGCCGAGCGGTAAACCGTGCAACGGGCCAAGCGGTTCGCCGCGCAGAACAGCCTTATCCTGCGCCTGCGCGTTGGCACGCGCGGCAGCAAAATCACAGGCGACCATGGCATTGATGGCCGGATTGACCTGTTCAATACGGGTGATGCAGCTTTCAAGTAACTCACTGGGGGCAATGCTTTTGTCCCCAATCAATCGACGGGCTTCGCTCGCCGGGAGGTCACATAACGTTTCCATCGTCAGTTCCTTTATATTACGCCGCTATGGAGCCGGCACGATGACTTGGGTATTGGTTTTCTCGGTACGGATTGTCAGACTCATCAGCGTTGAGAACAGCGCCGCGCCCATCAGGAACAGGAAGGCCGACCCGAAGCTGAAATGTTGCACCATCAGGCCGATCGCCAGCGGTGCGATAAATCCGGCTGCCTGGCCGCCGAAGTTGATCACCCCAATGCCCGAACCGACCATGCGCGGGGCCAGAATTTTGGTGGGCAGCGCCACAGCAATCGCCAGCACAAACGATTTAAAGAAATAGGTAAACGCCTGCGCGACGATCACCCCAGTGAGGGTTTCGGCGCGGTACATGCAGCCGATGGCAATGGCGGTAAATAATGCGCTGAACAGCAGCATCAGGTTCTCGCGGCCATTAAAGAATTTCACCATCACCCAACCGCCGATGGCGGTAGCGATGCCCGCCATCAGATAGGGGATCGGCAACAAGATACCGACGGCTTTGAGATCAAGGTGGCGTTCCGTCATCAGATAAACCGGCATCCACGAGTCGAGACCTTTATTGATCAGACTGAGGCCAAACCACACCGCCGCGATTTTCCATAACAGCGGATGCTTCATCACGCTTTTGACGTCGCTCAGGTTGATACGTTGACGTTGCTGGCTATCGCTGACCGGGGTGTTACGGACTGTCAGGCTGTATATCAGGACAAACACCAATCCCAAAATCCCAATCAGCATAAAGGTGTGACGCCAGTGGAAATGCAGCAGCAGTGGGGCAATCAACAACGGGGCGATCATACTGCCGATGTAATTTGATGAGACCAGCAGCGAGGTGATTTTGGGTTTCTGTTCCGCGTGGTAGTTTTCCGCCGCGTTCTTGATGGCGGCTGAGGGAAAGGCTCCTTCACCCAGACCAAACAGCAGGCGAATCACCAGCAGCGAGGCCAGCGACCAGGCCAGCCCGGTCAGCAGGGTGAACAATGACCAGAAGCCAATCGCCATAATCACCACCACCTTGGCACCATAACGATCGGCCAGCCAGCCGCCCGGCAGTTGCATCAACCAGAAGCCAAAATAGAACACGCTTAATACCAAACCCAACTCGGACGGGCTGAGGTGCATTTCAGCGGAGAGCGCCGGTGCGCCCATACTCAAAACAACGCGATCGATAAAAGCAATACACCAGGCGATATACAGCAAAATAACCACCCAATGCCGGTAGAACGATGAATCTCGCATGGCTGTTCCTTAATTACCGGTGAATTGAATTTCGCAACGGAAATTCATCCTGCCATGCGTTCAGGGTTATCACCATTTCAACTTTTTCACGTCAGTGATATCAAAAAGGCAAAGATAACCCATTGATAAGCTATGGTTATCCTTAAAGGTTTAACTAGCCCACTTCAGGCGCATCAGTAATAAGGTGAGGTTATGATGTGACGGCAGAAATAAACGGCGAAGCGTCCATTTCACGAATAAAATGATCGATAAACGCCGTCACCGCTTTGGGTAAACTGCGTCCCGCGAGGGTATTGAGTTCAATATTGATACCGTGCAGATCCTGGCCCACCAGCGGAACGGCACACAGATTGTGGGCACGAATATACTCACGCACGGTCATTTCAGAAGCCACCACCACGCCCTGTTCATAACGCACAAAGGCCAGCAGGGCGCTGATGGAGTTGGTGACAAACACCGGGGAGATGCTGATGCCCAGACGGCTACAACAGGCATCGAACAGGCGGCGCAACATAATCGGACGTTCCGGTAGCCCCAGCGGATAGCCGCTGAGCTGCGACAATTGCAGACCGCTGCGCTTAGCCAGCACATGATCCGGCGGCATCACCGCCACCAGCCGTGACTGCAACCGCCAGGCGACATGGATATTCTCTTCCGGGATCTGGCTGAAGGTCAGTCCGAGATCGCTTTCTCCCTCGCGCAGCCGTCGTACCACCTCTTCGGCATGGGTGACATGCAGGCGAAAGTGGATATTGGGATAGTGACGGCGAAAAGATGCGATCATCATCGGCAAAAAATCGACGCTAAAACCCGCAGAGCTGTCGATACGCACTTCACCCTTACGTAACCCGTTCAGTTCCGCCAGTTCGTGCAGCACTTTCTCACTTTCCAGCTGTGTGCGGATCGCCCACGCCGCCAGCAGTTCACCGGCGGCGGTGGGGATCATCCCTTCCTTGCGGCGTTCGAACAGGGTTTCCCCCAGTCGGTCCTCCAGTCCACTGATCTGGCGACTGATCGCTGACGCAGCGACGTTCAGTTTCTGTGCCGCCAGGCTCAGCGAGCCGCAGCGCACCACTTCAAGAAAGTACCGTACCGAGTTTTCCTGCAAGTGGCGTGCTTTCATGTTGCTCCTTGTGCTGATTAATGTTGGATGATCTGATCGAGGAAGTTCCGCGCACGCGGCGAGGCCGGTGCGGTGAAGAAGGTTTCTGCCTCGGCATCTTCAATAATTTCGCCGCCATCCATAAAGATAACGCGATCGGCAATCTTACGCGCAAACCCCAGTTCGTGGGTGACACAACACATGGTCATGCCTTCCGCTGCCAGCTCCGCCATCACCGCCAGCACTTCGGCGACCATCTCCGGGTCCAGCGCCGAGGTTGGCTCATCGAACAGCATCACTTTCGGGTTCATCGCCAGCGCGCGGGCAATCGCCACACGTTGCTGTTGCCCGCCCGAAAGCTGTGCCGGGTATTTGTGGCCATGGCGTTCCAGCCCGACGCGCTGCAATAACTCCTGCGCTTTGCTTAATGCCTCAACACGATTGCGTTTTAAAATCCGCATCTGCGGCACCAGCAAATTATCCATCACCGTCATATGCGGAAACAGCTCGAACGACTGAAACACCATACCGACCTGTTGACGTAAGGTGGTGAGATTGGTTTTTTTATCACTTAATTTCATGCCATCAACATTTATTTCGCCACGCTGAAACGGTTCCAGCGCATTGATGCATTTAATTAAAGTCGATTTGCCGGAGCCGGATGGGCCGCAAATCACCACCACTTCGCCTTTCTTAATATTCAGCGTGCAGTTTTTCAGCACCGGTAGCTGACCATAATATTTCGACAGATTATCAATGGCGATCATGCAGATTTCTCCTGCAAAAGGGTTAACAGGCTATTTGCCACAATCTGCGTGGCGCGATGTAAATCATCCAGGTGTACGCGTTCATCCGCGCGATGGCCGTTAGCCTCAAGGAAACTGCGGGGGCCGGCACCGTACATAATGGTCGGAATGCCTGCGGCACTGTACAAGCGGGCATCGGTATACAGCGGCAGGCCCACCAACGGGATCGGTTCCTGCAAGATGGCGGCGGCCTGCTGGCTGAAAATTTCCGCCAGTTCGATACTGGCGGGCGATGAGGTGAACGGACGTGCCAGTAAAATACGTTTCACATCACAGGTGATACCAGTGAGCTGCTGTTCAACCTCACGAATCAGCGCCATCAACTCCTCTTCGACCGCTTCCGGCTGTTCTTCCGGGATAATGCGGCGATCGAGACGGATCACCAGATTATCGGCCACCACGTTGGTATTGATGCCACCGGCAACCAGGCCAATCACCAGCGTGGGAGAGTCGATACCGACCACCGCAGAATGTTTCTGCGCCAGCGTATCGCGATAGTGATACAACGCGGTCATTAAGCGGTTACCGGCCTCAATGGCGTCACAGCCACTGGCCGGGAAGGCGGCATGGGCGGACTTCCCGCGCACGGCAATTTCCAGATGCAGACAACCATTGTGCGCGGTGACGACAAAGTAGCTCAGTGCCGCGCACACTGCGTAATCGGGTTTGCTGATGCCCTGATCCAGCAACCAGCCGGGTCCGGTAGCACCGCCGGTCTCTTCATCATAGGTAATATGCAATTCAACGGTGCCGTTTAACGCCGCACCGCTGTGAATCAACGCCAGCAGAGCATAGGCGTAGGTGGTGATATCCGATTTTGACACCGCCGCGCCGCGACCATACAGCCAGCCGTTTTCGATCTCGGCCCCATAAGGATCCTTGCTCCAGCCGCCGCCCGGTGGCACCACGTCACCATGAGCATTCAACGCCACCGTCGGCCCGGGACCAAAACAATGACGCACGATCAGGTTAGTGGCGCTGCGCATGCCCGCGGCCTGCACCACCTCATCCGGCACGCTATACGCCTCGACCTCCAGCCCGGCGTCACGCAGCAACTGCGCGGTCACCAGCGCATGTGGGGTGCAATCGCCCGGCGGATTATCGGAAGGCGTCTGCACCAGACGTTGTAGCATGGCGACCTGTTGGGCGAAGTGGCTTTCAATCCATGTGGCGACACGTTGTTTACTCATTGACTGCGGTCCTGTGATTATCGAAACGGGAAAGGTGGAAAGGCGACAGATCGATGTCGCTGCTGCCGCGCAAAATTAACTGCGCCAGACTGTGAGCTACCACCGGCGACAGGGTGTAACCGTTAGAGGTGACGGCGTTGTAAAAACCGGGCAGACCGGGAACGTCACCGATGATCGGGGCACCATCGATATTGATATTCATCCCAGCCCAGCTGCGCACCATGTGCAGGCCGCTCAGGGCGGGCAGCACGCGATTGGCAACCCATAAGTTGCCTTCAATACTGTCGCGTGAGGGCTGATTCAGGCGCATGGCCGGGTTAAATTGTGCGCTCCAGCCACCGCCGATTAATAAACTACCGTGGGCGGTCTGCTTCAGGCTGAGATGACGTCCGGCGTGGGCAATCAGATGATCCACCAGTGGCACGGCGCGCTCGGTGACGATCATTTGCAGCGGCGCACCTTTCACCGGCACGTTGATACCGACCATTTCACCCACTTTGGCCGCCCAGGCTCCGGCAGCGTTTATCACGCGCTGCGCTTCAATCACGCCACGACTGGTCTGCACCCGATAGCCACCGTGCGGCAGCCGTTCAATCGCCATCACATCGGTACCGCGCTGGAAGCGTGCTCCCTGAGCGCGCGCCAGTTTGTTCACCACGTAAGTGGCGCGCAGCGGGTTGATTTTGCCCTCCATCGGACAAAATTCAGCACCGATCAGCTGCGGGGACAGGTGAGGGGAAAGCCGCGCCAGTTCAGCGGCATCGAGCAGGGTAGCGTCGATGCCATAGCGGCGCTCCAGCGCGATCTTTTGCTCGAGGAAGCGCATCTCTTGCTCGGTTTCGGCCACCATCAGCCCGCCCGTAATTTTGATCTCCAGCGACTCGCCGCTTGCCGTTTCCAGTTCCTGCCAGAGCCGCACCGACAGCGGCCCGAGTGGCAGCGTTTGAGCGGCCGGGCCACCGCCTTGCTCGGCCTTGGCACCAAAATCAAATGACAGCAGTTGGACATGCAGGCTCCCCGCGTTGGCACCGGAGGCTTGTAAATTGATGTCGTCACGCTCTACTACCAGGGTATCTGCACCGCCAGCGGCAAGGTAATAGCCGAGACAGTTGCCCATCACGCCACCGCCGATCACCAGCACCTCGGTTTTTTGCAGCGCTAAAACGGCGTTTTCGACCGGGCGCGCCAGGTTCGGGGTAATGGCCGGTTTGTGTCCGCCCCATTCCTGTTTCTCAAAGGTCAGGGCAGCAATGGGCACCGGTCGTACCGGGAAGCGTGGGGCATAGAATCCAGCGGTATGCTGGTGACGGCCCGTCATTTCGCTGACTAACTGCGCCACCATCCCGGCACAGGTCCGCCCCTGGCATAACCCCATCCCGGCACGCAGGTTCCGTTTCAGCGCCGCCGGAGTATCGATGCCCTGGCGGATAGCACTGCGCAAGCTGCCGAGGGTGATGTTTTCACAACGGCAAATTACCGTGTCATCCGGCTGCGTTTGCAGACTGACCGGGGGGGCCTGATAAACCTGCCACAGCGCTTGTTGGAATGATGTCGCTCGGGCAAGTTGCTTTTTTAACTGACGGATATCGCTGTCGCTGACCGTTTTCCCCAGCGCGCTGAGGGCGCGGTAACCAGCCAATTGACCGCGCGTCTGGGCAATCTGCGAACCACCCAGCCGTGCACCATCGCCCACCACGTACACGCCTGGCAGGCTGGTTGCACCGTCTTCATCGGTTTTGATCAGCGGCGTACTGAAAGGCGTGGTGGCGAGTTGCAGCTCACACCCCAGGGAGCGCGCTAAATCGGTGGCGGGGATAAAACCGTGCCCCAGGCAGAGCACATCGCATGGGATCTCGCGACTGGAGCCGGGAATGCGTTGCCCGGCTGCATCCACCTGCATCACGGTGATGCGTTCGAGGCGTTCCTGCCCGTGAGCAGCGATCACTTCATAGCCCCAACTGACCGGCACACGGTTTTTCTTCAGGACAGCAAGGTAGTGCTGGCCCTTCAGCAATAACTCGGGGGCCAGTTTGCTCATGGTCAGGATTTGGCGTAACAAGCGAATACCGGGTTTCGCGGCGCGTTCCAGCACCTCAACCACCTTACCCTCGCTGGCAACCAGCTCGGCGGCAAATTGTAAATTGAGCGGCCCGTTGCCACTCACCACCACGTTTTCGCCCGGGATCACCCGATAGGCTTTTGCCAGCGTTTGGCCTGCGCCGGTGGTCATCACGCCGGGCAAGGTCCAGCCGGGAAAAGGGACCGGACGCTCATAGGCACCGGTGGCGATGATCAGTTGTTTAGGACGAATTAATAACGACTGGTCGCGCCAGATCACCCCGATTTCCTGCGCGGAGAAGGCGGCCCACACCGTGGCCTGTTGCAGAATCTCCACCCCGGCGGCCTGCGTCGCGATGAGCAACTTCTCGCCATCGCGCCACTGCTGCGGCGCTTTGCCATGCAAGGTATGGGAGGGTGCCAGCGGTTTAAAAAACTGGCCGCCACTTTGCGGGCGTTCATCAATCACCAGCACCGTTGCGCCTGCGCTGGCGGCGATGCGTGCGGCGGAGAGTCCGGCAGGTCCGGCCCCCAACACCAGGAGATCACACTCGCGCGTTTCCGGGGCGATGTTGTGCGGTGGCGGCGCTAATGATGCTGAAGGGGGCTGAGTGGCGCGTTGGCTCTGCACCTGCATACCGTCCTGCACCAGCGTCATGCAGCTACGTTGTGATGCTTTGCCATCCACCTGCACCACGCATTCGTAGCACGCACCCATGCCACACCATAAGCCGCGTTTTACGCCCGGTGTCTCCTCGCGGATCGCCACAATATTTTGCCGCGCAAGGGCGGCAGCAATGGTTTCGTCAGGCAGTGCCGGTACGGCTTTGCCATCGAACCAGATGGTCAGGCTGTCGCCCGCAGGGGTGATATTTGGTGATTTGAGTTCCATAACGCTTGTGATCCAGCAACGCTTGTGTATACAGTATGTATACGGTATACAAACGGTATGCATCAAGTATTTTCTTAAGGAACTCAATATGGCAGCGTTTCGCGGTACTTATACGGTGTTGATTACCCCTTTCACTCAGGATGGTTTAGCAATTGACGTGCCAGCCCTGGAAAAATTAGTCGACTGGCAAATTGAACAGGGAATTCATGGGCTTATCCCGCTGGGTAGTACCGGTGAATTTTTATCCATGACGCGTGAAGAGCGACAACTGGTCACCGAAACGGTGATTCGCACCGCAAGAGGGCGTGTCCCGGTGCTGATGGGAACCGGTGCGGAATGGACGCCGGAATGTGTTGAGTTAAGTAAAGAAGCCGAAGCGATGGGCGCGGATGGCGTGATGATCATCCCTCCGTTTTACAGCTGCCCGAATGAAGACGAGTTGTTTGCCCATTATCGTGCCGTCGGTGAGGCTATCTCGATTCCGATCATGATTTACAACAACCCGGCCACCGCCAACGTCGACCTGCTGCCGAAAACTGTGGCGCGTTTATCGCAGATCGACACCGTTAGCTATATCAAGGAGTCCACCCTTGAGGTAACCCGCGTGCGCGACATCATCGAGCTGTGCGGCGACCGTATGAACGTGTTTGCTGGCATTCTCGGTTACGAATCCTTCTGGCTGGGTGCCTGCGGCTGGGTGGCGGTGGCTTCAAACCTGTTACCGGCGCAATGCGCGCAAATGTTTGAAGCCGCATCCGATCGCCTCGACCGCAATGAAGCGCTGGCGCTGTATCACAAAATCTTACCCGTGGTGCGTGCCGTTGGCGGGCCACATTACGTCGCGGCCAGCAAAGCGGGTCTGGCGATGATGGGCCTGGAGGTGGGCATCCCCCGCGCGCCGCGCCTGCCGCTCGCCAGTGATTTAGAGCAAGTGCTGCGTCATGAATTAGAAAAACTCAACGTGCTGAACAGCTTCAAGCACTGATAACCGGCCTGATCTTTATTTATTCGGAGAATGTAAATGAACGCGAAATTAACCTTGATAGCGGCTGCGTCTCTTCTGACCGGTAGCCTGTTGGCACAGACCAGCTTTGCCGCCTGTACCCCGGTGCAAGGCGCAACGCTGGTGACGGCAGGTGAGTTAAAAATGTCTACCAACCCGACACTGCCACCGCTGCAATATGTTGACGGTGAAGGGCAATTAAAAGGGATGCGTATCGAGTTGGGCGAAGAAATTGCCAAACGCCTGTGCCTGAAACCTGACTATACCCGCATCGAATTCTCCGCGATGGTGCCCGGTCTGCAAGGTGGCCGCTGGGACATGATCAACACCGGCATTTTCTTCACCCCGGCGCGCGCCAAAATGATGTACATGATCCCGTATGAAAGCCAGGCCATCAGCGTCTCTGTCGTCCCTTCCGACAGCGGCAAGATTCAGAAAGTCGAGGATCTGGCGGGCAAAAGTATTGGGGTGGAAATCGGCGGTTTTGAAGAGACCACCATCCGTAAGATCAGCAAAGAGCTGGAGGCCAAAGGCCTCAAACCGGTTGATATCCATACCTTTGATAACTTCACCGTCGCCTTCCAGGCTTTACGTGCACAGCAGGTGAGTGCGGTGATCAGTATTGATGCGGTCGCAGCAGATTATCAGCACAAAGGGATGTTTAAACAGGTGATTTCTGGCCTTGAACCGACGCCGGTGGCGATTGCCTTTAAAGATGCTCATCTGGCTGATGCCACTGCCAAAGTGCTGAACCAGATGAACGCCGATGGCAGTTTGCCTGCGCTGTTCAATAAGTATGGCGCGAAGATGATCACCGGAACCTTTAGTGTTCAGGGTCCCAACTCTTAAGTAAAGGAAATTTCATTATGATTCAGGGCTGGAGCTGGGAAGGGTACTTCCATTATCTCACCAACTATTTCATTTTTATGGGGGCGGTGAATACCGTCCTGTTAACCCTGGCGGGTATGGCTGGCGGGCTGGTACTGGGAATCTTACTGGCCTTTGCCCGGCTCTCGCCCTGGTCCTGGATTAATCAGATCGCACGGGCTTATATCTGGGTTTTTCGCGGCACGCCATTACTGGTGCAGTTGATTATCATCTATACCGGCCTGCCACAAATCGGCATCCGCTTTACCGTAATTGAAGCGGTGGTGATGGGGTTGGTGCTGAATGAGGCCGCCTATCTGGCAGAAATCATTCGCGGTGGCGTGCAGGCGTTGCCGAAAGGGCAAATCAATGCTGCCAAAGCGCTCGGCTTCAATCATCTCAATGTGGCGCGTTATGTGATTTTCCCGCAAACCATGCGTTTAATCCTGCCGTCACTGGGCAATAGCTTTAACGGATTATTGAAAACCACCTCGATTGCCTCGGTGATTTCGGTCGAGGAGTTATTACGCCGCACGCAGATCCTGATGCAGGAACAGTTCATGGTACTGGAGCTGTTTATGGTGGCCGCCACTTATTACCTGCTGCTCACTACGCTGTGGGACTTTATTCAGCGCAAGATCGAGCGTCATTACGCCAAAGCCTACCAGAGTGCCACACACACCAGCGAACCGGCGCAGCCGAGCTTTAAAGAAGTGTCCAGCGCGTATACCAGGGAGACGCAGCCATGAAATCCTATGATTTAATTGTGAAAAATGCCGACATCGTGACGGCATCTGAGCGCTATCGTGGTGATATTGGTATTAATAATGGCCGCATCAGTGTGATTGCTGCCGAGCTGGATGCGGCGCTGGCGCAGCAGGTGATCGATGCAGAGGGCCGTATGGTGACGCCGGGAGGGGTCGATGCCCATTGCCATCTCGATCAACCCTCGACCGATGGCTCGGTAGGCGCGGATGACTTTATCAGTGGCACCCGGTCGGCTGCCTGTGGTGGCACCACCACCGTCATTCCGTTTGCCATGCAATTTAAGGGGCAGAGCCTGAAGGAGGCGATCGCCGCTTACCATCAGCGCGCCGAGGGCAAAGCCTGTATCGACTACGCGTTTCACGTCATTATTACCGATGCCAGCCAGGCGGTGATTGACGAGATCCCCGAGGTGATTCAGCAGGGTTATACCTCGTTTAAGATCTACATGACTTACGATGCGTTAAAATTGACCGATCATCACATCCTCAATGTGCTGGAAGCCGCACGTGAGGCGGGTGCGATATCCATGATTCACGCCGAGAATGATGATTGCATCAGTTGGCTGACCGAACGGCTGAAAAAGCAGGGTAAAACCGCTCCGCGCTATCACGCCTTGGCACATTCACCGATTGGTGAGCGCGAAGCCACGCATCGCGCGATTTCGCTGGCAGAGTTGGTTGATGTGCCGATCTTGTTGGTACATGTCTCCAGCCGCGCCGCCATTGAACAGATTTATTGGGCGCGCGGGCAGGGGATCAATATTTTCTCCGAAACCTGTCCGCAGTATCTGTTTCTCACCGCCGAAGACTTGGGTATTGATGACAGTTTCCATGGCGCGAAATGTATTTGCAGCCCGCCGCCGCGTGATACCGATAGCCAGAATGCCGTGTGGAATGCCTTAGCCAATGGCACCTTTACCATTTTTTCCTCGGATCATTGTCCGTTTAATTTTGATGATCCGCGCGGCAAGAAACTGCACGGCGACAATGCCTCTTTCGACCTGGTGCCGAACGGCATTGCCGGGCTGGAAACGCGTTTGCCGCTGTTGATGAGTGAAGGGGTACTGCAAAATCGCATCTCGCCGCAGCGTTTTGTTGATTTGACGGCCACCGCCCCGGCAAAACTCTACGGTCTTTATCCGCAGAAAGGTAGCATTGCTCCTGGTTCCGATGCGGATCTGGTGATTTGGGATACCGATCTCGATAAAACCATTACTCACAGCGAGTTGCACACCAATGCCGATCATACCCCGTATGAGGGCAAACGGGTGCAGGCGTGGCCCGCCATCACGCTTTCGCGCGGGGAAACAGTCTGGTCTGACGGCGAGTATCAGGGCCGTACCGGCAGCGGGACGTTTCTGCCCTGTGCTGTGCCTTTCCCTGCGAGAGGATAATCCGGTAAACTCACAACCAATTTTACTCCTGGGAACCGCGTGAAGATGACTGACTATCAGGATCACACTCTTGCTGCGATTATGGCTGCGAAGCCGTTGTATATGAAATCAGCCAGTCTGTCTGAACAGGTCTATGCATTGCTGAAAGAGCTAATTCTTGAGCGCAAGATCCCCGGCAGCAGTGAAATGCTGGAGTCGCGCCTGGCGGAAGAGTTACAGGTATCGCGCACGCCAATGCGCGAGGCACTGGTGCGACTGGCCGGTGAAAATCTGCTGGAAAGGCGGGGTGCCCGTTCCTACACCGTGCGCACCATCGATATCAAAGAGTACCTGGATACCATGGCACTGCGTGAGGTGTTGGAGGTGGAAGCGGTGGGTAAAGCGCTGGATAAAATCGGTGCTGCAACCCTCGATAGCCTGATTAAAGAGTTGCAGGAACTGATTGCCAGCGAAACCGAACAGGAACATCTTTATTGGCGCTTCGATGAAAAGCTGCATAACACCATCGCCGAAGCCAGCGGTAACTTGGTGTTGGCACAGGTTCTGAAGGGGCTGCGTGTTAATGTTCGTCTGTTTCGCCTGCACAGCCCACTGCACCGACAGCAGGAGAATCATGCCGAGCATCTTGATCTGCTGAATGCCATGCGTGAAGGCGACCGGGAAAAAAGCCTCGCCTCGATTCGTAAGCACATCATCAACTTACGTACTGATGTGATCTCTTCGCTGTAACTACAGGAACAAGCCATCGCCAGGCGGCAATGGCTTGTTTATCAGACAACAGTTTCTGCTAAACCTGCGCGAAAATACCGCTAAAAGTTTCTTCTGACGCGTTAAAACTCACCTCAACGATCTGACGTATTGCTTATGCTGGATGGAGCCTAACAATATGAAAGCGAGGTGGTTTTTAACATGAAAGTGCAAAAATTAGCGCAACCGGCATCGATTAAATCGTTAGAAGATTGGGGCAGCGTTGCAGGGGTACCTGGCACCGATGCTATTCAACTCTCCGGCTTGCAGACGGTGATTCCCGGCAAGGAAGATATCGACAGCGGTATCTTTGCCTGCACCGCTGGCAGTTATCGTCGTGGCGTGAAACAGGCGGAAATTATGCATTTCCTCGAAGGTATTGGCAGCTTCACGCCTGATGGCGAAGCCACCTTAACCTTTAAACCGGGTGATACTTTTTTTTTCGCCGCCAATACCCAGGGGACTTGGGTGATGGACACACCAATGCGGAAGTTGTACGTCATTTTTGATGCAACGGCAGAATCATAACGATGTATCGTCATGCCGTTAAAACACAGACGTCGCTACGTGAATTCTGCGAGACGCGCGGGGGGAATGGCGGTGAGTTTTCACGTAGCGGCGGCGGATAACAACGTGCTAAAGCACGCGGGTTGGGATGGGGAGTAGGGGGAGTTTATTGCCTAATGCCGCTAGCAGCACGGTTGTTGATCAGAAATAGCTGGAGTTTGAGCATGAAGATGGTTGCTTTTAGAAATGAATTTGCTCCACTACTTGATAACTATGAACTTCAGTATAGTTCTTTCAGCAATGGCGATCTTGGAGATCTTGAGCGTGTTGAATTTGAAGGGAAGAACAAAATTGGAACTATAGATTTTTGGTCATCAGGCTGGTTGGGAATCGAACTTTTTGACCTAAAATTGAACGATCAAACAATGAATCTATTGCTGCAGCCAGATGATGAGTCTCAAAAGCGTGATGCTTTGAACTTATTGATGCAAACATTGTTAGGTTAACAAATCAGCAGAAGTGTTGAGAACTTGCGGCGAGTAGCGGCGCGATTTATCGCGCAGGTTTCTCAGCACCGGCGTCAGAACCGCGCGATAAATCGCGCCGCTACCGGAGGGGATGGTATTGTGGGGTTAGCCGGGCATGTTATTTAACATAATATACATTATGCGCCATCAATCGTATTTTATCATCGGGCCAGAAATCTGAGTTATGTTAAAGAACCAGCTTCAAGCGCTGGTTCTTCTTCCGGGACAATTACCAACTCACCGGCTTCAATTGCATCCCATGATTGCCACGGTAATCCGGTGACACTGACGGTGTCCAGTTTGCCAGTAACTCTGCCTGCGGTTTATAGATTTCCACGCCCAACGGACGGCAAACCTTCAGCGTGTCCTCTGCTTCATCGCCCCACATGGGTAACGACAGATCGCCTCCCGGACAGGTTGACAGCGCGCACAGCAAATCAATCTCAGCGAAGAACTCAAGGTAATCACCTTTTTTCGCCGGACAGGCTTTCATAAAATACTGGTCATCATCATTCAGGCCGGTGCATTGGAAAACGTTCATCACATCGTGAACATCAAACTCCGTTAGCCCCCACGGCTGCACCGCACGCACCAGATTGGAATGGCAATGGAAATCAAAATCTTCGCCAGTTAGCAGCTTGTTCACATACGGATCGCAGCGTGTTCCCAGCAGATCGTGCACGCGCCCACCATCGCTATCGATACCGTAATCGGCCAGCGAATCTGCGGTAATGGTTGCCATAGGACGAATAAACGGCAAATTGGACCACAGGCGATCATAGGTCGATAGATGTGCACGTTGCAGCTGACGGGTGCGGGAAACCCACATTCTTTCGCGCGGATCGCGGCGGTTCCAGATGTTCAAATCCCCTACCTGCGGGCCTTCCGGCGTGGTGATACGGAACAGATGTCCGGCCGGGACTTCCCAGGCAAAACCGGTGCGGATGGGGATCAGGTGGGATGCCGTCAACTCGCGTGGCCCTTCGGCCAACGCCTGATAGAAAGTGCGATCAACATCCAACGCAGAGCCGGATGTGCTCTGATAAGCAGCAGGATAATTCGACATCAGTATGATTCTCCATAAGAAATAGGATGACTAAAGGCGGCGGTCAGTTGCCGCTCCGAGTAATCGAGGTAATCAATCAGCGCACCACATGCCGCTTCAGTTTGTTGCTGGTTCAGCAAGGCGAGGATTTCGCGATCGCGCGCTATCCACGGCAGCTGAAAATCACGCTCCCCGGCACCGCTGCAAAACAGCAGACGTAACTGCGCCAGTAGCACGCTAAAGAAATCATTAAACCGGGCGCAGCCCAGCATCTGCACGATGCTCTGATGAAAACGCAGGCTATGCGTACCCACGCTCCGCCACGCCTCATTTGCTGCCGCTTGCGCGGCGTTATCCAGATGTTGCGCCATACGTGCCAGATGAAAATCGCTGATCGGGCTATTAACCGTCAGCGCCAGCACTTCCAGGTGGCGACGCGCTTTGAAGATGTCCCGTACATCGCGTTTATCGAGCTGACGCACAAACACCCCGCGATTCTGGTGATAATTCACCAGCCCTTCACCGTGTAAAAAACGCAGTGCTTCGCGTAGCGTGTTACGTGAGCTATCACATAACGCCGCCAGTTCGATCTCCGCCAAGGCTTGTCCGGCGACCAGGTTGCCGCTGATAATATTTTCGCGCAGCAAAATCGAGATCCGCTCAAATGCAGGCAAGCCGGATAAATCAAGATGTTCAGGAATTTCAATCGTTAAGGTGCGATTTTCTCCTGCGGAACCTTTCATGCGTTTCCCTCAGGCCGTGGCCATATCGTCAATAAAGCGGAAAATTCGGTGATCGCGCATTTGGCGAATTTCAGCCGGTGAGGCATCAATTTCAATGCGCCCTTGCTCCATAAACACCACACGATCGGAAATGGCAAAAGCAAACTTCATCTCGTGGGTGACGATCAGCATGGTAATCCCCTCCTCTGCCAGCTTTTCAATCACCTGCAACACTTCACTGACACGCTCAGGGTCCAGTGCGGAAGTGGGTTCATCAAATAACACCACCGCCGGTTTCATCACCAGGGTACGGGCAATCGCGACCCGCTGTTGCTGTCCGCCGGATAGCTGATGCGGATACTTGGTGGCATGTTCGAGCATGCCGACTTTATCCAGCATCGCCAGGCTGCGTTGATACAGATCCGCCCGGCTATCGAGATTGTGCAGACGCGGAGCTAACAGCAGGTTCTCTAACACCGTTTTGTGCGGGAACAGATTAAAGCCTTGAAAGACCATACCCAGCCGGGTGATCTGTGCCCGATAAGGCAACGCATTCTCACGTTGCCCGGCGCGGATAAATTCCTGACCAAGGAGTTCAACGCTGCCCTGATCCATCTTCTCCAGGCCATTGACCATGCGGATCAGCGTGGTTTTGCCTGAGCCGGAAGGGCCAATAATCGAGATCACTTCACCGGGTTGGACGCTGAGATTGATATCGCGTAGCACCGGCTTACCATCAAAGGCTTTGCTCAGGCCAGTCAATTGCAGAATGGGTTTGGCGGACGCGCTATGGCTTTTACGTGTCTGCGTCAACGGCGGCGGTAAACTGGCCCGCGCCTGGTCAGCATCGAAAGGTGTCGGCGTGCGATTTTGCACATCCCAGCGCCGTTCCAGCCAGCCAAAAAGACGTTCAAACAGGGTGACAATCAGCACGTAGTAACAGGCCACCGCCAGCAGGGTTTCCATCACCTTGAAGTTGTCGGTGTACAGACGCTCGCCCACCATCAGAATTTCCGACAGCGAGATCACCGACACCAGCGAGGTCATTTTCACGATGGTGATAAACTCATTCACCAGCGTGGGCAGTGAGATGCGCAATGCCTGTGGGATGATGATGCTCAAGCGAATCTGGGCAGTGTTGAGTCCTAACGCCCTGCCTGCTTCAAACTGTCCACGCTGCACCGATAGCAAGCCGCCACGGTGAATCTCGGCAATATAGGCGGTTTCACTGATGATGAGCGCCAGCAGACCGGCGGCGAACGGATTGGAAAGCATGCCGCTGGTCGCCGGGAAAATTTGTGGCAGGTTAAAGATAAAAATCAGCAGCACCAGTAGCGGCAAACTGCGAAACAGCCAGATATAGCAGGTCGCCGCGTTGCGCAGCACCGCATTACGCGACTGTTTAGCCAGCGCTACGCCCAGGCCCAGTACGATTCCGCCTAACCAGGTCAGCACACTGAGTTGTACCACCAGCCAACTGGCCCGCCAGAAGTCTGCGTAGTGAAATAAACTTATCAGGTAAGGCCAGTCAAATTGCATGCTTTTCCTCCCGTGCTAACCCGTGTTACAGCGTGCCTGCCAATGCTTTGGCACTTTCTTCGGCATCCGGCATTTGCAGGTTGTATTTTTGCAACAGCGCCTGGTAACTGCCGTCACTCACCTTCTGCGCAAATGAGGCTTTCAGTTCACTTAACAGCTGCGGATTGTCTTTATTTACCGCCAAGCCGACCACTACCGGATAAATCATCTGATGCGAAGAGATTTTCAAACGTTGTCCGGTTTTCTCGACGGTGGCTTTGGCTACCGCAGCATCTTCGTATTGCACATCCACAGCCGCAGACAACAGCGCCTGAGTGGCTTCCGGCGAGGTTGGGAATTCACGTACAGAGATCGCGCCCAATCCTTTCGGCTGGCAGTAATCGACAGACACCTTATTTAAGCGGGCGATCCACGCTCCCCCTTTAATCGATGCCACCCGCTTGCCGCACAGGTCTTCCGGTGTTTGTGGGGCAAAGCTGGCGCTGGCGGTCACCAGCAACGAGCCACCGGTTTTCATATAAGGCAGGAAATCCACCTGCTGCGCGCGCTCTGGCGTGACATAAAGTGTGGAAGCGACCACGTCAAATTTGTTGCTTTTCAGTCCCAGAATCAGGCTGGCAAAACGGGTGTCCTTCACCACCGGCTTGAGCTTCATGGATGAGGCGATCAGGTCAATAAACTCGGCGTCAAAGCCTGCAGGTTTATCCTGTTTGAGAAAGTTGTACGGCGGATAGGTCAGATCAGAGCCAATGGTCAGGCTGCCTGGCACAAGGGTGGCGGCCTGGGCCACGCTGAAAAACACAGGTGCGGCAAGACAGGCCATGCGTAACATCGTTTTCATAGTGGAGCCTCTGGTGTTGTTTGTTCAACAATGTATAAGCACTAAACGTGCCAATTTTATAACGTCTGATTTTTCGTGTTAAAAAGAGACGACAGTGTTGAACAGCGGAGGCGAGATTGAACCAATATGGGGCAGGAAATCCCGGGTTATGCACCAACATAACCCGGAACAGAGGAAGATCAGTGTCCGACAAACTCGGTAAAGGCCACCAGTTGGCGCGATAAAAAGCGTTTGGTGTCTTCATCCACCAGCACACCGTCGATCACCTTATGACCCACATCACCGATCATGGCTTCAGGTTTGTTCAATACCCTGGCATCGAAATAGCCGAGAATTTGTCGCAGATGGATCTGCGCGCGTACCCCGCCTAATTTGCCCGGCGAAGCAGACTGAATCAGCACCGGTTTCCCGGCGAGTGGTTGGGGATTAACCCGTGACAGCCAGTCGAGCGCGTTTTTCAGCAAGCCCGGTATCGAGTGGTTGTATTCCGGCGTGATGATCACCAAACCATCGGCCTGCTTGATCTGTTCAGCCATGGCAACCACCGCCGTCGGGAAACCGGCCAGTTCGGTGTCCATGCTGTAATGCGGGAATTCGCCTGGCGATCCCAGCGCTTCAAATACCACCCCTTCAGGGGCCAGTTCCGGCAAGGTGCTGGCAATGGCGGCATTCACCGAACCGCTACGCAGGCTGCAAGTCAATGTGACAAGTTTCATCATTCTCTCCTTAAGGTTAAAACTGATAGACCAGGCCGACAGCGAGGACATCGTCCGTCGAGACCCCCGCGGCGCGCGTGAAATCGCTGCTATCAATCAGGTTCAGCTTGTAGTCGACATAGGCGAGCATATTTTGATTGAACAGCCAGGAGGTACCGAAATCGATAAACCGCACCAGATCCTGATTGCCATACATCTTGCCATTGCCCGCCTGGCCGAGATCGCTGGCGCGTGCCTGGTTATAGGCAATAAAAGGCACCAGGCCAGAATCAAAGGTGTATTGCGCAAACACTTCGAAGATTTGTGACTGGTTGGCATAGCCATAAATGTCAGAACCGCTGCGCGATCCGAAGCGTGAGGCGTTATACGCCTGGGTGTACATGGTGGCGACATACAGGCCATGCGCATCATATTTCAGTGCGGCCGAGTAAGCCTCGGCATGTGCGCCCCGCCCCATAATCCCGCTGGAATTGCTGTTTTGTTCGCTGGTACGGTCAGAATGGGTGAAAGCACCGACCGCTTTAAAACCATCACCAAACGCCCAGGCCACCGACATGCCGTAGCCGTCGCCATTCTGACGCAGCACATCACGCGCACCGGGTTCTCCGCCGCCATCATTTTTCCCCTGATATTGCAGGGTAAAATCCAGTCCCTCAACGGCACCAAAGAAACCGCTATTACGGTAGGTCGCCAAACTATTGCCACGGCGGAACATAAATTGATCGGTATTGTAAGTCAGGGCATCAAACTCAGGCTGCATGTCGGTCAGGCTGAGTGCGTCGTATAACACGCCGACGTTGCGCCCATAGTCAAAGGAGCCATATTTACCGGCTTTAAGCCCGGCGAATCCCAGGCGGGTGAACATCGAATCGCTTTCACTTTCAGCCTGATTGGTGTTGAACTGGCTCTGCCATTGTCCGTAGCCGATAAGCTGGTCAGTAATTTGCGTCTGACCTTTGAAGCCCACGCGCATATACGACTGGTCCCCATCCTGACTTTTATCATCACTGAAATAATGCAAGCCGGAAACGAGGCCATATAAGTCTAATTTGTTGCCGTCTTTATTATAAATTTCAGCCCCGGATGCGTGGCTGCCAATGAAAACCCACGGTGCCAATAGCGCCAATCTTCTGATGTTCATTTATCCCCCTTGAGAAGAGGATCAATTATCCGAGGGGGTGGGGAAAAAAGTAAGTTATACAGAGGGATAGTTATACGAAGATATAATTGATCGCGCCGCCATCATGATCGGTTCTTCATTCAAATTATCTGAAGGAGTTCGCCAGGCATCCGCTATTTTGTTAGCGCCTCTCTGTGTCTACAATTTGTTCAATCGCAGCCAAGCCTGCATGTCTGATTAATCGCACAGGAACTCATCATGAAATCGTTCAATATTTTTATCGCCACACTTGCCCTGCTATTTTCGTGGATCACAACCGCAGAAAGCGCTCCGTCACGGAGTACCCTGCTGGATGATGCTGCCGCCCGCGTGGTGATGCAGTCGAAAGAAGCGGGAGCAACCTGGAAAGTCGACAGCGAACGCTATGTGAATCATATCGAACCTGGCGCTGAGCTGGTGAAATACACCCGGTAACACCGCATCGCCGGTGTACAAATTGAGCCGTGCCCCTTTCCTGATAACTCACTGATAAAAAAATGAAAAAGCCTTAAGCCAGACGGCAACTAAGGCCGCCGGGACATGCGCATTGCCCCACAACAACAGGCTTCTCTGACTATACTTTCGCGGGGGAAAATAACGCACCTTCCCCAGGCCTTAAGTCGCTTTTCAATCAATGAGGAGTCTGTTCTATGGCATTTGTAACGACAAAAGATGGCGTGAATATTTTCTTTAAAGACTGGGGACCCAAAGAGGCGCAACCGATTGTTTTCCATCACGGTTGGCCGTTAACGGCAGATGACTGGGACAACCAGATGTTGTTCTTTCTGGCGCAAGGTTTTCGGGTCATTGCAATCGATCGTCGTGGTCACGGCCGTTCGGACCAGGTCAGTGAAGGACATGACATGGACCATTACGCGGCAGATGCATCAGCGGTAGCGGAACATCTCGATCTGCATCATGCCGTACATATTGGCCACTCGACGGGCGGTGGTCAGGTCGCCCGCTATGTTGCCCAATATGGTCAGCCGCAGGGGCGTGTTGCCAAGGCCGTGTTGATCAGTGCCGTCCCGCCGTTAATGCTGAAAACGGCCAATAATCCTGACGGCACCCCGCTGGAGGTGTTCGATGGCTTCCGCGCCGCGCTGGCGGCGAATCGCGCCCAATTCTACCTTGATGTGGCTTCCGGCCCTTTCTATGGCTTCAACCGTGCGGGTGCTGAGGTTTCCCAGGGAACGATTCAAAACTGGTGGCGTCAGGGGATGATCGGCAGTGCCAAAGCCCATTACGACGGAATCAAAGCCTTCTCTGAAACCGATCAGACCGAAGATTTAAAAGCCATCACCGTGCCGACGCTGGTATTACAGGGAGATGACGATCAGGTGGTGCCCTACAAAGCCGCCGCCTTATTACAGGATGAGTTACTGCAAAACAGTACATTAAAGATTTACCCGGGTTTCCCGCATGGCATGCACACCACCCATGCTGATGTGATCAATGCCGACCTGCTCGCCTTTATTCGTGCCTGATTAATTAACGCCGTGGTGATAAACAGACAGTGAAATCACTGCTCTTTCTCGGTCTGTTTATTAAATTACCACGGCGTTAATTCCGCCGACTTCACGCTGCAACATTACCTGATGATAATGATAACTATTGTGCTACCATGCATAATTATACGTATCAACACACCGCTATATGCAGGTTGGACCTGCCTTTTTTCGCCCTTATTGGCGATTGAGCACGACGTTTAAACATCCGCGAAATTCAGGTTGAGAAGAGACCTTCTATGAATCACATAGTGTATGTTGTTGATGATGACGAGTCGGTACGTTCTGCTTTAAGTAATCTGCTTAGCTCAGAAAATTATGACGTTATCGCTTTTGCCACCGCACAGGCATTTCTTGATCATCCCTTCCCGGCGGTGCCCGGTTGTCTGATTCTGGATATTAATATGCCCGGTGCCGATGGTTTTGCCGTGGTTAATGCCTTGAATGCCCGGGGTTATGCCATCCCGACCATTTTTCTCACCGGTTTTGGTACCATTCCGGTTACCGTCAGAGCCATGAAAACCGGTGCCTGTGAGTTTCTCACCAAGCCGGTTGATCCCGAACAGCTGCTCCAGGCCGTGGCTGAAGCCTTGCAAATGGCAGAAGAGAATCTGGCCTCCTCGCAGGAAAAGTACGACATCACCTCGCGCCACCTGTCGCTGACACCGCGTGAAAGCGAAGTGATGTTGTTGGCAATCAGCGGCCTGCTGAATAAGCAAATTGCCGCTGAGATGGGCATCAGCGAAATCACCGCCAAAGTGCATAAACGCCGGGTGATGGAGAAGATGAATGTCCGTTCGTTATCCGATCTGGTGCGTGCTGCCGAACGGTTGAACATCCTCAGCACGCGCCGTCGTTAACCTGATGCGCTGGCTGGCGGCTCGGTGGGCAAGGTAAACCAGAACACACTGCCGCAGTCAGCCCGGTTTTCCCCTTTCAGCTCCCCACAGTGCTTTTTAATGATGCCGTGACTGATGGTCAGTCCCATCCCCATCCCCTCTTTTTTCGTGGTATAGAACGAATCAAAGATATGTTCCTTCACCGCGTCAGGGATACCTGAACCGGTATCCATCACCGCAAAACGGATGGTGTCCGGCGTCGGGTTGGAGGTGGCCAGCGTCAGGATCAGCCCGCGATCGTCGATACCGGTCATGGCATCGATGGCGTTCACCACCAGGTTCAACAACACCTGCTGAATCTGGATGCGATCACAATAGACTTCCGCGATTTCGGCGTGCAACTTCAGCTCCAGCGAAATCCATTTGCGTTCAATCTCCGCGCGGGAAAGCGCGAGGATATCGCGGGCAATCAAATGCAGGTTGGCCCTGGCATACACCGAATCATGTTTGCGGGTTAATGCCTGCAAACCGCGAATAATATCCCCGGCGCGTTTACCTTCCTGCAAAATCTCATCCAGACTGAAACAGGCATTCTCAATATGGCTCTGCTCTCGTTTCAGCCAGCGCAGGCTGGCACCGGCATGGGCGACAATCGACATCAGCGGTTGGTTGATCTCATGGGCTATTGATGCGGTTAACTGGCCGACGGTGGTGGCGCGAGAGACCCGCGCCAAATCAGCCTGCGCCATGCGCGCCGCATCTTCGGCACGGCGTTGCACCGTGATATCGGAAATGGTGCCGAAGTACTCTTTCACCTCCGGCCAGGTATTTACCGGATCGCCAATCCCTTTGATGTAACGGCATTCGCCATCCGGGCGAATAATACGAAATTCCGCCTGCATACTGATGCCGTTCTGCACGCTGTCGCTGACCAGGTCATGGATACATTGATGGTCATCAGGGTGAACGAAGGTCATAAAATCAGCCATCGACAGTGTTTTTGGCTGTTCCGGCAGGCCGAGAATACGCAGATATTCATCCGAGACTGACATCAAATCCTGCTCAATTTCCCAACTCCAGGTTCCGGTATGGCTGATTTTTTCCCCCAGCATCAGGGAGGTCTGGCTGGTGCGTAGTTGTTTCTCCACGCGTCGGCGGTGGATGTTCTCCTCCAGCAGTTCCGCATATAAACGGGCGGTTTCGATGGACACCGCCGCCTGAGCACTCAGGGTTTTCACGATATGCGATTGCTCGGCAGTAAACACATCCGGCATCAGCCGGTTTTCCAGGTACAGCACCCCAACCATATTGGCCTGTTTAAACATCGGTACGCACATCACCGCAGCGCCCGAGGCGACCAGATACGGGTCCTGACTAAAGGGACTGAAGTCCTCCGGTTTGCCGGTACGGATCTCCTGCCCGGTACGGATCACCGCCGACAGTACCGACAGCGGCAGGTCGTTCGCGGTTGGGCGTTGTTTGACGATTTTGACTTTGACGCCATCCGCATTCGCTTCCGCCCAGGCTTCGGTTTCCGGGATGTTGCCATCCAGCACGCGAATCAGCAGGCAGCGTTGGGCTCCAGCCCGTTCCAGCAACATGCGCATCAGGATATGGATCAGGCGGTCAAGATTGATCTCCTCGGTCAGGGCGCGCACTGCCGTGACCACGCTTTCCAGATCGCGAATCGATTCATCTTCAAACGGCATGGTGGTAAAGGCATTGCCGGGTTTCTGGCTGGCGAGTTGCGGATAGCGTTGCTCAAGCTGCCGCACTTTAGCCAGCGCACCCCAGTTATCCCAGCTACTGATCGCCCCTTTTAAATAAGCGTCAGCCGGCACCTCCAGCTTCCACGCTTTGGCGCAATAGCCAGCCAGCTCATAGGCCAACGCATTGATATGGATATACCCGGCTTTGCGCGACAGAGTGATCGCCATTTCGTACTGGCTCAGCGCCTCACCCACTTCACCGCGCAGGCGCGCCAGTTCAGCGGCCAACAATGCCACCTTGTCGGCAAACAGCTCCGGATTCAGCACCGACCACTGCACCAGTTGATCAAAATGTGTGTGGGCGGTTTTGCGCACCGCTGCACTCGCCTGGCCGGTTGCCAGTGGTACGGTCAGGCTGAGCGCGCTATAAAAGTGCAAATCCATCAGGTAGATATAACCCGGAACGGCGTTGACTAACTGCGCGGCCTCAGCGAAACAGGGGCTGGCCAGGGTGTATTCACCGGCATAGAAATGCGCCATGCCGCGATACAGCCACGACCAGAACATCACCATCGCTTTCGGACCGGAAACCGGACCCGGCTCGCTGCCGACCAGATGCGTCGGAAACGCATCCACGCCGCTAAACTTTTCGCCCTCGTTGCCACGCAGATGCATCACCAGATGCTTTTGCATCAGCAACACGTTTTCCACATCGGGATAGAAGGATTGCCGGGTAAACGCCAGCCCGCGTTCAATGGTGGTATGCACCGATTCCAGATGATCGCCGCGCGTCAGGTAATTCATCACCTGGTGGCGCAATGAGAGACAGGCAAAAGACTTATCACCATGCGCCAGCGCCACATTAAAACTTTTCTTCGCGCAATCGATTGCGAAGGCCAGCGGTTGGGTCCAGATCCCCACCTGATCAAGCGGCAACAAGGTGCGCGCCTTGAAACGCAAAAAGTTGTGTTTCTCGGCCAGTTGACTGGCAAGCAGCCCGGACTTAAAGCCGTAATGATATTCCTGATAGCGATCGGTAATCAGGACGCTAAACCACGACAGGCCAAAGACTGAGGCACCGGCAATGCCATGATCCAGCGTCATATCAAGGATTTTGCACACCAGTAACAAATGCAACTGCGGACAATCGTATGAGGAGGCAAAGATGGTGCTGGCCATCAGGTTCAGCACTGACTCTTTTTCGCGATTCGCCATCAGCGGCAAAGTGCCGAGCGTGATGGCCGGATCGGGACCGAGCCGCGCCTTCAGGGCATACCATGCCGCATTGCACTCCGCCTCATCGGGATAGCGATTGAATTGCACCCCAAACACCGCCAGCCACGCCAGCGCGGTTTCCAGCGCCAGATAGTTGTCCGACTGACGCATATGAATTTCCGCCGACAGGCAGGCGGCAGCGGATTTCTCGGTCAGACTGCCGGGCATCCCCAGTAGCGCGGTGCACTGCGCCTGTGCTTCGTTAAGATTGCCCTGCAAAAACTGGCACTCCGCTTCTTCAAAGCCGAGCAGAAAAGGTTCGCCATCGTCACGCTGATCGTTCAACGCGCGGGCGGTACCTAAATAGCGCAGTGCGGAGACATAATCCCCTGCCCGTTTGGCGCGCTGCGCCGCCGTCAGGCTCAGGCGAAAATAGTTGCGGATTTGTGCCGCGCTCAACACCACCTCAGTGGACATCGCAATATGGTGGACTGCCCGGAACAGCGTCTCGTTACCTTCGGCACGCGGTGCCGACTCCGCCAACAGCGCAGCCGCCTGCTGATGGATCAGTAATTTCTGCTTAAAACCGATCAACAAAAACGCCGCGTCATGCACCCGGGCGTGGGTAAAGGCGTAGTCATCGCTGGTGAGGGTGATAAAACGCGCCGCGATCGCCGGTCGCAGCCGTTGCTGAACGTTGTGCGGGTGAGTACCGAGAATCTGACTGAGCAGCACCAATTGGCCCTGCGCGCCGAGGCAGGCCATGCAACCCAGCAGTTGGCGGGTCGGTTCTGGCATGCGTTCCAGTTGCCGTACCACCAGGCTGGCGACGTTGTCGGTATACTGTCGCGCCCGCAGTGCGCTTTGATCGTAATGCCACTTCAGCGGATCTTGGGTGGAGAAAATCAGCCCGTCATCAATCGCCTGCTTGAAAAATTCCTGTAAGAACAGCGGATTGCCACCGGTTTTCTCATGAATTAACTGTGCCAGCTCGCTGGTGCCGCTGGTACGGGTATGCAGCATACCGGCCAGCCAACGGGCCACCATTTTCACGTTCAGCGGCTCCGGGGTGATCTCGGTCAGGCGGGCGGCGGCGGCACGGATACGCGTCAGAAAGCCAGCCACCTGACGGCAAGGCATCGATTCCGCATCACGGTGGGCAATCACCAGCAAAAATGGCAGATGATCGTTACGCTGAAAGACATTTTCCAGCAATTTCAGGCTGGCCTGATCCGCCCAATGCACGTCATCGATTAACATCACCAGCGCTTTGCCGGATGAGGCTAATGCCTTGATCAAGGCACAGACCATCTGACTAAAGCGCTCGCGGGCATCGCCTGATGCATCAGTGATCATCGGGGGTTGCGCCATGTCTAACAACTGGCGCAGCTCCGGCACCAGCTCAATCGCCAGATCGACATCATCCCCTAGCGCCCGTAATAAGCGCGCGCGCCACACCATCACCTCAGCGGTCGCCAGGCCGAGCAGATATAACGTCAGGGTACGCAATGCGGTACTGAGTGCCGAATAAGGGATCTGCGGTGAATGTTGATCGGCTTTGCCGACCGTTAACAGAATCGGTTTGTGTTGCAGCTTTTTTAGCGCCGAAGCGACAATCGCTGATTTCCCGGCCCCCGGGGGACCGCCAATCATCACCAGATGATGGGTGCCGCTGCGTTGCACTTCCTCCAGCGCGTGAAGTAACACGCGTGCCTGGGGATGGCCGGTAAACAGCGTTTCAACACGGTAATGGGTGGTGAAACGCTCCTGAAGCCCAAGGGTAAACGGGGCGATGGTGCCCTGCGGGGTCAGGGTGGCTTTGCAGCGCCGCAGATCGGCCAGCAGGCCGTCAATGGTTTGATACCCCTCCATCGGGGACTTTGCCAGCAGGCGCAGAATAATCGCCGACAGCATGGGCGGGACATCCGGGCGGATTGATGCGGGTGGACGCGGCGCGGTCGCCAGATGATGGTGGACCCATTCCGCCGGTCCGGCCTGGGGGGAGCCAAACGGCAGCTTGCCGGTTAGCATTTCATACAGCACCACGCCGAGGCTGTAGAGGTCGCTCAGATTGCTCACCGGGTACGGTGTGCGGCCGGTATGCGCCGGCGACATATACGCCAGCGTGCCGCCGGAAGCACGCAGCGAATTTTTAAGCTGCGAATCCACGGTGACCGACGCGAGGCCAAAGCCCCCCAGCCGGTAAGAACCGTCGTTGTTGAGAAACAGGTGTGCCGGTTTGATATCGCCATGCACAATGCCCTGATGATGTGCCTGGCTGAGCGGCAAACAAAGCTGAATCGCATTGCGCAGATAATCGGCAATCTGCTCGGGCGGCATCGCGATGATCCCGGCGAGGGAGCGAAAAGGAAAGGCCGGATACACCAGCGCATAGCGTCCGAGATAACGGGTGTGCCCTACCGGTTTCACTGCCCAGCGGGTCATCAGATGGGGGGCCAGCGCCAGCTCATTTTTTAACAGTTGCGCGCCCTGAAACGCCCGTTCATCACTGGCTGCGGTGGCGATAATAAACGCTTCCCCTGTCGCCTCACGCCCCATCAGCCAGGCGATGCTGCCATCCTGCGCCAGTGGCGTCAGCACCCATTCGTCCGGCAGGATGATTTTCTGTTCTTCGTTATCTTCCTGCGGCACAGAGATGATGCCCATTAGCGTGGTTCCCCGTGAGACAGTTCGTTACGGATGATGGTCAGCAGCGTATCAACATCGATAGGTTTGCGCAAAAAGGTCACCGCCCCCAGCGCAATGGCATACCATTGCACCGCTTCTTCCTGTTCGGCGGAGATAAAGATCACCGGTAGTGTAACGGCTTGTTGTTGCAGGACGGCGAACAGCTCAAAACCGCTCATCCCTTTCAGTCTGACGTCGATGATCAGCATGGCCGCGCCGGTGAGTGCGTTGTCATCGCAGAGGAGTGCTTCGCCTGATTCATACAGGCTGGTGGTGTATCCGTCAGAATGCAGTAAATTGCTCAGGCCATTACGGACTGAGCGTTCATCGTCAACGATAACAATATGCTGTGGCAGCGTCATGCTGTGATCCTCTGATAATCCTCACGCGAACGTGAGGATGTTCCTTAGGGTTCCTTCTCTCCTTGCGGCGGTGGCGTGCCGCTGATTTTCGGCACACATTCATGGCGGAACCAGGCCAGCGTCACAGGTTGACGGCGAATCAGCCGTTGCGCCAGCGGCACCAGTTGCTCCCCCACCAGCATGCCAAACAGTCCCAGCAAGGCAATAACCGGTGGTGCCGGGGAATTGACATCGATCAGGCCATAAATCAGACCCGCCAACACGCCGACCCCCAACGAAATAGCGTAGGATTTCAACATGTTCAGCCGACCTTATCAACGTGGGTGATGACGGTACTGGCCTGAGGCTGGGGTTTGACATGCGCCATAATCTGCCCACCAATAATCATGCCCAACAAACCGACTAAGGCAATGGCGGGCGGTGCGGGCGATCGTACCCGCAGCAGCGCATAAAACAACCCGACCAGGACGCCCGCCCCCAGAGAAATGATCAAAGGATTCATCATGATCCTCCTGTGACCGGCACAGCACGGTGCCGGTCAGGCGCAGGGAATTAACGTGCCGGAACCGGTGCCAGGGTACGGTGTTCGCTTTCCTGACGTGACGGTGCTTTATGCACCATGGTGTAGGCATAATCCACGCCAATACCGTAAGCGCCGGAATGCTCTTTGGCAATCTTCATCACCGCGTCATAGGTATCACGGTGCGCCCAGTCACGCTGCCACTCCAGCATCACCTGCTGCCAGGTCACCGGGATCACCCCCGCCTGGATCATGCGCTGCATGGCATAGTCATGGGCTTCTTTTGAGGTGCCGCCAGACGCGTCAGCCACCATATAGATTTCGTAACCGCCTTCCAGCATGGCGCACAGCGCAAAGCTGTTGTTACACACTTCTGTCCACAGGCCGGAAACCACCACTTTCTTCTTGCCGTTAGCGGCCAGCGCATCACGCACTTTCTGATCGTCCCAAGAGTTCATGGAGGTACGCTCCAGGATATCCAGCCCCGGGAAAACGTCCAGCAACTCAGGGTAGGTATAGCCGGAGAAACTTTCGGTTTCGACGGTGGTGATGATGGTCGGGATGTTAAAAACCTTGGCCGCTTTCGCCAGCGCCACGGTGTTATTTTTCAGCACCTGACGGTCGATTGACTGCACGCCAAACGCCATCTGCGGTTGCTGATCGATAAAGATAATCTGGCTGTTAAGCGGGGTCAGAACTTCAAGTTTTGAGTTGGACATGAATTTACCCATTGAGGTTAGTAACTGGATTTCCGCGAACAAAAATACGGAGCAAAAGTGGCAGTCACCGGCTGGTCACTGTCCGATCTGAGTCTAGGCGGCATCAGCGGGCCGAACCATTATCTCTGTGTATAGGTATACGTTCGTATAGGTATCCCTTTGTATAACTAGACGCAATTTCGCCCCGCTAACCATAATCCTGAGCTGATGGTGCGACCGCGCACTTCCCGTCCGGCTACCCCGGACATCTCAGTTCAGGAGGATCTATGGTGACGCTCGGTAAGGCAGAGCTGATTTTAATCAACGGCAAATTCCACACCGTCGACCGCGCCAACCCGGTGGCCGCCGCCGTGGCAATTCGCGAAGGAAAATTTCTCGCGGTGGGCAGTCAGGCTGAAGTAATGGAACATCACTGCGAAGGTACCAAGGTGATCGACCTTAAAGGTCATACTGCGGTGCCTGGCCTGAATGACTCGCATCTGCACCTGATCCGTGGCGGCCTAAATTACAACCTCGAACTGCGCTGGGAAGGCGTGCCGTCTCTGGCCGATGCACTGCGGATGTTGAAAGAGCAGGCACTGCGCACCCCCTCACCGCAGTGGGTACGGGTTGTCGGTGGCTGGACCGAATTCCAGTTTGCCGAGCGCCGTATGCCGACGCTGGAAGAGATCAACGAAGCGGCACCCGATACCCCGGTGTTTATCCTGCACCTGTACGATCGCGCCCTGCTCAACCGCGCCGCGCTGAAAGTGGTGGGTTACACCAAAGACACCCCCAACCCGCCAGGGGGCGAAATCCAGCGCGACAGCAACGGCAACCCGACCGGGATGCTGATTGCGCGCCCGAATGCGATGATCCTCTACGCCACACTGGCGAAAGGCCCGAAATTGCCGCTGGAGCTGCAAATTAACTCCACCCGTCAGTTTATGCGTGAACTGAACCGTCTTGGCCTGACCAGCGCCATCGACGCCGGTGGCGGCTTCCAGAACTATCCTGACGATTATGAAGTGATTGCCGAACTGCACAGCAAGAAGCAGATGACGGTGCGCATCGCTTATAACCTGTTTACCCAGCGTCCCGGCCATGAACTGGAAGACTTTGAAAAATGGACCGATATGCTCACCCCCGGCCAGGGCAGCGACTATTTCCGGCATAACGGTGCCGGTGAAATGTTGGTGTTCTCTGCGGCCGACTTCGAAGATTTCCTCGAACCGCGTCCGGATTTAGCGCCTGGCATGGAAGATGAGCTGGAGCGCGTGGTGCGTCATCTGGTGGAACACCGCTGGCCGTTCCGTTTACACGCCACCTACAACGAATCCATCAGCCGCATGCTGGACGTGTTTGAGAAGGTGGATCGCGATATTCCGTTTAACGGCCTGCACTGGTTCTTTGACCATGCGGAAACCGTGACGCAGAAAAACATCGACCGTATTAAAGCGCTCGGCGGCGGCATTGCGGTACAGCACCGTATGGCGTTCCAGGGCGAATACTTTGCCGAACGTTATGGTATCGAAGCCACCCGTCATACCCCGCCGGTGGCGCGGATGCTGGAAACCGGCGTGCCGGTCGGTCTGGGTACCGATGCGACACGGGTCGCCAGCTATAACCCGTGGACCGCGCTCTATTGGCTGGTCTCCGGTCGTACCGTGGGCGGCATGCAGATGTATGACGTCAATGCCCGCCTCGACCGTGACACTGCGCTGATGTTGTGGACGCAAGGCAGCGCCTGGTTCTCCAGTGAGCAAGGTAAAAAAGGCCAGATCAAAGTCGGCCAACTGGCGGATATGGCGGTACTAAGCAAGGACTTCTTCAGCGTGCCAGAGGAAGAGATCAAAGGGATTGAATCGGTGCTGACCGTGGTGGATGGCAACGTGGTGTATGCTGCCGGTGCGTTTAACAGCGAAGCGCCGCCAACCCTGCCAGTGCTGCCGGAGTGGTCACCCGTGGTCAAGGTGCCAGGCCACTACCGCAGCGCGCCGCCCAGCGCCGTGAGCCGCGTCGGCATGATGCCACAGGCGCACCATTGCAGCGGCCCTTGCGGTGTGCATAGCCACCAGCATGATATCGCCCGTGGTGCTAACGTTCCGGTCGCCGAAGATAACGCCTTCTGGGGCGCGCTCGGTTGCAGTTGCTTTGCGTTTTAATCTTATGAAAACGTCATCGGTTTTCTCATCCCCGCCCCGGATCGATCTGGGGCTGTTTTTCCTGCGTCTCACCGGCAGCCTGCTGCTGTTGCATGTGCATGGGTTGCCCAAGGTGTTTCATTTCCAGCAGGAACTGACGCGCATTGAAGATCCGTTCGGCATGGGGCCGTACATGAGCCTGATCCCGGCGATCATTGCTGAGGTGATCTGTCCGATTCTGATCATCCTCGGCTGGTGGTCGCGCCTCGCCTGTCTGCCGATTATCGGCGTGCTGTTGGTGGCGATGCTGGTGGTGCACCCGGACTGGTCCATCGCTGACGGTCAGTTTGGCTGGTTGTTGCTGATCATCTTCACCACCCTGGCACTCACCGGGCCGGGTGGCTGGCGTATCGGCGTCAAAGCAAAGCAGGAGCTGCGCCATGGCTCAGGTTAATGATATGCACAGCGCGGTGGTGACAGAGTTACCCACGCCTGCCGCCTCACCGTGGCAACCGTTACATCAGCCGGTGTTCCGCATGCTGTGGCTGGCGACGGTGGTTTCCAACATCGGTTCATGGATGAACGATGTTGGCGTCAACTGGAGCATGTTGACGTTAAGCGCCGATCCGCTGTCGGTGGCGCTGGTGCAGGCTGCCAGCAGCCTGCCGATGTTTCTGTTCGCGCTGCCTTCCGGCGTGATGGCGGACATTGTCGATCGCCGTAAATACCTGCTGTTTTCGCAACTGTGGGTGTTTATTGCTGCCGCCGGGCTAACGTTGCTGTCCTTTTTTGGTCTGGTGACGCCCTGGGTGCTGCTGGTTGCGGCCTTTCTGCTCAGTACCGGTGCCGCGATGAGCTCACCGCCCTTCCAGGCTATCGTGCCGGATCTGGTGGATAAGCACGAACTGGGACCCGCCATCGCCCTCAACTCGCTCGGCATTAATATCAGCCGAGCCATTGGTCCGGCACTCGGTGGCCTGATCCTCTCCTTTGCTGGTCCGTGGATGGTGTTTCTGCTCAATGCCCTGTCGGTGCTGGGCGTGGCCTGGGTGTTGTATCGCTGGAAAGCGGCTCCCAGCATCCAACGTCTACCGCCAGAACACTTCTTCCCGGCAGTGCGGGTGGGGTTACGTTACGTCCATGCCGCGCCGGTTTTCCGTAACGTGCTGGTGCGCACCTGCGCCTTTTTCTTGTTTGGCAGTGCCGGATGGGCGTTGTTGCCGCTGGTCGCGCGGCGGGAACTGGGTCTCGGGCCGGGCGGCTACGGCATTATGTTGGCCTGTATCGGTGTCGGTGCCATTTGTGGCGCAGTGCTGCTGCCAGGGTTACGCAAAAAATTCAGCGCCGACCGCCTGATGGTGCTCGCCAGCATCATGTTCGGGCTGACCATGCTGGCGCTGGCGTTTATCCGCCATTTCTGGTGGCTCAATGCCTGCGAATTCTTTACCGGTTTCGCCTGGATTGCGGTGCTCTCTACCCTCAACCTCGGTGCCCAGCGTAGCGCGGCTAAATGGGTGAAAGCGCGTGCCCTGGCGGTTTACCTGACGGTGTTTTTCGGTTCGATGACCGTCGGCAGCGCCTTATGGGGACAATTGGCCGCGCATTTCTCCATCCCGCTGTCACTGACCTTTGCGGCTGTCGGCATGTTCCTCTCCTGTGTCACCGTCTGGCGCTGGCGGCTCGATCAAGACCCGGATTTAAATCTGGAGATCCTCAATGACGCTGAAAACGGCCCGGTGCCGGATATCCACCACAACCGTGGTCCGGTGATGGTGAGCTATGAATATGTGATCCGCAGCGAAGATGCCCATGATTTCACGGTGTGCATGCAGGACATGCGCCGGGTACGCCGCCGTGGCGGGGCTATCAATTGGTCAATTTATGAAGACGTGCTGCAACCCGGCATTTTCGTCGAAACCTTTGTCGTCGGTTCATGGATGGAACACCTGCGCGAGAAAGAGCGCTACACCATGAACGACCGCAAAATCCAGAGCCGGGTTTACGCCTTCCATCAGGGCGAGAGTTTGCCCGAAGTGCGCTATCTGGTTGCACCGGCTTGAGGCCACAACCCAGCCATATCAACCCACAACAGCAATAAGAGGTCCATGCAATGAGCACGTTTAAAACCACAGATGGTACGCAGATTTATTTTAAAGATTGGGGCAAGGGTCATCCGGTACTGTTCAGCCACGGCTGGCCGCTGGACGGGGATATGTGGGACAGCCAGATGAATTTTCTGGCGGAACGCGGCTATCGCGTTATCGCCTTTGATCGTCGCGGCTTTGGCCGTTCCGACCAGCCGTGGCAGGGTTACGACTACGATACCTTCGCTTCCGATATTAACGATCTGATTAACCATCTGGGTCTGGATAAAGTGACGCTGGTTGGCTTTTCGATGGGCGGTGGCGATGTGACCCGCTACATCGGCAACTATGGCAGCGCGCGCGTTGCAGGCTTGGTGTTGCTGGGTGCGGTTACCCCTATTTTTGGTCAGGCGGAAGATTATCCCGAAGGTGTCGATTTGTCGGTATTCGCCGGTATTCGCGACGGTTTACGCAAAGATCGCGCACAGTTTATTCAGGATTTTGCTGCGCCGTTTTATGGCACCAATGCCGGTCAGACGGTCTCTGAAGGCGTGCTGACCCAGACACTGAATATCGCCCTGCTGGCGTCATTGAAAGGCACCCTGGATTGCGTGACTGCGTTTTCTGAAACCGATTTCCGTGGCGATATCGCCAAAGTGAATGTTCCGACGTTGGTGATCCACGGCAGCAACGATCAGATTGTGCCCTTTGCCACCACCGGTAAAGTGGCAGCAGAGATGATCCCGGGCGCAGAATTGAAGGTGTATGAAAATGGCCCACATGGCTTTGCCGTGACCCATCAGGATCAGTTGAATGAAGACCTGTTGGCGTTTCTGCAACGTTAATTAATCCAGCGGCGCGTTATCGCGCGCGCCGCTCTCATGACTTAACGTGAAGGATGGTTCACTTCCAGCGGGCGCAGATCAAACAACAGCACTTCTGCCGCCTCACCCGCGCTAAACGTCAGCGTCTTCTCATGACGCACCCGCGCCCCGTCTCCGGCTTTGAATGTCACCCCGTTTACCGTGACATTACCGCGTGCCACATGAATATAGGCGTAACGATCATCGTCCAGCGTGAGGGTTTGCTGTTCGCCCTGATCAAATAACCCGGCGTAAATCCGCACATCCTGACGAATACTCAGCGCCCCATCCTCACCTTCTGGTGACGCAATCAGCCGCAGGTTGCCACGTTTTTCATGGTCCGGCACCGAAATCTGCTGATAACCCGGCGGGGTATTTTTCTCATCCGGCACCACCCAGATTTGCAGAAAGTGCACCCCCTCTTCACTGGAATGGTTGAACTCACTGTGCGTTACGCCGCTACCGGCGCTCATCAGCTGCACATCACCCGGGACGATGACGGAGCCAGTGCCCATTGAGTCTTTATGTTCCAGCGCGCCTTCCAGCACATAGGAGAGGATCTCCATGTTGCTATGCGGGTGGGCACCGAAGCCACGGGCTTTTGCCACCCGGTCATCATTAATCACCAGCAGGTCAGAAAAGCCGACCTGTTTCGGGTCCCAGTAGTTGGCAAAGGAGAAGGTATGGTGTGAATGTAACCAGCCGTGGGCACCGACACCGCGTTGTTCTGACAGGCGTTGTTCAATCATGATTTGCTCCTCAATGTTCTGTATTTAACTGGATAAAGGGGATGTTGCCCTTCGTTGAACACAGAGTAAGGTAAACAAATTTGCCGAACAATTACGTCAAAATGCAATCAGTGTCGCGATTTAGTGGACAATTATGCGATAAAAAAAGCGCGATAAATCGCGCCGCTACGAAAACCTGCCGGGGGTAGCGGCGCGATTCATCGCGCGTCGGGCAATTACAAATGAGAAAACTTATGCAGCACCCGTACCAGTTGGGTGACAAAGCCGTATTCGTTGTCGTACCACGACACGGTTTTTACCAACTGGATATCGCCCGCTTCGCTGATTTCCGTCTGGGTGGCATCGAAAATCGAGCCAAACGGCAGGCCGACCACGTCGGAGGAGACGATCGGGTCGTCAGTGTAGAGGAAGGATTCATTGTTCTCACACGCCAGTTTCAGCGCGGCATTGATCTCCGCCGCAGTGACCTTTTTATCCAGCACCGACACCAGCTCCGTCACGGAACCGGTTTTGACCGGTACGCGCTGCGCGTGCCCTTTCAGCTTGCCGGAAAGCGCCGGGATGACCAGGCCAATGGCTTTGGCCGCCCCGGTGGTATGCGGAATCACGTTCTCCGCAGCGGCGCGGGACGCGCGGAAATCTTTACCGCGCGGGCCATCGACCAGCGCCTGGGTGCCGGTATAGGCGTGCACGGTGGTCATGGTGCCGACCTTAATACCAAAGCTGTCGTTCAGCGCTTTCGCCATCGGTGCCAGGCAGTTGGTGGTACAGGATGCGACGGAGATAATGGTGTCATCGGCGGTCAGGGTGTCATCGTTAACATTGAAGACAATGGTTTTCATCTCACCCGCCGGAGCGGAGATCAGCACTTTTTTCGCCCCGGCATCGAGATGCGCCTGGGCTTTTTCCGCCGAGGTGTAGAAGCCGGTACATTCAATCACCACATCCACGCCGAGATCGCCCCAGGGGATGTTCTTCGCTTCTTTTTCGGCAAACACCTTGATGCTGTTACCACCGACCACCAGGCTCTGCCCCTCCGCGCTCACCGTGGCGGGAAAAGCACCATAGTTGGAGTCGTACTTCAGCAGGTAAGCCAGCATTTCTGGTGAGGTGAGATCGTTAATGGCAACAATTTCAACGGGTTCTTTTTGTTCCAGCAGACGACGCAGAACCAGGCGACCGATACGTCCAAAGCCGTTAATACCGATTTTTTTCATGACAGAAGTCCTTGCCAAGGGTGAAGAGGAATTCAATAACAACCGGGAAAGATGACAATTAAATTAACGCAACTGCGGCCATTGCCCCACACATTCTGTGCGCAAAAAAACACCAGCGTGTTGGCCGCGGGTATGACGGGGTTATTTCTTCATCAGATTTTTGGTGATGCGGAAAAACGCCTGCTTATCGTTGGCATGTAACAGCCTGATTTCACCCGGGGTGGCGTGCATATATTTTTTATACACCCGCGTGAAGGTTTGCTGGCTGGTGAAGCCATTCGCCACGGCAATTTCCAGTAAGGTTTTCTCACTGTGGATAATGGCGAAGGTCGCCCTGATGACGCGGCGCAGCCGCATGTATTCGCCGAGGTTGTAGCCGGTCACCTCACGGAAAATACGCTGGAAATGCCAGTGGCCATAACCACTTTTGCCGGTGATGGTGCTGACACGAATCGTTTCGTCATACAGGTGTTCTTCGATCCAGTGAATAATGTCATCCACCACCGAATAAATCATCTTGTCATGCGTCGGATAGAAGGTCGGCAAAAACGGTTTTACCGCAGTGATAGCGTTCATATCACACCCAGCTTTGCAGAGATTGAGCAACAATATCAATCATGCTGGCGGGAAAAGGTAGTTATACAAATGGATAGGTATACAAAGGGATAATTGATTGTTGCTCAGGATGCGCGATAAATCGCGCCGCTACGGCTGAGCACATTTTTGTAGCGGCGCGATTTATCGCGCGTTTTTGATATGAATTATCTATCTCTGCCACCGCCAGGCCGCAGCTAACCATAACCAAAGCCGATTACCGGGTATTTACATCATTTGCTGCGCCTGGCGCAGTTCTCTGATCATTTGTTCTGCTGCCGGGGAGACCGGATAAGCCGCATGGGTGACGGCATAATGGGTCACGGTCCATGTTGGCGAATCAGGCACGCTGACCAGCGGAAAGCGCGTCTGCATCAACCGCGCATAATGGTGCGGCAGGATGCCCACCACATCGCCCGCCGCAATCAGCATCGCGACCGCTTCGATACCCACGGCCTCCGGCCCCCGGGTCAGATGCCAACGCGCCAACGCATCTTCAACAAAGGGTTGCTGCGCGCGCCACACCAGCGGCAACTGCCGGGCGCGCAGCTCGCTGCCCGCCAGCGTATACAGGCCATGTGACTCGTCAAACAACGCGGCATAGTGCAGTGACGGGGTTTTCTGATAATCCATCACCCCTTTGATGGCAATGTCCAGCCGTCTGTCCAGCAACGCCTGAATCAATTGCGATCCCGCCATCACGCTTAACGATAGCTGGACACCTGGCGCATGGTGGCGCAACGCGCGCAGCGCCTGTTGCAGATGCGAGCCACTGTGGCTGATCACATTGTCGGTGATACCCATCACCAGCGGCCCGGAAATCACGCCCCGACTGGCATCCATCGCCGGGAAGATACGATCCAGTGCGCCTAATGCTTCGCGGGCATACAGCAGCGCTGACTCCCCCGCCGCGGTCAGTTCAAAGCCTTTCGGGCCGCGGGTACACAGCGCCGTTCCCAGGGTTTCTTCGATCGATTTGATCTGACGACTGATGGTCGCCTTGGTCATGTTCAGGGATTTCTCAGCAGCAGAAAATCCGCCAGATTGCGCCACCACGCAGAATATTCGCAAGGCGCGCAGGTCTTTCTCATTCAGTGTCCGGGGTTTCATGGTTGCTGTTTCCGTAACCGTGATTGCAAATAAGATCAGTTTTCCTGGTCAATCCGTATCCCTACACTCGCCTCAGTTCGTTTTCGCCAATACCAGGAAATCATTATGTCTTTACCGTTAACAGTGCCACCGCAAACTAATCATAAATCACTGCTGTTTTCCGAATTAGCCCTCGATCTCGATAATTTGCAAGCACATTTTGCCGTGCTGGGGATGCCTTACGGCGCGGCTTACACCCCGCAGGACTACAATAATGACCAGGTTCGCGCGCCAACAGCCATTCGTCAGGCCTCCGATCGCGTTATCCGCAGCCCTGAACGTTACGACTTCGATATTGATGGGCCGTTATTGCAGGGTCGAGATGATGTGCGTTTTGTGGACTGTGGTGATGTCCCGGCCGATCTTAACGACCCGCGCGGCCATTTCGTCCGTGCCGAACAGGCGGTACGTAAAATTCTCGCGGCGGGTGCCATTCCCATCGTGCTGGGCGGCGACCACGGCATCACCAATCCGATCCTGCGTGCCTTTGACGACCAGGGACCGATCACCATTGTCCATCTTGATGCACATCTCGACTGGCGTGACGAGGTCAACGGGGTGACTGACGGTTTATCCAGCCCGATGCGCCGTGCTTCTGAGCTGCCGTTCGTTAAAGACATTATTCAAATCGGTATGCGCGCCTCCGGCAGCGCCCGCCAGGAAGAGGCGGATTATGCCCGTGAATGGGGTGCCAAAATCATCACCGCCTATGAACTGCACGATCACGGCATGGATGCGGTGCTGGCGCAGATCCCGGACGGCGGTCGCTATTACCTGACGATCGACGCCGATGGTTTTGATCCAGCGGTGATGCCCGCCGTGGCAGGCCCGGCCCCGGGCGGCGTGACCTTTGTTCAGGCGCGCAAACTGATTCACGGTTTGGTGAAAAAAGGCCGGGTGGTGGGGATGGATATCGTCGAGATCCAGCCGGCCAAAGATGTCCACCAGATTTCCTGCATGACCGCAGGCCGTCTGGTGCTCAATTTGATTGGTGCGGCCATTCGCGCCGGTTACTGCGACAGCAATGTTTAATCTTTTGGAGGACCTATGACTCTTCGCTCGCTTCTGCTCACTGCGCTGCTGTTTTCATCTGTTTCTCAGGCTGCTGACCCCATCCGGGTGGCGATTGATCCCACCTTCCCGCCGATGGAATATATCCAGAACAACCAGCGTACCGGCTTTGATGTGGATTTAGCCGCCGCCTTGTCAAAACAGATGGGCCGCCCGTGGGTGTATACCGATATGGATTTTAAAGCGATGGTGCCCTCGGTATTAGCCGGACGTCAGGACATCGTGTTGTCCGCCATTTACATCACTGACGATCGCAAAAAAGTGGTGGATTTTACCGACCCTTACTTCTCTGCCGGGCTGGTGGTGATGGTGAAGAAAGGCGACACCCGCATCAAAACGCCGCAAGACCTGGCCGGTAAACGGGTTGCCGTGCAGGTCGGCACCAAATCAGTCAAGGTGCTGGCGGATCAGTTCCCCAGCGCCCAGAGCGTAGAAGTGGAAAAGAACGAAGAAATGTTCAACTCACTGGAAGCGGGCCGCGCCGATGCCGTGGTGACCGGTAAACCGGCGGCGCTGCTTTACAGTAAAACCCGAGGCACCACGCAGATCCTGCCGGAACCACTCACCCATGAAGAGTACGGCATTGCGGTCAGCAAACGTGAACCGGAACTGCGCCAGCAGCTCAATGACGCGCTGAAAGCCATCAAAGCCGACGGCACTTACGATGCGTTGCAGAAAAAATGGTTTGGCACCGCCGCACAATAAGCCGGGGTAAGCATGGTTGAATTTGATTTTACCCCCGCGTTTGCTGCCTGGCCGGAGCTGTTGTCCGGGGCCTGGGTGACGATTGAAGTCACCCTCTGCGCCCTGCTGATCAGCTGCTGTCTCGGCACCTTAATCGGCTTGGGGAGACTCACTCCCCAGCGCAAACTGGTGTGGTGGTTATGCAATAGCTATGTGGTGTTCGTGCGCGGCACCCCGCTGCTGGTGCAGCTGTTTATCCTCTATTTCGGGCTGCCCTATTTCAACATCGTTATCCCGGCCTTTGTCTGCGGCATTATCGGTCTGGGCTGTTACTCGGCGGCGTATGTTTCCGAACTGGTGCGCGGGGCGATTTTGTCGATTGATCGCGGGCAGAGCGAAGCAGCGCGTTCCATGGGGATGTCCGCTGCTCAGGCAATGCGCCTGATTATTCTGCCGCAAGCGCTGGTACGTATGGTGCCACCGCTGGCAAACGAATTTATCGCGCTGACGAAAAACTCCGCGCTGGTCTCGCTGGTCACCATTCACGACCTGATGCATGAGGGGCAGAAAGTGATCAGCGTTTCCTATCGGTCGCTGGAGGTCTATATCGTGATTGCCTTTATCTATCTGCTGATGACCAGCAGCACCATGCTATTACTGCGGGTGGTGGAGAAAAAACTGCGTGCCGGGGGGATGGTGCAATGAGTACAGCCATCATTGAGGCACTCAACCTCGAAAAGTCTTTTGACCAGCATCGGGTGCTGAAGAATGTCAGCCTGTCGGTGACGCGCGGTGAAGTGGTGGTGATTATCGGTCCGAGCGGATCCGGCAAAAGCACCCTTTTACGCTGCTGCAACGGGCTGGAAGTGGCGCAGCGCGGCAGTATCCGCCTGTGCGGCCAGCAACTGTTGCAGGATGGTAAACTGCTGGGCGAGCCAGACCTGAATATTCTGCGGCGTCAGGCCGGGATGGTGTTCCAGTCTTTCAACCTGTTTCCTCATCTGTCCATTCTCGACAATGTCGCCATCGGCCCGCACAAAATCCTGAAACAGGGGCGCACTTTTGCCCGCCAACTGGCGCTGACCCTGTTGGAAAAAGTCGGGCTGGCGCATAAGGCCGAGGCGATGCCCGCCAGCCTCTCCGGCGGTCAGAAACAACGCGTCGCCATTGCCCGCGCGCTGGCGTTGCAACCCGAGGTGATGTTGTTTGACGAACCGACCTCCGCCCTCGACCCGGAGCTGACCAGAGAAGTGTTGCAGGTGATGAAACAACTGGCACAGGACGGTATGACGATGATCATCGTCACGCACGAAATGAACTTTGCCCGTGAGGTCGCTGACCGTCTGGTGGTGATGGAGGATGGGGTGATTGTCGAGCAAGGCCCCACCCAGACGCTGTTCTCCTCACCTGCCCATCCACGCACCCGCGCGCTGCTGCAACATGCGCTGACATCCCCCGGAGAACAGCATGAGCATTAATTTGCGCGGCAGCGAACGGCTCAACCGCGCGTTTACCGGCATCCCCACCTTTTTGCGCGCTGACTATTGCGCCAGCCTGAGCGAGTTGAATGCGACGGTGGCGGTGTTTGGCGTCCCCTTTGATGAAGGTTCGCCCTGGCAGCCCGGCACCCGTTTTGCCCCGCGCAGCATTCGTGAACACTCGATGCGCTTCGCGCCAACGGGTTTTTTCGATATTGACCGCCAGCAACATTTCCTCACCGATGTGGTGACGCAAGGGCGTTTGGTGGATGTCGGTGATGTGGATGTGCTGCCCACCAATGTGATCGGTACCCATGACAACATCAGTGCCATGACGCAGTTAATTCGCCAGCGTCAGGCGATTCCCGTAGCGATCGGCGGCGATCATTCAGTGTCCTGGCCGCTGATTCGCGGCATCCAAGAGCCGCTGCATGTGGTGCAGTTCGATGCCCATCTCGATTTCGCGCCGGTGACCAACGGGGTGCATTACAGCAACGGGCAGCCCTTCCGGCATATTATGGCGCTGGAGCAGGTGCAAAGCCTGACGCAGATTGGCATTCGCAGTCGACGTGTGCGTCCCTCGGAATTCAGCGATGCCAGGGCTCAGGGCAGTACCATTATCACGCAACAACAGTTTCGCCAGCACGCCACGGACGCGTTGTTTACCCATCTGCCCGCCGGAGAAAAATGTTATATCAGCATTGATATTGATGTGCTGGATATGGCGCTGGTGCCGGGCTGTGCCTCCGCTGAACCTAACGGCATGCACTATGATGAGCTGCTCCAGTCCCTGCTGGCACTGATGGCGCGGATGGAGGTGGTGGGCATCGACCTGGTGGAGGTTAACCCACAGCTGGATGTCGCTACCGGGGTCACCTCTTACCTTGCCGCGCATCTGCTGGTGGAGATGCTCGGCCACCTGCTGCAATAAGCGTTACATCATCTGCGGTTCACGGATGGCATTGCCACGGGCAAAGCGACTTAAGCGATAAGGGGATAAGTCGGTGTAGGGTTGATCGTGCATCACCATCTGCGCGCACAACTTACCGGCTCCCGGCCCGATGCCAAAGCCATGACCGCTAAAACCGCTGGCGACCACCAGCCCCGGAAGTTGGCTGATCTCGTCAATAACCGGCACCAGGTCCGGGGTGGTATCAATCCAGCCACCCCAGGCGTGATCAACGGCAATCCCCTGTAATTGCGGGAATTCATGTACCATTTTGGCAATCGCCTCGCGCAGGATGTGTTTATCTGCTGCCGGATCGAGGACGCGGATCTTTTCAAATGGCGAGATCCCGTCCATCGACCAGGATCCGGCAGCTTCTGGGCCGGAAAAGAACGATCCGTTAAGGCGGATCTTGAGTTTTTTGGCGATTTTGCTGCGGTACATCGGATAGAAACGCGTGGCATAGCGCAGGTTTTGCGGGGCCAGATCGAGCTGCCCACGCCCGGAAATCGCCACGGTATAGCTGCCATCGAGCCGACGGCGGATCGCCAGACCGGGCACACTCAGGCAACCTTCTGTCACCTCGGCTGCCACCGTGGTTTTAAATGCGGTGCCCAAAATGTTAGCACTTGGCAAATCAATGCCATAACGGGTACAGAAGCGCGAACTCCAGGCCCCGCCACAGAGGATCACTTTACTGGCTTTCACCAGCCCGCGTTCGGTCCAGACGCCGGTCACCCGTCCCGCGCTGATGTCGAGGCCACGCACCGCACAGCGTTGCTGAATATTGGCTCCGAGCTTTTGCGCCCCCATCGCCAGCGCAGGCACCGCCTGGGAAGGTTCAGCACGGCCATCGGTGGGCGACCAGACGCCGCCCAGCCATGACGTCTTACCGCCAATACGTGCCTGCGCCTCTTGCGCGGATAACATCTGGCTATGGAAACCGATATTTTTCGCCTGTTTGCCCCAGCTTTCCCATTTCGCCAGATCGGCGGTTTCGGTGGTGCCATACAGAATACCGCTGCGGCGAAAACCTAAATCCATGCCAATTTCTTCACCCAACTCGGACCAGCGTTGCAGGCTGTACATTGCCATCGGCAACTCATACAGATCGCGATTCTGTTGGCGCACCCAGCCCCAGTTGCGGCTGGATTGTTCACCGGCCATCACCCCTTTCTCAAACAGCGCCACGGCTACGCCACGTTTCGCCAGTTCGTAAGTGACCGAGGCGCCAATAATTCCGCCGCCAATGACCACCACGTCAACCGCATCGGGAAACGACGGGCTGTCCGGTACTGCATCAATCTTTACGCGCATAAACACATCCTCAGCATCACAGGCTCATCGCTTATTATTGATTTATCGGACAACAATTAACTATCGGAGTTATTTATGGCCGGTCTGGTATCAGGCGTTTTGGTAAAGGTCCCAGCGATTGCCGTAAATATCTTCGAATACCACCACCATGCCGTACTCTTCTTCGCGCGGTTCTTCGCAGAACGTGACGCCATTGGCCTTCATCTGCTGGTAATCACGCCAAAAGTCGTCGGTTTGCAGAAACAGAAACACGCGCCCGCCACACTGGTTGCCGATAAATTGTTCCTGGCGTGGATTAGAGGCTTTAGCCAGCAACAGATTGCAGTCGCTCTCCGGGTTGGGATTCACCACGACCCAACGTTTGCCGGGCTGCGGCGTGTCTTCGATTAAGTGGAAACCCAGTTTCTGCGTGTAATATTCTATTGCCCGATCATAATCATCCACGACAATCGCGACATATCCCATACAACGTTTTTGCGTGCGCATTGCTTCACTCCTTGTCAGTTTTCAAGCGGTTTCATCATAAAGACGCTTAGCGGATCGGGCTGATACGGCGGGAAGGCATCGCACTGGCGATAGCCCAATTTTTCATACAATCGAATGGCGGCAGCTTGCTGATTGCCGGTTTCCAGCCGGGCCAGAGTACAGCCCTGCGCGACCGCAATCTTTTCCAGCTGTTGCACAATCAGCTCGCCCAATTGTTTGCCACGGCAGGCACTGCGCACATAGATCCGCTTTAATTCTACGGCACCGCCCGCCTGCACTAACAGCGCACCACAACCCACCGGCTGGTCGGCGACATCGGTGACGATGACACAATGCAGGGCATCCTCCGCGACGCGGGTCAAATCGAGACAATGGTTGCTTTCCGCCGGATAGAGCACACTCTGGTAGGCATCAAGTTCGGCGACCAGCAGTTGGAAATCACGGTCATGGGCGGACGTGGTGTTAATCGCAAACATCCCTGCTCTCCTGATAACTAATTATTATGGAGGCTGCGAGCAACCTGTTTCAGGGTGCGTTTTCTTATCCAGCCACTTGCGATTCTGATAAATAACCAATACAGCTGCATCTTGCGGTAAATACGCTGCGTCGGACAATAAATAAATGTTTCGGTAATCACCTGATAATTGCCTTCCGGCCTGGCGATGACGCGATTTTTTAATATCAGCCGGGCGCAGTCTGCGGCGTGAAAGTTTTGCCAGGCTTGCACATCGGCAATCGATTCCAGCCCCATATCGGGTTGCCAGAAACGGCCAATTAACCCCTGGGTGCTGGAATCTGCGGTGGTTTCCAGTTCGGTAAAACGCGAAAGCGTAAAATCAGGTGGCGATTTGGTCAGCAGCCGCTGGGGCAATTGACGCAGACTCATCAGCGTGCGCACCACCGGATCCTGTTGGATATCAAAGGATTTCAGCGCCGCGATGATGTGTGCGGGACTGGCTGCGCTCATGGTGGCATCGTGCCGTTCATGAAAATGCACGGCAGGTAGCCAATAAGATAACTCATCGTTATTGCTCATTCTTCACCTTCGCTGTAGCAGCGCGATAGCTCACGCTGTTATCCGAGCAATTTGCGATATTGAATAAACTCGGTTTTGCTGGCGATCTGATCATAGAGTTTACGTGCGGTGGCATTGGACTCCTGCGTTGTCCAGTACACCCGTGAGCAGCCCAGCGCTTCCGCCTGCTGATACACGGCCAGAATCAGCGCTTTGCCTGCGCCTTTACCCCGCGCCGCCTCACTGACAAACAGATCCTGTAGATAACAATAATCACCGACCGTCCAGGTGGTGCGGTGCGTCAGATAGTGCACCAGGCCGATCAGCGCCCCGTCCTCTTCCGCGACCAGGCAATGCATCGGTTCGCCATCCGCTAACAAACGTTCAAACGTCACCTGGGTGGTTTCTTCGTTGATTGCGGTGGCATAAAAACGCTGATAGCCCTGCCACAACGCCAGCCATAAGGGAAAATCGTCACTGCGTAATGCACGTAATTGCATGGTTATTCCTTACCTTGAATTGCCTGAATAATTTTGTGCACGGCGACCACCCGGTCATCATTCGGGAACCATTTGTTGGCCAGCATAATCACCGCGACCTGTTGTGACGGGATAAACACGGCGTAGGTCGAGAAGCCATTGGTGGAACCGGTTTTGTTATACCATGCCTGCTGCGGTGCGGGTTGCGGCGGCGTAATGGCCTGGGCTGCCATCCCCTGCATAATCCGCTGCCCACTGTTGCCCGCCACCAGCGCGCTTTCTGTCACCGGTAATGGATAATATTCCCACATCATCGCCTGGGTGAACGCCTCGGTATGATATTGCCCGTTATGGGTGGCGGCGATCGCCTGCCGCCAGTTGGGATCAATTTTCACCGCGTTGATCTGAATGGCCAGCCAACGGATCAAATCCGCGCTGCTGGATTTCAAACCATAGGCTTCCGCATCCAACGGGCCGGGCGTGACGCGCACCGGCTGGTCTTGCTTGTTATATCCCTGCGCATAATCCTGCATCCGGGCGGATGGCACTGTAATCCAGCTATGATGCATCCCCATCGCTGGCAGAAGCTGTTGCTCCATCGCCTGGCGGAACGGTTGATGCAGGCTTTTGGCGGCGATCATTCCCAACATGCCAATACCCAGGTTGGAATAGACGCGTTGCGTGCCCGGCACTGCCGGGGGCTGCCACTGCTGATACCACGCCATCAGTTGCGCCGTGTTGGTTACGGCATCCGGCACAAACAGCGGCATGCCGCTGGTATGGGTTGCCAGATTGAGCAATGAGACATGATCAAAGGCGCTGCCCTTCAGTTCTGGCAACCACTGGCTGGCGCTATCGCTGAAGCGCATCTTATGTTGCTGCACCGCGTAACTGGCGAGCGTGGCGGTGAAGGTTTTACTCAACGAGCCAATTTCGAACAGCGTCTGTTCCGTGACCGGCTGTTGCGTGGTTTTTGATGCGACACCGTAGTTGTAAAACGTGGTTTTACCGCGGTACAGCACCGCTACGGCCATCCCGGGAACCTGATATTGCTGCATCAGCGGTCGGGTGATGCTGGCGATATCGGGAGCCTGCGCCAGGGCGCTGCCGCTGGCCCATGCCAGCAACAGCGTGAGTTTGGTCAGTAAACGCATTGAAATTCCTTTTATTTTGAGTGCCGCCATCACTATAGAACCTTTTTCAATTAAGTGAACAACTTCACAACTGCGTAAGCGTAATTGGCCGCTGAGACGCAGCGGGACTTACAATGATTTTCTTATCTCGCGGTTTTTCAGGAGGAAACACGTCATGTTAGTCAGCCCTAAAGTACGCATGAATCGCCTGTTTCAACAGGGCAAATGCCTCGATGTGGCGATCGACCACGGCATTGCCAATGAACCGGATTTTCTGATCGGACTGGAGAATATTGAAGGCGTGATGCACAACCTGATCGCTGCCCAGCCGGACGCCATTCAGGTCAACTACGGCCAGGCCGACTTGCTGCAACGCGCAGCAGGACGTAAACCGGCGCTGGTGATGCGTACCGATGTCGGTAATGCCTATAACGCCGCACGCCATCGCGAGATGTGGGCGGTACTGCATAACCCGGAAGAACCGATTCTGGCGGCGTTACAGATGGATGCCGCTGCGGTGGTGGTCAATCTCTATCTGATCCCGGATGAACCCGGCATCTTTCGCATGTGCGTTGAGAACATTGGCCGTCTGCGTCAGGCCTGCGATCGCTACGCCATGCCGTTAATGATTGAACCGCTGGTGATGGCCCCGGCCGGTCAGGGTGCGGCTTATGGCTCATTGGGTGATGTAGAAAAAATCGTGCCGCTGGTGCGCCTGGCGCGTGAACTGGGGGCCGATATCGTCAAAGCTGACCCGACGGATCAGGTGGAAGATTTTCATCGCGTGGTGGAAGCCGCACGCTGCCCAACCCTGGTGCGCGGCGGGGGCAAAGGTGAGTTGGCAGCGGTACTGCAAAAAAGCGCTGCGCTGATGGCGCAAGGTGCCAGCGGCATGGTGTATGGGCGCAATGTGTATCAACACGATAACCCATCACGGGTGGTAAAAGCGCTGATGGCCATCATTCATCAGGGGGCCAGCGGCCCGGACGCGCTGGAAATTTATCAGCAGGGATAAGGGTTTGCAGCGGGTTAAAAGGCATGTATAAACAATCCTCACCCTGATGAAAGGATCGGCAGCATGCACATTAACCAGTTACCCTTTGGCATTACCCAATGGGATCAGATTGCACCGGAAACCCACACCGGCGATCGTGGCTTTGCGGTGTGGCGTACCCAACGTTTCAATGATATTCGCGTGCGCATGGTGGAGTACTCGCCAGGCTATCTCGCCGATCACTGGTGCCTGAAGGGGCATATTCTGCTGTGTCTTGAAGGTGAGATGGTGACGGAACTGGAGGATGGTCGCCGTTTTACCCTGACACCTGGCGTCAGTTATCAGGTGGCGGATAACGCCGAGGCGCACCGCTCCTCAACGGTCAGCGGTGCGAAGTTGTTTATCGTCGATTGATTTGCGCGATAAATCGCGCCGCTACCCAAGACCGCAATTACCCCGTAGCGGCACGATTCATCGTGCGGTTTTACGCTTTACTGATGTGTTGCCAGCGCGTAAGCCGCCGTCAAATCCAGACGTTGCCAGAATGATTGATCCGCATTGCCGGAAAGCGGATAGCCACCCGCCAGGGCCGATTTCACCATGAGCGCCCGACGTTGCGCATCAGACAGTTTCGGCAGCGCGGTTTTCAGCAGCACCTCTGCCCCGGCTGGCACCGTTACCGCAACAGGTTTGCCCGTGGCTTGCGGCAGGTTATAGCTCAGGGTGAAACGGTAGAATTGTTTCATCTGCGGCGAACGGTAAGGATCGTCCTTGCCTGTCGTGCGTGCGCACTCCGCCAGCGAGGTGCCACACTCTTTCTCCAGCGCGCTACGCAATTGATCGCGTGCTTCGCTGAACAACGCCTGATAGCGGGCATCGTTAAGATAATTCGCCACATTGCGCTCCGCCACCATGCGTGAACCCATCACGTCGAGCGGATAATGCACGCCCAGCACCAGACGCGAGTAGCCATAACGCGCCCCACGGATGACCAACGCTTCGAAGCGTTCCGGCACCATTTCCGCCAGCAACAGCGCATCGGTATAGCCGGTGTTGGTATGCCCGCTGGGGAAAGAGCCGCCGTCGGCTGTGTAAGGCTGGTTATCCTTCACCACCACATCGTCCGGCACCAGATGAATGGTGTTACCTTCATGCAGGAACGGACGCGGATAGTTGAAGTGTTTCTTCGCCGCGCTGGTGCTGACTTCGCTGGCTTTGATCAGCGCCGCCGCCTTGCTCAGTTCGCCTTTGTCATAAGCAGTCAGGAAGGCTTTACCAAGACGAGGACCGAGCGCATCGGCGAGGAAATAGAGATGGTTGATACCTTCCGCATCGGCCAGGGCCTGATGGCGTGTGCCCTGCGTGGCGTTCAGATTGATTTGGGTGACAGTGGCGCGATTGGCATCCAGCACGCTGGCTGGCAGCGCACTAAACCCGGCCAACAGGGCGATACCCGCCTGCTGATTGGCTTTCGTCTGGAAATCATAGCCACTGTTTTTCAGCCAGGCGTAATCCGCCTGGGTCGGGGTTTGTTTGGCTTTTTCCAGCAGATTGCGCGTGAGCTGCGGGTGGTTACCCTGTAACGCCGCCCGCAGTGCCTGCTGCATCTGCTGTTCAAGATCGTTGTAACCTGCCTGAGCAGAACCGATTGAAGTCTGACTGGCGAGCGCGGCGGCGTCCGGCAGTGTGATCGCGTGTGCCTGTTGCGCCAGCAGCACCAGGGTGGCGATCAGAGTGAAGCGGGTTTTCATTATTTTCCCCTGTTATCAGAATATTACCTTGCCGGGGAAACACGCTAGCACCCTGTTGTGACAGTTTTATTTCAGTTAACGGCACTGGCTGGTACAGTTTTGTACGCAAATTTGTGCCAGCGAGCCGCATGCACCGTTTTTATCGTTGTTACATTGTGATTGCTGGATATAACAGTTCTGCTGACAGGCAGACACATCGCATTTTGCGGCAACGGGCGTGAGCTGCGGGATCGGGGATTTGCTCTCAGGTTGCCAGTGGGTTTGCGCCTGTGCAGCAACGCCGATGCTGGTAAGCAGCAGCAACAGAATAGTCCACTTCATCGCCTTACCCTCGTGTGGTTGATGGCAAAAGTATGGCTGTAGCGGCGCGATTTATCGCGCGGTTTTTAGCCTTCTGTGATATTGCGCGATAAATCGCGCCGCTACGTGTGAAACCATTGATTCACTCCCTTAACGTTAATGAACTAATTTAGTGCAACACCATGAATCATCATTGTGCATCCATCTGAAATAACCCTGATAAAAATTAATTAATATCAATAAATATCAGCACCTTGATGTGATTGGGTGGTGTTTTTCACCATTGGTACAAAAGTTGCAAGCCTGTTGCGGTATAGCAAAGGAGATGGATATGAAAGCGATTGTGATTGGTGCCGGTATCGGCGGGATGAGCGCGGCGATTGCGCTGGAAAAGGCAGGCTTTAGCACAGCGGTGTTTGAAGCGGTGAAAGAGATGAAACCGGTCGGCGCGGCTATTTCAATCTGGCCCAATGGGGTGAAGTGTCTGAATGCACTGGGTATGAAAGACTCGTTGCGCGCGCTGGGCGGCAATATGGCGTTTATGGCCTACAACGATGCCCACAGCGGTGCGACCCTGACCCGCTTTAGCATGGATCCGCTGGTGCAGCAGGTTGGCGAACATCCTTATCCGGTCGCACGCGCGGAATTGCAGGCGATGCTGATTGATACTTATGGCCGGTCGCGCATTGGCTTCGGCAAGCGCGTCACCCAGGTGGAGCAAACCGCCAGCGGCGTGACGGCCTGGTTTGATGATGGTAGCCAGCAGCAGGCGGATTTCCTGATTGCCGCCGATGGCACCCATTCGGTGATCCGCCATTACGTGCTGGGTGAAAGCGTCGAACGCCGCTATGCCGGTTACGTTAACTGGAACGGTCTGGTAACGATTGATGAAAGCATCGCCCCGGCGGATCAGTGGACCACCTTTGTCGGCGAAGGCAAACGCGTTTCGCTGATGCCGGTGAGCGGCAACCGTTTTTACTTCTTCTTTGATGTGCCGTTACCGAAAGGCCTGACGGAAGATCGCAGCACGCTGAAGGCCGATTTGCATGGCTACTTTGCTGGCTGGGCCGAGCCAGTACAACGCCTGATCGACGCGATTAACCCAGAGACGACCAACCGGGTGGAGATCCACGATATCGAACCTTTCAGCCAGTTTGTCAAAGGACGCGTGGCGCTGCTGGGCGATGCCGCACACAGCACCACGCCGGATATCGGCCAGGGCGGTTGTGCCGCGATGGAAGACGCGATTGTGCTGGCACAGACATTGGCTGCGCACTCGCTCGGCATCGAAGATGGTTTGTTGCGTTACCAGGCGCGACGAGTGGAGCGCACCAAGGACCTGGTGTTGAAAGCCCGTAAGCGTTGCGACGTCACCCACGCCAAAGATGCAGCCGTCACCGCCGCCTGGTATCAGGAACTGAAAAATGAAACCGGCGAGCGCGTGCTGGCCGGTATGTGTGACACCATTGAAGGCGGACCGTTAGGTTAAGCAGCGCACCTGGTGCACCCGGCCTTCCCCCGCTTGCGGCAGAAGGCCGTGATGAGGGCCGTTACGCCAGCCCTCGGTTCTTCAGCATTGGGCCGATTTCTGGCGCTTTACCACGCCAGGCCAGCCACAAATACTGCAAATCAGTGCTGTTGCCGCGTGACAGAATCTGCTCGCGGAAGTGCTGGCCATTCTCGCGCGTCAATCCGCCCCGCTCCTCAAACGCCTGGTAGCCATCATCCGCCAGCATCTGCGTCCAGATATAGGCGTAATAACCTGCCGCATAGCCGCCGCCCCAGATATGGCGGAAATAGCTGGAGCGGTAGCGTGGTGGCACCGTGCTCAGCGCGATATTCTCCGCCGCCAGCGCCTGCAACTCGAAATGACTGACATCTTGCGGGTTATCCCCGGTGGTCAGCGAATGCCATTGCAGATCGAGCAAGGCCGCGGCCAGCAACTCGGTCATGTCATAGCCTTTGTTGAACGTTGCCGCCCGTACCATTTTTTCGCGCAGATCGGCGGGCATCGGCTCTCCGCTCTGGTAATGGCAGGCATAGTTGGCAAACACCTGCGCATTGCTGGCCCAGTGTTCGTTAATCTGCGACGGAAATTCAACAAAATCGCGCGGTGTGGCCGTGCCGGAGAGGCTGACATAACGTTGCGACGCGAACAGGCCATGCAGCGCGTGACCGAATTCGTGGAACAAGGTAATGACCTCATCCCAGCTTAGCAGCGCCGGTTGCCCGTTGGCCGGTTTGGTGTAGTTGCAGACGTTGTAGATCACCGGTTTGGTGCTGAGCAGCGTCGACTGATCGACAAAGTTGCTCATCCACGCGCCACCGCTTTTATTGTCACGCTTGAAGAAATCGGTGTAGAACAGCGCCAGCGGCGTGTCATCGGCATCGAAAATTTCATACACGCGCACATCAGGATGGTAGACCGGCAGATCGTGACGTTCGCTGAAGCGGATACCAAACAACTGGCTGGCAGACCAGAACACCCCTTTCTCCAGCACGTTTTCCAGCGCAAAGTAAGGACGGATCTGGCTTTCATCGAGATCATATTGCGCTTTACGCACCTGCTCGGCGTAGTAGTTCCAGTCCCAGGCCCGTAACGGGAAACTGTGGTGGCTCTGCTCAATCGCCTGCTGAATATCCGCCGCTTCTCGTTCCGCGCGTCCACGTGCTGCGGGCACGATGTTACGCATAAAACTGAACGCTGCTTCCGGGGTCTTCGCCATCTGGTCCTGCAAACTCCACTCGGCATAGCTGTTGAAGCCAAGCAGGCTGGCGCGTTGCGCGCGCAGTTGCGCCATGCGCAGCACCAGCGCCCGGGTATCGTTATCGTCGCCCTGCTCACAACGCGTCAGTGCGCGCTGGAACAAGGCTTCGCGCGTGGCGCGCACGCTCAGTGACTGTAACGCCGGTTGCTGGGTGGTGTTTTGTAACGGCAGCAGCCATTCGCCAGATAAGCCACGTGCTTCGGCAGCCGCTTTGGCGTGCGCCAGTTCTTCGCTGCTCAGTCCGGCCAGTGCCGCAGGATCGCTGACGGTATACGCTCCCGCTTTGGTGGCGGCCAACAGGCGGTTGCCAAATTTGGTGCCCAGCGTCGCCAGCTCTTGGTTGCAGGCACGCAACTGCGCTTTGTCGGCATCATTCAATGCCGCACCTGCCAGTTTAAAATGTTGCCAGGTGACCTCCGTCAGACGCATCGCTTCCGCATCCGGGCACAGCGTGCCACGATGCTGATAAACCTCATCCAGACGGCTAAACAGCTGGCTGTTCAGGGTGATTTCATCGGTCAGCGCGGTCAGTTGGGGGGTGATCAGCTCATCAATTTCCTGTAGTCGTTCGCTGGTATTGGCTGAGGTCATGGCACCAAACACCAGGTTAACCCGGCTCAGCAATTGCCCGCTGCGTTCCAGCGCTTCATAGGTATTTTCGAAACTGACTGGTGCAGGATTGCTGGCGATCGCCGCCACTTGCTGGCGTTTTTCTGCAATGCCGGCTTCCAGCGCCGGGAGAAAATCGTCTTCCTGAATCTGGTCAAACGGCGGGGTTTGATACGGCAAGGTGCTGGCGGTGAAGAAAGGATTAGTTCTTGAATTCATTATCGCTCCTGATCATCAGCAACGCCGGAGCACGCCCCGGCGGAATGTTTCTATCCTGGCAGTTTCAGCGCGTCTCAACAACTCATCGTCTGCCGCTGATAAACACTGATGATTTCACCCGCGACCGCCACGGCGATTTCCGCGGGCAGTTTGCCTTTCACATCCGGCAATCCCAACGGGCAGCGCAGACGCGCCAGCGTATCCGCTGCAATGCCTTTGCCTGCCAGGCGATAACGAAAACGTTGCGCTTTGGTTTCCGAACCGATCACCCCGGCATAGCGAAAATCACCGCGCCGCAGAATGGCTTCACTCAGCGCCAGGTCGAGCGGATGATGATGGGTCATCACCACGAAATAGCTGCCCGGTGCGGCGTCTGCCACGCAATCCAACGGATCATCTACCTGACATACCGTGACGCCTTCCGGCACGCTACGGAACTGCGCCGCGCGGCTGTCGATCCAGGTGATGTGACAGGGTAACGTTGCCAGCAGCTGTACCAGCGCCTGCCCGACATGTCCGGCACCGTACACCTGAATTTCCGGCTGTTGTTGCATCAGCGGTTCAAACAGAATGGTCGCCATACCGCCACAGCACTGACCGAGCCGCGCGCCGAGCGCGAATTCTTCGCTATGGGGCGCACTGCGCTGCTGCTGCAACAGCGCGCGAGCCTGCGCGATGCATTGGTACTCCAGATGGCCGCCGCCGATGGTGAGAAAACTGTCGCTGGCGGTGACCACCATTTTGCTGCCACTGTCACGCGGTACCGAACCGCGCTCGCTCAGCACGGTTACCAGCACACAACTTTCACGTTTTTCCCGCAGGCGATGCAGTACGCTAATCCAGTCATGGTAGATCATCATCCGCTCCCGAGAGGCGCTGAACGCCCCAGAAAACCCGTTCCGGTGTGGCGGGTGCATCCAATAGCGGATGCTGACGGTAATCCGCCACGCTGGCGACCGCATCCTGCAAGGCGCACCACACGGCAATCCCCAGCATGAACGGCGGCTCGCCGACCGCTTTGGAATGAAACACCGTCTGCTGGGGGTTTTTACGATTCTCCACCAGGGTGACACGCAAATCGGCAGGAACATCGCTGATGGCCGGGATCTTATAGCTGGCCGGACCCTCGGTGAGCAGTTTGCCCTGGTCATTCCACACCAGTTCTTCACAGGTCAGCCAACCCATGCCTTGCACGAAACCGCCCTCGACCTGACCAATATCGATGGCCGGATTCAGCGATGCGCCGACATCATGCAAGATATCAGCGCGCAGCAGACGGTATTCGCCGGTGAAGGTATCCACCAACACTTCACAGCAGGCGGCACCATAGGCGAAGTAATAGAACGGCGTACCCCGTCCGGCGTTGCGGTCGTAATGGATACCCGGCACCCGATAAAACCCGGTGGCGGAAAGTGGCACCTGATTCAGCCACGCCTGCTGGCACACCTCAGCAAAGGTGAAGTGCTGCTCCCTGACGCGCACGATACCGTTGCTAAAGCTGACCTGTTCAGTCGAGCACTGATGCAGATGGCACAACATCGTGGTTAAACGATCACGTAAGGTCTGCGCGGCATCCTGTGCCGCTTTACCATTCAGATCGGCACCACTGGACGCCGCCGTAGGCGAGGTGTTGGGCACTTTACCGGTATCCGTGGCGGTCACCTGGATGTGGCTGATATCGATTTGCAGCACCTCGGCGACGATCTGCGCCACTTTGGTGTTCAGCCCCTGGCCCATCTCTGTGCCGCCGTGATTCAGCTGCACCGTGCCATCGGTGTAGATCAGAATCAGTGCACCGGCCTGATTGAGAAAACTGGAGGTAAAGGAGATGCCGAATTTCACTGGCGTCAGCGCCAACCCGCGTTTCATCACGCGATTCGCGGCGTTAAACGCCTGAATTTCCGCACGCCGTGCCGGGTAATCGCTGCTGGCTTCCAGCTGGGCGGTGATCTCCTCCAGCAGGTTATCCTCGACCTGCTGATGATAATGGGTGATGTTGCGATCCTGCTTGCCGTAGTAGTTCCGCTTGCGCAGCTCCAGCGGATCGATCTGCAACTCGCGGGCGATGTGATCCATGATCTGTTCAATCGCCACCATCCCCTGTGGCCCACCAAAGCCACGATAAGCGGTATTCGACGCGATGTTGGTGCGGCAGCGATACCCGGTAATCAACGCGTCTCCGAGGTAATAAGCATTATCCGCATGGAACATCGCTCGATCGACTATCGATCCACTAAGATCGAGAGAAAAACCACAATTTCCTGCCAGATCGATCTTCACGCCGCAAAAACGACCGGCGTCATCAAAGCCAACATCGTAGCGCACGTAGAACGGATGGCGCTTACCGGTGATGCGCATATCATCGCGGCGTGCGAGGCGCATTTTTGCCGGTCGCCGCGTCTGACGTGCCGCAATGGCACACAGACAAGCAACCCCTGCCGCCTGCGTCTCTTTGCCACCAAAGCCTCCGCCCATACGACGCATATCGATGGTGACGTTATTCATGCTGATGCCCATCACCTCAGCCACCAGCTTCTGCACTTCCGTGGGATTCTGGGTGGAGGAGAACACCTGAAGCGCGCTGTCTTCGCCAGGGATCACCAGCGCCGTCTGGGTTTCCAGATAGAAATGCTCCTGACCGCCGATGTGGAAGCTGCCCTGAATACGGTGCGGCGCACGTGCCAACGCCGCATCGGCATCGCCGCGCTGGTGCACATGAGGTTGCTGGACAAAATGCCCCTGCTCCAGCGCCTCGCAAACATCCAGGATCGCCGGTAAGGCTTCGTACTCGACAATCGCCGCGGCAACGCCAGCGCGTGCCGCTTCGGGTGACTCCGCCGCGACGGCAATCACCACCTGGCCGAGATACTCGACTTTGTCCTGTGCCAGCAGCGGATCGCCAGGTTCCAGTGGGCCAACATCGTTGCTGCCAGGCACATCACGCCAGGTGAGCACGCTGACTACGCCGGGCACCGCATAGCACGGCTGCACGTCCAGGCGGATAATCCGCGCATGGGCATGTGGACTGAGCAACGGACAAAGGTGCAGCAGGCCCGGTAAATCGGGTTTGTCATCGATATAAATCGCCTCGCCCGAGACATGTTTATCCGCGCTTTCATGCTTGCGGCTGCGTCCGACACCGCTCTGAATACCGGCGTCAAACTGGGTTTTTAGCAAGGTTTCATTCAGTTGCGGACGATTATGAGACATAGCGCGTTACCTCCGCGATGGTCAGTTCACCGCTGGCCTGCGCGTAGTAACGCCGCAGCAAATTGCGCGCCACCTGCAAGCGGTAGGCGGCGCTGGCACGGAAATCGCTCAGCGGCTGGAAGTCCTGGCTCAGGGCGGCACAGGCGGTTTCAAGGGTACTCAGGTTAAACGCTGCGCCGCTGAGTGCCGCTTCAGCCTGCAACGCGCGTTTCGGGGTGGCGGCCATACCGCCAAACGCGATGCGCGCATGCTGCACCGTGCCGTGCTCGACCCGGATGTTGATGGCGGCAAAGATAGCGGAAATATCGTCATCAAGCCGTTTGGAGACCTTCCAGGCGACAAAGTTGGGTGACACTGTCACGCGAGGGATGATGATGGTGCGGATGAACTCACCTGGCTGCAATACCGTCTGGCGATAGCCGGTAAAGAATTGATCCAGCGGCACTTCCCGACACTGCGCGCCTTGCTGCAATTCAAGTCGGGCATTGAGCGCCAGCAGCATCGGGGCAGCATCACCAATCGGTGACGCGTTACCAATATTGCCGCCCAGCGTGCCCTGATGGCGGATTTGCAGCGAAGCAAACCGTGCCAGCATGTGGCTGAATGCCGGGATGCGCGCGGCGAGGAAGCGATCGCACTGATGCAATGAAGCACCCGCGCCCAGACGCCAGTGCGCCTCATCTTCGCTACAGACTTTCAACTCAGCCACCTGCTCCAGCGCAATCAGCAACGGTATCCGCTGATAGTGTTGGGTGATCTGTAACGTCAGATCGGTGCCGCCCGCCACTAAGCGCGCGTCTGGATGCTGCTGATACAGGGCCGCCAGTTGCGACAGGGTTTTTGGCACCAGACAGCGGCTGCCGTTGGCTTCCAGTATCTGTACCTCGTTGTTGACCAGCGCCTGTAAGCGCTGTACCACACTGGCTTCGTGCTGGCTGAAGTTATCTGCCGCGCCCTGTTCGCAGGCTTGCTGTGCCGCAGCCATAATGGGTCGATAACCGGTGCAGCGGCACAGGTTGCCCGCCAGCGCCTGCTCCGCCTGATGACGGTCCCAGCCATGGCTGTTTTTTTGTAAGGTGAAAAGTGACATGACAAAGCCCGGCGTGCAGTAGCCGCACTGCGAACCGTGGCAATCGACCATCGCCTGTTGTACCGGGTGCAAATCACGCCCCTGGCGCAAATCCTCGACGGTAATCAACTGCTTCCCCTGCAAACTGCTGACCAACGTCAGGCAACTGTTGACCGTTTCATAGCGCATACGACCTTCCACCACCGTTCCCAGCGTCACGGTGCAGGCACCACAATCGCCGGAGGCACAGCCTTCTTTGGTGCCACGGCGCTGCTGGTGATTGCGCAGATAATTCAACACGCTGAGATTGGGATCGAGATCGCACTCGGTGACCAGCCGGTTATTTAACAGAAACTGAATCATGCCGCTTTTACCCCGCTTTCCCGTTGCCAGACCGGCTGCCCGTTGACCCAGGTCTGGGCGATGTTGCGATCGTCGCCCAGCGTCATCAGCACAAACAATTTTTCCCAGATATCTTTGCTGTTGGCATAGCGCAATTGCTGCAACGCGGAGACGGCGGGATCAAGCACCACAAAATCCGCCTCTTTACCGGGGTTGAAGTTACCGATCGCATGATCGAGATCGAGCGCATGCGCCCCGCCCAGCGTGGCATGGTAAAAGGCTTCGCAGGCGCTGAGTTTATAACGCTGGAGCTGGCCCACTTTGTACGCCTCACCCAGGGTCTGTAACAGGTTAAACGTGGTGCCTGCGCCCACATCGGTGCCAATCCCCATGCGCACGCCCTGCTGCCAGCAGCGTTTGATGTTGAACAATCCGCTGCCGAGAAACAGGTTAGAGGTTGGGCAGAAGGCGATCGACGAGTCGGTATCGTGCAGGCATTGCCACTCATGGTCATCGAGATGCAGGCAGTGAGCGAAAACGCTACGTTTGCCGGTGAGCTGATGCTGGTGATACACATCAAGGTAACCGTTATGGTCCGGGAACAGTTCTTTGACCCAGGCGATTTCCTGTGGATTTTCGCTCAGATGGGTATGCAGCCAGGTATCGGGGAACTCTGCGCGCAACTGACGGACTTTCTCCAGTAGCTGGGGTGATGATGTCGGGGCAAAGCGCGGCGTCAGCGCATAACTCAGGCGGCCACGGTTGTGCCAACGCTCAATCAGGGCACGGGTTTCCAGATAACTGGCCTGCGGGGTCTCGGTCAGGTACGCCGGTGCGTTGCGATCCATCATCACCTTACCGGCAATCAGGCGCATATTCAGTTGTTCTGCGGCGCTAAACAGCGCTTCCACCGATTGCGGGTGCACCGTACCAAACACCAGCGCGGTGGTGGTGCCGTTCGCCAGCAATTGATGCAGGAAAAACGCGGACATCTGCGCCGCGTGGTCGGGACAGTGATACTGGCTTTCCACCGGGAAGGTGTATTGGTTCAGCCACTCCAGCAGCTGCTCACCAAAAGCCCCTATCATCTCAGTTTGCGGGTAGTGAATATGGGTATCGATAAAACCCGGCACGATCAGTTTGCCGCGCAGATCGATGAGCGTGGCCGGATTAATCCACGACTGCGCGCTTTCCCAACTTTCCAGACTGACCACTTTGCCGTCGCGCAGCGTCAGTACACCGTCTTCGAGATAGCGAGACTGGTCAGCAATGGTATCGGGTTGCTGCGCCACGGCAGTAAAATCAAAAAAACTGGCACGCAGCGTGGTTTCGGATGCAAAAGACATAAGGAGTTCCTTGCGTTCTCATTGTTATGGCAGGTGATGGCCTTTAATGAGTTTTGCAAACTGCATGCCAACGCAAATAACTTGTTTTTATGTTTATATTCAATGAATTAGGTTGATATAAGCTATTTTTATGGCTGTTTGCGCAAGCAACCGAGTGCGCAAACGGTTGCTCAGTTTCGCAATCGGTTGCGATTTAACAATTGCCGTGAAGCGCGCGTTTTGATGACCTTTGCCGCGCGCTCGGTTGTGCCATGTTGGTGCAGCGGTGCGCTGAAAGCGTGCAGGTAAAATTCAGCAGTAGATATCAGGCATTAAAAAAGGCCGCCTTAGCGACCTTAATTGATTTAGTCATACAGATTAAGCACATGCTTCGTTGCGATGGGCGCTATCGTCAGCACATTCAACCACACCATTTAACACTGAAGGAGATGGCACTTGTGCGAGAGTGGTTGAAAACATGTGAGAGTCATTCACAGCTTTGATTGCATTTTTTTGCAACTCAGGACTCATAGCGTCAAGTATTTCTTGAGTGGTTCTCATGTTTTTCTCCCGTCAACGGCTTTACTGAGTCTACTCCCTTCTGCTCAAATGTTCTACAGCAGCTTAAGTTAGTCTTCAGCCGACTCAAAATCATGCAGTCCAGCCAGACCTCTTAAATGCACCAGTTTATCCTGAATGGATCTCAGTGAAGCTTCCATACTTCCCCCAGAAAGAGGTTCAAAAGTTAAATACGAATAATAAGCTTTAGCATGTTCGAGTGGATTAATGACACGAATATGTGTGGCCTGAACTGTGCGAGCGAAGATAAATGCAACGTTTAATGCAACAAAACCCATTCGACCGGTAAGCGGGTCATCGTAAGCAACCCGTTTAAAATGCTCGACCATATGTATATTAACAATCTGGTTTCTCATGTCGTATGAGAAAACTGCCGCACCGATGGTCATTGGCGGCCTGCCTTTTGTCGACACCGCGAGGGTGAACTTATTTTCTAGCCGATGGTGATGATTACGGAACCAATCGCTCCAATCCAAAACTTTCCCACGCGTTTGTTCCACCATAAGCGATTGACTTTTTGTGAGAAAATCAAGGGTGAGCTTGAGATTCATTGCCTCAAGCTGTTCCTGGGTCTGGACGAGTGCCAGTTCATTAATCAAAGCAATGGTTTCGTCATCCATAAGCGTTCATTCCCTATTTCCCGATTTGCGGGACACTGGCCTTATTTTAAATTTGAGGTGGATTTTTTCAATCTGAATCAATAAATTAATCTAACGCTTAATCGTTTGAGGAACAGTGAGATGATTATTTTTGTTACCGGTGCGACGGCCGGTTTTGGTCAAAGTATCACCCGCCGCTTCATTGCTACAGGTCATAAAGTGATCGCCAGCGGACGCCGCGTTGAGCGTTTGCAGGAATTAAAAGACGAGTTGGGCGACAATCTCTACACCGTACAACTGGATGTGCGTAACCGCGCTGCCATCGAAGAGGTGATTGCCGCGCTGCCCGCCGAATGGCGCAATGTTGATGTGCTGGTTAACAATGCCGGTCTGGCACTGGGTATTGAACCCGCGCATAAAGCCAATATCGAAGATTGGGAAAATATGATCGACACCAACAACAAAGGGTTGGTGTATATGACGCGCGCCCTGCTGCCCGGCATGGTGGAACGCAATATCGGTCATATCATCAATATTGGCTCGATTGCCGGTAGCTGGCCGTATGCCGGTGGCAACGTCTACGGCGCGACTAAAGCCTTTGTGCGCCAGTTCAGCCTGAACCTGCGTACCGATCTGCACGGCACCGCGCTGCGCGTGACCGATATTGAACCCGGTCTGGTGGGCGGCACCGAGTTTTCCAATGTGCGTTTCAAAGGTGATGACGGCAAAGCCGATAAGGTTTATGAAGGCACCACTGCACTGACCGCTGAGGATGTCACCGAGGCGGTGTACTGGGTGGCGACGTTACCGAAACACGTCAACATCAATACGCTGGAAATGATGCCGGTGACGCAAACCCTGGCGGGTTTGAAGGTGCACAAAGACTAAAAGCTGGAGCGACGCGCCATCACGCGTCGCTATCTTTAGGCCCGTCCCCAGCCCGCGACAATAATCAGCATCCCGCTGAACGCAATCAATGCCCCTGCCCAATCCCACGGGCTGAGTTTTACGCCGTCCACTACCCGTAGCCAGATCAGCGCCGTCAGCACATAAACGCCACCGTAAGCGGCATACACGCGACCGCTGGCCGCCGGATGGAGGGTCAGTAACCAGACGAATAGCATCAGGCTGGCCGCCGCAGGCAGCAACAACCATGCCGTCGCGCCCTTCTTCAGCCATAACCAGGGTAAGAAGCATCCAACAATTTCCGCAATTGCAGTTAAAAAAAACAGCAACGTGGTTTTCACCAGCATAAAAAGTCTCTCAAAAGTCTCAACAAATGCCTCACCGCTGGTGAGTAAAGAAGCAGCGATGATATACTAACGGGCATTGTTGTTACAGCCACCATTGCGGCTGTGCTGGCGTTAACTGAAGGAAAAGACGATGAAAAAACTGTTTACCGCACTGCTTGCTGCGGCACTGACCTCCAGCGTACTGCTGACTGCCCCGCTGGCCTCAGCGCAAACCGATCGCCTGATCATTGAAAACGGCAATAGCGCTGCCAGTAATGAAGCGGCACGTCAAAGCAAGGAGCAATGGAATGACACCCGCAATCTGCGCAATAAAGTGAACACCCGCGTCGAGAAAGAGTTCGATAAAACCGACAAAGCCTTTGATACCCGTGACTCCTGCGAAAAAAGCTATAACGTCAACGCCTACTGGGAACCGAACACCCTGCGCTGCCTTGACCGTCGCACTGGTCGCGTCGTCACCCCATAAGTGGCTGACGCTGCTATAGTTATCAAGGGAGTTCAAACCAAAGGAGTGTGTGATGAAAAAGCGTGTTGCCGTGGTGTGGCTGTCCCTGCTGGCGTTGCCGCTGCTGGCGCAAGCCTCGTGTGAAAGCGTTAAAGCAGAGATCAGCAAAAAACTGGTCAGCAACGGACTGGCCGAATCGGATTTTACGCTGGATATCGTCCCGAACGATCAGGCCGACCAGGCGGGTGGTCAGGTGGTTGGGCATTGTGAAAACGACACCCAGAAAATTGTCTACAAGAAGCTGAGCCGCGACGCAGAAAGCAATGTGCCAAATGATGCGGGCAGCTCACACGATACACCACAGTAAACGACCGTAGCGGCGCGATTTATCGCGCGTTTTTTCCTGCAACGCGCACTAAATTGCGCGATAAATCGCGCCGCTACGGATTAATCCCCGTTCTCTGGCCGCTGGTGCGGCATCAGCCAGGCGATCCACAGCGTCAGCAGCGCGATCAACAACGCCACCACAAACACCCAATGTAATGAACTGGCAATCTGCGTGATCCATTCCTGTAAGGTGCCATGCGGTAACGCCTGGCGACTGTCATGCGACATGATTTTTTGCATCGGATCGCTCGCTTCGGGTAAGCGACGCATCAGATTGTAATTCAGCACCGCCCCCATCAACGCCGTACCAATCGCCGATCCCAGCATCCGGCTGAACATGATCGACGCGGTGCAGATGCCGCGAATGTCGTAATGTGCGTGATTCTGTACCGAAACCAGGAACGTGGTGCTGGTCATCCCCATGCCGGTACCAATAACAAAAGCAGTCAGCCCCGCCTGCATCAGGCTGCTGTCGGCACGCAGCAAGAGCAACAAGGCGCTACCGGCAATCAGCAGCAGCGCCCCCAGTTGTGCGGTGAAACGGTAGGAGGTGACCAACATCAGACGGCCGCTCAGGGTGCTGGCCAGCGGCCAGCCAATCGACATCATCGCCAGCGCACTGCCCGCCTGTAACGGCGTACCGCCGGTAATCCCCTGAATCCAGGTCGGCAGGAAAGCACTGATGCCCATCATTGCGGCACCAATGATCAAGTTCCCGGCATTGCCCGCCACAATCAAGCGGCTGCGCCAGATAGCCAGGGGAAACAACGGTGCACTGGCGCGTTGTTCATGACGTTTGAGGAGCACCGCAGCGATCAACGCCAGCAGCAGAAACAGCAACAGCCAGTATCCCAGCACTTCGGCCTGCAATAAGGCGATGAGCAGCGCGCTGACGCTGATCATCAACCAGGCACAGCCGGTAATATTCAGCGTGCTGTGCTGGCGTTGTTCCCGCGCAGGCAGAAAGCGCGCCAGCAGCAACATGGAGAGTATGCCAATCGGCAGGTTGACCCAGAAGATCACCGCCCAACTGAAGTGCTGCACCAGCCAGGCACCACTTAACGGCCCCAGAATGGCCGCCACGCCCCAGACGCTGGAGAGCCAGCCCTGCACGCTGGCGCGCTCTCGCGGAGCATAGATATCCGCCACAATGGTGGTGGTCAGCGGCATGATGGCACCCGCGCCTAAGCCCTGAAACGCCCGGAACACAATCAGCCACGTCATACTGTGGGCAAAACCACACAGCACCGATCCGCTCAGAAACAGCGAGACACCGATAAAAAACAGCGTTTTGCGCCCCCACATATCGGCCAGCCGACCATAAAGCGGCACGGTTACCGCCTGGGTCAGCAGATAGATGGAAAATACCCAGCCAAAATGCGAAAAACCGCCGAGGTCAGCAATGATGGTCGGCATGGCGGTGGCCACGATCGTGACCTCAATCGCCGCCATAAACATCGCCAGCATGCAGGCGATCAGGACCCAGTGGCGGTTACCGGTTTGAATTTCTGCGCTCTCAGTCATTTTTCTACCTTCCTTTGTCGCAAGACTAGTCGAAATTTTTATCCGTCAATTTCCTCTGCGTGCGACGCTGGTGTGACGGTGTCACAAAACCTCGATGAATTTTTTTTATTGAGGTTTGTGCCTTATTTCACGCGGGCTAAGCAGATTTTTTCCTCTTTTCTATCTGTCTGATTTTCCCCTAAAAACTGGCATGTCATGCATAACGTTGCTATAGGTTTAAAACCCTTTTCCTGATTCTCACTGGAAAATGGTCATTAAGTAGTCGTTTTATCTGCAATTGTGAGGTGGCGCGATTTATTGTGCGAACCAACGATTTACGCCATAAATCGTGCCCGCCAAAAATCCTATAACGCGTTGTTTTTAAATAACCAGGGAGACGTTCGCTATGCAAAATGCATCGCTTGCCCGACGAACCGGGTTAGCAGTGCTTGCCATTGTGCTGGTGGTTGGCCTGCTGGTGTGGGGACTCGGGCTGGATACCCTGCGCGCCCGTAAGGTGGACCTGATCTACCTTGGGCAGCAGCATCTGTTCTTGGTGTTCTGGTCAATGTTCTTTGCGCTGCTGGTGGGGATTCCCAGCGGGATTCTGCTGAGTCGCCCGTTTGCCCGTCGCTGGGCCGAGTACGTGATGCAGATCTTCAACGTTGGCAATACCCTGCCGCCGCTGGCAGTGCTGGCTCTGGCGATGGTGATTGTCGGTATCGGCGATCGTCCGGCGTTGATTGCGCTGTTTCTCGCCTCTTTGCTCCCCATCGTGCGGAATACCTATGCCGGACTGAGCGCGGTTCCCCCGTCGCTACTGGAAGCCGCCAACGGTATTGGCATGACCAAATTTCAGCGCCTGCGTCAGGTGGAGATTCCCAACGCGTTGCCGGTGATCCTCGCCGGGGTGCGTATTGCCACTGCTATCAATGTCGGCACCGCACCGCTGGCGTTCCTGATTGGTGCCAGCAGCTACGGTGAGCTGATTTTTCCGGGTATTTACCTCAATGACTTCCCGACGCTGATCCTCGGCGCAGTGGCAACCGCCCTGTTTGCGCTCATCCTCGACATGCTGTTAGCGGCGCTGGGACGTTATCTCAGCCCGCATGCAGCGGCATAACAACAGGAGTCTGTGATGGCCACTGCCAACCTGTTGGCGCGCTGGATAAAACGTAGCGCGCTGGCTCTGACCGCAACCCTGGCGCTTAGCCAGATGGCTGCGGCTGCCACACCGCTGGTGATGGCGACCAAAAGTTTTACCGAGCAACACATTCTGTCCGCCATGACCGTGATGTGGCTGCAAAAGAAAGGGTTTCAGGTGATCCCGAAAACCAACATCGCGACGACCATCGGTCGTAATGCCATGATCAATAAACAGATTGATATGACGTGGGAATACACCGGTACCTCGTTAATCATCTTCAATCACATCACCAAACCGATGTCATCACAGGAAGCCTATGACACGGTGAAGCAACTTGACGGCAAGCTGGGGCTGGTGTGGCTCGATCCGGCACCGATGAACAACACTTACGCGTTCGCCATGCAGCGCGCGCGTGCCGACAAAGAAGGCATCAGCACGATGTCGCAACTGGTGGCAAAGCTGGAACAGATCCGCAAAACCGACCCGGACCATAACTGGAAATTGGGACTGGATCTGGAGTTTGCCGGACGTTCGGATGGTCTGGTTCCGCTGCAAAAAGCCTACAACATGCCGCTCGACCGCCCGCAGATTCGCCAGATGGACCCCGGGCTGGTGTACAACGCCGTCAAGGAAGGCTTTGTCGATGCCGGTCTGATCTACACCACCGACGGACGGGTAAAAGGCTTTGATCTCAAGGTGCTGGAAGATGATAAGCACTTCTTCCCAAGTTACAACGTCACGCCGGTGGTGCGAAAAGACGTGCTGGACAGCCATCCCGGACTGGCCGAGGCGCTGAATCAGCTGTCACCGCTGATCACCGACGAGGCCATCACCGAGATGAACAAGCGCGTCGATATCGATCATCAGTCACCCGAACAGGTGGCGCGTGATTTCCTTAAATCAAAAAACATGCTGTAAGGAGGCGTGATGGAGACCCTGCATTACATCATGGATAACTGGGACAGCCTGTTGGCCCTGACGTGGCAGCACACCTGGCTGGTGCTGGTTGCGGTGGGCTTTGCCATTATCGTTGGCGTCCCTCTCGGGATTTTGATTGTGCGCTTTAAGTGGCTGGCGACGCCGGTACTGGGCATCGCCACCATTGTGCTGACCATTCCAACCATCGCGCTGTTTGGCCTGATGATCCCACTGTTCTCACTCATCGGCCAAGGGATTGGTGCCCTGCCAGCCATTACCGCCGTGTTTCTCTATTCGCTGTTGCCGATTGTGCGTAACACCCATACTGCGCTGGAGAATCTGCCGCCGGGGCTGCGCGAAGCAGGTCGCGGCATTGGCATGACCTTCTGGCAACGTCTGCGCTGGGTGGAGATTCCCATGGCGCTGCCGGTCATCTTCGGCGGTATCCGCACCGCTGTGGTGATGAACGTTGGCGTGATGGCAATTGCTGCGGTGATCGGCGCGGGAGGCCTGGGTTTACAGCTGCTGGACGGTATCAGCGGCAGTGATGTGCGTATGTTAATTGCCGGTGCGCTGATGATTTGTTTGCTGGCTATTGTGCTTGACTGGCTGCTGCACCGTTTGCAGTCAGCGCTGACTCCTAAGGGGATTCGCTAATGATTAAACTGGAAAACCTGACGAAAACCTTTACCCAGAAAAACGGTACGGCGTTTAACGCCGTCGATAACGTCAGCCTGGAGGTTCCTGCCGGGGAAATGTGCGTGCTGCTCGGCCCTTCCGGTTGCGGCAAAACCACCACGCTGAAGATGATTAACCGCTTGATCCCGGCTACCAGCGGCAACATCCTGATTAATGGCGAAGATACCAGCGCGCAGGACACCGTGACGCTGCGCCGAAATATCGGTTATGTCATTCAGCAAATTGGCCTGTTCCCGAATATGACCATTGAAGAGAACATCACCGTAGTGCCACGCATGCTGGGCTGGGATAAAAAACGTTGCCGCGAACGTGCCACTGAGCTGATGAGTATGGTGGCGCTTGATCCAACCAAGTTCTTACATCGTTACCCACGGGAGATGTCGGGCGGTCAACAACAGCGGATCGGCGTGATCCGCGCACTGGCGGCGGACCCGCCGGTGTTGCTGATGGATGAACCCTTCGGTGCCGTTGACCCGATTAACCGTGAGGTGATCCAGAACGAGTTTCTCGATATGCAGCGTCAGCTGAAAAAAACCGTCATGCTGGTGAGCCATGATATTGATGAGGCGCTGAAGCTGGGCGACCGCATCGCGGTGTTCGGCCAGGGTAAAATTGTGCAGTGTGCCAGCCCGGACGAGTTGCTGGCAAAACCGGCCAATGATTTTGTCGGCTCGTTTGTCGGTCAGGACCGTACCCTGAAACGTTTGTTGCTGGTACAGGCGGGTGATGTCACCGACCAACAACCGACCATCACCGTACAACGCAGCACGCCACTGGCGGAGGCTTTTGCCACCATGGACGACAACGATATGCGTTCGGTAACCGTGGTCGACAATGACGGTAAACCGCTGGGTTTTGTGAAACGCCGCGAAGCGCGCGGTGCCAGTGGGCGCTGTGAAGAGATGCTGCATACCTTTACCGTTACCGGTAAGGCAGAAGAGAACTTGCGTGTGGTGTTGTCGAAACTGTACGAACACAATCTGGTGTGGATGCCGATTGTGGATGAAGATGGCCGCTATAGCGGGGAGATCTCGCAGGATTATATTGCGGATTATTTGAGTTCCGGGCGAACCCGGCGGCGGTTAAATCCTTAAACCTAACGGCGCGATGTATCGCGCCGTTATCGTTGGTGATTAATGTGAGTCCTCTGCGGCAGTGGTTGCCAGTGCGGGGTTCGCCTGTTCTGACGGCAAAATCAGGTTCAGCACAATCGCCAGAATTCCCCCGGTGGTCACCGCATGACCAAACAGATTGGTGACCAGCATCGGGAACTGTTTCAGCACCTCCGGCACCGCTTCAACCCCCAGTCCCAGACCAAAAGAGACCGCCACAATCAGCATCTCGCGGCGTCCGAGCGGTGTTTGTGTCATCACCCGGATACCGGCGGCAACCACGCTGCCAAACATCACCAACGTCGCCCCACCCAATACCGGTGCGGGAATTTGCTGCAACAGGTTGCCAATCACCGGGAAAACCCCCAGCAGCACCAGCATCAGGCCAATCACCATGCCGACATAACGGCTGGCGACACCGGTCATCTGAATGACGCCGTTGTTCTGCGCAAAGGTGGTGTTGGGGAACGCCGAGAACATCGCGGCCAGCACACAACTGAGACCATCCGCGAGGATACCGCCCTGCAAACGACGCTGGAAACCTTCACCCTCAATCGGCTGACGTGACAGCAGGCAGTTGGCGGTTAAATCTCCGACGGCCTCAATCACGCTAATCACCGACACCAGCGCAATCGGCACAAAGATCGCCCAGTCAAAATTGAAACCAAAGCGGAAGAAGCCCGGCAGCACCAGCCAGCTGCTCTCGGCCATCGGTTTGAGTTGCAGATGGCCCGTCAGTGCGGCGGCAATGCAGCCGACCGCAATGCCTGCCACCACCGCCACCAGACGCGCCCAGCGGTTACGCGAACGGTTCAGCGCTACAATCACCAACAGCGTCAGAGCCCCCAGCGCCAGGTTCCAGGGTGCCCCGAAATCGGCAGCATTGTGACCACCGGCCCAGTCGGTGATGCTGACCTTGATCAGGCTGATGCCGATCAGGGTGATCACCGTACCGGTCACCACCGGCGTTAACACCTTGCGCAACGAGGCCACACAACGGCTGATCAACATCGGGATCAGTGCAGCAACCAGGTTACAGCCGAAGATCATCGCCATGATCTCTTCCGGGGAGCCGCCACGCGCTTTCACCAGCAAGCCACCGGATAAGATCACGCCAAGAAACGCAAAACTGGTGCCTTGCAGGCAGATCATACCGGCACCGATACCCATAAAGCGACGCGCCTGAATAAAGGTACCCAGCCCTGAAACCAGTAACGACATGCTAATCAGATAAGGAATATACGCCTGTAACCCCAGTACCGAACCAATAATCAGCGGTGGCGTGATGATGCCCACCACGCTGGCCAACACATGTTGCAGTGCGGCAAAAAATGCGGGGGCTGGGCCAATACGCTGTTCCAGCCCATACAGCAAACCTTTTTCATCTGAGTGCGACATAACGGTGCTCCGGCAATAAATTCATCAGACCAGCTGATGCATGAATCACGCCAGAGCAATAAGATTTGGTGATATTTTTAGCAGGACATTGAATATAAAAGAAATTAATTCATAAAAAACGGTGGCCGAATCTGTAACCTTAGATTCAGCCAGCCAGGATTTGCCACTTTTCGTTTCATCAGGCGGCAGGTTTTGCACTGTCGCTGTGCGAAACCGGGTACGCCAGCAGGGACAGATCGAGATAACCGCTTAACTCACGTTGTTCTGCCCGCGGCAGATAAGGCAATTCACCCAGCAGTGGCGCATGCAGTTTTTCACTCAATACATCAATGATTTCCGCATAATGTGCCAGGCCAGGGTTGATGCGATTTGCTACCCAACCCACCAACGGCAGGCCATCCTGTGCCACCGCATCGGCGGTCAGTAAAGCGTGGCTGATGCATCCTTCTTTGATGCCGACCACCAACACCACCGGCAGTTGTTCCTTTTGCACCCAATTTGACAGCGGTTGCAGGTCATTCATCAGGCTGCGCCAGCCGCCTGTTCCCTCGACCACCACATGGGGTGAACGTTCCTGTAACGCCGCCAGTCCTTTGCTCATCAGCGGATAATCAATCTGATGGGTTGGGCTGGTGCTGATTTCATCCTCTTCCAGGGTAATGGGATTGATCGCGGCATAAGGTAATGCCAGGCCAGAAGCCTGCTGCAACAGCAGCGCATCTTTATTGCGCAAACCCTCAGGCGTGGGTTTGGCACTCTTTGCGATAGGTTTATAACCTACGGCGCATTGACCATTCTGTGCAAAGCACTGCAACAGTGCGCGGGAAACCACGGTTTTGCCCACCGCGGTGTCAGTACCGGTGATAAAGAGTGTTTTCACCCTTCCTCCTTACGTTTAGCGATGTGAACCAGAGGTGACGAAGGAGTAGTTTAAGGAAATGTCGTACCTGACAGATTGCGTTAGAACAAACTTAAGGTGGGCTGATTAGCCCTGAAGCAGTTTTATCAGCAAATAACCCGAATAAAGGGCATCTTTGATTAACGCCGCCGCACCCAGGGTGCCAGGATCGTTAAATGCCGTGGGGGCCAGTTGGATTTCATCACTGTAGGCGGGTAACGCCTGCTGGCGAATGGTGCTGGTCACGGCGGGAAACAACACGCCGGGTGCCTGATTGAGCGGCGAACCGATAAGAATTTGTCGTGGATTAAAAATATTCACCATCATCGCCAGCATGCGGCCAATATGGTGTCCGACCCCGGCAATCACATCACTCGCCAGACGATCGCCCTCCTGTGCCGCCTGACACAAGGATTCAATCGTCAGCGGTACGTCATGCAAACGGCTGTCCGGTTGATGGAGTAAACGTTGCGCCGCGAGGTTGAGCAGACTGCCGATGCTGGCCACGGTTTCCAGACAACCGTGGTTGCCGCAGTAGCACTGCTGACCATAGGGATCAATCTGGGTATGACCAATTTCCACCAACGCCCGCCCGCTTTTGTGCAGCAGTTGCCCACCGGTAATTACCCCGGCACCGACGGTTTCATCGATCACAATCTGGATCACGTCCTGCGCACCGCGTGAAGCACCGAACAGCGATTCGGCCAGCGTCCAGGCCGAAATATCATGTTGGACAAACACCGGCACCCCGGTGCGTTGAGACAGGGTTTCACCCAACGGCATATCTTCAATCGCGTAGCCCGGCATGCGGTGCACCACGCCGGAGGCGGCATTGATCAGACCGGGTAAGGTGATGGCGATAGCGGTCAAACGCTCCAGCTGTTTCTGATGACGAATAAAGAAAGCGTCAACCAACTCCTGCAACGTCTGTAGCAAGGGTTTATCCGGGCTGGCGGTCAATGGCAGGCGATCTTCCTGTAAGGCACGGCTGCTGAGATCGCGTAATGTCAGGGTGATATAACCGGGTTGAATGCGGATTGCCAGATAGTGCCAGGCGAGGGTATCGAGAACCAAACCAATCGCTGGACGACCACGGCTGCCCGGCTCCTGAAACTCCGTTTCCTGCACCAGATGTGCGTCCAGCATTTCGCGCACGATTTTGGTGATACTGGCCGGAGCGAGTTGCGCACGTTTGGACAGTTCAATACGCGAAATCGGGCCGTAATGATCGATCAATCGGTAAACCACACCTGCGTTGGTCTGCTTGATTTGATCAATGTGGCCAGGTTGACTGTCCAGATTCACACCCTGCTCCCGGTTATTTTCGCGCTTCTAAATAAATAGCAACTATGGTGCGGCAGAATGGCGGATAGCGCCAAATATTTGATTAGATATGTGATTTGTCGCACATATTGTCAGACTGTTTTCTCGCGTCTGGCTTAAGTTTCAGCGTTACGTTGTAACAGCTTCATCATATTTGCCATTTGCGCACTCGGTTCGCGCGTTGCTGACCACACCAACCACACTTCAGAAAGCGCATCGGCTTCATGGAGCGGAAGCCACACGACATCCGCCAGTCGTGCACGGCGGAAGGATGCCGGTAAAATGGACACGCCCAGCCCGGTTGCCACCAGGCCGAGGATCGTCATCGCTTCGCCCACTTCTTGGGTAATAAACGGTTTGATCTGGTAGCGGTGCAACAACGCCAGAATCTCGCCATATAAGGCCGTTCCCCCTAGCGGGTCGAAAAAGACAAAAGGTTCATTCGCCAGCGCCTGAATCGAGATCGCCTCTGCATCAGCCAGCGGATGCGCCCAATGCACCACCGCACACAAGGGTTCCCGCAGCAACAATTGATGCTGTAAATCACTTGGCAACGGCGTATTGCGCATCACGCCGAGGTCGAGACGCCCTTCATGTAACGGTGCCAGTTGCTGGCGGGTGTTGATCTCCTGCATCTGGATATGCACGGCTGGCCAGCGCTGACGGAAATGGTAAAGCGCATCGGAGACCAGCCCGGTAAAAGGCGCGGAGGAGGTGAAGCCAATACGCAGTTCCCCTTCCTGGCCGTTGTGCAGGCGGGCCGCCCGACTGGCGGCCTGTTCCACTTGCAGCAAAATCCCGCGCGCATCCTGTAAAAATTGCTGCCCGGCGGCAGTGATCTGCACGCTGCGATTGGTACGGGTAAACAACTGCGCGCCAATTTCCTGTTCCAGTTGCTGGATCTGCTGGCTGAGCGGTGGTTGCGAAATGTTGAGACGAATGGCGGCACGGCCAAAATGCAGTTCTTCAGCCACCGCAATGAAATAGCGAAGATGACGGAGTTCAACATTCATATTTAAAACGTCTTATTCGAGATTATTAATATATTGTACAACCTATTATCACTTTCCTACGATAGCAATACCTTTTGAAATTTGAGGATTTTCCGTGAGTCGCTCTTCTCAGGCAGTGACACTCGATGAGGACGAAGTGTCCGTCGTGCCTGCTTCTGCTCCAGCGTCAGTAACATGGATTGAACGCGGTTCGCCGCAATTTATGCGTGTTACCCTTGCCCTGTTCTCGGCTGGTCTTGCCACGTTTGCCCTGCTGTATTGCGTCCAGCCGATTCTGCCGGTGTTATCCCAGCAGTTTGGCGTCTCTCCGGCGGCCAGCAGTATCTCGCTGTCGTTATCAACCGGGTTGATGGCGCTGGGTTTGCTGGTCACCGGACCGCTGTCCGACGCCATTGGTCGTAAGTCGGTGATGGTGACGGCCTTGATGCTCGCCGCGCTGTGCACCGTGATTTCCGCCATGATGACCAGCTGGCACGGTATTCTGTTGATGCGTGCCCTGATTGGTTTGTCGTTAAGTGGCGTTGCGGCGGTGGGGATGACCTACCTGAGTGAAGAGATTCATCCGCGAGTGATCGCCTTTTCAATGGGCTTATATATCAGCGGCAACTCGATTGGCGGCATGAGCGGTCGCCTGCTGACGGGGGTGTTGACCGACCTCTTCTCCTGGCGCATCGCCATTGGTGTCATCGGATGCTTTTCGCTGGCGTCGGCGCTGATGTTCTGGAAAATCCTGCCCGCTTCACGCCATTTCCGCCCGGCGTCATTACGTCCGCATAATTTGTTGATTAATTTCCGCCTGCACTGGCGTGACAAAGGTCTGCCGCTGCTGTTCGCGGAAGGCTTTCTGCTGATGGGCGCGTTTGTCACCCTGTTCAATTACATCGGTTATCGACTGCTGAGCGCCCCGTGGTTTCTCAGCCAGGCGGTGGTCGGTTTATTGTCGGTGGTGTATCTGACCGGTTCCTGGAGTTCGCCGAAAGCCGGGGCGATGACCAGCCGTTTTGGTCGCGGTCCGGTGATGATTACCGCCACGGCGATCATGCTGTGTGGCCTGTTGCTGACGGCGTTCAATACCTTATGGGTCATCCTGCCGGGTATGATGCTGTTTACCGCCGGTTTTTTTGCCGCTCACTCGGTTGCCAGTGGCTGGATTGGCCCGCGTGCACGTCGGGCAAAAGGCCAGGCCTCTTCCCTCTATTTGTTCAGTTATTACGTCGGTTCCAGCGTCGCCGGAACCTTGGGTGGCGTGTTCTGGCACAGCTTTGGCTGGGGCGGTGTGACCGCATTTATCAGTGTGCTGCTGGTGCTGGCATTGCTGGTCGGCTGGCGTTTGCAGTGCCGCCAACTGTAACCTGTTTTACGGGGCCGCAGCGCCCCGTTTTCCTCGCGTACATTCCCCATCCCGGCAAACTTTTAGTGCCAGTGAAAACAAAATAAAAATAGCTAGCTATAATTTGTTCTATTCCAAAAATAGTTAGATTTTTTCTTTCACAGCAACGAGGAAGCCCGATGGAACTTTATTATTACGTCGATAAATACGCAGGCTATAACGACAACCATGTGGTGCACGCCACCGGATGTCCTTTCCTTCCTCCAGACTCCGCCAGACGCTTTCTCGGCACGTTTTACACCGCCAATGCGGCGATTCAACAAGCGCGTAAGTTTTATCCTTCCGCCTTAGGTTGCGAACATTGTTGTCCGGTTGGGGTAAAAAAAAATCTGATAACCCAGAATAGCGTGGCGCTAAAACACCTGGTCTGACTCTGATATTCCCGGTCTGAGCCGGAGCGCGACGTTGCGCCATTTTGTTAAGTTTTCCTTTGGCATTTCGCTATGTTAGACCCCAACAACATTGCTTCAGGTAAAACGCTCATGCGTGAAAAATACGCAACGTCGCAAATCGCCCTTCACTGGCTGACCCTGTTATTGATCGCCATTGCCTACACCACCATTGAGCTACGCGGTCTGGCCGCCCGTGGTTCACTCACCCGTAGCCTGATGATAATGACGCATTTCAGCTGTGGTGTATCGGTCTGGGTTCTGATGCTGGTGCGCACCGCGTTACGTCATCGCCACGCTTCACCTGACATCATTCCCGCACCGCCACGCTGGCAGCATAACCTCGCCCATCTGATGCATTTTCTGCTGTACGCGCTGTTTCTGACGTTACCGATCCTCGGCGTCAGCTCGAAATATCTCAATGGTCGCCCGTGGCAAGTCTTTGGCGTGTCGATGCCGGTGAGCAGCAGCCCGAATTTTGACCTCGCCGATACGCTGATTGGCTGGCATGAAACCCTGGCCCCGCTGGGCTACTGGCTGATTGGTCTGCACGCCGCAGCCGCGCTGCTGCATCACTATATCCTGAAGGACAATACGCTTATCCGCATGATGCCAACGCGTAAACGCAGTTAACCCTGAGCTCAGGATAATAACCTCAGGCTATTACCCTGAGCCCTGGTGATAAAAAATATTCAGCAATAAAATACGGTTAGACGGTTTCCCTCAGCGTATTAATCCTCCACAATAGGCATAATTTGTGACCCAAGTCACTTTACCTCGGGCCTTGTGCCCGTCATTTGCTGCCTGACTGATCTGAAATTCATGCAATCAACAACCGTCTCCCGTAAAACGGCCTGGCTACGCGTCGTGTTGCTGGCCATTGCCGCTTTTGTCTTTAATACCACCGAATTTGTCCCGGTCGGCTTACTGTCCGATATCGCCGCCAGTTATGCGATGAAAACGGCAGATGTCGGCATCATGCTGACCATCTATGCCTGGGTAGTGGCCCTGCTGTCGCTGCCGCTGATGCTGTTGACGCGCAATATTGAACGTCGCCTGCTGCTGTCGATCCTGTTTGTGTTGTTTATCGCCAGCCACGTGCTCTCCTCGGTCGCGTGGGATTTCACCTCACTGGTGATCTCCCGTATTGGTATCGCGCTGGCTCATGCAGTGTTCTGGTCAATTACCGCGTCGCTGGCGATCCGTGTCGCGCCGGCAGGCAAAAAAACCCAGGCGTTAAGTATGCTGGCGACCGGCACGGCGCTGGCGATGGTGCTGGGTGTGCCGATTGGGCGTGTCGTCGGTCAGTATCTCGGCTGGCGTACCACTTTCGGTATGATTGGTTTGTCCGCGCTGGTGCTGTTGGTGCTGCTCGCACGCATCCTGCCCCGCCTGCCCAGTGAACATACCGGCTCGCTCAGCAGTGTACCGATGCTATTCCGCCGCCCGGCGCTGGTCAGCATGTATGTGCTGGTGACCATCGTGGTGACGGCGCATTACACCGCCTACAGCTACATCGAACCCTTTATGCAGGTGGTGGCCAACTCCGGGGAGAACTTCACCACGTTGTTGCTGCTGCTGTTTGGATCGGCGGGCATTATCGGCAGCGTGCTCTTCAGCACCCTGGGCAATAAATATCCTTCGGCGCTGCTGATCGCCGCCATTGCGGTGATCACCCTGTGCATGGGACTGCTGATTTTCGCTGCTGTGCGCCCGGCGGCGATTTCAACGCTGTGTATTTTCTGGGGCATGGCGATGATGATGATTGGTCTGGCAATGCAGGTGCGTGTGCTGTCGCTGGCACCGGATGCGACCGACGTTGCCATGTCGCTGATGTCGGGCATTTATAACATTGGGATTGGTGCCGGTGCACTGCTCGGTAATCAGGTCAGCCTGCATATGAGCATGGCGGATGTGGGCAATATTGGTGGGTTAATCGGCCTGGTGGCGTTGTTCTGGTGTATCTATATCTTCCGTCGTTATCCGCAGTTACGTTCCAACGGTTAAAAAAGGGGCTTCAGATAGAAGCTATCTGAAGCCTGCCCCTTCTTATTTATAAAGCTCTGCGGTGCCATGCAGGTTGTTGTTGCCAGAGGTCGAAGTGATGCGGAAAGACTTTGCTCCCGCAGCAGAGGCCTTCTCCGCCAGTTGATTCTCCAGCGAGGTTAAATCGGTGCTGCCAGATGCGCTGACCACGCCGATTTGCTGTTGATTAGTCGGGGCTTCACTTACCAGATCAGCCGCCATAGTACCAAATGCGATTGATGACAGGGCCACAGCGGCCAGGGTCAGTTTAATGCTTTTCATGATCGTCTCTCTTTGCAGATGAAATTGGGTGGGTCGTCATTTAATTAACAACCGTTAAATAAATACTAGATCCAAAGGCTGGCTCGCGTCAATGATTTTATTAACGGTCGTTATTTTAATTGGAAGTGGCGTAAGTATGGGCTTCAGCGCGTGTTCGGACTTTACCATTCAGGGGATTTTGCTCACGAAGGCACAAACGGACAAAGTGGCCTTGCATATTAATTTAATGATCGGTAATTTATTAAGCATGTTGAGCTGTGGTGAGGATCTATGAGCCAGATAACTGAACCAACCCTGCGTAAAAGTCGTGGCAGACCAAAAGTCTTCGATCGCGATGATGCGCTGGATAAAGCCCTGATGCTGTTCTGGGCGCACGGCTATGAAGGCACCTCACTGGCTGATCTGGTCAGCGCCACCGGTGCTAAAGCACCGACGCTTTACGCGGAATTCGCCAACAAAGAGGGCTTGTTTAAAGCCGCCATGCAGCGCTATATCGAAAGGTTTAGCGCCCAGCGCAACGCGGTGCTGAATGATGCCTCACTGGATGTGAAGACGGCGGTCGAAGGCTATTTTCGTGCCACCGCCGCCTGTTTCACCGAATGCGATAAACCCGCAGGCTGCTTTTTTATTTGTACCTCCAGCGCCCTGTCGGCCGGTTCCGAAGAGGTGGCCCACATGCTGGAACAGCAGCATCATGCGCAAGAGCGTGCTTTGCAGCAGTTCCTTGCAGCACGCCAGCAGCGCGGTGAGTTACCGGCATGCAGCAATACCGCAACGCTGGCGAGTTTCCTCGCCTGTGTGTTGCAGGGCATGTCGGTGCGCGCCCGTGAAGGCGCTACACGTGAGGATTTAGAACAGATAGTGGACACGCAGATGGCGATTTGGCCTGCATTGGCAGGATATTGCGCGATTAACTAACCTGCCGCTTATATCCGCCCCCTCATCCCGGCCTTCTCCCGCAAGCGGGAGAAGGAGACGTGCAATATGTGGGGTGGTCGTGGTTTATGGCAGGAAAAACATAGGCTTAAGTTCAGCGCTGACCGGGCTGTTATCCGCATGCGACGGCATCAAATCCTTCATCGACGCCCACCAGCGTTGGCAAACCTCCGTTTGTGCGACGGCTTGCCAGCGTGCTTCTGACTCTATTTCAACACTGGCAAACAGCAAATTGCGCTCGGCATCCAGCCAGATAGCGTAATTGCTCGCACCGTGCGCCTTGAGGGTCGCAGCCAATTCTGGCCAGATGGGCGAATGACGGCGCAAATATTCGTCATGGCAGTCTGCATGCACCTGCATGACAAAGGCTCTACGCAACATTGGCGCGCTCCACCTGCAAAGCCGCCTGCCATGGCTGCACGCCAAAGCGCTCACCCAGCGCAATCAGCTGCTCGGTGGTGATGCTCTGACGAATGCCCCCCATCGATAGCGCTTTCACCACCACCTCAGACGACTTCTCGGCGGTGTCGATCAGGCCAAAGGTTTCATCCAGCGTAGGACCGGCACCAAAAATCCCGTGGAACGGCCACATGACCAGGCTGTGAGTCGCCATCTCATCCGCGGTGGCCTGGCCGATACCATCCGTGCCCGGCACCATCCACGGCAAAATGCCCACGCCATCCGGGAACACCACCAGACACTCGGTGCTGCCTTCCCACAGTAACCGGGTGAAACGAGCCGCATCCAGCTCTACCACGTAGCTCAGCGCCATAAAGTTAGTGGCGTGACAATGCATAATCACGCGGTCAGCGCCGTTGCTCACCTGCTTGCGCACGCTGTGCGACTGGAAATGTGCCGCCAGTTCCGAGGTCGGCAACCCGCCGTTGCTCAACCCCCAATGGATTTTGTACGACAACCCTTTGTCATCCACCTGCAACAACACCAGGCTATCAGCCGCATCCAGTTGCACATTGCGGAAAAACTTGCCGGAACCGGTCACCAAAAACCAGTCGTTCGCCAGTGCCGGAGCGGGTTTGCTCAGCTCGATGCAGCGCGGTTCGGCGTAGAAATCGGCGGCATAAGGCTGCACCTCTTCCGGCAACAGCCGCAGACTGACGTTGCCCCCGTTGCGCTCGTCCCAGCCCTTCAGCCACATATCGCTGGTCGCTTTAACCATTCCCTGTACAAACGCGGAAGAAAGAATACTTTGCATGGTGGTGTCCCTTAACGTTGAGCCAGAATCTGTTGTTCATAGTGACGGACATCGCTCAGCCAACTGGCGTCGGCCGGGACATCGTGACGCAGGCACCAGGCCTCCCACACCGCCTGCCACGGCAGCGATTTTTGTTCTTCCAGCAGCGCCAGACGTGCGGTGTAGTCCCCTGCGACTTCCAGCTGGCGCAACTGATCCGTTGGCTCCAGCAAGGCGCGCAGTAACGCTTTCTTGGCATTACGCGTACCAATGACCCAGGCGGCGATGCGGTTGATCGAAGCATCAAAGAAGTCGAGGCCGATATGCACTTTGTCGAACAATTTCTGCCGCGCGATCTCATGCGCAATCGCCTGGGTTTCATCATCGAGAATCACCACATGATCGCTGTCCCAGCGCACCGGACGGCTGACGTGCAGCAGCAGACGTGGCACATACAACATGGCGGTAGAGATCTTGTCGGAGATCACTTCGGTCGGATGGAAATGGCCCGCGTCGAGCGTCAGCGCGGTCTGGCGGCTACAGGCGTAGCCAAGGTAGAACTCATTGGAACCCACGGTATAGCTCTCGGCTCCGATACCAAACAGCTTGCTTTCTACCGCGTCGATATGATGCTGCGGATGCAGTTTTTCGCTGATGATCTCGTCCAGCGCCGTCAGCAGGCGCTGGCGCGGGGCCAGGCGATCCACCGTCAGATCTTTCATGCCGTCCGGCACCCAGATATTCATCACTGACGGCGTACCTAACTGCTCACCAAAGAAGGCGGAGATATGGCGGCTGGCTTTGCAATGATCAATCCAGAACTGGCGAATGCCTTTATCCGCATGGGATAAGGTAAAACCTTCAGCGCTCAGCGGATGGGAGAAACAGGTCGGGTTGAAGTCCAGCCCCAGTTGGTTGTTTTTCGCCCATTCGACCCAGTTGCTGAAGTGCGCCGGTTCAATCGCATCACGCTCTACCGGCTTATCGCTTTCCAGGTAGATAGCGTGCAGGTTGAGGCGTTTCGCCCCCGGGATCAGCGACAGGGCTTTATCCAGATCGGCGCGCAGCTCTTCCGCATTGCGCGCCCGGCCAGGATAGTTGCCCGTAGCCTGGATACCGCCGGTCAACGCACCTTGCGGATTTTCGAATCCGCGCACGTCATCTCCCTGCCAGCAGTGCATCGACACCGGAATGGTGTCCAGTTGTGCCATTGCCTGTTCCACATCGACGTTAATCGCAGCGTAACGTTGTTTCGCCAGGTCAAAGGCCTGTTCAATCAGCTTTGTCATAAGCAAGTTCCTTAGCGGGTTGGCTCAGCGCGGCGAAGCGTGCCTGGTTGGCACGAAAAGCGCTGTTGTTAAGCGGAGCAAATGTTTCTAACGGGAAGTTCTGGCTGATGCAGCGACGCAAATCCGCCACATCGCGTAATTCGCCCAGGGCGATCAGCTGGCAACCGACATTGCCGAGGGTTGAGGCTTCTACCGGCCCGGCGAGCACCGGCAACTGACAGGCATCGGCGCACAGTTGGTTCAGTAACGGATTCTGGCAACCGCCGCCCACCACATGCAGTTGGCGTAACGGTGATGCGCGCAACTGGCCGAGTTCACCGATCACCTGACGATAAAGCAGCGCCAGACTGTCAAAAATGGTACGCGCCAGCGCCGCCGGGGTCTGGGGCACCGGCATCTGCTGCTCCGCACAAGCATCCTGAATCTCCTGCACCATGCTGGCGGGATTGATAAAGCGGCTGGCATTGGGGTTGATCAGCGCGACACAGGCGGGTTCATTCGTGGCCTGCTGAATCAGGTCGCACAAGTCAGTGATGTGCAGTTCACTGCATACGCGCTGCAACAGCCACAGGCCCATGATATTTTTCAGCACCCGATAGCCTTCTGCCCCACCTTCATTGGTGATATTCGCGTCGAGCGCCGTCTGGCTCAGGCACGGTTGCAGGCTTTCAATGCCCATCAGCGACCAGGTGCCCGAACTCAGATAAGCGGCATCATCCTGTCGCAGTGGCGTTGCCAGTACCGCGCTGGCGGTATCGTGGGTCGCCACCGCGATCACCGGGATGCGATGACCACGCGGGCTGGTCCAGTATCCAACGGTGTTGCCTGGGGCCGTGGGGGTGCCAAACCAACTGGCGGGCACCCCAGCCCAGGCGAGTAAATCCCGGTCCCATTCACCCCGGGTGATATTCAGCAGTTGCGTGGTAGTGGCGTTGGTGTATTCCCAGTTCAACTGGCCGGTCAGACGGTAATGCAGGTAATCCGGAATCATCAATGCATGACGCACCTGCGCCTGCCAGTCCGGCTGTTGCCGATGCAGCGCGCGCAGCTGGTACAGGGTATTGAATGGCAGAAACTGAATGCCGGTACGCTGATAAATTGCCGACTTACCCAGATCATTGATCGCCTGCGCCATCTGGCCGTCGGTGCGCGCGTCGCGATAGCTGACGGCCTCACCCACGCGCTGGCCATCGGCATCCAGCAGCACCAGGTCCACGCCCCAGGTATCGATGCCAATGCTGTCCGGCACGATGCCTTCTTCATCCAGTTGTTGCAGCCCGATACGGATCTCCTGCTCCAGCCCGTCCAGATCCCAGCAGTCATAACCGGCACGCCGCACGCGCTGATTAGCAAAACGACGGACTTCACGTAGCCTGAGTTGTTGGCTTGCCGTGGTCCATTGCGCGAGCATCACGCGCCCGCTGGATGCGCCTAAATCAATGGCAACAATGTTACGCATACTCATGGCGTGTTCTTCCTGTGATGAGATGCATACAGAGTAAAAATCCTGCCTTTTCCTCACCTTCCCGTTACTGCCAGCGCAACAGACCCACTGGCATCGTGGCAAAGATGTTCGTGAGGCAGCTCACAGAACCACACAAGCGTCGAGTTGTGAGCTTTGCCGCATTTTCTGCATCAACTCGGGAGATCTTGAAAAATTAGCCATTTTCCTGCATCCACCGGTGTGAAATTCAAGGTAAGGTGCCGATCGCCTGAGTAGACTCGGTTACGGTTTTGTTAATAATGAGAGGCGATCCATGACCGTTTTACACAGCGCAGATTTTTTCCCCGCCGGGGAGTACGCCATTGCTATTGAACCGCGCGTGCCGCAGCTGGCCTTTCCCGAACATCACCATGATTTCCATGAGATCGTGCTGGTCGAACAGGGTTCTGGCATCCATGTGTTTAATGGTCAGCCGCAGGCGTTATGCGCCGGTTGCGTGTGTTTTGTGCGCGATCACGATCGCCATCTTTATGAGCAAACCGACAATTTATGCCTGACCAACGTGCTGTATCGCAGCCCGGCAGCATTTCGTTTTCTCTCTGGCTTGCAGGCGTTGTTGCCGCGTGAGGAAGATGGCAACTACAGTTCGCACTGGCGCATCAACCAAAAAGTGATGGCGCAGGCGTTGCAGATCGTGGCGCAGATGAATCCGCAGGGCAGTTGGTCACTGGAGAAACAGGCACGTCAGGAGCAGGCGTTCCTGCAACTGCTGGTGTTGTTACGCGAGGCCGGTCACAACGAGGTCGCGCAGGATCAGGAAGCGCGTCTGCATCGTTTGCTCGACTGGCTTAATGAGCACTACAGTGAAGAAATTGCCTGGGAAGCCTTAGCGGACCAATTTTCGCTGTCGTTGCGTACCCTGCATCGTCAAATGAAGCAGCAAACCGGCAACACGCCGCAGCGCTATCTGAACCGGCTGCGTCTGCTCCAGGCTCGCCACCTGTTGCGACACAGCGATATGCGCATTACGGATATCGCTTTCCAGTGCGGATTTGGTGACAGTAACCATTTTTCCACGCTGTTTCGGCGGGAGTTTGGCTGTGCGCCCCGGGCGGAGCGCCAGCAGATGATGTAATTTGGAGTGCCCCTCATGTCGCTAATATTGACGCGCGAAGACTACTTCCCGGCCCCCAGCCTGCCAATTGCGGTGGCCGAACGCCTGCCACAACCTTCGTTCCCGCCACATCGACATGAGTTCAGTGAGATTGTCATCGTCTGGCGCGGCAACGGCCTGCATGTTCTCAACGATCGTCCGTGGCTGATCACCTGTGGCGATGTCTTTTATATCCGCGATAACGACTGCCACAGTTACGACAGCGTCAATGATCTGGTGCTGGATAATATTCTCTACTGCCGTGACCGCTTTCATCTGGGACTGGACTGGAGCCAGTTGCTGCCTGCCGAGGATGCGGAATCCCCCGGTTGCTGGCGTCTGACCACGCGCGGCATGGCCTTGGCACGCGGCGTGATCACCCAACTGGAGCGTGAAAGTCGCAAAAGCGACCCGCTGTCGATCCAGCTTTCGGAAGCGTTGTTTCTGCAACTGGCGTTGATATTACGTCGCCACGGTTATGCGGCGGATCGGCCCTGGGCGTTGCCAGAAGGCGAACAACTGGATTTGCTGATGTCGGCGTTACAGGGCGCGATTGACCGCCCTTTCGATCTCGCTACCTTTTGTCAGCAAAATCAGTTGAGTGAACGCGGGCTGAAGCAACTGTTCCGTCAGCAAACGTGGATGACCGTCGGTCATTATCTGCGTCAGTTACAGCTGTGCCAGGCAAAATACCTGCTTCGTACCCAAGATTGGCTCATCAGTGAAGTGGCCGCGCGCTGCGGCTTTGATGACAGCAACTATTTCTCGGTGGTGTTCACGCGTGAAACCGGCCTCACGCCGAGCGCCTGGCGGCAGCGTTTTTTGCCACAGCGCCCGGCGCTAATTGGTGAATCGCACTAATTCGTAGTGGCGCGATAAATCGCGCCGCTACAAACCCGGCAATGAATATGCCCCATCAAGACGCCATCCCCAATCCGACAATATTGGCGGCGATAATAATCACCACACAACCCAGCGACAACACCCGCACCGGACGCTGTCCGACGGCTTTCCACTCCTTCAGCACCAGGCCGACCAGCCCCCCGCACAGCACGTACAGACTCATATGCAGCATCCAACTGACAAAGTCATACTGCGCCGGAATTTTGGCGTGGCCCCAAGCGTAAAAGAAGAATTGCAGATACCACATGGTGCCACCCAGCACGGCAAAGGCGATGTTGGCGAACAGCATCGGTTTCGCCACCGAGAAGTCGGCACGCACGGAAAGCTCTGGCTTCACGGCCAGACGAATAAAGCAGTAGGCAAGGTTAACCAACGCGCCACCGCCCATAATCACCACATAACTGGGCAGCGCCACATACAGCGGGTTGATACCCAGGCTGGCCGCCGCGTCGTGCATCGGTTTGGCGGCATCCATCGCAAAGGACATCCCGGCGGAGAAAATGCCGCAAATGACCGCCAGCACCAACCCCTTCTTCAGGTTAAACTCTTCCGCGTTAATCCCCAGTGCACGCTCTTTCAACAATCCGGCACGGGAAACAATAGCCACGCCGATCAACGCCACAAACACCCCCAGCAGCGTCAGTCGGCCCCCTTCCGAGCTGAACAGTTCGACAAAACGGCCCTGCAACAACGGTGTCATCAGCGTACCGACCACCAGCGTAATACCAATGGCAATGCCGATACCCATCGACATCCCCAGATAACGCATGGTCAGGCCATAGTTGATGTTACCGACGCCCCACATGGCACCGAACAGAAACACCGGCAGCAGTTGTGAGAAGCTGAAACTGCTGTAGTACGCCCAGAAGTTTGGCAGCAGCGCCGCGCTCACCACCCACGGCAGGATCAGCCACGACATCACACCACCGACCGACCACATGGTTTCCCACGACCACTTTTTCACCTGTTTAAACGGAGCATAAAAACATGCGGCACTGGCGGCACCCACCAGATGCCAGAAAATACCTGCAATGATGGCACTGTTCATTGTTATTCCTTCGTAAGGTTGAGGCCAACAGGAAACCGGCGGTCTCCCGATTACCCGGCAGTCTACGGCGGTCAGCTTTTCCTCAGCCTTTGAATGGCTGCCGGAGAGTGGGCGGGATTGGCAATATCCGGTGGGTTTTCAACATAAGGATCACAAAATCGCATTTGCAGGCAGGCACGTCAGAAAAAAAGATAACTCACTTATTATTATCGATATTTTCTGGAATTGTTGTGTTGATCAGCACAGTTTTAACCTGAGTGCCACGCGCAGCATTAACATGGCAATCACACAAAGCACGGATCGTGGCTTCCCCCCGCCGCAATTAATCCGTATAACGTTGAGGAAAATCATCAGGACAAGGATTGGGATGAATACCAAGAGGTTGACGCTGTTGCTCTCACGTCCGGTGAGTCGCGTAATGCTGGATGATATCCGCGCCATTGTGCCGCCCGAATCACTTAACATCTTTATAAACGGGCTGGAAGAGATACACTATGCTCGCCTTGAGTGCGTACAGAGCGAAAATAACTGCGCCCTGCTGGCCTCAGCGATTGTGGTGTGGCGACAACTGGGTCACATACACAGTATTCAATATCAAAAGGGTGAACATCTGCGTGAAATTGACGATGCCACGCAGTTCCAGCTGTTCAGTATGATGAAAACGCATCGTGCGCTGGTTCAACTGACCTGAACCCGCCTTCACTTTAGTGATAATCATGAAAATCGGACTGCTTTTCCCCATCGCCATTATTATTGCCGGTGTCAGCTTCCTCGCCTGGTTTATCGCCAGCGGCGCGATGATGCCGGGGTCGTAACCTTTTTCAGACTTCGCCGTTCCATCAGCTAACCTACTGAATACGCAGCATTTCGCCAGATATGCTGCGCTTGTCATCTGTTTCTTCTCTTCGCTGCCATCTGCCTCCCCACCCTGGCAATGACGAAAAGGTGCTACACCTTGATCTGCTTCACTCTGCATTTCACACAAATTTAACCAAAGCGATCGCGGAGACCCTACAGATGACAACGCACCATCAACATTTCATTAATGGCGAGTTTGTTGCCAATCAGAACGACAAATGGATTGAGGTGATCAACCCGGCCACCGAAGCCCTGCTGTCGCGCGTGCCAGAAGGCACCAAACAGGTTGCCAGCCAGGCGATTGCTGCCGCTGAAGCGGCACAACCGGCCTGGGAAGCGTTACCGGCGATTGAGCGCGGTAACTGGCTGCGTAAAATCGCCGTCGGCATTCGTCAGCGCGAGGCGGAGCTCACCGCCACTATCGTCGCCGAAGGCGGGAAAACGCAGGGGCTGGCACAAACCGAAGTGCTGTTCACCGCCGACTATCTCGACTATATGGCCGAGTGGGCGCGCCGCTATGAGGGCGAAATCGTTAACAGCGATCGTCCAAACGAAAACATTTTCGTGTTTAAGAAAGCCATCGGGGTGACCACCGGTATTTTGCCGTGGAACTTCCCCTTCTTCCTGATTGCACGCAAGGCGGCACCGGCGCTGGTCACCGGCAATACCATCGTGATTAAACCCAGTGAACTGACACCGAATAACGCGGCGATTTTTGCCGGGATTCTGCATGATATCGGCTTGCCTGCCGGGGTCATCAATTTTGTCTACGGCTATGGCCCGGAGGTCGGCCAGGAGCTGGCAGCCAACCCCAAAGTGGGTCTGGTCAGCCTTACGGGCAGCGTGAATGCCGGGATCGCCACCATGGAAGCGGCCGCGAAGAATGTGACGAAAGTGTCACTGGAGCTGGGCGGGAAAGCCCCGGCGATTGTAATGGACGATGCCGACCTCGAACTGGCAGTGAAAGCCATTGTCAGTTCGCGTGTCATCAATACCGGGCAGGTGTGTAACTGCGCCGAACGCGTTTACGTGCAGGAAGGCATTTACGATCGCTTTATCAGCGCGCTGACGGATGCTTTTAAACAGGTGAAATTCGGCAACCCGGCTGAGCGTACTGACATCGATATGGGACCACTGATCACCGCAGCTGCGCTGGGTCGCGTCGAGCAAAAAGTGGCGAAGGCTGTGGAGCAAGGCGGGAAAGTGATTCTCGGCGGTAAACGGGTCGGTGAGCAAGGCTTCTATTTTGAGCCGACCATTATCACCGACGTGCGTCAGGAGATGGAGATCATGCGCGAAGAGATCTTTGGTCCGGTGCTACCGGTGATGACGTTTAAAACGCTGGATGAGGCAATCAACCTGGCAAACGACTGTGAATATGGCCTGACCTCATCGATCTACACGCAAAACCTCAATAGCGCGATGATTGCCCTGCGTAAACTGAAATTCGGTGAAACCTACATTAACCGCGAGAACTTCGAAGCAATGCAGGGGTTCCATGCCGGCTGGCGTAAATCCGGCGTTGGCGGTGCCGATGGCCGTCATGGCCTGGAAGAGTATCTGCAAACCCATGTAGCGTATTTGCAGTTTTCGTAAAAATAACCCGTAGCGGCGCGATTTATCGCGCAATTTGATGCGCGATGTCGGAAACACCCGCGCGATAAATCGCGCCGCTACGTAAGCTGTTAATTCAGCCGTTGTTTGCTGCGTACCAGCGCAATACCACTCAACAACGCCACCGCCATCAGATAATAACTCGGTGCCAGACTGGTACCGGTCGCACTGATCAGCAGGGTACAAATCAGCGGTGCAAAACCGCCAAATACCGTCACCGCGATGTTATAGCTGATTGCCATGCCGCTGGCGCGCGTGCCAATCGGGAACAGATCGGCCATCACCGAAGGCACCGTGGAGAAGTACACCGACTTGAGCAGCGCCATCCACCCCACCAACAGCATTAACGTCATCGGCGTGGTGTGATTCACCACCAGGGTAAACGCCGGGTAGATGGTGACCAGCAGCAGAATCAACGATCCCCACATCAACGGCACACGCCCAACCTTCTCGGCCCACAAGCCCATCAACGGCGTGACCACCGTCAAAATCACCCCGGCCAGCAAAGTGGCGCTGAACGCCGCCGAACCCGGCAGGTGCAAGGTTTTAGTGGCATAGGTCGGCACATAGTTGAGCATGTAGTTAACGGCGGTGGAGATCACCATTAAGCCGATCGCCAGCAACATCAGCTCCTTCTGACGACCAAACAGACGCTTCAGCGGTGCGGCCTCCGGCTGTTGCTGGGCAAAGCTGGCCGGCTCATGCACGTGACGACGAATATAAATACCCAGCGGACCAATCAGCAGGCCAAAGGCGAATGGGATACGCCAGCCCCACTCCTGAATCTGGCTTTCCGTCAGGATCTGCGTCAGGCCAAGGCCAAACGCCGATGCCATCAGGGTACTGGCTCCCTGGGTAGCGAACTGCCAGCTGGCGATAAAGGCTTTACGCTCCGGGAAGTGTTCCACCAGAAATGCGGTGGAGCTGCCGAATTCGCCCCCGGCGGAGAAGCCCTGAATCAGACGTGCCAGCAGAATCAACACCGGTGCGAGCAGGCCAATTGTGGCGTAGCCCGGCATAAAGGTGATAATCGCGCCGCCCAGCATCATCAGGTTGATCGACAACAACAGCGCTTTTTTGCGACCGTGGCGATCGGCGTAGTTGCCGAGCACAATCGCCCCCAGCGGACGGATCAGGAATGAAACCCCGAAGCTGCCAAAGGTCAGCAGCAACGATACCGAGGGATCGCTGGTCGGGAAAAAAGCATGGGCGATATAGCTGGCAAAAAAGCCATATACCGCAATGTCGAACCACTCCAGCGCATTACCGATGCAGGTGGCGAACAGGGTTTTGTGCAGATTGGGTTTAACCGCGCTGGCAGGTGCGCTGTGACTGATGCTACTCATTGGGCACCTCCGGCATGCGCCTGGTGACGGGCAATCAGCGTTGTGCCTTGCTCACCCAGATCCCACAACAGACGCGTCATGATTTGCAGACCCTCGCGGGCGATGGATTTCAACATATGCTCGTTAACGCCGTGCTGACCGCAGGCCGGATAGGAGTGCGGCACCCACAGCGTCGGCAGGCCGAGAATATCGGAGAACACTTCGTTGGGCAGGGAGCCGCCAAGGTTAGGCAACAGCGCCGGTTTTTTGCCGCTGGTCAAAGCCATGCTGTCCAGCACCCAACTCACCAGCGGATCGGTGGGATCGAGACGGGTGGCCGGTGAGCCGCGCATAAACTCCACTTTTACCTGGTCAAAGCCATGCTGTTGCAGATGCGCCTCGATATGCTGCGCCAGATTTTCCCAGTCGGTGCCGACCACAAATCGCAGCTGGCACACGGCGGTAGCGCTACCGGGAATGGCGTTCATTGGCCGTGCCGGGTTGCCGGTCAGAAACGCCAGCACTTCCAGCGTATTCCAGCCATACAGACGTTCGGTGGGCGTCAGGCCCGGTTCGCCCCAGGTCACATCGATTGCCGGATCGCCCGGCATCCCGCCCACCTCGATATCGCTGAGGATGGCACGCACGTCGTCGGTCAGAGAAGTCGGTTTCAGGGCCGCAACCTGCAATACCCCCTGGGTATTGACCAGGGTGGCGATGGCATTGGCCAGTTGTGTTCCCGGATTGGTCAGCAGGCCGCCCCAGTTACCGGAATGGTAGGCATTGTCGCGGGCGTTGATGGTCAGACGGAAATTGACGCAACCGCGTGAGCCGAGAAACAGCGTGGGACGCACCGCATTCAGGCGCGGGCCATCGGAAGCAATAAACAGGTCAGCCTTCAGCAGTTCGCCGTATTGCTCGCACAGTTCGGCCAGCCCCGGTGAGCTGATCTCTTCACCCATTTCAAACAGCATTTTGCAGTTAAAGCCGAGGCGGCCACCGCGTGCCTGAAACACCTGCTCCAGCGCAGCCAGATTGACGCAATGTTGGCCTTTGTTGTCCGCGCTGCCGCGACCATACCAGCGATCGCCCTCTTCTTTCAGTTGCCATGGCGATAAGCCTGCACGCCAATTCTCATCATCGCCAAATACCACATCACCGTGGCCGTAGCTCAGCAGGGTCGGCAACGCCGGGTCTTCAATGCGCACCGCCACCAGGAATGGACGATGGCTGGTCACGGGATTGTCGATAAAATGCAGGGTGAAACCGAGCGCCGCCAGCTGCGGGCCAATCTCCTTGTGCAGATAATCATGGAGCTGCTGGTCCCGATCCGCGCGCTGGCTTTCGGTCACCTGCGCCACCCGGCGCGCCAGCTGTTGCTGGAATTCCCCGCTATCAAAATAGTCGCTGGCCTGTTGTACGGCCTGTTGTGCTGTCATGTTTGCCTGTCTGTTGTTGGTTTTATCATCATCCTTATCTTTGCGGAAAGGCTGATTTGCCACAATTATCAATTTATCGAGTAAGATTTGCTTTTAAAGCAAAGCCAGGCTGCCCGATTATGAGGCATGCACCATCAGGAGGCAGAAACATGCAAAGTAGCGAGATCCGCTATTTCCTCGCCGTCGTGAATGCCGGATCGCTCAGCGCCGCCAGTGAACAGCTGTTTGTCGCGGTATCCGCCATCAGTCGCCAGATTCAGCGGCTTGAGGTGCAGGTCGGTGTCCCTCTGTTTGAGCGCCACGCGCGCGGCATGGTACTGACCGAAGCGGGGGAAATTTTTGCCCATCAGGTGCGTAAAAATATGCTGGAGATGGAGTATGCGCTGGCGGAGATTAAGGGCCTGACCGCCGTGCGGCGCACGCAAATCCGCGTCGCCTGTACCGATGGCATGGCCTTCACCCTGTTGCCGCGCTTGTTTGCCGATTTCCGCGCCAGTAATCCCGGCGTGTTGTTCAGCCTGAAAGTGGCCAGTACTCAGGGCGTCGCCGAGCTGGTGCGTAACGGGGAATGCGATCTGGCGTTACAGTTCAGTCTGCACGCCGAACGCGGTGTCGAGGTGATTGGTTCCTGGCCCGCGCCGGTATTGTTGGTTATGCATCACAGCCATCCACTGGCCCACGCCGAACAGGTCACGCTGGCGGATCTCAGCCAGTATCCGCTGGCACTGCCAGAGCAAAACACCACGGTGCGCCAACTGTTTGATCTCTCCTGCCATATGAGCGGGAACGTGGTAGAACCGGTGCTGACCTGCGATAACTTCTCCACCCTCTATCACTTCCTGCTGCGCACCCCGCTGGCCGTGACCATCAGCAGCCCGTTTACCGTGTTGTATGAAGCGGAAACGCACGGGTTGATCCTGCGTTCGGTCGGGATCGACCAGTTAAATCAACGCACGCTGCAACTCCAGACGCAATCAGGGCGGCCCCGAAGTGCCGCCCTGAATCTGTTGCTGGACTTTCTCCATCAGCAGCTCAACGCGCTGGAGGAACCCCTGCGCCAGCGCTGGAAGCCCTGAGATTTACTGCTGGATATCCACCGGATAGAGGATGTGTTTGCCAAACGGGTCCACCTGATAACCGGTAACCGATTTACGTACCGGTTCGAAGATGGTCGAGTGGGCAATCATCACCGCAGGCATCTGGTCATGCATGATTTGCTGTGCCTCCAGGTACAGCGCAATGCGTTTGTTGTGATCCTGTTCGGCACGCGCCTCAGTGATGATTTTATCAAACGGCGCATAACACCACTTCGCCGAATTCGAACCGTCCTTCGCCGAGGTGCAGCTATACAGCGGACCGAAGAAGTTATCCGGATCGCCGGTCGCGGTGGTCCAGCCCATCAGCGCCGCCTGGTGCTCGCCATTGCGGATACGTTTGAGATATTCGCCCCACTCATAGCTGACGATATTGGCTTTGATACCCACTTTCGCCCAGTCGGCCTGAATCATCTCCGCCATTCGTCGCGCATTAGGATTGTAAGGCCGCTGGACCGGCATCGCCCACAGCGAGATCTCGGTGCCCGGTTTGATGCCCGCTTCCTGTAGCAAGGCTTTCGCCTTCTCAGGATCGTAGTCGTAATCTTTCAGATTGTTATCCGCACTCCAGACGCCGGGCGGCAGAATGTTTTTTGCCACCGTACCGGTGCCCTGGAACACCGCATCGATAATCGCTTGTTTGTTGATCGCCATCGCCAGCGCCTGACGCACTTTCACGTTATCCAGCGGTGCTTTGGTGGTGTTGAAGGAGAGGAAGCCGGTATTTAAACCGGACTTTTGCATCAGGGTCAGGTCAGGATTTTTGCGCATTTTGTCGAGATCAGCCGGATTGGGGAATGGCATGATCTGACATTCGTTTTTCTCCAGTTTGGCGTAACGCACTGACGCATCCGGCGTGATCGAGAATACGATGCGATCCAGCTTCGCCTTGCCCTGCCAGTATTCCGGGAAGGCTTTGTAGAGAATGCGCGAGTCTTTCTGATACTGCACCAGCTCAAACGGGCCGGTGCCAATCGGTTCCATATCCACCTTTTCCGGTGTCCCGGCTTTCAGCATCTGGTCGGCATATTCCGCCGAATGGATGGAGGCAAAATACCACGCCAGATCGGCGAGGAAAGGCGCTTCAGCATGCGCCAGTGTGAAACGGACCGTGTGGTCATCAACCCGATCGATTTTCTTAATCAGCGTGGCGAACTCCAGACTGTTGAAGTTGGAATACACCCCGCCGGACACGTTATGGTACGGATTGTTCGGGTCCATCTGCCGCATAAACGAGAAGATGACGTCATCAGCGTTAAAATCTCGCGTCGGCTTGAAGAATTTGTTGCTGTGGAACTTCACGCCCTGGCGCAGGTGGAAGGTATAGACCGTGCCGTCCGGGCTGATATCCCAGCTTTGCGCCAGGCTCGGCACCAACTCGGTGGTGCCTGGCGTGAAATCGACTAACCGGTTAAACACCGGCACCGCACTGGCATCGACGCTGGTGCCTGCGGTGTAAAGCTGTGGGTTGAAGTTTTCTGGTGAGCCTTCTGAACAGTAAACCAGGGTTTTGGCTGAAACACTGCTGGCGATCGCCAGACCCAGCGCGGTGAGCGCCAATTTTGCCATCATTTTTTTCATCTTGTTTCTCGCTTTTTATTGACTTCCATGAGCCAGCATCGGTATATCAGTCGTTCATCTGATTAATAATTAACATGATTTAGTCGCGCTGCGAACCCTCAACCACGCAATGAGACTGATAAGGAATTGTGATGACAGACCAACTCGCCCGCCAACTGACTCAGCGCTTCTATCGCTATCTGGCGGTCTCCAGCCAGAGCGATGCCAAATCCACCACGCTGCCGAGCACGCCATCACAACACGCCATGGCTGAGCTGTTAGCCGCCGAACTGCGCGAGTTGGGGCTGGAAGAGATCGTCATCGACCAACATGCCACGGTGACAGCGCTGAAGCGCGGCAACCGTCCTGACGCGCCACGCATCGGTTTTATTACCCATATTGATACCGTCGATGTTGGCTTATCGCCGGATATTCATCCACAAACCTTAACCTTCACCGGTGAGGATCTCTGTCTGAATACGCACCAGGATATCTGGCTACGCGTGGCAGAACACCCGGAGATTGCCCCCTACCTCGGCCAGGAGATTATCTTCAGCGACGGTACCAGCGTGCTCGGCGCAGATAACAAAGCCGCCGTTACGGTGGTGATGACGCTGCTGGAGAACCTGCACGGCGATCACGGCGATATCCGTGTGGCGTTTGTACCGGATGAGGAAATCGGCTTGCGTGGGGCCAAAGCGCTCGACATCGAGCAGCGCTTCAACGTCGATTTTGCCTGGACTATCGACTGTTGTGAGCTGGGAGAGGTGGTTTTTGAGAACTTTAACGCCGCCGCCGCTGAGATTGTGTTTACCGGTGTGGCCGCCCATCCGATGTCTGGCAAAGGCGTGCTGGTTAACCCGTTATTGATGGCGCATGACTTTATCGCCCGTTTTGATCGTCTGGCGACACCGGAGCACACCGCAGGACGCGAAGGCTATATCTGGTTTAACGATATGCAGGCCAACGCCAGTCGCGCGGTGCTGAAAGCATCCATTCGCGATTTCGACCTTAACGGTTTTGATGCGAAGAAGCAGCAGCTGGTCGAGGTGACGGATGAGATTGCGGCACGCTATCCCACCGGCGCGGTATCCCTGAGTATCAATGATACCTACAGCAATATCAGCAATGCGATTGGCGACGATCGTCGTGCGATTGATTTAATTTTTAGCGCGCTGGCGCAGTTGGAAATTGAGCCGAAAGTGATTCCGATGCGTGGGGGTACGGATGGTGCTGCGTTGTCAGCGCGTGGCTTGCTGACGCCGAATTTCTTTACCGGCGCACACAATTTCCATTCGCGTTTTGAATTTTTGCCGGTGCCGTCGTTTGTGAAGTCGTATCAGGTGGCGGAGGCGTTGTGCTATTTAGCGGCTAAATAGCACAAAACATTGCGCGATAAATCGCGCCGCTACGGCAAGGCACAGGGTTGTAGCGGCGCGATTCATCGCGCGGTTTTAAACTTTACTTCGCGGCGCTGACATCAATGCCCGGGAAGAACTTGGCTGCCAGCTTAGTAACGGTGCCATCGGTCTGCACTTTAGTGATGGCCGCATCCAGCTCCTGCTTCAACTTAGCATCACCTTTACGCAGGCCAAAACCGATGCCTGAACCGAGGATGGTGTCGTCTTCCACCGGTTTGCCGACGAAAGCAAAACCTTTACCCTGCGGCTTATCGAGGAAACCAGACTGGCCCGCAGCCGACATCACCAGGGTACCATCCAGACGACCGGCGACCATGTCGTTATAAACCTGGTTCTGGTCCTGGTAAGAGGTCACGGTGACACCCTGCGATTCCCAGTGCTTCTTGGCATAGGTTTCCTGAATAGAACCCTGCAACACGCCAATGTTTTTGCCTTTCAGCGACTCAGCGGTTGGCAGCAGGCCCTGGCCCTCTTTCGCCACCAGCATGGTTGGGATACGGTAGATCGGTTTGGTGAAATCGATGCTTTTCGCGCGCGCTTCGGTGATGTTCATCGCCGAGTTGATGGCGTCAAACTTCTTCGCCTGCAACGCCGGGATCAAGGCATCAAAGCTGCTTTCAACCCAGCTACATTTGAAGTTGCCGGTCTGGCAAATCGCTTTACCCAGTTCAATATCGAAACCTTCCAATTCGCCCTGTGCGTTACGGCTTTCAAACGGCGGATATTGTGATTCCAGACCGTAGCGTAACGTTTCCTGCGCCAACGCATGAGCAGAAGTCAGCATGCCCAGCGCGATAAAAAGTGCGTTTAATTTTTTCATTGTTATACCCCTGAGTTACCCTTTGACCCGGCAGAGCGCCTCTGCACCGGCCTGTAATGTCGCATCGTCTTTGGCAAACGACAAACGGATTAATTTATTGTCTGTGCCGTCCATATAAAACGCCGACAACGGAATGGTTGCCACACCGTGTTCGACGATGAGACGTTTTACCATTTCGCTATCGCTTTCGTCACTGAAATGTCCATAACTGGCTAAAACAAAGAAGGAACCGGCGCAAGGCAGCAATTTAAACGGCGAATCCGCCATCAGTGACATCAGGCGATCGCGCTTCTGCTGATAGAACGGCGACAGCTGCAAATAGTTTTCCGGCTGTTGCAGATACTGCGCGAATCCAACCTGCATCGGGGTATCCGCGGCGTACATCATAAACTGATGCACTTTGACGATTTCGGTCATCAGCGCGGCCGGTGCCAGCGCATAGCCGACGCGCCAGCCGGTAACATGGAAAGTCTTACCAAACGAGGAGACGATCACGCTGCGCTGCGCCAGTTCCGGGTGTGTCGCCATGCCGCAATGAGGACGGCCATCAAACACGATGTGCTCATACACTTCGTCGGACAGCACCACGATATCGGTATTGCGCGTCAGCTGTGCCAGTTGATCCAGATCCGTCGGGGTTAACACCTGGGCGCTGGGGTTGTGTGGCGTATTGATGATGATCATCCGGGTACGCGGCGTAATGGTGGCGCGCAGTTCGTCCCAGTTGATGGCAAAATCCGGCACCTGCAATTTCAGGCCAATCGGCGTACCGCCCTGCAAACGCACGACGGGCGCATAGCTGTCAAAAGCCGGTTCAAAGAAAATCACTTCGTCGCCCGGATGCACTAGCGCGGAGATCGCCATGTAGATACCCTGGCTGGCGCTGCCGGTGATCAGCACTTCACTGCCCACATCATATTGCTGGCCGTACAGGGTGTGTACTTTCTGTGCCAGCGCTTCTTTCAACGCGGGCAGGCCGGTAAGCGGTGCGTACTGGTTATGCCCTTCGCGCATGGCGTTACTGACCAGCTCAACCAGTTGCGGGTCGCAAGGAAAATTGGGCGCGCCCTGAGACAGGTTAATGGCTTTGTGTTGCGCCGACAGTTGCCCGATCACGCTGAAAATGGTGGTGCCAACATCAGGTAATTTTGAAGAAGTCTGAACACTTGATTGGATGGACATGGTAACTCCGCCTAAAGGATTGCATAACCACGTAAGGAAATTAGATTTCTATTCAACGGTCTGTCGCTTGAGTCGACAAGCGAATTGTTGTCATAATAGCCATGACTTTTAATCATAGCTGAGGCTGTTATGTCCCGCTCCGCTCTGCCGCTCAACGCGATTCACGCCTTTCTGGTCACGGCGCGCCACCTCAATCTGACGCGCGCTGCTGATGAGCTGTGCATCACCCAGGGGGCGGTGAGCCGCAAGATTGCGGCACTGGAGAGCTGGCTGGGGTTTGCGTTATTCGAACGCCATGCCCGTGGGCTGCATCTGACCTCACAAGGCGCGGCCTTGCTGCCGGAGTTGCAGCAGGGGTTTGCCATGCTGGTGAATGCCACGGAGAAAGCCAGCCGTAGCAATGTGTCGATTCGGCTGAAAGCCCCGACCTGCGCGATGCGCTGGCTGGTACCGCGCCTCGTGGCGCTGGAGCAGCAGCGGCCGGAAATCCATGTGGCGCTCACCACCACCCTCGATCATGCCTCGCAGCTGGACAATTTCGATGCGGCGATTGTCTATGGCAGCGCGCCTGCGGAGGCTATTCCTCTCTTTGATGAACGTCTGACGCCGGTGCTGGCCAGCAGCGTGCCGCCGCCAACTGACGTGGCTGCGCTGTCGCGTTTTACCTTTCTGCATCCCACCAATGACACGCGCGACTGGCAACTGTGGCTCAATGCGCAGCAGGTCAGCGTGCCCATGGCGCGTAACCAACACTTTGCCACCATGGATTTGGCGATCAGCGCAGCTATTCAGGGATTTGGTGTCACGGTGGCAGATATATCGTTGGTGCAGAACGATCTGGCGAATGGCCGCCTGACCGCCCCGTTTGACCACTGCGTCACTACCGGGGCGAGTTACAGCTTGCTACATCGTGCCGAGCGTGATGCGCCACCGTTCCTGCAGGAACTGGTGGCGTGGCTTTGTCAGCCTCAGAAAGAAACCCATTCGTCTGCGCTGGCCGATTTAGGCTGAGTCGCAGGCGCGGCATTTAACGTCGGACGACGTAACAACGGTGTTGCCGGTGGGGTTGCGGCAGGGGTGACCGCCGCAGCGGGCGCAAGGCGGAATTTCGCCACTGACGCTTGCAGTTCTTCCGTCTGACGCTCCAGCGCACTGGCCGCCGCCGACACTTCTTCCACCAGCGAGGCGTTCTGCTGCGTAACGCTGTCCATCTCCGTCACCGCCGTGCCCACTTGCGAAATGCCTTTGCTTTGCTCTTCTGACGCGGATGCGATGTGCTTCATGATTTCATTCACATCCTGCACCGATTTCAGAATGTCGTTCATGGTATGACCGGCGCTGTTGACCAGATCAGAACCTTTTTCGACACGCTGCACCGAATCCTCAATCAGGGTGGCAATTTCCTTCGCCGCGTTGGCGCTGCGCTGTGCGAGGTTACGCACCTCACTGGCCACTACCGCGAAGCCCCGGCCCTGTTCACCGGCTCGCGCCGCTTCGACCGCAGCGTTCAGCGCCAGGATATTGGTCTGGAACGCGATGCTATTGATGACGTTGGTGATTTCGGCAATTTTCTTCGAACTGCCGGAGATCCCGGCCATGGTGGTGACCACTTCGCCCACCAGACGACCGCCCTGCTGGGCGGTGCCCGTGGCGGTTTCCGCCAGAGAGCTGGCCTGACGCGCGTTGTCGGCGTTGAATTTCACCGTGGCGGTTAACTGCTCCATGCTGGCGGCGGTCTGCTCAAGCGCCGAAGCCTGTTCCTCGGTACGCGAAGAGAGATCGTTGTTACCTGCCGAGATTTCTGCCGCACCGCGATAGATATTTTCAGTACCGCTGCGTATCGCGCTGACCGCTTCACGCAGGCTGTCCTGCATCGCCCGCAGTAACGGCACCAATTTGCCAACACAGTTACGCCCAAATTCCTGCACCGGCTGGCTGAGATCGCCCTGCGCGATAATCGCAAAGTGATCGCGAATGCGATCCAGCGGCTTCACCAGCATGGCGACCAGGTAGCGGTCAGTAAACAGCAGAATCAGCAGACCCACTACCACCGCCGTCAGAATGATCACCTTAGTGACATTGGTCAGTTTGTCCACGGTGACACGCGTATCGTCCAGCTTGATCCCTGCCGCCTGGTTAAAACTCTCTGCACTGGCACCGAACGCACGGCTCAGGGCCGGCGTCACGTTATTGGCCTGGGCGCGGTAAGCCTCAAGCGTCCCTTGTTGTGCCAGCGAGACCTGGGGCGCAATGCCTTCATCCAGCAGTTTTTGCCAGTTGGTAATCACGTTGTTGGCGGTGTCAGCATCCATCGGTCCGGGTGCCATCGCTTTAAACTGTTCCAACTGCTGCTTCATGCTGTCCAGCGCCTGCTGTACGGAAGCAAAAGCATCAGCAGGCAGCGCAGTGCCCGCCGCACGCATCTCCATCACGCGAGAAAGACGTGTCACCACGCGAAAATATTGATCGTTACCTTTACTGAGTACCGTCATCTGATTCACCAGCAGACGATCAACCTCGTTCCCCTCACCCAGAGCATTGAGGGAATGGACGCTAAATAAGCCGACGGCGCACCACAACAGGCAAAACAGCCCGAGAATGGTCAGCATGACGGCGCGAATAGTAAAATTTTTTAAGATACCCATACGAAATCCCTTGATGTGAACCGCAATGGAGGCCCGATAAAATCGGGCATATTGCGTTTATCGGCAGTGGATTCAGAAAATGTACCGCTTTCGTAAGCTAATTAATTGCTGGTTCGTTCGCTTGAGGGAAAGGATTGTCTGAATGAAATCAGAGGGATGCAGGGAAATTTGTTTTAAAAAAACGTTTGCAAAATTTAACCATTAGCCAGTGAACTAAAGTTTCACCATGCTGCGCATCATCAGGCGGAACAAACGTAACCGTCCGCGCATAAAACGCGGCTGCAAGCGGAGCGGTTTTTCCGCGTCACCGCCAAACATCAGGGTGATATCGTTATCCGCACGCCACACTGGCCAGTCAATCTCCCCGTGCAGTTGATAGCTGAATTCCGTCGCATCACGGGCAAAGGTCACCCACAGGGTGCTTATCTGCGCCGCCATCGCGTAATCCGCGGCGCTATAACCCCGACCCGCAGGTAACGCTTGCGACTCTAACGTATTGAAGACGTAGGGGATTTCGTTGCCGTGCCAGGCACCGTGCGGATAGAGATCGCGCGCCTGTTCAGACACGTAATCAAACCAGTAGCGCCAGCCGGGCATGCCGATATTGTGTTGCGCTTTGACAATCAATAACGGCATCACTGAGAAGGCCATATCGCGCGCCACCGCGCGGCCCAGCACGGCATCGTCGTGAATGTCGTAGATCCATTTGATCAGTTGATAACTGAGGCGATTTTTGCGCCGCAACTGTTGCAGCACCTGCGTGGCATCGACGCCAAAAAAATCGAGCACGCTGGCCTCATCGCTGTTGCTGCCAATCATTAAGGGAACCCGATGCTGTTTGCCCGCCATAAAGGTTGCCAGCATCGGGTCTGGCAGGACGATATCGCCGCTGACAGGCACCGGACCGAGTGCCAGCGGACGTTGCAGCGGCCAGAACGCCTCCGCCGGTAACGCGCGTAGCTGGCTGGCGCTGGCATCCGCCGCCAGGCCAAAATGCGCAGCCACCTGTAACCCCACCTGCTGCGCTTCCGCGCGTGGGGTATCGGGCAGGCTGTAGGCACTCTGGACAATCCCTTTGTGAAATAAACCTTCCGCCAGCGGAGAGCAGCACAGCGACAGCACGCTACGCGCACCAGACGATTCGCCAAACAGCGTGATATTGCGCCGATCGCCGCCAAATGCCGGGATATTACGTTGTACCCATTGCAGCGCCGCGATCTGATCGAGTAGCGCAAAATTGTTCACCACGTTGCCCGCAGCATATTCCGCATCCAGCACCGGATGCGCAAAAAAGCCAAAATGGCCGAGCCGGTAGTTGATCGTTACCACCACCACGCCTTGCGCCGCCAGCGCTTTGCCGCGATAAGGGTCCAGACTGCCTGCGCCGATGCTGAATCCCCCTCCGTGCAGCCAAACCATGACCGGCAGCGGACGTGACGGTTCAATATCTGGCGTCCAGACATTGAGATAGAGACAATCTTCGCTGAAATGACCGGGATCACCGCCACCGGCAAGCAGACAATAGTCCCGATTTTGCCAGCTGGCTGGCCCCCATGCCGTAGCGTCACGTTCGCCCTGCCAGGGTTGCAGCGCCTGTGGTGGTCGCCAACGCAATGCGCCCACGGGTGGCGCCGCATAGGGTATGCCTTTGAAGACAAACAGCTCATCATCCATTGAGCCTCTGAGTTCTCCTTCCGCAGTCACGATCCTCAGACGTCGTTGGTTTTTCATTTCGGCTTCCCTGATCATCATCTCTCTATTATTTGCAGGACCGGGGCGAATGTCCATGTCGCTCAGGAATTTGCAGATAAAGCCGAAATATCACGCGAAAAGCTGAACATCTCGTTCAAATTTTTTGGCTGGTAAACGTTTGCCCGTCTACATTAAGGTTACACGTTAACCTGGCGAGACGGAGAAGCGCGATGTTTGGTGGAATTAACCAACTGTTTACCCGGATGTGTGATCACCCGGATTTCGCTAAGCTGCTGCTCCGCCTGACATTTGGCGGTTTGCTGTTGTTTCACGGCGAATTTAAAGTGGTCCACGGTGTGGCGTGGATTGAGCATCTGCTCACCGTCAGAGGCATGCCCGGTTTCATCGCTTACGGTGCTTACATCGGGGAAATTTTGGCACCCGTTATGATGATCGTTGGCTTAATGACGCGTCCTGCGGCGTTCATTATTGTGATCAACATGATTGTCGCCACGCTATTGGTAAAAATGGGTGTTGTCTGGCATCTGACGGATGTGGGTGCGTGGTCCCTGGAGACGGAAGCCCTTTACACGCTTGGTGCACTCGCCATTATGTTTTTGGGTGCCGGGAAATATACGCTGGTGCGTAATCCGCGCCTGCAATAATAAAAGCCAGCCGGTCTGCCAGCGGCAGACCGGCTTTTTACCTCAGGCCAAACCGCAACGTGCCAGACTGCGCTGTTGCATCTGCTGATACAACGCCATCTCATCCTGTACCACCGCGCCCAGCGCCGTTTCGAACGCCGTCCGGCTGGCATGACCGGCTCCGCGAACCTGGGCGGTATCGCCCAGATTGGACTGGAAAATGCCCGCCGCGCTCACCGGCAAAAAATCCTCGTAGGTGATCGGTTCTGCCACCAGGCGACCTTCGGCCATCAACTGCTCCATACTCTCTTCAGCATTAGGCGGTGACTGGATACCCTTGTCGGTGAGCCGATAGCTGAACCACGCCAGTTGCTCACGCCGCAGGCTGAGTTCATCGTCAGGAAAGGCGCGAAACACCTCCGCCAGATGTTGCTGATGCTGCTGGTTGTCCTTACCGGTGCCCGCCTCTGCCAGCAATTTATCGTACAGCGCGCGTCCTTTCGGCGTGAGCGCCACGCCGCGCTGTTCGATTTCGCCAAAGCGGGCGGTATGGGTGCCCTGAAAACCATCGCGGAAATGCACCGGCTCTTCCAGCGCTTTAAAACTGGTCTGGCGCAGCAGGATCGGCACCTGGCGTTGCGGTGGGCCTTCAATCAGGGTTTTGGGATCGATGCCGCGCGTGGGCATCAGCGCCTGCACCCGGTCAATATCCAGCGTGCGCGGTGTCAGGTGATTGATATGACAACCACGGAAGCAGACGACATCCGCAATCAGCCGATGCTGATGACTGAGCGCCAGGTAGGTGGCGCTGTCGACCGTGGTATTGGCGTGCCAGCGGAAAGTTTCCAGCGCTTCTTTAACAAACTGCGCGGCGTCCGCCGCGTTAAGACCGCCCTGCTGCTGATGTTGTGCAATCAACGCCCGGCAGCGTGGCGTAAAGATATCGCGCTCAGCCAGAATGGCCGCTGCTTTCGCCCGCAATGTCTCATCATTGATTAACTCCAGCCGCAACAGCGAGGTGAATACGCGGAACGGGTTACGTCGCAGTGCGCTGTCACTCACCGGTCGAAACGCGGTGGAATGAACGGGCACACCAGCCTGTGACAAGTCGTAGTACCCCACCGGATACATACCCATCACCGCAAACATCTGGCGCAACATACTTAACTCTGCTGCGGTGCCCACGCGAATCGCGCCGTGACGCTCGACACTCAGGCGGCCTAGTTCATCCGCCGCCGCCAGGCGGTTTTTCAGATCAGGATTGGCTTCCAGCACGCGTTCATTCACGGCGCTGACCAGTTGGGTCAGCACACCGTACTGTGGCACTTCCTGCTGATACATCGCCGACATGGCCTGGGAAAACAGCGTGCGGATAGCATCGCTGGTGAGGAAATTGTCCATCGTCATCACCTTGGGCTAAGGGGGTGATGCTAATGTAGATCAACCCTTTAGCGCCGGGTAACAATTTCCTCGAAGTGTGATCGCGCTGTCACTCGCCCGCCGCTCGCGGATCACCAAAGCGACATTTCAGCAACAGCATCACGGTGGTCAGCACCGCTGGCAGTGCCAGCATCAGGAAGATATGGCTGAATGACCAGCCGAGGGAAAGCAGCTCCGCGCCGATAAAGGCACTGAGGATCGCCCCGACCCGCCCCACGCCATGCATCCAACTGGAACCCGTCGCGCGGGCATGCGTAGGATAATAGCTGGCGGAGAGCGCATTCATTCCGGTGTTGGCACCGTTAAAACAAAAACCGCTACAAAAGGCGATGGCGCTCATCAGGTCAACCCGCGCCGGAGAGAAACCCATGCCGACAATGGCGATGCCGCCACAGAAGTAGATCACCGCCAGCGCCAGGTTTGCGTTAACACGGTCCATCAGCCAACCGGTAAACAGCGAGCCGAGGGTACCTCCCGCCTGATACATCGCAGTGATGATCGCGGCTGCGGTCACTGACATGCCAAGGGTACGGACCAGCGATGGCAACCAGCTACCGACCAGGTAGACCAGGAACAGCGCCATAAAGTAACCGCCCCATAGCATCAGGCTGCCAAACAAATAACGGCGTGAGAGGACGGTGGCAATCGCGCCAGCACGCACGGTGGTGGGTTCAACGCTGTGGAAATGGCTGTTGGCCTGCACCGCACCCGGCAACATGCGGTCGAGAATGGCGTGGATACGTGCCGCCGGTGCCTGGCGGCTGATGAGAAAACGTACCGATTCAGGCAGGCCGCGCAGCAGAAAAGGCAATACCACCAGCGGTAGCATTCCCCCCAACAACATCACCGAATGCCAGTCATAACGCGGCAGTAACCAGGAAGCGGCAAAACCACCGGAGGCCGCGCCAAAGGTAAAACCGCAGAACACCACAGTAATAATGAAAGAGCGGCGGCGTTCCGGCGCATATTCCGCCACCAGGGTGCCGACGTTCGGCATCGCTGCACCTAATCCCAGCCCGGTGAGGAAACGGAACAACATCATCTGTTCGATGTTTTGCGCCATCGCCGTGGCCAGCGTCCACAAGCCAAAGAACAGGACGCTAAGCAGGATCATCACGCGACGGCCATAGCGATCCGCCAGCGGCCCGGCGAACACCGCGCCCAGCGCCAGTCCAATCAAGGCCGCACTGATCACCATACCGAGTTGATGATTGCTGACACCCCAGGCCGCGCGCAGCGTTGGCGCGATAAACCCCATCAGCGCAATGTCCATGCCGTCCAGTGCTACCACAATGAAACAGAGCGCAATTAAGCGCTTTTGCCAGCTGCTCAGCGCGCTCTGATTAATCAGCTGGCGTACATCTACTGCTTCAACGCTGGTCACGGCCGAACTCCTGCTTTTAAACATCAGTTTTGGTAAAAAAAACGGCGCTTATGATAGCTCATTGTTAACAATAACGGGCAGGATTTTTGGATGTAACTGAGAATTATTCAGGATTTGCCCTCTTAACCCTCTGAAATTTCAGAAGCTGGCAACCACTCAACCAGATGAATATTCGGGATTTATTGTGATAACAGCAGCTTATGCGTTTGCCAAATAGCAAGCTAATATTGTTAATATAATTTTGCAGGTAAGTTAACAAAATTTCGTTTTGCCAGTTGCCTGCAACCCGGAGATCTCATTAAGTGTGAGGTTATGGACAAAAATATTCTTTTCAATCAGCGCATTCGCTTGCGCCATCTACATACCTTTGTTGCCGTTGCGCAGCAAGGCACCCTTGGGCGCGCCGCAGAAACGCTGAGCCTGAGCCAGCCTGCGCTATCGAAAACCCTTAACGAACTGGAGGAGCTGGCCGGAGCACGTTTGTTTGAGCGTGGTCGTCTCGGTGCGCAACTCACCACGCTGGGTGAACAATTCCTGACCCATGCGATAAAAGTGCTGGATGCCCTCAATCATGCCGGACAGAGTTTCAACTCGCCATTACCTGGACGCCCGATGGTGATCCGTCTTGGCGCGCTGACCACCGCCGCGATGGGGATGCTGCCACAAATTTTAGACCGTTTTCATCAGCAACAGCCGAATACCACCGTCCAGGTCGCGACGCTGCATAACAACGTGCTATTAGCGGGGTTGCGGGCGGGTGAATTCGACATTGGTATCGGACGGATGGCCGACAGCGAAATGATGGCGGGCCTGACTTACGAGTTGTTGTTTCTGGAATCATTAAAGTTGGTGGTGCGCCCGGAACACCCGCTACTAAGTGACAACGTCACGTTATCACGTGCAATGCAATGGCCGGTGGTCATCTCCCCGGAAGGCACGGCACCACGCCGCATCGCGCAACAGATGTTAGATGATCAGGATTGTACGCTACCCGCCAACTGCGTCGAAACCTCTTCAACCTCACTGGCTCGCCAGTTGGCGTTACGCTACGACTACGTGTGGTTTGTGCCTTCGGGTGCCATTAAAGAGGATTTGAGCCATAACGCGTTGTGCGCCCTGCCCATCTCATCAGCCGGTCCGGGCGAGCCGGTCGGTATTATCACCCGTACCGGCAATACCCTGAGCCTGAGCGCGGAGGTGTTAATGGCGACGATCCGCAAGTTCCACAGCTAACGGCTGTGCTTGGCATGCCGCTCGCGGTTATCCAGCCGTGCCTGCGCGGTTTTACGCAAGCCAACGTATAACGCCCCGGCACCGCCATGCTGGGGCTGCGCCACACAAAAGGTTTGCACCTCATCGAATTGTTGCAGCCAGCGTGCGACATAGCTGCGCACAATGTTGGCGTGCGACTCGTCATTACGCCCCTTACCATGAATGATCAGCAGATTGCGCAGCCCCAGTTTGCGGCCCTGCATCATAAAGCTGAACAGTGACTGACGGCAGCTTTCCACCGGCTGGCGCAGCAAATTGAGGCTGGCATCCAGCGGATATTTCCCCTGGCGTAATTTGTCCAGCACCCCCTGTTGGATACCGTCCGCTTTGTACTCCAGCGGCGTCGCCAACGGAATAATCTCCAGAAAGCCACGCGTCAAAAAGTTTTCTTCTGCATCATTGCGTTGCAGTGCGCGTGGCGCGGTCGTCGAGGGAGCACGCAGCCATTGGGTATTCGCGCAATCTTTCAACGGTGTCACATCACCCATGGCATCCCGGAAAAGGTCATCATCGTCGAGGTTCATGGTTTTCTCTCACAATACAATTTCAGCGTTGCAAGCTTAGCAAATGCTTTCTGGCATCACATCTGTCACGTTGCGCAGCAGAATTTCGGCGTGCCACGCGGCCTGAGTGTCAACAAAACGTTCCAGATCAATATTTCAGTTGTAGAAATTATCCGCAAATAGCGGCATGAGCGGTGATCAACTATTTTTGCGTCGGCCACACTTTTTTTGAGGATTATTACACCTCGGATGAGTGCCCTTTACATGAAAAAATGTTAAAATTGACGGCAGTCAATAATCATCGAGCGTACATATTATGATCCCGGAAAAACGCAGCATTCGACGTATTCAGTCTGGCGGTTGTGCCATCCATTGCCAGGATTGCAGTATCAGCCAGTTGTGTATTCCCTTCACGCTGAACGAACACGAACTGGATCAACTGGATAATATTATCGAACGCAAAAAGCCGATTCAGAAAGGCCAAACGCTGTTCAAAGCCGGTGATGAATTGAAATCGCTGTACGCCATTCGCTCTGGCACCATCAAAAGCTACACCATCACTGAACAGGGTGACGAGCAAATTACCGGTTTCCATCTGGCCGGTGATTTGGTGGGTTTTGACGCCATTGTCAGCGCCCATCATCCCAGCTTTGCCCAGGCCCTGGAAACGGCGATGGTGTGCGAGATCCCGTTTGAAACCCTGGATGACTTGTCCGGTAAAATGCCCGCGCTGCGCCAGCAGATGATGCGCCTGATGAGTGGCGAGATCAAAGGCGACCAGGACATGATCCTGTTGCTGTCGAAAAAGAATGCCGAGGAACGCCTCGCCGCCTTCATCTGGAACCTGTCTCGCCGTTTTGGTCAGCGCGGTTTCTCCCAGCGTGAGTTTCGCTTAACCATGACCCGTGGCGACATTGGTAACTATTTGGGACTAACCGTAGAAACCATCAGTCGTTTACTCGGACGTTTCCAGAAAAGTGGCATGCTGGCAGTAAAAGGCAAATATATCACTATCGAAAACCACGCAATGTTGGCAGAACTCGCTGGTCAGACTGAGCAAGCCGCCTGATACTCAGCCGGATCAATAATTGTTATTTTATTGATCCGGCAACAACTTTTTCCTTTCTGCACTGTCATAACTTAGGCTATCTTTAACCCAACTTGCTTTGGTTTTGAGGAGATTGCCTATGTCCCGGTACCAAAATATTCTGGTCGCGATTGACGCACAACAGGATGATCAGCCCGCGCTGCGGCGTGCGGTTTATCTCAATCAACGTATCGGCGGAAAAATCAAAGCTTTCCTGCCTATCTACGATTTCTCGTATGAAATGACCACCCTGCTGTCGCCGGATGAGCGCGCCAATATGCGTAAAGGCGTGATCAGCCAGCGTACCGAATGGATCCGTGAGCAGGCCCACGCGTATCTGGAGGCTGGCGTTGATATCGAGATCAAGGTGATCTGGCACAACCGCCCTTACGAAGCGATTATCCATGAGGTGATGACCCATCATCACGATTTGGTACTGAAGATGGCGCACCAGCACGACCGCCTGGAAGCGGTGATTTTCACCCCTACCGACTGGCATCTGCTGCGAAAGTGCCCTTGCCCGGTGTGGATGGTGAAAGACCAGCCGTGGCCGGAAGGTGGCAAAGCGCTGGTGGCGGTCAATCTCGCCAGTGAAGAACCGCATCATGATGCCCTCAATCAAAAGCTGATCCGCGAAACCACGCAGCTGGCTGACATGGTTAACCATACCGAAGTGCATCTGGTGGGGGCTTATCCGATTACCCCAATCAATATTGCTATCGAACTGCCGGATTTTGACCCCAGCGTGTATAACGACGCGATTCGCGGTCAGCATCTGGTGGCGATGAAAGCGCTGCGACAGAAATTCTCGATCAGCGAAGAGTTTACCCACGTAGCGAAAGGTTTACCGGAAGAGGTGATCCCGGACATCGCCAGCCATCTCAGTGCCGGTATCGTGGTGCTTGGCACCATCGGACGCACCGGATTGTCAGCGGCGTTTCTGGGTAATACGGCGGAACAGGTGATTGATCATCTGCGCTGCGATCTGCTGGCCATCAAACCGGATGACTTTAAATCGCCGATCGAACTCGATGATGATGACGAAGAGGATGACGACGACTAAGGTGCGCAATAAATCGCGCCGTTACGGATAATGAAGGGCGACAAGATGTCGCCCTTTTTGTTTTATAACGCGCGCAGAATGCCTTCTACGCTGGCCTTCGCATCACCAAACAACATCTGAGTGTTGTCTTTGAAGAACAGCGGGTTCTGCACCCCGGCGTAGCCGGTATTCATTGAACGCTTAAACACGATAACGTTCTGTGCTTTCCACACTTCCAGCACCGGCATGCCCGCAATCGGGCTGCGCGGATCTTCCTGCGCGGCCGGGTTGACGGTGTCGTTCGCGCCAATCACCAGCACGGTGTCGGTATCGCTGAAATCATCATTGATTTCATCCATCTCCAGCACCACGTCGTAAGGCACTTTCGCTTCCGCCAGCAGCACGTTCATATGACCAGGCAGACGCCCCGCCACCGGGTGGATACCGAAACGAACCTTGATGCCGCGCGCCCGCAGTTTCTCGGTGATTTCCGCCACCGGATACTGCGCCTGTGCCACCGCCATGCCGTAGCCCGGGGTGATGATCACCGAAGATGACGCTTTCAGCAGCTCAGCGGTTTCTTCTGCGTTGATTTCACGGTGTTCACCGGCTTCTTCGCTTTCACCACCGACGCTGGTGTCAGTACCAAAACCACCGGCAATCACGCTGATAAATGAGCGGTTCATCGCCTTACACATAATGTACGACAGGATGGCACCGCTCGACCCCACCAGCGCACCAGTGACGATCAGCAAATCGTTGCTCAGCATAAAACCGGCGGCAGCGGCTGCCCAACCCGAGTAGGAGTTGAGCATTGACACGACCACTGGCATATCGGCACCACCAATAGACGCCACCAGATGCCAGCCAAACGCCAGGGCAATCACGGTCATCAGCAACAGCGCAAACACCTGTGCGCCGGTGCTTTCGGTGCGAACAAACCACACCAACAGCAGGAACGACACCACCAGCGCCAGCAGGTTCAGCTTGTGACGGTGAGGCAGCATCAGCGGACGCGATGAGATCTTACCGCGCAGCTTACCAAAGGCGACGATTGAACCGGTGAAGGTCACCGCACCGATAAAGATGCCGAGGAACACTTCGGTCAGATGGATGTTTTCCATCACCGCCGCCAGACCCGGCGCGTGGTCGAGGTAGCTGTTGAAGCCCACCAGTACCGCCGCCAGACCAACGAAGCTGTGCAGAATCGCCACCAGCTCCGGCATCTCGGTCATCTCAACTTTCTTCGCCAGACGCATGCCAATCGCACCACCGATTACCATCGCCAGCAGGATCCACGCAACGTTGCCGCTGTTGGGGCCGAAGATAGTGGCGAGCAGCGCGATAGCCATCCCGCTCATACCAAAAATGTTACCCTGCTTTGATGTCTCGTGTTTCGAGAGACCGGCAAGGCTGAAAATAAACAGAATCGCGGCAACAATGTATGCTGCAGTGACTAATCCGCCAGACATGTTGTTACCCCTTAATTCTTACGAAACATTTTCAGCATGCGCTGGGTGACGGTAAAGCCACCAAAGATGTTGATACTGGCGATCAGCACCGCAACAAACGCCAGCAGCGTGACCCAACCACCGTGCCCCATCTGCAATACCGCACCGACCACGATAATGCCGGAAATCGCATTGGTGACTGACATCAACGGCGTGTGCAGCGCGTGGCTGACGTTCCACACCACGTAGTAACCCACCACGCAGGCCAGCGCGAACACGGTAAAGTGCGACAGGAACTCCGGCGGTGCCACATTGGCGAGGCAGCCGAACAGCACCACCGCCAACGCCAGCAGTACCAGCTTGCGCCACGGCGAGGCCGGTTCTGCGGCAACTTTCTCTTTGGGTGCGACCGCAGCGGGAGCCGCTTTCGGCGCAGCGGAAACCTGAATCGGCGGAGCCGGCCAGGTCACTTCGCCGTCACGGATCACCGTCACGCCACGAATGACGACGTCTTCGAAATCAACGGCGATTTGCCCGTCTTTTTCTTTGCACAGCAGCTTCAGCAGGTTCACCAGGTTGGTGCCGTACAACTGGGAAGACTGGGTCGGCAGACGGCTCGGCAGATCGGTATAGCCGATGATCTTCACGCCGTTGTCGGTCAGCGTGACCTGATCGGCCACCGTCAATTCACAGTTACCACCGGTTTGTGCCGCCAGATCGACAATCACGCTACCCGGTTTCATACTGGCCACCATCTCTTTGGTGATCAGTTTCGGTGCCGGGCGGCCCGGGATCAGCGCCGTGGTGACGATGATGTCCACCTCTTTGGCCTGATTGGCAAACAGCTCCATCTCCGCCTTAATAAAGGCTTCTGACATCACTTTGGCGTAACCGTCGCCGCTGCCTGCTTCTTCCTCGAAGTCCAGCTCGAGGAACTCGGCGCCCATACTCTGCACCTGCTCCTTCACTTCCGGACGGGTATCGAAGGCACGCACGATAGCGCCAAGGCTACCTGCCGCACCGATCGCCGCCAGACCGGCCACACCCGCACCGATCACCATCACTTTGGCCGGTGGCACTTTACCTGCGGCAGTGATTTGACCGGTAAAGAAGCGGCCAAATTCATGGGCGGCTTCAACGATGGCACGATAGCCCGCAATATTCGCCATGGAGCTGAGCGCATCCAGCGCCTGAGCACGGGAAATACGCGGTACGGAATCCATCGCCATCACCGTGACGTTGCGTGCCGCGAGTTTCTCCAGCAACGCCGGGTTCTGCGCTGGCCAGATAAAGCTCACCAGCGTACTCCCCGCGCGTGTCAGGGCAATTTCATCATCATCAGGTGCATTAACTTTCAACACGATATCTGACTGCCACACCTCGTCGGTGTGGCTGATGGTCGCGCCTGCGGCAACAAAACTTTCATCATCAAAGCTGGCACGGATACCTGCGCCCTGCTCGATGGTTACGCTGAATCCCAGCTTGATCAGTTGCTCAACGGTTTTCGGCGTGGCGGCCACGCGCGATTCGTTAGCTAACCGCTCTTTGGGTATCCCAATTAACATACTGTTTCCTTTCATCGGTTAAAGGATGAGGGTCTGTAAGCGGCACAAGCTCAGGCAACTGAAACGATGTTTCAGCTACTTATGAGCGAAATGCGCAATGTAACAAAGTCTTTATAACCTACTGAAAATATGAATAGCGATCCACAGCGATAATGCATACTTATGACATTCACACAAATATTCAGACGCAAAGATTGATTGCCACGTTTTGCCACTAGATTTCGGCCATAATAAAAAATTATATGCTAAGAAAAATCGTGTCATGTCGAATTTAGTATTATTAAAAACCTTTATTTAACAATACTTTAACTATTACAGCGTTAAGTGTTACCAGATTTAGTGATAACACGCGCAAAAAAACGCCATAGCAGAGAGTGATGACAGCCAGATGAATAATTCGGGTTGATTGTCAATCCAGGTCGCATAAATTGGCTGAGACAGGCTGATTATTACATGCAATAATCAGCGGCTAATCTGTTATACATCAAGAGTCCAGCACGTTTTCGTACTCATTTTTGCGTAAGGCGAAGGATCATTTTTATGAAGCTGAAGAACACCATTCTGGCGTCCACCTTGTTATCTCTGCTGGCAGCCAATGCGTTTGCTGCGCAGGAACTGACGCCGGAAAAAGCGGCCGCGTTGAAGCCATTCCAACGTATTAATATCACCGGCCGTTTCAACGCCATTGGCGATGCTGCTGACGCCGTTTCTAAGCGTGCTGATGAATTGGGCGCAGCCTCCTACTACATCCAGGGCATCAACGATGCCACCGGTAACAGCGGTAACTGGCGTGTGACGGCTGACCTGTACCATGCTGATGCCCCGGAAGCCTCGAAAGAGACCGAATACCTGACCTATAACGGTGTTAAAGCCCTGCCGAAAGCAGAAGCCTATCACCTGGAGCCGTTCGACACGGTTTCCGTCAGTGGTTTCTTCCCCAGCCAGCCGGACGTGAACGACGCCATCTCTAAAGCGGCGAAAGAGAAAGGCGCAGCATCCTTCTTTATTATCCGTCAGATTGATGCCAACAACGGCGGCAACCAGTACGTCACCGCCTATGTCTACAAGGCCGATGCCCCGGAACGCAAAGTACAAAGCCCGAACCTGATCCCGGCTGACTCTGAAGCGGGTAAAGCGGCATTGGCCGCCGGTGGTGCTGAAGCGAAGAAAGTGGAAATCCCTGGCGTTGCGTCCTCTGAAACCCCAAGCAGCAACGTAGGCCGTTTCTTCGAAACCCAGTCGTCTACCGGTCAGCGTTACACTGTCACCCTGGCAAACGGTACCAAAATCCAGGAAGTGAACGCCATTACGGCGGCGCAGATGCAGCCGTTTGATACCGTGACCTTTACCGGCCACTTCGGTTCACCGACAGAAATCTCTGAAGAAGTGGCAAAACGCGCCGCGGATAAAGGGGCGAAGTACTATCACGTGACCCGCCAGTGGCAGAACCAGAGTGGCGGTAACCTCACCGTCACCGCTGACCTGTTCAAGTAATCTCCCGCCAGGGCGACCCTCCGTCGCCCTGCTGTTTGCATAAATGCTGAGCATCTGTGCATCATCATGCATTGCCTTCCCGTAGCGCACTCCGTAGAATCTGCCGCCTGATTTTCAGGGCATTCCATGTTCATTGCGGCAATTCGTCGCATTAATATCCAGCGGAATGCTTTTTACCCAGCAGACTCTGCTACTCAGGAATGGCGTTTTGGATAAAAAATTAGGTCTTGGTGCGCTTACCGCGCTGGTGCTCAGTTCAATGCTGGGTGCGGGCGTGTTTAGTCTGCCACAAAATATGGCGGCGGTTGCCGGTCCGGCAGCGTTGCTGATTGGCTGGTTAATCACCGGCGTCGGTATTGTGTTGCTCTCGCTGGCGATGCTGTTTCTGACACGTCTCAAGCCGGAGCTGGATGGCGGCATTTTCAGCTATGCGCGCGCCGGATTTGGCGAGCTGATGGGCTTCTGCTCCGCTTGGGGCTACTGGCTATGCGCGGTGATCGCCAACGTTTCCTATCTGGTGATTGTCTTTTCGGCCCTGAGCTTTTTCACCGATACCCCCGATCACGCGGTCTTTGGCGATGGCAATACCTGGCAGGCGATGCTGGGTGCTTCGGTGTTGTTGTGGCTGGTCCATGCGCTGGTGCTGCGTGGGGTACAGACCGCAGCCAGCATTAACTTACTGGCGACGCTGGGCAAACTGGTGCCGTTACTGCTGTTTGTGGTACTGGCGGTACTGGCCTTTAACCTCGATCGCTTTCGTCTCGATTTTAGCGGCGTGGCCCTCGGCAAACCGCTGTGGGAACAGGTTAAGCAGACCATGTTGATCACCCTGTGGGTGTTTATCGGTGTGGAAGGCGCGGTGGTGGTGTCGGCACGCGCCCGGCATAAGAAGGATGTTGGACGCGCCACGCTGCTGGCGGTGCTGGCTGCGCTGCTGGTCTATCTGCTGGTGACGCTGCTGTCGCTGGGTGTGGTGCCGCGTGCTGAACTGGCGCAGATGCGCAATCCCTCGATGGCGGGCCTGATGCAGCATCTGATCGGCCACTGGGGTGACGCGGTGATTGCCATTGGGTTAATTATCTCGGTGTGCGGTGCGTATCTGAGCTGGACCATTATGGCTGCCGAAGTGCCGTTTCTCGCAGCGCAACAGGGTGCCTTCCCGCGCAGTATCGCCGGTCAGAACCGTCACAGCGCCCCTTCAGCGTCACTGTGGCTGACCAACGGTAGCGTGCAGGTCTGTCTGATTCTGATTGCCGTCACCGGCGCGGATTACAATACCCTGCTGACCATCGCGTCGGAGATGATCCTCGTGCCCTATCTGCTGGTGGGTTTGTATCTGATCAAGGTGGTGCGCGGTCAGCAAAAACCGCTGTTGATGCTGACCGGCATCGGTGCCAGCCTGTATGGCCTCTGGCTACTGTACGCGTCCGGCCCGCTACATCTGCTGCTGTCGGTGGTGCTTTACGCGCCCGGCGTGTTGTTGTTTCTGTACGCGCGTCGTGGTGGCCGTGCCAGCAAAACGCTGTCACAACTGGAACGTATCGCGATCGCGATGTTAATGGCCGCGTCTCTGCCTGCCGTGTGGCAATTAACGAATTAGTGCGGCTTGCCGGGGATGATGACACACAGTAAATCCCCCTGCTGTGTCAGGTTGAGCGGCTTACGGTATTCATGATGGATAGCGTCAAGCTGCTCCGCCGACAGCGGATAAGGTAACTGGATATCAAAACGGCTGATCTGCTGCTGTTCAGCAAGGGTAATCAGGCGAGCAATGTTAATCTCGTCACTGACCTGAGTTGAAATGATTTGTAATGCTAATTCTTTCAGATGGTCATCGCTGGCCTGTAAACTGTGCGCAGATTTACGGGTGACCATGCCAAAAATTGGCAGCACACCATAAATGGCATCCACGAAGCTCCAGCGCTTTTTACACGAGGCGGAAAGGAAATCACTGTAATTGAAGCAGATGCGGTCACTGTATCCGGCTGAAGCCAGCTCTTTATCAGACACCCTCGCACTCCTCCTGTTTTTCATTACGGTTCCAAACCTTGCGCACAACGCGTTGGTAATAATGGCACATTTCACCGTGTGGATACCAGAGAGCAAAGGATATTTCGTGCTGTGGCATAGAGCTGAAGGGCCGAAAAAGCTATGCTGCTGTCCATACTCACCAGTCGCAGTGGATTATGAACAAGATTGTATATGTGGAAGATGAACCGGAAGTCGGTGAACTGATTGCCGCCTACCTTGGACGTCATGACATTGACGTTATCGTGGAAACGCGCGGCGATCGCGCTGAGGCCACCATTGCCGCCGCCGATCCCGACCTGGTGATGCTGGATATCATGCTACCGGGCAAAGACGGGATGACGCTGTGCCGTGATTTGCGCGCCAGTTGGCAGGGACCGATTGTGCTGCTGACTTCGCTCGATAGCGATATGAACCACATTCTGGCGCTGGAAATGGGTGCCAACGACTATATTCTCAAAACCACTCCGCCCGCTGTGCTGCTGGCGCGCCTGCGTCTCCATTTACGCCAGGCGCACATCAGTCAGCCGGAAATGACACCGGCGGTACAAAGCTCGCAAAAAGTATTGCGCTTTGGTTCGCTGACTATCGACGCGCTGAATCGCCAGGTGACGCTGTTTGACGAAAACATCACCCTGTCGACTGCCGATTTCGATCTGCTGTGGGAGCTGGCGAACCACGCCGGACAGATCCTCAATCGCGATGCGCTGTTACAAACCCTGCGTGGCGTCAGCTATGACGGGATGGATCGCAGCATTGATGTGGCAATTTCCCGCCTGCGCAAAAAGCTCTACGACAGCGCAACCGAGCCGTTCCGCATCAAAACCATCCGTAACAAAGGTTATCTGTTCGCGCCGCAGGCCTGGGATACCCGTTCCGCATGAGAAAGCTCTTTATCCAGTTCTATCTGCTGCTGTTTGTCTGCTTTCTGGTGATGACCCTGCTGGTTGGGCTGGTGTACAAATTCACCGCCGAACGTGCCGGACGCCAGTCGATGAACGATTTGATGGCCAGTTCGCTGTTTTTGATGCGTAGCGAGTTGCGCGAGATACCGCCACACGACTGGAACAAAACCATTCGTAGCCTCGATCTTAACCTCTCGTTTGACCTGCACATCGAGCCAATGAGTAAATATGAACTTGATGAGCTGAATATGAAGCGGCTGCGTGCCGGTGAAATCGTCGCGCTTGATGATCAGTACACCTTCCTGCAACACATCCCGCGCAGCCATTATGTGTTGTCGGTTGGGCCGATCCCTTACCTGTTTTATCTGCATCAGATGCGCCTGCTGGATATCGCCTTGCTGGCGTTTATCGGTATGTCGCTGGCGTTGCCGGTGTTTATCTGGATGCGCCCACACTGGAAAGAGATGCTGCGGCTGGAGAAAGCAGCGCAGCGCTTCGGGCGTGGCGAACTTGACGTGCGCACCCATTTCGACAGTACCTCCAGCCTGTTCCGCCTCGGCGTGGCCTTCAACCAAATGGCCGATAACATCAATACGCTGGTCGCCAGCAAAAAGCAGTTGATCGACGGCATCGCCCACGAGCTACGTACCCCGCTGGTGCGGCTGCGTTATCGGTTGGAGATGAGCGAAAACCTGAGCGAATCCGAATCCGCCGCGCTGAACCGTGATATCGGCCAGTTAGAAAGCCTGATTGAAGAACTGCTGACCTATGCGCGTCTCGATCGTCCACGGGTGGATCTCAGTTTGAAATCCTTTGATCTCGCCGAATGGCTCCGGCTGCATATTGAAGATGTGCAGGCGATCAATCCCCAGGCGCAGATCGACCTCGACATCCCACAGCGTGAAAACTACGGTGTCGCCGACACCCGTTTGATGGAGCGCGTGCTGGATAACCTGGTGAACAATGCGCTGCGCTACGCCCAGTCACGGTTACGCGTCAGCCTGTGGTTTGACGGCAGCGTCGGTTGCCTGCAAGTGGAGGATGATGGCCCGGGCATCCCGCAGGAAGAACGCGAGCGTGTGTTTGAGCCATTTGTACGTCTTGACCCCAGCCGCGATCGCGCCACCGGGGGTTGTGGCCTGGGGCTGGCGATTGTCCACTCCATCGCCCTGGCGTTGCAAGGCAACGTCACCATTGAAAGCAGCCCGTTGGGCGGTGCCAGCGTTCGCTTTTGCTGGCCGGTTGATTTACCCTTGCGGGAAGTCCCGTCGCGCTTAACTTAACAAGGAGTTTGCCCGTGTCCTCAGCTTATCAGGAACTTAGCCGCACTTTTCTGCGCCTGTCTCGTTTCGGTCATTTAGGTGCCATTGCTGGCGTTGATATGCAAACCGCCATGCCTGCCGGTGGCAGTCGCGCCCGGGGTGAAGCGATGGCGGAATTGAGCGTGTTTATGCACGAACTGCTGACCGATAAGCGTCTTGGCGGGTTGTTTACTGCGGCGCAGCAGGAATCGCTCAACGATGTAGAGCAGGCAAACCTGAAGGAAATGCAACGCGCCTGGCAGCAGGCCACCTTACTGCCCGCCTCATTGGTCGAAGCCAAGTCCCTCGCCGGTTCCCGCTGCGAACATGCCTGGCGTACCCAGCGCCCGGCGAACGACTGGCAAGGTTTCTCGGCCAACCTGAAAGAGGTGGTGAAACTGAGCCGCGAAGAAGCGCAACTGCGTGCTGATGCGCTCGGTGTCTCGCGCTACGACGCCCTGCTGGACGTGTTTGAACCGGGGATGACCAGCGCCCAGCTCGACCAAACTTTCGGTGATTTAAAAAGCTGGCTGCCGGACCTGTTACAAAAAGTGGTGGCGAAACAGCAACAGCAAACCACCCTCGCCCCGGTTGGCCCCTTCGCCATTGATGCCCAAAAACAGCTCGGCCTGAGCCTGATGGCGACGCTGGGCTTCGATTTTAATCATGGCCGCCTCGACGTCAGCGCCCATCCGTTCTGTGGCGGTGTGCCGGAAGACGTGCGCATTACCACCCGTTACAACGAGAACGACTTCCTCAGCGCCATGATGGGGGTGATTCACGAAACCGGCCATGCGCGTTATGAGCAGAATCTGCCACAACAGTGGCGCGGGCAGCCGGTCGCCCATGCACGCTCCACCGCGATGCACGAATCGCAGAGCCTGTTTATGGAGATGCAACTCGGACGCAGCCGTGAGTTTCTCCAGCATATTCAGCCGCAGGTGATTGGCCTGATGGGCGATCAACCGGCCCTGAGTAGCGAAAACTTTATCCGCCTGACCCAACGCGTGAAACCGGGTTTTATTCGTGTCGATGCCGATGAACTGAGCTACCCGGCGCATGTCATCCTGCGTTACGAAATCGAACGTGCGTTGATTGAGGGAGAGATTGACGTCGACGACATCCCGGCGCTGTGGGACGAGAAGATGCAGCAGTCGTTGGGTATCGATACACGCGGTAATTACCGTGACGGCTGTATGCAGGATATTCACTGGACGGACGGTGCCTTTGGTTACTTCCCGACTTACACCTTAGGGGCGATGTATGCCGCTCAATTGTTCCAGGCGGTTAAACGTGCGATCCCGCAGGTCAGCGAGCTGATTCAACAGGGTGAGCTGCAACCGGTGTTTGACTGGCTGCAACAAAACATTTGGCAGCACGGCAGCCGTTTCCCGACCCAACAATTACTGGTGAACGCCACCGGCGAAGGTTTAAATCCTGACTATTTCCGTCAGCATCTTGAACAACGTTACCTGGCTGAGTAAACTGCGCGGCGTTTTCGTAGCGGCGCGATTCATCGCGCCTTTTTCGCCGTATAAAACCCCGCGCGATAAATCGCGCCGCTACAACCTTTCCTTTGTACAATCCGTTACACGCCGATACCAATCCCTCACGGAAAGAACTGCTGCGATTTCATATAGTCATTTCACCGGCCCCGCAGTGGGCTACACATGAAAAAATAGTTCGAGGAATTTGCAATGAAAAAATTATTTGCGCTGGTGATCGCCGCTGCTATGGGTCTGTCTTCTGTAGCGTTCGCAGCTGAAACCACTGCTACCCCGGCTCCGGCTGCTGCTGCAACCACCACCGCTGCACCGGTTAAACATAAAGCGACTACGCACAAACACAAGAAAGCCGCTGCTCAGAAAGCACAGGCTGCCAAAAAACACAAAAAAGCAGCAAAGAAAAAAGCCGCTCCAGCCGCACAAAAGGCTCAGGCTGCCAAAAAGCACCACAAAAAAGTAACAAACCTGCTGCACAGAAAGCTCAGGCTGCTAAAAAGCACCACAAAAAAGCGACCAAAAAAGCCGCTAAATAAGGTTGCCTTCGCGCGCCCGACCTTGCATTAATGATTGAAAACACCCGGTTCTGCCGGGTGTTTGTTTACTGGAGTAGCGGAATATGGTGCGTCGCTATCGCTTCGAAATCATTTTGATTGTGGTGATCCTGTGCGGCATTGTCGCAGCCAGTTTTTTTATTTAGTCGTTGTAGCGTGCTGATTATTCCAATATTTCTCCCTTTTTTACCGCTCACCGACTATAGTTATCGCTCAAGCGTGATGACAAAAACCTCTACTTATTCTCGCCATTGAGAGAACTATGCGCCTGGCTATCCTGTTATTTGTTGGTATTTTCAGCTTTAACCTCGCAGCACATGCCGATGATGAAGACGGGCCAAGTCCTGATGACATCAAAACCCTGTTCTTTGGCAAGGATCACCGTAAAGCCATCAGCGATGTCAGCGCTGCCCCGTGGGACGCTATCGGCCAACTGGAAACCGAAAGCGGTAACCTGTGTACCGCAACGCTGATCTCGGCCCATCTGGCGTTAACCGCCGGTCACTGCCTGCTTACCCCACCCGGTAAGTTTGATAAACCCGTGGCGTTGCGTTTTATGGCGGGCAGCAAAGGCTGGCGCTATGAAATTCATGACATTGATGCACGCGTGGAACCATCGCTGGCGCGTAAGTTAAAAGCAGATGGTGAAGGCTGGATCGTGCCGCCGGACGCGGCCCCGTTTGATTACGGTTTGGTGATTCTGCACAATCCGCCGTCAGCGATCACCCCGATTCCGCTGTTTGACGGATCGCGTGGCGATTTAACCGATGCGTTAAAAGCCACCGGACGCAAAGTGACGCAGGCGGGTTATCCGGAAGACCATCTGGATACGCTGTATTCACACAGCGATTGTTTGATTACCGGCTGGGCGCAGCGTGCGGTGCTGTCGCATCAATGCGATACCCTGCCAGGCGACAGTGGTTCACCGTTGTTATTGAAAAAAGATGATGGCTGGCAGCTGATTGCCGTACAAAGCTCGGCACCCGCCCCGGCCGATCGTTATCGTGCCGATAACCGCGCCATTGCTGTCACCTCGTTCCGTGACAAGCTGGAAGCGCTAGCGCAATAACATTGCGCTAGCCCTGTAGCCGCGCGATTTATCGCGCGGGTCTTACCAGCAACGCGCACAGAAAGGCGCGATTAATCGCGCCGCTACGAGCATCACCCCATCTGCTCCATCGTTTGCACAATGCGCTTTTCCGAAATCGGATAAGGTGTCCCCAGTTGCTGGGCAAAGTAGCTGATGCGCAACTCTTCCAGCATCCAGCGAATCGCCAATACTTCCTCATCATCCTGACGCTGCGGCGGCAGCTTGTTACGCCAGCTCTGCCACGCCTGCTCCACCGCCTGCACCTTCAGCATCCGCGCCCGATCGCTGTGTGGGTCGACCGGCAGTTTCTCCAGACGACGTTCGATGCCCTGCAAATACCGTAAGGTATCCGCCAGCCGCTGCCAGCCATTGCCGGTCACGAAACCTCGATATACCAGGCCACTCATCTGATTTTTAATATCCGTCAGAGCCAGCGCCAATGACATATCCACCCGGCCCTTCAGGCGTTTGTTGATATTGAATACGCAGGTCAGGATCTGCTCCACCTGCTTCGCGATGGTGACCACCGTTTCATTCAGCTCAGCCCGCACTTTGTCACGCAACTGCTCGAAGTTCTCCTGCTGCCACGCCGGGCCGCCAGCTTCACCCATCAGTTTATCGACACCGCAGGCGATGCAGTCATCAATCAACTCCAGCACTTTGCCATAAGGGTTAAAGTACAGACCGAGTTTGGCCTTGTTCGGCAGCTTCTCATGCAGATATTTTATCGGTGACGGAATGTTCAGCAGCAGCAAGCGGCGCTGACCGCGCCACATCATCTTTTGTTGCTCCTGCTCACTGTCGAACAGGCGAATGGCCACGCTGTCTTTTTCGTCCACCAGTGCTGGCCAGGCTTTAACCTGATAACTGCCACGCTTCTGTTCATAGCTTTGCGGCAAATCACCGAAGCTCCAGATGTGCAGACCGCTCTGTTCCAGCCCGTCATCGGCCACTTTAGACAGGGTTTCCTGTACTTTGCCTTTCAACGCCAGCTTCAATTGATGCAGGTCCTTGCCTTCCTGCAACTTACGGTTATGTTCGTCAACCACGCGGAAAGTCATTTTCAGGTGATCGGGCACCTGATCCCACTGCCAGGCTTCGCGGTCAATGGTGACGCCAGTCATGCGGCGGAATTCACGTTCCAGCGCGTCCAGCAACGGCAGCTCCAGCGCGCTGACGCGACCGAGGAACGCCTCGGCATAGTTCGGGGCGGGCACCAGATTGCGTCGCACCGGTTTCGGCAACGACTTAATCAACGCAATCACCAACTCACGACGCACGCCCGGGATCTGCCACTCAAATCCCGCGTCATCAACCTGGTTTAACAGCGGCAGCGGAATATGCACCGTCACCCCGTCGGCATCGGCACCCGGCTCAAACTGGTAACTGAGTTTCAGTTTCAGGTTGCCCTGATGCCAGAAATTCGGGTAATCCAGTTGACTGACTTTCTCCGCGCCATCTTTGATCAGCATCTGTTTGTCGAAACTCAGCAGATCCGGGTTATCTTTGCTGGCTTTTTTCCACCAGCTGTCAAAATGCCGGGCGGAAACCACCTCGCTGCCGATACGCCGATCGTAGAAAGCAAACAAGGTTTCATCATCAACGAGGATGTCACGGCGTCGTGATTTATGTTCCAGATCTTCCACTTCGCTGCGCAGCTTTTGGTTGCTGCGGAAAAAAGCGTGACGGTTCTGCCAGTCGCCCTCGACTAACGCATGGCGGATGAACAGCTCACGGCTCAATGGCGCATCAATTTGGCCGTAGTTAACCTTACGCGCCTGCACAATCGGCAAACCGTACAGCGTCACTTTTTCGCTCGCCATCACCGCGCCCTGCGCCTTTTCCCAGTGCGGTTCGCTGTAGCTGCGCTTCAGTAAATGCTGCGCCAGCGGTTCGATCCACTCCGGATCGATGCGTGCCGCAATGCGTCCCCACAACCGGCTGGTCTCAACCAGCTCAGCCACCATGGTCCATTTGGGCGGTTTCTTAAACAGCCCGGAACCGGGGAAGATGGAGAAGCGCGCATTCCGCGCACCAGTAAATTCCTGTTTTTCAGCATCTTTCTGGCCGATGTGGGAGAGCAAACCACTCAGCAACGCGCAGTGCACTTCACGATAAGGGGCTGGCTCGCTGTTGACCGGCATGCCCTGCTCCCGCACCACCTGACGCAGCTGGGTATAGATATCCTGCCATTCGCGCACGCGCAGATAGTTGAGGTAATCGCTTTTACACTGACGGCGGAACTGATTGCCTGACAGCGCCTTCTGTTGTTCCTGGAGATAGTTCCACAGATTGACGAAGGCGAGGAAATCGGACTCTTTATCAGCAAATCGCCGATGTTTCTCGTCCGATGCCTGCTGTTTCTCCACCGGACGCTCACGCGGGTCCTGAATCGACAAGGCCGCCGTGATGATCATCGCTTCGCGCACACAACCAAATTTCTGCGCTTCCAGCACCATGCGTGCCAGACGGGGATCGACCGGCAGCAACGCCAGTTGACGTCCTGACGCCGTCAGTTTGTAGTGGCTGTCTTCATTGACGGTGATCGCCCCCAACTCCTCCAGCAGCCGCACCCCGTCCTGGATATTGCGTTTATCCGGCGCTTCGACAAACGGGAACGCAGCAATATCGCCGAGGCCGAGCGCGGTCATCTGCAAGATAACCGACGCGAGGTTAGTGCGCAGAATTTCCGGATCGGTAAACTCTGGCCGACTGAGGAAATCGTCTTCGGAGTAGAGACGAATACAGATACCTTCCGACACACGGCCACAGCGGCCTTTACGCTGGTTAGCCGATGCCTGGGAAACCGGCTCAATCGGCAAACGCTGCACTTTGGTGCGATAGCTGTAGCGGCTGATACGCGCCGTACCGGGATCGATCACGTACTTAATGCCGGGAACGGTCAGTGAGGTTTCCGCCACGTTGGTCGCCAGTACGATGCGGCGTCCACTGTGTGACTGAAACACCCGGTTCTGCTCTGCATTCGACAGTCGGGCATACAGCGGCAGAATTTCGGTGTGGGGCAAATCGCGCTTCATCAGCGCATCGGCGGTATCACGAATTTCGCGTTCCCCGCTCATAAAGATCAGGATATCGCCCCGGCTTTCCTGCCCCAGTTCATCCACCGCATCGAAAATCGCCTGAAGTTGGTCACGATCGGTATCCTCGGCCTCTTCAACGATGGGGCGATAACGCACCTCCACCGGAAAGGTACGCCCGGAAACTTCAATCACCGGCGCGTGATGAAAATGGCGTGAAAAACGCTGTGGATCGATGGTCGCCGAGGTGATGATCACCTTTAAATCAGGACGGCGCGGCAGCAGCTCGCGCAGATAACCGAGCAGAAAATCGATGTTCAGGCTGCGTTCGTGCGCTTCATCAATAATGATGGTGTCATATTGCAGCAGCAACCGGTCCTGCTGGATTTCTGCCAGCAGAATACCGTCCGTCATCAGCTTCACCTGAGTGGTGTCACTGACTTGATCATTAAAACGTACCTTGTAGCCGATACAGCCGCCGAGCGAGGTTTCCAGCTCATCGGCGATGCGGTTGGCCACCGTTCGTGCCGCCAGACGGCGTGGCTGGGTATGCCCAATCAGCCCTTTCACCCCACGCCCCAGCGCCAGACAAATCTTCGGTAACTGGGTGGTTTTCCCCGAACCGGTTTCACCCGCAACGATCACCACCTGATGATCGCGAATCGCCTCTGCAATCGCCTGCTGTTTCTGGCTGACCGGCAAATTTTCCGGAAAGGTAATGCGCGGCGTGGCGGCCATGCGCTGCGCCACACGCTGCTCGGCGAGGCTGAACTCAGCGTCCAGCTCGGCCGCAATCCCTTGCTGCGCGTCAGGATTTTTCACTTTGGTCGCGCCCTGGAGCCGCCGCTGTAACCGTTGGCGGTCGCGTAGCATCAGGTTATCAAGACGCGTCCAGAGAGGAGCCAAAGGTGAAGTAACAGATGATGACATAGTGGTGAATTACCGGCGTATTCAACGAATTAATGGACGGCATGATAGCATAATTTGCCCCTGCCGCCCTGACCGTGCGTGCGGCCTTATTCAATAAATTCGAACATAGGTCTCGAAATATTGCGCTTTTCACCGCACGGTGATCTCCGTAGAGTGTAACGCATTGAGCGGTAAGCCTTCCGCGTAACAAACAGGAAAACACCATGAGCAAAGTATTAGTTCTGAAATCCAGCATCCTCGCCGGTTACTCTCAGTCCAACCAACTGGCTGATTTCTATGTTGAGCAGGCACAGAGCAAAGGTGATGCCGTCACCGTGCGCGACCTGGCTGCGAATCCGATCCCGGTTCTGGACGGTGAGCTGGTTGGCGCGCTGCGTCCGTCTGACGCTCCGCTGTCTCCGCGTCAACAGGAAGCGCTGGCGCTGTCTGACGAACTGATTGCTGAATTGCAGGCTCATGACGTGGTGGTGATCGCTGCGCCAATGTACAACTTCAACATCCCGACTCAGCTGAAAAACTACTTCGACCTGATTGCCCGTGCTGGCGTGACTTTCCGTTACACCGAAGCAGGCCCGGAAGGTCTGGTGAAAGGCAAACGTGCGGTGATCCTGTCCAGCCGTGGCGGCATCCATAAAGATACCCCGACCGACCTGCTGACCCCATACGTTAAGCTGTTCCTCGGCTTCATCGGTATCACCGATGTGAACTTCGTGTTCGCTGAAGGTATCGCTTACGGTCCAGAAGTGGCGACCAAAGCGGCCAGCGATGCCAAAGACGCGATCAAAGAAATTGTTGCTGCGTAAGCGCTAAAAAAGAATGCTATCTTTTTGCCGGGCCTGAGTGCCCGGTTTTTTTTGGGCTATTTTCGCAGCCATTGCCCGTTAATACCCTGCACATACTCGCCGGTTCCGGCACGATCGACCAGTTTCTCCCCGGCAATGCGCGCCACTTCGCCGGTGGTGAGATTGTTCTGCTGCGCCACTCGCTGATACTGTTGGCTCCGTCCCTCGTTAATCCGTTTCACCAGCGCCAGGGTTTCGCTGTCCTGTTGCCGGGCCGCAATATAGCCGCTCAGGGTTTCCCCGACACGCCCCTGCTGACGAGCCTGATCGAGCGTCAGCGCCCAGGCGGAAGGGATCAATAACGTCGCCAGCAACAAGGCGATTGCTTTGCGTTTCATCGCCACCCTCCTCAAAATAATCCGCTCTGATTTTTCAGCAGCGCTTCCACATCTTTATCGACCTTGATGTGGATTTCATGCTCGATTTTCACATTCATATTGATGGTGATCGGCTCTTTCGGTGCGGCAACTTCAATACGCGGCACGCAACCGATCAGCGGCAGCCCGGCTGCCAGCACCAGTAATGCCCTCAGGCTCATGGTTGGGGATCCTTCTTGGATGGCAGGGTGGCATTTTGCTCCACCCAGGATTGCAAATTATCGCCAAAACGCAGGCTGCGCCACAGCTGGAACAGGTTTTCCTGATGACGGTAGTTAAGATTGACCGACTGGCGGCGATTGCTGAACTGGCTGGTGCCCTTGACCTCCGATTGCAGAGTCAGATTGCCGAAGTTATCCAGATCCAGTGTGGCCCACGAACGGGAGATCTCCATATAGCGCAGCCAGTCCATCGCCACGCCTGCGGCAATATTGTTGCTGGTAATGGCATCGGCCATATCTTTATCCATGCGGAACGTGAGGGGGCCACTGTTGGCGATCCAGCCTTTTTCAATCAGCCAGCGCGGGTTATTCACCCACAGCGGCAACTCGCCATTCACCTTGCCGGACATGGCAAATTGCTTTGGTTTGATAGCGGTAATCAGACGGCTGAGATCGATGTCGCGCAGGGAAATATGCGCCGCCTCATGCTGCGGCAGGCGCAGTTCTGGCAAGCTGACATGGCCGCCCAGCAGATCAAGATTGACGTTGGACAGCGTCAACGGCTGGCGTTCCTGCCAGGGATAATGCCCCTGTAAATCGGCGGTGATGTTCTGCAAGGCAAACTGGTTTTTCACCTCAGCAATGCGCAGCGAAACCGGCCCGCGCCGTCCGAGCTGCCACTGGTGCGCCTTGAGGCGGAACGGTAGTGAAAAATCGATACCGTTGATTTCGCTGTCCGGCATCCATACGCTGCCTTTTTTCACCGCCCAGTGGCCTCCGGCTTCTAAGCCCTGATCGGTGGCGGCAGAGAAAGCCACCTGAGCCTGGAGTTGCCCGGATTGAATACGCATCTTTAAATCGCTACTGAGCAGCGGCTGGAATACCGTCAGCGATTGCGCCGGCCACCAGGCTTCACCGCGCAGGCGCTCACCATCCCAACGTCCGTGTACCCGTAATGGGCCGATATCTCCGGCCTTAAGCTGGCCGCGCCAGATAAACTGGCTGGGATCGCGACCTTTGGCGGCAAATTCAAGTTCTGAAGGCGGCAGCCAGCCACCATAGCTAAATTGCGTCTGGCCGGATTTCAGCACAAAGCCGCCGTTGAAACTGGGTTGTTGCGCATCGCGTTGCCAACGTACTGGCGCGGTCAGGGTTAAACGGGGTTTGCCAACTTGCACCATGCCATACGCCAGTTGATCGAAACCGGTATCCAGCGTATCGAGACTGATCAGCGTATCCTGCCAACTGCCGGTACCTCTGACATCCCATTTAGCGTCGAGTGGCTGCATCAGGCCATCCCCCCAGTAACGCCAGTTCCAGCGCCCGCTGTCCGGCCAAAACTGCGTCGCACGGCCATCAAGGTGCAAGCGTAAACGGCCAAAGCTGGGATCGTGCGCTTGCAGGATTGCCTGCAAGCGGCCATTAATCCCCTTGCTGCTCAGGGTGACACCAGCCAGTGGCCAGCGCGCCTCATCCACCTCCAGCGTCGACAGCAGGCGGCCACGCAGACGCAGCAACGCGCCCGGTTTCAGCACCAGTTGTGGGTCGGTCAACATTCCCTGCAACTCACCGGGGATGGCACCATACAATTGCAAGCTGGCAAATTTGCTTTCGCCGGTAAGCTGGAACGGTAAGGCGCTGTCAGTCAGGCTAAGGGTGCCGGGTCCGACGCTCAGCACCAGGTTGCCTTTGCCCCCTTTGCCTTGCGTCAGCAGGTTGAAGCGCCCCTGAACCTGGGTGTGATCCAGCCCCTGCTGCCAGTTGGTAAAGGTCAGCGCCAGGCCACCCGACAGTGGCTGCTCAGACTGCGGCCAGCGCCAGTGCCCCTGGCTAATCTGGATGTGCTGCTCATCAACCTGCCACGGCAGTTGCAGTAAGGGTTGATCGTCGCCCTGTTGGCTCACCGTCAAACTCCCCTGCTGCTGCTGCCAGTCCAGCGCCATTCGCAGTGGCTGTGGCCATTGCCTCAGGCTGACATCGCCCTGTAACGTCCCGGCGACCGGTAATCCGTCGGCAAAGGTCGGTAGCGTTAGCGAGCCTTGTAAATCCAGTGGTTTGGGCAGCAACGGCTGCGTCAGCGTTAGCCGCGAGAGGTGTAGCTCCTGTCCTTGCAGACGGGCGTCCACGGTAAGATTCTCGCCCTGATAATGCAGTTGCTGCGCGGTGTTATCCAGGGTGAGATCAAATTGCCCGGCATAGTGTTGCCACGGCAGCAGTACCAGTTGATCGAGGTGAATATCCGCGCCCGGTAGCATGGCCTGCCACTGTGCCAGCGTGCGGGGTGCATCACTCGGGGCGGTGTTTTGCGGCAGCGCTTGCAGGCAGTGGCTGTCGAGTTGCACTTGTCGGGCGCGCAGTTGCCAGCGCTGCTGCTGCCAACCGAGGCGGGCCTCGCTGACTTTCGCCAGTTCGCAATCGCCCGCCAGGTAACGCACTTCCGGGAAATAGAGGCCGCCCTGCTGCCAGCCAGGCGCACCGTTCAGCTCCACACGGGTATTTTCCGGCAGCCAGATGCCCGCCAGCCGCGGCAGCCATTGTGTCACCGTCAGCAGCAATCCCAGTAGCAGCAGTATCAGCGCCAGTAGCGCAGCAAGTATTCGGCGAAGGCTCCGCGTCATGGCAGCTAACGTTCCTGTCCCTTACAAAATCCTGACAAAGATGATGGCATGTTATGCCGGGTAAATGAAGGTTTTACCCGCCAGCAGCCAATTAATCGCGCGGTTTTTATCAGCAAAGTGACACAGAAAACGTTATTCTGTCTTCTGCCAACATTCCATTTTTCAGGAGCGAAACAATGAAAGTTGCGGTTTACAGTACCAAACAGTACGACCAGAAGTATCTTGAACATGTTAACGCCAGCTATGGATACGAACTGGTGTTCTTTGACTTTCTGCTGACGGAAACCACGGCCAAGAACGCCGTAGGTTGTGATGCCGTGTGTATTTTCGTTAATGATGATGGCAGCAAAGTGGTGCTGGAAGAGCTGGCGGCGCTGGGAGTGAAATATATCGCGCTGCGCTGTGCCGGTTTCAATAACGTCGATCTCGAGGCGGCGGCCGCTCTCGGATTGCAGGTGGTGCGCGTGCCCGCCTATTCGCCGGAAGCCGTGGCGGAACATGCCGTTGGCCTGATGATGACGCTGAACCGTCGCATCCATCGCGCGTATCAACGCACGCGTGATGCCAACTTCTCACTGGATGGCCTAACCGGTTTCAATATGTACGGTAAAACCGCCGGTGTGGTCGGCACCGGTAAGATTGGCGTGGCGGCGATGCGTATTCTGAAAGGATTTGGCATGCGTCTGCTGGCGTTTGATCCTTATCCCAGCGCCCAGGCGTTGGAGTTGGGTGCGGAATACGTCGATCTGAAAACCCTGCTGGCAGCCTCCGACGTCATCACCCTGCACTGTCCGCTAACGCCAGAAAATCACCATCTGCTCAACGCTGCCGCCTTCAGCCAGATGAAAGATGGCGTGATGATTATTAATACTAGCCGTGGCGGCTTAATTGATTCTCAGGCGGCGATCGATGCGCTGAAGCAGCAAAAAATCGGCTCACTGGGGATGGACGTGTATGAAAACGAACGCGATCTGTTCTTTGAAGACAAATCGAATGATGTGATTCAGGATGACGTGTTCCGTCGCCTGTCCGCCTGCCATAACGTGTTGTTTACCGGCCATCAGGCGTTTCTGACGGCGGAAGCCTTGACCGCCATCTCCGAAACCACGCTGAGCAATTTGCAGCAACTGGAACGCGGTGAAACCTGTCCTAATCTGGTGCAAGCCTGACAACGCGCGCCTGCGTTAGCGGGCGCAACGTCCACCGATCAGCGCCTGCTCATCGCAGCGACGACCATTCGCCATCTGGCACATGCCGATGCGCGAACCATCTAACTGGCGTGAAAACGCCAGCGTTCCCCCGGCATTGGCGCAATTGGTTTCCGCCAATGACGACATCACCACCTGCGGTTGAATATGTGCAGCGGTCGCCTGTTGTGGCGGTTCATTATCACTATTGCTGCTGCAAGCGGAAAGTAACAGCGCAGCACCGGCCAGCAGGAAGGAAGCGGCTTTCATCGATCAGGCTCCGGGCGGTTGGGGGAAAAATTCGAACCAGCATATGTCAGGCGCAGCAAGGGGTCGAGAGGCGACACAGCTTTTTACAAAATTTTCTTTCACACTTTGCAACCAGAATTATCCTGAATCCCCTTTCACACCCTCAAAGTGATGCAAAAAACCGCAACCTTAGTCAGCGGTGCGGCAAACCAATGGCATCACACAGATGAGAAAGTGACGCCTGGCCGCTTTGCTAGACTGAGATAATTAACCCCGGCAATTTTGCGGGCATTCTCAGCGAAGCAAAGGACGTTTTATGATTACCGTCGACGGCAATGGCGCAGTGGCATCTGTCGCTTTCCGCACCAGCGAAGTTATCGCCATTTATCCCATCACCCCCAGTTCCACCATGGCTGAACTCGCCGATGGCTGGTCCGGGGAAGGCCGCCGCAATATCTGGGGTGATGTACCACGCGTGGTTGAAATGCAATCCGAAGGCGGTGCGATTGCCACCGTGCATGGCGCACTGCAAACCGGCTCATTATCCACTTCATTCACCTCATCGCAGGGATTGTTGTTGATGATCCCGACCCTGTACAAACTGGCCGGACAGTTGATGCCGTTTGTACTGCATGTTGCCGCGCGCACCGTTGCCACCCATGCGTTATCCATCTTTGGCGATCACTCCGACGTGATGGCGGTGCGCCAGACCGGTTGTGCACAGTTATGTGCCTCCAGCGTCCAGGAAGCGCAGGATTTCGCCCTGATCGCCCAGATGGCGTCACTCAACAGCCGCATCCCGTTTATTCATTTCTTTGATGGCTTCCGGACCTCACACGAAATCAACAAAATTGTGCCGATCAGTGACGAAACGCTGCTGACGCTGATGCCACAGGAGGCGATTGCGCAACATCGTGCTCGCGCCCTGACGCCCGATCATCCCAGCGTGCGAGGCACCTCGGCTAACCCGGATACGTATTTCCAGTCGCGTGAAGCAACCAACCGTTGGTATGACGCCTGCACCGGGCATGTTGAAAGCGCGATGGCGGCGTTTGCCGCACAAACCGGCCGCCGTTATCAGCCGTTTGAGTTTTATGGCCACCCACAGGCGGAACGGGTGATCGTGATGATGGGGTCCGGCTGTGGTACCGCCGAAGAAGCCATTGATGAGTTGCTACAGCGCGGTGAGAAAGTCGGGCTGGTGAAGGTGCGCTTGTATCGCCCGTTCTCCGCACAGCATCTGCTCAGTGTGCTACCGTTATCGGCGCAACGCGTGGCGGTGCTGGATCGCACCAAAGAACCCGGCGCGCTGGGTGAACCGCTGTTTCTTGATGTGATGACGGCACTGGCTGAAGCCTTCAGCCGGGGCGAACGCCGCACCCTGCCGCAGGTGTGCGGCGGGCGTTATGGCCTGTCGTCCAAAGAGTTTGCCCCCGACGCGGTGCTGGCGGTGTTCCGCGCGCTGCAACGCCCCCAGCCCCCCGCGCGCTTTACCGTGGGAATTTATGATGATGTTACCCATCTCTCGCTGCCGCCCGAAGCCAACATTGTGCCGAACCGCGCCCATCTTGAAGCGTTGTTCTACGGACTGGGCAGTGATGGCAGCGTCAGCGCAACCAAAAACAACCTGAAAATCATCGGCAATGCTACGCCGTGGCAGGTGCAGGGTTATTTTGTTTATGACTCGAAAAAGGCGGGCGGCCTGACGGTTTCGCACTTGCGCGTCAGCCAGCAGCCGATTCAGTCCGCGTATCTGATCCAGCAGGCCGATTTTATTGGCTGCCACCAATTACAATTTATCGACAAATATTCGATGCTCGATCAACTGAAGCCCGGCGGCATTTTTCTGCTTAACACGCCCTATGCCGCCGATGAAGTCTGGCATCGCCTGCCGCAGGAGGTGCAGACACAGCTCAACGATAAGCAGGCGCGTTTTTATGTGATCAATGCGGCACGCATCGCGCGGGAATGCCAGCTCGGCGCACGCATCAATACCGTGATGCAGATGGCTTTCTTTCAACTGACGCAAATCCTGCCGGGCGACAGCGCCCTGAGCGAACTGCAAAACGCCATTGCCCGCAGCTATCGCAGCAAAGGCGAAGAGCTGGTGCAGCGCAACTGGCAGGCGCTGGCCATGGCACAACAAGCGTTGGAGGCCGTACCGTTGCAGGCGGTGGATGCGGACAGTCCACATCGCCCGCCGGTGGTCGCCGCTAACGCGCCCGATTTTGTTAAAACCGTCACCGCCGCCATGCTGGCCGGACTGGGCGATAAGTTACCGGTTTCCGCCCTGCCGCCCGATGGTAGCTGGCCCACCGGTACGACGCAGTGGGAAAAAAGGAATATTGCCGAAGCGATCCCCATCTGGCAGCCCGACCTTTGTACCCAATGCAATCATTGTGTGGCGGCCTGCCCCCATTCGGCGATTCGCGCCAAAGTGGTAACGCCAGAAGCGCTGGAAGGCGCGCCTATCAGCCTGGCATCTCTGGATGTCAAATCCCGCGATATGCGTGGACAAAAATACGTGTTGCAGGTGGCACCGGAGGATTGCACCGGCTGTAATCTGTGCGTCGAGGTCTGTCCGGCCAGCGATCGCCAGCACCCGGAGATCAAAGCCATCAATATGCAATCGCGCCTCGAACACGTCGAAACGGAAAAAATCAATTATGATGCGTTTCTCGCCCTGCCGGAGATCAGCGCCGAGCAGCTGGAGCGGATTGATATCCGTACCTCGCAGCTGATCACCCCGCTGTTCGAATATTCCGGTGCCTGTTCCGGTTGCGGGGAGACGCCGTATATCAAGCTGTTAACGCAGTTATACGGCGATCGCCTGCTGATCGCCAATGCCACCGGCTGTTCTTCCATCTACGGCGGTAATTTACCCTCCACGCCCTATACCACCAATGCGGAAGGACGCGGTCCGGCATGGGCCAATTCGCTGTTTGAAGATAACGCCGAATTTGGCTTAGGCTTCCGTCTGAGCGTCGATCAACAGCGCCAGCGCGCACTCCGTCTGCTGGAGCAATGCGCGGCGCAGTTGCCCGCAACGTTAGTTGCCGAACTTAAAGGTGACAACGTCACCACTTCCGTGCGACGGGAACAGATCAGCCAGTTACGTGCGCACTTACAGCATGCGCCGCACGCCGCCGCTCAGGCGTTAATCGCTGCGGCGGATGCGCTGGTCGATAAATCGGTGTGGTTAATCGGCGGGGATGGCTGGGCCTACGACATCGGTTACGGTGGGCTGGATCATGTGATGAGCCTGAGTGAAAACGTCAATGTCCTGGTGCTGGATACGCAATGTTACTCCAACACCGGCGGCCAGGCGTCGAAGGCCACCCCGCTCGGCGCGGTCACCAAATTTGGCGAGCAGGGAAAACGTAAGGCACGTAAAGATCTCGGCATGGCGACCTTGCTCTATGGCCATGTCTATGTGGCGCAGATTTCCCTTGGCGCGCAGTTGAATCAAACTGTGAAAGCGATTCAGGAAGCCGAGGCCTGGCCCGGACCGTCATTGATCATCGCCTACAGCCCGTGTGAAGAACACGGCTATGATCTCGCTTACAGCCACGAACAGATGCGCCTGCTGACCACCAGTGGATTCTGGCCATTGTATCGTTTTGACCCACGACGGGCGGAACAGGGTAAAGCCGCGCTGGCGCTGGATTCGCGCCCACCCACTTCCGAGCTGGAACAGGCGCTGATGAACGAACAGCGTTTCCGCCAGTTGCAAACCGAACAACCAGAAGCCGCGGCACAGCTTTGGCGGGATGCCAGCGAGGCCGCTAACCAGCGTTATCAGCGGTTAGCGGAGCTGGCAGGGAAAGCTGAGAAAAGTGAGTGATAAACAAAGCCCGGCGCAGAAGGCCGGGCTTGATGATAATTAACAGGGCTTGAGTTGGGTAATCGCCATCTCCACCGCCCGATTGGGTGATCCGGTTAATTCACGGTAGCGGAGTTGCAAATTTTGTAACTCCGTTGCTAACACATCTTTTTCTGTTGCCACGCCACGCTGCGCCAGTTCCAGGTAACATTGACCGACTAACCGGCACGCTTCTTCAAAAACCATATCGTAAGTTTGCATCCGCCTCTCCTCACCCTTTAGAAACTAAAGTAACTCTTGCCTTCATCCTGTCAGCGTGGCGCGAGCAAAATCTTCGCGCAGATCAATAAATGCACAAATAATTCGGGCAAAGAATGCTGATCTTTATCCTGAGCGATGATTAACCGGAAAAACGCGGCTTCTCCATGCGGAATCCCAGCCCGATAAGGCGACCAAATACGAAACGTAAGAACGGAAAACGGCGGATAAGGGTTGGCATGTTGCTTTTCTTACCCGGTTTGCGTTTGTTGCTACTCATTTTAATTTGCAGGAACTGGGTCGCCACCGTCGGGAACTGACGTCGCTTCTGCACGCGAGCCAGGTCACGCAGGGTAACCTCCCCGTGGCGTAGTGGCTGCGTCAGATAATTGGCGGCGGCGACCGCATCCTGTATCGCCAGATTCACACCAACACCGCCAATCGGCGACATGGCGTGCGCCGCATCACCGATACAGAGTAAACCCGGTTTCATCCAGCTATCGAGGCGGTCAATGCGGATCGACAGCAGCTTAAATTGCTGCCACTCCTTCAACTGGGACAGCCGCGCCACGCCAAAGGGCGCAACCTGCGCAATCGCAGCTTTGAATTGATCCAGCCCCGCCACTTGCAGCTCCTCAAACTCACCTTTGGGGATGGTGTAGCCACACTGCCAGTACTCACCGCGATCGATAACGATAAAGTTTTGCCGTGGCCCTTTATGTCCCATGCCCCAGACCGGATCGCCCTGCTGCTTATCCAGCCGGAACCAAACCACATCGCGCGAAGCACCAAACGCCCGGCTGGTTAACCCGGCAGCAGCACGCACGGCGGAGTTGCGGCCATCGGCCCCCACCACCAGTTGCGCGCGGATCTCGACCGGCCCCTGTTCGGTGATCGCGTGAATCCCGGCGACGCGGCCCTGGTTGTCAATAAACCGGTCAAAGGTGGTGGATTGCAGCAACGTAAATCCGGCATAACCCGCACTTTGCTGGGCGAGAAAGTTGAGGAAATCCCATTGCGGCATAAAGGCGATAAAACGGCACTGGACGGGAAGACGGGAGAAATCCGCCATGGTGACTTCCTGGCCTGCGATTTCAGCCTGCAATTTCTCCGCCCGTTGATGCGGCAGTTGCAGCAGCGCCTCCAGCAGACCAAGCTGGTGCATGATCTCCAGCGTCGAGGGATGAATGGTATCCCCGCGAAAATCACGCAGAAAATCGGCATGCTTTTCAATCACCACCACCCGCAGGCCGGCACGCACCAGCAGATATCCCAGCATTAACCCGGCCGGGCCGCCACCCACAATGCAGCAATCGGTGTTCAGGATCGCATTCGCTTCAGGCTTCATTCTCGCTCCTTGGTCAGCACCACCTGAGTTTATGATAATAATTATCATTTGTGTATAGTGATGGGTGCGGCGAGGCTTAATGGGGATGTCTGAAGTGAACAGCCGTAATCCGGTCGGCAGCCTCTCTGCATACCCCCGGATTACGGTGTTGTTTTTGCTGGCAGCTTTAAACCTCCGCCTTAGAACTCAACGCTTGCGCTGAGCACCAGGTTGCGCGTTTCACCTTCCGCAACGCGTAAATTGCCGCCACTGGAGGTGTAATAGTGCTTGTTAAACAGGTTGTTGAGGTTTAATTGTAAATGCGTTTTTTTACCCAGCAGCTGATTGTCCCAACCAATAAAACTGTCCGCGACGGTGTAGGCAGGCAGGGTGAAACTGTTGCTCGGATCACCGGCACGCGTGCCCATATAACGAACACCGCCACCGATACGGAAACTGCCCGGCAACAGATTTAAGCGCAGATTGTGGCTTAAATATACCGCGCCGGAATTGCGTGGTGCGTTTTGCAGACGGTTGCCATTATTCGTTGGGTCCGTTTTATCGTTAACGATTTTCGCCTCGTTGTAGCTGTAATTAGCGCTGAGATCCCAGTCAGGATAAATCTCACCGTTAACCTCTACTTCAACGCCACTGGAGCGAGCTTTATCCACGGCATAGGTGCCATCGTTTAATGATAAGGCCACATTACGCTCATCGATACGGTAAAGTGCAACCGTTCCAAGCAGTGCAGGTGTCATCTGCCATTTGCTGCCGACTTCATAGGTCGTACCCTGTTCCGGCGCTTCAACGTTACCGTTGTCATCCGGATTAGTCGATGGCGTAAACGATTTACTCAAACTGCCATAGAAAGAAACCGTCGGTGTCAGCTTATAAATCAGCCCTGTTTGTGGCAAAAACTTATTACCTTCATCGCTATAAGTCAGTGTGGAATCACTGCCTCTTGATTCGCGTTGTTCGAAGTGCTGATAACGGGCACCCGCTACCACGGTCCATTGCGACGTCAGGTCAATGTTGTCTTTAAGATAGATCGAGCGATTGTGAATGCGGTTGAGCAGATTACTGTCGGCGGTTTTTTCCGTACTGCTATCGGTGATGGTTTCTAATCCATAAACCGGGTTGCTCAGGGTAAAGTCATTATTTTTTGTGCCGTTATAAGCGTGAGCACGATAAGTTTGGTTCATTTCATAATCCGTACCGACCACCAGATTATGCGTCATGCCAAATATTTCGGGCGTACCGATGGCATCCCACGAAATATATTTTGTTTTGTGGTTAAAGCCACGGAAGGCATCCGGACGTCGCGTAACAACACCGGTGGTTGTATTAATGGCGGTGGTTGTCATGGTATTACTATTGTACTTGCGCTGGTTCATACCTACGGTAACGCGGGTCGACCAAATATCATTGAACTGATAATCCCAGTAGCTGTTGAAGGTCTGATTACGCCCCCATGCACGGTTGGAATAATCATCCAGACGCGTTTTATAACCGATATCGATCGGTTTGCCATCAATAAATGCCGTGCCACGATCGTAAGGAATATCATATTGATAACTTTCATAGCTGATATTAAAACTGGCTTTTTCGCCATACCACTGTAATGAAGGTGCCAGCAGATTATGTTTTTCGTTGCCGTATCCGCGCCAGTAGTTCTGCGCTTGTTTTTCGGCAATCAGACGGAAAGCAAAACCATTGCCCAGTGGGCCGGTAATATCAATATTTCCTGCGCCGCCGCCTGTGCTGTTGTAGTGTCCACCCACAATGGTGTGCCACTCATATTGCGGTTTTTTACTCACGACATTAATCATCCCACCGGGATTTAAAATACCGTATAACAGTGAAGACGACCCTTTCAATACTTCAACGTGGTCTGTGGTGGCATCAAGGTTGAGTCCCTGGCTGCTACGGATACCGTCACGGAACACAGAACCATCGGAGTTTGAACCAAAGCCGCGGCGCACAATACCATCTTCCGTCTGGCCCAGCGTATTCGCTTGCGCCGCACCACTCACAAAACGCATAGCATCTGATAACGTGGTGGACTGATAATCGCTCAGTTGTTTATTCGTCACCACGCTCACCGACTGCGCTTCATTCAGTTTGGACGTGGGCGTTTTACTGGCGACCGAAGTGGTTGGGCTGGAATATCCGTTGTTAGTTTGTTCTGTTTGTTGGGCGGCCGTCACCGTCAAGGTATTATTGTCGGTCGCGGCATAACTGCTGCCTGAAGAAATTAACGCACCACTGTATACCGCAAGCCATATTTTCCCCAAAGGACGCTTGTGGTGTTGAATATTTTTACCTTCATGCATTTCTGATGTTTTCCCTGAAAATTAACACAAACTGTTTTTTCATTCTCTGACACCATCCTGTCATGCTTCCGGCTGCTGTTGAGCAGGATGCCGCGATCGGCAGGACCGGTATTTTTATCAAGACAAGGTGTATTTGATAATGTAATTGATAATCATTCAAACATGGGCGAATGTAGTAGTAAATATAAATTTTAGTTTTTCTGCTACAGTCAAACTCTCAGCTACCCTTACATTAATGAGGTGGTCATGATCGCAAATAACTATCTATTTTTCATAAAGTTAACCAATCTCCAGCCCAACAAAAAAACATCGAGAGATTGAAATTAACCTTGCTCTTTTTGCCTGTATTTTTCGTTTGACTACTACATTTTATACACGCAAAGTCGTGCAGATATTTACGGCGGACGTCTCAGCACCCGCGCTGGCTCAGAGAAGGTTATCGCTGTGTTTCCGCAGCCAGAGATCCCCCTTCAGCAGCGAATGCGATCGGTGCATCCTGCCATGCTGCTATAAAACGTGCTGGAATTCGCCGCCGTAATCCGTACCATACGCGACATACTTTTACCTGCTGGCTGATGTCAGCAGGTGCGGTCCCTTCGTTTATTGCACATCAGAGGGGACACGAGAATGCGCAGAGGGGGTATGAGATTGATGTTACGCGGATTGCAGAGATGAATAGCAAGCAGGTTAAAATACTGAACGCTAAAATCGCCTGGTCGCTGGCAGTGCCGCCGTCATGCCCCTTTTGCTGAAAATCGCTGGCTGAGACAGTAAATAATGCAACAAAATCAAGATAATACAAAAAAAGAGCAGTACAACCTGAACAAACTGCAAAAGCGTCTGCGTCGTAACGTGGGCGAAGCCATTGCCGATTTCAACATGATTGAAGAAGGCGATCGCATCATGGTGTGTCTGTCTGGCGGTAAAGACAGCTACACCCTGCTGGAAATTCTGCGCAATCTGCAACAAAGCGCCCCGGTTAACTTCTCGCTGGTGGCGGTAAATCTCGACCAGAAACAGCCGGGTTTCCCGGCGCACGTGTTACCTGCGTATCTGGATAAGCTGGGTGTTGAGTATAAAATCGTTAACGAAGACACCTACTCCATCGTTAAAGAGAAGATACCGGAAGGCAAAACCACCTGCTCGCTGTGCTCACGCTTGCGTCGCGGCATTCTGTACCGCACGGCGACAGAACTGGGTTGTACCAAAATCGCACTGGGGCATCATCGCGATGACATCCTGCAAACCCTGTTCCTGAACATGTTCTACGGCGGCAAAATGAAAGGCATGCCACCAAAACTGATGAGCGATGATGGTAAACACATCGTGATCCGCCCGCTGGCCTACTGTCGCGAGAAAGACATCATCCGTTTTGCCGAAGCCCGTCAGTACCCGATTATCCCGTGCAACCTGTGTGGCTCTCAGCCGAACCTGCAACGTCAGGTGGTGGCGGATATGCTACGTGACTGGGATAAACGCTATCCCGGACGTATCGAAACCATGTTCAGCGCGATGCAAAACATCGTTCCTTCGCATATGGCTGATATCAACCTGTTTGACTTCAAAGGCATTCAGCATGGCGATGCGGTGATTGACGGGGGCGATCTGGCATTCGACCGCGAGTCGCTGCCGGTGCAACCTGCCGGCTGGCAGCCGGAAGAGGAAGATGCCGCTGATTTGAGCGTGCGTCTCGACGTGTTGCAGATTAAGTAATTTTCCCCGCAATAAATAAAGGCGCGTCGCTTCGGCTACGCGCCTTTTTTATTAACGATGCGGTGGTGGATCGATAATCGGTGGAAACTCGGGATCATACGGTGGATCTGGTTCCGGCAACGGCTGTGGATGCGGAATCGGTTCCGGGATAGGCGGTGGATCAGTGGGGATGGGATCGGTGGCGCGAATCGGTTGCATGCCCTTCTCCTTGTTGCGAATGTCCTTTAAGCATAGGAAAAGGTAAGCGGCACTGGCAAACGGGCAAAAAAAAAGCCGGCGGATAAGCCGGCGTCGTACGAATCAAATGTGCTATGCAGTAATTCAAAAAAAGGAAGTAAGACAATATGGAGCGCAACGCCCATCGCTTGACGTTGCATTCACCTGCGAGAGAGAGTTTGCCCCTGTTGTCGGTTGCGGATATTGACGTCGATCAGTTTTTTTCCGCTTTTTTACTGCTTCGCCCTTAATTTACAAACAGTTACCTTTTGCTAACCCAGCATTAACACACCCGCGGCGCTTATAACCATTTGCGCTGTCTCAGCCACCAGAACAAGCCCACCACCAAACTCACCAGCAGCAGGCAGAACACGCCAAAGCCCATGTGCCAGCTATTGCCCGGAATGCCGCCGAGGTTGACACCGAACAGGCCGGTAAGAAAGGTCGCTGGCAAAAAGATCATCGCCATTAGCGACATGGTGTACGTCCGGCGGTTCATTGCCTCCGCCAACAGCGAGGCGATTTCATCGGTCAATACCCCAGTACGCGCCACGCCCGCATCCAGATCATCCAGTCCTCGTCCGAGGCGATCAGCGATATCCTGCATGCGACGACGCTGGTCGTCATCCATCCATGTCAGCTTTTCGCTCGCCATCCGGGCATAGACGTCACGCTGCGGTGCCATATAGCGCCGCATCACGATGAGCTGCTTACGCAGCAGCGCCAGCTCGCCGCGTGCCGGGATTTGTTGGTCCAGCAGTGCATCTTCCAGCTCGATAATCTTGTCGTGCATCTCTTCAATAAATTCGCTGGCGTGATCGGTCAGCGCGTCGCACACATCCACCAGCCAACTGCCACCATCGATCGGGCCATTGCCGTTTTGCAGATCGGTCAGCACCTCATCAATGGCGTAGACTTTGCGGCGGCGCGTCGAAACGATCAATTTGTCGTTGATGAACACCCGCATCGCCACCAGTTGGTCCGGGCGCGAATCCGTGTTGTGATTGACGCTGCGCAGCACAATCATAAACCCATCGCCAAGACGGGTGACGCGCGGACGCATGCTATCGCCCGCCAGCGCATCACGCACGGAGTCGGGAATCAACGGGGTTTTTTGCAACCATTCGGCGCTTTGTTGCTGGGTGTAATTGAGGTGCAGCCAGCAGGGGCGTTCACAATTGACGACATCCGTGTCCTCAATGGCGATCAATCCCCCCTGGCCATCAAGCTGACAAGCCACAATGGCATCCGAAACCTGCAATGCTTTACCTTCAATGACGTTCACGTACTCGCCTCTCTATCAAAATCAATACGATACAGTCTAGCGTGGCGACGACGAGTTGCAATCTTCAGGCTGTGAGCAAACATGACAGGCGGCCCGTCAGGCCGCCAGAAAGGTAACTTAATGTTTAGCGATCCACAGTTCGCGGCTATAGGCGACATCTTCCGGGTTAGTGATCGGGTAGCCTTGCACCCACGGCTTAATCAGACGCCCGTTGGTGTACTGATAAATCGGGGCAATCGGGGCCTGCTCCGCCAGGATCTGCTCGGCGCGGTTATAGTCCTGATTACGCGCCTGCGCGCTGGTCTCAGCACTGGCTTTGGCCAGCACCGCATCATAATCGGCGTTACGGAAACGCGCGATATTGCCGGTATGGCTGGAGGTCAGCAAACTGAGGAACGTCGACGGCTCGTTATAATCCCCCACCCATGAGGCGCGGATCACGTCGAAGTTGCCGCTGTTACGGCTGTCGATATAGGTTTTCCACTCCTGATTTTGCAGCGTGACATCAACACCCAAATTCTTTTTCCACATCGACGCTACTGCGATAGCAATCTTCTGGTGACTTTCTGAAGTGTTATACAGCAGCGTCAGGTGCAGCGGCTTAGCCGGGCCATAGCCAGCGGCATTCAGTAGCGCCTTGGCCTGAGCGTTTAGCTCCTGCTGGCTGTGCTGTTGCAGATAGCTCTGCTGCGGCGTAAAACCGGCGGTGACATCCGGGGTGAAATGCCAGGCCGGTTTCTCCCCGGTGCCCAACACTTTTTCCGCGATGATGCGACGGTCGATGGTCCATGTCAGCGCTTTACGCACCCGCACATCCGCCGTCGGGCCTTTCTCCGTGTTAAAGGCGTAGTAATACGTGCCAAGCTGGTCCGGGGTATACACCTGTCCCGGCAACTCTTTTTTCAGTAACGCATACATATTTTTCGGGAAGGATTCGGTGATATCAATATCACCGGCGCGATAGCGTTTCGTGGCGCTCGACTCTTCATTGATCGGGATAAACGTGACTTTGGTCAGTACGGAATGGGCGTCATCCCAATAATGCGGGTTACGCACCAGCACAATTTTCTCGTTCACCACGCGCGACTGCAATTGATAAGCCCCGTTGCCGACCAGCTTGCCCGGCGCTGTCCAGCCATCACCCGATTGCGCAATAACTTTTTCCGGCACCGGGAACAACGCCGCATTGGCCACCATGCTGGGGAACCACGGAACCGGGCGTGACAACGTCACCTTGAGTCGATTGCCATCCAGCGCCGCCACGCCGAGTTTATCGGCGCTCATCTGCCCTTTGGTGATGGCCTCAGCATTCTCGATACCACTCAGCGCCGCGAACCAGGCAGAAGGTGAGCTGTTTTTCGGATCAACTAACCGCTGCCAGCTGTAAACAAAATCCTGCGCGGTGACCGGGTCGCCATTGGACCAGCGCGCGTCTTTGCGCAGGTTGAAAATCCAGGTTTTGTTGTCGTTGCTGCTCCAGCTGAGCGCCACGCCCGGCACGATATGGCCCTGCGCATCCTGATTCGTCAGTCCTTCGAACAGGTCGCGCATCACCTGGATTTCCGGCAGGCCAACGGCCTTCATCGGATCGAGTGACGCGGGTTCATCTTTAATGTGGCGCACGATTTCCTGCACCGGAGCCAGTTGCGCCCCGGCGGGCACGGTGGCGGCCAATGCGGGTGCGCTGGCACCGATAACCATTAAGGCAGCCAGGGTCTTGCGAAACGCTATTTTCATCACCACTCCTTTAACCCGAAAAAAGGCGGCTGCAAAAAAGAACGGTGCCGCCAGCGACTTTTGGCACTTTATCGCAGATTGATGATTGATAAATAGCTATTTTCTGGCGTGCTGTTTACCGTTATGTTGAGGCTGGATCTCCGGTCACATTTTGCGTTTTCTTATTGAGGAATGTTTGCTTATGTCGTCACTACACCCGCGCCCGTTGCGCGGCAAGCTGGATGCAGTTTGGCAACAATATGGGCAATCGGTACTGGGCGCACCGCTGTTGTGGTTTCCTGCGCCTGCGGCGGATGCTGACAGCGGTTTGATCATCGCCGGTACCCACGGCGATGAAAACGCCGCTGTCGCCACGTTATCGGGCGCCATGCGCACTCTGCCGGATGCGCTGCGCCGTCATCATGTCATTCTGGCGGTGAATCCCGATGGCTGTCAGCTCGGCCTGCGCGCCAATGCGCGCGGTGTCGACCTCAACCGTAATTTCCCGGCCGCCAACTGGCAAAGCGGTGACACCGTCTATCGCTGGAACAGCGTGGCGGACGAGCGTGATGTGGTGCTTTCCACCGGTGAACACCCTTCGTCAGAGCCGGAAACCCAGGCGTTGTGCCAGTTAATCCATAGCCTCAAGCCACGCTGGGTGGTAACCTGGCATGAACCGCTCGCCTGTATTGACGATCCCCACCACAGCGAACTGGCGCAGTGGCTGTCGCAGCAAACCCAGTTGCCGGTGGTCAGCAGCGTCGGCTATGCCACGCCGGGTTCTTTTGGCAGCTGGTGCGACGATATCGGCCTGTTGTGCATCACGGCTGAAATGCCGCCGATTTCGGTGGACGAAGCCACCGAAGTCTATCTGGAAACCATGATTAATCTGCTGCGCTGGCAACCGCAGGCATAAGCACGCCGTTGGCAAAATGCAGCGACGGTTCCACATCCGCCGCCAGCCAAGTGGGACCGTCGAGATCGGCAAACTGCGCCAGCGGCGTCAGCGGTAACGCCGCACGAATGGCACGCGAGGTGCACAGCATACAGCCGAGCATAATGGCAAAACCCTGCTGTCGGGCGCTGACCGCCAACGCCAGCGCTTCCGTCAGGCCGCCGGTTTTATCCAGTTTAATATTCACCATCTCATAACGCCCATGCAGGGCCGCGAGGCTGTCACGCGTGTGGCAGCTTTCATCGGCGCAAATCGGCAGCGGGTGGATAAAATTCGCCAGCGCGCCATCATGGGCAGCCGGCAAGGGTTGCTCCAGCATCGCCACGCCAAGATCGGCCAATAACTGGCAGCGCGCCGCCAGTCCTTCTGCCTGCCAGGATTCGTTAGCATCAACAATCAGCGTGGCTTCCGGCACCGCACTGCGGATGGCAACCAGACGTTCACTGATAAAGTTGTTATCCAGTTTGATTTTCAACAGCTGCGCACCATGCTGCCATAACGCCAGCGCGCTACTGGCCATGGCGTCGGGGGTATCGATGCTGACGGTATGGGCGGTGACGATACGCGAGGCCAGGCTCACGCCACACAATTCGGCCAGGCTTTGCTGCTGTTGCTGGCGCTCCAGATCCCACAGAGCGCAATCAATCGCATTCCGTGCCGCGCCTGCCGGGAGCGCCTGCTGTAATGCCGCACGCGTCAGCCCGTTTTGCAATGGCGTCAGCACCGAGGCGATCTGTGCCAGTACTGAGGCTTCGCTTTCGCCATAGCGAGCATAAGGCGTGGCCTCACCCACGCCGCGCAGTCCGTTTTCTTCAATTTCTACCACCACCACCTGCGCCTCGGTGCGGCTACCACGCGAAATCACAAAAGGGGAATGCAACGGCCAGGCTTCCGGATAACTCTTCACTGATCTCATTATTTCTCCTTAAATCCATTACTTAAATGCGAGCTGGCGCAGTTTCCGCTACGATTTGCCCTCGTAAACCCTTAAAAAATATGTCATAAACAACGGCTATACCTGTTCTGACCGAGTAAAAGTCAGATTTTTTCATCGTTAAAAGGAAATCGTATGTCTCAGAATGTTCACTTCCAGGGTAACCCGGTGCCGGTAGCAGGCCAGTTCCCGCAGGCAGGCGCACAGGCTAAACCGTTCTCTCTGGTGGCTAAAGATCTCGCTGATGTGACCCTTTCTCAGTATGCAGGCAAACGCAAAGTCCTGAACATTTTCCCGAGCATTGATACCGGTGTCTGTGCCGCTTCTGTGCGCAAGTTCAACGAACTGGCTGGCAAAGCTGACAACACCGTGGTGCTGTGCATCTCTGCTGACCTGCCGTTTGCGCAGTCACGTTTCTGCGGCGCTGAGAGCCTGAACAACGTGGTGACGTTGTCGACGCTGCGCGGTGCAGAATTTAAAGAAGATTACGGTGTCGCGATTGCAGATGGCGCACTGAAAGGCCTGACTGCCCGTGCGGTGGTGGTGCTGGATGAGAACGATAAAGTGATTTACAGCGAACTGGTGAACGAAATCACCAGCGAGCCGAACTATGATGCGGCGCTGGCGGCGCTGTAATCCGCGACAGATTAAAAAAAACCGTCTTCAGTGATGAAGACGGTTTTTTTATGCCCGGCTGGCGACGCGACAGCGTTATTCGCTGTCGTTACGCTTCTGACTTAAACCGTACTCACGTAACTTGTTAGCAATCGCGGTATGCGAGACGCCGAGGCGCTTCGCCAGCTTGCGCGTGCTGGGATAAGAGAGATACAGCCGTGTCAGGATTGAGCGCTCAAAACGGCTGGTGATCTCATCCAGCGTGCCTTCCATCGCCTCTTCCCCCAGCGACACATCCAACGCCTGTTCCGGCAGGATGATGTCTTGCGGGCGCAACTCGTAACCTTCCAGCTGAGTCATGGCACGGTACAGGGCGTTTTTCAGCTGTCGCACGTTGCCCGGCCAGCTGTAACGCGTCAGGAAGGCGGTCAGTTGCGGTGACAGGCGCGGTCTTGGCAGCCCCTGTTCATCGGCAAAGCGTGCGACAAACATCTCGGTCAGCGGCAGGATATCCTGCGGACGCTCACGCAGCGGCGGCAGATTGAGGGTCAGGACATTCAGGCGGTAAAACAGGTCTTCACGGAATTCGCCGCGCTGCACCAGTTCCACCAGATTTTTTTGCGTCGCGCAGATCACCCGCACATCCACATGGACCTCATGTTCTTCACCCACGCGGCGGAAAGTGCCATCGTTGAGGAAACGCAGCAGTTTGGTCTGCATTCGCGGTGACATCTCGCCGATCTCATCCAGCAGCACCGAACCACCGTTGGCCTGTTCAAAGAAGCCTTTTTTGCCTTCCAGCGCGTTGGGATAAGCCCCCGCAGCGTGACCGAACAGCTCGCTTTCCGCCACATCATCCGGCAGCGAGGCACAATTCAGTGCCAGGAAGGGTTTCTTGCCACGCGCGCTGCGCAAATGGCAGGCCCGCGCCAGCATGTCTTTGCCGGTGCCGGTGTCGCCAACAATCAACAACGGCGCATCGTGCATCGCCAGTTTGCGCGCCTGGTCCAGCACCTGACGCATCTTCGGCGTCACTGCGACAATATGATCGAACTCCGATTCATCGGTCACGGTCAGGTTTTGCAGTTGGCGGCCCATGCGGGCAGTGGATTTCAGGGTGATCATCGCCCCAACCGGTTGATCGTTCTGGCCCTCTTCTTCAGCCAGATAGATTGGCCGCGCCTCCAGCAAAAAATCACGCCCCTGAATCACCACGTGCTGCGCTTCCGCGTCCACGCGATCGTTTTCCATCCAGCGCTGGAAGTTGAAACCGCTGATCAGGGAACCGGCATTCTGGTTGCGGATTTTTTGTTCGTCGAGGTTAAACAGGTTTTGTGCCGCCGGGTTAGCCAGCTCGACTTTACATTTAAGGTCGATAGACAGCACCGGCTCCGGCATCGCCACCAGCAACGCGCTGAGCGCGCGATGCTCACGTTCGGACGGCATGTACGCCACGGTACGAACATCTGTCACGCCAGGTGTACGGCGGATTTCCGCCATCAGCGAACTGAAGGATTCGAATTCCAGCGCGGAAAAGTTGAGGTAGATACGGCCAAGCGGGGCAATTTCAATGCCGCGCAGGTCAATATTGCGTGCAACCAGCAGGTCGAGCAGCTCGCGCGCCAGACCGATACGGTCCTGGCAGAAAACTTCCAAACGCATTGCGATGGCCTTAATCAGGTTTTGATTTTAGTGATAATACGCTAACTTGCGACGCCTCAGAAGGGGCCTGTCATGAAAAGTTGACAGTCAGAGGCAGGCGATGGGCAAAATTGTAACGGAACAACCACGATTAATCCCGTCAAAAATCACAATTAACAAAGAAAATCTCACCTTTCACACGCTTTTTAGTGTGAAAGGTGAACAGGCGGCGATTATTTAGCACTCTGCCCTGCTTTGCCCTCACTCTTGCTCAGGGTTTCTTTCAGCTGGCCGATCAATTCACGGCGGAAGTCACCCAAGCGCGGTTTATCATCCTCCAGCCACGGCAAGGGGCGGCATAGCTCCATCGCTTTGATACCCAGGCGCGCCGTCAACAAGCCGGCACCAATGCCTTGTGCGGCACGGGCCGACAGGCGTGCGGCAATATCTTGCGACACCCAATCCATACCCACTTCACGCACCAGTTCCGAGGCACCGGCAAACGCCATATTCAGTAACACCAGGCGGAACAACCGCAATCGGCTAAAATAGCCCAGCTCGATGCCGTAAACCGTGGCGATGCGGTTTACCAACCGCAGGTTTCGCCAGGCAATAAACGCCATATCCACCAGTGCCAACGGGCTGACGGCGATCATCAGCGTGGCTTCGGCGGCATGACGACTGATTTCCCGCCGTGCCTGGCGGTCCAGCACCGGCTGCACCAGTTGGGCATACAACGTAACGATCTCGCGGTCGTTATGGGTTTCATGCAACGCCGCGTGCCAGCGTTGCAACGCCGGATGCGCCTGATCCAGTTGTGCCTGCTGCGCCAGTTTTTCACAGAACGGGCGGGCTTTACCGATGCCGTGGCTGTGCAGCAACTCGCGCCCCACATCGCGCTCCTCCGCCCGCTGACGCAAGCGATACAAGCGACGCCACTCACCGATCAGCGCACCCGCCCCGGCGGCGACAATCAAACCACCAGCAACACCGCTGCCCAGCGCGAACCAGTCCCGTGTCAGCCACGCATCGTGTAGCCACTGCACGCCCTGCGCCACCACGCTGACAGCAAAAATCGCCAGTCCCGCGCCCACCATTTTGCGCCACAGGCTTCGCTTCGGGCGCAGCGCCGCTTCCACCGCTTTTTCACCAGCCCCCTCTTCCAGCGGTTCCTCTTCGCGTAGCGCGAGAAAAGCCGCTTCGCTGTCAGCCGCAAAGGTTTGCGCGGCGCGCAGCGGTTTTTCCTCGCTGCTCTCCAGCGGGCGGGCAAAATCAATACGCGGTTTTAACGGGGTTTCATCGTTCATCGCAATTTGTCTCCCAATAAAAATTCCAGCGCCGCGTCCATGCGAATATGCGGCAGCGGACGATCAACATCGAGCTGCTGCGGCCGGAACTGTTCAAACTGAAATCCCTGTTGTTGCCAGAAGCTATGGCCCGGCAACCGTGGCGGTACTTCGCCCGGGTAAAATGTCAGGGCTTCGCCATCCGCCAGACGATGACCGCGCAGTGCAGGCAGCTTCTCGCCGCGATGGTCCACCAGCCCGCTCTCGGTCGCCTGCACCGACGCCAGGCCGAGACAGTCCATGCTGATGCCTTCGAAGGCGGCGTTTTGCCACGCATCCTGCACCAGTTGCTGCAACAGCGACACCATATTGGCGTGTTGGTCGGCGGTGATGTGGTCGGCTTTGGTGGCCGCGAACAGCAGCTTGTCGATCACCGGCGAAAACAGGCGGCGAAACAGCGTGCGCTGACCGTAGTGAAAACTCTGCATCAGTTGCGTCAGTGCCAGTCGCATATCGTTAAACGCCTGCGGCCCGCTGTTGAGCGGTTGCAGGCAATCGACCAGCACAATCTGACGGTCAAAGCGCAGAAAATGGTTCTTGTAGAAGCCTTTCACCACGTGCTGGCAGTAGTAATTAAACCGTTGCTGCAACATGGCGTAGTTGCTGCCTGGCGGAGCCTGACGCTGGAGATCCTCCTGTTGCGGCCAGGGGAAAAACTGCAACGCCGGGGCACCCGCCATATCGCCAGGCAAGACAAAGCGGCCGGGCTGAATAAAATGCAGCCCCTGGTTTTTGCATTGATGCAGATAATCGGTCCAGGCCGCAGCCATCGCCGCCAGACGGTTTTCATCGGCAGCAGCATAAGGATCGAGATCGGCACACAGGCTACGCCAGTGCTGCGCCCATTCCGCCCGATCGCCCTGCAACAGACCAAGCATCTGCCGTGACCAGCCAGCATAATCCTGCGCCAGCATCGGTAAATCGAGCAGCCATTCCCCCGGATAATCAACGATTTCCAGGTACAGAGTGGCGGTATCTTTGAAATGACGCAGCAGCGATTCATCCGGCCGATAGCGTAACGCGAGACGGATTTCGCTGACGCCACGCGTCGGGGTTGGCCACATCGGCGGTGTGCCGTATAACTGCGCCAGACCTTCATCGTAGGTAAAACGGGGGGTACCAAGTTCGCGCTGTGGCACGCGTTTCACGCCAAGCAGACGCTCTTCACGTACCACGCTAAACAGCGGCAAACGAGAGCCGCTGTGCACGTGGAGTAGCTGATTAACCAGCGAAGTAATAAAGGCGGTTTTGCCGCTAAGGCTCAGGCCGGTCACGGCAAGGCGCAGGTGACGATCGACACCGCGATTCACCAACGCCATCAATTCATTTTGCAGTCTTTTCATCGTTCTCCCTGATGAAGCGTGCCGACAGGCGGTTAAACACCTTGCTCAGCAACGGTTCCAGCGCGACCGCCAGCAACAGACGTAACGGGCGACGCGCCACCGATTTTACCGCCCAGCCAGCGATACCGCCGGGCGCGTAAGTGACTGCACTGATAATGATAAATTTCCCCGCCGACTTCAACGCCGGTGCCGCACGGCGGCGCAGAGTAGAAAAACGTTGGGCAGACAAGGCAACCTCCAGTATCAGATTTGACGAAAACGGCTACGCACGCTGAATGTTTCTGAGGTGACGTAACGTTCAATGTCCCGCACATGGCGCTCATCGAACTTGAGCGCGTCATCCAGTTCATCCAGCAATTGACTGGCGCTCGGCGCGCGTTCACCCGGTTCATCTTCGGGTTTCACATCCAGCACAAAGCCGAGAATAAAGTAGATGATCAGGGTGAAGCCGAACAATCCAAAAAACATCGACAGCACCACAATCACCCGCAGCAACGTCACCGGAATGTCGAGGTACTCGGCCACACCGGCGCAGACGCCACGCACTTTGCCCTGCTGAGGAATGCGCCACAGCTTGCGCCCTTTCAGACTGGTTCCGCTCATGGCTGCCTCCAGTTCGGGTGCTCCGCATCCAGAATCGCTTCCAGCGCTTCAACGCGCTCGCGCATCCGGCGCGCATCCTGCGTCAGTTGCTGTAAACGCTGCATATCATTCGATGATAGCTCCGCACCGCCGTTGCGTTTGTTGCTGTAGTGGAGCCATAACCAAATCGGTGCGACAAACAGCACGAAGATGGTCAGCGGTATGGCCAGAAAAAGTGCGCTCATTGACTCTCCTTAATCATTTAACCGGTAGCGGGTGCAGGCCAATTATTCGCCGCGATTCATTTTTTCTTTCAGCGCCGCCAACTGCTGGCTGATTTCATCATCGGCCTTCAGTTCGGCGAATTCCTGATCGAGGCTTTTCGGTTTACCGAAACGCTGGCTTTCCGCTTCCGCTTCCATGTGGTCAATGCGACGCTCAAAGGATTCGAAACGCGCCATCGCGTCATCCAGTTTGCCGCTGTCGAGCTGACGGCGCACATCACGAGATGAAGAAGCCGCCTGGTGGCGCAGGGTCAGCGCCTGCTGACGGGCACGGGTTTCGCTGAGTTTTTTCTCCAGCTCGCCAATCTCGCCTTTCATACGTTCCAGCGTCTCTTCAACCTGCGCCACTTCCTGTTGCAGGGCCGCGATCAAATCGGTCAATTTTTGTTTTTCGATCAGCGCTGAACGCGCCAGATCATCTTTGTCCTTACGCAGCGCCAGTTCCGCTTTTTCCTGCCATTCGGCCTGCTGAATATCTGCCTGCTCAATGCGACGCAGCAGCTGTTTCTTTTCCGCCAGTGCGCGTGCGGAGGTGGAACGGACTTCCACCAGCGTGTCTTCCATTTCCTGAATCATCAGGCGTACCAGTTTCTGCGGATCTTCGGCGCGCTCCAGCAGTGAGTTGATGTTGGCGTTCACGATGTCGGCAAAACGAGAAAAAATACCCATAATGATGTTCCTCTTAGTGTCATAAGTTGGCGCAAGGCGCTGAACACTTAATACAAAAGCCGTGCCAATTTTTATCTCACTGATTTTACTCGCATTGATTATTTTACACTGCCGAACTTTTCCCTTAAGGTAGTGAAATTGATTAACTGATAGTGAAATTCATCATGGCCAATGGCAACGACAATCTCCTCGGCGAATCAAATAACTTTCTTGAAGTGCTGGAACAGGTTTCGCGCCTCGCCCCGCTGGAAAAACCGGTGCTGGTGATTGGTGAGCGCGGAACCGGTAAGGAACTGATCGCCAGCCGCCTGCATTATCTCTCCGATCGTTGGCAAGGCCCGTTCATCTCCCTCAACTGTGCCGCGTTGAATGAAAACCTGCTCGACTCCGAATTGTTTGGTCATGAAGCGGGTGCCTTCACCGGTGCGCAGAAACGCCATTTGGGCCGTTTTGAACGCGCCGACGGCGGTACGCTGTTTCTGGATGAACTGGCGACCGCGCCAATGCTGGTGCAGGAAAAACTGCTGCGCGTGATTGAATATGGGCAACTGGAACGCGTGGGTGGCAACCAGTCCTTGCAGGTCAACGTGCGACTGGTGTGCGCCACCAATGAAGATCTCCCGGCGCTGGCGGCGGCAGGCAAGTTTCGCGCCGACCTGTTGGATCGTCTGGCGTTTGATGTGGTGCAACTGCCGCCGCTGCGCGAAAGGCGCAGCGACATCCTGGTGATGGCGGAGCATTTTGCGATTCAAATGTGTCGCGAGCTGGGTTTGCCGCTCTTCCCCGGTTTTACCGAACAGGCGCAGCAAACGCTGTTGAATTACGCCTGGCCTGGCAATGTGCGTGAGCTGAAAAACGTGGTGGAACGTTCGGTCTATCGCCATCACAGCGTCGACCTGCAACTGGATAACATCATTATCAATCCGTTTGCCGCGCGCAGTGCGCCCGTCGTGGCGACGGCAGCGCCTGACGCGCTACCCGCTTTGCCACTCGATCTGCGCCTATGGCAGAACCAGCAGGAGCGTCAGTTGGTGGATCGCAGCCTGGCAGAGGCGAAATATAACCAACGCCGTGCAGCGGATTTGCTGGGGGTAACTTATCACCAGTTGCGGGCGATGATGAAAAAGCACGGAATTCAGGTGCGGGACGAAGGTTAACTTCCGCGCATGTCCGACTCGTAGCGGCGCGATTTATCGCGCGCCTTTCTGGATTGCCGCATATCAAAACAGCGCGATAAATCGCGCCGCTACGGGAGCATACCTGAGTATGTGACCGAGGTGAGCAACCGTAGCCAACGCCGCAACGTTGTTGTAAGCAGGTTTTTTCGAAATATTTTGTGCTGTAGCAAGGCGGCAAGGGCGCGAATCCCCGGGAGCATACCTGAGTATGTGACCGGGGTGAGCAACCGTAGCCAACGCCGCAACGTTGTTGTAAGCAGGTTTTTTCGAAATATTTTGTGCTGTAGCAAGGCGGCAAGGGCGCGAATCCCCGGGAGCATACCTGAGTATGTGACCGGGGTGAGCAACCGTAGCCAACGCCGCTACAGTGCAAAATATGAAGAAAAAAAAAGCCCGCAGAAGCGGGCAACTTAATACTGGAAGCAATGTGAGCAATGTCGTGCTCTTCTTCGGTAGAGCCACCGTCGAAGCGCAGAAGAATAATAATCATTCTTATTATCATCTGTAAAGCCCTAATTGAGAATTTTTCTCATTTCCACACTAACGGTGTGATTACCCCACTTACACGTTGGTGAAAAAGACAGCATAATTCGCCTTAATTTGGGGAGTGCCCGGCGTTTGCGATACACTCACGCTATTGCCTCAGAATCGTTGAGTTCTATGCCAAAATTAATCCCCACGCTGTTGCTCGGTCTCAGCGTATTGAGTGCGTCCGCATGGGCAGCTCCCGCGAACGATATTCGTCAAAGCGGTTTTGTTTATTGCGTGAATGGCACGGTAAATACCTTCAATCCGCAGATGGCGAGTAGCGGTCTGGTGGTGGATACGCTGGCCGCGCAACTTTATGATCGCCTGCTGGATGTTGATCCTTATACCTACCGGCTGATGCCCGATCTCGCGCAAAGCTGGGAGGTGCGTGATAATGGCGCGACTTACCGCTTCCACCTGCGCAAAGATGTGCCCTTCCAGCACACCAACTGGTTCACCCCCACGCGCAACATGAATGCCGACGATGTGGTGTTCAGTTTTGCCCGTATGTTCGATCGCCAGCACCCATGGCATAACGTCAACGGCGGCAGCTACCCCTATTTCGACAGCCTGCAATTTGCCGACTCCGTGCAGAGCGTGAAAAAGATCGATAACGATACCGTCGAAATTCGCCTGAACAGCCCGGATGCGTCGTTCCTGTGGCACATCGCCACCCATTACGCCCCGGTGCTCTCCAAAGAGTACGCCGACCAACTGACCGCCAAAGGCCAGCAGGAAAAGTTGGATCGTGAACCGGTCGGCACGGGCCCGTTCCAGCTGAGCGAATACCGCACCGGACAATACCTGCGCCTGGCACGCAATCCCCATTACTGGAAAGGCGTGCCGCGTTTGCAGCAAGTGGTGATCGACCTTGGCGTCGGCGGCACCGGTCGTTTGTCGAAATTGCTGACCGGCGAGTGTGATGTGTTGGCTTATCCTGCCGCCAGCCAGTTGAGTATTCTGCGCGATGACCCACGACTGCGCATGACACTGCGTCCCGGCATGAATATCGCTTATCTGGCGTTTAATACCCGTAAACCGCCACTGGATCGGCCTGAAGTCCGTCACGCGCTGGCACTGGCGATCAATAATGAACGTCTGATGGAGTCGATTTATTACGGCACCGCCGAAACCGCAGCATCGATCCTGCCACGTGCCTCGTGGGCGTATGATAATGATGCGCGCGTCACCGAATACAACCCGGCCAAGGCACGGGAGCAACTGAAGGCGCTGGGCGTGGAGAATCTCCATCTGCGGCTGGTGGTGCCAACGGCATCGCAGGCGTGGAATCCCAGCCCGCTGAAAACCGCAGAGCTGTTACAGGCTGATTTGTCGCAGATTGGGGTACGCGTCACCATCGTGCCGGTAGAAGGCCGCTTTCAGGAAGCGCAGCTGATGGCGATGAATCACGACATCACCCTCACCGGCTGGGCGACCGACAGTAACGATCCCGATAGCTTCTTCCGCCCGTTACTGAGCTGTGCCGCGATTCGCTCACAAACTAACTACGCGCACTGGTGTTCACCGGCCTTTGATGAAGTGTTGCAACGCGCTCTGCTGTCACAACAGCTGGCAGCGCGTATCGAGAGTTATGATAATGCCCAGCAGATCCTGGCGCAGGAGTTGCCGGTGTTGCCGCTGGCATCGTCTTTGCGTTTGCAGGCCTATCGCCATGATATTAAAGGTTTGGTACTGAGTCCGTTTGGCAACGCCTCGTTCGCGGGCGTCTACCGCGATGAAGCCGGCGAGGAGTAAACATGATCATTTATATACTGCGTCGCCTGCTGCTGCTGATCATTACGCTGTTTTTGCTGTCGCTGGTGAGTTTCAGCCTCAGTTATTTCACCCCCAACGCACCGCTGGAAGGCGCATCGTTGTTTGATGCCTGGTGGTTCTGGTTTAAAGGCTTGTTGCAACTCGATTTTGGCGTTTCCAGCACCAACGGCCAGTTGATTGATCTCCAGCTCCGTGAAGTGTTCCCCGCCACGCTCGAACTGTGCATTCTGGCGTTTATGCTGGCGCTGCTGGTGGGCATCCCGCTCGGCATTTGCGCCGGGGTGATGCGGAATAAGTGGCAGGACAAAGCCATCAGCGCGCTGGCACTGCTTGGCTTCTCCATGCCGGTGTTCTGGCTGGCGCTGCTGTTCACCCTGTTCTTCTCGTTAACCCTTGGCTGGCTGCCGGTGTCCGGGCGCTTTGATTTGCTCTATCCGGTGCAGAACGTTACCGGTTTTGCGCTGATTGATGCCTGGCTGAGTCATTCACCGTGGCGGCGTGAAATGTTGATCAGCACCCTGACGCATATGATTTTACCGGTGATTGTGCTGGCGGTAGCGCCGACCACCGAAGTGATTCGCCTGCTGCGTGGCAGTACCAGCGAGGTGATGGATAAGAACTATGTCAAAGCGGCGGCCACGCGTGGCTTATCACGCTTTACCGTGATTCGCCGTCACGTGTTGCATAATGCGCTGCCGCCGGTGATCCCGCGTCTGGGTTTGCAATTCTCCACCATGCTGACGCTGGCGATGATCACGGAGGTGGTATTCAACTGGCCGGGGCTGGGGCGTTGGCTGATTAACGCCATCCGTCAGCAGGATTATGCGGCGATTTCCGCCGGTGTGATGGTGGTGGGTAGCCTGGTGATTGTGGTTAACGTCTTGTCTGACATTATTGGGGCGGCGCTTAACCCGTTGAAGCATAAGGAATGGTATGCCCTACGATAATATCTACGCCGAAAAACGGCAGCCCGGCACCTTCCGCCTTAGCTGGCAGCGTTTTTACCACGACACCAGCGCGATGATTGGCCTGTACGGCTTTGGTGCGTTGCTGTTCCTGTGCCTGTTTGGTGGCTTGCTCGCCCCCTATGGCATCGATCAGCAATTCCTTGGCTACCAACTGTTGCCGCCTTCGTGGTCACGCTATGGCGATGTATCGTTCTTTCTCGGCACCGATGATCTGGGGCGCGATGTATTAAGCCGTCTGCTGAGCGGCGTGGCACCCACAGTAGGTTCGGCCATTCTGGTCACGCTGTTAGCCGGCTTCTGCGCCTTGTTGCTCGGCGTGCTGGCTGGCATTACGCACGGTCTGCGCTCGGCGGTGATGAATCACGTGCTGGATACCCTGCTGTCGATTCCGTCGCTGCTGCTGGCGATCATCGTGGTGGCGTTTCTCGGCCCACGTCTCGAACATGCGATGCTGGCGGTGTGGCTGGCGCTGATCCCGCGACTGGTGCGCGAAATCTACACCGCCGTGCATGACGAAATGGAAAAAGAGTATGTGGTGGCGTTGCGTCTTGATGGTGCGCGCAACCTGAATATTCTGTGGAGCGCGGTGCTGCCCAATGTGCTGCCGCTGCTGGTGGGTGAATTTACCCGCTCCCTGTCGATGGCGATCCTCGATATCGCGGCCCTCGGCTTTCTTGATCTTGGCGCACAACTGCCTTCGCCCGAATGGGGCGCGATGCTGGGTGACTCGCTGGAACTGATTTATGTCGCCCCCTGGACGGTGATGCTGCCTGGCGCGGCGCTGATGGTGAGCGTGTTGATTGTTAACCTGCTGGGCGATGGCATCCGTCGCGCCGTAGAAGCGGGAGCTGAATAATGCCGTTACTCGATATCCGCAATCTGACCATCGAATTTATGACCGCCGACGGGCCGGTGAAAGCGGTCGACCGTATCAATCTGACCCTGACCGAAGGCGAAGTGCGCGGACTGGTCGGCGAATCCGGCTCCGGCAAAAGCCTGGTGGCGAAAGCCATCTGTGGCGTCACCAAAGATAACTGGCGCGTCACCGCCGACCGTATGCGGTTCGATGATATCGATTTGCTGCGCCTTTCGCCGCGTGAACGCCGCCGTATTGTCGGCCATAACGTGTCGATGATCTTCCAGGAACCGCAATCCTGTCTCGATCCCTCAGAAAGCATTGGCCGCCAGTTGATGCAGGCCATCCCTGGCTGGACGTTTAAAGGTCGCTGGTATCAGCGGTTGTGGTTCTGGCGCAAAGCGCGCGCCATTGAGTTGCTGCACCGCGTCGGTATCAAAGATCATAAAGACATCATGCGTAGCTTCCCCTATGAGCTGACCGAAGGGGAGTGCCAGAAAGTGATGATTGCCATCGCGCTGGCGAATCAGCCGCGCCTGTTGATCGCCGATGAACCCACTAACGCGATGGAGCCGACCACCCAGGCGCAGATCTTCCGCCTGTTGAGCCGCCTCAACCAGAACAACAACACCACCATTTTGCTGATCAGCCATGATTTGCGCACCATGAGCCAATGGGCGGACCGCATCAACGTGATGTATTGCGGCCAGACGGTGGAAACCGCGCAGAGCGAAGATCTGATGGGAACGCCCCACCATCCTTACACTCAGGCATTGATCCGCGCGATGCCGGATTTCGGTAGCGCATTGCCGCATAAAAGCCGTCTGAATACCCTGACCGGTGCCATTCCGTCGCTGGAACATCTGCCGATTGGCTGCCGCCTCGGCCCCCGCTGCCCCTATGCGCAGCGCAAATGCATCGAAACACCGCGCCTTAACGGCAACAAAGCGCATCTGTACGCCTGCCACTTCCCGCTGAATATGGAGGGCCAGTAAGCATGGAAACGCTGCTTGAAGTGCGTAACCTGAGCAAAACCTTCCGTTATCGCACCGGGTTGTTTCGCCGCCAGCATGTCGAAGCGGTGAAAGACGTGAGTTTTACCCTGCGCGATAAACAGACGCTGGCGATTATTGGTGAGAACGGCTCCGGCAAATCGACGCTGGCGAAGATGTTGAGCGGTATGGTGCCGCCGACCGAGGGACAAATCCTGATTGACGATCATCCGCTGGAATATGGTGACTACGGCTATCGTAGCCAGCGTATCCGCATGATTTTCCAGGACCCGTCAACCTCGCTCAATCCACGGCAGCGCGTCAGTCAGATCCTTGATTTTCCCTTGCGGCTGAATACCGAACTGGACGATGAAGAGCGTGAGAAGCGGATTATCGCCACGCTGCGCCAGGTCGGTTTGCTGCGCGATCATGCCGGTTATTACCCGCATATGTTGGCACCGGGCCAGAAACAGCGCCTGGCGCTGGCGCGTGCACTGATCCTGCAACCCAAGGTGATTATCGCCGATGAAGCCCTGGCGTCGCTGGATATGACCATGCGCTCGCAACTGGTCAATTTGATGCTGGAACTTCAGGAGAAGCACGGCATCTCCTATATTTATGTCACGCAGCACATTGGGATGATGAAGCATATCAGCGATCAGGTGCTGGTGATGCATCAGGGCGAAGTGGTGGAGCGTGGCGGTACCGCCGATGTGCTGGCTTCCCCGCTACACGAGCTGACCAAACGACTGATTGCCAGTCATTTTGGCGAAGCACTAACCGCCGAAGCCTGGCGGCGTGAACGTTGATTGTTCGCTGCATCGCGGAAAACGCGGTGCGATTTACCGCATTTGATAGAGACGTGCTAGAATCCGCACGTCGATTAACGTCGGTCGCACACTTTTTAATCATTGCGGCCGCCAACAACAATGACCATAAGGATTACAGCTATGGGTTTTCTTTCCGGTAAGCGCATTCTGATTACTGGCGTTGCCAGTAAACTTTCCATTGCCTACGGTATTGCGCAGGCGATGCACAAACAGGGCGCAGAGCTGGCTTTCACCTACCAGAACGACAAACTGAAAGGTCGTGTGGAAGAGTTTGCTAAAGATTTGGGTTCAGACATTGTTCTGCCGTGCGATGTGGCAGAAGACGAGAGCATCACTGCGCTGTTCACCGAACTGGCAAAAACCTGGCCGAAATTTGACGGTTTCGTTCACTCCATTGGTTTCGCCCCGGGCGACCAGTTGGATGGCGACTATGTAAACGCCGTTACCCGTGAAGGCTTCAAAATCGCTCACGACATCAGCGCCTACAGCTTTGTTGCGATGGCCAAAGAGTGCCGTGCGATGCTGAACCCGAACTCAGCACTGCTGACCCTGTCTTATCTGGGCGCAGAGCGCGCGATCCCGAACTATAACGTGATGGGTCTGGCAAAAGCGTCTCTGGAAGCCAACGTGCGTTACATGGCGAATGCCATGGGCCCGGAAGGCGTGCGTGTTAACGCCGTGTCAGCCGGTCCGATCCGTACTCTGGCGGCGTCAGGCATCAAAGATTTCCGTAAGATGCTGGCACACTGCGAAGCGGTCACCCCGATTCGCCGTACCGTAACTATCGAAGACGTGGGTAACTCTGCGGCCTTCCTGTGTTCCGACCTGGCCGGTGGTATCACGGGTGAAGTGGTCCACGTTGATGGCGGCTTCAGCATTGCCGCGATGAACGAGCTGGAACTGAAATAAGTTTCTGAGGGCGAGCCTGGCTCGCCCTTTTTCGTTTTAAAACCCGCACCTGCACCTCCCCTTATACATTCTTGCTATTAATTATCACCGATCATTCTTTTGCCCCGGACCGCCCTTCGGCGACGATAAGCTAGCCCTTTAGTGCGCCCGCCCTTTTCAGCTTGTGGCGACCCGCACTGAGTCCGTTTTTTGCAAAAGGAATGACCATGGAACAACGCCGTTCTCCAGGCCATGACCAGTGGTTTTATGAAAGCCAGACCCGTCCGCAGCACAGCGCCGTGGCACCGTTGGTTCCCGAGGCCGCGCATCTTGACGATCGTTTCCTGCTGGGTTTGCAGCAGGAGGCCAGCGCATTGCAGCCACTGTTACAGCGTTTTCAACCCGCGCTGCTGGCGGCGCGCGATCTGAGTCAGATCCTGTTTCCCGATTCATTAACCACGACCCTGACACACACGCTGACGTTATACGATCGCCTCAGCACCGCGCTGACCGTGGCACAGGTCGCGGGTGTACAACGGTTATGCAATCACTATGCGGCGCGCTTGAATCCCCTGCCTGGGCCGGATTCATCGCGCGAAAGTAATAATCGGCTCACGCAAATCACCCAATATGCCCGCCAACTGGCGATGCAACCGGCGTTAATTACCGCCAATAGCATCAATGCATTGGATGCGGTTGGCCTGACCGAACCCGATATCGTCACCCTGAATCAGTTGGTAGGCTTTGTCAGCTATCAGGCGCGCGTCGTGGCGGGGTTACAGGCAATGATTGGCTTGCCGGTGCGCTGGATACCCGGTGTGTCACCGCCCGCCGATGCCGATGCGGCGCTGTTTCAGCCTTCTCCCAGCTGGCAACCTGCACTGAAACCGGTTGAATTACGTTACGCCTCGGCGGAACAACTGGCGGCCATCACCTTTTGTCAGGGCATGGCGGGTCTGGAAGAGGCGGTGTGGTTGCTGGTGCACGACGCTCAGGCGCTGTATGGCTGGGCGACGTTACAGCAACGACTGAGCGAACATTTTGCAGCAGATGAAACCGTGGCTCAGGCAGTGAGCGCACGTATTCTCGGCTGCCAGCGCCAGTTTGATCGCTGCGCCGGAAGCGCACGCGAGGCGCTGCTCAGAGACGTTGCCGACGACAATCCGCTGGTGGCGCTGAGCGCACAGCTGACCCGTTTACCCGAACGTTTCAGTGCCGCCCATCTGCAACCGCTGCTGAATGCCGGTTGGGAAGCGGATCGCATCTTTATCCTGCTACAGGCAGTGGCACTGGCAAACTGGCAGGACCGCCTGCTGATGGCGCTGGGCGAAACACGTTAATCGGGCAAGTGTCCGCGCGCTTCGTCGAAGAAATGTTGAGCCAGCGGCGTCGCCCTGCCCGGCTCAGCAATCACCAACGCGGCCTGCCGTCCCATCGGGGCGATATTAATCGGTCGGCGTTGCAGATTTTGCAGCATCTCTGGCAGCAGATGCCCGCGCGGTGACACCATCACCCCCAATCCCACCTGGGCGCTTTGCAGTAGCTGCATAATCGACGCGCTTTCGACAATCACCCGGGGCAGTAGCTCCAGCGCCCGCAACTGACTGTCAATATAGCGACGGAAATAGCGGGTCGGCTCAGCGAGACACAAAGGCTGGCTGGCGAGCAATGCCAGATCCAACGTCTGATGTTCCAGCAGCGCAGGAAAAAAATCGGGGTTGAACACCGCCTCCACACCGCTGTCCTTCAGCAGTGCGGTCTGGAAATGCAGCTCACGCAGCGCATTGAGTTCAAAAAAACCAATGCCACCATCGACGGTATGGCTGTTCAGCGCTTCCAGCAGTTGGTCCGCGCTCATCGCCGACACCCGGTAGTCGAGTTGCGGATAACGGGCTTCCACCGCTTTCAGCAACGCGGGTAATGCCACGCTGCACTGCGGCATCACGCCAAGGCGCAGGGTGCCATTTACCCCGTGTTTCAGCGATTCCACTTCCAGCTTCAGTCCCTGATAGACCGAAACAATCTCACGCGCCCACGCCAGCACCCGTTCGCCTTCCGGGGTAAAACCATCAAAATTGTTGCTGCGGTTGATCAAGGACAGGCCCAGTTCGCGCTCAAGATTTTTCAGGCGCATCGATAACGTCGGCTGACTGACAAAGCTGGCTTCCGCCGCACGGCCAAAATGGCGCTCGCGCTCAAGGTTGCAAAGGTAGATTAACTGTTTGATGTCCATACTTTTTTCACAAGGATTATCGCGCCACCTGGCGGGCGCGATGCAGGGCAGTCAGTGACATCATCGTCAACATCAGGCCAATCATTAATAACAATTTGAAGCTGATGGCTTTCAGCAGCACGATCCCCACCACGCCCCCGCCGAGAAAGGCCAGTACCGTGAACAGATGCAGCTTCAGTCGTTCAATATATAACGGAGCATCTTTCGGCGACTCTTTACGGCGCAGAACATCCAGCAGCATCGCCAGCTCAATCCCGATATCAGTCGAGGTGCCTGACACATGCGTGGTCCTGACGCGTGCGTTGGAAATCCGTGTCACCACCGCATTCTGCAATCCCAGCAAGAAACTCAGGCTGAGAATCAGCTGCATGCCGGAATCGTTATTGGGAAACCAACTCTCCAGCACGCCAAGCACCAGCAAGGCGATACCCTCGATAAAGATATTGATGGCATAGATACCGCGAATCTCACGCCGCCGCCCGGCGTTGATAATCAAGGTCGAGACGGAGGACCCGGCGATAAACAACAGAATAATCACCAGGAAAAACAGGCCGATATGCAGATCAACTTTGGCCAGATGATCCGACAGTAACGAGACGTTACCGGTCATATTGGCCGAGAAAAAACCCACGGTTTCAAACGCAGCGGTATTTAGCGCTCCGGCTACCGCCGCCAGCGTACAGGCAAGACGGCGGTCAGTATTATACGTTCTGGAACTCTCAGTGCTTAACAGCATGGCATATCCCTGACAACCCTAAACCCGGCTATCATCCTGCCAGTGCTGAAGATTCTCAAGCGCTTCCACCATTTTCCTGTCAGGCGACACCCAGCGCACTCTTCACTTCGTTAGCGATTTTCTCCACCTGCGGGCCGTAAATCACCTGCACATCATGCTCGCTAACGCGATTGACGCCATTGGCACCGGTGGTCATCAGCGTCTGATCCACTACTTCATTCATCTGCTTAACGCGGACGCGCAGGCGGGTAAAGCAGCAATCGACGTCCTCGATATTGCCCTCACCGCCCAGCCCGCTGATGATCACCTTGGTACGTTCATCCGCAGCCACCTGTTGCGGTTTTTGCTCATCGTCGGATTCGCGTCCCGGTGTTTCCACCCCCATACGGGTGATCACAAAACGGAAACCGTAGTAGTAAATCGGGACGTAAATCACCCCCAGCACCAGCGTCCACCACCAGTGGGTTTTGCTGCCGCCGAGTATGCCGAACACCACCAAATCAATCGCACCGCCCTGCACGTTGCCAATCATCAGATGCAGCAGCGACATCAACATAAACGACAGCCCCATCAACAAGGCATGCAGAATGTAAAGCACCGGCGAGACGAAGATAAAACAGAACTCCAGCGGCTCGGTGATACCGGTGGTAAAGGAGGTGAGCGCCCCCGCCAGCATCAGGGCTTTGACGCGTTGCTTATGTTCCGGACGCGCGGTGTGGTAAATCGCCAGCGCCGCCGCTGGCAGGCCGAACATCATCACCGGAATTTTACCCTGCGCGAGAAATTGCGTAGCGGCCCGCACCGTGTCATCCGGGATCGCTCCCGGGTTGGTCAGCGAGGTGTTAAAGATGTTCAGCGCCCCGACAATGGTGTGTCCCTCCACCGTCGCCATGCCGCCAATCGGGGTGAAACGCACGGTTTCGTTGAGGATATGGTGCAAACCGGTTGGGATCAGCAGACGTTCGCAGGCACCCAATAAGAACGCCCCGTACTGACCGCTTTTTCCGATCATCTGCCCTACCCAGGCGATAGCGGCACCGATAGTCGGCCAGATTAACGCCAGCAACACGCCAATTAACGGCAACACCACCACGGTAACAATCGGCACGAAGCGCCGCCCACCGAAAAAGCTGATGGCGGTGGGCAGTTGCTGAGTATAAAAACGGTTATGCAGCGCTACGGTGATCAGCCCGGCAATTACCCCGCCGAGCACGCTCATGTTGTAAGTGAAGATCCCCAGCATGTCGATATATTCTGCCGAGGTCATCATGGCCGTGGTCTGGTCCATCCCGGCTGCCTGCAACGCTTGCGGCGTGGTGGTCGCGGCGGTTAGCCCTTTGGCGGCCAGCGTAGTACTGATGCCGACATTCATGACGATATAGCCAATCACAGCGGCAAAGGCGGCGGTGGGTTTCTCTGCTTTTGCCAGTCCAATCGCACTGGCAACAGCAAAGAACACCGGCAGGTTGGCGAACAACGCACCCGCGACTTTACGGATAAAACCAATGATCAACTGCGGCACCTGCAGGTGCGCGAATGCATCCCCGGTGATTGCCGGGTTCTGCATCGCCGCGGCGAGGCCGAGGAAGATCCCGGCGGCGGCAATCACCGAGATGGGCATCATCAAGGCTTTACCGAAGGCGTGAATTTGGCTGGCCAGATTCTTCATGGTTCAAACCCTTGCAATAATTGAAAGTACAATTATTAGCCAGTTATCCGCATCGCACGTAACCACGCCCGGGCGACGATCCGCCAAAGTTTGAACTGGCTCACGCTTCTGTCCGTTTTACGCGATAAACGCCAACTATCGCACCATTAAGTCAATCAATTAGACAACTTTTGCTGTCAGTCGCAAACTTCTCACCAACAGTCGACATATCCTGATAACAACTCCTAAACAATAAGCCTGCATTTACTATGAAATTTAAACGTAAAATTCAGCCCTACCGCGCTGCTGCGGGTGGATGGGGCTCTTTGGAAGCAACCACCCGTTTTGTCCTTGATAGCAAAGCTGCCCTGAAAAACATGCGCAACCTGCTGCGTATGAACAAAGCACGCGGCTTTGACTGCCCGGGTTGTGCATGGGGCGATGACAACAAAAGTACTTTTAGTTTCTGCGAGAACGGGGCCAAAGCGGTGACCTGGGAAGCGACCCGCCGCGTGGTGGAACCGGCGTTCTTTGCGCAGCACAGCGTCAGCACGCTGTATCAACAAAGTGACTATTTCCTCGAATACCAGGGCCGTCTGACCCACCCGTTGCGCTACAACCGCGACACCGATCATTATGAGCCAATCAGCTGGGATGAGGCTTTTGCGCTGGTTGCCAGCCATTTACAGGCGATGGATCATCCCGACCAGATGGAGCTGTATACCTCCGGTCGCGCCAGCAACGAGGCTTCGTGGCTGTATCAATTGTTTGGCCGCCTGATGGGCACCAACAACTTCCCCGATTGTTCTAACATGTGTCATGAAGCCAGTGGTTCTGGCCTGAAACGCAGCATTGGCGTCGGTAAAGGCACCATCCGTCTTGACGATTTTGATCACGCCGATGCGATTTTTGTTTTCGGCCAGAATCCCGGCACCAACCACCCGCGCATGCTGCACAGCCTGCGCCACGCCGCCGATCACGGTGCGCGTATCGTCACCTTCAATACCTTGCGTGAACGTGGTCTGGAGCGTTTTGCCGATCCGCAAAAACCGCTGGAAGTGGTGACCTCCATGGCTGGCACCATCAGTTCTGCCTATTACCAGCCGAATCTGGGTGGTGATATGGCAGCGATTCGCGGCATGGTGAAAACGCTGCTGGAAACCCATCGCGCATTGATTGCCGCTGGCGAAAAAGGTCTGTTCGACGAAACCTTTATCAACGCTGCGACACAAGGCGTGGAAGCCTATCTGACGGCGGTAGATAACACGCGCTGGGATGATATCGTGCGTCAGTCCGGTCTGAGCGAAGCGCAGATCCGTGAGGCCGCGGCCATTTACCAAAGCGCTGACCGGGTGATCTGTACTTGGGCGATGGGCATCACCCAACATAAGCATTCGGTTGATACGGTGCGCGAAATCGTCAACCTGCAACTGCTGTTTGGTCAGCTGGGCAAGAAAGGCGCGGGCCTGTGTCCGGTACGTGGTCACAGTAATGTGCAGGGCAACCGCACCATGGGCATCGACGAGAAGCCGAATAAACCGTTCCTCGATGCGTTAGGTAAGCATTTTGATTTCGAACCCCCTCGTGAGCACGGCCACAACACCGTTGAGGCACTGAACGCCATGCTGCGCGATGAAGTGAAGGTACTGATCGCACTGGGCGGTAACCTGGCGGCGGCAGCACCGGATTCTCCGTTGACGGAAGAAGCGCTGCAACGTTGTGGGCTGACGGTGCATATCAGCACCAAACTTAACCGCAGCCATCTGGTGCCGGGTCATGAAGGTTTGATTCTGCCGACGCTGGGCCGCACTGAGCGCGATCGCCAGGCAACCGGTAACCAGTTTGTCACCGTCGAAGACTCCTTCAGCATGGTGCACGCCTCTGAAGGCGTGGGCATTCCGCTGGCGGATACCCAACGTTCAGAAACCGCGATTGTGGCCGGTATCGCCCATGCGACCATGGGGAGTGAGAAGGTGGACTGGCTGGCGCTGGCCGGTGATTACAATCTGATCCGCGATCATATCGCCGCCACCATTCCGGGCTTTGCTGACTTCAACACCAAATGCGATATCCCCGGCGGTTTTTACCTCGGTAACGCCGCAGCAGAACTGCGTTTCAACACCCCGTCGCAGAAAGCAGAGTTCAGCAATGCCGCGCTGCCCACCTCCTTGTTCCCGCAGTTGGGCGACGTGGAAGTGCCATTTACGCTGCAAACCCTGCGTTCGCATGACCAGTACAACACCACCATTTACGGCCTCGATGACCGTTATCGTGGCGTGTACGGCCAGCGTGAAGTGGTGTTTATTCACCCGGATGATATGCAGGCGCTGGGCTTCAGTGAAGGCCAACTGGTGGATATTGAAACCTTGTGGAACGACGGCCTGACCCGTCGCGTCAGTGGTTTCAAACTGGTGCCGTACAATATTCCGCGCGGCAACCTGGCGGCGTATTACCCGGAAACCAACCCACTCGTCCCCCTGTCCAGCTTTGGTGATGGCAGCGGTACGCCGACCTCAAAATCGGTGCCGGTCAAACTGGCTTTAACCGCCGCCGTACCAACCCAACGCATTGCCTGATCCGAAGGTTATCAGAAGGTAAAAAGCCGCGCTAAACGGCTTTTTACCCTGTTTTGGCCTTGCCGCGCGGGTATGATTCGCGTAAAAATGTCAGCCGCTCTTAGGCCACGAAACTAAATAAATTATGTTCCAGGATAACCCGCTGCTCGCGCAGCTGAAAGAGAAGCTCCACGCGCAGACGCCGCGCGCCGAAGGCGTGGTGAAAGGCACGGAAAAAGGTTTTGGCTTTCTGGAGGTTGATGCTCAGAAAAGCTACTTCATTCCACCGCCGCAAATGAAGAAAGTGATGCACGGCGACCGTATCGTTGCGGTGATCCACACCGATAAAGATCGCGAAAGTGCCGAGCCGGAAAGCCTGGTTGAGCCGTTCCTGACGCGTTTTGTCGGCCGCGTGCAGAAGAAAGATGATCGCCTGTCTATCGTGCCGGATCATCCACTGCTGAAAGATGCCATCCAGTGCCGTGCCGCCCGTGATGTCACCCACGATTTCCAGGCCGGTGACTGGGCCGTGGCGGAAATGCGCCGCCACCCGCTGAAAGGCGATCGCGGTTTTTATGCCGAACTGACCGAATTTATCACCACTGCGGATGACCATCTGGCACCGTGGTGGGTGACGCTGTCGCGTCACAACCTGGAACGCGAAGCGCCGGAAGTCGGTTTTGGCGAGATGCTGGATGAACATCTGACGCGTGAAGACCTGACCGCGCTCGATTTCGTCACCATCGACAGCGCCAGCACCGAAGATATGGACGATGCGTTGTACGCGGAAGAGACTGCCGAAGGCAACCTGCTGCTGACCATCGCCATTGCCGATCCTACCGCTTATGTGCCAGAAGGCAGCGCGCTGGACAAACTGGCCGCCAAACGCGCCTTCACCAACTACCTGCCCGGCTTTAACATTCCCATGCTGCCGCGTGAACTGTCTGATGACGTTTGCTCATTGCGCCCGAATGTCCGCCGTCCGGCACTGGCGTGCCGTGTCACCGTGCTGAAAGACGGTAGCCTGGCCGACGATATCCACTTCTTCGCGGCGTGGATCGAGTCTAAAGCCAAGCTGGTGTATGACGAGGTGTCAGACTGGCTGGAAAACAGCGGCAGCTGGCAGCCCGGCAGTGAGGCGATTGCCCAGCAGATCCGTCTGCTGCATCGTCTGTGCCTGGCGCGCAGTGACTGGCGTCAGACCCATGCGCTGGTGTTCAAAGATCGCCCGGACTACCGTTTCGTGCTGGGTGAAAAAGGCGAAGTGCTGGATATCATCGCTGAGCCACGCCGCATTGCTAACCGTATCGTTGAAGAAGCGATGATCCTCGCCAACGTCTGTGCCGCTAACGTGCTGCAACAGAAGTTGGGCTTCGGTATCTACAACGTGCACACCGGTTTCGACCTCGCCAACGCCGAACAGGCAGCAGGCGTGCTGGCTGGTCACGGTATTACCGTTGATGCGCAGGCCATCACCACGCTGGACGGCTTCCGTCAGCTGCGTCGTGAACTGGATGCCCAGCCGACCCAGTACCTCGACAGCCGTATTCGTCGCTTCCAGGCCTTTGCCGAAATCAGCACTGAGCCAGGCCCACACTTCGGCCTTGGTCTTGAGGCTTACGCAACCTGGACGTCGCCGATTCGTAAGTTTGGTGACATGATCAACCACCGTCTGCTGAAAGCCATCATTCGCGGTGAAGCGATCAAGCGCCCGCAGGATGAGCTGACGGTGACCATGGGTGAACGTCGTCGTCTGAACCGTATGGCCGAGCGTGATGTGGGCGACTGGCTGTACGCACGTTTCCTCGCCCCGTTTGCCGGTGGCGATCGCAAGTTCAGCGCCGAGATCATCGACGTCTCGCGCGGTGGTATGCGTGTGCGCCTGCTGGAGAATGGCGCGGTGGCCTTTATCCCTGCCCCGTTCATCCACGCGGTGCGTGATGAGCTGGTGTGCTCGCAGGAAAGCGGCACCGTGCAGATCAAAGGCGAAGTCGCTTATCGCGTCACCGATGTGATTGATGTGACCATCGCCGAAGTGCGCATGGAAACCCGCAGCGTCGTCGCGCGCCCTGCCGCCTGAGCATGAAAACTCGCGGGATAACAGCTGTTATCCCGCATTTTTCCCCGCCATATTAAACAATTGTTAAATTTGCTCCTCGCTTCACACTTCTTTATCGATTCGCTGTCGCTTACATTCCATTACATTATTTTTAACTTGTTGTATTCGATCGTTTATTTTTCCCGGTCCCTACAAGGAGTTAACTCATGAACAACGTCAAAACCGGATTGATCTGGTTCGCGGTGGCGTTAATTGGTGCGGCGTCGTTCGCCATGCTGGCGCTAAGCCGTGGCGAGCACGTCAATGCCGTCTGGCTGGTCATCGCCGCCGTGGCCTGCTACAGCATCGCTTATCGCTTTTACAGCCTGTTTATTGCCCGCCGTATCTTCGAACTGGACGACCGCCGTCGTACCCCGGCGGAACGTTTCAACGATGGGCTGGATTACGTGCCCACCAACAAGTGGGTGCTGTTCGGCCACCACTTTGCCGCTATTGCCGGTGCGGGTCCGCTGGTCGGCCCCATTCTTGCGGCACAAATGGGTTTCCTCCCCGGCACCATCTGGATTCTGGTCGGGGTGATGCTGGCCGGTGCCGTGCAGGATTTCCTCGTGCTGTTTATCTCTACGCGTCGCGATGGCCGCTCACTCGGGGAAATGGCGCGCCAGGAGCTTGGCAACTTTGCCGGGGTGATCACCATGCTCGGCGCACTGGGGGTGATGATTATTATTCTTTCTGCCCTGGCGCTGGTGGTGGTCAAAGCGCTGGCTAACAGTCCCTGGGGCTTGTTCACCATCGCCGCCACCATTCCGATTGCCCTGTTTATGGGCGTGTATATGCGCTTTTTGCGTCCGGGGAAAATCGCCGAAGTGTCGGTAATCGGTTTTGTCCTGATGATGGCAGCCATTATTTTTGGCGGTGATATTGCACAACATCCGTTCTGGGGACCGTTCTTTACCCTAAAAGGCACCGAACTTACCTGGGTGCTGGTGATTTATGGTTTCGTTGCCTCATCGCTGCCGGTATGGCTGTTGCTGGCACCGCGTGATTATCTCTCTACCTTCCTGAAAATTGGCGTAATTATCGGTCTGGCGGTCGGCATTTTGTTTGCCATGCCGGAACTGAAAATGCCAGCAGTGACCAAATTTATTGATGGCACCGGCCCGGTGTTCTCCGGTGCGCTGTTCCCGTTCCTGTTTATTACCATCGCCTGTGGCGCGATTTCCGGCTTCCATGCGCTGGTCTCCAGCGGCACGACCCCGAAACTGGTGGAACGTGAAAGCCATATTCGCTTTATTGGCTACGGCGCAATGCTGATGGAATCCTTCGTTGCCATCATGGCGCTGATTTGTGCATCGGTACTGGACCCGGGGGTCTACTTTGCGATGAACGCACCGGCGGCGCTGATTGGCACCACGGTGGAGAATGCCTCGCAGGTGATCAACGGTTGGGGCTTTGTCGTCACACCGGAAATGCTGACCACCATCGCCTCTGAAGTGGGTGAAAATACGATTTTGTCGCGCGCCGGAGGGGCACCGACCTTTGCCGTGGGGATGGCACACATTATCACCGACGTGTTCAACAGCCGCGCCATGATGGCGTTCTGGTATCACTTCGCCATCCTGTTTGAAGCGCTGTTTATCCTTACCGCTGTCGATGCCGGTACCCGTGCCTGTCGTTTTATGGTGCAGGATTTGGTCGGCACCGTGGTGCCGTCACTGGCTAACAACCGCTCATGGTTCGGCAATATGGCGGGCACCACCGTGGCCGTGGCCGGTTGGGGTTTCTTTGTCTATCAGGGTGTGGTCGATCCACTGGGAGGCATCAATACCTTGTGGCCGTTGTTCGGCATCGGTAACCAGATGCTGGCATCAATGGCACTGATACTCGGCACCGTGGTGCTGTTTAAGATGAAGAAACAGCGTTACGCCTGGGTGACCATTCTGCCGACCGCGTGGTTGTTTATCACCTCGATGACCGCCGGATGGCAGAAAATTTTCCATGAAAAACCGTCGATTGGTTTTCTTGCCCAGGCCAATAAATTCCGCAAAGGGCTGGATGAAGGGGTGATTATCGCCCCCGCGAAAACCGTCGCCGATATGCAAACCATTGTCTTCAGCAACCAAATCAACGCCGTGCTGTGCGGTTTCTTTATGCTGGTGGCCGTCACCATGCTGATTGCGGCCTTCTTTGTTATTCGCCGCGCCCTGCGCAGTGACGTACCTACCGTGCATGAGGCTCCGGTTTCGCTACGCAAGGAGGTGCGTAATGTCTGAGGCCATTTTAGCCTGGCGTAAACCGTCTGGCAGCTGGCAGATAAACCAATGTCTGCCGTTGGGCGATCCACCGCGTAGCCGCTGGCAAAAAATCTGGCATGGATTGCAGCAGAGTTTTCGCCTGATGGTCGGCGTGCATGATTATCAAAATTATTTGCAGCATATGCGACGGCATCATCCCGGACAGACGCCGATGAACGAGCGTGAATTTTATCGTTACTGTCTCGATGCCCGGTTCCCCAGCCAACCCGGAAAATTGGGTAAGTGCCCGTGTTAATTCTGTTTAGCCCCAAATTTTTGGGGCTTTTTCGTGCCATTCATTTATCTAAACAAAAATATATTTGGATTGCATCTTGTGCTTGTGCAAGAGGATGAATACTGTTGCTAAAATAATGAGATACCGTCTGCTGAGTACTCCCTGGAGGAAGTTTCCATGACCGATGAACAAGGGCAAACGTTGCTATACACCTTGTTTGGCACCACCAGCCCTCATTGGCGTCTGACCGCGGACAGCGATGCTTTACATTTTGCCGAAGAGGAAAATGCCCATACAAATCTGGCAGTTCCGCTTACTCCCGCGCAGGCCAGCTTGCTGCGCGCCATGACCGTTATCACCTCCAGCATTAACCTGACGCTATCGCTGCATGGCGTGCCGGTACCTATGCATTTTGTTGGCCGTAAAGTGAATCAGGCAACATGGGCAGGCACCGCCTCGGCCTGGGGTGACACCTCGTCGGTCGCACGTGATTTGACCCTCGGCCTGTCGTTTGCCGAGCAGGTGGTTTCCGAGGCCAACTCGGTGATCGTCATCCTCGATCAACGCGGTAATATCCAGCGTTTCAATCGGTTAAGTGAAGAATACACTGGTCTGAAAGAACACGAGGTGATTGGCCGCAATGTGTTCCAGCTGTTTATGACCAAACAGGAAGCACAGGCCTCGCGACGCAACATTGCCGGATTCTTTCGCGATGGCAACTCCTACGAAGTGGAACGCTGGATCAAGACGAAGAAAGGTCAACGACTGTTTCTGTTTCGTAATAAGTTCGTGCACAGCGGCAGCGGGAAAAATGAAATTTTCCTCATCTGTTCAGGAACCGATATCACCGAGGAGCGACGTGCTCAGGAACGCCTGCGCGTGCTGGCCAACACCGATACGGTGACCGGTTTACCCAATCGCAACGCCATCCACCAGCAAATTAGTCTGGCACTGGAGACAGCGAAAGGCGCTCAGACCGGTGTGGTCTACCTCGATTTAGACAATTTCAAAAAGGTCAACGACGCCTACGGTCATATGTTTGGCGACCAACTGCTGCAAGCCGTTTCGCTGGCGATCCTCAGTTGCCTTGGCAAAGATCAAACCCTGGCTCGCCTCGGCGGCGACGAGTTTGTGGTGCTGGCGGAGAATACCAGCCAGGCGGCACTGGAAGCGATGGCATCGCGTATTCTTGAACGCCTGCGTCAGCCTTTTCGTATCGGTTTGATTGAGGTGTACAGCGGCTGCTCGCTCGGTATCGCCCTCGCCCCGCTGCACGGTGAAGACCGTGAAAGCCTGATCCGTAATGCCGATACCGCCATGTACCATGCCAAAGAGAATGGTCGCGGCAAATTTTGTGTGTTCGCCAGCGAGATGAACCAACGCGTATTTGAGTATCTGTGGCTGGATACCAATCTGCGTAAAGCATTGGACCAGGATCATCTGGTGGTGTACTACCAGCCAAAAATTGATCGCGATGGCGAGGTGCGCAGTGCCGAAGCCTTGGTGCGCTGGAATTCGCCCGAGCGCGGTCTGGTGCCACCAGGCGACTTTATCGCTTACGCCGAGGAGTCGGGCCTGATTGTCCCGTTGGGCCGCTGGGTGATGTTGAATGTGTTGCAGCAAATCATCGCCTGGCGTCAGGCGGGTATTTGGCTGCGGGTGGCGGTGAATGTATCGGCCAAACAATTGATTGATCAGAGTATTTATAGCGATCTCAAGCAGGCTTTGATTGAGAGCGGCATGACGGATTGCCCGATTGATATTGAACTGACTGAGAGTTGCCTGATCGAGAACGAAGCTGGCGCGCTGAAGCTGATGAAACAGTTCCAGGAGTTAGGTGCACAAGTGCATCTCGACGATTTCGGGACCGGTTACTCTTCGTTGTCACAGCTGGCGCGCGTGCCGATTGACGCCATCAAGCTGGATCAGAGTTTTATTCGTAATATCAATAAGCAACCGGTGGCACAGTCACTGGTGCGTGCCATTATGGCTGTGGCCAAGGCCCTGGAGTTGCAGGTGATTGCCGAGGGTATTGAAACCAAAGCCGAAGAAAAATTTGTTATGGCTAACGGTGTCGATGGGCGTCAGGGTTATTACTACGCAAAACCAATGCCCGCGGACCAGCTCGGGCATTGGCTGGCTAAGCATCCTGCCCGCGTTTAACCCTGGTCTGCGAAATTATCCGGCTTTGCGCAGGGATGCGCTATGACGGTTTTGCAGTTGTACCAGACGTTCCATATACGCAATGTCTTTCGGTTCCAGCGTGAAAGCATAATCTACCCAATCTTCGGTGATATCCATCAGTTCCGCCCTTGAGAGTTGCAATACCCGCTGACGAGCCTTCAGCATCGCCCGTACACCATTCAGTTTGGGACGTAATGTATCGATAAAGGTGCGCGTGGCGCGATAACTGTCGCCGGGCTGGAAAACTTTGTCGACCAGACCGCGTGTTTCATACCACTCCGCGCTGTGTGACTCCCCTTCACAAATTAACTCTTCCGCCAGCTTCATCCCCGCACGACGCGCCACTAACGAGTAGCCGCCCATGCCGGGGAACAGGTTAAAGGCGATCTCCGGGAACCCCATACGTGCGCTGTTTTGCGCCAGAATGAAGTGATGCGCCAGGGCGGCTTCAAAGCCACCGCCGAGCGCACTGCCCTCAATCATCGCCAGCGTGACTGCGCCGGTATCAAAGCCTCGTGCCGCCGAATGGATGCAATCCACACAAGCCCGTGCATAGGCGCGCAGCGCTTCACGACGATTGTTGCGAATACATTCGACAAAGAAACGTAAATCGCCCCCGGCGTTAAACATCTGCGGCACTAACGAACCCGTCACCCAGAAATCAATCGGTAAACCGGAACGCTGAGCGGCGTAGCTCAGGTTCATGATTTCCTCGATTAATTCGTGATTGAAACTGGGACGCGGTTGCGCCCGCAGCATCATCCACATGGTGTGGCGACCTTCTTCATAGTAGGCCGCCAGCTGGGTGGTTTGTCCGACTTCGGTGAACAGTCGGCATGTCGGTTGGTTAATCACTGTCATAGTCTCATCCTCTAGTTATGTGATGCGTTAAACGCAATATCAGCGTAATCCAGAGTGAGGCCAGACCAAATGAGAGATTGATTTATATAGCAAATTCCAGAGATTTCCCCGACACAGGGGTCGGGGAAAGATAAGCACGGTTACTTAATAGCGGCACGTTGGCCGACGGCAGCATGAAAACGCTTAATGCGGCGTGAATATAGCGCGGTAATGATCGGTACCAATACTGAAGTCACGATTACCGATGTTGCCACTAATGCGGTGGCAGCCGGTGCAACAGGTTTAAACTGTGGCAGCATTTCAGCAATCAAAACCGGTGTCGCTACCGCCGCACCAGCGGTGCTGGACGCCGCAATCCCCGCCGTGCCATCGCCGCCACCGATCAAGCGATCCGCCAGGATTAACGGAATACCGGTGATGATGATGACCGCGACACCCAGCAGTATCCCCAGCAAGCCGGTTTGTGCGATGACCGCCAGGTCAATGGTGTTGCCGAGCGCAAAGGCAAAGAAGGGAATCAGGGTGTGTACCGCTTTTCCGAAAAATTCGCGTAACTCCGGGTCAAGGTTGCCGAGCGCAAAACCCACCAGGAATGGCAGCACGGCACCGACAAAGACATGAGGTTAAAAGGAGGCGATGCCCGCCGTACCCAGAATCACCATTGTCATCAGTGGCCCTGACTCCAGCGACATCAACACAAACGCGCCCGCTTCTTCTTTGGAGCCATATTGTTGCATGATCGAGGCATACAAACCGCCGTTGGTCATATCCATTGCCGCCACTAACGCCAGCGTCGAGAGACCGGCAAACATCCCGACTTCTACGCCATTTTCCGGCATCACACGTGAAGCAATGGCCGCGACCACCCAGGCGACCGCGATTTTCGTCAATACCAGGGTGCCGGATTTGCGCAGCACGGTGCCCGTGGCGCTGAGTTTGATGGATGCGCCCATGCAAAAGAACCATACCGCCAGAATCGGTACTGTGCCGGTCATCAATCCATTGGTAAAGGAGCCAAAATATTTGCCCGCGCCGGGAGAAAAGGTATGGCAAAGCGCGCCAAGAAAGAGCGGAATCAACATCATACCGCCAGGAATTTTATCGATTGCACGTTTGATATGCATTTGCGTTTCACCTGTACTGAGCCAGAGGGAGGTGCGTTTAGGATTGCCATGCGGCATAAGCGGCAAGATAACGGCTCCGGCCCCACAAAAAAGTGATCGCAAATGTATTTATGAAACGTTGTTTTATTTTTATTGGATTATGGTTTTATTTTTTGACCGTGGTCGCCATACCAGTTGATTCCCGGCAATAAAAAAGGCGCCATCTGGCGCCCTGATCGTTTTTATTACTTCTGCCCATACCAGGCGTTTTTGCCGTGTTTGCGCAGGTAGTGCAGGTCAAGTAGCGTTTGTGAAATCGGTGGGAGTGTCTGATGCAACTGTTCGGTATGCAGCGCCATATAGGCGACCTCCTCCAGTACCACCGCGCTGTGTACCGCTGCATCGGCATCTTTGCCCCATGCAAACGGGCCATGTGAATTGACTAACACCGCCGGAACAGCGCTCGGCGATATTTCGCGTTTGGCGAAGGTCTCGATAATCACTTGCCCGGTATTCCACTCATAATCCTGTTCGATTTCTTCCCGCCGCATAGCCCGTGTGCAGGGAATGGTGCCGTAGAAATCATCGGCGTGGGTGGTACCCCAGGCAAGAATGTCGCGCCCCGCCTGCGACCAGATGGCCGCATGGCGTGAATGGGTATGGACTATACCGCCAATTTCCGGCCAGGCGAGGTACAGCGCGCGATGGGTGGCGGTGTCGGATGAAGGGCGCATCTTACCCTCCACCACCTTGCCGCTCTCCAGCTCCACCACCACCATATCGTCACGTTGCATATCCGCGTATTTCACCCCGGAAGGTTTAATGACCAGCAGACCGCTCGCACGATCGAGGGCACTGACATTGCCCCAGGTGAAGGTCACCAGGTTGTAACGTGGCAGATCCAGATTGGCTTCCAGCACCTGTTGCTTCAGCGCTTCCAGCATGTTTTTTCTCCTGCAAGATGTGATGGAGAAATTGTGCAAAGCCTGCGGCAAAAACGTTATGGAGGGAATCGCTGTAAAAGCTGCGGAAAGTGGCTGAGGGCGTAAAAATGTGGCGTGAATTAGGAGTTTTCCATCTTCGGAAAAATCCCGTAATGATTAGACTGTCTCCAGCCAAACACGGGTCGATTGTGCTGCCCGCTGGCGCGGCTATCCCCCTGTTTTTGCGTGCGGGCTGCGGATTGCAGGCTCATGGATGAGAACCGTTATGAAATCACAGGGTGAAACGATTGCAGGAAACAACACCTATACTTAAACCGTTGTCCCTGTATGTACAATCAAGGAGAAGTTTATGACAACAACAATGAAACGTCTGACCGCCGCTGTGCTGGCTACCACCCTGGTTATTGCCCTGAGCGGTTGTTCAAACTGGTCCAAACGTGACCGTAATACCGCGATTGGTGCGGGTGCGGGTGCAATTGGCGGTTCTATTCTGACTAACGGAAGTGCTTTGGGCACCATTGGTGGTGCTGCTGTAGGTGGCATTATCGGCCATCAGGTTCATTAATTCCTGACTACATAACTAAAGGCTTAACGCAGCGCATCTACATAAACAGGCCACTCATTGAGTGGCCTGGTCATTTTAACCGCCAGCCAGTTTGACCTTCATGCCTTTGGCCTCAAGCAGCGATTTCAGCAGGTCGCGTTTATCGCCCTGAATCTCAATCACGCCGTCTTTAACTGCGCCACCGCAGCCACACTTTTTCTTCAGTTCAGCGGCCAGTTTGGCCATGGCCTCATCATCAAGATCGACGCCGGTGATCAGGCAGACACCTTTACCTTTGCGCCCACTGGTCTGGCGTTGAATACGCACGATGCCATCGCCTTTCGGGCGCACGGCTTTCTCTTCCGTTGGCGTAATACGGCCAGTCTCAGTGGAGTAAACCAGGGGATTGTCCTGAGCCATTAGCCCTCCTGTAAGCTGTGCAGAATCTGTTGCAGGGTGGCGGCGGGATCGGCAGATTGGGTGATCGGACGCCCGATTACCATATAATCCACCCCAGCCTGCTGCGCCTGTTGTGGCGTCATGATACGACGCTGATCACCCGCGTCACTGCCTGCCGGACGAATTCCCGGCGTGACCAGCGCAAAATCTTTACCGATGACCTGTTTAAAATGTGCGGCTTCCTGAGCGGAACACACCACGCCATCCAGACCACAGTCACGCGTCAGGCGCGCCAGACGTTCCGCCTGTGCCGCCGGTGACAGCGTAATGCCCAGGCCTTTCAGATCTTCTTCATCCATGCTGGTGAGTACCGTGACCGCAATCAGCAACGGGGCATCTTTCCCATATGCCACCAGCGCTTCACGTGCGGCGTTCATCATGCGCGCCCCGCCACTGGCATGGACGTTCACCATCCACACCCCGAGGTCTGCCGCTGCGGCCACCGCATGTGCCGTGGTGTTCGGGATATCGTGGAATTTAAGGTCGAGGAAAATTTCGAAGCCACGATCCTGCAACGTTTTCACCAGCGTGGGGCCGAACAGCGTGAACATCTCTTTGCCCACTTTCAGGCGGCATTGGCTCGGGTCGATCCGATCGACAAATTGCAGGGCGCTGTCGAGATTATGATAGTCGAGTGCCACCAGAATGGGTGAAGTGGTAACAGGCATAACGTTTCCTCAGTTACAGGCACCCGCAGGCGCGTTAGACAAACGGCAAGCATTCTACCTGCGTGGTCTGGCAACGACAATCACAGCGCCACGATTAACGCCCTGTTTGACGAAAGACGGCACGATGCCGCAATGAGATAAATAGTGTGATCTTTAGTATGTTGTAACTATATTGGGGATTTTTTAGAAAAAACGGCCGTTACTGACCGTCAAGTCCACGAATCGGTTTTACCGATGACCAGGTGCGACAGGAAGGACAATGCCAGTACAAAGCATGCGCCGTGAAGCCACACTTCTGGCAGCGGTAACGTGGCTTGGTACGGATTTGCTCCCCAACCATATCGCGCAATACCATCAGGCTCTCTTTGGCACGGCCATCTTCCGCTTCATGCAGGTGAAAATCCATTAAGCGATGGAACACCCGCATGGTCGGATGGCGTTGCAATTGGCGATTGATATAGAGTTGTGCCGCTTCCGGCCCCTGTTGCTGCTCAAGGATATCGGCGAGATAAAGCTCTGCGACCGCCCCGGTATTCTCATCAACACAACGTTGCAGGAACTGCGCCCATTGTTCAGGCTGGTTCAGGCGTTGATAGCAGGTTTCGAGCATTGGCAATGCTTCACTCACCAACTCCTTATCCTGCTCCAGTACCCGTTGTAAACGTTCCACCGCTTTCGTGTATTCGCCCTGCTCCATAAAGATACGGCCGGTCATAATCGACACGCGTGCACTTTGACGGTCCGCCGCTTCGCCTTTTTTCAACAACGTCATAGCCCGATCGAGATCATCACTGCTGAGTGCCTGCAAAGCCAACTCACAGTAGAAATGGGCTATTTCGCCTTTCTGCTTGTCTTTGCCCAACTTAACCAGTTTTTCCGCCACTTCGATGGCCTGTTGCCAGTCACTGGTTGCCTGGTGGATCAGCAGCAGCTGCTGTAACGCACTGATACGAAAATCGGTTTCATCCACCAGTTGGCTAAACATATCTTCCGCGCGGTCATACAGCCCGGCGGCCATGTAATCACGGCCCAATTGTTGTACCGCCAGCAAGCGTTGATCATAGCTGAGCGACGCGCTTTCCATCAGCGACTGATGGATACGGATTGCGCGATCAACTTCGCCACGGGAACGGAACAGATTCCCCAGGGTGAGATGGGCTTCGACCGTGCCACTGTCCTCTTTTAACATGTCGAGGAAGAGATCAACGGCTTTATCCTGTTGATTGGAAAGCAGGAAGTTAACCCCCGCGACGTACTCACGTGACAGGCGATTGGCTTCCTGTTGCTTATCCTGTTGCGCACTGCGTCGGCCCATATACCAACCATACGCCGCAGCTACAGGGAGAAGCAGAAACAGCAATTCAAGCATCTAAGCTTAATCCCGGCGACCAGCAGAAGGCGACGCGCTCACCGCCGTCGATTGTTCATTCTGCGCTTGCATACGCTTCAGTTTACGCTGCGCGTGTGCCAGCGATACGCGTAACCGCAACCAGAACAGGCCGCAGATCGCCCATCCCAGCAAGAATCCAGCACCAAACAAAACAGCCAGCAATGTAGAAATACGGAATTCGCCCTGCGCCAGCAGATAGTTAAAAGTGATGATTTGATCGTTATGTGCTCCGAGCGTCACGGAGATGATAAAAATGACCAATACCACGAGAAAAATCAGCAAATATTTCACAATGCATCCTGTCGTGAGGTTATCCAGTAGAAGTATGCCAAAAAAGCGGCGTCGATGCTGCTTATCACCGCATCAAACCGCCTGATTTACGCAAGTGCAATCAATAATATGGGGCTGGATGCGAAAATTACAATCCGTCGTCACGCTGTGCAATCTCTTTTGCTTCGGCTGGCGGGATGGTTAACGGCCCGCAAAAGCGTTGTGCCAGCCAGGTCGCAACCGTCACCAACAGCCAGGCAATCAGCGTTGCCATCACCAAATCACGCGGCCAGTGCATACCGAGCATCAGGCGGCTGGCCATGACCAGTGAGGCCCAGATAAACACCACCACAATCGTCAGGGTGTGGCGACGCGGCCAGAGCAGGCCAATCGCCAGCAGCGCCCAACTGGCGGCAAACAGGGTATGACCCGAGGGAAAAGCGAAGCCGGTCTCAAAAGCCCAATGTTTTTTTAACCAACCCGGCAGTTGCGTATCATTCGCCACCAGCTGCTCCACCAGCTTGCCACGTTGTTTACGCTTCAATTCATAGAATTGGTTTTCATTGATGCCGTGACTTTTTTCCAGCCACACCACGTAAGGGCGTGGCTCCTGCACCTGATCCTTAATGAAAGACTTGGTGTATTGCCCCGCCAGAATCGCGCCATTCATGATGATCAGCAACAGAATGGCCGGTTTGAGCCGGAAACGCAGGCACCACAACACCCAGGCACTGAGCAGCAGACTGGTAAGGGTTCCCCACGGGCTGGTGACGGTTTCGGTCATCCAGTACAACAGTTTCAACAGCGCACCCTGCTCTCCCGGTTGCCATTGCCAGCCGGAAAGCCAGACGCTCAGCGGCATAATCAGCAATAAAAGCGTACCAAGGGTGGTGCGTTGTATAATTTTTAACATCCATCTTCCTTCGAAACCGCGTAAAACACTGTACCAAGCATAACTTTAGCTGAAAAAAGAATAACATAACCGTTGCAGCTTGGATAATTGTGCTTTATCACTACAATAACTCTGACTGATTAACTGCCTGCATCCAGGTTGTGGCACAATATTGTCAGTTTTTCGGGCCACACAGGCCCGTGCGTTATCATGATGATAGCGCATCCTCTGAAGGTTCTGGAGAGTCACATGCAGCTTAAACGGGTAGCAGAAGCCAAACTGCCCACGCCCTGGGGTGATTTCCTCATGGTTGGTTTTGAAGAACTGGCAACCGGTCACGACCACGTCGCGCTGGTTTATGGTGATGTTAGCGACCACAATCCGGTGCTGGCACGCGTCCACTCCGAATGTCTGACCGGTGACGCACTGTTCAGCCTGCGTTGCGATTGCGGATTTCAGCTGGAAGCCGCGTTAACCGCCATCGCTGAAGAAGGACGCGGTATCCTGCTTTATCATCGTCAGGAAGGTCGTAATATCGGCCTGCTTAATAAGATTCGCGCGTATGCCTTGCAGGATAAAGGCTATGACACGGTTGAAGCCAACCATCAGTTAGGTTTTGCCGCCGATGAGCGTGATTTCACCCTGTGTGCAGATATGTTCAAACTGCTGGGTGTGAATGAAGTGCGTTTGCTGACCAATAACCCGCGTAAAGTGGAAATCCTCAGCGAAGCCGGGATCAATATCGTGGAACGCGTACCCTTGATCGTCGGGCGTAACCCGAAGAATGCGCATTATCTCGATACCAAAGCCGAAAAAATGGGCCATTTGCTGCCGAAGTCATAAAACAAAGCCGGGAAATCTCCCGGCTTTTTTGTTAGTTCAGCATATTGCGTATCACATAGTGCAGGATGCCGTCGTTCTGGTAATAGGTCAGCTCATTACCGGTGTCGATACGACAACGGGTCTCCAGCGTCTCCGCACGGCCATCCACACGCGTCAGCGTCACCTTAACCGTACAACCGGGTTTCAGTTGATTGAGGTTTGCCACATCAATCTGCTCTTCACCCGTCAGGTGCAGCGTTTTGCGCGTCACGCCTTGTGGAAACTCCAGCGGCAGAATCCCCATCCCGATCAGATTTGAACGGTGGATACGTTCAAAGGATTCGGCAATCACCACGCGAACCCCTTGCAGGCGCGGGCCTTTAGCCGCCCAGTCGCGGCTGGAGCCTGAGCCATACTCTTTCCCGGCAATCACCGCCAGTGGTACGCCATCGGCCTGGTATTTCATCGCCGCATCATAAATCGCCAGTTGCTCATTGCTCGGGAAGTGTTTGGTATAGCCCCCTTCTACCCCCGGCACCATTTCATTGCGAATGCGGATATTGGCAAAGGTCCCGCGCATCATCACTTCGTGGTTGCCACGGCGAGATCCGTAGGAGTTGAAATCCGTGCGCTCCACGCCGTGCGCCAGCAGATAACGCCCTGCCGGGCTTTCAGCCTTGATACTGCCTGCCGGAGAGATATGGTCAGTGGTGACGGAGTCACCGAGCATTGCCAGAATGCGCGCCCCTTTGATGTCCTGCACCGGTTTCGGCGTTTTTTCCATATCGTCAAAGAATGGCGAGAGACGGATATAGGTTGAGCCCTCATCCCAGTCGTAGGTGGCGGCTTCGCTCACCTTAATCTGCTGCCATTCCGGGGTGCCATCAAACACTTCGGCGTACTCTTTATGGAACATATCGCTGGTCACTTTCTGCACATAGGTGGCGATTTCTTCCGGTGACGGCCAAATCTCCTTCAGATAGACATTCTGGCCACGCTGATCCTGCCCGATCGGGTCGGTTTGCAGATTGACCTTCATGTTGCCCGCCAATGCATACGCCACCACCAGCGGCGGCGACGCCAGCCAGTTGGTTTTGACCAACGGATGGATACGACCTTCAAAGTTACGGTTGCCTGACAGCACCGCCCCCACGGTCAGATCGCCCTCTTTAATCGCGCTCTCGATACTGTCCGGCAGTGGACCAGAGTTACCAATGCAAGTGGTACATCCATAACCCACCAGATTGAAACCCAGCTCGTCCAGATAAGGCGTCAGTTGAGCCACCGCCAGGTAATCGGACACCACTTTGGAACCGGGAGCCAGCGATGCTTTGACCCAGGGCTTGCGCATCAGTCCCTTTTCCACCGCTTTTTTCGCCAGCAAACCCGCAGCCATCAATACACTGGGATTCGAGGTGTTGGTACAGGAGGTAATGGCCGAAATCACTACAGCGCCGTCGTCCAACTGATAGCTATCGCCCGTTTCGCTGTCGCGATAGCTGACGCTTTTATGCGGTTTCTGCGCCTGATTGACCTCCAGTTCGTTACTGGCCGCGAAGGCCGCCGGGACATCACCCAGAGAAACGCGGTCCTGTGGACGTTTCGGACCGGCGAGACTGGATTCCACCTCGTTCATATCCAGCGCCAGCGTACTGGTGAATATCGGTTCATCGCCCGGATGACGCCACATCCCCTGCGCTTTGGCATAGGTTTCGACCAGACTGACCTGCTCGCTGTCGCGCCCCGTCAGCGTCATGTAGCTAAGGGTGATGTCATCTATCGGGAAGAAACCGCAGGTAGCCCCGTATTCGGGGGCCATATTGGCGATGGTAGCGCGATCGGCCAGCGGCAAATCCGCCAGGCCATCACCATAGAATTCAACGAACTTGCCGACTACGCCGTGTTTACGCAGCATCTGCGTCACGGTTAACACCAGGTCGGTGGCGGTGATACCAGGGCGAAGCTTGCCGGTGAGTTTAAATCCGACCACGTCAGGGATCAGCATCGATACTGGCTGTCCAAGCATTGCCGCTTCCGCTTCGATGCCCCCCACCCCCCAGCCGAGTACGCCGAGCGCATTGATCATGGTGGTATGGGAATCCGTGCCAACCAGGGTGTCAGGATAGGCGACCTCTGCGCCATCCTGGCTTTCATGCCAAATCGCCTGACCCAGGTACTCAAGATTTACCTGGTGACAAATACCGGTGCCCGGTGGCACGACGCGAAAACGATTGAAGGCTTTTTGTCCCCAACGCAGGAACACATAACGTTCATGGTTGCGCTCCATCTCCAATCGCACGTTTTCGTCAAACGCCTCATCGTCACCAAAATGGTCAACGGTCACCGAATGGTCGATCACCAGATCAACCGGAGAAAGTGGATTCACCTTCGCCACATCCCCCCCCAATCGCTTCACCGCTTCACGCATCGCGGCTAAATCGACGACGGCGGGTACGCCGGTAAAATCCTGCATCAATACCCGCGCCGGACGATAGGCAATTTCACGATCGGCATGCGCATCTTTTTGCCACGCGACTAACGCCTGAATGTCTTCCGCCGTGACGGAATCCCCGTCCTGCCAGCGCAACAGATTCTCCAGCAGAACTTTCATGGACTTCGGCAGACGATCGATATGACCAAATTGGTGGGATGCTTTTTGTAGGCTGTAGTAGTGATAAGTATGGTTACCAACTTCGAGCGTTTCCCGGCTCTGCTCGCGCAACGTTAACGACATAGCTCCTCCTCATGGGTTTCTCTTAACCTCAGTAACCGCAAGGTTTAGCTTAAAGATAGACCACATTTTCGTTAACGTTTTGATAACAACACGAATTGACACATTGATTCAGAAACAAAAATGCCCCGGATATTGGCCAGGGCATTTAAAGAAAGAAATAATTTGAGTTATTAAATTACATCATCATCCATACGGCAGCGGCCCAAAAAGCAAATGAGAAGGCATATACGCTAAACCATGACATGGTAATGGTAGTATTCATTGGGTCACTCCCTCCCGGATTCCGGGTAAAAAAGGGCTAAGGTCTTCAGCCTGAGCTGATGACACCATTTTTTATATGCTGAGTGTTAAAGGAAGGGCGTTCAAATTGCCCACCGGATAACCCGGTAAAGAGAAGGACTATTCGTCTATATAAAGAACTGAACGCAGACTGCGTTATTTCGACTTCGGATCCATGAAAGATTCAATAAAGCTGCGCTGCTTTTCACTCAGTTCCCAAGATGCAGGAATCGCCACATCTTGTTCTGTGCTGGCAACGTCTTTGCCTTTACACGCGGGCGTGTTGGGCTGACGTGCAGAAACCGGAGACTTACGACTGAGTGTATTTGCCCACATGGCTTAACCCCACATACGCCAAATCATTAATGCCACCACTACCCAGAACAAGGCTGATGCAGCGAAGACAGTCAACCAGGCTTTGCGACGGATGTTACCTGAACGCTCAACCTTGGTGCTTTTAGCCCGGAAATCCGGTTGTACAGTCAATCTCGTAGCCATAGTTTTTGATAATCACTCTCAATAAAACGATTGTTAACATCGATTAAGATTTAGGACGAATCCTAAACGCCTTAAGTCCAAAAATCCAGTTATTTTTATTGAGCACAACGATTAATGCTATTTATCAAAACATCGAAAAAAGATGAGATAAATTTAATAACTAAGCAAACTATTAATTAAAAACTAACTTTGTAAATTTGGGTTAAATCGGAATTAGATCCATTTTAAATTCGAGTTTAATTTAGCGGGCCAGATAAAAAGCCCTTCTCCATCAACTCTTAACTGGAGTATGGGAATATTCCTGGGATCGCGCAAAGCGATAACGTAAAAAATGTGTACTAATTCGCATTTAACAACTAACAATGAAAAAACATGTGACCGATGTTTCATTTACATAAAATTAATCTAATTTTTGAGCTACCAATGGCGCTAAGCACCCTCAGCAAAAAGAAAGGGTGCCCAATGGACACCCCGGTAACCTGATGAGTTTGCGGGCTATTTGAAGGGTAATTTGATATCCCGGAACATCGCTTCGATATCTTCATTAGAGCGCAATGCGACCGCGGTATCCACCACATCACGGGTCAAGTGTGGCGCGAAACGTTGAATAAAATCATACATATAGCTTCTCAGGAAGGTACTGCGTCGGAAGCCAATCTTCGTGGTGCTATTGGTAAAAATTTCTGATGCTTCAATACGTACCAGGTCAGGATCAGAGACCGGGTCTACCGCCATACTGGCGATCACCCCTACTCCCAGCCCCAGACGTACATAGGTCTTGATCACATCCGCATCTGTTGCAGTAAAGACAATACGGGGCGTCAGACCCGCGCGATTAAAGGCGGTATCCAGCTCCGAGCGACCGGTGAAGCCAAAGGTGTAGGTCACCAGCGGGAACTCAGCCAGCTCTTCAATAGACACCTGTGCTTTTCCTGCCAGCGGATGGTCTGGCGTCACCACAATCGCACGATTCCAGTGATAACAAGGCAGCATGATCAGGTCGTCATACAGATGCAGCGCTTCGGTGGCAATGGCAAAGTCGGCATTGCCTTTGGACACCGCTTCGGCGATTTGCGTGGGCGAGCCTTGATGCATATGCAGGGAAACGCGGGGATAGCGCTCAATAAAACCTTTAATCACGCCTGGCAGCGCATAACGCGCCTGGGTATGGGTGGTCGCAACATACAGCGAACCTTTGTCAGGCCACGTATGCTCACCCGCAACGGATTTGATGGCATCCACTTTTGATAACACTTCGCGGGCAATGCGGATGATCTCCTCACCGGCGGGCGTTACCTGCGTCAGGTGCTTACCGCTGCGGGCAAAAATCTGCACGCCCAGTTCATCTTCCAGCATTCTGACCTGCTTACTGATACCCGGCTGCGACGTGTATAAACCTTCTGCCGTCGAAGAGACATTGAGGTTGTGATTGACCACTTCAACGATGTAACGCAACTGCTGCAATTTCATAGTTATATCTTCCCGGTAGGCGACAGAGGAGCATTCCCAGCCAGCGTGTTTCCGCCTTAAGTAAGGTATTTCAGGGAAAGCGTGTACGCGAAACGTAAAATCTATAACTACTATATCAGTTAAAGAAAGAATGTAGAACGATTAGCTATAAGGATGGTAAAAAGGCCAGCTGACGCTGGCCTTGGGGGGATTACTTCTTCGCTTCCTGCCAGCTACCATCGACATAGAAGGCTGACCAACCGGTCGCTTTGCCCTCTTTCTCCGAGGCAACGTATTGTTGTTTGGTCTTACGGCTGAAACGCACCATGGTTTTGTTGCCTTCCGGATCGGCTGCCGGGGCTTCCGCCAGATATTTCAGTTTCTCAGGCAGACGGTCGGCAAAACGCTGCAACTCTTCCACCAGCGGTGCGCGGGTTTCGCGTGATTTCGGGAAGGTGTTGGCGGCGAGGAACACACCCGCTGCACCGTCACGCAAAACGAAATACGCATCTGATTTCTCGCACGGCAGTTCCGGCAGCGGCACGGGATCTTCCTTCGGCGGTGCAACTTCACCGTTACGCAGGATTTTACGGGTGTTTTTACACTCGTCGTTGGTACAGGCCATGTACTTACCAAAACGCCCCATTTTCAGGTGCATTTCCGAACCACATTTTTCGCACTCAACAATCGGGCCATCGTAGCCTTTGATACGGAACTCGCCCTGCTCGATTTCGTAACCGTCACATTCCGGGTTATTACCACAGACGTGCAGCTTGCGCTGGTTATCAATCAGGTAGCTGTCCATCGCGGTACCACACTTCTGGCAACGGCGACGGGCGCGCAATGCGTTGGTTTCCGCGTCATCACCTTCCAGCACGTTCAGGACTTCGTTTTCCGGGATCAGGTTGATGGTCTGCTTGCAGCGCTCTTTCGGCGGCAAGGCATAACCAGAACAGCCGAGGAATACACCGGTACTGGCGGTACGAATCCCCATCTTCCGTCCACAGGTCGGGCAGTCGATAGAGGTCAGCACCATCTGGTTCGGCTGCATGCCGCCCTCTTCCGGTTCTTTCTCCGCCTGATCCAACTGCTGACTGAAATCGCTGAAGAACGAATCCAGCACACCTTTCCATTCAGCCTGATTGTTCGCTACCTGGTCGAGGCTGTCTTCCATATGGGCAGTGAAATCGTAGTTCATCAGCTCACGGAAGTTCTCTTCCAGACGATCGGTAACAATCTCACCCATTTTCTCAGCATAGAAACGGCGGTTTTCTACCCGCACATAACCACGATCCTGAATGGTGGAAATAATCGACGCGTAAGTCGAAGGACGACCAATGCCGCGTTTTTCCAGTTCGCGAACCAGTGAGGCTTCGCTGAAACGGGCTGGCGGTTTGGTGAAGTGCTGGCTTGGCAGCACCTCTTTGAGATCCAGCACGTCACCAACGTTGACCGGTGGCAGCGTCAGATCTTCATCATTTTTACGTAGCGCTGGCATCACGCGCGTCCAGCCATCAAAACGCAGGGTGCGTCCTTTGGCTTTCAGTTTAAAGTCACCGGCACCGACGGTCAGGGTGGTGGAATCGTACTGCGCCGGAACCATCTGACAGGCCACAAACTGACGCCAGATCAGCTGATACAGCTTCTGCGCATCGGCTTCCATATCCTTGAGTTTTTCGGCGGCCACGGCCACGTCGGAAGGACGAATCGCTTCGTGCGCTTCCTGCGAGTTATCTTTGCTGGCGTAGGTATTAGGCGCAGCCGGCAGATAATTAGCACCGAAATTTTTATCGATGTAGCTGCGTGCCATCGCGATAGCATCCTGACTCAGGTTGGTAGAGTCAGTACGCATATAGGTAATGTGGCCCGCTTCATACAACCGTTGCGCCATCATCATGGTTTTCTTCACGCCAAAGCCGAGGCGCGTACTGGCCGCCTGTTGCAGGGTGGAGGTAATGAAAGGCGCGGACGGTTTGCTGCTGGTCGGTTTATCTTCACGATCCAGCACGTCGTAGCGGGCTTTTTGCAGCAATGCCACAGCGGCATAGGTCTGCTCGCGGTTGACCGGGCGGAAGGCCTTATCACCCTGATGAGTGACCTGCATCGCCAGGGCATCACCTTTCGGTGTCACCAGGTCCGCATCCACTTCCCAGTACTCTTCCGGGACGAAGGCTTTGATTTCGCGCTCACGTTCCACCACCAGGCGCACAGCCACCGACTGCACACGGCCAGCAGAGAGTCCACGCGCGATTTTCTTCCACAGCAGCGGAGAAACCATATACCCCACCACGCGGTCCATAAAGCGGCGCGCCTGTTGGGCATTAACACGTTCGATATTCAGTTCGCCAGGCTTCTCAAACGCCTGACGAATCGCATTTTTGGTGATTTCGTTAAACACCACGCGGCTAAAGCGCTTGTCATCACCCCCGATCACTTCCCGCAGGTGCCAGGCAATGGCTTCCCCTTCGCGGTCAAGGTCGGTTGCGAGATAGATATGGTCGGCATCGGCCGCCAGACTTTTTAGCTCAGAGACGACTTTCTCTTTGCCCGGCAGGATTTGATAATCTGCCTGCCAGCCATGCCAGGGATCCACGCCCATACGGTTGACCAGCGCGGCTTTTTCATCTTTTTTGACCTTTTTGCCAGCCGGTTTCGTTTTTTCCCCATCGGCAGATTTACGGGCAGTTGAACCACTGGTCGGCAAATCACGGATATGACCGACGCTGGATTTCACCACGTAGTCATTACCGAGGTATTTATTGATTGTTTTGGCCTTTGCCGGGGACTCAACGATGACGAGTGCTTTACCCATATGTACCTTTACCTAATTGAAACGTCCTGATAAACGGGAGAGGATTGAACACCCTAAAACCCAATGGGTTCAATATTGCTGCCACTGTTTTACTTTTCAAGGCAACCGGGACAATTTCAGGTCAGATTGCATCGACTTATGCAACTTTATGATTAGGAGCGAGTTTTCCATCTGACAGTATCACACATCCCGGTGTGATCTCCCTGAAATCTGAATCGCCCACACTCTACCTGATAAAATCCGTTACGCAACTTAATTAGCATCCTGGTTAATTTTGCGCCAGTGCTGACACCTGCACGGATTTGCACCACATGCTCCCTGGCAAGTAATATAGAAGGAGAAAAGTGGCTGTCAAAAAAGGAGTGAATAATGTCAGCTTTTACGGAATCCATTTCACGCCAGGCGTTACTGGAAAAAGCGAATCGCCTGATCAAAGAACACGATGATTATTTTGCCGGTATGGAAGCGAATGACGTCGTCCAGCAACGTGATGTGCTGGTGTTTCGCGGCCCGCTGTTTCTCGATCAGGACGAGCTACCGACCGCCAAAACTACCGCCGTGTTTAACGTGTTCAAACACCTGGCGATTACCTTCTCGTCTCAGTATCACCTGGAGTAAAAAAACCCGGCCAAAGCCGGGTCAATTTACAGCAGCGGCTTGTTGCCACGTTGCCACATTTTCAGAATAAGGCGCTCCGCTGCCAGGCTGGCGCTGTGCGTCATGCGATCGATCATTTTACGTTTGCGCGCATAGTGCACACCCAATACGGTGAAGCGCTCCATCTGGCTGATAATCAGCGCATCGCTGGTGCCGATTTCATCGACCAGACCAAGCTCCAGCGCCTGACGACCGTACCAGTGTTCGCCGGTGGCGACTTTTTCCACATCCAGCGTTGGACGCATCTGATGCACAAAATCTTTGAACAGCAGATGGGTTTCATTCAGATCTTCACGAAACTTTTCACGTCCTTCATCGGTATTTTCTCCGAATAATGTCAGGGTGCGCTTATATTGCCCGGCGGTATGCAACTCAACATCAATATCATTACGCTTCAGCAGACGATTAAAGTTGGGGATCTGTGCCACCACACCAATCGAACCGATGATCGAGAAAGGCGCAGCAACAATACGATCGGCCACACACGCCATCATATAACCACCACTGGCCGCCACTTTATCCACGGCAGCGGTCAACGTCAGTCCCGCATCGCGCAGACGCTGCAATTGCGAGGCTGCCAGGCCATAGCCGTGTACCACGCCACCCGGGCTTTCCAGTTTCAGCAGCACTTCGTCGCCCGGTGTTGCCACCGCCAGCACCGCGCTGATCTCTTCGCGCAGCGAACTGACTTCTCCGGCGTCCATACTGCCTTTAAATTCCAGCACGTAAAGCGTTGGTTTTTCAGTTTCCGTCACGCCCGATTTCGCATTGCGTTTCGCGATTTTGGCTTTCTGTTTCTCTTCTTTTTTATGTTGCTTTAACCAGACTTTTTGCGCTTGCGGTTTCATCTTCGCCAGCTGCAAATCTTCTTTCATCTGGTGGTAGTCCTCATCCAGATGGGTTAAGCGCAGCTGACCACCGCTGTGACGTTTTCGCATCGCCGCATTGAGCACAATCAGAACAATAGCTGCGATCGTCACCACTAAGGTGACGGCCTTGGCCAGAAATAATCCATAGCTGGAGAGTAAATCCATTCTGCCGCCTTATTAAACAGTGAATTACAGACAAAGTCCGAGTTTACCCGCTTTAGCGGCATTCGTCGCCTGAATTGCCCGCGGGCGGCACAGAAAGCGCGGTTGAGCGATTGCACCGGACAGCAAATTAAGGCATAAAGCCAAAAAACCTTCTGACCTGTGCAAAGGACATCGCTGTGCATTATCAACCGAAAAGCGATCTGCTTGAAAATCGTATTATCCTGGTCACCGGCGCGTCTGACGGTATAGGCCGCGAAGCCGCGTTAACCTACGCGCGCTATGGTGCGCAGGTGATCCTGCTGGGACGTAACCCGGAGACCCTGCAACACACCGAGCAGGCGATTAACCAGTTGCATAAAAAACCGGCCTCTACCCTGCTGCTGGACTTCGCCCATGCCACGCCTGAAAGCTGTCAGCAACTGGCGGAACAACTGGCACAACAGGTGCCGCGCCTCGACGGCGTGCTGCACAACGCCGGTATCCTGGGTGAGATCGTACCCTTAGCAGAACTGGAACCGCATATCTGGCGTCAGGTGATGCAGATTAACCTCGATGCCACCTTTTATCTCACCCAGGCCTTGCTGCCGCTGCTGCTGAAATCTGAGGCGGGATCGTTGATCTTCACCACCTCCAGCGTCGGACGCGTCGGTCGTTCCGGTTGGGGAGCCTATGCGGTATCGAAATTCGCCACCGAGGGCATGATGCAGGTGCTGGCTGATGAATATAAAAACCGTCATTTGCGCGTGAACTGCATCAATCCGGGTGGTACTCGCACCAAAATGCGTGCCAGCGCTTTCCCGCATGAAGACGCCAGCCTGCTGAAAACGCCAGCGGATTTGATGCCGTTATACCTTTACCTGATGGGCGACGACAGCCGCCGCAAAACCGGCATCAGTTTTGATGCCCAGCCAGGCCGTAAACCCGGACCGGCCAGCGCATGAGTGAACAACGACATCAACAACGCCAGCAGCGTTTGAAAGAACAGGTTGATGCGCGGATCAAAGCAGCAACTAAAATGCGTGGCATCCTGATGGTGTTCACCGGCAATGGCAAAGGCAAAACTACCGCCGCTTTTGGCACCGCTCTGCGCGCCTGCGGTCACGGTAAGCAGGTCGCAGCCATTCAGTTCATTAAAGGGGAATGGCCCAACGGTGAGCGTAATTTGCTGGAACAGCATGGGGTTGAATTTCAGGTGATGGCGACCGGCTTTACCTGGGAAACCCAGAATCGGGCCACGGATACCGCCGCCTGCCAGCAGGTGTGGCAACATGCAAAACGTATGCTGGCCGATCCTCGCCTGGATTTAGTGATTCTGGATGAAATCACCTATATGGTCAGCATGGATTATCTGGATCTGGATGAACTGATCGCCGCCTTACAGCACCGACCAGCGGGACAGAGCGTGATTATCACCGGTCGTGGCTGCCATCGCAGCATCATCGAGCTGGCGGATACCGTGACGGAGATGCGCCCGGTAAAACACGCTTTTGATGCCGGGATTCAGGCCCAGCAGGGGATCGACTGGTAAAAAAAAAGGACGCCGCAATGGCGTCCCTTGACCACTCAGGCACCGCGTTTGCTGCTGCGACGCGGTGAGTTGCTCACCTGACTGTGGCGCTTCACCGCACGGCGAATCTGGTTGGCCTTAGTACGACGGCGATCTTTCTCCACCGCAACTTTGGTCACCGTCTCTTCCGGCATACCCACCAGGGTACGCAGATAGTTCACTGCCGGTAACTCCAGCTCCATCCAGCCGCCACGGGGCAGGCCTTTCGGTAACTGGATATCACCGTAGCGCACGCGCATCAGACGGCTCACCTGCACCCCAACCGCTTCCCATAAACGACGCACTTCACGGTTGCGTCCTTCAGTCAGCGTGACGTTGTACCACTGGTTGATCCCTTCACCACCGGCAAAACGCAGGGTTTTGAACGCGGCCGGGCCATCTTCCAGTTGCACGCCTTTGCTCAGTTGGCGAATTTTATCATCACCCACTTCACCAAACACACGCACCGCATATTCACGTTCGACTTCACGGCTCGGGTGCATCAGGCGGTTCGCCAGCTCTCCGTCGGTGGTGAACAGCAGCAGACCACAGGTGTTCACGTCGAGACGGCCTACGGCAATCCAGCGTGAGCCACGCAGACGCGGCAGACGATCAAACACGGTCGGACGACCTTCCGGATCGTTACGCGTACAGAGTTCACCTTCCGGCTTGTAATAGGCTAACACCCGGCAGACTTCAGTGGTGGATTCTGCGATGGACACCAGATGACCATCAATACGGATTTTCAGGGATTTGTCGTTTTCGATGCGATCGCCCAGCGTCGCCAGTTTGCCGTCAACGCTGACGCGTCCGGCCGAAATCATGGTTTCGATTTCGCGGCGCGAGCCATGTCCGGCGCGCGCTAATACTTTCTGTAATTTCTCGCTCATTGAGCAGCCTCGTTGTCGCCTTCCCAGGCGTCGTGGTAAGAAGGTGCGGATACAGGGATTACCAGTTCCCATATCAGAATTCGTTTCAGCCGCCAGACCTGCAAGCGGCCCGCGATTTTACACTAAGCATAGCAGCGTTAAAACCTTTTACTTTTCTGCCGATAACAAGGGTCGCCCACTTTGTGTCCATTTCGCAGAGAAAAACGCTATCCATTCGAAAAACTAATAAATAGCCCACCGCGATGTCAGGCTATTTTTCCCCAACCCCCTGAATTTTTGCCTTTTTGACCTGAGTGTTGTTGTCTGAAAAGTAGTCGCACTTAAACAAACTGATACATTAGCCACTCTCAATACTGCAATCACAGCAGAGCCATCTATGCTTATGTTAAAGTGCGATTACAAAGACTACCCGGAAAGGTAAAAACAGAATTTAATTCTAATCAACACGCTTAAGTAAGCCTCATTCCCCCAATAAATGTAAATTACCAGCTAAATAATAGCGTGGATTGGATTATATCTATATTTTCTGATTTATTTGATAAAGGTTAAATTTCTGAATTGTTCTGATTTAAAATCTGTGTAAAATTTGAGCCTGAAATCCAGTGCATCGTGAAAATAAAAAAACTTAAGCCTTACCTTTTATTATCGATTTACTAACAAATCATTAACGAGCACTGTGAAATTTCATTGATAATATAAACCGGCGCGCGCGGGAGTTGTTGCGTTAATTCATTCAGGTACGAATTAAACTTGCATACCAAAAATCTTCACCAGGGATTTTACCGGTATGCCTGAATAAAGATTACTATCATGAGAACTTCCCTGCTTTGGCCTGCGCTCGCCGCGCTGGCACTGAGCGGTTGTTCCGTGGGCCATACTGAGTACAGCCGTGCGGCGCTGCAACACGTGGATATGAGCGTGACCGGCATCCCGACTGTACTGGGTTTAGGTGTCCTCGGCACAACCATTCCTTTAACACCAGAGTACAGCCTGACAGCTGCTCACGTTGCGACCACTGCCGTCCAGCGTGTGAAGGCTTATCACCCGTATTGTGATGTGGCAATTATTTATCACAAGAACGATCCCAGCACCTTGGTTAAATTCCGCAAAAGTAACATTGGCGAACCAATTAAGATGTATGGCTACAGTTTTATTTCTGCGATGCCAGTGGAATCCAGTGGCGTGAATTTAGCGCGTACCGCCATTAATAATCACTGGAATAAAAAACCATGTGTGGCCATGGCTACCAATGCTGGCGTTGTGCAGGGAATGTCAGGAGGGGCGGTGTATAATTCCGATCAGACGATGGCCGGTGTGATTGTCGGCTATAGCCATCGGATTGATAATATCCGTAGCGGTCAGGCGGTATTGAAGGATGTCTCGCTGTATATTCCCTACGGTGAATTCAGAAACTGGCTGGAGAGTAATATTGGCCAGACGCCGGACAGCGCGCCTGACCATACCTAATTACTGGAACGGACGAATATCGCCCACGCCTTCACGAACGATAATCGGCGCATCGCTGGTGAGATCGACCACCGTGGTCGGCTGTTGTCCCAGCGTACCGCCATCGATGATCAGATCGACCAGTTTGCCAATGCTGTGTTGGATCTCTTCCGGGTCAGATTCGGTGAAATCGTTACCTGGCAACATCAGCGAAGTGGACATCATCGGTTCATTAAGCGCTTCCAACAGCGCCAGAGCCACCGGGTTCGACGGCACCCGCAGGCCAATGGTTTTACGCTTGTCATTCATCAAACGACGCGGCACTTCTTTGGTCGCTTTCAGGATAAAGGTGTAGCTTCCCGGCGTATTGTTTTTAATGATACGGAACGCCGAGTTGTCTACCTGCGAATAGGTTGAAAGCTCCGACAAATCGCGGCACATCAGGGTGAAATTGTGGTGCCCATCCAGTTGACGAATGCGACAGATGCGCTCCATGGCATTTTTCTCTTCGAGACGGCAACCCAGCGCATAACCGGAATCGGTCGGATAGACAATCACCCCACCTTTGTTGAGATAGTCCACCGCCTGGTTGACCAGACGCGGCTGCGGGTTTTCCGGATGAATATGGAACAGTTGACTCATAAAAACCTCATATCACCTGTCGGTTGGCATCAATTCAGGCGCAAGCGTGGGAAAACGTTCCCAGATCGGCTCCACACCGCCGGGTAACCACAACTTGCGACCCAGTTCGATCCACGGACAGGGTTGGTGAAAATCCGATCCCTGCGATGCTGCCAGCTGATGATCGCGGGCATAGGTTGCCAGCTGACTGCGTTCGTTTGGTGCCTGCTGACATTGCGCCACCTCGATCGCATCCCCCCCTACTTCAGCGAAATGGGCAATCAGTCGTCGCAGCCATTTGCCGGAAAGACCGTAGCGCCCGGGGTGTGCCAGCACCGCGTAGCCACCGGAATCATGAATGGCATCAATGGCTTGTTTAATTGTACACCATTGCGGCGGCACATAACCGGTTTTCCCACGCGCCAGGTAATTCTTAAATACCTGGGCGAGGTTATCCGCTTTGCCGATTTCAACCAGATAACGGGCAAAGTGGCCACGGGTGATCACCCCGCCCTGCGCCAAACGCTGCGCCCCGGCCAGTGCATCGGGAATGCGTGCGCGCTCAAGCCGTTCGCCAATCATCTGCGCGCGTTGCACCCGGCAATCATGTTGTTGCGCAAGGAATTGGGTCAGTCGCGGATGCTGGCAGTCCACCTGCAACCCAACAATGTGGATCTCATGGTTTTCCCATAAGGTTGAGGCTTCCAGCCCGGCCAGCACTTTAAGCGGTAAATTCAGCTCTGCCGCCGTCTGCTGCGCTTCCGCCACGCCGACAACGGTGTCGTGATCGGTAATGGCGAGCACGCCCACGCGCATCTCCACCGCACGCTGAACCAGCGCCGCTGGGGTCAGCACGCCATCAGAAGCCAGCGTATGGCTGTGTAAATCGTAAAGAGGAAAACGGGGGATGTCCGTCAAAGATAGCTCCAGCAACTGCATAAACCGGCAGGCATGATAACGATTTTGCCCTTAACTGAAAAAGGGTATTGACTTTTTTCGCCTGAACCAGTTAACTAGTACACAAGTTCACACGTAACGGGTATTTAATCATGGCTGTTGTTCACACGCATTTAAATGGTTGGTGGCGCGATGTTCCCGAACACGGGCGACGTCGTCGTGCACAACTTGCGTAAACGCTGTGCAGATACCTGAGCCCGCCACCGAGCGGGCTTTTTTTTGAGCTAAATTCAGAGAATTCATCATGCCAAATGCGAAACCTACATTGAAGTTGATTACCGGCACCGCGCCCTACCGCGAAGATCCGGCCGCAGTGTTTCATCAATTATGCGGCGCACGTCCGGCAACCTTGCTGCTTGAATCCGCCGATATCGACAGCAAACGTAACCTGAAAAGCCTGTTAATCGTTGATAGCGCCCTGCGCATCAGCGCGCTGGGTAACGTGGTCACCCTTCAGGCGCTGTCTGAGAATGGCCGGGCACTGCTGTCATTGCTGGATGAAGCTCTGCCGCAGGCAGTGCGCATTGACGTGCGTCCCGATGGTCGTGAGCTGCACTTCCCGCAACCGGCAGATTTACAGGATGAAGATTCGCGCCTGAAAGCGCTGTCGGTTTTTGACGCGCTGCGTCTGATTCCACAACTGGTACAAAGCCCGGAAGAAGAACGTGAAGCGATGTTCCTCGGGGGGTTATTTGCCTATGACCTGGTGGCCGGATTTGAAGAGTTACCTGCGCTGCGCAACGATCAGCGCTGCCCGGACTATTGCTTCTACCTGGCAGAAACGCTGCTGGTGATTGACCATCAAACGCGTAGCGCCCGGTTGCAGGCCAGTCTGTTCTGCCCATCCACCAGCGAGTTCCAGCGCCTGCAAAGCCGTATTGAACAGCTGCGCGGTCAAATGACCCAGACGGCGCCTGCCTTGCCGGTGCAGACCGTGGAACATATGATGCTCAGCACCAACCAAAGCGACGAGGTTTACTGCAATGTCGTCAACCAGATGCAAGAGGCCATCCGCATTGGTGAAATTTTCCAGGTCGTGCCGTCGCGTCGTTTCTCGTTGCCCTGCCCGTCACCACTGGCCGCCTATGACACGCTGAAAAACAGCAACCCCAGTCCTTACATGTTCTTTATGCAGGATCAGGATTTCGCCCTGTTTGGTGCGTCACCAGAAAGCTCGCTGAAATATGACGCCACCAGCCGCCAGATTGAAATCTATCCGATTGCCGGCACGCGTCCGCGTGGTCGTCATGCCGATGGTTCATTAGATCGCGATCTGGATAGCCGTATCGAGCTTGAAATGCGCACCGACCATAAAGAGCTGGCCGAACACCTGATGCTGGTTGACCTGGCGCGTAACGATCTGGCGCGTATCTGTTTGCCGGGCAGCCGCTACGTGGCCGACCTGACCAGCGTCGACCGTTACACCTTTGTGATGCATCTGGTCTCCCGTGTAGTGGGTACGCTGCGCCATGACCTGGATGTGCTGCATGCTTATCGCGCGGTGATGAACATGGGCACCCTGAGCGGCGCACCGAAAGTTCGCGCCATGCAGCTGATCGCTGACGCCGAAGGCACCCGTCGCGGCAGTTACGGTGGCGCGGTGGGTTATTTCACCGCTCATGGTGATCTCGACACCTGCATCGTCATCCGTTCCGCCTGGGTGGAAGATGGCGTAGCAACGGTGCAGGCTGGCGCTGGCGTCGTACTGGATTCCCAGCCACAGGCCGAAGCCGATGAAAGCCGCAACAAAGCCCGCGCCGTGCTGCGCGCCATTGCCACCGCCCATCACTGCAAGGAGATTTTCTGATGGCCGATATCCTGCTGCTCGATAATATCGACTCCTTTACCTACAACCTCGTTGATCAGCTGCGGACCTTCGGCCACAACGTGGTGATCTACCGTAACAATCTGCCCGCCGAGCTGCTCATTGAGCGTTTACAGCAGATGGAAAACCCGGTGCTGATGTTGTCACCTGGCCCGGGCGCACCCAAAGATGCGGGCTGTATGCCGGAGCTGTTACGCACCCTGCGTGGTCGGCTGCCGATTATCGGTATCTGTCTTGGCCATCAGGCGATTGTTGAAGCTTACGGCGGCCAGGTCGGTCAGGCCGGAGAAATCCTGCATGGTAAAGCCTCCTCCATTACCCATGACGGCATGGGTATGTTTACCGGTCTGCCTAACCCGCTGCCGGTAGCCCGCTATCACTCGCTGGTGGGTAGCAACACCCCGGCTGAGCTGACGGTGAACGCCAGCTACAACGGTATGGTGATGGCGGTACGCCACGATGCCGATCGCGTATGCGGCTTCCAGTTCCATCCTGAATCTATTCTGACCACCCAGGGCGCGCGTTTGTTAGAGCAGACGCTGGCCTGGGCGCTGGCGAAGTAATAGGGAGATAATGATGCAAGCTATTCTGGAAAAACTTTATCAGGCCCAGACACTGACCCAGGCAGAAAGCCATCAGCTGTTTAGCGCCATTATTACTGGTCAGTTGGAACCGACCCAACTGGCCGCCGCGTTGATTGCCATGAAGGTGCGCGGCGAGCGCCCGGAAGAGATTGCCGGTGCCGCCTCCGCGCTGCTGGAAGATGCCAAACCCTTCCCGCGTCCGGATTACACCTTTGCCGATATCGTCGGCACCGGGGGTGACGGCAGCAACAGCATTAATATCTCGACCGCCAGTGCCTTTGTCGCCGCGACCTGTGGCCTGAAAGTGGCGAAACATGGCAACCGTAGCGTATCGAGCAAATCCGGCTCGTCTGATTTGCTGGCCGCCTTTGGCATCAATCTGGATATGCCCGCTGAGCAGGCACGCCAGGCGCTCGATGATCTGAACGTGTGTTTCCTGTTCGCACCGCAGTACCACAGCGGTTTTCGCCACGCAATGCCGGTGCGCCAACAGCTGAAAACCCGTACCCTGTTCAACGTGCTTGGCCCACTGATCAACCCGGCGCGTCCGCCGCTGGCAGTGATCGGCGTGTACAGTCCTGAGCTGGTGCTGCCGATTGCCCAAACGCTCAAAGTATTGGGTTATCAGCGTGCGGCGGTGGTACATGGCGGTGGCATGGACGAAGTCGCGCTGCACAGCCCGACGCAAGTGGCGGAGTTGCGTGACGGTGAAATTACCGGCTATCAACTGACGCCTGAAGACTTTGGTTTCCGCTTCCACGCCAAAGAGGCGCTGGCAGGCGGCACGCCTGAAGAAAACCGTGACATTCTGGCGCGTTTACTCCAGGGTAAAGGCCAGCAGGCCCACGAGGAAGCCGTTGCGGTGAACGTGGCGATGCTGTTGAAAGTATTTGGTAATGAAGATTTGCGCGAGAACGCCCAACGCGCCATCACCGCCATTCGCAGCGGTCAGGCGTATGAACGCGTTGTCGCACTGGCAGCGAGAGGATGAGATGAGCATTAAGGGAACCGTGTTAGAAAAAATTGTGCTGGATAAAGCCGTCTGGGTCGAGGCGCGTAAAGCGCAGCAGCCGCTGACAACCTTCCAGAACAGCCTGCAACCGGCCGAACGCCATTTTTACGATGCGCTGCGCGGTACGCGAACTGCCTTTATTCTGGAGTGCAAAAAGGCTTCTCCATCGAAAGGCTTGATTCGTGAGGACTTTGATCCGGCGACCATTGCCGGTATCTATCGTCATTACGCATCCGCCGTCTCCGTTTTGACCGATGAAAAATACTTCCAGGGCAACTTTGAATTTCTGCCCATCGTCAGCTCGGCAATCACGCAGCCGGTGCTGTGCAAAGATTTTATCATCGACCCTTATCAGATCTACCTGGCGCGTCATTACCAGGCCGACGCCATCCTGTTGATGCTGTCGGTACTGGACGATGAACAGTATCGCCAACTGGCCGCCGTTGCCCACAGCCTGAAAATGGGGGTGCTGACGGAGGTGAGCAACGAGGAAGAGCTGGAACGTGCCATCGCACTGGAAGCCAAAGTGGTGGGCATCAATAACCGTGACCTGCGCGACCTGTCGATTGATCTGAATCGTACCCGCCAGCTGGCACCGCGTCTCAGCCATGGCGTGACGGTGATTAGCGAATCCGGCATTCATAACTATGCCCAGATCCGTGAACTCAGCCATTTTGCCAACGGTTTCCTGATTGGCTCGGCGCTGATGGAAGAAGACGATCTCAATGCGGGCGTGCGGCGTGTGTTGTTGGGTGACAACAAGGTTTGCGGCCTGACCCGCGCCGAAGATGCCCGCAGTGCCTATGAAGCGGGTGCCATTTATGGCGGAGTGATTTTTGCCGCTGGCTCACCACGCCTGGTCAACACACAGCAGGCACAGGCGGTAATCGCCGCCGCGCCGTTGAAATACGTCGGCGTGTTCCGTAACCAGCGAGTAAGTGACATTGTCACGCAGAGTGCTGCGCTGAATCTGCGCGCCGTTCAGTTGCACGGTGATGAAGATCAGGCCTTTGTTGCCGAGCTGCGTCAGGCGTTGCCGGATAACGTGCAGATTTGGAAAGCGCTGAGCATCAAAGAGGCGCTCCCGGCACGTGACTGGCCGCATGTTGACCGCTACGTGTTCGACAATGGTCAGGGCGGTACGGGTCAGCGTTTCGACTGGTCACTGCTCCAGGGGCAGGATCTGAGCAATGTGCTGCTGGCCGGTGGCTTAAGCGCCGACAACTGTGTCGAAGCGGCACAACTGGGTTGCGCCGGTCTGGACTTCAACTCTGGTGTGGAATCGGCACCTGGCATGAAAGATGCCAGCAAAATTGCCGCGGTGTTCCGCACGTTACGCGCCTATTAATTTCTCTTGCCCGCCTGGGGCGGGCTGGATAAGGAAGATGAGAAGATGACGTTACTGAATCCCTATTTTGGCGAGTTTGGCGGCATGTATGTGCCGCAGATCCTGATGCCGGCCCTGCGCCAGCTGGAAACTGCATTTGTTGAAGCCCAGCGCGATCCCGCGTTTCAGGCCGAATTTACGGACCTGTTGAAGAACTATGCAGGTCGTCCTACCGCACTGACGCTGTGCCGCAACCTGACCAAGGGCACCAAAACCCGCCTCTATCTGAAGCGTGAAGATCTGCTGCACGGCGGTGCGCACAAAACCAACCAGGTGCTCGGTCAGGCGCTGCTGGCGAAGCGCATGGGCAAGAATGAAATCATCGCAGAAACCGGCGCGGGTCAACACGGGGTGGCGTCTGCCCTGGCCTGTGCGCTGCTGGGTATGAAATGCCGTATCTATATGGGTGCCAAGGACGTAGAACGTCAGTCGCCTAACGTGTTCCGTATGCGCCTGATGGGTGCTGAAGTGATTCCGGTGCATAGCGGCTCCGCCACGCTGAAAGATGCCTGCAACGAGGCACTGCGTGACTGGTCTGGCAGCTATGAAACCGCGCACTATATGCTGGGTACCGCGGCCGGTCCGCACCCGTTCCCGACCATTGTGCGCGAGTTCCAGCGTATGATCGGCGAAGAGACCAAAGCGCAGATTCTGGAGAAAGAAGGCCGTTTACCGGATGCGGTACTGGCCTGTGTCGGCGGCGGTTCTAACGCCATCGGCATGTTTGCTGACTTTATCGATGAAACCAGTGTGGGCCTGATCGGCGTAGAACCGGCAGGTCATGGTATCGAAACCGGTGAGCACGGCGCACCGCTGAAACACGGGCGTGTCGGCATCTACTTCGGCATGAAAGCACCGATGATGCAGACCGAAGAAGGCCAGATTGAAGAGTCCTACTCCATCTCGGCCGGTCTGGATTTCCCGTCCGTCGGACCGCAACATGCGCACCTGAACAGCATTGGTCGTGCGGACTACGTCTCAATCACTGACGACGAAGCGCTGGACGCCTTCAAACAGCTGTCCCGTTCGGAAGGGATTATCCCGGCGCTGGAATCTTCACACGCCCTCGCGCATGCATTGAAGATGATCCGCGAAAACCCGGAAAAAGAGCAGTTGCTGGTGGTTAACCTGTCTGGTCGCGGCGATAAAGATATTTTCACCGTACACGATATTCTGAAAGCGAAGGGAGAGATCTGATGGAACGTTACAATCAGCTGTTTAAACGTCTGTCGGCGAACCATGAAGGCGCGTTCGTTCCTTTCGTGACCCTCGGCGATCCGTCACCTGAGATGTCGCTGAAGATTATTGATGCGCTGGTCGCAGGCGGTGCTGATGCGCTGGAATTAGGCATCCCATTCTCCGATCCGCTGGCCGATGGCCCAACCATCCAGAACGCGACCTTACGCGCTTTCGCGGCCGGGACCACCACCGCGCAATGCTTTGAAATCCTTGCCGCTGTGCGTCAGAAATACCCTGACCTGCCGATTGGCCTGCTGATGTACGCTAATCTGGTGTTTAGCAAAGGGATCGATAATTTTTATGCGCAGTGCGCTGCGGTGGGTGTCGATTCAGTGCTGGTGGCTGATGTGCCGGTGGAAGAATCCGCCCCGTTCCGCCAGGCCGCGATGCGCCACAATGTGGCACCGATCTTTATCTGCCCGCCGAATGCGGATGATGACCTGCTGCGCGAAATCGCGTCGCATGGCCGTGGTTATACCTATCTGCTGTCGCGCGCCGGGGTGACCGGTTCAGAAAACCGCGCCCATGTGCCGTTGCAGCATCTGATCAATAAACTGCGCGAGTACCATGCTGCTCCGCCGTTGCAGGGCTTTGGTATCTCCGAGCCGGGCCAGGTAAAAGAAGCCGTCAGCGCCGGTGCTGCCGGTGCCATTTCCGGTTCTGCGATTGTGAAAATTATCGAACGCCATCAAAACCAACCGGAGACGCTGCTGAGCGAGCTGCAAGCCTTTGTCAGCAACCTGAAGGCCGCGACCCGTTAATCTCCCTCGCCTTATCTGCCGCACGGCAGGTAAGGCGTTCTTCCTCACTCTAGCTGAAAGGTTTGCTCATCGCCGGAGCCATCCGGGTAGACCAGCCTGAGCGTGAGATCATTCCCCTGGATACGCCAGCTGATCTTTTCATCATCCGCCCCGATACGCCAACGGGCATCACTGTCGCGATTATCCGCCATCCAAATCACCCGATCTTCCTGTAAGCGGCACCGAATCGCCCAGCGCGAGTGATCTGACGGCCGCAGGTAATGCACCCAGGCGATGCCCTGTTCGTCGACTTTATCCAGTTGCATGATGCGGAAATTACGCCCGAAGCTGATGGCTGCGGTCGCCTTACAGATGGTGCCCAGGTGTGGATTGATCAGAGCAGGCTCCGCCTGCGCGCGTGGCACTGGCAGCGTCTGGCTGGCAAACAGCTGCAACCAGGAAAGATAGCCAAGGGTGGCGATGATCAGGATAACGCTTTTTTTCATTGTTAGATCCCTGAAGGCAGCAGTTGGGGTGCTCAAAGCGTAACCGATTGTCAAATAAAGCAATGGGATCAATAAGTGGCAAAAAACGCCATATTCCCTCTTTTTTCCACCTGGTCATTTGACCATTCTCAACCGCCAAACCACACTTTAATCGCACCGTCGCATCGCGGTGAAACATCATGTATGACAAGGAGATAACCGATGAAATTGTTTAAGGTCGTGGCAGGATTGGTGATGGCTGCGGTGATGGCGCTGGCTCTCAGCGCGTGTGCACCGACGTCAACGCAGGAAGGAACCGGGGGTTACATTGATGACACGGTGATTACCACCAAAGTCAAAACCGAGTTGTTGAAGGATGACTCGCTGAAATCCACCGAGATCAATGTGGAAACCTTTAAAGGACGCGTACAGTTGAGTGGTTTTGTCAGCTCACCACAGATGGCGAATCGCGCCGTGGCCGTGACGCGCAGTGTCGCAGGGGTTAAATCTGTCGTGAATAATATGCAGATCAAATAAGTTATCGGGCGACCAGCCGGTCGCCCGGTTTTATTTCGCGATATCTTCAAATCATCAGGACATTTCTAAACTAACCCTTCTTTATTCTTATCCGCTGATTATTTTATCCCGGCCAAGCCGTTTTTATAATTACGAGGAAAGAGGTGATAACCACCGTTTCTTATGAATCACACAGCAAATAAATAATCAAAAGGAAATTCCTTGATGAAGCTTAAACATCAGACGTTGCTATCTTTAGTGATTGGTAGCATCTGTGCTGGATCCGTGCCCAGCGTATTTGGTCATGGTGGATTAGTTGAACCACCAGCACGCCAATATAAATGTGCCTTAGAAAATAGAACGGGTAATATGTCTGCTACCTGTAAACAAGCATCATCCGACAGCGCCGATGGTGGTCAATCAATTTACACCTGGCAACAACTGGTGGGGTTTGTTGATGGTAACCATAGTGCTGATCGAGCCAGAGAGCAGATCCCCAGCCACCAGATTTGCCACGGTCAATTCAATGGGCGTGGCTTTAGCATGCCTCGCTCTGACTGGGCGACTACAGTGATCAAACCAGACAGCAATGGTAAGGTGAGAATGCGTTATGGTTATACGCAACCTCATGACCCGTCATGGATTGAATTCTATATCAGCAAAAAAGGTTTCAATCCGGCTGAGAAAGCACTGGGGTGGGACGATATTGAACTGCTGGATACCGTCGTTTCTTCCAAAGTCACTCATCTAAGCTCAGGTACGCTTTATAATCGCTATGAAGATTATAACATCAGCATTCCGGCAGACCGTACAGGCCGTGCAGTAATCTTCGCTCGCTGGCAGCGTAATGATGCTGGTAATGAAGGTTTTTATAACTGTAGCGATGTGATTATTGATCAGCCGGGCAGTGGAGAATTGCCTCCTGAACCTGAAAATCCGGGTGGTGAAGACGGTGGTCAGGTGACCGATTGGTTTGAATACAGCAAATTTGCCCACGAGCATAAACCTGTCGCGGGTGAATATGTGCACTTCCGCCTGATGGGCGGCACGAAAGGCGAAGATCTGGTAAATATCAAAAAAGAGATCACCGCCGTTAACGTCAACGATAAATGGATTTCTGAGCTGGCGACTGAAATTAATACCAATCATTCCAATATTGTTTTGATCGGTAAGCAAACCACCAGCGGAAATATCTCTTTTGATCCAGCAGATTTGCGAAATAACGGCATTTACCTGCAAGACAAAAATCAGTCGGTAATAATGACCGTTGAAAAAGCGGCAAATGCACCCGTCGCCATTGCCGGTGCGAGTTTCACCGTCGCTAGCAATAAAGAATCTCGTAATTATCCTCTGGATGGTTCCGCCAGTCAGAATGCGAAATCCTACGTCTGGAGTATTGTCTCCGGTCACGATGTGGGTGCGTTGCAAACCATGGACAGTGGTTCTTGGGTACAAACAGTCAACACGGCTAAAGCCCGTGCCCTGATCAAGCCAGGTAAAGTGGGTAAAGTGACCTATCGCCTGACAGTTAAAAATGGTGATAAAACCAGCAGCAACGATATCACTGTAACGGTCAAAGCGCCGGAAACCAAACCGGTCGCCAATCTGGAGATCCAGGGTAGTGACACCATCAATACTGGCAACACGCACGTGACGTTAAGTGCTGCCAACTCAACCTTACCGGGTAATGCCTCACTGGATACCGCTAAGTTTGAATGGTCGGTGCTGAAGAACGCCAATAAAATCGTGTTCAGGCATAACCATGGCCAGCTTGCGACCATCGATTACCCTGCCGCAGTGGTCATGGAAGATTTCGATGTTGACGTGCAGGTAAAAATTACCGATCCCAGCACAGGCCTTTCCTCTACCGCCACTCAAACGGTTAAAGTTCGCCGTTAATTGTGTCCTCGTCTCCTGCCGCGTGCAGGAGACGAATTCTCAGGAAATTATCATATGACAAGGACCATCAAAGCTCTTTGCCTTGTACCTTCAGCGTTGCTGTTATGCTCACTGTTTTCTCAGGCAGTACAGTCTGCCCCTCTGCCACTGGTTTGGGGCATAAAAGATCAAAGGCTGACCGTGACGAATACGGGTATGGAGCCAATCCAACTCGACAAAGACATCAAACTGCTACCGGATGACTCACCTGTGATGTTGAATGAAACCACCGTGCTTCCGGGACAAACCGTCATCGTCTATGGTGCCTGCCCACACCATTTGCCGTTGCAGAAAGAGGTGGTGTTTACGCCTGTTACCGCTGACGGCCAGCCGCAAGACGCGCAAACTTTGCCGCTTAACCACTGATTAACCTATCAGGTCGCCATAAATGGCGACCCTGCAAATCCCATCCGCGCCAATCAGAAGCGGTAGCCAACGCCAAAGAAGAACACCCAGGGATCGATACGGGTGTTGATATTCTGGTTAACACCATTGGCTTTAAATTTCACCTCGGTATCGATATCCATGTACCACAGTGACGCGTTCAGCATCCAGTCGCGGTTGATCTGATAATCCAGGCCGACTTGCCCCGCCAGACCCCAGGAATCTTTCACACTGAGATCGCTCAGGCCCGCATCACGACCGGTCTGATTGAATTTTGCATCAAAGAAAGTGGTGTAGTTGATACCCGCACCGACATAAGGACGGAATTTGCTTTTGCTATCGAAAAAGTAATATTGCGCCATCAGCGTTGGCGGCAACTGACGCACAGTGGCCAGGTTACCGGTCGCACCCAGTCCGACTTTATGACGGAACGGTGTGGCTGCCAGCAACTCAATACCAATGTTATCGGTTGCCATATAGGTAAAAGTCAGCCCCAGTTGCGTGTCATTGCTGACACTAAAGCCGCCCAAACCCAGCACATTGTCAGAGCCTTCGGTCGGACGCACCGTCGCCGTACCCGCACGCATAAAGAAGTCACCCGCTTCATGGGCCAGCGCCAGTTGAGGGATCGCCAGTGCTACCAGCAGCGCGCATTTTGCCAGTTTCATTATTCACTCCTTTGCCAGAATTGTTGATGTTATTGATCAGAGTCTGTGGCAAGAGATCTATCGCGTTTTCAGGCAAAATGCATGTGAATCAATTCAAATAAATCACTTATAAAACAATGAATTGATTCAGATCAATTTTGGCCTTACACGGCGTAATAAAAATCCTCTTGCGAAAATTTCACGGCGTGACTACTTTGCTGATTCTCTTCCGTTGATTTTGGTTCGATGCTTAGGAGAAGCGGGCGATCAAATGAGCGATTCACTTAACCCTTGTATGACCTGTGGTGCCTGCTGCGCCCATTTCCGTGTTTCTTTCTATTGGGCTGAAGCTGACGATGCGGGTGGTGTGGTGCCCGTTGAGCTAACCGAACCCCTGAGCCTGCTGATGCGCAACATGCGTGGCACCAACGCACGCGAACCGCGCTGTGTCGCGTTACAGGGCGAGATCGGCGGCTGCGTCTCTTGCGGCGTTTATCAGCAGCGCCCTTCACCCTGCCGGGAATTTGCGATGTCAGGTGAAGGCGGCGTGCTGAACGAAGCCTGCGATCGGGCCAGAGCGCGCTATGGTTTACCCGCGCTTTTTCACCCTTCTTTACCTGAGATGACAGAAAGTTATCCTAATCCGGGTGCCAGCACGCCAGCAGAACATGTACAATCGCCGGGTTAATTAACCCGGTTTCTTCAAGGAGTGTACATGTCTATCACGGCAAGCTCGTTATACCGTGACACAGGAAATTTTCTGCGCCATCAGCTGATTACCATCGTGCTGATGGCGTTGCTTACCTCATTTATAACCGTGATTATCGGCCATGCGCTGACGCCTGGTGCCGATCAGCTGTCGCTGTTAAGTCAGAGCGACGACAGCGCATCCTCGCTGTTTGAACTGGTACAAAATATGTCGCCGGAACAGCAGCGTATTCTGCTGCGTGCCTCGGCGGCAGGCACCTTTGCGGCGCTGGTCGGCAACACCTTGCTGTTGGGCGGTATGTTGTGCCTGATCCCGATGGTATCGAGCGGGCAGCGAGTGAGCGCCCTGCGCGCCATTGGTACTTCCGCGCCTGTGCTGCCGAAATTGCTGCTGCAAACCTTTTTGATCACCTTGCTGGTCCAGATTGGCTTTATGGTGCTGATGGTGCCGGGCGTAATGTTGGCGATCCTGTTGTCGCTGGCCCCGGTGATGCTGGTCAGTGAGAAGATGGGTGTGATGGGCGCAATGCGGGCCAGCATGCGCATGGCGTGGAAAAATATGAAACTGATCGCCCCGGCCATTATTGTCTGGTTGTTGGCGAAAATCGCGCTGATGTTCTTTTTCTCCTCGCTGACGGTATTACCCGCGAACGTCGCGTCGGTGGTATTGAACGCCCTGGGGAACCTGGTGTCCGCGATCCTGATTATCTACCTGTACCGGCTGTATATGCTGTTACGTTAACATTATGGCGCTCACTGAGCGCCTTAATTAACGCCCTGACTGGATATCCTATGAAGCAGTTACTCGATTTTCTTCCCCTGGTCGTGTTCTTCGTTTTCTACAAACTTTACGACATTTTTGTCGCCTCAGGTGCGCTGGTGGTCGCGACGGGCATTGCGCTGATCGCCAGCTGGGTGCTGTACCGTAAACTGGAGAAAATGACCATCATCACCTTCGTGCTGGTTGCCGTGTTTGGCACCCTGACGCTGGTGTTCCATAACGATGAATTTATCAAATGGAAAGTCACGGTGATTTATTCACTGTTTGCGCTGGCGCTGCTCTACAGTCAGTGGTTTATGAAGCAACCGCTGATCCAAAGCATGTTGGGTAAAGAGTTGCAGTTACCCGATGCCGTCTGGCGACGTCTGAATATTGCCTGGGCGATTTTCTTCCTTGCCTGTGGCCTCGCGAATATTTATGTTGCATTTTGGTTATCGCAGGCGTTTTGGGTTAACTTTAAGGTGTTTGGTCTGACGGGTCTTACCCTGCTGTTTACCCTGTTAAGTGGCGCCTACATCTGGCGACATATGCCACAACAAGAAGAAAAATAATCTCTGATGCCCGGCTATGCCGGGTTTTTTGGCGGTCACCGCCTCACCTGCATAAGAACTGAAGCAATGGACGAAAAACATAAATTGCCGCAAGGCGAAATGGTGCTGCGCACGCTGGCCATGCCGGCAGATACCAACGCCAATGGTGATATTTTTGGCGGTTGGCTGATGTCGCAGATGGATATGGGCGGTGCTATCCTGGCTAAAGAGATTGCCGAAGGCCGTGTTGCCACCGTGCGGGTCGACGGGATGAGTTTTCTGAAGCCGGTTGCGGTAGGCGATGTGGTGAGCTGCTATTGCCGCTGTATTCGCACCGGCAATAGTTCCATGACGATTAACGTCGAAGTGTGGATCAAAAAAGTGTCGTCGGAGCCGATTGGTCAGACATATTGTGCAACCGAAGCGGTGTTTATTTACGTCGCCATCGATAACACCGGCAAATCACGTCCACTACCACCCGGCAAAGCGAATTTGAGCGATTAACAGCAAAAAAAGCGGTCATTGACCGCTTTTTTCTTATTCGATATTCGCACCGCCGTTGATACGGAAGACGATATTCATCGTCAGATTAGTGCCGGGACGACCTGGCTGATAACGCCATTTCTTCATCGCCTGTTTCACTTCACGTTCAAACATGTTGCGCGGTTCCGCAGACAGAATCTGGATGTTATCGACACGACCATCGCTATCAACATCGAACTGCACACGCACACGCCCCTCAACACGCAGCGCGAAGGCGCGTGCCGGATAAGCTGGCTTGCTGACATTCATCGCTTTCGGGCCATCAGAAACGGAAGGCGTTGACGTTGGGGTGGTTCTCGGTGCCGTGGTCGGGCGCGTCTGAGTCGTCGGCGCATCCGTTTTCACCGGAGCCTGAGGCTTCGCTTCTTCGCGCGGTTTCACCTCACGTTTCGGCTCATGCTTCTTCTCAACCTTTGGTTTGGGCTTCGGCTTCGGTTCAGGCTTAGGAATTGGGATGGGAACAGGCTCAACTTTCGGCGGTTCCGGCGCGACTTCTGGCACTGGCTCAGGAGTGGGCTCTGGTTCCGGCGGTGGCGGGGTCTGCACCGTCGGTGCTGGCTCAGGCTGCACTTCAGGGGCTACCATCGTAACGCTGATCGGCTGGGATGCTTTCGGAACCTCAATGACCTGATGAAACGATGCATAAAGAATGCCGGCAATTACCGTGCCGTGCAGAACCACAGATAACAGCACAGAAACGGGGGTACGTTTGGGAAAAGGCGTAGTCAGCGTCGTCATAACAGTCATGTTCATTGAGTGAAGCGCAGATTTTAAATGCAAATAGCAATCAGTTTCAATAAGCAGTGTTAAGTGTGTACCGTAAATGCCTTTTTTAGCCCCATTTGCGCCGAATAGCAGTGGGATTATCTTTCGTTTGCACTCTGTGTAACGATCACTTAACGTGTTCGGCAAATCAGACCAGTCTAACGGGAGTTCCCTATCGTGCTTTATGTCATTTATGCGGAAGACAATGCAGACTCGCTCGAAAAACGCACCGCTGTACGCCCTGCCCATCTGGCACGACTGCAACTGTTGCAGGATGAGGGGCGTTTGATTATTGCTGGCCCGATGCCCGCCGTCGACAGCAACGATCCTGGTGCTGCGGGTTTTACCGGTTCTACGGTGATTGCCGAATTCCCGTCACTGGAAGCAGCACAATCATGGGCCAATGACGACCCCTATATTGCGGCGGGTGTGTATAAGCAAGTGGCGGTCAAGCCGTTCAAACGGGTATTTTGAGTAATTATTAATTAATATAAAATCAACCAGTTATGAATAATCTCATGGCTGGTTGATATTAAAGAGTACACAATAAGGTACACATTATTTTTTCTGTTTGAAAATTAACCAGCATCTAAATTGTCGGCCCTTCTCCATACCAAGACCGGATTATGCCCCAAGTCTAAACGCCGATAATCGTCACCTCTTCCAGGCCTCTCCCTCAAGTGTATCGCCGTCTTGGCAAATAATGCAGTGAGATCCAAGCGCACCATACTGACATCCGCCGAACGCCTCAAAGTAAATCGTGTCCCCCGCTTTTGGCCTTATCGATCTGTCGACCAGTCCAATCCCGTCTGCTGTTGGGACAAAAATTGTTGCTGCCGGGTGCAATATCATCAACTCATTCAATCGAGTCGACGCTCGACGTAGTCACTGGCCTGAGATGGGAAGCCCATGATTTCAACTCCGCTGTTGCACTGTATGAGATCACAGCACATAAATTAACTGTACATCCATCCAGAACCGGTTATGGGTAATGGTTATTGGAAAGTGATCAGGGGGAAGCATGATTGTTGAAGTGAAGATTGCGAAAGAGAAAGCAGGGAAAATGCCGAAAGGTGCAATGGATGCGCTGCAGGTGGAACTGACAAAGCGACTCAGCCGGAGCTATCCCGATCTGAATGTCGTAGTGAAGACCGCCAGTAATGACGGACTGTCAGTATGAGAGCGAGGGATAAGGAAGGCGACAAAGAGATTGTTTCGAAGCTGCTTCAGGGGGCGTGGGAATCTGCTGACGACTGGTTCCACTGATATCCTCTGCTACAATTATTCTATGGCATGCCACACCGACATGCCGTGGACTAAGCATTGATGATTCATTTACCCGCGCACCATCTCTCCCGGAGCGCGGGATTTTTTTATCGCCAGGAATGATTTATATCACTTCATATTATAACGTCTCTAAACTATTCTCAGCGCACTGGAACTTGCTGGTTCCGTATTGATGGTGCAGATTATACCCCCGGCCTTAGTGCCGGTTTTTTTGTTTGCATCACTGCTTACAGCATCCCTGTGTGTCCGTCTGACATACAGAAGATTAATGCATCGGACTGACAAAATTAAATCATAGTGCCGATTGTGTACAAAGTAGCGATTGTCTCTATTATAGAGATGCATCACACACAGCATACGTGTTGCATACGAGATTATTTCCCCTTCTGAACACTTCTACCTGCCCTGCGCAGGTATTTTTTTATCACCGTCATATATCACTGCTAAACTGTGTATGTAACATGTCAACCTCATGTTGCTCTCATAAATCAAGGTAACCTTTCGCCCGCGCACATCAATCCTGGACCGCGGGCTTTTTTTATTTGAGACTCAGAGCTAACGATTTTCACTGTAATCTGCCATATCTCATAATGTCGGCAGCATCCATGTATACTTTTTTTCCGACAATTCCAGGCTCAGCCCGCCTGAACTGGTCAAGCTTTTCTGCAATAGTCTGTTCGGATACCCGCCGACCGCTGAATTTCAGATCAACAGCTGCACGTCCTATCGCAGAGACCATCATGCGCATTCTTTCTTCATCAATTTCCATAAGTAATCTCACTAATATGTCGACCCGACTTGATTATTGCCGTGTAATAGAGGACAGGTTTTTAGCATTTAGTGCGGCATACTTTGAAAAATTGACATTATGGGAGTGGTGGTAAATTTGTCATCAGTAACATCTCAACATTGCCCGCGCTTACCTGACTGGAGCGCGGGCTTTTTTTATGAGCCAGTTACTTCTAACGCAGCTAAACGGTTTTCCAGAGTCGTGATGGCCTCACTCTGTGCGCTTATCAACTGCTGTTGTGCCTGCACAGCCATCGTAAGTTTGGCTATCAAGGCCACCTGGTCCAGGGCATATGCATCCCCTATCCCATTAGGGTCAGCCTCAATATCATAATCTTCCGGCAGACCGTTACCTGTAACCGTCTGGGGGGAAACCTCCACCAGGTCATTGGCTATGAATCCAAGTTTCTCAATGGATTCTTCGATGATACCCCGTGCCTTATATCGGAAGCTGGCAACCTTCCACTTCAGGACTTCAGCAAGCGTGTCATCTGGTGCCGAAGATTCAAGGTAAGTGATGTCTTTTTTAAGCTGCCTGTCAGAAGTAGATGTGGTCGTGATATATCCCGTATTGGTGGTGCCGACATACAGGGCCATCTGAGAACCAGAACCCGGATTTACCCAGTTCATGTTATAGACATAAGATGCAAATGCACCTGTGCTACCAGCCTTACAGCAATAGCCGCCATTGTTCACACGGAACATGCCGCCACCAGTTGTAAGCGAACTGGCGAAGTTCACCGTAATCTGATAGGAACCGTCGCTAATAATGCGGGAGGTATAGTCAAGCGCGCTGTTTCCATAATGGAAGTCAATGAAAGGCTGAGCAGCATACATCTCGATAACACCCGAACCTGTAGTGACATAGTTCTGGCTATTCGTATAGTCCCCACATCGTAGGGTAGATGTAGCTTGAATGGTCGCACCAGTCACGTTGTCGGAGAATGCCCCTCCGGCAAAGCTCAGTGAATTTCCGTTGATAGCTCCAGTGAACGTACCACCACTTTTATCCATTTTCCCAGCGAGAGTAGTTGAGATTCCATTCCATGCCGGTCCCGTCCATGTCGTCCCATCTGGCAAGGTAACAGTGACATTACCGGTACCACTGAAAATCTGCTGCCAGTTCGCTTTGTCCAGGTTCAGCCCGCGAATGGCGTAAGTAACCTGAGATGCCAGCGCAGACGTTATCAGATTCAGCGTTGCCAGAGGGACATAATCAAATGAAACACCCGATGTTGTCGGGCCGGTGTATGCCTGCGTCAATGTCAGCGCAGTATTGCTTGTTATTGCGCTGATCCCCAGCGTATACGCCGTACCGCCAACGCTCGCCACGATAAACCCGTTGACCGCCACATCAGTTGTAAAAGCTGTTCCGCTACCTGTTACAGCAGTGGAACCATTGGTTAAAGTAATCGTGCCTGCTGGCATAACTCTTCTCCATGCGTGCAGTGTCCCCACAGAGCAGAATCTGCGGTTACGTTAATATGCGTTATATATCAGTCAGATTGACGTTACATCAGCGAGAATGAATGAGAGGTTGAAATTCTGAAATGACCCTGCAGGTTTGTTTGACAGCGCGTCGCTCAGAACGCCAAGACCATAGATAAAGCTGGTTGCGGAATCCTGCCAGAACTGGAATCGGTCCACAGCTGCAATGGTTGTACTGTTTGAACCCCCAAAATCATCAAACCCGGATAGCTGGGTGTTGCAGAATGCATAAGACCGTCCGGAAGAGAGTGAGCCGGTTACGTTTGCCGGAAGAGTCGAATTCTGTGATGAGTAAAACTGAGAGATGAGCAGGTACTTATAATCACTGTCAAACGTCTTGATACCCGACTCATTCCACAGGGCCATAACGCCCACTCTTGCGCTGGTATCGTCTGATGGACACGCAAAAATATAATACGTAACCTGCTGGGAATTCAGGTTTGATGTTCCCTCACCCCAGATAGTAAACGTATACGTGTTCCCGCTGACAGAAAGTGAAGATATGCAACAGGCAGCCCGGTAATGATTCGTACTCGCCGTCTCGCTCCGAACAAAAATCATCGGCGGATATGCCGTCTTCACGGTAAAAGACACCGTGTAATATGCGGCAAGCCCGGAATAATAGTTACTGACCGGTGCATTTAATGTCACCGTTGCTTTCTCAATGCACATATATGCCGGGGCGGAAGCATCAAAAAGTAGCTTTCCTGCAGAATTGTACTGCCTGAAATAGGCCATCAGTAAGCCCCATAAATAAGAGAATATGCAGAACCCGCCCCGGAGTAAGAAATTGTCGCCCCGGAAACTGATACAGAGGGCGGAACAGAAAAAACATCAGACTGCGAGGCATAAACATAAAACCACACATCACTGACGCTGGTATCTATGCCCGTGTTGATTGTCCCCGCTGCCCCGGCCGCAATCTGCGTAATACCCCTTATTTTCCCCAGACGGTTTGACATATCGAACTGTACTGTTCCGTCAGCATTTCGGCAGATAAAGGTGTTTGCCATTAAATCCCCCACTCCATACGGACCACGCCGTTCGCATCCACCAGAGAGAATCCACCTGTTTTATCCAGTTTCCAGCCGGAATAACCGGAAACCCCGTAATTTGTGGATTGAATATAACTCCCGATCTTCGCATTGGTGATTGACGCGTCAGCAATGAATGCGCTGTTTATGAACACCTGCTCGTTAGTGATGGCAAATGGCGTCTGTGCATTCGTGCCATTGTAGACGGCAAACGTATCAGCATTAAAAAGCGCATAGCTCTGGACTGTTGATCCGTTCCCTTCAACCCCGAGCTGCATTCCTGCAATCGATGTGGTGCCATTGCTGTTTGTCTGAACTTTAATGCCCCACTGAGCTGACAGATTCCCCTGAGTGTCGGCCAGCGCTGTGGCGGTCTCGTTGACTACAGCAGTGTTGTCATCAACTGACGCCTGGATTTGCTGGAATTGTTGCGCATATGCCTTGTCATTGGTGGCGATGGTGGTCTGTACAGTCAGAATGTCAGCCCGGTTTTTACCTGACTGGACCATCTGATGGGTGGTGGTTGCGTCACTGTCGAGAGCGGCCTGCAGGATACCTTCGATGTTGGTATCAACCGCCTTCGACAGGTTTTCGAATGTCTCCGAATTGCGTATAGCCTCGTCGATATAGTCAATCATCCCCGGTATATCATCAGACGCCATACCAGACGCTTCCACGAATGCAGATACACCGAAGGCGTTTTTGGTGCGCACATACATGTAATACGTCGTGTCGGCTTTCAGGCCGTGCAGCGTCCACTGTGACGCACGACCGAGGAACTGCGCTTCATCCTCAACCGAAGCAACGCTGCTGGCCTGCACCTCGCCGGTGTACCAGAACTCGAAAGAGGTATCCGTGGTTGCAGTAACATTCATTACCGGTACGATATCAGCCGAAAATATGCCCGGGGTCCACTGAATAAAGGTTGGCGCAGACGGTGCGCCTATCACCAGACTGACCTGCGTTTCCGCCCCCTTCATGCCGTTGCTGTTGCGGCCACGCACCCCCAGCGTATAGCTCCCCGCATCAAGCCCATAGAAATCATAAGTAAATGCCTCAGTCTCGTAACTTTTCACCACTGTTCCGGCTTCCGTGTAAACCGTAAGTTCAAACGTCAGCTTTTTGGTGGTGGTTGCGGTTTCCCACTTCGCCGTAACCTGGACGGTTTCAGAATTGGTATTGATGATGGTCAGATTTTCAACATTGGGCACGCGGTATGTGTTCAGCGTATCGCTGGGCGTTTCAAACACCGCACCCTCGTCAACTACCGCCTGTTTGTTCGGGTCGTGGCGGGTTGCAGAGATGGTGTAAGTGGAGTTGTTCTGATCTTCGGTGATACCCATGATCCGGAAAAGCTGTGTTGCCACTTCTCCCATTGAAATTGCAAACACAGTACCGTCACGCACCCAGGCCGGTGCAGCGGAAAGCGTGATAACCGGACCGTTCACCACTGAAATGGTGTGTTTAGCAAATTTCCCGTCAGCACCCATGATCGACATCGAGTCACCGCTACCGGCCAGGCTGGTCACATCAGCGTCAACGGTAATCTGTGGGCCGCTGTGCGATATTATCCGACCACCCAGCCGCGTTCCGGCACGGTTGTTATCCGCAACCTCGATAATATCGCCCGGCATGAAGGCAATAGCATCGCGCGCCATCTGGAATGAAACCTTACGGTATTCACGCTTGCAGGACTCAATCAGCCATTTTCCGGCCCGCACGGCCTGACCACGGGACGTGCAGCCGAACGCCTCCAGCGTCGTTTCGTTGTAGTTATAAAGGCTGATTTGCTCATCATCAGAAACATATTCTTTCGACGCGCTCCAGCCGTTGTTCGGGTCTGTCCACGAGACGACAACAGCGTTATAGCGTTCGCTGCGCTTCATCGAACTGTACGTGAATTTACCGTCAACCACGCTGGCATTGGTCACGACGGCAACCGGGTCTGCCGGATTATCGATAATCATCGAAAACCGCATCCCGTCCCAGAGTGCAATGCCCCGGCACGCACTGGCAATCTTATCCAGGACGTCGCGGGCGCTGGAGGCGTCGGTCAGGTATGCGTTCATCGTAATGCGCGGCTCTTTACCACCATAACCGTCATCAACTTCCTGATCGCAGAACTGGGAAAGGATGTATAGCGTGCCGTCATCAACATCGACATAGCCCGCATATTTAGCCAGGCCATACCGGGTATTTTTCACCAACGCACGAAACAGCCAGGCTGGATTATTGGTCCATGCCGACTTAAATCCACCGGTCCAGATCCCGGTGTAGGTACGTGTCTCGGGGTCATAATTATCCGGCACATCAACGATCAGGCCGCGCAGATGATAAGTGCGGGTTGGTGTGTCCGTGTACTGGTCACGGTCAATGACGCAACCCGCGACAGCCGTATAAGGGTAGGAAAGGCTGTCATCAGTTATTTCAGTGAAGCTGTTCCACACTGTACCGTTGTTCAGCAGATCACTTGTGCTATCTGCTGTTATACGGCGCAGGCGAATGTCAAACGGTTTGGTTTCCGGCACGTCAACCAGATGCGCTTCCAGATACTCTCCCGAGATTTTCCCCGTAATGGTGACCGTTTTCGCAGTCGTCCATGCCGCCGTACCCGTGCGAGTCTCGATCACCATTGTGACCGAGGTATTTTTCTGGTTTCCCTTTGAGTCCTGCTCCACCAGCGATGACACGCCAATATTCATACGAACCCGGCTGACGTTTACATCGCTGACCGTTCGCACCAGAGGCGTGTCATAGGTCACATCTGCGTTGACGATCGTGGTGGCTTCAATAGTGTCAAAACCCGTGATCGCCGTCTGTGTGGCGCTACCCGGTCGCCATGCTGCGCTGACACCGTTTATGGTTACATTGCCGCTGGCGTCGGTAACGGGGGTGCCACTCAGCAGGAAGGAGGAAAGGTAAGTCTGATCAACAGGACCGTAGATCGGTCCTTCTGTCAGAATATCGAGTACACGGTAGTATTGTTTTGATCTGAGATTGTCATCAACCAGGGTTGGAGTGCTGCTACCGCCGCCGCCAGAACTCATGAATGCACCTCACAAAAAAAGGCCGCCCTAAGGCAGCCCTGTAAATATTTAACTTTATGTTTATCAGCTGATTGCGATGTCCCAGTCCTCGTTATTGCTGGTGTCAATCCCGAGACTGCCAACGTTCGAACCGATCACCATTTCGCCCAGAAGTATTGGCACGGGGTTACCCTGCCCGACGCGGTTTTCAGCGCTGGTAAACGAGTTGTTCGTAATGCTGGTTGAGTCATTTTGCGATGAGCTGGAGGTTTTCAGCGTGGATGTCATATAAAGCGAGTAGGCCACTGAGGCGACCGTAACCGCCACCATAATCCAGGCCGCTGTCGCTGCCTCAATGGCTCCCTCAACAACCGGAACGAACAGCACTGCCGCGCCGTCTTTCAGATGCCGATCCATATGAAATGCCAGGCTGTCGCTGGACACATCACCGCCATCGATGCGGATACGCAGGCGGGTTTTATAAAAATCTCGTTTGAAGGCAGGACACTGGGCGAGCAGCAAGCGCAGCCCCTGTGAAGGGGTATCAACATTTAAAGCGATCTGGCGGAAATGTCGTCGTAAATTCCCCGCAAATCTAAAGATGAGCATTGTTCATGCCTCCAGATGGAATGGATTAACGGTGCGTAAATCCTCCGAAGCTGCTCCCGCCGACTCAGACGCCCGTAAACCTCATGATGCAGAATGGTGTTATTCCCCAGCCATATCATGGCGTGGCATGGGTCCGCCTCGGGAAATGCGCGCCGGATAATGACATCTCCGGGCTGGATATCTGCGGCGGAAACTTCATAAAATCCGTTTGCTGCCATGTTTTTCAAATACAGATTTTCGCCACGCAGCCACCATCCATTCGTGCGTTCAAAATCAGGCAAATCGATACCACAGAGGTGATAGGCATCCCGAAACAGCGTGTAGCAGTCCGTGATGCCATGAATGAACCGGCGGCCCAGCAGATGAGGAACAGGCCGGATTTTGCGCAGTAACCCGGCACTGGCGAGCCACCAGTCAATGCCCGTGGCTATCTGTGCAGTGCGGTCAGCCGGTGACAGCACCAGTTTTGGATTTGGATGAGAATGAAAAACGGCGGTGATTTCTCCAGCCGTTTCAGCTTTGATCCAGTCTTCATCACTAATTCTGAAATGTTGGGATGGCTGTGGGTGGACATTCTCACAACGGACAAGGTGCGTGTTATTCAGGATCAGGCCGCACACCTCATTACCGGATGAAGCAGAGTAGAGAAGGCACTCATCTTCCAGAGTCATGATATTTTACTCGCCCCCGGATACCCCCCGTAGGGTTTAACCGCTGGTGCGGGAAACCGGAGGCGGCAACCGCTGAGGTGTTTTGAACACCGGTCTTTCGTTGCATCCGATGTCGGCTGATCGAACTCATCAGCCACCGCGCCGCCGCTGTAACCGCACCCGTCACCCCGGTAAAGCCACTGACATACATCAGCCAGAATGGTGCGGCCGGGGATCACGGCGTTGTCCTGATCTACCGGGGTGGAAAGGCTGTAAGTGACCTGCTCGAATGTCTCTTCAGACATTTCCTCCACGGTGTAACGGGACACAGCTTCCATCGTGGTATCAGCATCCGGATTCCCGTTCGGAAAGTTCACTGCATCAAGATGTTTTACCAGCACCTGCCGGCGGGTCAATATTGCTCCGCTTGCATCATTAAAATCACTGTTGATCCCGGTAATCAGACCGTCCATGTTGGCGACAGCCATTGTCGGACGGGCATAGGTGCCCTCGGATTTAGTTTCGAACCCCTCTACAGCAATCGGATAAGCTGAGTAAGCATTCCCCTTCCAAATCACATTGTTGTAATAACCGTTAGTACCTGAGTGAAAGCGGATGACATCGCCACCAAATGCCTGAAGGTCAAGCTCAAACAGATCGAGCATCGCATCAACACCGGCATCGACGCTTTCGATAATGAGTTCGGCAGGTATATCTCTCATCTTGGCACCTGTTCAAATGTTGCGGTTAACTCGTAATAGTTGCCGGTTTTCGTCATTGACCACGATCGGCACACAAAAAGCGCCTGGACCCCAGTGTCTGATGGCGTCCAGTAAAATGAATCAACTGCCAACCGCGCTTTAATAAAGGCTTCGGCCTCTTTTGCCACATTAGGCCGGGAGCATTTTGAATCGTCATAACCCACGAATTTAAGCGAGTAGCTGTCCATGAGTGGGTTGATGCCTTTGGTCTGACGCTGCTCATAGCCGTCCCCCAGAGACACAACAGACACGTTCGGCTCCCGCGAGACGGTATAGGCCTTCTGCGGTGGCCATGTGAAAGTTTCTGGCATGGGTTACTCCAAATAAAAAACCCGCCGGAGCGGGTTCTCAATATGCAGTGTGGATATTAAATTTCCGACACCAATTCTTGCAGCTGTTGCTTGGCTTTTTCAAACAGACGCCGCTCAATTTCAGCCAGAGACGCCAATTTGTCGTAAGGAATGCGCACTAACACTTTGATGGTCCGGTTATGATCGTCATAAATGAACTTAACCGTGGCAATAATTCCCGAGTCGTCCTCATGCTCGAAAGCAGTAATATCTTCGATGTAGCGTTGCATTTTCTCACTCCTTGTTGTCAGGTAATTATTACAGCATTATTTTGTTTTACTTAACATACCGCGCGGGCGCTGCTGATCTTTGATTTGATATAGCGCAACCTGCTTCATCATTGCAGACATTTTGTTCATAGTCGCATCGTCAATGCCGCCTGTGGTCTGGATATTGAAATGCACTTCCTGCTGAATTGTCGATCCTCTGCTGGAGCTACCAATGTCCCTGTTGCTGATCACCGAGCCGTTATCACCGGGGATCATGTACTGGCTGCCATTGCTGGCCTTGAATATTTCTGGCTTACCGCCCTCGCCCACCTTATACATGCTGTTTGCGCTGACAGGGCCGCCGTGTTCGCGAGCACCAGCCACTGACATAGTTTGCGCTGTCGTCATAGCGGCGGTGTACCCGGCAAGTCCGGCAGTGGCCGCGCCGCCGGATGTCGCTATAGAAGCAGCCATGGCAGCAGGTGACCATGAAGCCAGTAATGTGGTTGCCGCTGCCGTTCCGGCAAGAGTTGATGCAGCCAGCGCCGTAGTTGCTGATGCCTGGTTGGCTGCGATTGCCGCAGTCTGGGCTGTTTGTCCCATTACTGCGGACATAACCCACTGCGTTCCCATCTGAACCAGGCTGCTCACCACGCCATTAAGAATAGATGTGCCAATATTGGACAATGCTTCTAAAAGGCTTTGAGTGCCGTTGAGAAGGCCTGTTATTGCGTTGGTAGCGCCACCGCTCAATGACTCAATGGCTGTTCCCAGTAATGCGTTTGAATCGCTCTGGGCCTTGTAAATCTCCCACTGCGCGGCGAGACGTGCCTGCTCATACTCGGTGTTGGCAGCATTCATGAGCGCCAGCCCGTTCTGCGTCAGCACGCCCTTTTCGGTTTCAAATTGCTTAATTAATTCCAGTTTTCGGGCGTTCTCGTTAGCCAGTTGCTGTACCGGGTCGATGGTTCCCTGAGCATCCTGCAGAGGGGTAACCCCGGAATTTTGGTCTGCCCGGATCTTGGCTAAATTAACCTGGTGCTGTTGCTCCAGCTGTTCGCTGGTCTGGTTATACTGCTGCTGGGTTATTTTCTTTGCATCGTATGCAGTTTGCAGATCCTTAACATCCTGCGCATAGCTGGCATTTTCCTTTGCTTCCGGGATGAGCTTTTCAGCTGCTGCCTGAGCCTTAAGTGCGTTTGCCGTGTCCCATTTTTTTGCAGCGTACTGCCCGGCCAGCGCGATTTGTTCCTGAGTTGCACCTTTGCCGAGAGACTGCTGCGCAGTCAGGATGGCCTGTTCACGGCTCAGTTCAGTTGTCGAGTTTGCAGCAAGATCAGACTGCTGTTTCAGGTTCGCCAATTTTTGGGCGACAGTCTCTTCCTGCTTAGCCAGTTGGCTACTGCTGGTTTTAAGTTTCTGCTGAGCCTGGATATTGTTATATGTCTGCTCGGCCTCGTTCTGCATTCTGATAGCTTCTTTGCTGTCATCAGAAAATCCTGCATCCCTGGCCTTGTAAAGTGCCTGTAATCTGGCACGAGCAGCACCCTGCTTCTGCGAAAGTTCCAAATCCCGTTCTGACTGCTGTATCAGGTTCTTCTGCCCCTGAGTAAAATTATCCCTCTCAGCCTGCAAGGATTTCAACTGACCTTCTGCTATTGTTGCTTGTGATGATAAAGCGACCAAACCTTTTACAAACTCCAATAGTGCCTTAGTTCCGTCTGGAGTTGTGGAAGTAAATGTTTGGAGTCTGGAAATTAAATCCCTTAAGGCTTCGGGTGATTTGGACGTAGCTACATTATCCAATCCCCTTGCCAGTTCAAATGCCTGCTGCTGAGATATATCGAACTTGCTGGATATTGCCCCTACTGTGTTAGTCATGCTGTTAATTGTTGCTGAAAACCCACTTCCAGCATTATCAGCCTGCTTTAACGCTGATTCATAATCAGAGGTGTCAATTTTCAATGTTTTTAATGCTGATGAGAAAGTTTCAAGAGATGCATAACCTCCTCCGATTCCACTAATTAACGCATCACCAAATGACACAATAGATTTTGCTGCATCGCTCATTGCACTTGGTAGTTCTGACACAGCCTGTTTATATTCTAAAACAGCCTGATTTCTTAATATTGTTGCCGCTTCTGCATTCGTCCGAGCCAATAATGCATATTTATCAGAAAGCGCTGCGACTCCCCCCTGAGAAATAGAAATTACTTGGTCCAATGCGTTTGTGGCAGCCGCCAAATTTTTCATTTTATCTTCAGCATTACCCAGCGACTTAACCAGAGTTCCTACCAGCACGGATCCCAACGCGATTATCGCACCGATAATGGCACCGCTCGGACCGAATGCACCAGCCAGTTGAGAACCCTGCTGGCTGAATGCAACCAGCGCAGATTGTCCTCCCTGAACCTGGACAATAAAGTCCTGCACCTGATACCCGGCCTGCTGCATTTGCTGACGCCATGCCCCATGGCTTTTGGTACCCTGATCGACACTGTTTTTCATGTCGAAAAGCTGTCCGGTTAACTGACCAATTTTCTGCTTTTCTTCATCACTTGCAGAAGATCCAGCCCGCAACTGCGCAGCCAGGACAGCCGCACTACGCGCTCCATTCTCGTTGGCTTCTTCCAGAATGGCTATCTGGTTGCCAAGCCCCTCAATCATTGACTCGGCGCGTGAATACTCGCTTGATGCCGCAGCCGTGCTGCTGGAAGACTCCTTCATAGCGCTCGCCATAGAGTTCACCGATGAAATCAGTGTCTGCATGGCGGCATTCATCTGTGTCAGCGTCATGCTGGCGGCTACAGAGTTTGTGTTGGCCTGGCTGATGGCTGTGGCTACGGCAGAAAACGTGGTGTTCAGCGATTGAAGACTGCCATCCATTGATTTGGCATGGCTGGTGATCTGATCCAGATTAGACGCTGTAGACTTTGCTTCTTTACCAAGATTATCAATTGCTTTCCCGGTGTTCTTAGCGTTACCGGTCATGTCAGACAAAGCCGATTTAACCTCATTGGCACCAGTCAGGAGTTTGGCAGTCTCCAACTCAACGTCGTAATAAATCTCCCCAACCTTTTCTGACATACGGATCTCCGAGAAATAAAAAACCCGCATTTCGCGGGTTATATTTTAATGGTGGCTTTCGAATATTTTATCTAAGAACTTTTTTGCTGCGGAAAATTGTTTAGGATTTATTTCATTATCCACTAACTTCCCATCAGGCCAACTTGTATATCTGGATACTGCCGGACTACCACTCGAAAGCTGCTCAATTATTCGAATGGTATCACTCTCTGAAAAACTGGATTCATTTATCGCAGTAATTGGTTTTTCTTTCCCTGATCTAAACATAGCTTTTGTTCCAGGATAATTACTATGGCCTATCACAATTTGATAGCCATCCTTGTCTCGCGCCAACGCTATATCTTTCTGATACACTGAGCATCTTACTTCGTCTGTCATGACATCTGAGGAGCACTTAGAAAACCAAGTGGCTGAATCATTAAATTCTGATCCAATCATTCCAGAGCCATCGGTATAGTATACACTCACCAAGATTTTATCAATTTCAGCATTTTCAGATATTGATACCTCTGGTATGTTCAGATTCTGAGAGTTTTGGGACAAAGAGCAAATTTTCTTTCCGCCATCAAAAACCGGACTTATTTTAAAAACACTCTTCTTAATAGTTAGTTCATTTCTTTTGAAATCATTCGTATAAGTCTGATCCTCATAAGAGGAACACTTAAGCATCGCAACTTCCTGAATTGATTTAACCCATGAAATATTTCTTGGATCCTTCTTTTCTTTTGCATGGAGTGTCGATGCAAAAACGAGTAATGCCAATAACAAAAGTAACTTTTTCATATCCCTATCCCCAAAGTAAAGTTCGGACAAATCCTATCATCAAACCAGCGCAATCACATGCAACTCGTTAATGCTTTGCCCGTGCCTCTCGCCGTGCCTTCTTAGCCAGATAGTCATCTGCTACTTTGTCGTATTCCTCGCGGGTGAAGCCCTTCTGATCGGGGTACTTCATGGCGATCATCATCTGAAACTCAGTCATCGTGAGTTGTTCGGCTTCATGTCGGCTGATTTCGAAGTGGCTGCGCGCCGCGTTGATGTACTCAAGCGCACTGAACTCAGTCGAACCGGTTGATGATTCATGCCGCTGGAGACGTCGCACTTTTGCTTTACCAATCAGGCCATGGACAATTAGCGATCGCGCGACCGTTATCATGTCTGCCACCGGAAGTTTTCCCGCTCGGTACACGAAAGCCCACTTGCCACTTTTACTGGGGATGAGTTCGCCGATCAATGGAGTGGCGTCCCGGTCGCAGCATGCCTGGATAACAGAGTACGCAGCCATAATGGTTCGCTTGGCAGTCATTGCGCTGCATAGTTGCCGCAACAGCCACTGCTGATCGTCAACCTTTCCAGTCATCGCCGTGTAAAGGATGCGCATTGACGGCGAAACGTTACGCAAGCGCTGAATCTCGGCAACTATCTTTCGAGCCACGCTGTCATCGAACAAATCATGAAAGGTGGTCACGATTTCTTCTGGCGTACCCAACTGTGTCATTGCAATAAACGATGGTCGGAAAAAGAAATCCTGATCGCCATCGCTTATCAGGCACTCGCCAATTTCTTTGAGGGGGTTCATCAGTGTCTCCATAACCATTATCAGGGGCAGCACGCCACCCCTTGTAATGATTACGCAGCGGTAACGGTAATTGTAGAGGTAGAGGTAAAGCTGCCATCGGCCGTAGTGGCGGTGATGGTTGCTGAACCTTCTGCCACTCCGGTCACCAGGCCGGAAGCGTTCACCGTGGCGATCGCTGTGTTAGAAGATGACCAGGTTACTGACGTGTTGGTCGCATCAGAAGGCGCTACGGTCGCCGTTAACTGAGTTGTGGCACCTTCAGCCACTGACGCAGTGGACGGGGCTACACTGACGCCAGTAACCGCAACATCTTCCTCAGTGTCGTTCACCTGAATGGTGGACGCATCACCTACTTTAAACTCAGTGGAGAAGGTGACGATGTCATTGGTACCGCCGTCAGAACTGAGCGCAGTGACGACCATATAACCAACAAAGGTTACAGGGCCAAACTCCATACGCACCCAGATACCAGGCTGACGGCGTGCTTTAAGCTCGGCAGCGAAGTATTTGATAAAGCGGCCAATGCCATACTGATCGAGCTTATCTTTTTTACGCACTTCACCTTCAAAGCTGATGGTAAAATCCGAATTGGTGATGATGCTCTCAACATAACCACCACCATCATCCGCATCGCTTGTCACACTGTTTGGACTGAAGTCGAATCCCTTCGACGTACCGGCTGCAAGAGCCAGAAACTCTGACTCAGCAGGAACTGTATCGCTGCATCCGTCGGCAACTTCAAGCACAACCGCGCCACCGAACAAACGTTCGTTGCTGTTCTGGCAATTTGCCATGGGTAATTCCTCTTTGACGTTTAACTAATCGCCGTAGGTGGCGACGAACTGGAGCCGATAGACCAGGCGGCCTTCGGTTGTAAGAACGGGGGCAGGGATGCCGCCGAGGTTTTGCAGATAACCAACGCAGTTGTCGGTCATGGGGTTTTGCTGGACATAATCAATAATGGCCTGCACAGCAGCATCAACTGCTACATCGCCACCCCTGGCACCGACCACATCAACCATCACGTAATATTCGCTGCCAAGGCCATTACGTATGGGTGATCCTCCGTTTGGCCTGAACACCATAAATGCTTCGTTCTGTTTGCCGCTGTCGTTCCACACCAGCAACTGAGGCGTGAATCCAGTCAGTAATCCGGCATCCTCAAAATAATTGCGCACCCGCGTGTGCATTGGAGGGTTCAAAGTGATAACTCCTTCCTGATAACCCGATCGACATCATCCCTCGCCTGCTCGCCCCCTTTGGTAAGGAAGTGAGGTTCTGCATGCGGATCCCAATAATTACCGGTACCGGTGCCTCCACCGAATTCCTTACCGTCTCGGGTCTTGCCGAAATGCGCGCGCGGCTGCCCTTTGAGTTTCCCGGACGCGTTGTGCACATAAAGCGCATAGTTGGCGGAATAACCAACCCGTCCTGTGATCCGCGTTCCGTTCACGATAATCTCGCGGAACTGAGAGTTGAGCAGTGTAGAGGTATCAACCGGGGTGATGATGGCTGCCTGTGCGGCAATAACGAGGTTCGCCGACTGTAGAGCGCGGGGAATTTTCCGCGTCTGTATATTGTCGATAAGGCGGTTCAGGGCATTAACACTGTTTGCCACACCTCTGACCTTTATGCCCATATTCACGCTCCTGTAATGATCGCAAAATCATCGGCCAGACGGTCGAACGTATCCGCATAGCGAATTGCCTGCATTATCTCATCGGCACCGGCGGCAATCGGATCCACCTCTGTCGATACGCCGATCAGGATGTAATCGCCGGTATCGGCCAGCGCGTATTCAGTCCAGATGGTGTTTTTCACCACCTTTTCGCTGCCAATATCACCGACTCGCTTAGACAGACCGCCCTGATAATCACAGGCGATCACCACAGGCGCTTCGAATACCGGATCACGATATTCACTGGCGGCCCCGGATCGTTTCCAGATGGTCGCCTGGGCGGTGTATGACCATGCGCTTAAACTTGACATGTCATGACCTCCAGCTGATTACAGTGGGCTTATCGGCTGCGATACGGCGGCAATTTATTACCCATTCGCCGCTGCTGTTCACATAGCCGGTTGTTTCCCGGCCAGTGGACGTTTTGAGCCATACGCGTTCGAATGGTTTGGGCGGTGATGATGGGGATTGCCAGTTCATCAGCAGCCCCCAACAACATCAAAAAAACCAACCGACGCACCGGCGATAGGCAGACCACCAAGACACCCATTCGTGTCCCATGCCAGCAATTGCTTATACAGGTAATCCGTACCAGCACTGTCATAAGTGAACGAACGTGACGCACCAGATGGGGCTGACTGTGAAGCAATCTTTCTGGCTCCGGACAGGGCGGCCAGTCGCGCGGCTGCATAGATAAGCATGAGCTTCTGCAGGCTTTCGGAGTAGCCCGCCCCGTCCATACATGAAGACGTGGCGTTTACCTGGTCGATGAGCAACTGCAGGACAACATCAGGCACCGTGAAGCCCAACTCAGCCATCAGCGGTTTGACGTCAGACAGCGTGATTTGGGCTGCCATGGTTACTTATCCTTAGTGGTGGTCGCCGCTAACGCTGCCACGGCGTCGTCGGCGCGCTTGGTTTCTGCCGCAAGAGCTTCCGCGTGTGCGGTGTCTTTTGCAGTGGCGTCTTCCTGCAATTGTTTAACCTGAGCAAGAGCGGCATCAAGTTGGGTTTGCAAAGCTGACGCATCGGCGCTCACCGGCACGGAAGGTGTAGCCACTTCGAAAGTTAGCTTCTCGCCGCCTTTCTCTTTGGATGCTTCCGCTTTCTTCTGGCCGATCCACTTTTCAGCGATGGCGCTGTCCACGTCATAAACCTTACCAACCTCCAGTTTCTGGAAGTTGGCACCGGCGAAAACGTTATTCGACAGGATTTTCACAAGTGCCATGATTGCTCCTTAGCTTGAGGCGTAGACGACAGAGAAATGGCCGTTAATATCCTGCTTAACCATCAGGCCAGCAGCGCCCCAGGTGCGCCATACGTAATCGCTGTTGTAGAACTGGCGCGGATCAGCAACCGTACCGAATGCCTGACCAACGATTGGGGCAATGACACCTGCGGCCAGCGGCACAATCAGAATTTGGTTGCCGGTCAGTTGGGAATCTTCTTTGATGCCAGCGATACCTGCCAGCTTCAGGATTTCATCCATCACTGTGCGGGTCTGATTCACATCGAAGTAAATCTTTTCCCAGTTGGAAATGATGTCGGCTGACACATACCAGGTCTGTTGACCGTACTGGTAGTTTTGCAACTTCAGAACATCGCGAAGCGCAATCGCCGCCGCACGCATGGCTGCCGGGTCGGTGCTGGTAGCAAAGTTTACAGCGAGGGTCACATGCGCAACGCGCTCATCACCGCGTAAGCCTTTCCAGGTGTAATCATCAAACTTGATGAAATTACCTTCGCTGTCACGGAAGCCGTTCCAGATGTAATCAACGTACTGGCGGCGAACATCATCAACAGAGCCGGACTGAGCATCTGCCAGAGATGACAGTGCAGACCCCTTGTTGAATACCGGGTCACGCCAGTTGAACTTGAAGCCGGAGTCGTGGATAGGAACCATCGTTCCGTCGAAGGTATAAGACTTCGCATCCAGAGCCGCACCAATCTGACCTGACATTGAAGTGTGCGCCCAGCCGCGACCGCCAGTGCGAGCGTACTCGTACACGGACTCTTCCAGGCGAACAGAGCGGGATAGCGCCATCAGGTCATTCAGCAATGTGAATTCGGTGTTGGGCTGGAATTCTGCCAGAACAGTCTGGTCATACGCCTTATACAGACGGCGAATATCATCAATGGCGTTCACGGCATCAATCACCGGCGCATTATCTGCATCTCCACGCCACCGCGTGCGAGAGATGAAGTCAGCCACGGCTTGCGCGCTGGCGTTTCGGGCAAAACCCAGCTCACGGAACTGAGCCTGGTTGGCTTGCAGGTTGCCGCTGGCGGTCGCCTGCTTGGTGGAAAATGCAAACATTCAGTATCTCCTTACTTAATAACAACGCGCAGGAGGTCGCCTGCTGTCGCAATGGTGTATGCGCTGTCTTCTTCCACAAAAGCGCGAATAGACTCACCTTCCGCAGCAGCCTTTACGCGCCCATTGGCGATGGAAAGCGGCTGGCCTTTTGTATACGTGCCAGTAGCCGCCGGGATGTTGAAGAAAACGCCGGGTGTCGGATGCATAGCCACAACCCAATCACCGGCAGCAATGGTGTCATCGACAGTTTTGCAGCGCAGGTAGTCGTAGTTAGCGACATACAGGATCGCATCTTCATTACCATCAACTGACGCGGTGAACAGGCCAGCATCAAAAAATCCGACTGTACCCGGCTGAGTTGCAGCCGCAGCCGCACCTTCTCGATGAAGTTGCGGGTTGGCAAAAATGCCGCCCGCGTGAATTACGTGCTTACCGTCTTTAGCCATTTTTTACTCCGGCATTTCGTCGCTGAATGATTCGTTATTGTTCACCTGATGGCGCATGCCGCCGTTCAGACCATGTGATTTCTGGCAGTTGGCATAAAGACGGTCGAGCGCCTTACCATCCAGATCCGCGACCTCTTCATCGCTCATGTTTAACGCCAGCTTCACAGCGGCTCGCTTCTCTGACTTCTCTTTGTCAGAGTTGGCATTAAGCTGGGTTTTCAGTCCGGCAATATCTTCGGAAAGCAACTTCGCCCAACCTGGCATTTCTTCTGAGTTGGCAGCCTTCTCTTTAGCCGACTTCTCTTCAGCTTCTTTCTTCTCGCGAGCTGCCTTCTCTTCAGGTGTTTCAACAGGCGTTTTCGCCTTGTCAGCCTGCATCTGGTTGTACGCATCCATCAGCTCGGCGTCGGTCTTGCCTTCAGTCGGCTTACCAGCTGCTTTCAGCGCATTAACAATGATGTCTTTCATCGGATCGTTTTCTCCGTTGGTTTTAATTTCGTACTCAGTGGGTTTGCGCACGACTTCTACAGGATCGCCAACCAGCGTCGCTACGCCGTCAGCCATGAGGTACTTCTGGTCGAACAGCTTCGGCGTAGCGCCTTCAGCGTTTTGCTCGTAAATGAAATGATCCGGCCAGACGCTGACGATGTAGCGCCACGTCTTATCGTCGGATTTGATAGCCATGCGCAGCGCCTGGTAGATGTCGTCGAAGGACATAGCCGCTGCGTTGCTGAAGAAGAATTTCACCTTGTTCCAGATGCCATCCCGGGTGTTGTTGGCCGCCTCGGTAATGCTGGCGCTCTCGACTTCACCCTGCTCACCGTCAGCGTTTACGAACATGCCCACGCCCTCTTCCGGCGTGCCAGCGCCCGGCTCATCGAGCAGGATGGCAATGTGGTCGAAACGCATATTGCGGGCGATCCACGAATGCTTCTTGCCCTTCGATTCGCCCGCTCTGGTTTCCTTGTTGGTGAGCAGGCCGGTGGAAACGTGGATCGGGTCGGTGTTGGTGTTCGCCACCATGCCATCGAGGCGTTCAATCAGGCGCTTGCCGTCCGGCTTGGATTCGGCGACCGCCTTATTGACGTAAACGTCCATCACGACCTTGTCACCGGCCTTGCTGACGTTCTGCGCCCACGCACCAGCGTGATATTTATTCACGGCGCGCGGATCATTGGCGCTGACATAGTTGCCGTCAACCTTCGGATGCGACAGCGGCATCAGCTTGCCTTCCATCGACTGGTAGCTGTTGTTAATCTCCTCCGCCGGATACAGGCCGCCATTCATCACGATGTCGTCGACGATCGGCACCACGCCACGAATGACGTAATGCTCGGCACCATCGATGGTGGTCGTTGAGATGTTGGAGGCGTTGATGGCGAGGGATTTAACGTGAATGCTGGATAGCTTCAACGTTGCGTCCTCTTTTTACAGGCAATAAAAAAGCCGCTAACTGCGGCGTGTTTTTCCGGTTCCGGGCTTCCAGGCGTCCCGCTCGGCAGCGAGCTTTTCCACCATACCCCGGTTCACTATCTCGCCGTCGTCATCGAGCAGCGCCGGGATCTGGCTGCAATAGCAGTTATAGCGGTTGCCGTTCTCGGCATAGAACTGTTCAACCTCTTCCGGGGTGTACAGCTTGCCGTGCCGCGAGGCGTGCCACGGGCGCGTGGTGGGCTTCAGCGCTGACATCCAGAGCATGACGGTATTAAGCCCCAGCCGGTCCCGCGTCCACTTTGTTTCGTTGCGCTGCGCTTTGCGTAAAGCGCCAACCTGCTCAGTCTGGGCAATGGTCAGCGCCTTAGACATCGATACATCAAGGCGTTTGCTGACCACCTGCGCGGTTTCGATCGGGTTCACACCGCGCGCCACCGCATCAATCACGATACCCGCCAGATCGCCGCGCGCCGCATCGCTAATGCTTTTCCAGTCGCTGTAAGTAGACAGCGCGGCCGCTGCTACCTGGTTCTGGTATGCCGGGCTGCTCAGCAGCTGCGCCAGCGTCGTCTGCTGGGCGTAGTAATCAGACTGCCGGGACAGATTATTGAACGCCTCAAACGTGCCGCGCTGTAGCTCCTGCTCAACGTAACCGGAAGCCCAGAAATCATTCTGCCCGCCAGCCATCAGGTGATTATCCAGAATTGCCTGCATCAGATTCAGCATCTCGTTGAGCTGCTGGCTCGTCATGTCGTAGATGTAGGCTGAAGCGTTGACCTGATACAGCGTAGGCATATCACCGTTCTGATGACACAGGAAATGCCACTGGTGAGAATTACCCTCTGGCTGCCGCCCTGTCAGGCGCTGATCAAACAGCGATTTAAGCGCCAGCTTTATCTGGTAATACCGTTCATCAATGTCCCGGGCCATCTTGCTGACTGACTTACCCGACATTGTGGGATCAACTCGTGACCGTGGAATCACCGGACTCTTTGGCTTCCGGTTTATCATCGTTTCCACCGAGAGGATCGGCGCGCTTGGCTGGAGGTTCGTCGTCATCGGTGTTTTCCAGTTCTGGATCCGGCTCCAGTTCTCCCTGAGCACGAACCTCATTAGGACTGATAGCAGAGCGACCAAATGCATTGGTCGTTTTCACAGCCACGTCAGCCATTGCATTCATGTTGGCTATCTTCTCTTTCTCGCTTGGCGCGAGTAAGTCAGACCATGCCAGTGTAATTTCCCCGGACTTTGGTGGGTCAATTATTCCCGTGATCCAGAACCGCTCAATGAGCGTGGTAATCACTGCTGTCATAAAACCCCAACGCCGCCCATTGCAGCGCTTCGCCCAGTCCGTTTTATCTTCATCAGATGCAAGTCTGCCCGTTTGCTGACCGAACTGAATGGTGAATGGACACTGAATTGATGCAGCAAACTCATTCGCTGTAACTGTCCATGTAGGTTCAGGATCGGCAGCAGCCACAGATAACACTGACGTTGTACCGGACTGCGTAACAAGCGCCGAATCAGTACCACGATTGAGTTTTAGCATTTTCTCATTCATGGCCTCGCCAATGTCAGCGTAACCGGCTTTTACCGCCTGAGAAGCGATGGCTTGCATATCCGTATTCGCATCAAATGCAATACCGAGTTGGCGACTGGCATTCTTCAGGAAGCCTTCGGAGCTACCGCCGGAAATCTTCTCAAGGTCGAGCAACTTGTTGTACCCGGCACGCAGGAAAGGCACCCCAGACAGCATATTTTCATCTTCAGAGCCTTCACTCAGGATGATTATTCGTTCGGGATGCACCGTGACACCGCGCACTACACCATACGTTCCGTCGTCGCCAACGGGTTGCTCGTTGAAGTTGTAGCTGATCGGTTGCCCATAAGTTTCCGACATTGTGTCTGTGTCGAAATTGCCAGGCTTTACCTGTGATTCCCATGCCGGGATCAACTTCACAATCGCTTTGTCTTTGAGTTTTCTTACAGCATTACGGTCAACCGGCTGGCTCCACTCTTGCCCGTCACGGAACTGAATGAGAATTGCCGAATAGCGGCCAATCAGGTTGCGGCGATCGGCATCTTTGATTTTCGGCCAGTGCTTCTTCAGTAACTTGGTTACCTGCGCCTCCCATGGCGTAGTTTTCGTCGATTCCTTCGCCTCATCACCATCGATAATGGTCGGATTATCAATCCAGCAACTATCAAGCAGTTTGTGTACTGCTGCGTGAGCCACAGCATTACGCTCATAAGCCCGATAGTACTGGTCAAAGCCAATCTGATCGGGGTAGCCGAACTCATCCCAAAGCTTGGTTCGCTTCGTGTTGCCATTCACCCCGGCATAGAGGGAGCGCAGACGCCCCACGGTAGCGGCCAGCGCGTTTACGAGGAAGTTTTCCCCCGGTTTTAATTCACTCACTGGTGCTCCTTAGAAGAATATTGCGCCGACAGAAATGCCGCTTAACTCGGTAAGCGCATAAACCATCGCATCGAGGCGGTCTGGCGACTTTTTGGCCGTGGCCGGGACGTATTCCATTAACTGATTTTCCAGTACATAGAGATTCCCGTGGTTAGCCACCCGCCCCTGCTCATACAGAGCAGAAATCGGTTCAGCTCTGGCAAACTTCCCCTTACATGCATGAACCCGAATAATGCGCCCCTTAAAACCCGCGTTGCGCAGCGTTTCCTCGGCCATATCGCCACCCTGGTTGGTTTCAATGACAATCGCGTCAGCCTCATGCTGTTCATAAGCAAACATTGCCTTCTTGGCCCAGCCCGCGGGTGAATACTTGCCGCTGTAATCGCCATCGACCGAATACTGTTTTTTGTCACCGACACCATAGGCGCTGGCAACAACGATCCCTGACTCATCACTCTCTTCGCTATTCGTTGCCTGTGGGTCAATGGCCACGACCGTCCGCACCTTCTCTTCGCGGATCTGTAAATCGTGTGCTCCAGATATCAGAGCCTCATTCCACAGTGCGCCCTCGGCGTTGAAACGCTTCGGATTCTGCATGTACTGCGCCTCGGCGGTTCGCCGGTGGGAGAAGAGTGAAACGCGGTGCGATTCGTTATGCTTGAATGGCCACAGCCAGCCATCAGGCAGGCCATGGTCAATCGGTATGGCGTGGGTGTTGTCCGGGTATAACTCGGCATAGCTGCGGCTGTTATCGATGATCACCGGCAAATTCAGGTGATGCCACATTTCGCCGCTGCCACCACGCAACAGATATCCACTGAGGTCGTGATAGTGGATGCGCTGCATAATCACGATCATTGGTGTCGTTTCGACGGCCAGTCGTGATTTGATGGTTTCGTTGAATCGGTCATTAACGCCGCCGCGCACGGTATCGCTGTATGCATCATCCGGCTTAACCGGGTCATCGATGATCAGCGCGCCCTGCCAGCCAGGTTCCATATGCCCGGCGCGAAAGCCGGTGACCTGTCCGGCTGCCGACGACGCATAAACGCCGCCGCCATACTCGTTCCACCACATGGCCTTACTGTCTGCGTCGTCGCGCAGATCCATCGGCCACATGCCCTGAAAGGCGCTCGATTTGATCATCCCGCGCGCGGTCGATGAGTTGAGCAGCGCCAGATTATGCGAGTACGACAGATGCATGAAGCGGGCACGCCGGTTAATCGCCAGCCCGCGCCCCATCATGTTGATGGTCGCCAGCTCTGTTTTGGTGTAACCGGGCGGAACGTTGATAACGAGGCGCTTAATCTCGCCATCGATGACGCGATCGAGCGTTTGCTGAATCACCTGGTGATGCGGCGCGACAATCATCTTGCCGCCGGTGCGCTGCTTGAAGAAGTAGCGGGCAAAATACATGCCATCCTCTTCACACTCTATCCGGCGCGCGAATACCTTTTGCTCAGCAGTCGTCATCCTCCATCATCTCCTGCCGGGCGGATTTGTAATCCTCTTTGCTCATGGTGATTGTCTGGATGGCGCCGCCATCTTTGCCGGTGTGCTCCACTTTCTGCCGGTTGCTGAATGCGTCGCCGCACTCTTTGGCCGCCTGCTCAATCAGCTGAGCGGTCAGCGCAAAGTTCTTCATGCCTTCAGTGCGCGTCGCCATACGGTCGAGTGCGCGCAGCCGGTACGCCTTATTGGCGATCGGGATGTCGGCTAACTCAGTCTGGAATCGTTCGCGGGTGGCGTTGAACATGTCCACCCACTTTTGCGCCAGTCTCTTTCCGCTGGCCTTCGTCGGGTCGTGTTGTTCAACCTGTTGGCGGTTAATCTTTATACCGAATTCTTTCAGGACAGCCTCGGTAACCTGTGATGGTGTATCAAAGCATGCAACAGACTGAACTATAAAGGCTTTAACCTCTGGTTTTAATGCCGCCATAGTTTACCATCCGTCCTGGTCTGTCCTGGTTTATGCCAGCCTCAGCATGCATGTGCCGCACGCCCTGGCTATGTCGAGTTTTGCCACCTCAGCCGGTTGGCTGGCGGCGTCGATAAGTTCCTGCACTTCAACGCTGGCGCCATAGCGGCGTACCACGCCAACGAACTCTTCAACATCGTGCCCTCGCAGGCACAGCTTCGGCTTCCCGGTATCGCGATAGAATGCTGGTGCGCCAAAATCATCTGTTTTGTGCGCTATGTGGTAAAGCTCATGCTCCACCAAGGCGCAGAATTCCACATCACTGCATTCAGCGCAGTAATCCGCAGCCAATGTGATGATGTAATCAGGCAACTCGCCAAACCATTCATACATCTGTTGCTGCATTCTGGCCTTTTGCCAGCCGCCAGCTCGTATTGCTACCTCTTCCGCCTGACCAAGAACAAACCGGCCCTGCTTTTCGAATGCAGATGACGCCCACATGAAGCGGAGGTTAGCATCGAGAAGGTGGGAGTGATCCGGGTTATAGAGATGCCCACCCTCGGTGAGGATGTTCTTGGTAACCCATTCCTGGAGCTCATTGGCAGGCATCAGACTTATATAGGGATGAAATTCAGACAAAACCCCATTAAGAGGGTATGGACGCGCCATCGGATCAATTGAGAATATTTCTTTCAGGTCAGTGAGTACCATGAGTTACCTTAAGGATTTTTCTATGACTAATGAATTAGCACAATTTGAAGATATCAAAGCCGAATTAAAGGATTTACGTTTGGAAGTTGCTGCTCAACAAACAGTAATTCATGTCCTGTTATCTTTCCTCGAAGGTATTCATGGCCAGGAGAAGAGAAGGCTAATTTCTGAAGCGATTAAGAATGAGAACACTGGACCTCTGATTGAGCTCCTTGATGAAGAAGCCAAACAACGGTTGCTTGCCATTCAGAAGAAGTTGCAGCACTTTATCTAATCGCGTTCCTTCTCCAAGTGGTTGCATTACTCCTGGCAGCAGGATGGATGGGAACAACCTCATCACTTAAAATTGTAATACACTGAAAAAAAATGGAAATTTAAAAACTGTACCAAAATGAGAAATTACAACTTTATAAACCGCACCATTTGTACAGACATTATACAAATCTGAAAACAGATAGCGCCGAACTACCTGATAAATTTAATTAACGATTAATCATTGGGCCTTTCATCTGTTAAATGGTAGAGGCATTACGTGAAGAATTTATTAGCAGCGTTTAATTATTTCGTAATGCTGCTGGACTCATCCGGGAAGAGAACTAGTATCTGTCATGCACTGGTGACGAGCGGACCCTCCGTCACCTCAGTATATAGCGGCAATATAGCCGACCTTGTCTTCACGCATTCCTCCGCCGTTGTCCGATACGGCGGCTCTTTTTTGTATCGAGCTAATTAAATTTAATCCGGGCTCATACCGTGAGTGTTCGGATTATTAACCCTTAAGACACTTCCGAAAACATCCGCTTATGGTGGTTCATTACACTTTAGTGAGTAACCCTTTTCATATGTCCGACATTCCAGGTAGTTCTGCATTGCTATAGTTAAAAAGCATCATAAAAGGAGTGCATATGAAAAAAATCATTCTGTTAGTGCTTGCGCTTGCAAGTGTATCTTCTTTATCTGGCTGCGTATGGCCGTGGGGACCACATGATGGCGGTGGCGGCGGTGGCGGGCCAGCTCAGGGTCCTGGTGGAGGTGGCGGAGGCGGTGGAAGCCGCCCGGGACCATAATGTCTTAACTGATGGGCGGCTTCGCACGTCAGGCCGCCCGAAAATTACTGCACCAGTTCGACATTTCCAGCTTGCGTTCTTTAGACTCTGAATGAGTTGCGCAGTATAACTTTAACCACAAAAAGTCCTCCATGAGAGGGGATGTTTTATCAAAAGTTCCGTCTCTACTATCATGCTATGCATGTTAGGTCATCGACGCATTAATTCCGATGCTGAATCAATTTACTCTTCACTCATACGACCACACGACTCGCTCTAGATGAAATTTTACAAAATCAATTTCATTGCATATGTTTACTGGGTGTTAATAAGTTCCTTGAACCAATGGTGCCTTGCATCGCCTCTGGAGCTGTTATGGATTTCCATCTTCAGATGGTAATTTTTTGCATAAAAATTAAGCAAGACACTAAACTTATATTTCCTGCTAATCAGCATGCTTAATTTCAGCTGCACAAACCTGAGGCGTGAAATGGAACAGATTACATCAACAGAGTCCCAGTTAGCCGAATCCTTCAAGGATCTTGGTGCTCAATATGCCAGCGAGAGGGAAGTTTTATCTAAAATTTACAATGATTTATCTCATAAAAACAATACCATAAGTAATAAAGACATCATCCTTGCCTTACTTCAATTACTGGAAGAAGAAAAAGATGTGATAAAACTCGACATTTACAGACAAGCTTTAGAAATTGTTGTTCAGCAAACACCTGATGATGCTTCTTACTGAATCCCATGTGCTACAATTTAAAAGTCAAACAATAAAAAACGGACTTTTTATCCCTTCCCTCAATCCGTTGCCCCCTTATTCAGGGGGCTTTTTTTGACAGAAGCACTTAAAAAAGCACATTAAATACTGCTGTAACTGCTTAAAAGAAAACCGCCCCATGAGGGGGTTGGTAGATTTTAAGGTCTGGGAGTTTCCTCATTCGGAAACTCGGTATCTGCATCGTCATCATCTTCGTCCGGAAATTGACCATCCGGAACGGTGCCCTCATCAGGAAGCGGCTTAACATCATCTGGACGTTCTGACATACTCACCTCCACTAATACCCGTATGGGAACTTTTATTTTAGGTCCGTAATGAACGAAACATGCTAATTCTCTATCATGGCTGTGAGTTAAGCGTAAAAAATAAATAAAAATGCATTAGCACCTTTCTTTTATTCACGCTTCGACTATCGACAAAAAACTGCTAAGCAACATAAAAAACCACCCGCAGGTGGCTGTCTGTTTTTTAATTACAAACTGTTATCTGCGAGCCATATCAATAGCAGCTCTGAACAAACATTCGAGCAGAACTTCATCCGTCAGGCCGGTCAATGTCATGTCAACTTCGTGTATACCATCAGCCCAGCGCCAGGTAATTGTTATCCTGGCTTCAGTTAGCCTAACCTCTGACTCAGCTCTGGGGTTAGCCATTGCCGCTGCAAGCGCCAGGTCGTACTGTCGGGTACTATTTTCTTCTGCCATTTATAGATTTCCGGAACTGATTCAGGAGACCGGAATGTAACTTTTAGTGATGCGTCTCAGAAGTGCAGGACGGGGAATTTACGAAAATATTACATTAAAAATCAGGGTTTCAGATTGTTCATCTTTCTGATACAGGGACTTTTAATTGAGCGATTAAAACAGCACTAAAACTTTAAACCCTACAAAAACAAAGCCCTTTCGAAAAGCTTACAAATCCAGCATAGCTACGGCCAATAAATGAGATTAATCTGAATTTAACCATACTTTACTCACTCATCCATCATGCCAGTCATTCGCTTGATTTGTAAAAATTGCGGGTCTACGAAGTTTATTGCCTTAGCTGGCACGCCAGAGTCACAATCAGTGACTCATATGCAATGTCGGGATTGTTCTTCACCTGTGAATGTTGACGATGTGATCAGGTATCGGGATGATTACATCGCTCCGGGTATTCATTCCGCTGATGAGCAATCATTATTGCGAGACAGCGTTTATATAGTTCCTGGTGCCTGATCATAAGGCGCATTCATAAATGCGCCTTATGATGAAAACTTATTAAACTCACCAACCGAATCAGCAACCGGCACCAAGGCCGATTTTCTCAGCCATTATCTCAAAAGCCATATCCAATGCTTTATGACTGAAACTACTTTGCGCGGTCAACAGTTGGAGTTGCTGAATCAGTTGCTCAGGTGAATCAACTTCCGCAAGTGGAACGTGTCTGACTGAGTCAAAAATATCGATAACGGCCAGATTACCTGTGTCATCAATGTAAGCTGATTCATTACTTTTCATTTCAATTACCTCATAGCTGTAACCAAATGAGTGTAATTCACAACTCACATGCTGCTTTGATAAAAGTTGCTACCGAAATATATAACCGATTCATATAATTAACTATGCTGTCGTTTTTAATTCATTAACTGAGCCAGCTACGGATGTGGCTGTTGCTGTCGGAGCATCATTGCTTCCCGCCTGCGCGGCCTTTAAACGCGTCTGCACTTCAGCCTCAATCGCATCGGCTTTCGCCTGCGATTTGGCTTTGAAGTAATCGCGAATTTTTACCCAGCCACCTGCAATGAGATACAGCGCGGAAACGATGGTTGAGAACCACAACATGATTGTTTCATAAAAGGTCATTTGGCTTGTTCCTGTCTGGATTGTTCAATGGCACGGATGTCTGCTTTATCACGGTTGCACTTCTCAACCACGGCCAGCAATTGCTCATTCAGCGTAAGACTGTCGCTCCACGTCATCTGGTAAGGGAACTCGGGGATGACACAGTCAACCAGCAGGCTTGCCGGTATTTGCACGGGTGGCACCTGCACGTATTCGGTTCGCGTGGTCCCGCAACTGCTCAACAGCAGCGGCAGGTACACGGCGTTTAGCGCACTCATCAACAGCAACGGCCTGTTGAATAACAACGATTCGCTCCGCTGATTGCTGGTCAGTTTTCTGCTTTGCATCTGCATTCGCCTGGACAATGCTGTTGATGATAGAAACAGCCTTCAGAACGTTGGCTGTCACAGTGCTGGCCTGGTTCGCTGTTTTCTCAGCAGCATCGGCGCGGGCGCTGTTGCTTCTGTACTGGTAGCCCAGATAAGCCCCACCACCAACCAGACCGAGAAGAATAAGCAACAACAACACGCCGACGGCCGCTTTTATCTCTGCTGTCATGGCTTTTTACCCTGATCCACAAGACGACCAACGATGCCGCACACAGCAACCACGGCGGTGATGGCCCCCATATAATCAGGTGGAATGTGGCGCTTGAGGTCATCAGGAAGCCATACCCAGGCGGCGGGGATAGAACCGGCGAGCGCGAGGCAGTGAACAGACAACCAGCGCCATGAACGCTTCCAGTCAGCGACTAACCTCATATCACACCACCAGAACCGATTTAGCTTTGAGAAAGCGGACGCGGCGATCATCAATGCCATTCTGGCCGCCATTGATAATCTGCGTAACGCGCACGAGGTCGCCGCTGTATTTCAGGCAACCTTTGCTGGCAAAGAACCACGCAGCACTTCGGGCGGCGTATTCATCCTGCGCCAGCAATTCGGGCTGCGATACCAGATCCACTTTCAGCCCGTCACCGCAACTGCGGTAATTCGACAGGCCGGTGATCTGGATGATCCCGCGACCACGATAAAACCAGCCATCGCCCGGCCCCTTATTGCCCATGCGTTTGCCGTAAACGAGATTGGCGATTGCACGCTGGAGTTCCGGCGGCAGAGATGATTCCCCCGGCCGACGACCGAGAGCGCTGGCCTGGTCCTGTGTCAGCCGTCCGGCACGTACAAAGCCAGCAAGACCGGCAATGCTGTAATTGAAGCTCTCCACCAGACTGTTAAAACCAGCGCTTTCATGGCCTGCCTGCGCGATAAACATTGCCTGGTCAACCGCTGATGAAATGCCAAATTCGCTCATCGCTGCGGTGAGATGTGGAAACCAGCGCGCGGCTAATCCGGCGCTTAAGCCAGCCGCCTGCTGAAATTGTGTCTGGTTCATTAATTACGCCTTAGGGGTGCCGCCGAAACGGATTGTGAGGATGTTGATCAACAGCTTTCGAAACTGCTCGACGCCGATAAACCCGATGCCGCCGCCAATACCCACCGACAGTGCTTTGGGGATCGACAGGTACTCAAGACCGGATGCGGCTGTCAGCGTCAATGCACCACACAGCAAGCCCTCCAGAAGCATCTTTTTCCATCCACCACCGCTGTATGCGATACGTAGCCCGGCCATTACGATGGCAAGAAGAACGGCACCAATTGGCGTATCTCCGCGCCACCAGCTCTGTAGCAGCTCGTAAATATCGGGCCAGGAATGGGGATCGTTATGCATTTTCATGTTCTCTCACCCTCTTAAGGGCTTGTCCGAATTCGGAATTGTCTACATCCTGAACAGCCCAAGCCCGGTTAAACTTTTCTTCGTGGTGAAAAATCTCTGGACTTAGCTGATTCTGAATGCAGCAAACCCGCGAAATTCGCGGGTTTTTTATTGGATGTTCTGGAATGAAGAAAGGCCCGCCGAAGCGAGCCTTTGGAATTGCTGAAGATTGTGGTCATTTAACGGTGCCGGACGTTACCCCGGTGAGTAAAGTGCAGTCCCTTTACCCGCATTGCTCAGACAGCTCATCCGGAGCGTTGACTACTGCCCTGCCACTAAGCAAGATTCACCGGGTGCCGATTATACTGTAGCAAATGTTTAATGAAAGCCCATGATGCAAGGACGGCGCTGCAATGCCGGGTGCCTCCCGGTGAACTCTTAATGGCGTTTGAGTTCGCGTGCGCTTGGGACCACTGTTGTGTTATGCCATACGCCCCGCCGCTTAGGGGGATTCAGAGCAGCCAAGAAAGTATAGATATTTGCGATGCCGGGTGCCTCCCGGTGATTCAGAAAGATCAGCAACCTGAATCGCCCTGTGCGATACAATTTCTTTCGAAACTTCTGACCTGGCCCCGCCGCATAGTGTGATTCACCGCCCTTGTAGTTTAGCATCAGGAAGAAATTTTGCTGCGGTGCCGGGTGCCTCCCGGTAAGCCTTCAAGTCAAAAGGCTCGCGAATTATGACATGGACAACCACTACTTTTTTATTCAGACTTTTCGCCCCTCCGCTTAGGGGGATTCACCGCCACATAATCGTAGCACAGAAATATTTTTATCTGCGGTGCCGGGTGCCTCCCGGTGGGTAAAGCACAGCAACTTTACCCGCTTTCGACCGAGACTATGCTTCACTGTAAGCCCCTCCGCACAGGGGGATTCACCGCATTAAGCGCAAATTATCAAAACCAGACAGATAATAAAACCCGGTTATATTTCAAGTAAGTTTCTTATGGGGGGCGGGACCCTAGCAACCACAGCATGTAAAGGACATGTTAAAGGTAACGCACGAAAACATTAGCAGAGTAATTAACCTAATGTCATTATGCACACGGAATAACCCTGTGATGTTTTTCGTTTCTGCCCGCACATTTCCTTTCTTTGAGATGTGCGGGATTTTTTTCCATTTGAATTTTGTTGCGGCGCCGGGTGCCTCCCGGTGAGTCAGAAAAGTCAGATTCTGACTCGCTACTGGTAATGTTCCGACAACTATGACTTAGCCCATCCGCACAGGTGGATTCACCGCATTGCATTTATCTTAACATCAGCAATATTTCTTTTATTGCCTGAATTCAGCATGTAATGGCTCTCATCTCTGGCGGTAAATAGTAAGAATAAATCAAAATTCTGCGGTGCCGGGTGCCTCCCGGTGAGTAAAGCCAGTCAACTTTACCCGCGCTATCTACCCTTCTGGAGTCCTGACTGCGTGCCCCTCCGCACAGGGGGATTCACCGCATTAAATTCAAATTATCAAAATGCGATACTGAAGAAAACCCTGCCGCACATCGGTGTTAATTGCCTGGCTCGTCAGCCGAAGGGATTATGTGGTGCCGATTGCAGGTACAGAACCCACGACATCCTGATTTCAGGTCTGGCACGCTGCCAACTGAGCTAAACCAGCAAAAACAAAAAGCCCCATCGGTTAAGACGGGGCTTCCGGCCTGACATGCGAGATGAATGATTGGACCGTTGAACAGATCACGTCAGGCGATAGTTTATTTACAAAATCTCTTTTTGGATGTCAAGCCTGCCAGATCGCAGAGTCAAAAATGGACCGCCATCGGGGCCTCGAACCCCGGCCCTTACTTCCTGTCACAAAGCAATGCTCTGCCTCGTTGAGCTAATGGCGGTTTTCAGTGGAAATAATAACGCCCGTTAAAATACCGCTCAACCATGAGTTTTATACAGGAAATATGTGGCAAGTAATAAAAAACCCCGCACAGTTGCAGGGCTTTGGATCTAGTTCATTTAGGGATTGGCTCTGATGAACAGCACACAGAAATCCCATCATTGACGTGATATTGGGCCAATTTCGTCACAACGTCAATACAACGAACCGGACCTAATTGATTTTTTCTAAATTTTCCCGGTTTCTCGTTACCTTCAGTAGCATGTCATCAGCGTGCGCCTCTTCTTTGTGGCACTGGATGATCAGTAGCTCATAGAACGGTTTAAAGCTCCGCCGCCAGGTAGGTTCACTGATGGCCATCACCGCATAACCAGCAGCGCGCCGCACCGTTTCCCCCGGCAGCCGGGCATAACCACGGCCAGAGCATTTCGGGCAGCTCTTCATAACCGGTACGCCCTGTAAATCACTTTGCTCTTTGTCCAATACCTTCCCCTTTCCGTGGCAGCGACAAGCATTGCTGATTTTGCCTTTGCCGTCGCATGATTTACACAGAACGCGCACAACCTCGCGTTTTGCCTTCACTTCTTCCCAGTACGACGGGAATACACCTTTTGTGCAGTGCGCCCACTTCGGCGGCTTGCCGTCGGGATAATACGTTTTGTTGGTGAACACTTCTGCATCAGTAAACCCGCTACCACCACAGCATGGGCACTGCCGGGTGCTGGCCGCGCTGCGTGAATAATCCTGATAAGCGAATGTTGCGAGCAATTGCACCAGGTCGCGTTTAATATCGTTTTCGAGTTCGGCAATCGCCCGGTAAAGCACCGCCTGACTCAGACCGAAATCAGTAAGCATCTCCACGGCACGGTCGCTGGTAGTGATGCCGTGTTTCGACAGAAACAGCTCAAAGCCGAAGCGTGCCTGCGCTTCGGTGAGACCAAAGGATGCCATCACATCCGTTATGGTCAGGCTGTCACTGGCCGTTGCCCGGGGAGAATCGCTGAACATAGGTGATTTAGGCGCGAAAAATTTGATAGAGTTTTCCAGATTCAATTTGATTCTCCTGATATTTATTGGCGTGTTACATCAGTCAATACTGCCGATCCGTATCTGCCCCTTCTCCCCCCAAACTTTGGTGATCCGCGCATCCCATACCGCGCTGTCGTCGTCGAATACCGCATCCATAAGCGCCTTATGCAGGTTATCAACATCCGGCTTTTGCTGATGAGGACGCCCGATGAGTTCAGCCCGTTTCTTTTTGCTCCAGCTGTCAGGCATCGGCAGCACAAACGTAATGTGGCATCCGGCCTCAGGCAGAGTTACGCCCCTCAGGCGAATCTCATCGCAAAATGCCCGGTATCGCAGCACCGCCGGACGCTTTGCCCATTTGTCCCGCTGTGTCTGCCTGGGCTTGCCCAGTGGCGTGATGTCGTAAATCTGGATCAAAAGTCTCTCCCGGAATGTTTACCGCCATAGGCCGGTTTCTCGCGGGCGAGTTGCGCCGCGACTGCCTGGTCGGTGTCAAAGAAATGGCCGTTACGAAATTCCTGATAAATCACGCCACCCTGTGGGCCGTGGCGGTTTTTACCGATGATGATTTCGGCGAGATGTGCCGCCGGGCTGTCGGGGTTGTAAGCACCGTCGCGATAGATAAACCAGATGCCGTCTGCATCCTGTTCAATGCTGCCGCTGTCGCGCAGGTCGGCATTAACCGGCCGCTTATTGGGGCGCTTTTCCACGTCACGTGACAGCTGGCTCAGACAGACCACTGGTGTGTGCAGGTTCATCGCCATCATTTTCAGCCCGCGCGTAATCTCCCCGATCGCTAGGTCATTACGTTCGGCAGAGGGTTTTCTGATGAGGCCGAGGTAATCAGCCATGATAAGAGACAACCCCGGATAGCGGCTTTTGTGGCGTGTGGCCACTGCACGGATCTGGTCGATACTGAGGTTGGTTGCATCCACAACACTGATATCGAGGTTGGCCAGCTGGCCTATGCCGTTGGAAAGGCGTCCCCAGTCCTCATCACTGAGATGGCTGGCTTTTCGCAGCGAAGAAACAGAAAGATTGGAGGCGTAAGCCAGCTGGCGCTCGACAATCTGTTCACCCTGCATCTCCATGCTGAAGATCAGCACGCCGCGCTTCACCTTCTCAGTTCCAAGCGTGACGGTGCGCTGGGCAACTCCTTCCGCAATCTTAAGTGCCAGCTCGGTTTTACCCATACCAGGACGAGCGGCGATGATAATCAGGTCGGTGTCGTTCAGGCCGCCGGTAACGTTATCCAGCTCCCAGATCCCGGTTTTAACGGTTTGGGTCTCATCCCCATCACTGATGCGCTTGTCTATGGTATCCATCAGACCATCCAGCAGACTGTCAATCCGAACGGGCTGCACTTCATCATCCGGGCGATTGATGTTCATCAGCTCACGCGTGAATGCCTGGATCTGCTCTACTGCCAGATCATGGTTTATTGCCCCGGTGATTTTGTCGTAATGCGTTTCCATCAGGCGAGCAAACCCGCTGATCATGGCCTTCTCATTCAGGCGCTTTGCATATCCTTTCATGTTGCTGACGCTGGGCACCGTCTTGGCAGTTTCCATCACATCCGCAAAGATGCCCGGCTCATTGCCCATCGCCTCCGCCACCAGCAGCGCGTCGATCATTTTCTTGTGTGTCGCCTGGCGCTTAATTTCGCTGTACAGGCGGCTGTAAAACGGATGCGTAAACGCCGATGAATCGACTGAGTTCAGAACGTCAACCGCATCAGGCGTCAGACCAGAGTGCAGCAGGCAGCCGATCACACTGGCCTCAAGGTGCAGATCAGACATGGTTGCCCCTCCGCACTAACGTGAGAGTTTCAGATTTCATGAGCCAGTCGAAATTGGCATGCCAGCCCCTTTCGTTTTTCCCGAAATAATAATCACTGGCCCGGTCAAAAAAGTATCTGAAATATTTACGGAAACTCTCATTGGCTGACTGTGTTTTTGGTAATTCACAAGCCAAACGCCGAATCGCAACAAGACGGCCATCGTCGATGTCAGCCCAGGCGAGCCGTCCCTGGGCCAGCTCGTTGTAATCCTCGATCACCATTACGCAGTCAACATCAACCTGATTGGCTTCCCACGCAGTGGCGTCGGCCAGGTATCCGTCAAAGCGGTTCACCCGGCAGATATTGGCTGGCTTGGCCACGGTGCCGTTACGACGCTTCCACGTCATGGCTACCCAACGGATCACCAGCTTCAGGTCATCAACGGTGTAAGCATCACGGGAAGAGCGTTCTGTGAGTAAAATGGCAAAGGCTTCAGCAGAGCGGCACGCAGTGCCTGTGACCTCGTTGTAATACTCCAGGACCTGTTTTGCCTGTGAGAGAACTTCCTCCGAAAATTCCCCCTTCTGGGGGTTAGGGGGATCTGTATTTATTGTCTTTTGAATAGTGTCTTTTGTGTGTCTCCGTTTTGGTGACAACCCTGTCACTGATTCGGTGACACTATTTGTCACTGTTTCGGTGACAGTGACACCGTTTTGGTGACACTCTGGAATTTGCCAGTCAGAAAGGCACTTGTTTGGGCCAATTTGCATCCCTTCACGAACCAGAACGCGCATGGCGATCAGCTCATTCTTAGCCTTGTTTACCTTTTGGCGTGGCAGTTTAGTCAGCTCAGAAATCTGGCTGTCAGAGATGCGATCCAGCTTTTTGTTGAAGCCATAAGTTTTACGGCACACAGCGTGCGCTACCTTCGCCTGGTTACGCGTGAGGTTAGCGCCAATCAGCTCTTCGTACAGCTCGTTAGCCAGCCGAGTGAAACCATCATCGGTATCGGCCATGCGTGACTCCACACGCTCTGTGCGAGCGGGAAAATTGATAACCTCAGCAGTGTTACTCATCCCCGGACCTCTCACGCTTCAGCTGTTTAGCCTGTTCGAGAGCATCACGAAGATGACGCCCGACGCCGGGCGCTATCTGGCGCGCAAACTCATCGCGCGCCATGTCTTTATATACAGTGTTTTCTGGTTGCGCTTTACGGCGTTTATGTCGCATAATTGATTTCGCTTAAGGTAATATCTGTAGAAGTCCCCGGCTGAGCAGTTCCCGCTGTTCAGCCATCCCCTTCAAACTCCCTGAAATACTTCTCGAAATACCACTTCGGTACGAAACACAGATCCGGATAATTGGGCCGCATGAAGATGACGCGCCGGTCCTGCCGGTCATAACTGACAATGCGCACAATAACGCCCCGCCGGTCGCGGTATCGTTTATCGGTTTCAACATACCTTTCATCCACCAGCACCCTCCGCAGGTTCGCGCAGGTGTTCCAGCATCGAAAGCAGCTTCCGGGCCTCTTCACCTGTCAGAATCACGTTTTGCTCACCACCCGGCGCAGCCACGCTACCCTGAGGCAAGCCCAGTTCGTGGATCATCCGGCACGCCAGTTCGAAAATGCTGATTTTCTGACGGCTTAACCTCGATGGATGTATCCCCATTTCCAGCGCGAGACTTTTATTCCCCCGCGATATCGCCTCTCGGTGAAAGAAGCTCTCCAGCGCTTCAGGCTTACAGTTAACGCGAACGGAATTGCTCGCTATTGCAGTTGATTCCATTGATTATTTTCCTTCTATACGGATTGTTAGGTGGTACTCAAGTGAGTAAGTCACAAATCTGGTCAGGCAACTGAAACTTGTTCAGCTGGGAGGCCGTCTGTTTTATTTGGGTAGTCTTCGCTATTCAGCTCATGGGGCGTTACCTGCCAATTGGTTGCCTCTGACCAGCAGATAGCTTTCCGCCCCTTTGGTTTGTATCGGCCAGCAATAACTTGGCTAACAAAACCCTGGCTAACACCGACAACCACCGCGTAGTCCGCTTGACTAATGCCGTTTTGCTTCAGGTAGTCATTCAGATTCATGTTGTTTCTCCATTTTTTAACACACTGATATTAGTGCTACTGATTTACAAAATCAATAGCAGCACTATTTTTATAATATTAGTAATACAAATAAAATTGAGGCTATGGCAAAGAAAAACGTTATTACTGAAGAAGACATCCAGACTGCGAACCGCTTGAGGCAGATTTGGGATGCCAAAAAAGAGCAGTTGGGATTGAACCAAGAGAAGGCTGCAGATTTCTTTGGGTTCAGCACTCAGGCTGCGATAAGCCAATTCCTGAACGCTAAGGCACCTATCAACACGGAAAACATACTGAAGTTTTCAGCATTACTAGAGGTTGCTCCTGAAGAGCTCAAGCCAAGTATTGGCCCATTACTCGCTCATATTAGAGGGACAGCAGCTCCTCAAGATAACCAGCGAAACGAGGCCAAATACGAATATCCTCTCTACACTAGCGTACAAGCAGGATCATTTACCGAAACAGGTACATACACTCAGCAGGATGCCAAAGATTGGGTAGCAACTACGAAAAAAGCCAGCGAAAAAGCCTTTTGGCTCGAAGTGTCTGGTCATTCAATGACGGCACCTCCCGGAGGCAGACCCAGCTTCCCTGAAGGCATACTGATTCTTGTTGACCCTGAACAGGAAGTGAAGCCGGGTGATTTTTGCGTTGCGGGTATCTACAACAACTCGGAAGTGACATTTAAGCGCTTTGTATGGGAAGACGGGACGCCGTGGCTGGAACCACTTAACACGAATCCGCGCTATCAGAGCATTCCCTGTAATGAGAATTGCCGGATCATTGGGAAAGTGGTTAAAGCTCAGTGGTCTGAAGATACTTTTGAGTAAATGAATAAGGAGTTGAATTATGGATGATGTAGATCTGGCGCAGGAACGGGAAGAAGCGCACCTGGCTGCTTCACTCTTTGCGCGTAAACCGCGACTCATTAGCCGTAATGGCATGTGCATCTGGTGCCTGGACGAGGCTGTAGTGGCTGATACCGCGTTCTGCTCTGCCGAGTGCGGTGAGGATTACCATAAACACCAACGTGAGATGAAACAACGCATTCTTGTTGAGTAATAGCCGCTAGAAGCACTGAACAGGAGCGAAAATGCCAGATGAGCATATACTACGCTCAATAGTAATTATCGTCATTGCTATAGCGGCCCTAATCTGGCTGATGAAGCCATAGTTAACAGGACAAAACAGGATTAGCATGAAAATCGGATACTTGTTCCCAGTAGCTATCATCGTCGCTGGCTTAGCACTGCTGGTATGGTTCATCGCAAGCGGGGCTTATGCGCCGGGTGGGTGATGTAAAGCAAGAGAGTACCTGAGAGAGGAATGAAAGGATGGTCATTCTTAATAAGTCGCTTAAAAGGTTGGCTGCGATAGCTGTAACTTTGGCGATGTCCTTACTCCTTACGGGATTTGTGATACACATCTGGTAGGCCGGAAGAGACGTTTAGTTAGTCTCTCAAGCGCCATATGAGAAATAGAATTACAGATAGATTGGTGCAAGAGACAACAAGTGCAATCCAAGTTAGAGGGCTAACACTTTCCACAGGGACACCTCATGACGTTAGACAGGATGCTTTCAATATTTGCAACAATAGTATCAGTTGTTGCAGTGCCTGCAAGTGGTTACTTGAGCTATAGATACGCTATAAAAGGCGAGAAAAGAAAAGAATTCAATGCAGTAACGACAATTTGCGATTCAAACTTAGAGAGCAATTGCGCCTTCTGGATGAAAATCTCTATCCAGCAGGCGGAAAATTAGAGATAACTGAAGCTGAAATAGAATCCCTAATTGATGTCAGTAAAATTCGCTTGGCAAATAGGATTACTGTAGCGTGGAACGGTTACAAGGCTTCGCTTAAGAACTCAGGTAGCTTTACCGAGTATGGTGATTATCAAATGCACGAATCATCATCAGTTAAGCGATCAATATCTGAATTGATGACCTACCTGAAGCGATAGTAGCATAGCCCGGCCACCGCGCCGGGTTTTTTATGCCACGGGCAACCGACCCGTCCTGACCAGTTCAGCCGCATCCCTGTAAATTCCTTTACCAATTACATTGGTCTCGTTACGCCTCATCTCTTCCAGCTTCTCAGATAATGTATATTCCGCTATGCGTTCACCGCTGAATTTCAACTCTAACACTGCGCTGCCAATAGCATTGGCGATCATTACCGCCCTTTCTTCGTCCATTTCCATGCCTAAACCTCGCACAATTTTTGCCCAATTCACCTTATCACAGTGCATTAGCCGCTAATTGATGGGAATCAAAAAAATAAAATCCCTTACTTATCAGTAATAAGTGCTACTCATAGGAATGATTATTAGAAGCACTATTGATAATTAATATTAGTGCTCCTATTATTAATGCCACAGCCCGACGCAGCCCACCGCAGAAAGCTGTCCGCTCTTTAACAATTCGGCAAGCGCTTCTGTATCAAGGCAGACAGTACGCAGCGCGCTCACTCCCTGCGACATCATGGATGGTGCTACAGGCGAGGCAAGACATACGCCAGCACAGTGAGCAAAGCGGAGGGTACAACTGATACACAAGCGCTTTTCAACACAAAAGGAGATAAATCATGTAACAGCTAAACGGATAGACCGCTTATGCCCACCCTGGCGGGTGACGCATCGTGAAGACGGCGTATACGGTCTGGCTCCCACGGCGACGTAGTGAGGGAGAGGAGGCGCAGGCATCACTGAGTAACCGGTTAGCGCCCGGTTAACGCGTAAGTAGCTTTAACGACGAATGACAGCCCGGAGTACCGCAGCAACATGTTGGGCTTAAAAGTAAAGGCGGTGGATAAGCCGGGCATCATCGCGGCACACAACGGTGAGGGCACTGCGCCGGATATGTGGCCAGCACCTGTGTAACTCCCCCTGGCGGCGAGGTAGTGAGGTCGCAAAGACGACGTTACGGGCAACGCGGCGCAAGGTGGTCAAATGCAGTGCTCTCCCCGTTGTGGTGAATTGCAGTCCATCGAGCCAACCAGAAGACCAGCGCCTGGCGCCACAATCCCATAAATGCTGTGTGTAGTTGTTAGCCCCCGCCTCGGGGGCATTTTTTTGCCTGTCGCAGGAGTACGTCATGGAAATTTGCCTTGCACTGGCTGTCCTCGCCGCACTCTCGCTGGTGCTGGCAGTCATCATCCTTCCATTTATCTGACCGCATTCATTCATTTTGCGAGGGACCACCCATGCAAATTATTCCCAAGCTGACGAGCCAGCGCCTCGCTGAGCTGCCGTCCGGCACGCCGATCCGAATCGGCAATCAGACGGTCATTTTTGACCACTGCGCGGTTGAGCAGGACTACAAAGGGCACCATGAGACCTTTGTTCACTACATCGACGGCACCGGCCAGCGGCGCAGACATCTGGAATTTACCGTCCTTGAGTCCGGTACCGAATTCACCGATTCAGAACGGTGTGATTACTGTGGCCGCTTCCGCCACCAGGGCGATACAAAGCTGGCTGTTATCCGTTTCTGGAACCGCACCGAGCAGCGAACCTTCTGTACAGACAGGGAGTGCGCCCGGCTTTATCAGCAAACAATCAGTGTCCCGGCAGCGCGCCCGGGAAAACCCCGGAGACGTGCATCATGAACCCTCTTTATCGACAGCAATTTAAGCACCGGCTTACCGGCGCTGACTTTCACCCCCGCCGCCGCACTTGGCTGATTCCTCTAGCACTAGCCGCGCTTGTCGTGGCGGGGATGTGTGCCGGATGGATGTGACCATTATTCCCACCGAATTCGCCCTGAAAGAGGCGATGCATAACCTGACGCTCGACACGATTTTAGCCATCTGCGAGCAGAACCAGATTACCCCGGCGGAACTGGTGACGCTAGCTCACCGACTGGCGCAGCGCGAAGCGAACGCCGACGCATTCACAGGAGAGTTTTATGTCCACAATCATTCGCGTGATCGACACTGAAACCACCAGCTTTGAGGGTGGTATCTGTGAGCTGGCAAGCGTCGACATCGTCGAAGGTAAAATCTGTAACCCGATGAGCGACTTTGTTAAACCGCCAGAGCCAATCACCGTTGGTGCCATGGCGATTCATCACATTACCAACGACATGGTCACCGACGCCCCGCCGATTGGCGATGTGATTGACCGTTACCTGGGCGCTGATGTTTATGTGGCGCACAACGCCGCTTTTGACCGCCCCAAGCTGCCACAAATCACGGCACCGTGGATCTGCACGCTGAAATTGGCACGCAAGCTGTACCCGGAGCTGGAAAGCCATACAAACCAGTACCTGCGCTATCACTTCATGCTTGATGTTGATGTGCCGGAAGGATTGCACGCCCACCGCGCATTGTACGACTGCTACGTGACGGCGGCGCTCCTGATTCGCCTGAACCGGGATGTGCAGCTGACAATTGCTCAGATGCGCGATATTTCCTCACGCCCTTCCCTGCTGCACACCATGCGTTTTGGCAAGCACAAGGGCAAAACCTTCGAAGAGATTGCTGCCAGAGATCAGGGTTATTTGCGCTGGGCGCTGGGAAATATGGACCTCGATGAGGATCAGAAATTCACCATGCAACATTACCTGGAGGGCTGATATGGGCATTCCGGTCCTTATTCTGGGTGACTCAGGTTCTGGCAAGTCAGCCAGTTTAATGCACCTGAACCCGGATCACGGTTTTCTTGTTAACCCTGAAAACAAGCGACTTCCCTTCAAATCCAGTGGTTGGAAGCCTCGTGACTTCACAGCCAAAACCGGCAACGTCTTCTTTACCGATGTGCCGAACGACATCGTCACGATCATCAACTTCGCCCGGCGGGCCGGTAAGCGGTTCGTGGTGGTAGACGATTTTCAGTATGTGATGGGCAACCAGTTCATGCGACGCCGCAGTGAAAAGTCGTTCGAGAAGTTTACCGAGATCGGCGGCGGTGCCTGGGACGTGATCCGCGCAGCCCAAGCAGCGGAAGATGACCTGATTGTTTACTTCCTCGCGCATACCGAAGAGACACCCGCCGGCCGAATCAAGATGAAGACCATCGGCAAGATGTTGGACGAGAAAATCACCGTTGAAGGCATGTTCAGTATCGCGCTGCGCACCGGTGTGACGGATGGCCGCTACTACTTCACTACACAATCCGACGGCACCGACCCGGTGAAGTCGCCGATTGGCCTCTTTGAACAGTTCCAGATCGACAACGACCTGAACGCCGTCGATGCGGCGATCCGGGATTATTACGAACTTAATGACGGAGTAACCGCATAATGCAACAACCAATTTTTACTTTCGATTCTGAGGCAGCAAAAGCATCCGGCTCAGGCGGTATATCAGAAGGCGGCGCTTACGCTGGCATAATTAAAACTGCTCTTTTCTCCAAATCGCAGGACCCAAATTCTCAATCTGAGTCGATGGAGTTTGCACTCGATTCTGATGCAGGCCTGGTCAACTATCTTCGCGTGTCATACATCGGGCGGGATGGTTCGGCGCTTAAAGGCGGCACCGCGATGATTAACGCCATCATGGGCCTTACGAAAGTAAAAGCGCTACACGCAACTGAAGTCGTCAATGATCAGAACGAAACAGAGCTTCATTGCCGTGAACTTGAAGGTAAGCCGGTTGGGTTTGTTCTTCAGAAAGTGCTTTACACCAAAAACAACGGCCAGGACGGTTATCGGTTTGAAATCCGCCAGGCATTCGGCGCTAACACCCGTAAGACATTCAAAGAGGCAGCCGAGAATCTGCCTGCCGAAGCGGTTGAAAAGTTGGTTGCATCCCTCACTGACCGCGATGAACGCCAGCAGCAGCCTCAGGGCACCATGAGTGGCATCGGCGGTAATCAGCAACGTTCCATGCTGGGCAGCCAGCAACAGACGCAGTCCCGACTGGCTCAGAACTCAGGTGGACGCAACAACCAGCAGACTCAAACTCAGCAACAGGACTGGGACGACGACATCCCATTCTGAGGTATGGATTTTGTCAACCGGTCATCATAACCGCCTCGCCTGAGGCGGTTTTCTTTTCTAAGGATTAACAATGAGTCGTGACACCTGGATCATCACGCAGTCTGGCAAACACTTCGATTTCCTCAACCTGTCGCCAGATGCCATCAACATCGATGACATCGCCTGCGCGCTGTCGAACCTCTGCCGTTTCACCGGCCACGTTCAGGACTTCTACAGCGTGGCGCAGCACTCAGTACACGTCAGCTATCTGGTACCGACCGAGTTTGCGCTGGAGGCGCTGCTGCACGACGCGGCGGAGGCTTATTGCAACGACATCTCGGCACCGTTGAAACAGCTGTTGCCGGATTACCGCCGCGTTATCCAGTCGGTTGAAGAGGTGATCGCCGGTAAGTTCGGGTTTCCGGCGGAAATGAGCGCCGCGGTTAAGCATGCTGATCTGGTGATGCTGGCGACCGAGCGCCGTGATCTATATCTGGATGACGGTACGGCGTGGCCGATTCTGGAGGGTATCGAACCGGCACCTTTTCTGCTCTCCCCGCTCAATCCCCGCCAGGCGCGTGTACTGTTTCTACAGCGCTTCAATGATTTGAAAGGTGGCGATTATGCCTGACAAATTTTCCTTCAATCTGGCAGTGCGCAAAATCGCGCGCGAGCGGAAATGGACCATCAAGAAAACCGCCTGGTTCTGCGGTGTCTCGACCAGCACCCTACGCCAGTTGATGAACAGCAAACACACCTACATCAGCACGATCGAAAAGTATGCTGCCAAGTTCAATATGTCCACCATCGGGTTTATCCAGAAGGGACAATGTGAATGGTAAACACTAAACCATCAAAAAAACTCAAAGCTATTTAGGACAAAATTCTGTGAATTACGTAACTAAAAAGTAGTTCAATAACTATTGAACTTTCTATTTAAAACGAGGTTAGAGATGGACGTAATTGTTAGCTACGATAAAGAAAGGGAGATCTCCTTTGCAGGAAAGCTAAATATCACTTCTGTTGTTAATGATAATGTTACCATGTTAATTTCTTTGTTTGAAATAACTATCCCTACTTCACCAGGATTAATAGTCTTGTTTAATGAAGTTGAAAGCGGCGATAAAGTAAACCTATCTCTGGCTGACAATCCTTATGAGGAATTTATTTTAATTGCAGAAAATGACATTGCATTCATCTTCCAACGCCGAGTAATTAGCAAACTATAACTACATCCCGGCTTGTCTATAGCCGCTCGCGGAGCTGTTTAGGTTACACACCACAGACTGGTTTGCGATATACTCCCCAAAGGAGATATCGCTATGTCACACAACTTAGCAGCACGCAGCAGAGAAGAACGCGATAAGATAAACGTCGATTTGGCCGCATCTGCCGTCGCTTTCAAAGAGCGGCTTAACCAGCCGGTCATCCCGATGGAAGTGGAGATGCAGCAGCCAGCAGAACTTTACGAGTATTTTAAGGAGCGGTTGCAGCACTACAGGAATGTAGCGTTGCAGCTCCCACGCAGTACTGACCCCGTTTATCAGAAGGACGCTGACAAATGAGCATAGTTTTTGTACCGCCCCTAATCGCATTGCTTCTAAGTAAAGAGACTGAGAAAGGAAGCCCGTTGACCGAGGATGAGGTAAATAGTATTAGAGATAACGCTACGGCTATCAACGTTGATAGCGACATTGCCCTCGCGATGGCTGAGAGTCGTGGCTATCGTGACATTAGTCCAGATAATTGCTGGTCTGAATGGTCAGATTTTAGAAACGAAGGCTCAGACTAGGTTGGCTTAAGATGGGAAAGCATAAGTTTTATCGAGAGGATTAATAGCAATGAACTTCAATTTCATTCAGGAAGAATTAGGTGTTGAGCAAAATCTCCCTCACGATCTTGTAGAGTCATCAATGAAATATGTGATGGCTTTCTACTACTCGGAAGATAGATTTTTCAACCGTAATGTACAATTTAGACAGTCGGAAAACTACTCTTCCGACATATTACATTCATTAAAGAGCGATTGCGATGAACTCATCGAAAACACTTTCCTTTACTTCAAAAATAGATATTTACAACCTGACGATGCAAACCATAGACTGTATGCATTAACGATGAGCCAAGATAAAGAAAACTCCCCTTTTAGAACACTATCAAGATATTTAACGCAATCGGAAAGCATAGAGGATAAATTGACCACATGCTTAATGATTTGCATTAGAGTAAGACACAACATATTTCACGCAAACAAGTATGAAGCTATGAACAATGAACCGGAAACCCAAAATGAATTAATAAAAAAATGTTACCTATTGCTTTCCTCTCTGTTAAGGTCAAGCTAAAGTAGCTCATCAAAAAAATCATTCCACCCGCTCTTATACATCAATTAGCAGAGGAGAAAAATAGTGAGCGAAATAGTTACTGGTATAGTTACAGGCATATTGACAACCGCCATTCTATTTCTCTTAAAGGTATTATGGGACAAACATTTCAAACCTGAATTTCAAAGAGTAGTATATCGAGGCGCAGATTTAACGGGGAGTTGGATATCTGAACAAGCAAAAGCTACAGATGGCACCTCTGAAATAATTATTGAAAAACCTGCAGTACTTTCAATTAATCAGAGTGCGCATTCGGTTAAAGGATTTTTGCACATAAACACCCCCAACAAGGAATTGGTAATTTATGAAGTAACAGGAGAGTATTCAGATGGATATCTTCAACTACTCTGTAAGTCCAAAAAACGAGGTTTTAATTCATATGGTTCGATACTTCTAAAGGTTGTAGCTTCAGGGCAGATGTTACATGGAATAATGGCTTTTAGAAGCTCAACTAAAGATGAAGTTGCACAATTAACTTTAGCGCTTCATTACGATAAAAACAAACCTTGAAAAAATAAAATAAGACACTGCATCTCAGGTGCAGCATCTTATTTATTAGTGAGGTTTTTTGTTTTATTCTGGTTAACTTTGCCACGAAAAACATCAAAAAATAATAAAGATTAAAACCGAAATGAAACACTATTCTTGAACTCTCAAACCCAATTTTAGAGAAGCCATGACCTTATTGAAAACTGCCCCATCCTTTTCAGATGTTTGTTGGTAATTTAATCGATTTTCGCTCAAAGCATTACAATAGTAATATGCTATAGTGAAAGTGGCTATATAAGCGAGGATTGCTCCTGAAAACTCTATCAGCTCATTTCTTCTCCATGTTGTGAGCGGCTTCTCTTTATTTGTTATTTGGTCTAGCAAAAAAGAATATCTTTCATTTTGAAAAGCCTGCATTGCTAACAGGGTTTTAATATCAAGCCTCTGGTTTCTATTCAATTCAGAATAAACCTTTTCGAAAACCTTATCTGTTATGAATAGATCAAAATTCTTTGCCAACCGAACTAACGACGGATCATTGACTATGCCTGAATTAAAAACATCATACGTATCAACCATGATCGCAATTGACCGACCTAGTTCATAGCTAATGTCTCTGAATTCTTCGAATAAATTTTCTTTTAAATTTTCTATTTCCCTCATCCTTTGTTTATTGAAATTTCGATTTGCTAACCACGCCCCTAGAAATGCAGCTAAAAGTGTTACTACTGGCTGAAAATTGAAAGTTTGTTCGTGCATATTTTTCCTATCAACTTTTATTTTCAATACTCACGTATGAGAGCATCAGAAATGAAAGATTCTATTCTAAACCCGTATAGTACTGCACTGGAAGCGCTACGCGCTAAGTCTACCCACAAACTCAAGCAGGTAGGCGATCAGTGGCGAACGCCGGATCCGCTCTGGTGGGGTATCAACTCAATGTTCGGGCCGTTCGTGCTGGATTTGTTTGCCGACGCCAGCAATGCCAAATGCGATGCGTTTTACACCGCCGAGGATAACGCGCTGGTGCAGGACTGGTCACAGCGCTTGGCGGAATTGAACGGTGCGGCATACGCCAACCCACCCTACAGCCGCGCCAGCCAGTATGAGGGGCATTACATCACCGGCATGCGCCACATCATCGCCCACACACTGGCGATGCGCGAGGCTGGCGGTCGCTATGTATTTCTCATCAAAGCAGCAACCGGCGAGGTATGGTGGCCGGAAGATGCCGATCATATCGCCTTCATCCGCGGGCGAATAGGTTTTGATCTGCCCACCTGGTATCGGCCAGAACCGGGCCAGCCGGAAGAATCATCCGCCGGGTTCGGCGCGGCCGTCGCGGTATTCGATAAGACGTGGCGCGGTCCAAAGTTCGATTATGTCAGCCGTTACGAGCTGGAAAGACGCGGATCATTGTTGATAGCGCACATCGAGCGGGCGGCAGCCCGGATGATTCCAGCAGCACAATCAATACCAGTGGTGCCGGAAACAGATAACAACGTCTGGCCTGCTGAAGTTCAGTTGCTGGCCGGGCAGTTACCTCAACTCGCCAGCCTGGACACTGACCACCAGCGGAAGGTGAAGCACCACATCAATCGCATGCTGCTGGAACGCCAGCCATCAGCCGAAATCATTGCCGCAGCACAATCACTTACAGCCACATTCGGAGATCACGCCCAATGAGGGAAATCATCGTCGATAATTTTGCCGGTGGCGGCGGAGCCAGCACCGGAATTGAAATGGCTACCGGTCGCAGCGTGGATATCGCTATTAACCACGACCCCAACGCAATCGCCATGCACACCACCAACCATCCCGACACCCTGCATTACTGCGAATCGGTGTTCGATATCGACCCGCTGGCAGCCACCGCTGGCGCGCCGGTCGGTCTCGCCTGGTTCTCGCCGGACTGCCGCCACTTCAGCAAAGCCAAAGGCAGTAAGCCGGTTAAAAAGGAGATTCGCGGGCTGGCGTGGATTGTGATCCGCTGGGTGCTGGCGAAGCGGCCACGCGTTGTGATGCTGGAAAACGTGGAAGAGTTCAAAACCTGGGGGCCGCTGCTTGCCGATGAGGACCGGCCAGACCTGGCGCGCGCGGGGGAAACATTCGCCGCATTCGTGGGCATGCTCAGCTCCGGCGTTGCCGCTGATCATCCGGCACTGGATGAAGTGTGCGAGTTCCTGAATATTGACCGTCACAGTGCTGACTCGCGCCGCCTGGTGGCCGGGCTGGGTTATGCCGTCGAGCATCGTGAGCTGCGCGCCTGCGACTATGGCGCGCCGACAATCCGCAAACGCTTCTTCATGGTAATGCGCTGCGACGGGAAGCCGGTAATGTGGCCGCAGCCAACGCACGGAGATCCAAAAAGTCTGCCGGTTCAGTCCGGACATCTGAAGCCGTGGCGCACAGCAGCAGAGTGTATTGACTGGTCGATCCCCTGCCCCAGTATTTTCGGGCGCAGCAAGCCGCTGGCAGAAAATACGATGAAGCGCATCGCGCGCGGCATCCAGCGCTTTGTGTTAGACAATCCGACGCCGTTCATCGTGAAGTGCAACCACACCAGCAACCGAACGAAGTATGACTGTTTCTGGGGGCAGTCGCTGGAAGAACCGCTGAAAACCATCACGCAAACCCACGGCTATGCAGTTGTCACGCCACATCTGACTAAATTCCGGACCGGCGCAACAGGGCAGGAGCTTACCGAGCCTGCGCCCACCGTCACGGCTGGGGCATCACAGCGCCCGGGCGGAAATGGTCATGCACTGGGAATTGTTGAGGCACAGCTATCACCGTTTGTTTCCCGGCAGTTCGGCAGCAGCATCGGCCACGTAATGGATGAACCAGCGGGAACAGTTACAGCTGGCGGCGGCGGTAAAAGCGCGCTGGTCACCACCTTTCTGGCGAAGCACTTCGGCGGTAATTACACCGGCCCCGGCGCGGCGGTGGATGCGCCAGCACACACCGTAACCACCACCGATCACCATGCCCTGGTCACTTCCAACCTGGTAAAGATGCGCGGCACCAACACTGGTCAGAAAACCGATGATCCGCTGCAAACGGTCACCGCCGGTGGCAATCATTTCGGCGAGGTCCGTGCCTTCCTGATGAAGTATTACGGCAATGAGAAAGGCGGTGTTGACCTGAACGACCCGTTGGGAACAGTCACCACCAACGACCGCTTCGGCCTGGTGACTGTAGAAGGTATCGATTACCAGATCATCGATATCGGCATGCGGATGCTTCAACCGCATGAACTCTACGCCGCCCAGGGCTTCCCATCCTGGTATGTCATCGACTGCGATTATCGCGGCGTGAAATACGCCAAAGACAAACAGGTTGCCCGCTGTGGCAACGCCGTGCCGCCACCGTTTGCCGAGGCGCTGGTTCGCGCCAACCTGCCTGAAATGTGTACCCGCAATACTACCGCTGCCTGAGGAGAAATTATGGAAGATCACTACATGCTGACCAATGATGTGCTTAACCGCTTCAAAATATCGCGGAAAACGCTCTTTCACTGGCGCAATAGCGAAAAGATGCCGAAAGGCTTTGCATGCCCTTTTCCAGCGCCAGACCTGCCGGGTAACCCTAACCGCTGGCGCACATCAACCATTGAAGCGTGGGAGGACAAAACATCCCAGAAGCATTAACCGAACTGCTCCCCCATAATCTCACTCAGTTTATCCTCCCATACCTTCACCCAGCGTCTCTGGTCATCCATGTAATCGTGCAGGTTGTAATGCGCCATTACGCCGATCATCTGGTGCCCGAGCAACTTCTCTACGACATAAGGCGGGCAACCCAGCTCCGACATCATCGTTGCAAAGGTTCGCCTTAGGTCGTGGAGCGACCATTCCTCCATTTTTGCCCCTTGCCTGATACTTTTCGCAAAATTCGCCGCGACCTGGCCGTTTAACGGCCGGTCCTTCTCTCGGTCTGGAAATGATCGTGCAGAAGTGACAACGTGACGGGTATCCACTGAATCCTTTCTTTCCTGTAGCATCCTTACTGCCGCCGGGCTTAACGCTCGCCGGATGGTCATTCGTGTTTTGTAATGCGTTGCCGGAATCGTCCAGATCTGATTTTCCAGATCGAACCAGTCCCATGTTGCCTGGCGGATTTCAGATGTGCGGCAACCAGTCAGCATGATAAATCGAACAAGAAATTTTGCCTCAGCCCCCTGCCGGAATCGCAACCAGTCATAGACCGTCCTCAGTTCGTCGGCGCTCAGTTTCCTGTCTTTAATTTTTGGTTTCTGCCCGACGTCGCTGGGCACAAGATTTTCCAGCGGGTTAACCTTGATGACATCACGGTTGAGACAGAACCGGAACGCGCGTTTACACAGAGAGAACATATGGTGTGCCATAACACGGCTTTCCATTCTGTCGAACAGGTTCACCCAGTTTTCGCGGCTGGTGTTATCGACCTTCACGTCACCCAGCACCGGAGCAATATGCTTGTTGAAAATGCCCCAGTTGTAATCGACTTTCACCATTCCGGCGGGGATGCAGTAACGTTCAGTCCAATATTCAAACGCTTCCCGGACAGATAGTGCCTCTGTGCGCTCGAGCAACTGCAACTTGAGCTTTTCACGCGGATCAAATCCGTTTTCCAACCAGTTTCGAAGCGTCTGCCGTTTTTCCCTGGCCTGGGCGATCGACATCGCCGGGTAGTTGCCGATGGTCAGCTTTACCGGTTTGTCACGCCAGCGGTAGCGGTAGATGAAAGAGATTTTCCCCGTCTTACTGATTTTTGCATTCAGTCCGTGGGAATCAGATATAATTTCTTCCGCGTCTATCGGACGCCCGAGAGCCTTCCTGAGTTTCGTATCCGTGAGCATTCCAGGTACACTTTTTAGGGGTTGGGGCACAAAAGAGTACACAAAAAGCGTTGGACAAAGATACCCAAAAGGTAACAATAGGGATCAATTCGAGGCACGTAAATCAGCAAGGGCATGAATCAGAATGGATAAAAAGTTACAGACCGAATCGAAGCGTAATTTAACGCTACGCCTTGTTGAACTCTTCAAACGCGTTTTCTGATATGTGGCGTTCTCTGGCTCTGCTGGTCGTGGTTTTCCTTCTGCTCGGCAGAGCACTCTGGATATGGCGTCAGCAGGGCTGGCGTCGCGCACGGCAGCAAATTGTGATGTTTATTGTGCTGGCGGCAGCGCTCCAGATGGTTAACCTGACCTTCGTTCTGCGCGGCGCATAAACGCCGCGTTTTTATCTCAGGTATTCTGGGTGATAAACAGGATGGAGCGGCGATGCTGCTGTGCCACCTGATGACGAATAGCATGAATACGTTTGTAACGTCGTGACTGCCCTTCCAGCCAGCGCGCACGGCGACGCTGTACCTGACGTAACATTCTCCAGCGAGCCACTTCATTTCTGCTTCGTCTCATCACATCCTCTCTGACAGGCTAATCACCGGCACGCATTATAGTGATCTGCTATAAAATGCCAATTCGAATCGCTTATCGTTACCCCGTTATGATTAAAGGTTTCGCTACCGTTCAGCAACACGTAAACTTTGCTCATCAAAGCGCGAACGGGATGTCCACTTAATGACCACATTTTATACCCTTATCAGTTGGTTGCTGCTGTTTGGCTACTGGTTGCTTATTGCCGGGGTGACACTGCGTATTCTGATGAAGCGCCGTGCTGTCACGTCAGCGATGGCCTGGTTGCTGATTATCTACATTCTGCCGCTGGTGGGTATCATTGCGTATTTGTCATTTGGTGAACTGCATCTCGGCAAACGTCGCGCCGAACGCGCCCGTACCATGTGGCCCTCCACCGCCAAATGGCTGAACGACCTGAAACAGTGTCGCCATATCTTCGCCACCGAACATAGCGACGTGGCGCTATCGCTGTTCCAGCTTTGCCAACATCGTCAGGGAATCGCCGGGGTTAAAGGCAACCAGCTCCAGTTGCTAACCAACTCTGACGATGTGATGCATGCACTGATCCGCGATATCCAGTTGGCTCGGCATAACATCGAGATGGTGTTTTATATCTGGCAGCCAGGAGGCCTGGCTGATGAGGTGGCCGAGTCGCTGATGGCCGCATCACGCCGTGGCGTGCATTGTCGCCTGATGCTCGACTCCGCTGGCAGCGTCGCCTTCTTCCGCAGCCCATGGGTCGGTATGATGCGCAATGCAGGTATCGACGTGGTGGAAGCGCTACAGGTCAGCCTGTTGCGTGTCTTCCTGCGCCGCATGGATTTGCGTCAGCATCGCAAAGTGGTGTTGATCGATAACTACATTGCTTACACCGGCAGCATGAACCTGGTTGATCCACGCTTCTTTAAACAGGACGCTGGCGTCGGGCAATGGGTTGACGTGATGGCGCGTATGGAAGGCCCGGTAGCGACCACCATGGGGATTGTCTATTCCTGTGACTGGGAGATCGAAACCGGCAAACGCATCCTGCCACCCGCGCCGGATACCAATATCATGCCGTTTGAGAAAGAGAGCGGCCATACCATTCAGGTGATCGCCTCGGGGCCTGGCTTCCCGGAGGATATGATTCATCAGGCGTTGCTAACCGCTGTCTATTCGGCGCGCCATCAGTTGATCATGACCACCCCGTACTTCGTGCCCAGCGATGATCTGCTGCATGCCATCTGCACCGCCGCTCTGCGCGGTGTTGAGGTTAGCATTGTGGTGCCACGCCATAACGATTCGTTGCTGGTGGGCTGGGCCAGCCGCGCCTTCTTCACCGAGCTACTGGAAGCCGGTGTGAAGATTTATCAGTTCGAAGATGGTCTGCTGCATACCAAAAGCGTGCTGGTTGATGGTCAGCTCAGTCTGGTGGGCACGGTGAATCTGGATATGCGCAGTTTGTGGCTCAATTTTGAGATAACCCTGGTGGTGGATGACGCCGGATTTGGCAGCGATCTCGCCTGCGTGCAGGATGATTACATCGCGCGTTCACGCCTGCTGGACGGCGCTCGCTGGGCAAAACGTGCCTGGTGGCAACGCATCGTCGAACGACTGTTTTACTTCTTCAGTCCTTTACTGTAAAACGAGCGGAAATATTTACCGCCGCAGGGCACGCCAATGACTATGGATTTAAATAATCGCCTTACCGAAGATGAAACGCTGGAACAGGCTTACGATATTTTTCTTGAGCTGGCAGGCGATAATCTCGATCCCGCAGACATCATTTTGTTCAACCTGCAATTTGAGGAACGCGGTGGCGCAGAGCTGTTCGATCCGTCAGAAGACTGGCAGGAGCATGTCGATTTCGACCTGAACCCTGACTTTTTCTCTGAGGTGGTGATTGGCCTCGGTGAAGCCGATGGTGAGCCGATTACCGATGTATTCGCGCGTATTCTGCTGTGCCGTGAGAAAGACCATAAGCTGTGTCATATTCTCTGGCGCGAATGATCGTAGCGCTACAATAAACGCCGGGCACTTGCCCGGCGTTTTGTTTTACAGCGGGTCGACCTTCAGACAGGACACCGCATGGCGGAAGCTGCCCTCCAGCAGGGGACGCGTTTTCGCACACTCCGGCCCGGCAATCGGGCAACGGGTGCGGAATACGCAACCTGATGGCGGATTGATCGGCGATGGCAATTCCCCTTCCAGCAACTGAATCTGTTTGTTTTTCTCCAGATCCGGGTCAGGAATGGGCACCGCGGACATCAGCGCACGCGTATAGGGATGCTGCGGATTGTTGTACACCGCATCATACGTCCCTAACTCCACCGCATGACCGAGATACATCACCAGCACGCGGTCGGAGATGTGTTTGACCACCGCCAGGTCGTGCGCGATGAAAATCAGCGACAGCCCCATCTCACGTTGTAGCTGCTGCAACAGGTTCACCACCTGCGCCTGAATCGACACATCAAGCGCGGAAACCGGCTCATCACAGATGATCAGTTTTGGCTCAAGGATCAACGCGCGCGCAATGCCGATACGCTGACACTGACCGCCAGAAAACTCATGCGGATAACGGTTGATGAGGTTTGGCAACAGCCCAACCTTCATCATCATGTTTTTAACCTTATCCTTCACTTCCTGACGCGGCATCTTCGGATGATAGGTACGTAGCGGTTCGGCAATGATATCGCCGATGGTCATACGGGGGTTGAGCGACGCCAGCGGATCCTGGAAGATCATCTGGATATCACTGCGCGCTTTGCGCCACTCTTCCTGGCTCTGACCGAGTAAATCACGCCCCAGCCAAGCCACGCGACCATCTGTGGCTTTCACCAGCCCGATAATCGCGCGGGCCAGCGTTGATTTACCGCAACCCGATTCACCCACCACGCCGAGGGTTTCCCCCTCGTACAGGCGCAGGCTCACACCATCCACCGCTTTCAGCGTCTTGGCGGGTTGCCAAAACCACTGTTTGCCATCTTTGATATCGAAATGCACTTTCAGATCGGCGATTTCGAGCAACACTTTCTTGTCAGCTACGGCGTTCATACTAACTCCTCCACCGGCTTGAAACAGGCGCGCAAGCGACCTTCACCAAAAGGCTCCAATGCCGGTGCTGTGGCACAGACATCCATCGCATGTGGACAGCGTGGCTGGAATGGACACCCCTGCGGCAGGCGCAGCAGGTTGGGCGGATTACCCGGAATCGTCGTCAGCGACTCCCCTTCGGCATCGAGACGCGGTACCGCGCTCAGCAGCCCGATGGAGTAAGGATGCGCCGGTTGATAGAACACATCACGCGCCCGGCCATACTCCATGGTACGTCCGGCATACATCACCAGCACCTTGTCGCAGATCCCGGCGACCACGCCCAGATCGTGCGTAATCATGATGATCGCTGTATTGAACTCACGCTTCAGTTCGTTCAGCAGCGTCATGATTTGTGCCTGTACCGTCACATCCAATGCCGTGGTGGGTTCATCGGCAATCAATAATTTCGGGCGACACAGCAGTGCCATCGCAATCATCACGCGCTGGCGCATCCCACCGGAGAATTCATGGGGATACATTTTCATGCGCTTCCGCGCTTCCGGCATTTTCACTGCATCCAGCATACGCACAGATTCTTCAAATGCCTGGGCGTTGCTCATCCCTTTGTGCAGCTTGAGCACTTCCATCAGCTGCTCACCGACGCGCATATACGGGTTTAGCGAGGTCATCGGATCCTGGAAAATCATCGCGATCTGCTCGGCACGCAGTTTGTTCAACGTATTTTCCGGCAGGTTGAGAATCTCCTGACCGTTAAATTTCGCCGAGCCACCAATGCGACCGTTTTTCGCCAACAAGCCCATCAGCGCAAACGCGGTCTGCGATTTACCGGAGCCGGACTCGCCCACGATGCCCAAGGTTTCACCGGCACGCAGCGAAAAATTGAGGTCGTTGACGGCGGTGACATCACCATCGTGCGTGCCAAAGGTGACGCGCAGGTCTTTCACATCTAACAACAGGTTGCTTCCCGCACGGGCCGCCATTGCTGGCTGAAATTCATGAATGGTCATCGGGAAACTCCTTAACGATCTTTCGGGTCGAGGGCATCACGCAGGCCATCGCCGATAAAGTTAAAACAGAACAACGTGACCACGAGGAAACCCGCCGGGAACATCAGCAACCACGGGGAGACCTCCATTGAGTTAGCCCCGTCGCTTAATAATGCGCCCCAACTGCTCAGCGGCTCCTGGGTACCCAGACCCAGGAAGCTCAGAAAGGATTCGAACAGGATCATGCTCGGCACCAGCAATGAGGCATACACCACCACCACACCCAGAACGTTGGGCACGATATGGCGCAGCACGATATTCATGGTCGATACGCCGCCAACCTGCGCCGCCTCAATAAACTCTTTGCGTTTCAGCCCCAGCGTTTGCCCACGCACGATACGTGCCATGTCCAGCCAGGACACCATACCGATGGCGACGAAAATCAACAGGATGTTACGGCCAAAGAAGGTCACCAGCAGAATGACGAAGAACATAAACGGGAAGGAGTTGAGAATCTCCAGAATACGCATCATCACCGAGTCGGTTTTCCCCCCCAGATAGCCAGCAGCCGAACCGTATAAGGTGCCGACCAGCACCGCAATCAGTGCAGATGCAATGCCCACCATCAGCGAGATACGGCCACCAATCGCCACACGCACCAGCAAATCGCGCCCGGAAGAGTCAGTGCCAAACCAGTGGCCTGACGAGGTATCAGGCGGGGCCGACATCATGCCCCAATCGGTATCGTCGTAGCGGAATTGCGACAGCATCGGCGCGAAAATGACAAACAACGCGATCAGGACCAATACCAGCAGGCTGAACAACGCAGCACGGTTATGAATAAAGCGACGGCGCGCATCCTGCCACAGGCTGCGCCCTTCCACTTCCAGCTTTTCACTGAAGGCATCCAGAGCTTCGCTGTTTTTCTTACTTAACATCATGGCGAACTCCGGTATCAGTAACGAATCTTCGGATCGATGACGGCATACAACACGTCAACAACCGCGTTAAACACAATGGTCAGCACCCCAACCAGGATGGTCAGGCTCATCACCAGCGAATAGTCACGGTTCAGCGCACCATTAACGAACAGCTGGCCAATGCCTGGCAGACCGTAAATTGACTCAATCACCATGGAACCCGTGATGATGCCGACGAATGCCGGTCCCATATAGGAGATGACCGGCAGCAGTGCCGGTTTCAGCGCGTGACGCAACACGATACGGCGCAGCGGCAAGCCTTTGGCCCGCGCGGTGCGGATAAAGTTGGAGTGCATCACTTCAATCATCGAGCCACGCGTAATACGCGCGATGCTGGCGATATAAGCTAACGACAGCGCCACCATCGGCAGCAACATGTATTGCAGTTGCCCACCATTCCAGCCACCGCCAGGCAGCCAGCGCAGGGTGATGGCGAAGATCAGCACCAGCAACGGTGCCACCACAAAACTGGGTATCACCACGCCAGTCATGGCGACCCCCATCACCGCATAATCCCATAAACTGTTCTGCTTCAACGCAGCGATCACGCCCGCCGCAATCCCCAGCACCATCGCCAGCACAAACGCCGCGAGACCAAGTTTGGCCGATACCGGGAAGGCATGTCCCACCAGATAGTTGACGCTGTAGTCCTTGTACTTAAAGGAGGGACCAAAGTCGCCGTGCGCCAGCTGGATCAGATAATCAACGTACTGCTTACCGATGGGATCGTTGAGATGATATTTGGCTTCGATATTCGCCATCACTTCCGGTGCCAAAGTGCGCTCGCCGGTAAACGGGCTGCCGGGGGCCAGTCGCATCATAAAAAAGGAGATGGTGATCAAAACGAAGAGCGTCGGAATCGCTTCAAGAATCCGGCGCAGGATGAATTTTAACATTGCCGTACCTACCAGGCTGTTGCTTCACAAAGTAATGGGCGGTGCCGCAGCACCGCCACTGTCTGATAGCCTGTGTGCTATTAGTGTTTAATTATATAAAAGTTCTTATCGAGGGTTTTATCCAGCGGATCTTTGCCGGTGTAACCGCCAACATAGGTTTTCACCAGACGCGCGTTCACGTAGTAGTAAACCGGCACGATGGTGCTGTCTTTATCCAGGATCTGCTCAGCTTTCTGATAATCGGCAGCACGACCTTTGGCGTCAGGCGCTTTGATTGCGTCTTTGATCACCTTGTCAAATTCTGCGCTCTTATAATGCGAGGTGTTACTGCTGCTGTCAGATACCATGATGTTCAGGAACGACGTCGGTTCGTTGTAGTCAGCACACCAGGCTGCACGGGAAACATCAAAGTTGCCCTGATGACGGGTATCGAGGAAGGTTTTCCACTCCTGGTTTTCCAGCTTGATGTTCACGCCAATATTTTTCTTCCAGATAGAGGCTGCGGCGATCGCCAGCTTCTTATGCAGGTCAGAGGTGTTATACAGCAGGTTGAAGGTCAACGGTTTGTCTGCGGTATAACCGGCTTCGGCCAGCAGTTTCTTCGCTTCAGCGTTACGTTTGTCCTGTGACCACTTGAACCAGTCTGGCGGCAGAATTTCCATACCATCGGTCGCCGGCGGGGTGAAGCTGTAGGCCGGTTGCTGGCCCTGAGCCAGAACCTTGTTCACCATGATGTCACGATCCAGACCGAGTTTCAGTGCTGCACGCACGCGCGGGTCAGTGAACGGTGCTTTCTGGTTGTTGATTTCGTAGTAGTAAGTACACAGATACGGGTCTACGTGCAGCTCTTTCGGGTTGTCACGTTGCAGCTTCTTGAACAGCTCGATCGGCATGTTGTTGTAAGTCATGTCGCTACCGTTTTCAGAGAAGAAACGGTTGACGTCACTGACTTCGGAGTTGATCGGCAGGAAGGTGACTTTGTTCAGTACGGTATGCGCGTTGTCCCAATATTCCGGGTTACGCACCAGCGTAATACGTTCGTTGATCACGTGATCCTGCAACTTAAAGGCACCGTTACCCACCCAGTTTTGCGGTTGGGTCCACTGATCGCCAAACTTCTCAATGGCAGGTTTGTAGACCGGAGACATCACGGAGTTGATCAGCAGTTTGTCGAAATAAGGCACTGGCTCGCTGAGGGTCACTTCCAGCGTGTGATCGTCAATGGCTTTAACGCCCAGGTCAGTAATCGGTTTTTTCCCGGCGATGATGTCATCAACGTTAGCGATGTGGCCATACTGTGGGTAGCTGGCATAAGGTGATGCGGTTTTCGGATCAACCAGGCGCTCCCAGCTGTACACGAAGTCCTGCGCGGTAACCGGTTCACCGTTTGACCATTTGGCATTTTTACGCAGATGGAAAGTCCAGACTTTAAAGTCTTTGTTTTCCCAGCTTTCCGCCACGCCCGGAACCGGTTTGCCGTCGCTGTCGCTCACCAGCAGACCTTCATACAGGTCACGTGCTACGTTATCTTCCGGCACACCTTCAATTTTATGCGGGTCCAGAGACTGGACTTCGTCGCCGTTACCGCGTACCAGCTCCTGCTTTGCTGCCAATTCAACGCCTGCTGGCACATTTGCTGCCAGCGCGGCATTCCCTGCCAGCGCGCCAATCGCCGTAACCACACCCAAGGCGATCAGGCTTTTTTTCGTGATGTTGTTCATTATTACGCTCCAGTTTTATTATCGTCACCAGGCAGTTAACGCCGCCCGGCGTACCCCGTATCCGGGAGATCTCCGCCCTGTCTGGTCAGAGATCGCAATCACCTTTTTTCAGGTGTTGCCACGGTAACGTGCCGTCCGACTGTAGCGCCGGATCAGCCCATTACTCAATGTTTCTTTATGTAATAGTACTTCAGATTGATCAGGTCCTGCGGGTCCTGGCCGGTAAAGCCCCCCACCCAAGGTTTCACCAGGCGCACGCTGACCCGGTAGTAGACGGGTATAATCGCTGAGTCGTTATCCTGTTGAGTTTCCGCCTGTTGATAAAGTGCCGCGCGGGCTGCCGCATCCGGCAGCGTCAACGTTTTCGTCATCAGCTGATCAAAAACCGGGCTGTTGTAGAAGGCGGTATTAATTGAGGCACCACTCAGCAAAATATTAAGAAAGGTGGAGGGTTCGTTATAGTCGGCGCACCAGGTCGCGCGTACCACATCGTACTGCGCCTGATGGCGTGTCTCGAGCAGCGTTTTCCACTCCTGGTTCTGCAAGGTCACCACCGCGCCGAGGTTTTTCTGCCACATCGAGGCCGCTGCAATTGCCTGCTTTTTATTTTGCTCGGAGGTGTTGTACAACAGCGTGAAGCGCAGCGGATGCTGATCGTTAAAACCGGCTTCCGCCAACAGTTTTTTGGCCTGCGTGTTACGCTCCGCCTGCGTCAGGGTAAACCAGCTCGGTGGGGAAAGTTTGATGCCATCGGTAAACGGCGGCGTCAGGCTATACGCGGGAATCTGCCCCTGTCCCATCACTTTCTGCGCGATGATGTCGCGATCCAGTGTCAACTTCAGCGCGGTACGAACCCGGGCATCGGTAAAAGGCGCTTTCTTGTTATTGATTTCATAATAGAAGGTGCATAACAGCGGGCTGACTTTGACCTGATCACCCAGGTCCTGCTGCAATTTATGGAACATATCGGGTGGCACAACGCTGTTGGTCATGTCCGTCCCACCGCTGCGATAGCGGTTAACGTCGCTGTTTTCTGACGATAACGGTAGATAGACGCCCTCTTCAATCACCGTGTGGGCATTATCCCAGTAAAGCGGATTGCGCTTTACCACGATTTTTTCATTCACCACCCACTGGCTCAGCGTATAGGGACCATTGCTGATGTAGTGCTCTGGCTGGGTCCATTGTTCGCCCCACTGCTCCACCGCCGGACGATAGACCGGCTTCAGCGCGGTGTTCGCCACCATTGAGAGAAAATAGGGAACCGGCTCGGAGAGCGTCACCTGAAAATGGCGGGCATCCAGCGCCTTAACGCCCAGTTCGCTCGGTTTGGCTTTGCCCGACAGCACCGCGTCAACCTGAGCGACATGCGCTGCCTGCAAATAACTGGCGTAAGGCGATGCCGTTTGCGGATCGGCCAGGCGTTGCCAGCTGTAGACAAAATCAGCGGCGGTGACCGGCTCACCATTGCTCCAGCGCGCGTTATCGCGCAGGGTAAAGGTCCAGATGCGACCCTGATCGCTCTGCCACTTTTCCGCCACACCGGGCACGATCTTGCCGTTATTATCAGTATTGACCAGACCATCAAGCAGGCTTTGGATCACATTGGATTCCGGCACCCCTTCGATTTTTTGCGGATCGAGGGACGCCACTTCGCTGCCATTATTAATCACAATGCGCTGGGTATCGGATAATTGTGTTCCTGCGGGGATATCAGCCGCCTGACTTTGGCTTAATACACTCCACAGGCAAAAGGCGAGAGGTGAAAACGCCGTGGCCTTCGCTACCTTCCATTTCATCAACAGAAATCAACCCTAAACATAAACCTGATAGCGAGTAAGCAAGAACCGTACACATTTTTGACTATCAGATAAAAAAAATTGTGATGGTCCGGAAATTATCAGAACAAATACCCGCACGCCAAAGCTAAACCACAAAAATGTTAGCTATTTCTCTTTTATCACGTCCGGGAGAGAAGGAAAAGTGTTAATTCTTAACCAGAATTATCACTTATCACATTGATAACAATCATTTTTTATCGATATTTGCTGACATTCTGTGCATGACAACACGACTTAGATCTTAAATGCGTTTTATGTCATTACTTAGCATAACTCTGGAATATACCTTCGCTATCCAATAAAAGATAAGTGGCTTACTTTATTTAAAACCCAACTATGCAGAATATGATGCTGTGATAATTATCACAATAAAAAGCGCATATGGCTTGGTGAAAGGAGACGACAGTAGCAAAATTGATATCTGAACGGCGATGTTAAGCACGATGAATGAAAGCACTTAAATGGTGCAATATTTCCGTTAATTGCACCACTACAGATCGCCGCTGGCAGACGTGAGGAAAATTAAGCCAATTTTTAACTTAATAAACCCGGGAAAATGGCTTTAAGTCCGGTGACAACAAATTCGATGCCTAACGCCATCAGTAGCAGCCCCATAATACGCGTAATGACGTTAATACCCGTCTGACCAAGCACACGCACCATCAAAGGCGCAGCGCGGAACAGCAACCAACAGCAGAAGGCGAAGATCGCAATGGCAACGGTGAATCCCAGCAGATTTTGCCAGTTATGATAGCGCGTGCTCCAGACAATAGTGGAACTGATAGCACCCGGCCCCGCCATGAGTGGTAACGCCAGCGGTACGACACCAATGCTTTCACGAATCGCGGTTTCTGATTTTTCCTGTTTGTTTTGCTTATCCTCACCCAACTTTCCGCTGATCATCGACATGGCGATGGTCACCACCAGGATGCCGCCCGCAATGCGGAATGAATCAATTGAGATACCAAACAGGTGCAAAATCGCATCGCCGAGAAACAGCGATGTCCACAGAATGATCGCCACGGCAAGGTTGGCCGTCAGGTTAGTTTTATTACGTTCCACTGCCCCCTGGTAGCTGGTCATACTGATAAACACCGGAATGATGCCCACCGGGTTCACCAGGGCGAACAAACCGACAAAAAACTTAATATAGCCGGATAGATCAAGTAGCACGGGGGTCACAGTCAGCTCCAGAAATGGTCACAGTGAAAATCGCGCATAATGTAGTGCAAAACCCTGGAGAAAAACCAGTGGTTTAAGCAGAAAACTATGCTGCATTTTTGCCTTTCAGCCAGTGTATCTGACTGGCGTTAATTCCCGGTTATCGTTTTGCTACTGCACGGTCGTCGTTTTGTGGCACTCGCGCTTACTTTACTTGCGAAAGTGGGTGCTGAAAGGTGTCAGCTTGGGACAAAATTGATCTGCGTCATAATTCGCCTACCCCATCGAGGGTAATCTTAACCCAACGAAACAGAATCCTGAGGCTTCAGTATCCAGACCGGAAAACCTTTTTAGTAAGCAACTGCGAGTTCACTCGCTTCCCCTGACCAGCGCGCGACTATACTTCTGGATCCAGGCTTGTTTACTAAAAAAGTTTAACTTCCTTCAGGAGAACACCATGGCCGTAACTAATGTCGCCGAACTTAATGCACTGGTAGAACGTGTTAAAAAGGCACAGCGTGAATACGCCAACTTTAGTCAGGAACAAGTTGATGCTATCTTCCGTGCTGCCGCCCTCGCCGCAGCAGATGCGCGAATTCCTCTGGCTAAGATGGCTGTTGCCGAATCAGGCATGGGCATCGTCGAAGATAAAGTCATCAAAAACCATTTTGCTTCAGAATATATCTACAACGCATATAAAGATGAAAAAACCTGCGGCGTGCTCGACACTGACGACACCTTCGGGACCATCACTATCGCAGAACCTATCGGCCTGATTTGCGGTATCGTTCCAACCACTAACCCGACTTCTACCGCCATCTTCAAAGCATTAATTAGCCTGAAAACACGTAACGGTATTATCTTTTCACCGCATCCACGTGCGAAAGATGCGACCAACAAAGCCGCAGATATCGTGTTGCAGGCAGCAATCGCCGCTGGCGCACCGAAAGACATCATCGGCTGGATTGATACCCCGTCGGTGGAACTGTCGAATCAACTGATGCATCACCCGGATATTAACCTGATTCTGGCAACCGGTGGTCCGGGCATGGTGAAAGCGGCGTACAGCTCCGGTAAACCTGCGATTGGTGTTGGTGCCGGTAATACCCCGGTGGTGGTGGATGAAACAGCCGATATCAAACGTGCCGTCGCGTCTATCCTGATGTCCAAAACCTTCGATAATGGCGTGATCTGTGCTTCTGAGCAGTCAGTGATTGTGGTTGATTCCGTCTATGACGCCGTTCGCGAACGTTTCGCCAGCCACGGTGGTTATCTGTTGCAGGGTAAAGAGCTGAAAGCCGTGCAGGATATCATCCTGAAAAATGGTGCGCTGAATGCTGCCATTGTTGGCCAGCCTGCACCTAAAATTGCAGAAATGGCCGGTATCACCGTCCCATCTAACACCAAGATCCTGATTGGCGAAGTCAAACTGGTTGATGAGTCAGAACCGTTTGCCCATGAAAAATTGTCGCCGACACTGGCAATGTATCGCGCCAAAGATTTCGAAGATGCCGTGAGTAAAGCAGAAAAACTGGTCGCCATGGGCGGTATCGGCCACACCTCTTGCCTGTACACCGACCAGGATAACCAGCGTGAACGCGTGCACTTCTTTGGCGACAAGATGAAAACAGCGCGTATTCTGATCAACACCCCGGCCTCACAGGGGGGTATCGGCGACCTGTATAACTTCAAACTGGCTCCGTCACTGACACTCGGTTGTGGTTCATGGGGCGGCAACTCCATTTCTGAAAACGTGGGACCTAAACATCTCATCAACAAGAAAACCGTGGCCAAGCGAGCTGAAAATATGTTGTGGCATAAACTTCCGAAGTCCATCTACTTCCGTCGCGGTTCTCTGCCAATTGCACTCGAAGAAGTGGCAACGGATGGTGCCAAACGTGCCTTCATCGTGACTGACCGCTTCCTGTTCAATAACGGTTATGCTGACCAGGTCACTCGCGTACTGAAATCACACGGTATCGAGACTGAAGTGTTCTTCGAAGTTGAAGCTGACCCGACGCTGAGTATCGTGCGTAAAGGCGCAGAGCAGATGAACAGCTTCAAACCTGACGTGATTATCGCCCTCGGCGGTGGTTCACCGATGGATGCGGCAAAAATCATGTGGGTGATGTACGAACATCCGGAAACCCATTTCGAAGAACTGGCGCTGCGCTTTATGGATATCCGTAAACGTATCTACAAGTTCCCGAAAATGGGTGTCAAAGCACGCATGATCGCCATCACCACCACTTCCGGTACCGGCTCTGAAGTTACACCGTTCGCGGTGGTCACCGATGACGCTACCGGTCAGAAATACCCGCTGGCTGACTATGCACTGACCCCGGATATGGCGATTGTCGATGCTAACCTGGTGATGGATATGCCACGTTCACTCTGCGCCTTCGGAGGTCTGGATGCGGTAACCCACTCGCTGGAAGCTTACGTTTCCGTTCTTGCCAATGAATACTCCGACGGTCAGGCACTCCAGGCACTGAAATTGCTGAAAGAAAACCTGCCAGCCAGTTATAAAGAAGGTGCGAAAAACCCGGTAGCCCGTGAACGTGTGCATAATGCGGCAACCATTGCGGGTATCGCCTTTGCTAACGCCTTCCTTGGTGTATGTCACTCCATGGCGCACAAACTGGGTTCTGAGTTCCATATCCCACATGGTCTGGCGAACGCCCTGCTGATTTGTAACGTCATTCGCTACAACGCCAATGACAACCCAACCAAGCAGACTGCTTTTAGCCAGTATGACCGCCCGCAGGCACGTCGTCGTTACGCCGAAGTGGCTGACCACCTTGGTCTGAGCGCTGAAGGCGACCGTACCGCGCAGAAAATTGAAAAACTGCTGGCGTGGCTGGAAGAGATGAAAACTCAGCTGGGTATTCCGACCTCCATTCGTGAAGCCGGGGTGCAGGAAGCCGATTTCCTCGCGAAAGTGGATAAACTGGCTGACGATGCCTTCGATGACCAGTGTACCGGTGCTAACCCACGTTATCCGCTGATTGCTGAACTGAAACAAATCATGCTGGATACCTTCTACGGTCGTGAATTTGTCGAAGCAACAGACGAAGTGGCAGATGCGGTTGACCTGCAACCGGTGAAAGTCGTCAAAGTCGAGAAAAAGACGAAAAAAGCCTGAGTGTAAACCCTAAAAAAAACCCGCTGCGGCGGGTTTTTTTATCTGCGTAAATTTAGAATTCGGGCGGATGGGAACCATAAATGGCTTTTAATGATCCTTCATCAATCGCCTGCTTATAATGTTTCCGACAGACTGAAATATATCTTTCATTTCCGCCAATCACCACTTGTTCCCCTTCACTAAAAGGCTTCCCGTTAGCATCAAGGCGTAACACCATGCTGGCTTTACGTCCGCAATGGCAGATGGTTTTCAACTCCACCAACTTATCAGCCCATGCCAGCAGGTATTGGCTGCCGACAAATAACTCACCGCGAAAATCGGTGCGTAATCCATAACACAGCACCGGAATATCCATATTGTCGACCACGTCGGACAATGCCTTGACCTGCTCGCGCGTCAAAAACTGGCTTTCGTCGACCAATACACAATGCAGTGGTTGACGGGCATGTTCTGCGGCTATTTCCACATCCAGTTGAGTTTGCGCATTATATAACGATGCGGGCGATGAGAGGCCGATACGCGAACTGACCTTGCCAGCACCGAAACGGTCGTCAATTTCCGCGGTATACACCAGGGTACGCATCCCACGTTCCTGATAATTATAGGATGACTGCAACAATGCCGTTGATTTGCCCGCATTCATCGCTGAGTAATAAAAATAGAGTTGAGCCATTGGTAAATCTCGTCAGGGCTAAAATCAGATGCGCGCAAGTCTATCATAAAGGGACATGCCTGTAGCGAAGGATTATTTTTATCATTTGCTCAAATTACCAGCATAAGTTCAGTTAACAAAATGCCACCTGGATAGGTAAATAGCACTCAATGATAAAAGACTGACGATGCCGACTTTTTATTCATTTTTATTCCTGCAAAGGTTCAAACGCACGACCTGGTGTTACCCAGGGTTCACAAAATTTAAGGGTAAAAGAATGCGTTGGAACACGTTAAATAGACGACATCTAGCGGTAAAAATGTTTGCTGGCTTTTAATTTACGTTTTACTTTTTAATCAGGCTATTGCAGTTATTTTTTTCCACCACTATTATGAGCGGGCAGAACAACTCCCATTAAATATATTTTGAGATTAGGACAATGAGCGAAGCACTTAAAATTCTTAATAATATCCGTACATTGCGCGCGCAGGCTCGGGAATGCACTCTGGAAACTCTTGAAGAGATGCTGGAAAAACTCGAGGTTGTGGTGAATGAACGTCGTGAAGAAGAGTCCCATGCGCAGGCGGAAAATGCCGAACGCACACGTAAACTCGAACAATATCGTGAGATGCTGATTGCTGACGGTATCGATCCCAATGAGTTACTGCAGGCTTTATCAGAAACGAAAACCGCAGGTAAAACTAAGCGTGCTGCCCGCCCGGCAAAATATCAGTACGTTGACGAAAATGGTGAAACCCGTACCTGGACTGGTCAGGGTCGTACACCTGCCGTGATTAAAAAAGCTATTGAAGAACAAGGCAAACAGCTGGACGACTTCCTGCTGTAATCCCCCACCGTGCTTTGCTACGTTTGTGATTACACACCAATTTGGTGAATTCACCAGGTAAAGAAAAGGAAGCCCGTGGCTTCCTTTTTTCATGCATGATTACTGCGGATAAAACTCGCGGTACCAGTTAACGAATTCTTGCACGCCATCAGCTACGCTGGTTTGCGGGCGGAAATTGATCGCATCATATAATGGCTGGGTATCTGCACTGGTCTCCAGCACATCCCCCGGTTGCATCGGCATCAGGTTTTTATTGGCTTCAATGCCCAGCGCATTCTCCAGCGCCTTGATATAGTCCATCAGACTCACTGGCTGACTATTACCGATGTTATATACGCGATACGGTGCCGAACTGGTTGCTGGTGTTCCGGTTTCCACGGTCCAGTGTTCATCGGGTTGCGGAATCACATCCTGCAAACGCACAATAGCTTCGGCAATATCATCAATGTAGGTGAAGTCACGCTTCATCTGCCCATTGTTATAAACATCAATGCGCTCTCCCGCCAGCATGGCACGGGTGAATTTAAACAACGCCATATCCGGACGTCCCCACGGACCATACACTGTAAAAAAGCGCAAACCGGTTGTGGGCAATTGATAGAGATGCGAATAGGTGTGCGACATCAGCTCATTGGCTTTTTTGGTTGCCGCATAGAGTGAAACAGGATGGTCAACTGAATCATCAGTTGAAAAAGGCATTTTGCGGTTAAGGCCATAAACTGAACTCGAAGAGGCGTAGAGCAAGTGTCCAATTTTATGGTGTCGACAACCTTCAAGAATATTCAGGTGTCCGATCAAATTTGCATCGGCGTAGGCATGCGGATTTTCAATGGAATAGCGCACCCCGGCTTGTGCCCCTAAATGAATGACACGATCGAAGCCATGCTGTTCAAATAAGGAAGAAATGGCCTGGCGATCAGCCAGGTCCATTTTGCTAAAGCTAAACGCAGGATGTTGAGCGATCTGGTCAAGGCGAGCCTGTTTCAGGCTGACATCATAATAATCATTCAGATTGTCGATACCGACAACCTGGTGACCGGCAGCCAACAGGCGTTGACTCACATGAAACCCAATAAAACCTGCCGCACCGGTAACCAGAAACTTCATACATCCCTCATTTATTACGCACTTTGAATTGAAGCCCCGCGGCCGATTGCATAATAAACGAAACCGCGTTTGCTGATACGCTCCGGATCATACAGGTTACGACCATCAAAAATCACGGGTTGTTTTAATGCCGTTTTAATGACATCAAAATCAGGCGCACGGAAATTCTGCCATTCGGTGCAGATGACCAGGCCATCAGCCCCCTGCAATGCAGCCTCTTTGGTGCCCATGAGCTTCAGATCGTCACGATGACCATAGATGCGCTGAGCTTCATCCATCGCTTCCGGATCGAATGCCTGCACCGTTGCACCTGCTTCCCACAGCGTTTCAATCAGCACGCGGCTGGAAGCTTCACGCATATCATCGGTGTTCGGTTTGAATGCCAGGCCCCACAGAGCAAAGGTTTTTCCACGCAGATCTTCGCCGAAGTGACGTTTGATAAAGGTGGGCAACTTGGTTTTCTGTGAGTCATTCACATCTTCAACCGCCTGCAACAGACGGGGTTTATACCCGATAGATTCCGCAGTACGAATCAGCGCCTGCACATCTTTCGGGAAACACGAACCACCGTAGCCACAGCCCGGATAAATGAAGTGGTAGCCAATACGGGAATCGGAACCGATACCCTGACGTACCTTCTCAATATCCGCACCCAGACGTTCTGCCAGATTGGACATCTCGTTCATAAAGCTGATTTTGGTGGCCAGCATGCAGTTTGCTGCATACTTGGTCAGCTCCGCACTGCGGATATCCATCAAAATCATACGATCATGATTGCGGTTAAACGGCTCATACAGCTCGCGTAACAGTTCAACCACGTCGTCATTATCGGTACCAATGACGATACGCTCAGGACGCATGCAGTCATTAACCGCTGCACCTTCCTTGAGGAATTCCGGGTTTGAAACCACGTCAAACGCGATGTTTGCATCACGATTTTTCAGGGTTTCCGTCATCACCGAGCGTACTTTATCGGCAGTGCCTACCGGTACTGTCGACTTATCGATAACCACTTTGTGGCCATTCATATGCTGCGCAATGGTACGCGCAACCGCAGTCACATATTTCAGGTCGGCTGAACCATCTTCATCTGGTGGCGTTCCCACCGCGATAAACTGCATCACACCGTGGTTAACACCCTCTTCCGCATTGGTGCTGAACTTCAGGCGGCCCGCCTCGTAGTTCGACATCACCAGCGGAGTCAAACCGGGTTCATAAATCGGGATGACGCCTTTTTTCAGGTTTTCGACTTTTTTCGCGTCGACATCAATACAGAGAACGTCATGTCCGACTTCGGCCAACACCGCAGCCTGAACCAGACCGACATAGCCGATACCAAATACAGTGACTTTCATTGAATTATCCTGTTTTTAATGGATTACTTTTTGTTTCCTACAGCGCCTTCAAGCCATTGGGTGAAATCTTTACCCAGAACCGGATGGCGAACACCGTACTCAACAAAAGCCTGCATATAACCCAGCTTGTTACCGCAATCATGGCTCACACCTTTCAGGTGATAAGCTTCAACGGTCTCTTTTTCCATCAGCATGGCGATGGAGTCAGTCAGCTGAACTTCACCACCCGCACCCGGAGGGGTTTTAGCCAGCAGTGGCCAAATGTCAGCAGACAACACATAACGACCCACGACTGCCAGGTTTGACGGCGCTTCAGCGGCTTTCGGTTTTTCAACCACGCCAACCATCGGTGCACTTTCGCCCGGCGCCAGATCGGCACCTTTACAGTCAACCACACCGTAAGCAGTAACGTCAGCAACCGGCTCCACCATAATCTGGCTGCGGCCACTTTCTTCGTAACGTGCCAGCATTTCAGCCAGGTTGTCTTTCGTCGGATCAGATTCGTACTCGTCGATGATCACGTCCGGCAGAATAACCGCAACCGGCTCATCACCCACCAGCGGGTGTGCACACATCACCGCGTGACCCAGACCTTTGGCGATACCCTGACGAACCTGCATGATGGTCACATGCGGCGGGCAAATAGACTGGATTTCATCCAGCAGCTGACGCTTAACACGTTTTTCCAGCATCGACTCCAGCTCAAAACTGGTATCAAAGTGGTTCTCGATGGCGTTTTTAGAGGAATGGGTGACCAGCACGATTTCATTGATGCCAGCAGCGATACACTCGTTCACGACATACTGGATCAACGGCTTATCAACCAGCGGCAACATTTCTTTCGGGATAGCTTTGGTGGCAGGCAGCATACGCGTACCGAGGCCAGCTACAGGGATTACCGCTTTTTTTACTTTTGACTTAAAGGCAGACATCAAGATACCTCTCTTATAGGCCGCTCAAGTTAATACTTGATATGTCGGTTTAAAAATCGAAATTGAGTATATCAGTTACTCTTTGACGGATTTATCCTGGATGAAGTTAATCCGCGGAATTTAAGACTATTACCCAAGTGTAAAGCTAAGCCCTGGTCCTGTCTTCAGCCCGCGAAAAATATAAATGTAATCGCTTATTCTTCAGCCGATAACATCAGCCGGAGTCGGCCACCCGCGCCCCATACATGGCATTGCCAGGACTCAGCGCGTTGGCTTATTTGATTAAGATGTGTACTCCCCATAGTGCCAAGGGGAACACCATTACTGAGTTGAATTTGATGAGTGTTAATGTGCAGCGTGGCATTCAGCCCGGCGGACACCAGAATAAGATTTTTCAATTGCCGGTGGTAATAACCCACCAACAACGGGAATTGACCATTCAGATTAGCCTGGCGCAACAACATATTTACCTTACGCAACAAACCGTTTAACTCCGGCAAGCGCTGTTTCTGACCGGAAAGTTGTTCCTGCAACAGGCCATTAAACAAAGCGCGCAGCAATAAGGCTGCCAGCACGCCATTATCACCGGCACGAGTAACGTCCAGGCAATAAAACGCCAGGTCTTTGTCAGACAAGGCGGCAATATCCAGCACCAGCCCCGGCTGCTCCGCCATGGTTAACTGCCGATAATTGATACGGCAATTGGCAATGGTCTGCTGCACCGGCGGTTGTAATTGTTTCAGTAATTTCGCGGCGGCCAGCGGATCGCTGACCAGCGCATCCCAGTCCTGGAAAAGCTGCTCGTCTTCTTCCACCTTAGAGGTAAACATCGAGGGGTAGAGGCATTCATACACGGCCTCGCGAAAACGTTCGAGATTACGCAGTGGCTTAAGCAGCACATCCTGGACGCCAAGACGCAAGACATGGGCAATATCCGCCATATTCTGCGTGGCAGAGATGATCAGGATCGGCACACTGTTGCCACGGCTACGAATACGTTCAACGAACTGAATCCCTCCCATGCGCGGCATTTCCAGATCACAAATGACCAGATCAACCGCCTGGGCGGTGAGCAGCGTCAGCCCATCCAGACCGTCTCCGGCCTGCATCGTTTGCGCGCCAAGACTGATTAAGAAGTTATCAAGCAACGAACGGAAAACGACCTCATCTTCGACAATGAGTATCTTTTTGCCGATTAGCGGTTTTTCCATTCTCTCCCCCTGCGTACCAGACATTTCAATAGTGGTTCATAAAACGCAGTTGTGCCTTTCAGAATTAACCGAAGTCACAACACCTGTGAATGAACAACCTGACTATCTGCTACGAACCAGCGGTAATAGTTCATCCATTTTTTTCTCGACGGCGGCCTTGCCTGCCGCGATGGCCTCTTCAGCCCGGTGAAAGTCCAGCGTGGAGATTTGCGGACAGAAGGGTTGAATCAGTACATCCGGCGGATCGCCTGCCATACGATTACGCTTCAGGCGATTTTCCAGTACCTGGATGGAGGTCGACATAATCTCCATTGCACCAGGCGTTTGATTTGCACGACGCTGGGCTAAACCCAGAAGTCGCTGGCGTAGTTTTTTGCCCCAGCTCAATGCTTCAGCCGCTGCCTGCTCTTCCCCGCTTTGCGGCGTCACTGACAGTAAATCCTGCTGCATCAGATGCGCATCATGCTGGAGATCGACCGCGATCACGATGTCAGCCCCCAGCGCACGCGTAAGCGAAATCGGCACCGGATTGACCACCGCGCCATCAACCAGCCAGTACCCATTGTAGCCAACGGGTGGTAATAAGCCTGGCATACTGCACGATGCACGTACCGCCTGATGCAGGTCACCTTCGGTTAACCACAACTCACGACCGGTACTAAGATTGGTTGCTACCACGCCAAAAGGTTTATCGCATTGCTCAATTAACTCATTGGGTATCAGCTGCCGCACATGGCTGAATACCCGGTCGCCACGGAGCAGCCCACCGCGTTGCCAGGAGAGATCCATCAGGCGAATAACGTCCCAGTAGCGAAATGCGCTGACCCAGCGTTCCATCATACCGAGACGGCCATTGACATACGCCGACCCCACCAGTGCCCCCACTGAACAGCCTGCGACCACATCAATCTCGACCCCGGCGCGTTCTAACGCGTTGATGACACCGATATGCGACCAGCCTTTGGCGGCACCTGAACCCAGGGCCAACCCGATCCTCACCTTTCTCATCTCACCTCGGGATTTACCTGGTACGTAGCATCGCGCCGGACAGTCAGCTACCATAGCGCGCAATCATAATATTCATCATTCTGTGGAGATGACGTGTCCGAAACGTGCCCCTGCTGTAGCGGAAAGCAGTATAGCCTATGTTGCCAACCCTTTCTGACCGGGCAGGCCAACCCCGCAAGCGCCGAACAGTTGATGCGCTCACGCTACACGGCATACGTAGAGAAAAACGCGGCATGGCTGGTCGCAACCTGGCACCCCAGCCAACGAGTGGCCGAACTTGAGACGTTATTATCTGAAAGTTTTTCCAGCACTGAATGGCTGGGCCTGAATGTAACCCGTTGTAATCAGGGAAGCCATCAGAATGAAGCGTTCGTGACGTTTTTTGCGCGATACCTCGAAAAAGGACGCGCATCGGCCATCTATGAATGTTCACGCTTTCTTCGTGAGGATCAACGCTGGTACTATGTAGACGGAACAACCCCTCCATTGGGGCGAAATGATCGCTGTCCTTGTGGCTCCGATAAAAAATACAAAAAATGTTGTGGCTGATGTGGATTTCGGCCCAACAGCATTACCATTCATCGCTTTGACAGGACTCTGATCGAGATGCAAGCGCAAACCATGCAACGAAAAGTTTTACGTACCATTTGCCCCGATGCGAAAGGTCTGATCGCCAAAATCACTAACATTTGTTACAAGCACGAACTTAACATTGTGCAGAACAACGAGTTTGTCGATCACCGTACCGGGCGCTTTTTTATGCGCACAGAGCTTGAAGGGATTTTCAACGACAACACCCTGCTTGCCGATCTCGACAGCGCCTTACCGGTGGGTTCAGTTCGTGAACTGAATAGCGCCGGTCGCCGCCGTGTAGTCATTCTGGTGACCAAAGAGGCGCACTGCCTTGGCGACCTGCTGATGAAAAGTGCCTTCGGTGGCCTCGATATGGAGATCGCTGCGGTCATTGGTAACCATGAAACGCTGCGTTCTTTGGTTGAACGCTTTGATATTCCGTTTGTGCTGGTTAGCCATGAAGGTCTGACGCGTGAAGAGCACGACAACCGCATGGCGGATGAGATTGACCGTTATCAGCCCGATTATGTGGTGCTGGCGAAATATATGCGTGTCTTGACCCCCGCGTTCGTACAGCGTTATCCGAACCAGATCATCAACATTCACCACTCGTTCCTGCCCGCGTTTATCGGTGCACGTCCCTACCATCAGGCCTATGAGCGTGGTGTGAAGATCATCGGTGCGACGGCGCATTATGTGAATGACAATCTCGATGAAGGCCCGATCATTATGCAGGATGTGATCAACGTCGATCACAGCTACACCGCTGAAGAGATGATGCGCGCCGGTCGCGACGTTGAGAAAAATGTGTTGAGCCGTGCCTTGTATAAAGTGCTGGGCCAACGCGTATTTGTTTACGGCAACCGCACGATCATTCTTTGACCATTCGGACGCTGAACTGAACAAGGCTTCAGCGTCACGGGCAAAAAGTGGGCAATCGATTCATAAATTTAGCGTGGGCGCTTTACAGACTGAGCGCATTTGGTATTATGCGCCCCGCTTTCAGGCGTAATGATTCAGGCCAGTGGTGGGATTCCCGAGCGGCCAAAGGGAGCAGACTGTAAATCTGCCGTCACAGACTTCGAAGGTTCGAATCCTTCTCCCACCACCATCTGAATCGCCGCGACCTGTTGCCACAATATGCTTTATCCCTGGTGGGATTCCCGAGCGGCCAAAGGGAGCAGACTGTAAATCTGCCGTCACAGACTTCGAAGGTTCGAATCCTTCTCCCACCACCATCAAGTCTCTTTCCTTATTGATTCGCAAACTCCGTTCTCACTGCATCAACAAAACAACGTATCTTCGTCGTTTGTTTGCGCGCCGATGGCACCAGTACATGCATCGGGCGTGACGGACCGCTGTAATCCGGTAGTACCCGCACCAGCCGCCCTTTATTAATTTCCTCTTTCAGTACATCTTCCGGCCCCAGAGTCACACCATAACCTTCAAGTGCCGCATGCATCAGGGCTTTCCAGTCGTTGGAGCGTAACCGCCCTTCCGGCCTGACTTCCTCAATCTTACCCGCTTTATGAAAAATCCAGCGACAGGGCATGGCGGAGGACCAGTAGCCATAGACCAGGCAGGCGTGATGTTGCAATTCTGCCGGGGTGCGCGGCATACCATGCAGCGCAATGTAAGACGGGGCCGCACAGGCAATCAAACGATAGCGTGCCAGCGGCCAGGCCACCATCGCGCTGTCGGCCAGCTCCCCAATGCGGATCAAAACCTCCGCCTCTTCCTCTGCGGCATTAATGATTCTGTCACTCAACGTCAGTTCGACCTGCACTTGCGGCCAGGCGGCGAGATAGCGGGTGATAAAGGGCGCAAGGGTGTATGAACCAAAAGTCACCGGCGCATTCACCCGGATGATACCGGCAGGCGTGGCCTGCATATTCAATACCACCGCGTCAGCCTCCTCCACTTCAGCCAGCACCACGCGGCAACGTTCATAGTAACGACGTCCGATATCGGTGAGATGCAGGCGTCGTGTCGTGCGATTGATGAGCGCGGCTCCCAGCCGGGTTTCAAGCGCAGCAATATGTTTGGCTACCATCTGCGGTGACATCTCCAGCATGTCAGCGACAGCGGCAAATGACCCGAGTTCTGCGGCTTTGACGAACACCTTCATCCCGGCCAACTTGTCCATCATTCCCTTTCTTCAGTTGTTTTTAAAACAACATTAATACGATTTATCTTCTTATGGGAGGGAATCATAGTACAACTCACAACAGCAAACCCGATGGAGTGAGAAATGAAGATAGGAATTTAACGCCATACCGATGACCCAACTGGAAAGCGATGGCCTGCCGGCTGCCACGCCCGGTCGTCGTGCCCTGCCCGTGGCCGGTGACGATGAAGAGGGTAAAGCACTGGCCGTGGCACTGTATCACGCATTTGGCTTTGATGCGGTAGATGCCGGATCGTTGGCAGAGGGATGGCGTTTTGAGCGTGGCATGCCGTCTTACTGCGTGCGTATGAACCAGCAAGAACTGCATGCCGCGCTGGCGCAGGCATCGAGAATTTGACGCACAGCGGCACGATTTACCGCGCCGTTACGCCATGGTGATTCTGACCATGACATTTCGCGCAAAACTCGCTACCATCCCGCCATACTTTAGCGGATAAAAATGGCAGCGAAATGAAATTTGTCTCATTTAACATCAATGGCTTGCGTGCTCGCCCTCATCAACTTGAGGCGCTGGTGGAACAGCATCAGCCGGACGTTATCGGCCTGCAGGAAACCAAGGTTCATGACGACATGTTCCCGCTCGAAGAGGTTAGCAAACTCGGTTACCACGTGTTTTATCACGGACAAAAAGGCCACTACGGCGTCGCACTTCTGACCAAAGCTGAGCCGGTCGCGGTGCACCGTGGTTTCCCGAGTGATGGCGAAGACGCGCAGCGCCGTCTGATTATGGCTGAAATCCCCAGCCCGATTGGCGATATCACGGTGATCAACGGTTACTTCCCACAAGGTGAAAGCCGTGACCATCCGATCAAGTTTCCGGCCAAAGAGAAATTTTACCAGGATTTGCAAAGCTATCTGCAAACCCAACTGGCCGTCGATAAGCCGGTGCTGATTATGGGCGATATGAACATCAGCAGCACCGATCTCGACATCGGTATCGGTGAAGAGAACCGTAAACGTTGGCTGCGCACCGGTAAGTGCTCGTTCCTGCCGGAAGAACGTGAGTGGATGGACCGACTGCTGAATTGGGGTCTGGTGGATACCTGGCGTGCTCAATACCCGGAAACGGCCGATCGCTTCTCCTGGTTTGATTACCGCTCCAAAGGCTTTGATGATAACCGTGGTCTGCGTATCGATCTGCTGCTTGCCAGCCAGCCGCTGGCGTCGCGCTGCATCGCCAGCGGTATTGACTATGATATCCGCAGTATGGAAAAACCGTCCGATCACGCGCCGGTATGGTCAACGTTTAAATTGTGATGGGATGGCGTGGCCGGTGTTCAGGCCACGCCATTTATTTGATGATCTTCCAGATTAATGGATTGGTGCCCATCACTTTCTCATCACGTGAGCATTGCAGGAGCACGCCCTCTGCCTTGACCACCGCGCCTTCTGAATAGCTGCGATTTTCATAGGTACAGCACTGTAAACAGTTGCTCTGCTGATTATTCTGTCCCTGCGTCCAGACTTCTGGCGGCATATCCACGACCACGTCAGTATTACCACCACTGCGTCCGGTATCAGGGGTGCGATTTGCTTGTGCCGCGCTGCTCAACAGCAGTACACCACTCAGCAATACCATCAGATAACGCATCACTCGGTCTCCTTCATTTTGCGCCGGGCGGGTTTGCGGGTCCGTTTTTTCTCACTCGCGCTTCCGCTCGCGGCAATGCCTCGAAATGCCTGTAGCGAGGGCTGCTGGCGCGCCTGACCAATCAGGCCAATTAAGGTGCTCACCAGCGGCTGCATAAACTCATCGTAGCGACAGGCTTTTTCACTAATACGGGTCAACGTCGATTCCCAGTGAGCGGTCATATCAGGCCGTGCCGCCATTTCTGGCAGCGCGTGAATCAATGCCCTGCCCGCCTGTGTCGAATGAATATAACGGCCCTGTTTCACCAGAAAGGTGCGCCGGAACAGCAATTCGATAATGCCGGCGCGCGTCGCTTCCGTACCTAAACCATCGGTCGCACGCAGCACTTTCTTTAGATCTTTATCCTGCACAAAGCGGGCAATGCCGGTCATGGCCGAAAGCAAGGTGGCGTCCGTAAATGGCCGGGGGGGCTGGGTCTGCTTAGCCAGCACTTCACCGCGCTCACACAGCAATTCGTCACCTTTACTTACCACTGGCAAGGGGGTGCCGTCGTTCTCTTCATCGCGTTCCTTGCTGCCAAGCAGCGCTCGCCAGCCCGCTTCGGCCAGAAAACGTGCCTTGGCGACGAATTTGCCACCGGCAATGTCGAGATCGATAACGCACTTACGAAACACCGCATCAGGACAGAACTGCATCAGATACTGGCGGGCAATCAGGCCATAAATATTGGCTTCGTTTTCACTCAGATTCACCTTGCTGGCACGCGCTGTCGGGATGATGGCATGGTGGGCATCCACTTTTTTATCGTCCCAGCACCGGTTGCGTTGTTCCGGGTTAAAATCCGCGGGTGGCGTCATATCCGGCTGATGGGCCTGAATCGCGTTCAGCACCGCATGACGTCCGGCAAAATGTTCTTCTGGCAGGTAGCGGCTGTCCGAACGTGGATAGGTGATCAGCTTGTGGGTTTCATACAGCCGCTGGCAGCAATCCAGTACGTTTTGCGCACTGAGGCCAAAGCGTTTCGCCGCCTCAATCTGCAAGCTGGATAGCGAAAACGGCAACGGCGCGATTTCGGATTCCCGTTTATCGTTATAGGCCGTGACCCGTGCCGGTTGGCCGTTGATGCGTTCTAACACATGATCCGCCAGCGGGCGATGCAGCAAGCGCCCCTCTTCATCCTGCCAGGGCTCACAGGCATCACTGGGCACCCAACTGGCGACAAAGCGTTCATCTTTGGGCGTGACAATATGCGCTTTGACTTCGAAATAGTCCTTGGGGATAAAGTTCTCGATCTCTTCATCGCGCCGGACCACCAGCCCCAGCACGGGCGTCTGCACCCGTCCTACCGACAACACACCGTCATAGCCCGCGTTACGCCCCAACAGGGTCCAGGCACGGGTCATATTGATGCCATACAACCAGTCGGCACGGGCGCGCGCCAGCGCCGAAACACACAGCGGAATAAACTCACGATTTTCGCGCAGGCGGCTGACAGCGCGTTCCACCGCCTGTGGGTTGAGGTCGTTAATCAGGCAGCGTTGTACCTTCTGACGCTTTTCCGCAGGCAATTGCAGGTAATCAATCACCTCATCCACCAGCAATTGACCTTCGCGATCCGGGTCTCCGGCGTGCACCACTTCGGTGGCCTGGGCCAACAAACCTTCAATGACTTTGAGTTGTTTTGCCACCGAAGGACGCGGCTGGAGCTGCCACTTCTCAGGGATGATCGGTAAGTCGGCGAGATTCCAGCGTGCATAACGGCTGTCGTAACTGTCGGGTTGCGCCTGCTCCAGCAAATGCCCGACACACCAGGTGACGACCTGGTCATTGCCGCACGCGATATAACCCTCGCCACGTCGATGCGGTTTAGGCAACACGTCGGCGATGGCACGTCCGAGGCTCGGTTTTTCTGCAATAAACAAACGCATGAATGGCGTCGATCCTTAAACGTCAGTTAACTACGGTAATCAGGGAATAATCGGGTTCGGCGTCATACAGCGCCCCAATGGCGGTGGGGATCACCCCGGCCAGCGTGGCGCAACGCTGGAAGGCTTCGATCTCAGAAGGCTGTACCGCCACCAGCAAACCGCCCGAGGTTTGCGGATCACACAGTAATGCGCGCGTCGCATCATCCATCGGCGAAATATGCTGACCATAACTGGCGAAGTTGCGGCTGGTGCCACCGGGAACCGCACCGGCGGCGATATAGCCATCGACACCCGGCAGGCGCGGCACCTGTGCGGCGATCACCTCAGCACGCAGACCTGAACCCTGGCAGATTTCGCTTAAATGCCCCAGCAGACCAAAACCGGTGACATCGGTCATGGCGGTCACACCGGCGAGATGGGCAAACTCTGCCCCCGCTTTATTAAGCTGACACATCACCTCCGCTGCCAGCGAGTGATGTTCCGGGCGCAATACGCCTTTTTTCTCCGCCGTGGTCAAGATACCAATGCCGAGCGGTTTGGTGAGGAATAACTGGCAACCGGCCTGCGCGGCACTATTCTTCTTCACGCGCGCGACATCGACGATGCCCGTCACAGCAAGACCAAAGATGGGTTCGGGGGAGTCAATTGAATGGCCACCCGCCAGCGCGATACCCGCCGCCTGGCACGCCGCCCGTCCCCCTTCGACCACTTGCTGCGCCACCTCAGGGCTGAGCACATTCACCGGCCAGCCAAGAATGGCGATCGCCATGATCGGCTTGCCGCCCATGGCATAGATATCGCTGATGGCATTGGTCGCAGCAATGCGGCCAAAGGTGTGGGGATCGTCCACGATCGGCATAAAAAAGTCGGTGGTGCTGACGACGGCGCGACCGTTACCCAAATCATAAACGGCGGCATCATCGCGGGTTTCGTTCCCTACCAGCAGGTGGGGATCATGGAAGGCGCCCAGCTCACTGCGCAGGATGGTTTCCAGCACCTGGGGCGAAATTTTGCAGCCACAGCCCGCGCCGTGGCTGTATTGGGTCAGGCGAACAGATTCACTCATGGCGGGTTCCTTATGCACTGGCAGATAGCGCTATGTTAGCCTGGCTGCCAGCCGGTGGTAAGGGGTGCGCGGTCACAGCTCGATCAATCGCACACGCGATGTGCAATTTTTGCAACGCCGCTCAGCCTGCCGTAGAAACCCGTCAGTGTCTGTCAGAAATAACTGACAAATTCCGCCGTGTCAGGGGGCAGAACCGTGGTGCTGGATTTTAACTGCGGCGTACCGAGATAGAGGAAACCGACAATGGCATCCTGTTCCCGGCAACCAAAGGCTTCACGCACCTGCGGGTGATCGGTCCAGGGTCCGCTACGCCAGATACCATTAAAGCCCTGCGCGGCGGCGGCCATTTGCATCGCCATGACGGCGCAACCGGCTGAAATCAACTGTTCCCAACGAGGCACTTTCGGGTGTGCTTCACAATGCGCCACCACGGTGATGATCATCGGCGCACGAAACGGCGACGAGCTGGCCTTCTCAATGGCTTTGTCATCCATCGCGCTGGCACGGGCAGCCTGCTCCAGCAGCTTACTCATCCGCTCACGCCCTTCGTTCTCTACGATGATGAAGCGCCAGGGTTGCAGCGTACCGTGATCCGGCGCACGCATCCCGGCGCGCAGGATGTTTTCCAGTACTTCACCCGCCGGGGCGGGTTCTGCCAAACGTGACGCCGAACGGCGATTAACTAACAAATCAAGTGCATCCATTATCTTCTCCCTTGAAATAAAACGTTGTCTAATCCTGGCATACCACGATCTTTTGTAACAGTCTGGCGCGATTTCCTGCTGACATTTAACACGCTGCTCTTTAGGATGTGGTCGATATCGGGGCGGCTGGCGTGCTGGCTGTCTTCGGCTACGTGAATATGGAGAGTCTATGCGCACATTGTGGCGAATTATTGCTGGCCTGTTCCGCTGGGGCTGGCGGGTGCTGAATTTTATCCGGGAATTTATCCTTAATTTATTTCTGATTGTGTTGATCCTCGCGGGCGTGGGGATCTGGTTACAGGTGAGTGGCTCCGGCAGCACCGAACCTGTTCAGCAGGGTGCGCTGAAAGTCGATCTGACCGGGGTACTGGTGGACAAACCGTCCGTCAGCAACCGCCTGAGCCGCATTGGCCGTCAACTGTTGGGCACCAGCAGTGATCGTCTCCAGGAAAACTCGCTGTTTGATGTGGTTGATGCGATTCGTCAGGCGAAGGGCGATAAGAACATCACCGGCATTGTGCTGGATCTGCGTGATTTTGCCGGTGGCGATCAGCCGTCACTGCAATACGTGGGTAAAGCACTGCGCGAATTCCGTGACAGCGGCAAACCGGTCTACGCGATAGGCGATAGCTACAGCCAGGCACAATATTATCTGGCGAGTTATGCCAACAAAGTGTATCTCTCGCCGCAGGGCACCGTGGATCTGCACGGTTTCGCCACTAACGGCCTGTACTACAAAACCTTGCTCGACAAGTTGAAGGTTAACTCACATGTTTTCCGCGTCGGCACCTATAAATCGGCGGTAGAACCGTTCCTGCGTGATGATATGTCACCGGAGGCACGCGATGCCGATAGCCGCTGGATCGGTCAGCTGTGGCAAAACTACCTGAACACCGTCTCCGCTAACCGTCAGATTACCCCGCAACAATTGTTCCCGGGTGCCGCTGGCATCATCAGCGGTTTGCAGGCGGTACAAGGTGATACGGCGAAATATGCGCTGAACAGCAAACTGGTGGATGCGCTGGAGAGCCGTGCCACGGCGGATCAGGAGCTGATCAAAACCTTCGGTTGGGATAAACAGAACAACGATTATCGTAACGTCAGCATTTACGATTATACCGTTAAGCAACCCACCCAACAGGATGGCAATATTGCCGTGGTAATGGCGAGTGGCGCGATCATGGACGGTGAAGAGACCGCCGGAAACGTCGGTGGCGACACCACTGCCGCGCAAATCCGTGATGCACGTCTGGACCCGAAAATTAAAGCGATCATTCTGCGAGTTAATAGCCCGGGTGGCAGCGTGACCGCGTCAGAAGCGATCCGCGAAGAACTGGCGGCTGCCCATGCGGCAGGCAAACCGGTCGTGGTGTCGATGGGCGGTATGGCAGCCTCTGGCGGCTACTGGATCTCCACCCCGGCGGATTACATTGTGGCGAACCCCAGCACCCTGACCGGCTCGATCGGCATCTTTGGCGTGATCAATACCGTTGAGAACAGCCTGAGTACCATTGGTGTACATACCGATGGCGTTGCTACCTCACCGCTGGCTGATGTTGCCACCACCAAAGCGTTACCGACAGAAGTGCAGCAACTGATGCAATTGACCATCGAGAACGGCTATCGCAACTTCGTTGGCTTAGTGGCGGCCTCACGGCATAAAACGCCAGAGCAGATCAATGAGATTGCCCAGGGCCATGTCTGGACCGGCAGCGATGCCAAAGCCAACGGTCTGGTGGATGCGTTAGGTGACTTTGATGACGCCGTCAGCAAAGCCGCTGAACTGGCAAAAATTACCACACCACAATTGAGCTGGTATCAGGATGATCCGGGGATGCTGGATCTGCTATTGAATCAGATGAGCGCATCCGCCAGCGCCATCATGCCGGAAGCGTTGAAAGTGTGGCTGCCGGCACCGATGCTGGATGTCATGAGCGCGATGAAAAAACAGCCCGGTCTGTTTGATAATCTTAACGATCCACAAAATCGTTACGCGTTCTGCCTGAACTGCGGCCAGGTAAAATAATCTTTACAGCCCGGCCGCTGGTCGGGCTGCTTTTCCCCGGTAATCCCCTTATACTGCGCGTTTTACGGCAAGTCTGAGTTCATTCATGCAAAAGAAAAATATCTACGTCGCCTACACGGGCGGAACCATTGGTATGCAGCGTTCGGCACACGGCTATATACCGGTTTCTGGCCATTTGCAGCAACAGTTGGCGAATATGCCCGAGTTCCATCGTCCGGAAATGCCCGATTTCACCATCCACGAATACCAGCCGTTGATGGATTCTTCCGACATGACGCCGGAAGACTGGCAGTCCATCGCCAATGACATCAAGCAGAATTACGATCAATACGATGGCTTTGTCATTCTGCATGGCACCGACACCATGGCATTCACGGCATCTGCCCTCTCCTTTATGCTGGAGAACCTCGCCAAGCCGGTGATTGTGACCGGTTCGCAGATTCCGCTGGCAGAATTGCGCTCAGACGGTCAGCAAAACCTGCTTAACTCATTGTATGTGGCGGCCAATTATCCGATTAATGAAGTCGCGCTATTCTTTAATAACACCCTGTTCCGTGGCAACCGCACCACCAAAGCCCATGCCGATGGCTTCAATGCGTTCGCCTCGCCTAACTTGTCGCCGCTGCTGGAAGCGGGTATCCATATTCGCCGCCTGAATACGCCACCCGCACCTCAAGGTTCAGGTGAGCTGATTGTTCATCCGATCACCCCGCAACCGATTGGCGTGGTAACGATTTATCCGGGGATTTCTGCCGAGGTGGTGCGTAACTTCCTGCGTCAGCCGGTTAAAGCCCTGATCCTGCGCTCTTATGGCGTCGGCAATGCCCCGCAAAACGCGGAGTTCCTGGCTGAGCTGCAACAGGCCAGCGATCGCGGCATTGTGGTGGTGAACCTGACGCAATGCATGTCCGGTAAGGTGAACATGGGCGGTTATGCCACAGGGAACGCGCTTGAGCACGCCGGGGTGATCAGTGGTTTTGATCTCACGGTGGAGGCAACATTAACAAAACTTCACTTTTTACTGAGTCAAAACCTCACCAGCGCGGAAATTCGTGCCAGAATGCAACAGAATTTACGTGGCGAACTGACAGAAGACTGATACGGAGCGAGATGTGATGAAGCGGGCATTGATAATCATCGATATACAGAACGATTTTTGCCCCGGCGGCCCCATGGCCGTGCGTGAAGGTGACCTAACCGTTGCCGTTGCGAATCGCTACGCACGTGAGTTTCGTGCCCGGGGCGAGTGTGTGGTGGCATTACAGGACTGGCATCCGAATAATCATGGCAGCTTTGCCTCGGTATCAGGCGAACCCGTCTATACCCTTGGCGAGCTGAACGGCCTGGCACAGATTTGGTGGCCGGATCACGGCATTCAGGGATCGGCTGGTGCTGATTTTCACCCTGACCTGGATCGCTCGCTGATCGATGCCGTGTTCCATAAAGGCGAAGATGTTGACGTTGACAGCTACAGCGCCTTTTTCGATAACGGCCACCGCCGCAAAACGGAGCTGGATAGCTGGTTGCGTGAGCGTGATATCAGCCATCTGGTGGTGCTGGGCCTGGCGACTGACTACTGCGTCAAATATAGCGTGCTGGATGCGCTGGAACTGGGCTACCAGGTTGAGGTAGTGGAAGAAGGCTGCCGTGGGGTCAATCTCAACCCTGAAGATAGCGACATTGCCATTGAGCAAATGCGTAACCAGGGTGCGGTCATTATCTGAAAAATCAGGGCTGGTTACGCCAGCCCTGCTGTTTTCATCAGTGCAGGTTAATGCGGGTCACATCCGTCTCAATACCGAACTCTTCTTTCAGTTCCTTTTTCGACTTCATCACCATCTCACCCCCTTTCCCGATGGTCATGTGTTGCGGCGCATCGTTGTGACGCGCCTGCCACAGCATCACCAGTTGCAGGCAGTTTTCACGCTGTTCGGGCGTCAGCGCCACACCATCTGGCCACTTGCCGGTTTCCACCGCGGTGGCAAGACGCTGGTAAACTTCTGGCGTCATCGCCGCCAACATCGCTTCCAGTTCCTGTTTCATGCTTACCCCTGTTGTTGATTGCCCTGCTCGTCGGTAAAGTTGAGCGAAGCCGAGTTCACACAGTAGCGCTCACCCGTGGGCTGCGGTCCGTCCGGGAACACATGTCCAAGATGCGCATCACAGTTGCCACAGCGGATTTCAACGCGGTGCATACCGTGAGAATCATCTTCCAGGTAACGGATAGCGTCATCGTTAACCGGCTGATAGAAGCTCGGCCAGCCGCAGCCAGAGTCATACTTGCTTTCAGAGAGGAACAGCGGCGCGTTACAAACCAGGCAGTGATAGATGCCCTCCTGCTTGTTATGCAGCAGGGCTCCAGTAAAAGGGGGTTCGGTTCCGCGATGCTGGGTTACATAGCGCTGCATTTCCGACAGCTGCGCGATTTTTTCCGCGGATGCGGTGTCTTTAGCCATTTTGGGATTCCGGAGTGTCATTCTGAAAAAATCGACTAGTATTCTAACAAATGAATAACATCATCCGGGTCTTTTTTCGTGCGAACACATCCCTCCTGTCGATGACCGCACGAATTTGTGATGCCGATCACCCTTTCGAACACGCATCCCTTTATAGTCAGCGATCGGCAAATCTGGCTTTGGAATAATCCGCGTTGCGCAAGCGTTTGCGCAACGAATAATTCCTGCAAGTGGAATTGACCTGTCGCAACAATTGACACGATTCCGCTTGACGCCTGGTAAGGTTTTTGTAATTTTACAGCCAACCTTTTATTCACTAACAAATAGCTGGTGGAATATATGACTATCAAAGTAGGTATCAACGGTTTTGGCCGTATCGGTCGCATCGTTTTCCGTGCTGCGCAGCAGCGTTCTGACATCGAAATCGTCGCGATCAACGACCTGCTGGACGCCGATTACATGGCTTACATGCTGAAGTATGACTCTACGCATGGTCGTTTCGACGGCACCGTAGAAGTTAAAGACGGCGCGCTGATTGTTAACGGTAAAAAAATCCGTGTTACCGCTGAGAAAGACCCGGCTAACCTGAAATGGGACGAAGTGGGCGTTGACGTTGTTGCTGAAGCAACCGGTATCTTCCTGACCGACGAAACCGCACGCAAACACATCGCAGCGGGCGCGAAAAAAGTGGTTCTGACTGGTCCGTCTAAAGATGACACCCCGATGTTCGTTCGTGGTGCTAACTTCGACAAATATGCCGGCCAGGACATCGTTTCTAACGCTTCCTGCACCACTAACTGCCTGGCACCGCTGGCAAAAGTGATCAACGACAAGTTCGGTATCGTTGAAGGTCTGATGACCACTGTTCACGCGACCACTGCGACCCAGAAAACCGTTGATGGCCCGTCTCACAAAGACTGGCGCGGCGGCCGTGGCGCTTCTCAGAACATCATCCCGTCTTCTACCGGTGCAGCTAAAGCTGTGGGTAAAGTTCTGCCAGAGCTGAACGGCAAACTGACCGGCATGGCGTTCCGTGTTCCGACCCCGAACGTCTCTGTTGTTGACCTGACCGTTCGTCTGGAAAAAGCGGCTTCTTACAAAGAAATTTGTGCAGCAATCAAAGCCGCTGCTGAAGGCGAAATGAAAGGCGTTCTGGGTTATGTTGAAGACGACGTTGTTTCTACCGATTTCAACGGCGAAATCCTGACTTCAGTATTCGATGCTAAAGCAGGTATCGCGCTGAACGACAACTTTGTGAAACTGGTTTCCTGGTACGATAACGAAACCGGTTACTCCAACAAGGTTCTCGATCTGATTGCTCTGGTTTCTGCTAAGTAAGATAACCAGTACAACAGATAGATCAGACAAGGGGCGACTTAGGTCGCCCTTTTTATTTGGCTAGCTTAAGAGAAGGATTTTGTATGCAAGAGTCACTTTTTTCGCTACCCGTAGTCCAGCAGATCACCCCTTATTTGTCTCAGCGCCAGATAGGTGAGCTGCCCGTGATTATCGTCAGCCATCCTCGCGTGCGCGCCGCCATTACCTTGCAGGGCGCACATCTGCTCGCCTGGCAACCCAGTGGGCAACAGCCCGTTCTGTGGCTCAGCGAGAAGACGCCGTTTGCCACCGGGAAAGCCATCCGTGGTGGTGTACCAATCTGTTGGCCGTGGTTTGGCCCGGCCGGTGAACCCGCGCACGGTTTTGCCCGTAATCAGCCCTGGACATTATCCGCGCATGACGAGAATGAAGAAGGCGTCATTCTGACCTTTGCGCTGGAGAGTAATCCACAAACCTTAAAACTCTGGCCGCACGATTTTACCCTGCTCGCGCGCTTCCGCATTGGTGCCCATTGCGAAATTGAGCTGGAAGCGCATGGCGATTTTGAGGCTACTGCGGCGCTGCACAGCTATTTCCAGGTAACGGACATTGCTCAAACAGAAGTCAGCGGCCTGGGTAACAGCTTCATCGATAAGGTGAATGACAGTGCGATTGGCGAATCAAACGGTAAGCAGACCTATCCCGGTCGCATCGATCGCGTCTTCACCGCGCCGGAAGATTACAGCGTGATTCATGATAAAGCGGGCAACCGTCAGATTGAGGTTTACCACCACTATCAAAGTGACGTTGTCACGTGGAATCCCGGGCCGGAATTATCGTGCAGCATGGCTGACATGGCGAATGACGGTTACAAAACCATGGTGTGCGTGGAAACCGCCCGTATTAATCAGCCGCTGGTGAGCGCCGGTGAATCCCCTGCCCGCCTGGCAACCACCTTCAGATTGCGCAGCAAAGCCTAATCAAGCGGCGCACCTGCGCCGCTAAACCACATCCAGCGGCAGTTTATCCTGGGGTGGTGGGAAAGCCTGGTTTAAGATTGCCAGCTGTTCACCGCTCAACTCGAGATTCAGTGCTGCCGCATTTTCCTGCACATGAGCCACACTGCTGGCTTTCGGGATAGCCATCACCCCCTCTTTGCGGATCACCCACGCCAGCAGCAGTTGCGCTACGCTAATGCCCTGCTGTTGTGCAATTTGCAGCACTCGCCGGTCACTGAACAACGCCTGACGCAGACGCCCCGCCTGGGCCAGCGGGCAATAAGCCATGATCGGCACCTCACGCAACTGGCATTCCGGCAGTAAATCATACTCAATGCCACGCGATGCCAGATGGTACAGCACCTGATTGGTCAGACAGGCTTCACCACCCGGCTCTCCCCACAGTTCCTGCATATCTTCGGTATCGAAGTTAGAGACCCCCCAACGCCGAATCTTGCCCTGCTGTTGCAATGTTTCCATCGCGCGGATGGTTTCCTCCAGCGGAATATTGCCACGCCAGTGCAGCAGATAAAGATCAAGATAATCAGTCTGTAAACGACGCAAGCTACGTTCGCAGGCGTCAATCGCGTCGACTTCCCCTGCATTCCACGGATAGACCTTCGATACCAGCCAGGCCTGGTCGCGTCGCCCTTTCAGCGCCTCGCCCACCACCCTTTCCGCACCACCTTCGGCATACATTTCGGCGGTATCAATCAGTTTAAGCCCCAGATCGAGGCCCGCCTGCAACGCGGCAACCTCCTGCTTGTGTGTCGCCGGGTTTTCTCCCATGTACCAGGTCCCCTGGCCAATCGCCGGCAGGGGAGATTCTCCTCTGAACTGAACCGTCTGCGTCATAGATCCTCCAAATGAACCAAAATGGTGCGCAATATTGGTGCAAGGTAACAAAAATGCCCCATATCAGGGCATTCCTTTGCAGCCATCAGAAGCTGTAGCTGATACCTGTCCAGAGCGTCACTTGTCCGCTCTTATTAACCATCGGACTGTCTTTGATGTCACTACCAAATCGCGTGTAACGACCGGATACCGTGGCGTTCCAGCTCTGACTAATCTGGTAGCTGGCGTTCATCTCCAGGTAGGGCGACCAGCTGTCATCCGGCTGATAACGCGCAATGCCGGTACGGGCGCTTTCCTGCGATGAGACGCCATAGTAGTAGCGGTTTTGGTTGGCGCTGTTCCATAAGGCACCGATGCCCGGTGTCAGGCTGAACCCACCAAAATCGAAACGGTATAACCAGGTCAGATCCCACATTAAACCGTTGCTGTTGTTGAGAACATCCCCCAACAGCGCGGTGCGTAAGATGCCCCATTGAGAGATATGACGATAGCTGGCACCCGCCATCAGCGTCATACGGCGCTTATCCAGCCGCTTCATATCGCTCAGATCGTTGTCTTTCGGGTCGTACTGTTGCGGCGAACCGAGCACCGTTAACGACAGCTGATCCTGCGGGTCATTCCACAGGTAGTAACCCGCCTGTAGGCTGTGGAACCAGAAGTTTTCGCCTTCGTAATTAATCACCGGCACCGGTATATAACGGTCCTGCCCACCGCGGTAAGGTGATTCGGCATAAATAACGGAAGCCCCGAGAGATAAGGGATCGGCATACGTGCTGAAAGCCGCAAAATAGCAGGGTGCGAGCAGAGCAAGCGCTTTAAGTTTGAAATGGTTCACAATTTATTCAGTCCATAAATATAACAATCACACGCAGAGTCTAACCAATTTCTCCACATGGTTTAACTTTTAATGAGGGTTGTTGTTCACCGCAGCAGAATTGTCTGAAACCATCGAGACCGCTGCGATTTGAGAGGTTAGCTCCTTGGGCCTTATGAGACTTTGTTATTGATATATCGCTAAATAAGGAGAAGAAACGGAGGAAATTTCTTAAATGCCTTCTACAGTTAAAAGTAAGACGAGACTTTTTGTACGAGCAGAGTAACCATAAGAATTGTGTATCCCGATAAAAAATCGTCAGGTTGGCATAAGGGTTGCTGTACTCAATAGAGAATATCTTCCGGGAGCTGCAAGAGCATCTTAATTACGCTCCTTTACCTGTGCTAAAAACGAAAGGACGGGCATCGCTATGAATATATTCGATCACTATCGTCAGCGTTATGAAGCTGCCAAGGACGAAGAGTTCACACTGCAGGAATTCCTCGCAATTTGTAAGCAGGATCGCAGTGCATACGCCAACGCTGCAGAGCGACTGTTGATGGCCATTGGTGAGCCGGTGATGGTTGATACTGCTCAGGAGCCACGCCTTTCCAGAATATTCTCGAATCGCGTCATTGGACGCTACCCTGCGTTTGAAGAGTTCTATGGCATGGAAGAAGCGATTGAACAAATCGTCTCTTACCTGAAACATGCCGCGCAAGGGCTGGAGGAGAAGAAACAGATCCTGTACCTGTTGGGTCCGGTAGGTGGCGGTAAATCATCCCTGGCTGAACGCCTCAAATCGTTGATGCAGCGCGTACCGATTTACGTGCTGAGCGCTGACGGTGAGCGCAGCCCGGTCAATGACCATCCGCTGTGCCTGTTTAATCCGCAGGAAGATGCGAACATTCTCGAAAAAGAGTATGGCGTACCCCGTCGTTACCTCGGCACCATTATGTCGCCGTGGGCTGCGAAACGCCTGCACGATTTCGGCGGCGATATTACCCGCTTCAAAGTGGTCAAAGTATGGCCATCCATCCTAGAACAGTTGGCGATTGCCAAAACTGAGCCAGGTGACGAAAACAACCAGGATATCTCTGCGCTGGTGGGTAAAGTGGATATCCGCAAACTGGAAAACCACGCACAGAACGATCCTGATGCCTATGGCTACTCCGGGGCCTTGTGCCGCGCTAACCAGGGCATCATGGAATTCGTGGAGATGTTTAAAGCACCGATTAAAGTGCTGCATCCGCTGCTGACCGCCACGCAGGAAGGGAACTACAACGGTACGGAAGGGATTTCGGCGCTGCCGTTTAACGGTATCATTCTGGCGCACTCCAACGAATCGGAGTGGGTGACCTTCCGTAACAACAAAAACAACGAGGCGTTCCTTGACCGTGTTTACATTGTCAAAGTGCCTTACTGCCTGCGCGTTTCCGAAGAGATTAAAATCTACGAGAAACTGCTTAACCACAGTGAACTGGCAACCGCGCCATGCGCACCAGGTACACTCGAAACCCTGGCCCGTTTCTCCATTCTGTCGCGTTTGAAAGAGCCGGAAAACTCCAGCATCTACTCAAAAATGCGCGTCTATGATGGCGAAACGTTGAAAGATACCGATCCGAAAGCCAAATCCTGGCAGGAGTATCACGACTACGCTGGCGTGGATGAAGGGATGAACGGTCTCTCAACCCGCTTTGCCTTTAAAATTCTGTCACGCGTGTTCAACTTCGACCATGCTGAAGTGGCCGCTAACCCGGTGCACCTGTTTTATGTGCTGGAACAGCAGATTGAACGTGAGCAGTTCCCGCAGGAGCAGGCGGAGAAATATCTGGAGCATTTGAAAGGCTATCTGATTCCGAAGTATGCGGAATTTATCGGTAAAGAGATTCAGACCGCCTATCTGGAGTCCTACTCCGAATACGGTCAGAACATTTTTGACCGTTATGTCACCTACGCCGACTTCTGGATTCAGGACCAGGAATACCGTGACCCGGATACCGGACAGCTGTTTGATCGCGAATCGCTGAACGCCGAGCTGGAGAAAATCGAGAAACCTGCCGGGATCAGTAACCCGAAAGATTTCCGTAACGAGATTGTCAACTTTGTGCTGCGCGCCCGTGCGCATAACAGTGGACGCAATCCGAACTGGACCAGCTACGAAAAACTGCGCACGGTTATCGAGAAGAAAATGTTCTCGAACACCGAAGAGTTGCTGCCGGTGATTTCGTTTAATACCAAAACCTCAACGGACGAACAGAAAAAACACGATGATTTTGTCGACCGCATGATGGAGAAAGGCTACACCCGCAAACAGGTGCGTTTGCTGTGTGAATGGTATCTCCGTGTGCGTAAATCGTCATAATTAGGTTTGTAAGCTAAACGGCGTTACGACGCCGGAAGAGGAAGGTCGGGCTTGCCCGACCTGGCTTGCACTGTAGTTTGGGGGAACTTTATGGCCTATTTCATCGATCGGCGTCTGAACGGCAAAAATAAAAGCGCGGTCAACCGGCAGCGCTTTCTGCGCCGTTACAAGTCGCAAATCAAGCAGTCGATCTCCGAGGCCATTAATAAGCGTTCGGTTACCGACGTGGAAAGCGGCGAGTCCGTCTCTATTCCGATTGAAGACATCAACGAGCCGATTTTCCATCAGGGTCGCGGCGGCAGCCGTCATCGCGTCCATCCCGGTAACGATCACTTTGTGCAGAACGACCGCGTTGAACGTCCCCAAGGTGGTGGCGGCGGCGGTGGTGGCGGCCAGGGCAATGCCAGTCAGGATGGTGAAGGCCAGGACGAGTTCGTCTTCCAGATTTCGAAAGATGAATACCTTGATCTGCTGTTTGAAGACCTTGCGCTGCCGAACCTGCGTAAGAATCAGCATCGTCAACTGAATGAATACAAAACCCATCGCGCTGGCTTCACCTCTAACGGGGTGCCCGCCAACATCAGCGTGGTGCGTTCACTGCAAAACTCGCTGGCGCGTCGTACCGCCATGACCGCGGGCAAACGCCGCATGCTGCATGAACTGGAAGCGACGCTGGATGAGGTGACGAAATCCGAACCTGCCCAGTTGCTGGAAGAAGAACGGCTGCGCAAAGAGATCGCCGAATTGCGCGCACGCATCGAGCGGGTGCCGTTTATCGATACCTTCGACCTGCGTTACAAAAATTTTGAGAAGCGTCCTGAGCCATCAAGCCAGGCGGTGATGTTCTGCCTGATGGATGTTTCGGGGTCAATGGACCAGGCCACCAAGGATATGGCGAAGCGTTTTTACATTCTGCTCTACCTGTTCCTGAGCCGAACCTACAAAAACGTCGATGTGGTCTATATCCGCCATCACACCCAGGCGAAAGAAGTGGATGAACAGGAGTTCTTCTACTCACAGGAAACCGGTGGCACCATCGTCTCCAGCGCACTTAAGTTGATGGATGAAGTGGTGAAAGAACGGTATGACCCGTCACAATGGAACATTTATGCGGCACAGGCATCGGATGGCGATAACTGGGCGGACGACTCCCCGTTATGCCATGAGATTCTGGCAAAAAACATCTTGCCGGTGGTGCGTTATTACAGCTATATCGAGATAACGCGCCGTGCGCACCAAACCCTGTGGCGTGAGTATGAACATTTGCAGGTGATGTTTGATAACTTCGCTATTCAGCACATCCGCGAGCCGGAAGATATTTACCCGGTATTTAGGGAGCTTTTCCACAAACAAGTGGCAGAATCCTGATAACAACAGCCGGTCACTGACCGGCTTTTTACTCTCTGCGCACCACTAAATCCCGCTGCAGCATGCAGATTTTGCTGGCAAATTTAACTACAGATGCCTCAACACCTGCCGATATTAAAAAATATGTCATTTTCCGCTGACAAGCTATTGATAAGGCATTATCTTTTGTCCTTGTCCGCGTGAAACCTACGCACGTTACCTTGATTGCCACCCGCCGCAGGAGAAAGCCGTTGAATGCCAGCATGGTTTACAGTTTGTTCATTATTGGTTCAGTGCTGGTCGCAGCAAGTATTCTGCTTAGCTCGTTTTCATCGCGCCTGGGTATACCGATTCTGGTGATCTTCCTCGCGCTGGGGATGCTGACCGGCGTCGATGGCATCGGTGGTATCGCGTTTGATAACTATCCGGTGGCCTACCTGGTTTCCAACCTGGCGCTGGCAATCATCCTGCTTGATGGTGGCATGCGTACCAAAGCCAGTTCATTCAAAGTGGCGCTCGGCCCGGCATTATCGCTGGCGACGGTTGGGGTGATGATCACCGCCGGTCTGACCGGGTTAGCTGCCGCCTGGCTGTTCCATCTCGACCTGATGCAGGGTTTTCTGATTGGCGCCATTATCGGTTCGACCGATGCCGCAGCGGTATTCTCCCTGCTCGGCGATAAAGGGTTGAACGAACGTGTCAGTGCCACGCTGGAAATTGAATCCGGCAGCAATGACCCGATGGCGGTGTTTCTGACCATCACCCTGATCGACATGATTCAACAGGGACAAACCGGTCTGAGCTGGATGTTTATCGTGCATCTGGTGCAACAATTTGGTCTGGGCATTGTGCTCGGACTGGGTGGCGGCTGGGCCTTACAGCAGTTGATCAACCGCATCAACCTCGCGCAGGGGCTGTATCCGTTGCTGGCGCTGAGCGGCGGTATCATTGTGTTTGCCCTCACCACCGTGATGGAAGGCAGCGGCATTCTGGCCGTGTATTTATGCGGTTTTCTGTTAGGCAACAGCCCGATTCGCAACCGTCATGGCATCCTGCAAACCTTCGATGGCATGGCATGGCTGAGTCAGATTGGCATGTTTATCGTGCTGGGTCTGTTGGTGACGCCGTCCGATTTGTGGCATATCGCCATTCCGGCGATGTTGCTGTCGCTGTGGCTGATTCTGGTGGCGCGCCCCTTGTCCATTCTGGTGGGATTGCTGCCGTTTAAGGGCTTTACCGGGCGCGAGCGCATTTTTATCAGCTGGGTTGGCTTACGCGGTGCCGTGCCGATCATCCTGGCGGTGTTCCCGATGATGGCCGGGCTGGAGAATTCATCACTTTACTTCAACATCGCCTTCTTTGTGGTGTTGGTCTCCCTGATGCTGCAGGGCACGTCACTTGGCTTTGCCGCGCGTAAAGCTAAAGTGGTGGTTCCGCCGACCGCGTCGCCGATTAGCCGGGTCGGCCTGGATATTCATCCTGAGAACCCGTGGGAGCAATTCGTCTATCAACTGAGCGCCGATAAATGGTGTATCGGTGCCGCCCTACGTGATTTGCAAATGCCGCGCGAAACGCGCATCGCTGCGTTATTTCGAGACAACGTCTTAATGCATCCCAACGGTAGCACGCGCCTTAAAGAAGGCGATGTGTTATGTGTGATTGGTCGTGAGCGCGATCTCCCTGCCCTCGGTAAAATGTTCAGTCAGTCGCCACCTGTCGCGTTGGACCAGCGTTTCTTTGGTGACTTTATTCTGGATGCCGATGCCCGGTTACGCGATGTGGCACAAATCTACGGACTGGATTTGGATGAAGAGACCAACGATCAGCAGTCATTGGGGCAGTTAGTAATGTCATTGCTGGGCAGCACGCCGGTGGTTGGCGACCAGGTCGAATGGAACCAGCTTACCTGGACCGTGGCAGAGAAAGAGGACAACCACATCCTTAAAATTGGGGTGCGTCCGGCGGAAGAGAAGGAATAATCCGAACGCATTCGATTCGTAAAGCCTGCCAGAGCGACTATGATCACTATTCCACCCTGCTCAAACGGGAGAATACGATGGGACATGTGGTTAAGATTGGGCGTTACGAGATCATCGATGCGGAATTGAACGCAGGAAAGCTCGAAACCGTCAGCATCCCCTGCCTGACCAATCCCGGCCTGAGTTATCAGCTCGATGGCTGGGATCATGAGACCAGTGTACCGGCGTGGATTGATGGCAACCCTGTCGATTTGGAGATCGGACACTATGACAAGCAGCAAGACCGCTGGGTATTAAAGAAACCTGCCTGAGCCAATTTATACCGCCATACGCTTCATATGGCGGTTATTCCTAAAAGCAGTCTTAAAATGAAGCGGCATATTGGATAATTTTTTGATTTTATCCTTTTTATTCAATGCGTTAAATCGACATTTCCGCAGGCAATTCTTGCCTTTTCAGACTAAGTCCATATTAACGCCATCAACTATCTCCTGCATACTCATAAACGTTGCTGCATAATTTTGTGACGAAAATCACGCCACAAACGGTCCTTATCGTGCAGCGCTTCTGGCAACGTTGATTTATATCCCGCTGAAATATCGCCCTTTCTTTTTTCAGCGGTCCACACCTGAGCGCGTACTTGATTCTGGTCAGGCCATCTTTTACTTAAGAAAAGAGAGCAGGTTTTATGGCAAGTACATTGGTAATAAACAATGCAGCCCGCTCATGGAGCGGCTTGCGAAAAAATATCATTGCAAAAATAGCCCTAAGCATTTCTGATTTAATTGCACTGAATCTGGCACTTTTTTTATCCGCCGCCACTATCCAGGGGATTTGGGGAGAACTGGACACCTTTATTCCACCGCAACAAATTGAATATCGCTTCATCGCTCAGCTCGGCCTTTCACTGCTTTGTACCCTATGGTTTTGGGTGCGCCTCCGTCATTACACCTATCGCAAACCCTTTTGGTTCGAACTGAAAGAAATCGTCAAAACCCTGTTTGTGTTCTCTTTACTCGACCTGGCGCTGATTGCCTTCTCAAAATGGGACTTCTCGCGCATGGTGTGGTTGTTCAGCTGGAGCTATGCCCTGCTGCTGCTGCCGCTAATGCGTGCTGGCGTGAAACGCGCCATTAATCGCGCCGGACAATGGCAAAAAGAGACCATTATTATCGGTTCCGGGAAAAATGCTCTCGAAGCTTATGCTGCCCTGCAAAGTGAGGAGATTCTTGGCTATAACGTGCAGGCGTTTATTGCCCTCGAAGACGACAAACGCCCGGAACATGTCAATGGCGTGCCAGTGATTACCTGGGAAGATATTAACTGGCAAACCATGGATCGGGACAACACCCAATTTATCGTCGCCACCGAGTTCGAACAGCAGGTGGTGCGTGATAAATGGCTGAAGTTCCTGTCGAAAATGCAGTGCCGTTCGGTTTCTGTCATCCCGACACTGCGCGGTGTCCCGCTGTATGGTACGGATATGTCATTCATCTTCAGCCATGAAGTGATGATCCTGCGCGTCAGCAATAATCTGGCCAAACGGTCTTCGCGTTTCCTCAAGCGTAGCTTCGATATTATCGTCGCTTCGTTGCTGTTGCTGTTCCTTGCTCCCGTGTTTGCGCTGCTGTGTTGGATGGTGAAGCGCGACGGCGGCAACGCGATCTACGGTCATGAGCGAGTGGGCTTCGAAGGCAAGAAATTTCACTGCCTGAAATTCCGTTCGATGGTGACCAATTCCCAGGAAGTGCTGCAACAGCTGCTGGCGACCAGTGAGGAAGCGCGTGCCGAATGGGATCGCGACTTCAAACTGAAAAACGATCCACGCATTACCAAAATTGGCGGCTTCCTGCGTAAAACCAGCCTCGATGAATTACCGCAGCTGTGGAACGTAATCCGTGGCGAAATGAGTCTGGTGGGGCCGCGTCCGGTCATTGAGGCCGAACTGGAACGTTACGCCGGGGACGTGGATTACTATCTGATGGCGAAACCGGGTATGACGGGTTTATGGCAGGTAAGTGGCCGTAATGATATCGACTACGATACCCGTGTCTATTTTGACTCCTGGTATGTTAAGAACTGGGCACTGTGGACAGATATCGCCATCCTGTTCAAGACCGCAGGTGTGGTTCTGCGTCGCGACGGCGCCTACTGATACCCTCGACGCGATGTCTGTTGCCGTCTGGCAGACATCGCTTTTTTTAATCCTTTCTTTTTTCCTGCTGAATCATTACCCTTCCCGCTCGATTAACAGGATGTTTCTGGTTTGTGATGCAAAAATTTACCCTGCTGCTTCTGAGCCTGGTGCTACTGGCACCGCTCGGCATTGATCTCTATCTGCCAACGCTACCGCAAATTGCCGAAGGGCTAAACAGCCCGGTGAGTCTGATCCAGACCACTATCCCACTGTTCTTACTGGTGATGGGGATCGGTCAACTGGTTACCGGACCGCTGGTGGATAACTTTGGCCGTAAACCCATCGCGCTGATTGGGCTGGCGCTCTATATCATCGGTAGCGCCGTGGCCGCCACCGCCAGCGTCTGGCCGATGTTTATGCTGGCACGCCTGATTCAGGGCTGTGCGGTGTGTTGCACCGCAGTGGTGGCGTTCAGCGGCGTTCGCGACCGACTGAGCGGTGAAGCCGCCGCGCGCGCCTACGGCTTTCTCAATGGTGCACTGAATATCGTTCCCGCCCTGGCACCGCTGCTGGGTGGGTTGCTGGCTGATGCCTGGGGCTGGCGTGCGCCCTTCTGGTTCTTGTCACTTTACGCCGTGGTGATTACCGCGATCGTGCTGCTGTGGTTACCGGAAACCCGACCGGCTAATACGCTGCGTGTTGCCGGACTGCCGCTGGCGCAGTACCTCGCGATTGCCCGTGAGCCGCGTTTTCTTGCTTTCGCCTTTGCCAATGCAGGCGCACTCGGCATGGTGCTGACCTATGTATCGCTGGCACCCCATGTGTTGATGACCGAAGGTGGACTGACGCCACTGCAATTCTCCTTTGCCTTTGGTGCCAACGGCTTTTGGATCATGCTGGTCAGTGCCTTCGTGAATAAAACCATTCGCAAAGCCGGACGTCCGTTTTGTCTTGCGATGGGCTTTGTCGCCATGCTGGTCGGGGCGCTGCTGCTGACCGCTGGCATGACGCTGTTCCCGGCTGCCTGGCAAACGCACTGGTCGTTGTACATGATCCCGGTTGCCATCTCCGTCGCTGGTTTGGCCTTTACCGTCGGTCCGGCCACCAGCTATGCGCTGGAACCGTATCAGCAGCAGGCAGGCGTCGCTGCGGCATTACAGGGATTTATTCAGATGGCGTGCGGTGCGGGCGGCAGCCTGTTGGTGGTTGCCCTACCGTTGGCGGAGAAATCAGCGCTGGCGCTGATGATGCTGGCGGGTGCAGCGCTGGCGTTGATCGCCTGGCGCTGCAGTAAACGTATGCACGGTTCGCTAACCGCGGTTAAATAATTTCCACCGGAACGCGTGGTGCCAATGCGCACATCAACTCGTAGCCCACCGTTCCGGCGGCTTTTGCCACGTCATCGATCTTCACCTGCTCGCCCCACAGTTCCACTTTCGAACCAATGCCTGCCTGCGGACAAGGTTCGAGATCAATCATGATCATATCCATTGAAATCGCCCCAACGGTACGCGTCATGACCCCGTCCACGCTCACCGGCGTGCCCGTTGGCGCATGGCGTGGATACCCATCCGCATAGCCACAGGCCACCACACCAATGCGCTGTGCTGCGGAAGCATGGTAGCGATAACCATAACCGACGCCATCACCCGCCTGTAATTGTTGAATACCGATGATCTCACTGGTGAGCGTCATCACTGGTGTAAGCCCGGTGCTGGCAATATCCTGCCAGTTGCCGCTCGGCGAAGCACCGTACAACACGATGCCTGGACGAACCCAGTCAAAATGCGCTTCGGGATGCCACAAGGTTGCCGCCGAATTCGACAGCGAACGTGGGCAATTCAGCCCTTCAGCCGCACGCTCAATGCGTTTCATCGGTTCGATGATCCCCTGCGGATTCTCTGCATCAGCAAAGTGCGCCATCAGCGTCATCTCACCGACATTCGCTAACCCCCGCAGTGCCTGCCAGGCGGCGTTCACCTGCTCAGGGCGGAAACCGAGACGGTTCATACCACTGTTAACTTTCACGTAGATATCAATGGGCGCAGAGAGTTGCGCCTGCGCCAGCGCCTGGATCTGCCAGTTGCTGTGCACGCTGGTGGTCAGGCGATAACGATCAATCAGTTGCAGATCTTCAGCGTGGAAGAAACCTTCCAGCAGTAAAATCGGTTTTTTCCAGCCCTGCTCGCGCAGCAGGATAGCTTCTTCCATGTTCAGTAGCGCGAAACCGTCGGTTTCGGCCAGGCTCTGCCAGACGCGGCGGATACCATGACCATAAGCGTTAGCCTTCACCACAGACCAGATACGTGATGCGGGTGCCGCTTGACGAACGACGGCGAGATTATGTCGCAGCGCCTGTTGATTAATGGTGGCGACAATCGGACGTGACATGCTGTTACTCTCCCTGAATGCTTAACGCGCTGCGTCAGCGTTACGCAACGGCGAAGTGTTAGGCGCGAAACCCGGTAAATAGCGCAGCACTGACAAATCGTCAGCAGCGATGGCCGGTTTCTGCCCGGAAATCAGATCGGCCAGCAACTGGCCGGAACCACAGGCCATCGTCCATCCCAGCGTACCATGACCGGTATTAAGATAGAGATTAGAGATCGGGGTCCGTCCGACAATCGGGGTGCCGTCCGGCGTCATCGGACGCAATCCGCTCCAGAATGTGGCCTGTTCAACATAACCGCCTTCAGGATAGAGATCGCTGACCACCATCTCCAGCGTTTCACGACGTGCCGGTAACAGTTTGGTGTTAAAACCAACAATTTCCGCCATGCCGCCCACGCGGATGCGATCGTCAAAGCGTGTGACGGCAACTTTGTAGGTCTCATCCAGAATGGTGGACACCGGGGCGGCGGCGGCATTTTTAATCGGAATGGTCAGCGAATACCCTTTCAGCGGATAGACCGGAATGGTGACGATATCTTTCAGCAACGCGGTCGAGTAAGAACCAAACGCCACCACGTAAGCATCAGCCTTGATCACCTCATCACCGCACTTCACACCGTAAATACGGTTTCCTTCACGCAGCAGGTGATCAACCGGAGTATCAAAGCGGAAGGTGACACCTGCGGCCTGCGCCATCGCCGCCAGCCGTTGGGTAAACAGCTGGCAATCGCCGGTTTCATCATTGGGCAGACGCAAACCGCCGGTCAGTTTATGGGCGGTCGCCGCCAGCGCCGGTTCAACATTCGCCAGCTCATGGGATTCCAGCAACTGGTATGGCACGCCGGCCTCTTTTAACACGGCAATATCTTTGCTGGCGCTTTCGAATTGCTGCCGGGTGCGGAACAGTTGCAACGTGCCGCCCTGACGGCCTTCATAAGCAATGCCAGTGGATTCACGTAAGGCTTTCAGACAGTCGCGGCTGTATTCCGCAATCCGCACCATCCGGCTTTTATTTTCCTGATAGTGGCGCATATCGCAGTTGCGCAGCATGTTCCACATCCATTCCAACTGGAAGCGGCTGCCATCAAGGCGGATCGCCAGAGGAGCGTGACGCTGGAACATCCATTTCACCGCCTTAAGTGGCACGCCAGGCGCAGCCCAGGGCGCTGCATAGCCGGGGGATATTTGTCCGGCATTGCCCGCGCTGGTTTCCAGCGCTGCTCCCGGCTGACGATCAATGACGGTTACCTCATGACCGGCCTGCGCCAGATACCAGGCGCTTGCGACGCCAACCACACCACTTCCCAGAATCACTACGCGCATAAGACCCTCGCCACCACCAAAAAAGCATAATTGACCACATATCAAGCCTGGCACAGCATAACCAGACACCGGAAACCACCTCACATCTGATAGTGACATTTCACATGTTTTTTACCTTTCTGGTAACTAAAATCATGTCATCACGGCAAAATCAGGATTTTTTATGCTGAAAATTCATAAATCAGCAATTTATGATGCGGGAATCAGTCATTTTCACTTTTTTCAGGAGAAAGCGCCGCAGTCATACATTGCACTTATAAACAGAATTTTATTCTGTAAAAATGCGCGTAATCCATATTTGAAATGACGAAATCACCTGCGCGGTTTTTTTGAATGATTTTGTGCCAAAAGAATTCGTTTGAGTTCCGGTTTCGGATAAGCGACAGTGGACTATCATTGATGTGTTCGCTCAGCTTTTTTGGGCTGTCTTTCTCAGGATGAAGCCTTAAACGTTCGTGACAGGTGACATTCCGTTACCTGCCACTCTGCAAAACAGAGGTGCGCTATGACGACAATCTTTGACGAGCCAACCAGGAACAGTAAACGACTCAGTGACGGACCTGACTGGACATTCGAGTTGCTTGATGTCTATCTGGCTGAAATTGACCGCGTAGCCAAACTCTATGGGCTGGATACCTATCCGCACCAAATTGAAGTGATCACCTCTGAACAGATGATGGACGCCTACTCCAGTGTGGGTATGCCGATCAACTATGCCCACTGGTCCTTCGGCAAAAAATTTATTGAGACCGAGCAACGCTATAAGCACGGGCAGCAAGGTCTGGCTTATGAGATCGTCATTAACTCCAACCCTTGTATCGCCTATCTGATGGAAGAGAACACCATGACGATGCAAGCGCTGGTGATGGCGCATGCCTGTTATGGTCACAACTCGTTCTTCAAAAATAATTACCTGTTCCGTAGCTGGACCGATGCCAGTTCGATTGTCGATTACCTGTTGTTTGCGCGTAATTACATCTCTGACTGCGAAGAGCGTTATGGGGTTGAGGAAGTGGAGCGCTTACTGGACTCCTGCCATGCCCTGATGAATTACGGCGTAGATCGCTATAAACGTCCGCAAAAGATCTCCTTGCAGGAAGAGAAAGCGCGGCAAAAAAGCCGTGAAGAGTACCTGCAAAGCCAGGTCAATACGCTGTGGCGTACCCTGCCGCGTAAAGAGAAAGAGTCGGTGCACATTGAAGCGGCTCGCTATCCCTCTGAACCGCAGGAAAACTTACTCTATTTTATGGAGAAAAATGCGCCGCTGCTGGAACCATGGCAGCGTGAGGTACTGCGCATCGTGCGTAAGGTGAGCCAGTATTTCTATCCGCAAAAGCAAACCCAGGTCATGAACGAAGGCTGGGCGACGTTCTGGCACTACACCATCCTCAACCATATGTATGACGAGGGAAAAGTGTCGGAACGCTTTATGATGGAATTCCTGCACAGTCATACCAACGTGGTGTTCCAGCCACCGTACAACAGCCCGTGGTATAACGGCATCAACCCGTATGCCCTCGGTTTTGCCATGTTCCAGGATATCAAACGTATTTGTCAGTCACCGACCGAGGAAGACCGTTACTGGTTCCCGGATATCGCCGGTTCCGACTGGCTGAAGACGTTGCACTTTGCGATGCGGGAATTTAAGGATGAAAGCTTTATCAGTCAGTTCCTGTCACCAAAAGTGATGCGTGATTTCCGCCTGTTCACCGTGCTGGATGATGATCGCAACAATTATCTGGAGATTGCCGCGATTCATGATGAAGCCGGTTATCGGGCGATTCGCCAGCAGCTCTCTGCGCAATACAACCTGAGTAATCTGGAACCGAACATCCAGGTGTACAACGTTGACCTGCGTGGTGATCGCTCGCTGACGCTACGTTATGTGCCGCAGCAACGTGCGCCACTGGATAAGAGCCGCCGTGAGGTACTGAAACACGTTCATCGGTTGTGGGGCTTTGATGTCATTCTTGAGCAACAGAACGAGGATGGCAGCGTAGAATTGCTGGATCGTAGCCCGGCTCGTGGTCCGGCGCTGTAACGGCAACAAAAAAACCGCCATCGTATCGATGGCGGTTTTTTATTGGATAAAGGCAGGTTGAATTAACGCTTGCTACCTAAATCGTCTGGCATACTTTTCTGCATCCCGTGCCAGATTTCACCGCTGCGGCGACCATAATCGCGCACACAGTCAACAATCTGCTCCTGAGTGGGTTTTACGCCACAGAGATCAGCCAATTGACGGTAGAAACTACGGGCCAACTCACGCGCTTCCGGATTGGAGAAGTAGTGACGGCCAACACGGGTATACAGGCCTTTCAATCCATTGAGAATCAAACCGTAAATCGGGTTACCGGAGGCAAAGGCCAGTCCACGGAACACGCGATAGTCCAGCTCGGTATAGGCATCAGCCTGATCATCAGAGCTCAGCGCGGTTTCCAGCACATCACGCGCTTTGTCAGGATGATGGCGTAAAGCACGACTGATGAAAATCGAGGCGATATTGGTGCGCACCGACAATAAATTATCAATCAGCTGCGGTACGCTATCATGATCGAGTCGCGCCAGGGTTTCGAGAATGTTTAAACCTGATGTTTCCCAAAAATCATTCACACGCGTGGGTTTACCGTGCTGAATGGTCAGCCAGCCATCGCGCGCCAGACGTTGTAACACTTCACGCAGCGTGGTGCGGGTTACCCCAATCAGTTCAGAAAGCTCACGTTCGGCAGGCAGAATCGACCCCGGCGGAAAACGACTGTTCCAGATGCTTTCAATAATATACTCTTCAGCAAATCCTGCAGGGCTTTGCGCCTTAATCACCATAGCATTTATTTCTCGTTGCTTTCTTTGTCGTAATTGGACTCATCATACCAGAGGGGCTATAGCGGATATAGCCTGGCAACGGATTAAAAGCGCGCGCTGTCGCAAATTTCCACATCATTTAATACCCCTGCGATCTGCGTTTGCGTGACGCCTGCTAACACATTACCCTTGGCAAAATTTACGACATGGCAATATCTCAGGGAGAGATGATGGAACTCAGCTACACACAAGCCTTCAGGCGCAATTTTCTCGGGCAATCACCCGAGTGGTACAAACTGACACTGATTATCTTTTTGGTCATCAATCCACTGCTGTTCTTCTTTGTCAGCCCATTTCTGGCAGGTTGGCTGTTGGTGGCAGAATTTATTTTTACCCTGGGTATGGCGTTAAAATGCCACCCCTTGCTGCCCGGCGGATTGTTGGCTGTCGAGGCCATTGCCATTGGCATGGCCAGTGCTGAACAGGTGAAAACCGAACTGGCCGGCAATATTGAAGTCTTGCTGCTGCTGATTTTTATGGTGGCGGGGATCTTCTTTATGAAGCAGCTCCTGCTGTTTGTCTTTACCCGTATCTTGCTGTCGTTACGCAGTAAGGTTCTGCTCGGGCTGACGTTTTGTCTTGCTGCCGCCTTCCTCTCTGCCTTCCTTGATGCACTGACCGTACTGGCAGTGGTGATCAGTGTCGCTATGGGTTTTTATGATATTTATTCTCGCGTGGCCTCTTCCGGGCTGCCTGACCATGACGACGCGGCACAGCAAGCAACGCTGGAGAAATTTCGCTCGTTTTTGCGCAGCCTGATGATGCAGGCCGGTGTCGGCACCGCCCTCGGTGGCGTGATGACGATGGTGGGCGAACCGCAGAACCTGATCATTGCGCATGCCGCAGGCTGGAACTTCACTGAATTTTTCCTGCGCATGGCACCGGTGACCGTACCGGTTCTGCTGTGCGGTATTGTCACCAGCGTGCTGGTGGAGCGCTTCCGCCTGTTTGGCTACGGTGAAACGTTGCCAGACGCGGTGCGCAATATCTTGCTGGAGAGCGATCGCCAGGCCAGCGCACAGCGCACACGTGAGGATACGCTGCGACTTGGTGTGCAGGCACTGATCGGTGTCTGGCTGATTATCGCGCTGGCTTTTCATCTCGCCGAGGTTGGCTTGATTGGTCTGTCGGTGATCATTCTCGCCACCTCACTGTGTGGCTTTACCGATGAGCATACGCTCGGCCAGGCCTTTACCGAAGCCCTGCCCTTTACCGCATTGCTGGCGGTGTTTTTTGCCATTGTCGCGGTGATCATTGAGCAGCAGCTGTTCCAGCCACTGATCCATTTTGTGTTGCAGTCCGAGCCAGCCTCGCAGCTCAGTTGGTTTTATGTGTTTAATGGCCTGCTGTCATCGATCTCCGATAACGTGTTCGTTGGTTCGGTTTACATCAATGAAGCCAAACATGCCTTCCAGAATGGGGCGATCGACCTGCGTCAGTTTGAACTGCTGGCGGTAGCCACCAATACCGGCACCAACCTGCCGTCCGTCGCGACCCCAAATGGCCAGGCGGCGTTTCTGTTCCTGCTGACCTCTGCGGTGGCACCCCTGATTCGCCTTTCCTATGGCCGCATGGTGTGGATGGCGCTGCCGTTTACCCTGGTGCTGTCACTGGTGGGATTTTTCTGCATCAACGTATTGCTGGTGCCGATGAGTGATTATTTCATCCAGCAAGGTTGGCTTAGCGCCGCACAACTCTGAGGTTTTTTGGCCTGGATCAGGATAAGTCATTTTTATACATGATTTTTTCCTGCGTCCGGGCTGGCATGGTCCCGCTTTTGGTTTACACTGCGAAACATTAATGGCTACAGGAAAGGCAATATGTTGCGATATTTGAACCAATGTTCGCGCGGACGCGGAGCCTGGTTATTGTTGGCACTGACGGCACTGGCACTCGAACTGACCGCGCTCTTTTTTCAACACGTCATGGGATTACAACCCTGTGTGATGTGTATTTATGAGCGTTGTGCGCTGTTTGGCGTGATGGGTGCGGGTATTGTCGGAGCCATTGCGCCGAAAACGCCGTTGCGCTGGGTGGCGATTCTCATCTGGCTGTACAGTGCGATTCAGGGAGCGCGCCTCTCTTACGAACACACCATGATCCAGCTGCACCCGAACCCGTTTGTCACCTGCGATTTTGCCGCTCGCTTCCCGACCTGGCTGCCGCTCGACAAATGGCTGCCGGCGGTGTTTGTGGCCCGTGGTGACTGCGCCGCTATTGACTGGAGTTTCCTTGGCTGGAGCATGCCGCAGTGGATGATCGTCATTTTCGCGGCTTATATTGTGGTCGGTCTGCTGGTGCTGCTGGCGCAACCTTTTAAAGCGAAACGCCGCGACCTGTTTGGTCGTTAAACAACATAAAACAGGCAGCTTCCGCTGCCTGTTTTTTTATCCGTTGCGATCCGGTCGGTCGATAATATGATCTTCCCAATCCCGCACTTCACTCTCGCGTACCGCGATATACCGCACCGAGATGCGCTGCGCGTGCATCGCTTTCTTTGAACCCGCCACCAGCGGATGCCAGCCCGGTAAAGTTTGACCTTCCCCCAGCAGACGATAGGCGCAGGTGCGCGGCAACCAGTTGAAGGTGGTCAGATTCTCACGCGTGAGTTTGATGCAATCTTCTTCATACTCAAACCGCCGTTCGTAGTTGCGACACTGACAGGTTTTGATGTTGAGCTGATTGCAGGCAACGTTGGTGAAGTAGATTTCATCGGTATCCGCATCCTGCAATTTATTCAGGCAGCACTGACCACAACCGTCGCACAGCGATTCCCACTCAGCGTCGTCCATTTGGTCAAGGCGTTTTGTCTGCCAGAAAGGTAAGTCAGTCATGATGGCGGTCCGGATTAGCGTAAAGACCGCACCTTATAAAGGTTAAGGTGCGGTGATGCAAGTTTTACAGCACGCGCGTGGAAATACCGTGACCGGCCAGTGAGATTTCCAGTTTGTCACCAGAACGCATCGGCCCCACCCCTTCCGGGGTACCGGTAAGCACCACATCGCCCGCGCGCAGCGTGAAATACTGGCTCATGTAGGCAATCAACGGCAGGATTTTGTGGATCATATCCGCAGTGGTGCCATGCTGGCGGACTTCGCCATTCACGACCAGTTTCAGTTCAGTATTTTGTGGGTCGCCGCTAAATTCAGCGGCCGGGATAAAGCCTGACAGCGGGCAGGAGTTATCAAAACCTTTCGATTTTTCCCACGGCTGGCCCGCTTTCTTCAGACCGGCCTGCACGTCACGCAACGTCAAATCCAGTGCCACACCATAACCGGCAATGGCTTTTGCGACATGCTCTTCACTCGCCTGCTTCAGCGTGGCACCAATCAGCACCGCCAGTTCGACTTCGTGGTGCACTTCACCGAAGTTACCCGGAATGGACAGTGGCTGACGCAGATCGCACAGCGCGGTTTCCGGCTTGATGAACACCACCGGCTCGGTAGGCGTTGCGCTTCCCATCTCCTTAATGTGCTTAGCATAGTTGCTGCCAACACAGACCACTTTACTGGCCGGGTAATCCAATAAAGCGCCCTGCCAGTTATGATGCTGATACATGCTATTCCCCTGCTTTAGTTTGAGTGTGACGCCAGTCCGACTGGCGCGTTGTGTTTGCTTCAGTGCCGGAACGCGGCGGCTGAGGGTCAATATATTAAGCTGGTTTGCGACTGCGGGCTGTGCGGAAATTGTCAAAAGACGTTAATCGAATTCACTATATTGCCTGCAATAATGGGTTTAGCGCAGGCAAATAAATAAAGTGCTCTCTGCCGATGATTAAATCTGGATATATTTACAGATGAATCCGAATTAATCTTTTTTGTCCTGCTGAAGATGTATGTTCAGCAGACTTTCCAGCGGGGGCGGAATTTGTAAATAATAGCCCTGATCGCTCAACGCCTGCTTTACTTTATTGATATCCGCGTTGGCCAGTTTGCCGCGTTTTTCCAGCGACAGCACCATTGCAAGCTGAGGTTTGCCGAAGCCGCGCAGCAATTCTTCCGGCACGCGGGAGAAATCGTCTTTTTTTTCAACATAAAGATAAGTTTGGTCGCGCTGCGGGCTTCTGTAGATCACACAAAACATATTTTTTACTCGAATTAACTGATGGCGTCACTTGCCTGAATATAGCAGTAACTATAACATGCTTGCTGAACTTCGAATATTGACCGTGTGGTGTTAATGACGATTTTATCGACATTCATCGGACGGTAGTGAAAACAGGACGAGTCAGGACAGATGTCGCAAATGCCAATCGAATTCAAGGGAAGCAGTTTTACCCTGTCAGTCGTTCATCTGCACCATTCGCAACCTGAGGTGATTCGTCAGGCGTTGCAGGACAAAATCGACCAGGCGCCTGGCTTTCTGAAAAATGCGCCGGTCGTGCTGAATGTGTCGGCATTGAACGGCGACATCAACTGGAAGCAGATGCAACAGGCCGTCAGCGCAACAGGTTTGCGTATCGTTGGCGTCAGCGGTTGTAAAGATGATGCGCTGAAAAAGATGATTGCGCGCGCTGGCTTACCGGTGTTGTCGGAAGGGAGCGATCGTAAAAAGCGCGCGGAAACGCCGGTCGCTGCACCCGTGGCCGCCCCCGTCGTGGCTGAGACCGTCAATAAAACCCGCATCATTAATACGCCGGTACGTTCCGGCCAGCAAATCTACGCACGCAATGCTGATTTGATTGTCACCAGCAGTGTCAGCGCCGGTGCCGAGCTCGTTGCCGATGGCAACATCCATATTTATGGCATGATGCGCGGCCGCGCGCTGGCGGGTGCCAGCGGTGATCGTGACTGCCAGATTTTTTGCACCAACCTCGCAGCAGAGTTGGTCTCCATCGCCGGGGAGTACTGGATCATGGATCAGATTCCGGCAGAGTTTTTTGGTAAAGCTGCGCGCCTGTGCCTCAAAGAAGGCGCACTCACCATTCAGACACTTAATTAGGCCCCTTTTCTTTCGTTAAGGAAATCAATATTTATGGCACGCATCATTGTAGTTACATCCGGTAAAGGGGGCGTTGGCAAGACCACGTCAAGCGCGGCCATCGCCACTGGACTCGCGCAGAAAGGCAAAAAAACCGTGGTCATCGATTTCGATATCGGTCTGCGTAACCTCGACCTGATCATGGGTTGTGAACGTCGTGTCGTTTATGACTTCGTCAACGTGATTCAGGGCGATGCCACATTGAATCAGGCGCTGATTAAAGATAAGCGCACCGAGCAACTCTACATTCTGCCTGCGTCGCAGACCCGTGACAAAGACGCTCTGACCCGCGAAGGCGTTGAGAAAGTGCTCAATGACCTGGCCGCAATGGATTTTGATTTTGTGGTGTGTGATTCACCAGCCGGTATCGAAACCGGTGCGTTGATGGCACTTTATTTTGCTGACGAAGCGATTATCACCACTAACCCGGAAGTCTCTTCTGTCCGTGACTCCGACCGTATTCTTGGCATCATCGCGTCTAAATCTCGTCGTGCCGAAAATGGCGAAGAAGCCGTGAAAGAGCACCTGCTGCTGACCCGTTACAACCCGGGACGCGTGAGCCGTGGTGATATGCTCAGTATGGAAGACGTGCTGGACATCCTGCGTATTCCGCTGGTTGGCGTGATTCCGGAAGATCAATCGGTACTGCGCGCCTCTAACCAAGGTGAGCCGGTGATCCTCGACGCCACCTCAGATGCCGGTAAAGCCTATGCTGATACCGTAGACCGCCTGCTTGGCGAAGAACGCCCCTTCCGCTTTATTGAAGAAGAGAAGAAGGGTTTCCTGAAACGCCTGTTCGGGGGATAACCAATGGCATTACTTGATTTCTTTTTATCCCGTAAGAAGAACACAGCCAACATCGCCAAGGAAAGGCTGCAAATTATTGTGGCTGAACGCAGAAGGGGCGACAGTGAGCCCCACTACCTGCCGCAGCTTAAGCGCGACATTCTGGAAGTGATTTGCAAATACGTGAAGATTGACCCAGATATGGTGACCGTTCAGCTGGATCAGAAGGGGGATGATATCTCGATTCTGGAGCTGAACGTGACGCTACCGGAGACGGAAGAAGTCACCAAATGACGCCAGCGGTCTCCTGATTTTCCCCTGCGCAGTTTGCAGGGGAAAATGTTGCGCTTAGTGCGCCTGCAAAATCTCGTCGATGCGCGCCTTCAGCAAATCGCCACGCCAACCTGTGATCAATTCCGGGGTACGTGACGGGTTTTTCAATCCCCAGTGTACGCTCAATACCTGATTGATCTGACGACGTGAAGCCAGTAACTCCTGGCTAAAACCCGTCTCTTCGCTTACCTGTTGTACCAACGCTTTGATGGCTTTGAATGTCTGCTTATAGTGCGGGTGATCAATCAGATTACCCAACGGTTGCGGCAATGTGCTTTCATCCTGCGCCTGTGCTTCCGCGACCATCGCCACCAGCGCTTTACCATGGAAGCGGATCTCATGACCGTTCAGGCCCAAATGATCCAGCTCGCCAAGGCTGCCAGGCATAAAGCGCGCCACTTTCCACAGGTTCTCTTCACGTATCACGAAGTTCACCGCCATATCTTTCTGCCGCGCAAGATTCAACCGCCACGCGGCGAGGCGCTGCAACGCCGCCAACTGACGGGGACGCAACTGCCAGGCATTGGTGATATCCCGCCAGGCATCTTCGGGAGCCAGCACATCCAGGCGACGCTGACATAAGATATCGCATTCGCTCAGCGCGGCGGCCATGTGGCCAGCGGCTTCCGTTTGCGCCACCAGTTGATGGGCAATCGGCAACAGATAAGCCACATCCGCCGCTGCGTATTCACACTGCCGTGCCGTCAATGGACGTGCCAGCCAGTCAGTCCGGGCTTCGCTTTTATCCAGTTCGATTTGATTGAAGTGCATCACCATCGCCGCGAAGCCCCATGACAGTGGCTGACCGGCAAACGCCGCCAGAATTTGTGTATCGACCATGGGGTCCGGCAGACAGCCAAAACGATGCAGAAAAACTTCGAGATCTTCCCCGCCCGCGTGGAGGAATTTTGTTACCTGGGTATCGCGCAGCAGCGCGACAAACGGGGCCCAGTCGCTAATGTTGAGAGGATCGATCAGAACCAATTGCTCGCCATCAAACAGCTGGATCAGCCCGAGCTGTGGATAGTAAGTGCGAGTGCGGACGAATTCAGTATCCAGCGCGACGGCGGAATGCTGACGTGCTTTATCGCACACCGCAGCCAGTTGGTCATTTTGGTCGATCAGGGAATAATTCACGTTATGTTTTCGCTGCAGCCCACTTCGTACAGCGCTCCATGTTAAAAGCAATAAAAACGCCGGACTTTGCCGGCGTTAACCTTTGAGCGAGGTGCGCGCACTTAGCCTTCCCGCTTCACCTCATCGCGCAATTCACGACGTAAAATCTTGCCGACGTTGGTCTTCGGCAATTCGTCGCGAAACTCGATAATCTTTGGCACTTTGTAGCCGGTCAGTTGACGACGACAGTGATCCAGCACTTCTTCTTTGGTCAGGGTGGGATCTTTCTTCACGATGCACACCTTCACCGCTTCACCGGAAAGATCGCTCGGCACACCAATCGCGGCGGCCTCACGCACTTTCTCATGCTGCATCAGCACATCTTCGATCTCGTTAGGATACACGTTAAAGCCGGACACCAGAATCATGTCTTTTTTGCGATCAACGATACGAATAAAGCCTTCGCCGTCCACGGTAACAATATCACCGGTATGCAGCCAGCCATTTTTTAGTACTTCTTCCGTCGCATCCGGGCGTTGCCAGTAACCAACCATCACCTGTGGGCCGCGCACGCACAGCTCGCCAGGCTCGCCGGACAGCACATCATGATCCTCTTCATCGACAATGCGCACATCGGTCGACGGCACCGGTAAACCGATGCTGCCGGTATGGCAGGTGATGTCATAAGGGTTCACCGACACCAGCGGTGAGCATTCGGTTAAACCGTAGCCTTCCAGCAGATAGTGCCCGGTGAGTTTCTCCCAACGTTCAGCCACGGCTTTTTGTACCGCCATCCCGCCGCCCGCCGACATCCGCAGGGTAGAGAAATCCAGCTTATTAAAGTTGGCATCGTTGAGCAGCGCGTTGAACAGGGTATTCACGCCGGTAATCGCGGTGAACGGGAACTTTGCCAGTTCCTTGACGAAACCCGGGATATCACGTGGATTGGTGATCAACAGATTCTGTCCCCCCAGATCGAGGAACAACAGGCAGTTAACCGTCAGCGCAAAAATATGGTACAGCGGTAAGGCGGTAACCACGCACTCCTGACCCGGACGCAACAGCTTGCCATAGGTCGCTTTCGCCTGCTCAAGGTTGGCCTGCATATTACCGTGCGTCAGCATCGCGCCCTTCGCCACCCCGGTGGTGCCGCCGGTATATTGCAGAAATGCCAGATCATCATTGGTCACGTCGGGACGTCGATAATCAAGCTGCTCACCCTGCTGCAATGCCTGACGGAAGGGAATCGCACCCGGCAAATTGTATTTTGGTACCAGTTTCTTCACGTAACGGACGACAAAGTTAACCAGCGTGCCCTTAATCGGTGCCAGCTGATCCCCCATGCGCGTTAGCATCACATGTTTTACCTGCGTCTCCGCCACCACTTTTTCTAAGGTATGCGCAAAGTTGGAGACGATGACAATCGCACTGGCACCGCTGTCGTTGAGCTGATGTTTTAACTCACGCGGCGTATAAAGTGGGTTCACGTTTACCACCACCATGCCTGCACGCAGCACGCCAAACAGCGCCACCGGATACTGCAACAGGTTAGGCATCATCAGCGCGACCCGATCGCCCGCCTTAAGCTTGAGCCCCTGTTGCAACCAGGCGGCAAAAGCGCGACTTTGCTGGTCCAGTTGGCGGTAGGTCATGGGTTGCCCCATATTCATAAACGCGACCTGATCGGCATAACGCGTTGCTGCATGCTCAAAAAGATCGATCAAAGAGGTATAACGGTCTGCAGTAATTTCCGCAGGTACATCCGGCGGATAGCGTTTCAGCCAAACCTTAGTCAAAGATTCACCCCGAGATTCTTGTTGCGTAGCCATCGCAGCCTCTGTCATCAGTGTTATTAACAATATTTTAACTGATTGTACCAGTTTGCCGGTGTCGACCTGTTCAGGTTGCGAGGCTCATCACTAAATTTCGCGCTTCGGTTGCGCATTCAATAAAAAGGCCCGTTCGCGTGTGCCGCGATCGGGCCGTAAGCAATTGATATAAAAAATTTATTCGGTCAAAATGGTTTGCACCTGCGCGGGTCCGCTGCTGTTCATGCCCCAATAAGGGTTCGGCCCCCAATAACCAGGATGGCGACGCGTCGGACCGTAAAAAATCCATGGATCAATCGGCTGTGGCGGCGTCATCACTTGCTGAGTCAGATGCCAGCGCTGATAGCCTTTCACATCGATCACCACAAAATTGTAGCTGGCCTGACCGATAGTGCCTTTTTCCGTGCCTTTGATATTACCCAGTACGGTGACGTATTGGTTTCTGACATCGGTTGGATCGACAAATCCGTGGATGTCGGCAAAAATGCGGCCAACCGTTGCTGCGCCGAGCTGCGGTCGCGCACCGTCATCCAGCGGTTGGGTGGCGATTTCCAGGCGCGTCAAACCGTTCAGATTGGTGACATTCACCACTTTACCGCCGAAACGTGATTCCTGACCGACATACAACTGCGGTGCGTTCATCACCCGTAACAAATCTTGCTGTGGAAGCTGTGAACTCCCTTTAATGGCATCCGGCACCGAAACACAACCGCTGATCAACAGCACGCAGGCTAACAGAGCGCCAGACATCCCTTTACAACTCATTGGCATAGCACTTCTCCTGTTATTTCTCAGATTAGACTGAGCGCGTAGCGATAAGTTGCGCTGCCGCTTAACGTCCCGGCAATTTTTTCCATGCCACTTCATTGCGCAGGTAGACGGGTTCGGCGTGTTCAACCGCCACGGTTGCCCCACGCTGCCAGGCCGCCAGCGCCAACGGCAGCATATCTTCTGCGGCGGGGAGCAGCACCTCGCTGGCAACCCGCTGTGCGCCCGGGGTGGTTAATAGCTGTGGATAGGCTTGCCAGCCCGTGCCAACCGTGGTCCATTCCCCCTCAAGGCTGGCGATACGCGCCTGAGCCGCTTCGGGTGACAACACCGCTTCGGTCTCTTCGCCCTGCCACTCGCCGTTGGCATCACGCTGATATTCCGCCCAATACACCTCACCCATCCGCGCATCGATCGCCGCCAGCACCCGTGTGGCACCCGTCAGACGCCATGCTCCTTGCGCCATGGTCGCTAACGATGAAACACCAATCATCGGCAAATTCGCGCCCAGCGCCAGCCCCTGAGCAATACCGATGCCGATACGCACACCCGTAAAACTGCCCGGTCCACGACCAAAGGCCAGCGCATCCAACGCGGTCAATTCCAGTTGCTGCGCCTGCAACAAGTCCTGCACTAACGGCAGAATACGTTGCGTATGGTCACGCGGAGCGATTTCGAAACGGGCATCAAGCTGGTGTTGATTCAGCAGCGCGGCAGAACAGGCTTCTGTCGCTGTGTCCAGGGCTAAAATTCGGGCGGACATAACAACCTCGGGAGATTCAAAATGGCGCGCATCTTAACACAGGCTGACACAAATTAGTGACTCTCCTGCTCGCGAACAAAACGGATGGCGCGGTCAAGATCGCGGGTACGCGGCGTAGGCGGCAAACTATTGAGAAACAGCGCGCCATAAGGACGTGAAACCAGACGCTGATCGCAAATCACCAGCACCCCACGGTCGTCGGTGTCGCGGATCAAACGGCCAACCCCCTGTTTCAGGGTGATCACCGCGTCGGGGAGCTGTACATCGTTAAACGGCTCACCACCGCGCAGGCGACAATCCTCCATACGGGCTTTCAGCAACGGATCTTCCGGTGAGGTAAACGGCAGCTTATCGATGATCACCAATGACAGTGCATCCCCCCGCACATCCACCCCTTCCCAGAAACTGCTGGTTGCCACCAGCAACGCATTGCCCGCTTCAAGGAACTGTTTCAGCAATTGGCCTTTGCTGGTTTCTCCCTGCAACAACACCGGGATGGTCATCGAAGCACGAAACTCAGCGGCCAGTTCGCGCATCATCATATGCGAGGTACATAAAAAGAAGCAGCGGCCTTTATTGGCATCAATCAGCGGTTTCATCATCTGCGCTAAGCGGCGTGCGCCACCCGGACGGTTGGGTTCCGGCAGGTTGCGCGGTACGCACAACAATGCCTGCCGCGCATAATCAAACGGGCTGTTGAGGATTAAGGTTTTCGCTTTATCCACGCCCAACCGGTTAGAGAAATGGCTCATCTGCTCATTCACCGCCAACGTGGCAGAGGTGAAGACCCACGCTGCTTTACGGTTATCCATCACTTCACGAAAACGTTCGGCAACGGATAGTGGCGTTAATGCGAGGGTGAAATGGCGGCTGGAACATTCATACCAGTAGCTGAAACCCGGTTCATCAATGGCGTGTAAGCGTTTCAGGCGAGTGCGATAAAGCGCCGCCCGCTCAAAGGCAGCATCCAGCAGCGCAGAGCGCCCGAGCGACAGTTTAATCACGTCGTAACACAGTTCCAGCGCATCATCCAGCAGGGTCAACATGCGCATCACGTTGTTGTCACTCAGCAGATCACGCAGGTTGCCGCGAAAACCGGGTTCTCCCAACGTCAGACGAAAATCCTGGGTGCACTGTGCCAGACGGTCCGCCGATTTTTGCAACTGCTGCACATCCCGCACTTCGGTGCGGTAGGCAATGATGATGTCTTTGACTAAATCGAGTAACTGACGGCTGGAGAGCTGCTGGCCGAAATATTGGCTGGCGATATCCGGTAACTGATGCGCTTCATCGAAAATCATCACATCGGCCTCAGGGATCAGTTCGCCAAAGCCGCCCTCTTTCACCACCAAATCAGCCAGAAACAGGTGGTGATTCACCACCACCACATCAGCATCCATTGCCCGTTTACGGGCTTTCACGACAAAGCACTCTTTATATAAGGGGCAATCGCTGCCCAGACAGTTGTCGTTGGTACTGGTGACATAAGGCCACACCGGGCTGTCTTCTGCCACGCCAGCACAGCTGCTGATGTCGCCGTCCACGGTTTCTGATGACCAGCCCCGCAGCGTAACCAGGTCGCCCAGCGCCTGAACGCTAAGGTCACCGCCGCTTTGCGTTTGCTGTTCCATACGTTCCAGACACAGATAGTTGGAACGCCCTTTCAGCAGCGCGGTTTTGCCTTTGAACTTGAGCGCGCGAGCAATGGTGGGAAGATCGCGGTTGTACAGTTGATCCTGCAACGCTTTAGATCCGGTGGAGATGATCACTTTTTTGTCAGCACGCAGCGCAGGGGCGAGATAAGCATAGGTTTTTCCGGTGCCGGTTCCAGCTTCAACCACCAGTTCACCGCCGCTTTTTACCGCTTCTGCAACGGCCTGTGCCATCTCACGCTGCGCTTCACGCGGTTTAAAGCCAGGGATTGCCTGCGCCAGCGCGCCATCAGCTGCAAAATCGTCTGCCACACATCCTCACCGAAAACTCAAAAAGTACTGTAATTATGTCAGGATTCTGTTGATGCGACCACAACAGATGACAGCGCCCCCGTGCTTATGGCAGGCTAGCGCTGCGATAAATAAGGAGAAAATGATGACCATTACGCGTATTGATCCAGGACACCGTATGTCGGAAGCCGTGATTCACAACCAGACGGTGTACTACACCAGCGTACCGGAAAACCTTGATGAAGATGCGGAGGCGCAAACTGCCAACGCGCTGGCCGTGATCGATGCCATTCTGACCCGCGTCGGTTCAGACAAAAGCAAAATCCTCGACGCCACGATTTTCCTGGTCGATAAAGCCGATTTCCCGGCGATGAACCGTGCCTGGGATGCCTGGGTATCGCCGGGCAATGCGCCGGTGCGTTGTACCGTGCAGGCCGGCTTGATGAATCCGAAATATAAAGTCGAGATTAAGATCATCGCCGCGTTATAAATACCTTCGGGCGTCAGATGTCCTCGTCGTCGTCTTCAAACCGCGCCCGAATTTGCTCTCCCTGATGACTCTGGCGAATCTCATGTGCCACCTGCGCAATCGCCTGGCCACTCGCCATACCCCCTGCCATCAGTTCCTGAATGCGTTCAACTGCCTGCTGCTGTTGTTCGTGAGATAATGCCGGAAGACCTGAAAACATAAATCGCTCCTGGGAAAAAGGGGACGCATTATTCCATGCGGAACAAACAGGTGCCAGCAACAAAAAAATGTGTCAGGCTAACGTCTTTGTTGCTGTTATCTGATTTGTCTCATGATCGTAAAAACCCTCGCTCTCAATTATACGCCGGATACGCTGACACAGCTGTTTTCTCCCCTCGCTCATCAGCCGTGGGCGATGCTGCTGACCTCGGGTCAGGCCGATCATGCCGATAACCGTTTCGATATTATGACCGCCGACCCGCGCGTCACCCTGATCACCCGGGGGGCGATGACGGAGATCGGCCACCAGCACCACATCCAAACCTCGGCAGATGATCCGCTGCACTTACTTCAGCAGCAGTGCGACGCGCTTGGTGTGCAACCCGCTTTTGATCCTGACCTGCCTTTCCAGGGGGGCGCGCTGGGCTTATTCGGTTATGACCTGGGACGTCGCTTTGAAAACTTGCCGGAACTGGCGCAGCATGACCTGAACACACCGGACATGGCAGTGGGCATTTATGACTGGGCGTTGATCGCTGACCACCAGTTACGCCGCCTGACACTGGTGTCGTTGCATGATGCCGCCGCGCGCTGGCAGTGGTTACAGGCACAGCGCGCCCCGGTACAACAACCTTTTGCGCTGACCAGTGACTGGCAATCCAATCTGAGCTTTGATGACTACGCCCAACGCTTTGCCGTAGTGCAAGCCTACATTCAGGCGGGCGATTGTTACCAGGTCAATCTGGCCCAACGTTTCCAGGCTCGCTATCAGGGCGATGAATGGCAGGCTTTTCAGCATCTGAATCAAACCAATCGCGCCCCGTTTAGCGCCTTCCTGCGTCTGCCGCAGAGTACGATCCTCAGTCTGTCACCTGAACGTTTTCTTTCCTTGCAGCAACAGGTGATCGAAACCCGGCCAATTAAAGGCACGCGTCCACGCATGGCCGATCCTGTCGCCGATCGCCAGCAGGCGGCAGAACTGGCGCATGCCGAGAAAGATCGCGCGGAAAATTTGATGATTGTCGATCTGCTGCGCAATGATATCGGGCGTGTCGCCGAACCGGGCAGCGTCAGCGTGCCGGAACTGTTTGTCGTGGAGCCTTTTCCGGCCGTGCATCATCTGGTGAGTACCGTGCGAGCGCGGCTGCCAGCGCAGCTTGCCGCCACTGACCTGCTCCGCGCCTGTTTCCCTGGTGGTTCTATCACTGGCGCGCCGAAAATTCGCGCCATGGAGATCATTGAGGAACTGGAGCCGCATCGCCGTAATGCCTGGTGCGGCAGCATTGGCTACATCAGCCTGTGTGGCCGAATGGATACCAGCATTACCATCCGCACGCTTATCGCCGAAAATCAGCAATTGTACTGCGCCGCAGGTGGCGGTCTGGTGGCCGACAGCGAAGTCAGCGCGGAGTATCAGGAGACGTTGCATAAAGTGAATCGCATTCTTCCCAGTCTGCGGGAGCGGACCTGATGAACCCTGACCTGACCCTTGAGCAGTTTCTCAGCCGCTTTGTATTGCAACCGCCAATTGCTGCGGCGAAAACGCCGCCTAACGGTCGGCGAGCGGCGGTGCTGGTGCCACTGATTAACGATACAGAACCGGGGCTGTTACTGACGCGCCGTTCCAGTCGCTTACGTAAGCATGCCGGTCAGGTGGCGTTCCCCGGCGGCATGCAGGATGCCAGCGATGATTCGCTCATTTATACCGCCCTGCGCGAGGCGCAGGAGGAAGTCGGCATCCAGCCTGATCAGGTTCAGGTGGTTGGTGTGCTGCCCGCGGTCACCAGCAGCACCGGTTTTGCTGTCACGCCCGTGGTCGGCATCATTCCCGCCGGGTTGCCGTTGGCGATTAACCCTGATGAAGTCGAAAGCGCCTTCGCCATGCCGCTGGCGGAAGCGTTACGCCTTAGTCGCTATAGCGGCCTGACGCTGCGGCGTGGTCATCGTCAGCATCAGGTCTGGCTGTCATGGTATGAAGACTATTTTATCTGGGGGATGACGGCTGGCATTATTCGCGCGCTCGGCCAGCAAATTGCCCTACCGGGTTGATGTACTCTGCACTTGCCATTTCGTCCTGCATCGGTTTTTCCTCCCGCCATGGATAACTATTTCTGTGCTGTATAATTAGTTTATTTCATGCGAAAAGCTGCTCGTGCCAGCGCGCGTGCGATTACTATTAGCCGCATAAAACGGCCTGCGCCGTACAAAAATAGGCTTTGTGAGGAGTGTCACCGGTGATTAGTGTTTTTGACATGTTTAAAGTGGGGATCGGCCCTTCCAGTTCACATACCGTCGGCCCGATGAAAGCGGGCAAACAGTTTGTCGATCTGCTGGCTGAACAGGGTAAGTTACAGGACGTCACGCGGGTTGCGGTGGACGTTTACGGCTCCCTGTCGCTCACCGGTAAAGGTCACCACACCGACATCGCCATCATCATGGGTCTGGCCGGCGCGGCACCGGATACCGTGGATATCGACAGCATCCCCGCCTTTATCCAGGATGTAGAACAACGCGAACGCCTGCTGCTGGCGAACGGTGCCCACGAAGTCGATTTCCCGCGTGAGGGCGGCATGGTGTTTCGCAGCGAAAATCTGTCGTTGCATGAAAATGGCCTGACCCTGTTTGCCTTCGCCGGTGATCTGCTGATCCTGAGCAAAACCTATTACTCCATCGGCGGCGGTTTTATCGTTGATGAAGAACATTTTGGGCAATCGGTACTGGATCAGGTTTCTGTGCCGTTCCCGTTCCATTCGGCCAAAGAGTTGCTTTCTCACTGTCGGGAGAGTGGCCTGTCGCTGTCTGGCCTGGTGTTGAAGAACGAGCTGGCGCTGCACAGCCGCGACGAAATCTATAGCTACTTCGCCAACGTCTGGCAGACCATGCAGGCGTGCATTGATCGCGGCCTGAATACTGAGGGCGTGTTGCCAGGCCCACTGCGTGTGCCACGTCGTGCGGCTTCCCTGCGCCGTTTACTGGTCTCCTCCACCAAACACTCCAATGATCCGATGAACGTGATTGACTGGGTCAATATGTTTGCGTTGGCGGTGAATGAGGAAAATGCCGCCGGTGGCCGCGTGGTCACCGCCCCGACCAACGGTGCGTGCGGCATCGTGCCTGCGGTGCTGGCGTATTACGATCATTTTATTGAAAGCGTCACGCCGGACATTTACATCCGCTATTTCCTTGCCTCCGGGGCCATTGGCATTCTGTATAAAATGAATGCCTCCATTTCCGGTGCGGAAGTCGGCTGTCAGGGGGAAGTGGGTGTCGCCTGCTCAATGGCTGCGGCGGGGTTGGCTGAATTGTTGGGGGCCAGCCCGGAACAAGTGTGCGTAGCTGCCGAAATCGGTATGGAGCACAATCTGGGTCTGACCTGCGATCCGGTCGCTGGACAGGTACAGGTTCCCTGTATTGAACGCAATGCCATTGCCTCGGTAAAAGCCATCAATGCTGCACGTATGGCGCTGCGCCGCACCAGTGAGCCGCGTGTCTCGCTGGATAAGGTGATCGAGACCATGTATGAAACCGGCAAAGATATGAATGCGAAATACCGTGAGACGTCACGCGGTGGTCTGGCCATTAAGGTACAGTGCGACTAACACCCTCCGGCAGTTGCTTTCTTCGGTGTGCAAAAAAACACCGATTGAACAATTTTATGCAACTGCTGCTACCTCCATCCTGCTAAACCAGATAGAGTAATTTACACGCGGCCCTCGTTGGCCGCGTCGTTTTTTCAGTACCGCTTTTTTTCCTGAGCCGTGCTAAACCTGGCCGCCGCTATGCCGATAACCTAGACGTTCTTTGGCTTTATTCTTAGTCTTTGCAAGGTGGTTACTGATGCTCATAGCCCAGCAATTTGTTGGTCAATTTCGCCGTAAGCGATTGCTTATTGCGTTAGTGATCGCCGCGCTGGTTTTAATTTTAACGCTGACTTTTCGTTATATAGAAGAGAAGTCACGTATTGAGCAGCAGTCTCTGGATTTTGCCTCTCGCGCCATCGAACGTTTTGACCGTATGTTTTCTCCGCTGGATGTCTCCGCCAATAACACCCTTGGCCTGGTCGGTGTGCCTTGCCCGCAAGTCCGTTTTCCACTGATTGAAAAAATTGCCGCCCTGCAAACCGTGCGCTCGATTTTGCTGGTGGAGAATGACACGCTCTATTGCTCCAGTATTTACGGGCCGCAAAATATTTCCTTCAGCCAGACCTATCCCCAGCTGGCGATTAATAATGAGCGCATGATGCTCACCACCGACGATTATCTGTTAAAAGGTTCCCCGGTATTGCTGCTGTGGACGCCCAAGTCGCTGGATAATCGGGAAGGGTTATTGCAGGTGATTAATATTGAGTTAATGACCAATTACCTGCTTGAGCCGCAATTGCCCTGGGTTGAACGTGCCATATTCAACGTGGGCGGACAAAGCCTGGAATATGGCAATCCGCTGATTGAACCCACGCTACCGTCAGAAGATGAAGTCGCTTACGATCAGGCATCGCTACGCTACCCCTACACCATCACGCTGTACGGCCCCTCACCGGCGCGTCTGGCGTTGAGCACCATGCCGTCGCAATTGCCGCTGGCGGTGCTGCTCAGTTTATTGATGGGTTATATCGTCTGGCTGGCGACCGCTAACCGCATGAGTCTCAGCTGGCAAATCAGTTATGGCATCACCGCCAATGAGTTTATGGTTTATTGCCAGCCACTGATTAACGCCAAAAGCGGTGAATGTGATGGTATCGAGCTGTTGCTGCGCTGGCACAACCCGCGCCAGGGCTGGATCGCGCCGGATGTGTTTATTCCGCTGGCCGAGCGACAGAACCTGATTGCGCCCCTGACACGCTTCGTCATTGCCAAAGTCGTGGATGAATTGCCGAATCTGCCCCACTGCCCCTCTTTCCATATCGCCATCAACGTCGCCGCCAGCCACTTTCACGATCGGGCGATTGTTGAAGATCTGCAACGTATCTGGTGGCCAGCCAACCCGTTACCCAAGCTGGTCGTGGAGTTAACCGAACGCGATGCGCTCCCGGTGATTGATCAAGCGGTGGTGGCGCAACTGCATGAAATTGGTGTGCGGCTGGCCATTGATGATTTTGGCACCGGGCACAGTTCCCTTGCTTATCTGAAAGATCTCAAACCGGATGTTCTGAAGATCGACAAGATTTTTACCGCCGCGATTGGCACCGATGCCATTAACGCTACCGTGACAGATATGGTGATTTCGCTGGCACAACGTCTGAATATCGCGCTGGTGGCGGAGGGTGTGGAGACGGCTGAACAGGCACATTATCTGCGCGAGCGCGGTGTTGACCATTTGCAGGGCTATTTCTATGCACGTCCGATGCCCATTGAGGATTTCCCTGCCTGGCTGGAGCAACATCAGGCACAACTGAGTGCGTAGCGGCGCGATTTATCGCGCGTATTTTGCACCCGGTAGGTCAAGACAAGCGCGATAAATCGCGCCGCTACACTGAATGAAAAAGTTTGGCACCCGAAGGTGCCAAATTTTTATATTTCTTCATCCTCGTGCGGCTTGTCTTTCGTCACACGCACCAGATCAATGCGGTAATCTGTCGCCTCGATAATCTGGAAATGCAGCGGTGGCAGATCAATCACCTCACCCGGCAGCGGCAACTGCCCTTTCTGGTCAATTAGCAGACCGGCCAGCGAGGCGTGATCATCTTCGGCTTTCACCAGTTCGTGATAGTCCAGCAGCTGTTGCAATGAATGCAGATCGGTGCCGCCCTTCACCAGCCAGCCCTCACCGTCGGCAATAATATCTGGCGTTTCGTCTTCGTCAGGGAACTCACCCGCAATCGCTTCCAGCACGTCCAGTGGGGTGATCAAGCCCTGCACCACACCAAACTCGTTGGTGACGATAACAAAGCTCCCCTTCGCGCGCCGCAGCACGCCCAACAAGTTGATCGGGTCCAGCGTTTCCGGCACCACAATCGCCGGGGTGTTCGCCGCAAAGGTGGCGACATCCATGCCGTGTTCCAACGCTACCAACAGCTCCTTCGCACGCACCACGCCGATAATCTCGTCCAGCTCGCCCCGGCATACCGGGAACAGGCTGTGCGGCGTGTCCAGTAGCTGGATGCGAATCTCATCCAACGGACGCTCCACATCCACCCAGGAGATTTCACCGCGAGGCGTCATAATGCTGCGAATGGAACGTTGTGCCAGCGTCAGCACGCCGTTGATCATATAACGTTCTTCATCTTTAAAGGCTTCCTGCGGCATCGCTTCCACCAGCGCCTGCTCTTCAGACGTCGCCGCCTGCTTACGCTGACGACCGCCCATCAGACGCAGAATCGCTTCGGCGGTGCGCTCACGCATGGGGCGATGAGCCTGATGGCGAATAAAGTTACGGCGGGCGATCTGGTTAAACAATTCGATCAGGATCGAGAAGCCAATTGCCGCATACAGGTAGCCTTTCGGAATATGGAAACCAAAACCTTCTGCCACCAGCGACAAACCGATCATCAGCAGGAAGCTGAGACACAACACCACCACGGTCGGATGCGCGTTAACAAAACGGGTCAACGGTTTTGAGGCCAGCAACATCACGCCCATGGCGATCACTACTGCCGTCATCATCACCGGCAGATGGTTCACCATCCCCACGGCGGTAATCACCGCATCCAGTGAAAACACTGCATCCAGCACCACAATCTGCGTCACTACCGCCCAGAAACTGGCATAGCTGCGGTTGCCCTGGTGCTCCAGATTGCGGTTCTCTAAACGTTCATGCAGCTCCATCGTTGCCTTGAACAACAGGAACAAACCACCCACCAGCAGGATTAAATCGCGCCCGGAAAAGCTGAAATCGCCTACGCTGAATAGGGGTCGCGTTAATGTCACCATCCACGAGATGAGTGACAGCAGGCCCAGTCGCATCACCAGCGCCAGCGACAGGCCGATCAGGCGTGCTTTATCACGCTGTTTAGGCGGCAGTTTGTCAGCGAGGATCGCGATAAAAACCAGGTTATCGATGCCGAGGACAATTTCCAGCACGATCAGCGTCAGCAAACCCGCCCAGATGGAAGGGTCGAAGAGAAATTCCATCAATGGCTCCTTACCGGGAAAAGCTGCGCACGAAAGTCGGCCTGCGCCACAGGGCGAGACAGCAGATCGTTAACGAATGGGGTTACGCCGCAAGGCGTGGATGCATGCGCCAGCAGGCGCTGAGAAGAGGTGAAGCGACGTCGGTGACGGTCCATAAAGGTGAGCTAATGCCCGGTACTCCTGATTAATAAACAGATCGTTAATGTATCAGTTACATCACGGGCGTCAAAAAATTTTCTTACATTTACAAACGGTAACAGTCTGAAAGAAGGAGAGATAAAAGCACGAATTAACACCGCTGCGCTCTGAATTACTGACAAACATCACATAATTTATTTTTTCACTCACTAAAATAAATCGCGACCTTATCGCTGTGTAGCGGAAAGTTTTGGATTTTTAATCGATGTTTTCTTCACCTTCGACCGAAACGATCCACAGGAAACTACAACGGTAATTTTCATCGATTCCCGGCGAAGCCAGAGAATCTCTCATGCGAACGGAGGTAGCAAGTGACCATTGCTATTGTAATTGGTACACATGGCTGGGCGGCAGAACAGCTGCTGAAAACAGCAGAAATGCTGTTGGGTGAGCAGGAAAATGTCGGATGGATTGATTTCGTTCCCGGCGAAAATGCAGAAACGCTAATTGAAAAGTATCAGGCGCGACTGGCGACAATGGACACCTCTAAAGGTGTACTGTTCCTGGTCGACACCTGGGGTGGCAGTCCCTTCAACGCGGCAAGCCGCATCGTGGTAGATAAACCGGACCATGATGTCATTGCTGGGGTCAACATTCCGATGTTAGTCGAGACCCTGATGGGACGTGATGATAATCCCTCACTGGAGGAGTTAATTCACATCGCGGTCGAAGCGGGTCGCGAAGGCGTTAAAGCGCTGAAAACTGAAACGGCTGAGCCTGCACCTGCCGTCCCCGTTGCCAAAGCGGCCCCTCAGCCGCAGAAGCCGCTGGCCCCTGGCGAGCATATGAAGATTGGTCTGGCCCGTATTGATGACCGTCTGATTCATGGTCAGGTCGCCACCCGCTGGACCAAAGAAACCAACGTCACACGCATTATTGTTGTCAGTGATGAAGTCGCCAACGACCACGTCCGTAAAACGTTACTCACCCAGGTGGCACCACCCGGTGTGACGGCGCACGTGGTAGATGTCGATAAAATGATTCGCGTCTGGAATAACCCGAAATATGGTCGCGACCGCGTCATGCTGCTGTTCACCAATCCGACCGATGTCGAGCGGATTGTGGAACAAGGTGTGGACATCAAATCCGTCAATATTGGCGGCATGGCGTTCCGCCAGGGCAAAACTCAGGTTAACAACGCCGTATCCGTCGATGAGAAGGATATTGCCGCGTTCCGCAAACTCAATGACCGTGGTATCGAGCTGGAAGTGCGCAAAGTTTCTAACGACCCGAAACTGAAAATGATGGACCTGATTGCGAAGGTAAATGCGTAATTCGCCATCTGTGCCTGCTTGCGCGGGCGAATATTTCGTGACCTTTGCTTAGGAGAAATGCAATGGAGATAACCTCGCTACAAATCATTTTGATATTTATTGTGGCTTGTATCGCTGGGATGGGATCGATTCTTGATGAGTTCCAGTTCCACCGTCCGTTGGTGGCTTGTACCCTGATCGGTGCCGTGCTGGGTGATATGAAGACCGGTATCATCATCGGCGGTACGCTGGAGATGATCGCCCTGGGTTGGATGAACATCGGTGCAGCAGTGGCACCGGATGCCGCCCTCGCCTCTATCATCTCGACCATTCTGGTTATTGCCGGTGGTCAAAGCGTCGGTGCCGGTATCGCGTTAGCCATCCCGTTGGCAGCGGCCGGTCAGGTATTGACCATTATCGTTCGTACTATCACCGTGGCCTTCCAGCATGCTGCCGATAAAGCAGCAGAGAAAGGCAACCTGTCCGCCATTTCGTGGATACACGTCTCTGCCCTGCTGTTGCAGGCAATGCGTATCGCCATTCCGGCATTGATCGTTGCCATCTCCGTCGGCACCAGCGCGGTTCATACCCTGCTGAGTTCCATCCCGGAAGTGGTCACCAATGGCCTGAATATCGCGGGCGGCATGATCGTCGTCGTCGGTTATGCGATGGTCATCAACATGATGCGCGCGGGCTACCTGATGCCGTTCTTCTACCTCGGCTTCGTCACTGCCGCATTCACCAACTTCAACCTGGTGGCACTGGGCGTGATTGGCGTGGTAATGGCCGTGCTGTATATCCAGTTGGCTCCGAAATATAACCGTGTTGCGGGCGCTGCGGCTGCCGGTCCTGCGCAAAACGACCTCGACAACGAACTCGATTAAGGAACAGGTGACATCATGGTTGATACTACTCAGTCTCAAAAGAAACTCACTCCGGGCGATGTCCGTGGCGTGTTCCTGCGCTCCAACCTGTTCCAGGGTTCGTGGAACTTTGAACGTATGCAGGCGCTGGGCTTCTGCTTCTCGATGGTGCCGGTCATTCGCCGTCTCTATCCGGAAAACAACGATGACCGCAAACAGGCCATCAAACGCCATCTGGAGTTCTTCAACACCCATCCGTTCGTCGCCGCGCCGGTCCTCGGCGTGACAATGGCGATGGAAGAGCAGCGTGCTAATGGCGCCGCGATTGACGATGGTGCCATCAACGGTATCAAAGTCGGTCTGATGGGACCCCTGGCGGGGGTCGGTGACCCGATTTTCTGGGGTACGGTCCGTCCGGTGTTCGCTGCCCTCGGCGCAGGGATCGCCATGAGCGGCAGTCTGCTTGGCCCACTGCTGTTTTTCCTCTTGTTCAACATTGCGCGCTTGCTGACTCGCTACTACGGCGTGGCCTATGGCTACCGCAAAGGGGTAGATATCGTTAGCGATATGGGCGGTGGCTTCCTGCAAAAACTGACCGAGGGGGCGTCAATTCTCGGCCTGTTTGTCATGGGGGCGTTGGTTAACAAGTGGACGCATGTAAATGTGCCATTGGTGGTGTCGCGCATCACTGACCAGACGGGAAAAACGACGGTAACGACCGTTCAGTCGATTCTCGACCAATTGATGCCAGGGCTGATTCCGCTGCTGTTAACCTTTGGTTGTATGTGGCTGTTGCGTCGTAAGGTCAACGCATTGTGGATTATCGTTGGCTTCTTTGCGATTGGTATTTTCGGTTACTGGATCGGCTTACTCGGTCTGTAAAGCTTGCCGGGGGCCATGTGCCCCCGGTTGTTTTACAGGGGTTACCTGAGCGCCAACGCTGAGGTCACTTCTGTTAAGGAATCATCATGTCACTGACTGACGCCCTGATTGCACTGCTTATCGCTGGCCTGTTGCTGTTTGCTATCTACGATGAGGCGATTCTGCCCCGGCGTAACGGCCCCACCAAATTGCGCGTCGCGCTGCGCCGCCGCCATAAAATCGACAGCGCCATCTTTATCGTGTTGTTGTTAATTTTATTGTGGAACAACGTCAGCCATCAGGGGCCGCAGCTCACCACCACCTTACTGATGGTGCTGTGCTTCATGGCATTCTGGCTGTTCTGGCTACGTAGCCCGAAATTGTTGATGAAGAATGACGGCTTGTTTTTCGCCGGTGTCTGGATTGATTATCAGCGCATTCAAAGCATGAACCTGTCCGAAGACGGCATCCTCGTGATGCAACTTGAGCAACGCCGCCTGCTGATTGCGGTGAAACAACTCGACGATTTAGAAAAGATCTACCACACGCTGGTGGATGCGCGTTAATCGCGCTGCCAGAGCGTCAGCGTAAAGTCGGCCTCACATGCAAAGGCGGTGGCCGCCGCCAGGCTTTGCCATACGTCCTCACGCGCACGCCAGGCAAAAGGCGTCATCTGTAATAAGGTGGTGGCCGCGCTACCGCTGAGCGTCATGCCATAACGCAGGTTTTCCTGCGCCACCTGATGAAAGCCCGCATAGGCTTTCTCTTCCGCCATATGCAGCTGCACTTCACGATAGATAAGCGCCTTAAACTGCTCCAGATGGTGGGCACCGGGTGTGACCGTCAGCAAATAGCCACCAGACTTCACCACCCGACTCAGTTCCTCTTCATTGCAGGGCGCATAGATACGCACGATGCCGTCAAGAGACGCGTCGGCGAACGGCAGCCGTTGGCTCGACGCGACGCAAAATTTTACTGCGCGGTAACGTTTCGCCGCCATGCGAATCGCCGCTTTCGCCACATCCAGACCATAAACCTGAGCCTGCGGCACCGCCGCTGCCATTGCCGCCGTGTAATACCCTTCACCACAACCGATATCGAGCAACTGCGTGGCGGTCGCGGGTAAGCGCTGAGACAGCCATGCTGACACGCGATCGCGCAGCGGTTGATAGTAACCGGCATCGAGAAATTCGCGGCGCGCCAGCAGCATTTCCGGGCTGTCACCGGGTTGGCGGGAGCTTTTGTGTTGGACCGGGAGCAGATTGACATACCCTTCTTTCGCCAAATCATACTGATGACCGGCATCGCAGCGGTAGCTGGCGCTTTGCAGCAGAAGTGGCTGATGACAAAGTGGGCAAATCAAAGACATAGATAACTCCGGGTTAGCGATTCGCGGCGCAGTGTACCCTGGTCATCTGTTTACAGAAAGGATAAAGAAAAGCCCCGGTCACAGACCGGGGCTTTAGGATTCGTTTCAGTGGTGCATGACACCGAGCCTGGCGACGAAATCAGATAGCAGTGACGTTGACTGCAGCCGGACCTTTCTGGCCGTCCTGGATTTCGAATTCAACATTTTGGCCTTCGGCCAGAGTTTTAAAACCATTGCCCTGGATTGCAGAGAAGTGTACGAACACATCTTTGCTACCGTCAGCAGGAGTGATAAAACCAAAACCTTTAGACTCGTTGAACCACTTAACCTGACCTTTAATTTTTGCCATTTTTGCAAATTCCTTAGAGTGTTTATTTTGCCCGAGGGCAGACTTACAGAAAAACCAGAGACATTACTGCATGAGGCACTAATTTAAGGTTTCGGCAAGGAAGCGGTATTCAACGTCAACGTCTTTACTCGTAACTTCTTTACTGAAGATGCCATACATAAACAGAACTGTACCTCGTTTGACCCACGAATCGTTATCACATATCCGCAAATTAATGGCAAGCCATTTTTAAACGGTGATCGACTTGCCGCACATAATTGCTGGCGAAGACACAAACTTCGGCTGCCTTCTCACTTCCTCGCGTCACCAAGCCTGCACAAAAAAGGGTTATTGATCAGTAGCGTTACAGCCAAAAATTGTTGTAGTTCAATGGCTGAATTTTGTCCAATATCACGCTATTTAAATCGATAATCATACGCAAAAAATATTGCACAAATATGGCATAGATAATGAATTCCACCAAAATGTTAACGTATGGCGCAACATATGTGCATCGTGCAAATCCTGTACAATCGTTTTTATCAGGTACAGGTTATTAATAGTTTTGCACCAAAATCAGGAAAATATATTCTCCCTTGCCCCAAATATACGCATCCATTTCGTTTGGCAGTTATCTCATTTTTTTCTAACATCAAAACAAATAAATGTTAAAAAAACGCACCAGCAGGCTGGATTTAACAAAAAGGGCTTAGGACAAATCTGAATCGATATTCAGCAGGCTCCGACTTTCCCCTATTCTCCACGGCATAAAGTCGCGACTTGCCTCGTTTGCAGCGCTGAGCGCCTTAGCCAGCACCACCGGGGGTTCATCCAGCGATTCATCGGCCAACTCAAACACGCCCCAGTGGATTGGAATCGTCACCGGGCGGCCAATCTGTTGCCACAATTGTACCGCCTGATCAGGATCCATGTGTTGCCCACGCATGAACCATTTTGGTGCGTAAGCACCTATTGGCAAAGCGGCCAGATTAAAAGGCCCGAGTTTTTCTGCGATCAGACCCAGGTTATCGCTATAACCACTGTCGCCGGCGAACCAAAAATTAAGCGCTGCATGGCGGATCACCCAACCGCACCATAAGGAGCGATTCCGGTCGAAGAAGGTACGCATACTCCAGTGGCGTGCTGGCACCGCGCTAAATTGCACGCTGCCCAGCGCAACACTTTGCCACCAGTCAAGTTCAGTGACATGGCGGACACCACGACGCTGACACCATTTCCCCATCCCCAGTGGCACCAGAAAACGCGCCTCCGGAAATTGTCTGGCGATGCGTTTCACCGTTGGGCGATCCAGATGATCATAATGGTTGTGTGAGATCAGCACATAATCCAGATGCGGCAACTGCGCCACACGTAACGGTGCTGGCGTTTTGCGCTGTGGTCCCGCAAAGGGTAACGGGGATGCGCGCTGCGACAGCGCCGGGTCAATTAACAGATAACGCTGATTCAGGCGAAGTAATAAGGCAGCGTGGCCGAGCCACCAGATACGATCATCTTCACCCTGCAAATCGACTGGCTGGCACCAGTCGTTGATAAAGGCCGGATAACCGGCCCGGGGTGGGAAGGGTAAGCCCTGTTCTTTGCGTTCACGCTGCCAGCGCTGTAAATCCCCCGGTTGCCTTAACTCTTCTTCCGGGTTACGAAAACCCTGCGGCGTATGGTGTTGTTTCGCCGCATCGTACCAGGGGTTTTGCCAGGCCATTACCACTCCATCTGTCGATTAACGCTCCGGAATCAGACGAATAAAATCACGTTTTTCGTCTTCTTCCTCGGTATCTTTCGTTGCTGTGTCCGGCTGTGCATCCGCAAGGCGGCGCAACAGCGCATTCTGCTTTTTCTGCTCTTCCAACAGCGTTTCCAGCAACTGTATCTGCTCGCTGGCGCGCACGCTGGCCCGATTGACAAAGAACCAGGCGATAAAGGCCACAATGATAATGATGGCCAGTACACCGTAGCTGAACAATGGACTGGAATTTGCGGCTAACTCATTCATAACTGCCTCAGATTACTGATTAACGTCAAATACTCACTTAGCGAGTAATTCTACTCTTTGCGGCAGGAAAAGATAATGGGGACGGACTGAATGCAGATTTTCCTGTACATCACCTTTCAGTTATCTCTGATCGACCCAATGAGGCAAGCTGCTACTATAGTGATGGCAGCAGCACCAGGACAGCTGCGTTATGTATCACATGGAGACAAAATGAAACTATTCATCCGGGCGATCGTGGTGATCGCTGTTATCTGGCTGGCGATGTTATTCACGGGCTATGGCGTGTTAACCGGCAGCAATAAAAACGCAGCCGGACTCGGTCTGCAATGTAGCTATCTTACCGCGCGAGGCATGATCACCGCGCAGTATCTGCATACTGATAGCGGCATTGTCGGCGTGACTGACTGCCCGATACTGAAGAAAAGTGGTGAAGTGGTCGATAATTGATTACTGAATAAACGGGCTGGCAACAGCCCGTTTATTACTGACTCAGAAAGGATAATCGTGGTATCCCATCTGCTCTGAGACCGCCCGAGCAGCACGATGCAACATCGCCACGTATTCGTTTTTCCCCTCTTCGGAGAAGCGAATGGTGGGGAATGAGATGCTGAGGCCCGCAATCACCACACCAAACCGATCAAAAACCGGCACGGCAATACAGCGCAATCCCTCTTCCTGTTCCTCGTTATCTTCGCCAAAGCCCTGCTCTTTGACCTGATCGAGCACCTTAAGCAGTGCCTCGGCGCTCACGATGGTGTTGGCGGTGCTGCGACGAAACTCCACTTCGCTGAGAATTTCCTGCACTTCGCTGCGATCGCGCCAGGCCAGCAGCACTTTACCAATCGCGGTGGTATGCAGCGGGTTACGGCGACCAATGCGTGAATACATGCGCAGGTTGTAGAGTGAATCGATTTTATGGATATAAACGATGCTGTCTTCTTCCAGCGCACCAAGATGGATGGTTTCTTTGGTCAGGCGTGACAGTTCACGCATCTGCACATCCGCGCTACGAATCAGATCGACGTTCTGCAAGGCTTTCGCACCCAATTCGAATAACTTCAGCGTCAGCGAATATTTTTCCGTTTCCCCTTCCTGAGCGACATAGCCCAGCGACTTCATGGTTTGCAAGAAGCGATAAACGGTGCTTTTTGACATCATTACGCGCTGAGACAGCTCCGTGATGCCGTGGTCGCGCTCTTCGCCCAGCGCCTGCAAAATACCAAACACCTTCATCACCGATGAAACGGAGTCAGGCTGTTTATCGTTTTCAGCGTTCGCCATCGCGTATCCTTTTTTGAGGTTGTTTCAAAAAAAACGGAACAATCTTGCCAGTATATTCGCTTCAGACCGTCAGCGGCAATCGATAGCACTCAGCGACACATTCCTTGATACTTTTTGTCACCGCATGCGGTGCTTTCCGTTACAGAATTGATTAGCATGATGATATTCACTTCCTTCACTTATTCTCTCTATGTCCGCAAGCTCACTTCAGGATGGTTTACCCGTTCCCCAGCGTTATGGCGCGATTATCACCATCGCGCTGGGTATTATGATGGCGGTGCTGGATGGCGCGATTGCCAATGTCGCCCTGCCCACCATTTCCCGTGAATTACACGCCAGTCCGGCGGAATCAATCTGGATTGTTAACGCCTACCAGATTGCTATCGTGATCTCGTTGCTTTCACTGTCGTTTCTCGGTGATATGCTCGGCTATCGACGTGTTTATCAGGCAGGCCTGGCGCTGTTCATCGCCACGTCGCTGTTCTGCGCGCTCTCTTCATCGCTCAATATGCTGACGCTGGCTCGCGTGTTGCAGGGGTTTGGCGGTGCCGCACTGATGAGCGTGAATACCGCATTGATACGCATTATCTACCCGCAGCGCTTTCTCGGGCGGGGTATGGCGATCAACTCGCTGATTGTCGCGGTCTCCACGGCGGCAGGCCCGACGGTGGCGGCGGCGATTTTGTCTGTCGCCAGCTGGCAATGGCTGTTTCTGATCAACGTCCCGCTTGGCATCATTGCACTGTGGCTGGCCCTGCGTTTCCTGCCGGATAACCAGCAGAAGGCGAAGCAGCAGAAATTTGATGTCGCCAGTGCCATCATGAATGCCCTGTTTTTTGGCTTACTGATCTCCGCACTCAGCGGCTTTGCCCAAGGGCAAAATCACTGGTTGGTACTCGGCGAAGTGGTAGCCCTGCTGCTGGTTGGGGTGGTATTTATTCGCCGTCAGTTAGCGATGCCGGTGCCGCTATTGCCGGTGGATTTACTCCGCATCCCGATTTTTACCCTGTCGCTCTGCACATCAATCTGTTCATTTTGCGCCCAGATGCTGGCCATGGTTTCATTACCCTTCTTTCTGCAAAACGTACTGGGACGTGATGAGGTGGCGACCGGCCTGCTGTTGACCCCGTGGCCGCTGGCAACGATGGTGATGGCCCCGATTGCCGGACGCCTGATTGAAAAAGTCCATGCGGGGCTACTGGGAGGTTTGGGGCTGGCGATGTTTGCCGCCGGATTGTTCCTGCTGGCCTTGTTGCCCGCCCAACCGGGTGACGCCGATATCATCTGGCGTATGATGCTGTGTGGTGCCGGTTTTGGTCTGTTCCAGTCGCCGAACAATCACACCATTATCTCTTCCGCACCGCGCAACCGTAGCGGCGGTGCCAGCGGCATGCTGGGTACGGCACGTCTGCTGGGGCAAAGCAGCGGTGCCGCGTTGGTGGCATTGATGTTTAACCTGTTTAGCGAGAGCGGCACCCACGCTTCGTTGATTCTGGCGGGAGCATTTTCAACTGTCGCCGCGCTGGTCAGTATGGCGCGTATGACGCAGTCGCGTGAGACGGCAGAGTCATAAAACAAAGGGCGCCATCAGGCTAATGCTGGCCACTTAAGCAATCGGTGATGACGCAGTCTGGTGTGTGTTGTCAGAAAGGGCACAATCGTGAAGGCCATCGCCCCTCTGCTGCTGCAAAGGGCTATTCGCAGCGCTGAGGCTTTAACGTTGTGCCAGGAGACTCACGCAGGGATGCGTGAGTCAGTTCGGGGTGGACAGGGATGGACTTCCCCGAACGGTCCGTCGGCACGACGTTGAAGCCGAAGGCACCGCGTCAGCGGCGCGAGGACTGCCCGGCAGCAGCAGAGGGGCGATGGCCCACAGCAGAGCACGCATGAAAAAAAGGCTGCCATTCCTTAAAAAATGGCAGCCTTACCAGAATATGGCCTTAACTGACCAGCATTAGCCGGTTTGGCGGCCTTTTAGTTTCTGCAATTACTTCAGGTAGGCACCGCTACGCAGCGCTTCAATGCGCTTATCCAGCGGCGGATGGGACATAAACAACTCGCTCAGCGACTTACCTTTACCGTTGATGCAGAACGCCATCATGCTGCTCGGCTCCTGCGGCTCATAACTGGTTTTCAGGCGTTGCAACGCGGCAATCATTTTCTCACGCCCTACCAGTTTCGCGGAACCGGCATCAGCATGGAACTCACGATGACGTGAGAACCACATGGTGATGATGCTGGCGAGAATACCGAACACCAGTTCCAGCACGGTTGCGACCGCAAAATAGACCAGCGGATTGCCGTTGCTACTCTCTTCACCATCGCGGTTACCAGACAGAAAGCCGGAAGCCACCTGCGCAATGATACGCGAGATAAAGATGACGAAGGTGTTCACAATCCCCTGAATCAAGGTCATGGTGACCATGTCGCCATTCGCGATATGGCTGATTTCGTGCGCCAGCACCGCTTCCGCTTCATCGCGGCTCATGTTCTGCAACAGCCCGGTTGAGACCGCCACCAGCGACGCATCACGGCGTGCGCCGGTCGCAAAGGCGTTGATATCAGGCGCGTGATAAATCGCCACTTGCGGCATCGCAATGCCAGCCTGCTGTGCCTGGCGGCCAACGGTATCCATCAGCCAGCGTTCCGTCTCGTTGCGCGGTTGTTCAATCACTTCCCCGCCTACCGAGCGCAACGCCATCCATTTAGACATCAGCAGTGAAACAAACGCACCGCCGAAGCCAAACAGACCTGCCATAATCATCAGACCCTGAACACTGCTTGACCGGATTCCTGTCAGACTGAGAATCAGTCCGAAAACCAACATCACCGCCAGGTTGGTGATCAGGAAAAGAGCAATACGCATCATAAACGTTAATCTTCCTCAGTTGTGCACGCACTTATACGCGGATATATATCCTAGGGTCATTACGCAGCATTTCAAGCAACCTTAATGTTTAAGTGTCTAAAAAGACATAACTTTACATTCAGTAACGCCTTATCGCTTTGCAAGCATTCAGACATCTAACCATTAAATTGCAGGCAAAAAAAAGCACCGCATTTCGCGGTGCTTGTGGTCGGTTCTTACGGTTATTTACTGGCCGCCGCTTGCGGCTGGGATTTTTCCAGCTGCGCCAGATCGTTGGCAATTTTCACCGTTTCATCCAGGTACGGATCTGGCTCTTTGTAATCCTTCGGCAGATCGTCAAGGCTCTTCAGCGGTGCTTTGCCTTCAGCCTGATAACGCGCATTGATACGCTCCAGACGCAGTGCATCTTCGTCATGGTTCTCTTTCTCGCGTTGAACCAGATTGAGTGACACGATATTGCGTTTGTCTTTGGTCGCATTGAAGCGCGCAATATCTTTCATGATGTACTGGAACTCGCGGTCTTTCGCAATGCGGTCCTCATGTTCCTTGGTCAGCTGCGGCACCAGCGGAGTGATATCCCCGGTTTTGGTATAGGTCGCCGCGTTGATGCTGTCCCACGGTAAGGCATTGTCTTCGAACTTCTCACCGGTTTCAGCCGCTTCCACGCCCGTCGGCATCAGCAGATCTGGGGTCACCCCTTTACGCTGTGTACTGCCGCCGTTGATACGGTAGAACTTCTGAATGGTGTACTGTACCGAACCCAGTGCAGGCCATTCCGGACGCAACATCTGATCATAGATACGGTTCAGTGAGCGGTACTGCTGCACGGTGCCTTTACCGAAGGTCGGTTCACCGACAATCAGAGCACGGCCATAATCCTGCATGGCCGCCGCGAAGATTTCCGATGCAGAAGCACTGAAGCGATCAACCAGCACCACCAGCGGACCTTTGTAGTAGACAATACCGTCGTTATCGCTGTCTTCACGCACGCGACCATTGTTGTCACGTACCTGCACTACCGGGCCGCTCGGAATAAACAGGCCAGAGAGCGACACCGCTTCAGTCAGCGCCCCGCCGCCGTTGGTACGCAGGTCGATGACGATGCTATCCACATTCTGCTTTTGCAGTTTTTGCAGTTGCACTTTCACGTCATCGGTCAGGCCAACGTAGAAGCCCGGAATATCCAGCACCCCGACTTTCTCGTTGCCAACAGTGTGTACGGTGCCTTTCACCGCGCGATCTTCCAGGCGGATTTTCTCGCGCGTCAGCGTCACAGTACGGGTTTTGGTGCCTTTACCGGCAGGCAGGATCTCAAGGCGCACTTTGCTGCCTTTCGGTCCCTTGATCTTCGCCACGACGTCATCCAGACGCCAGCCGATCACATCTTCCATCGGTTTGCCGGGCTGACCAACGCCAACAATGCGATCGCCAACGCTGATCGATTTGCTCTTGGCTGCCGGACCACCGGCAACCATCGAGTTGATCACCGTGTAATCGTCATCCATCTGCAACACTGCGCCAATGCCTTCCAGCGACAGGCTCATTTCCGTGTTGAACTGCTCGGTATTACGTGGCGACAGATAATTGGTATGCGGATCGATTTCGTGCGCAAAAGCCGTCATTGCCAACTGGAAAACGTCTTCGCTGTTGCTCTGCGCCAGACGACGGATGGCAAAGTTGTAGCGCTTGGTCAACGTTTCACGAATCTCTTTGTCATCTTTGCCTGCCAGCTTCAGGCTCAGCTCATCGTACTTCACCTTGGCATCCCACAGCGCATTCAGCTCATCAGTGCTTTTCGGCCACGGAGACTTGCCACGATCGATATCGATGGTGTCATTTCCAGTGAAATTCATCGGGCGGTTCAGCACGCTTAGCGCGTATTGATAGCGCTCAAAGCGGCGTTTCTGCGCCAGATTGTATAAATCGTAAAAGACATCCAGTTTACCGCTGCGCAGCTCATCACCGAGGGTGGTCTTCTTATCAGCAAACTGCGCGATATCAGAAGCCAACAGCACGTTGTGGCTGTAATCGAGGAGATTCAGGTAGCGATCAAATATTTTCGCCGAAAAATCCTGATTCAGATCGAACTGGCGGTAATGAGAACGGGTAAAACGCGAGGTAACACGTTCACTGACGGTGGGATGCTGTGGTTCTTCATGCAACTGCGGAATCTGGTCAGCGCGGGTAATGTTGTCAGCGCCGAAACTGGGGCCTGCCAGCAGCAGGCCCGCGATCATACCGATCTTTAAAAAATTGTTCATGCCAGGGTCAGCCTCCGTTTCAGAACTGCAAATGTTCTGCGCGCACAATCATTGCCATGCCGGAAGCGAGCTGTACCCGAACGCCATCTTTAGTAATTTCAAGAATGGTTGCGTCCATCGCACTTTTGCCTGCTTTAACTTTAATATTCTGGCCGGGTTGCAAAGTTGAGGTATCAGTGATGGGTTTAGCTCGCGGCGGGCGAGGTGCTGCATTACGTTCAGAAGACGCAGCACGCGGTGCCTGCGGACGCGGTTTGCGCGGCGCATCACCTTCTGCCGCTTTACGCGGTGCGGGTTTACGCGGACGACGCGGTTCGCCCGTCTCTTCGCCGGCTTCACGCTTCTTCGCTTTTTGCTGTTCGCGCTGTGCCTGCACACGTGCTTTCGCTTCTTCCAGCTGTTTGCGCGCATGTTCTACATGTTGCTCATCCAGCACGCCACAGGCGTTACCGTCGAGGTCAACACGAATGGCACCCGCTTTAATACCGTAAAGGTAACGCCAGCTTGAGGTATAAAGACGCAGAGCCGAACGCAGTTGCGTCTTGCTCAGGCCCATATCGCCCTGAACACGCTCGACCAGATCCTGAAAGATACCGATCTTGAGCGGACGCGCTTCACCTTCGGCGCTAAAGCAGTGCGGAAAACGCTCCGCCAGAAAGGCGATGACTTCTTTACTGCTATTCAACTTAGGTTGATTTTCCATGAAATTTCCTGATTACAACGGGTTTGCCGACCAGAGCAGGCATGAACAGGCGACATTATAATGACAACATCGCCAAATGCTATGTGATCCAGTCGATTAGCTGCGCGTCAGTTGAAGAAATTTTTCAATATCGCTGCCCGCCAGCACTTCACAAAGCCCGTCAGTAAGGGCCACCAGCCCCGCTTCATCCTCACTGTCGAAGCGAGAATAAACCGTACTATCGATGTCCAGCACACCGACTAACGTGCCATTCACTTTCAGAGGAATCACGATTTCCGCATTGCTGGCGGCGTCACAGGCGATATGACCGGGGAAAGCGTGCACATCTTCCACGCGCTGCACTTTCTCTTCTGCAATCGCCGTGCCACAAACACCTTTGCCCACAGGAATGCGCACGCAGGCAATTTTGCCCTGAAAAGGACCCAGTACCAGCGTATTCGCTTCAGTCAGCAAGTAAAATCCTGCCCAGTTCACGCCATCCAGGCGTTCAAACAGCAGCGCACTGCAATTACCCAGCGCAGCGAGGAAAGAGGTTTCGCCCGCCAGCAGTGCGCGAGCATCGCGATTTAAATCCTCGTAAAAGGCTTTTTTGTTCATTGTTTAACCATAATCCACGACAGCAGAGCCGCTATGTCACTCAGTTGTTAAAATAAGCACTAATAATCCAGCCTCACAAGGTGAATCATTGTGTTAGTTACTATACCCTTAGCATGCTGTGGATCGAACTTAATACCACCACAGACGTCTCAGTCAGCTCAGGCTGCCTGGCATGCCGGTAACTGTAACGAACGATGGGCCACTTGCGTCACCCTATGAAAATTCACGCTATCAGCCAGACGTTGCCCCACGCACGTTATCAGCGTTGTCCACAATGCGATACCCTTTTTTCCTTACCGGATGTTAAATCGCATCAGGCGGCCTACTGCCCGCGTTGCCATGCCCGAATCCAGAGTGGTTTTGACTGGTCAATGACGCGTCTTACCGCCATGGCCGTCACGATGCTGGTACTTATGCCCTTCGCCTTCACCCTGCCACTGGTAGACATTCGCCTGCTCGGAATGCGCATCAATGCCAGCCTGCTGGAAGGCGTGATTCAGATGACGCAGCAAGGTGATGTGTTGACCGCGTCGATTGTCGCGTTCTGCACCATTGGCGCACCGGTCACCCTGGTGGCGGGGATCAGCTATTTAGGCATTGGTCATGCGCTGGGGATGAATTTGCGCCCGGTGTTGCTGATGCTGGAGAAATTAAAAGAGTGGGTGATGCTGGATATCTATCTGGTGGGCGTCGCGGTGGCCTCGATCAAGGTCCAGGATTACGCCACGCTGGAGGTCGGATATGGCATGGTGGCGTATATCGCGCTGACGCTGCTCAGCGTCCTGACGCTGATCCACCTCAACGTTGAACAGCTGTGGGAACATTATTACCCGCAATCCATACCAACATCGCCCCCGGAAAACTGGCAGGTCTGCCTGAATTGCCATCACACCGGTATGGCTGACGATCGGGGTCGTTGCACCCGCTGTCACACGCCGCTCGATTTTCGCCGCCGTCATAGCCTGCAAAAGGCCTGGGCCTCGCTGATCGCTTCCATCGTGTTGTTGATCCCAGCTAACCTGCTGCCCATTTCAGTGGTTTACGTCAACGGCGCGCGGCGCGAAGATACCATCTTCTCCGGTATACTTGGCCTGGCGTCTGGCAATATCCCGGTGGCTGCCGTGGTATTCATTGCCAGTATCCTGGTGCCGTTTACCAAGGTGTTGGTGATGCTGACCTTATTGCTCAGTATTCACTTTAAATGTGAACAGGGACTGAAAACCCGCATCCGCTTGCTACGCGCCGTGACCTGGGTAGGCCGTTGGTCAATGTTGGATTTGTTCGTCATTTCATTAACCATGTCGCTGGTCAATCGCGATCAGTTGCTGGCTTTTACGATGGGACCCGCCGCGCTCTACTTTGGCGCGGCAGTAATCCTGACCATTATGGCTGTTGAGTGGCTTGACAGCCGCCTGATTTGGGATGCACATGCAACAGGAAACGCCGACTACACCGACTAGCGCTAATCTGCGTAACAAACGCAAGATTTCGCCGTTCTGGTTACTGCCCATTATTGCCCTGCTGATTGCCGCATGGCTGTTGTGGACTAACTATCAGGAACGCGGGACCATCATCACCATTAACTTCCAGAGTGCAGACGGTATTGTGCCGGGGCGCACGCCGATTCGTTATCAGGGCGTGGAAGTCGGTACGGTGCAGGGTATCGTGTTGAGCGATGACTATCGCAGCATCCAGATCAAAGCCAGCATCAAAAGTGATATGCGTGATGCTCTGCGTGACAACACACAGTTTTGGCTGGTGACCCCGAAAGCGTCGCTGGCAGGGGTTTCCGGCCTCGATGCGCTGGTGGGCGGTAACTATATCGGCATGATGCCGGGCAGCGGTAACCCACAAGAACACTTTACCGCGCTGGATACCCAACCGAAATATCGTGTTAATACCGGTGAGCTGTTGATCCATCTGCACGCACCGGATCTTGGCTCGCTCAATACCGGCTCACTGGTGTATTACCGCAAAATCCCGGTCGGCCGGGTGTATGACTACAGCATCAACAGCAATACCGATGGCGTGACTATCGATGTGTTGATCGAGCGTCGTTTTCTCAATCTGGTTAAAAAGCAGAGCCGTTTCTGGAATGTGTCGGGCGTGGATGCGGATGTCAGCCTGAGCGGTGCCAAAGTGAAGCTGGAGAGTCTGGCGGCATTGGTAAACGGGGCGATCGCCTTCGACTCGCCGGATGAGGGTCAGCAGGCTGCCACCGATGAAAACTACACGCTGTATCCCGATCTGGCCCAAAGCCAGCGTGGGGTGCAGGTCAGCCTTGATTTACCCAGTGGTGATAACCTGAAAGCCGACAGCACCCCTTTGATGTATCAGGGCCTCGAAGTCGGCACCTTAACGAAACTCAATTTACTGCCCGGCGGTAAAGTTACCGGTGAGTTGACCGTCGACCCTTCCGTTGCCGGTTTGATGCGCAGCGGTACGCGCATTGAGATGCGTTCACCGAAAATCAGCCTCACGGATACCAACCTCAGTAGCCTGCTGACCGGTAACACCTTTGAGCTGATCCCCGGTGAGGGCCAACCGCAGGACCACTTTAGCGTGCTGCCTGCCAGTGAATCGTTGCTGCAAAAACCGGACGTGCTGACGTTAAAACTGAATGCCCCGGAAACGTATGGCATCGATGCCGGACAACCGGTGATGCTCTACGGGATGCAGATCGGTCAGGTGATTTCGCGCCAGCTGGATGAAAAAGGCATCAGTTTTGTGGTGGCGATTAACCCGGAATATCGCCATCTGGTGCACGCTGACAGCAAATTTGTCGTCAACAGTCGTATCAACGTTAAATTTGGCCTGGATGGCATGCAGGTGTTGGGTGCCAGTGCGCGTGAATGGGTGGACGGCGGTATCCGTCTGGTGCCCGGGGCCAAAGGCAATCCGGGAAGCAGTTATCCGTTGTATGCCGACGCCGAGCGTGCAGAAGAAGGCATCATCGGTGAACAACCCCCTGCCACGCTGAAACTCACGGCCACCAGCTTGCCCGATGTTCAGGCAGGATCGGTGGTGCTATATCGTAAATTCCAGGTGGGCGAAGTGGTCGATGTCATTCCCCGCGCTGATGCCTTTGAAATTTCGATACATATTGAACCGCAATATCGCAAACTGTTGACCAGTGAAAGCGTATTTTGGGCGGAAGGCGGAGCCAAAGTTCAGCTCAATGGTAGCGGCCTGACCGTGCAGGCTTCCCCACTGAACCGCGCGCTGAAAGGCGCGATCAGTTTCGATAATTTGAGCGGTGCACAGGCGGCCAAAGGGGTCAAACGTGTCCTGTATCCCTCAGAAACTGCCGCACGTGCCGTGGGTAGCCAGATTACCTTGCACACCTTTGATGCCAGCAAACTTTCCGCCGGGATGCCAATTCGCTATCTCGGTATCAATGTCGGTCAGGTGGAATCGCTGTCGCTCAGTGCGGATAACAACCAGGTGGTAGCGAAAGCGGTGCTGTATCCGGAATACGTGCAGGATTTCGCCCGTATTGGCAGCCGCTTCTCCGTGGTGTCCCCGCAGATTTCGGCGGCGGGTGTCAATCACCTCGAAACCCTGCTCCAGCCCTATGTCAATGTCGATCCGGGCAAAGGCGCCCAGGCACGGACGTTCGAGCTGCAGGACAGCACCATCACCGACTCCCGTTATCTTAACGGTCTGAATATTTTTGTGGATGCCACCGAAGCGGGTTCGCTCTCCGTCGGCACCCCGGTGTTGTTCCGCGGTGTGGAAGTCGGTACGGTCACCGGCACTTCACTGGGTAACATGGCGGACCGCGTGCAGGTCGCCCTGCGGATCAGTAAGAAATATCAACATCTGGTGCGCAACAATTCCGTGTTCTGGCTGGCATCCGGCTATAACCTGAATTTCGGTCTGATTGGCGGCGTGGTGAAAACCGGCACCTTCCAGCAGTTCATTCAGGGTGGCATTCAGTTTGCCACGCCACCGACGGTGCCGCTGGCACCCCAGGCGGGCGCAGACAAACATTTCCTGTTGCAGGATGAAGCCCCCAAAGACTGGCGCAATTGGGGCACGGCGATTCCTGACCCCGCACAACCCTAAGCAAATCGGGCAGCCTGGCTGCCCGATTCTTTTTCACGTGTTACACTTCGCGCTCTGTTTGTTTTCCCCGGAAGAAACCTGTGTCCGATCGCTTTCCTGAAGATTTTCTTGCGCTAATGCGTACCAGTTTGACCGACGATGCTGAGATGCAACGCTTTATCGCCATCAGTCAACAACCCCTGCGTCGCAGCCTGCGCGTCAACACCTTAAAAATTAGCGTGGCCGATTTTCTCGCACAAACGGCAGATTACGGCTGGCGACTTACGCCGATCCCGTGGTGTGCGGAAGGATTCTGGATCGATCGCGACGACGAATCACTGCCATTGGGCAGCGTGGCAGAGCACCTCAGCGGGTTGTTTTATATTCAGGAAGCCAGCTCAATGCTTCCGGTGGCAGCATTGTTTGACGCAGCACCGGATGCGCACCAGGTGATGGATGTCGCCGCTGCGCCGGGGTCAAAAACCACACAAATCGCCGCCTTGATGCACAACCAGGGTGCAATTCTGGCTAACGAATACTCCGCCAGCCGTGTCAAAGTGCTGCACGCTAACATCAGCCGTTGCGGCGTCAGTAATGTCGCTCTCACCCATTTCGATGGCCGGGTGTTTGGTGCCGCGTTACCGGAGCAGTTCGATGCCATCCTGCTGGATGCACCCTGTTCCGGGGAAGGCGTGGTGCGTAAAGACCCTGATGCGCTGCGCAACTGGACACTGGCCAGCACTGAAGAGATTGCCGCCACCCAGCGCGATCTCATCGACAGCGCCTTTCATGCGTTGCAACCTGGCGGTACGTTAATCTATTCCACCTGTACCCTGAATCAGATTGAGAACCAGCAGGTGATTAGCTGGTTGCAGCAACGCTATCCCGGCACGGTCGAAATTTTATCGCTGGCAGGCCTGTTCGAGGGCGCAGAACAGGCACTGACACCGGAAGGCTATCTGCACGTTTTCCCGCATATTTTTGACAGCGAGGGGTTCTTTGTTGCCCGCCTGCGTAAAACTGCCAGCCTGCCCGCATTGCCAGCGCCCAGCTATAAACTGGGTAAACTGCCCTTCTCACCTGCCAGCCGAAAATTGCTCGCCGAAGTGCAGCAGGCCGCCGCGAAGGTCGGTTTAAGCTGGGATGATAATTTGCAGTTGTGGCAGCGCGATAAAGAGCTGTGGCTGTTCCCTGCTGCGCTGGAAAGCTGGTTGAACAAAGTGCGCTTCTCACGCATTGGTGTGAAGCTCGCAGAGACCTTCCCCAAGGGATATCGCTGGCAACATGAAGCGGTGGTGGCATTGGCACAGCCAAACACTGCGCTGTCCTTTGCCCTCACCGCAGCAGAAGCGGAAAGCTGGTATCGCGGTCAGGATATCCATCCGGAAAACGTACCGGACCGCGATGAAGTGATTGTGACTTATCAGCAGCAAACGCTGGGGCTGGCAAAAAAAGTCGGGAATCGCATCAAAAATAGTTATCCCCGTGAGTTGGTACGTGACGGTCGCCTGTTTCGCTAGCGGCTATTGCAGCTGTACCAGCGTCAAGCGGTTGCCAAACACCGCGCCGGTATCAATGTAGTGTTGATTGGCGACGTTGAGCGGCTGCTCCAGCGGGGTATGACCGAAGTAGAAGTCGCTGGCACCGTCAATCATCATCGTATTGCCACGTTGATGGCGTCCCAGACGGTCACGACTCCACACCACCTGGTGCCAGTCCACTTCCTGCCCCAGCGCATAGTGGCTGGCAGGATAGTCGGCGTGGGCAATCACGACGACACGGTCCCTGAGCTGAAGATGTAAAATCAATGGCAACTCGCTGCAGCGCTTTAATGCATGACGAGCGGCGATCAACGCGCTGCCACGCAGTTGCCAAAACCATTCTCCACCATTCATTACCCATAGCATGGGGTCTTTGCCTTGCAATGCCGCCAGCGCCATCTGCTCGTGATTACCGCGCACACAACGAAACCACGGCTCTTGCAGTAACTCAAGGCAGCCGGGGCTGTCCGGGCCACGGTCAATCAGGTCACCGACCGAGAGCAACAAATCCTGCTGCTTATCAAATTGGTGCAAGATCAGTTGTGAATCAAGCTGGGTACGGCATCCGTGTAAGTCACCAACCACCCAGATATTGCGCCACGCTTTTGCATCGACCGTTTGATAAAACATAATGGTCTCCTGAAAGCTGGTTTACTGGAAGTTTAGTGATTACGGCATAAAGTATAGCCTGGCGGTCTGTAACCATCGGAGGGAAGCGTGAACAGTCGTAAACAGTTTATTGGAATTCTGCTGGTGATCTTCATTGGCAGCCTGTTGCTGCTGGAAAGCCTGGCACGACTGGTACATTTATTGGTGGTCGGATGATGGTGCGCGGGGAAAATTCAACAGCGGCCGCGTCCTGCAGCCGTGAGGAATGCCCCTTCCGGCGCTTATCTCCGGCACTCAATTAAGGTGTTAGCTCTGCGAGGGACGGTCATTACTGTAAACCTTCGGACTATTCCGAACAAGTTAAATGATATTAACAATCATTCTCATAAACAACTTAACGCAAATCGCAACAATCTCATTTAAAATCAATTTATTAAATAAAACCCTTTCAGTAACGCCCGCCGATGCATGCTCGCAGATTGGTTAGCATTCCCAGACACATACGCCTCGCTTCTTTTGCCAGACTTAAAGTACGGTTGTCAAAAGGAGTGAACCGATGAAAGATTATTATAAAATTGATCTCGAAGCCTTCATGCAGAGCAACAAGGGTTTGATTGGCGAAATTAACAGCAAAGCGCCGGTCTACGCTGATGATATGGGGCTGGATGTCGTGCAGTACATTAACCGTGAGATTAAACGCGCCCATCTGGATTATGTCGAAAGCCTGGGGGTGAAAGATCCTTACGAATACTACGTGTCTCGGCATGAAGATGATCGACAGCTCGCTGAGCAACTGATCGCTCAGCACCGCAATTCATTGCATGTCACCCGTTAATGCACCTGACGTTTGCCACACCCGTGGTGTGGCAACGCGTTGTTCGCTATCGCGTGATAAAGAAAATGGCCGCCATAAAGGCAATAAATAATACCGCGAAGGTAATAAATCCATGGCGCGGGGATTTTGCCCGACCTACCAGCGCAGAAATAAACACGCACAATAAGGTTAAAGTGCCAATCATCACCCAGAGAAGATATTGTGTATTTGCCATCGAGAGTCCTTATAAGCCGGCAACAACATTTTAGCGCCACTCTTATACCATTTTTCACCATCGAAGGCATATCCTCGGCTGTTATCCCGCCATTACCGCCTTGCAACGCACGGCTTTCAGTGCTTCAAGCTGCTTCAGACGTGCACTCACTTTATCGGTAGCCCTCGCTTTCGCCACACCGTTTCCGATGCCAAAGTCGCCCACAAAGCCGATCACCGTCAGGGCATCAAATTCCCCGGTTTTATCGATTTGTTGTTGCATCGCCTGTGTTTTGGCAATCTCCGTCTGTAAGGCTGGGCAGTCATAACTTTTTGCTTCGTCATCAGTCACCGCTGGCGCTTGCGGGTAATGTTTCAGTGCACAACCACTGAGGAACAGGACGGCAAGCAGGCAGAGTGGTTTGTACACGACAGTTTTTCCTGTGGTAATAATCGGTCCTGTTAAGCTAGCAGGAATGATCTGGTCATGTCTGGATTTCTTGCTAAACCGGGAAGCAGCAAAGGGGTCACGCGGGAGCGGAGGGGAAGCGTTTTTATAACAAGGGTGATTAATTAGATGGGAGATATTGTTAACGTATTAATGAAAAAAGGAACTCCTTTTCCTCTTTTTCTGATTTCAAAATAATTAATGCCAGCGCCTGCCTTCTCGCCATCCATGTCTGAGATAATGTTTCACTGCATCGGCACCCGCAGCCGCGACATCTTTATTAAGCGCAAGATAGAGTTCAGGGTCAAAACCTTCAGGTGTCATGGATGGTTTATACGTGTCGGCTATTTCCTCACCCATTTTCGCCAGACGTCTGATTTTTTCTTCCACATCACGCTCAGCGGCTTTTGCCGTTTTAATCTTCTCGAAAATGGGCATCGCGCCTGAAAGTGACGACGACCAGGAACGTTTACTAAAATCCCGTGAATTAGTAACCGGCCATTGATGAAAACTTGATTCATGGCTATCAATTACGAGTTTTCTGATGTTATTTCCGGTCATCATCTCGGAATAAACCAAAGAAAGCTGATCGCGTCGGCTATATCTCAGAATTTGCCTGTACCATTCTTCCATAATTTCGATGACATCAGATTCCATATGGTTACGCAGAATCATTCCTGCCCAATACGGCTTGCGGTGTAATGATTCAGGGCAAATTATCTGGTAATGGTTCAGTTGCTCAAACACTCTTGCAGAGTCATCAAGCCCTGCCTGCGCGACTTCGAAGAACTCTTCATAAACACTTTCCCGATAAGAGTGGATCGGCAAGGTTATGTTGCCATAACTGCAGAACTCCTCAATCAATAATGCCGGATCGACAAGCAGCCGCACCGTATTGTCGATGTAAAAAGAGCTTTTAAAATCAGAAAGAAAATGATGTGGATTCACTTTAACCATTCTCTGGCTTCTCACAGAATCCAGCGGAAATACAGGTTTTACCACCCTGATTTCCCAGGTTTCACTCGTAAGCTCATTATCATCGGTAAAGCATATCTTTCTAATCTTTGATTTCTTTGCATCGCCTTCCAGTTCATTCAGTTTTTCATAGTCACCGAATATTGCTGTATAGAGACATGCAGAATTGTTATCAAAAATCATAATCGCCCTCAATACTTCAACCACACATAAAAACATCATACATTACCAGCCAAGCGGTTAGAAGAAACATCACTGGTTGGTTTATATAGCGTTGACATCTGTATTTTTTCAACGTTCTTCGCTTAAATTAAATTTTGCGTAATTTTTATTAGTTATTGTATCTGAAGATTTTAAATAACCTTACAGCTGGGTGGATACAAAAATGCCTAATCACCCTCGCGAGCCAATCGGGGCGCGTACCTGATGTTTAAACCGGCGTCTGTCACACCCCACAGCACCACCTTAAAAATAATCATCGCCGAGATAAATTATTACAATTTACTCTATTGGTTTTTTAATAATAACTGCCATGCGCGCGATTTATCACTGCCCGGCAGAATAATCAGCACCAAGCCAAGCTGTTCAGATATCAGGATTGCCTTAAACTCAATTGAGAGTAATCTCATTGCACTCAAACAAAGGAGTTACCTTTCAATAAGGAAGTATTGCACAAATGCGGTTACTGGCAAGTTTCACTCTGGCTATGTTGCTTCTCGTTAACCCGGTCCAGGCAAAGCAGCACAAACCCGTTCCATCTCAAGATAGTGAACTCATCGAACAGGGTGACTATACCAACTCGGACGGCAAACAGATCCATCGCCCGGCACATACAAAATCAGGCACCATCCCGGAGGGTGCAACAGCGCAATGTCGGGACGAAAGTTACAGTTTCAGCACTCACCATCGCGGGACCTGCTCCAGGCATGGCGGCGTGAGTAGATGGTTGGGGTAAGTAGCATCGATTGAATGCCGGGTGAGCGTCAAGTGCTGGGGAAATGATCTAGTAAGAGGTGCAGACAAAAAAGACCGAATACTATTAAAACCACTTAAATTCAAATAGTTACTAGCAAGAGTGGCGGCTATTTGGCCAATGCATCACCATGCCGCCATTTTAAATCCATTTTTTAATTATGAGCATTGAAAATTAATAGCATTGTTAGATTTTTTTATTCATTAAGGCTCAAGAGTAGCTTTGGTATATCTTTATAATCATCAACCCACAGCACATTGAGTCCGAGTTCATTTGCATCTTGCTCCTCAAGATACATAACAAACTTGGTTGATTCTGAGTTCGCCTGCTTAGGAGATTTTTTTATTATGAAATGCTCTAGATTATCATCAGTACTTTTTCTCCATGCCACATCAAGTAAACGCCTCATATTAGGATCAGTGAGACTAATCCCAACAAACAAACAGACGTTTTGTGTTAGTTTCTGAAGCTGAATTATATTTGACCAACTAAATGGTTCCATAAACTGACTATGATACCCATCCTCACTAAATACAACATTACTCTCATTATCTATATCACCATCCCGAGGAAGAAATCCATGAACATGATAGATTGGTAACTCATTAGATGTAAATTTAACTGATTCAGAGTGTATGGCTTTATATTTAATTCGTTCTGAAGATAGCCGTTCTTCAATCAGCCCATCAAAATTAAATGTTATGATTGAATCAATAGACCTTCCATCCCTCCTAGGTCTGGATATTTCTGCTATCGCATTTATTAAATCACAAGTAGTTGGATTTTCTTTATATAATGCATTCCTTAAGACTTCATTAAACTTTGTTTTTACGTTGTTTTTTATATATTTAGCCAATATCAATGGCGAAACAGAGTTCGAAACATCACTATCCTTAACAGTGTCGATGTCAAATTTGAGATTTTCATTTTGTTTTTTTATAACATCCAACATTTCGACGAATAAGTTATCAAGTAATTTATTCCACGTGGGAATGCCTGCATCTAATGATGTGCCAGCACCACAAAATAATGTCAACTTCCCTGAATTCAGGCTTAGCTTTATCTTATCAATTACTGTGATTTCTTTCACTTCATCATTTTTGAGTGGTGGTGACGCTAAATCCAAACTAACAAAACTGTCGAGATTAAGGTGCTTCACTAACTGCCTGAAACTATTTATGCCTTTAGGTTTGAGCCTGTAATAAGGGTATGCATTCAAATAATCAGGAACAATCAAGTCATCAAAAACAATGTTAAATATCTTCCCGTTATTCAAGATAGTTTCGTTCAGTTTATTTACAGCATATTTTGATTTAAAGAAACTGTTCGTAAGAATGTTAAAGACGACATCATAATTTAATTTCTCCTGTTCATTAACAATCACTTTTTTCGTTGCTACGTTGTTTGTAAACGATAAGAACAAACTAGATGAAACCACCTCTATATCCCCACTGGCTAAGGACTCTTTAATCATTACAGCCAGACTTTCATCATACCTTGAATAATTCAAATAAATCTTCATTGGTCGACCACTCAGATAGATACTTTGATTAAATGTCTTGCATACTTAATAATCATAATTAATTGTAAAAATCACTTTCCCTTCAGGAGTTAATTCATTAACCCCACAAAAAAAACTTACACCACTGCTCGAAACATTTATTTTATTGTTTGGCAAAAGTGTAACATCATAAACATCTAGCTTCCCTCCTATATTTAGCAACCACCGACCATTACTTATCTCTTTAATGCTAACATCCACTATCCACGCAGACAGTGGGCCTTTTATAAATAATGGTTCTTTAATATGTTCGGGAAAAAATGTTAAATCAACGATCCAAAAACCATCATCATGCAACACTCCTGCGTTAAGGTTTTTTCGAGGGAAAGCAATAGATTTATTTTCACTCGCGTTAAATACATGTTGTGTACCTTTTCCAGTAGCAAGCCATTTCAATGACACTCCAGTATCAAGAGCGCAGGTTACAACGACATCACCAGGAAAATAGTTTCTTCGCACCCATGTGCTAACAGTTCCTGAAGATATGCCTAATAGCTCACAAAGTTGCTTTTGCATAGTAAACCCATAGGCATCCATGACACGGCGTAATACAGGCTTACCACCATTAGATGTTATCTCATTGTAGAGACTCTCTCCCCTAAGGATATAGGGCCTCTCCCCCATGTTTGCATTTGCAAGCTCACCAGTAACTAACCATTGCAAATCAGCGCCTGTATCTAGCGCACATTTGATTATGGAATTTCCCGGAACACTATCACGCTGCGTCCAGCCGCTGATGTTATTAGCAGGTATAGCAAGTGCTGCTGCCAAGTCCTTTTGTGTGCTTACACCGTAAGAAGACATCAATCTTTCTAGAATTTGAGCACTATGGCCCTTCCCATTGACCATAAAAACACCAATAAGTGATAAATAATCATTTGTCAAATCGTTTTTACGATCTAAAGTGTACTCACACCACATGAAACACCATAGAACAAAACGACCACGAGGAGATACTGCGTTATGCATACTGAAAATGCAAACAGTCAGAACGCATTTGACTTAGTGCAATCTCAAGATTTTATTGCCAATGTTGCCGCCATTTTAATGCCAGCAATCAGCGAAGCGGTTAATGACGCCGTCAACAAAGCTGTCACGCTGGCAACCTCCCCCACTATGTCTAAGCAGGACTTCGCCACAGCAAACCGCATCAGCCTGTCTGTGTTGGAGAAATGGATCGCTAACGGCGTTGTATTGCTGGCTCCCACCCCATCATTCACATACACGCAAAACCGCACCAACCGTAAGACCGGCGAAGTGGTAGAAACCACCATGACTAAACATGGAAATCCGCTTATCAATGTTGCCGCCTGGCGTGAAAAGAATCGCCAACAAGCAATCAAATGTCGCTATATCAAACCCTAATTTGATTTTGCAAGTTGCGAGGGATTTGAACATGTTTGATTTTAAGGTTTCTACCCATGCGCACTATGACGATGCCTGTCGGAAATTCGCCTTAGCGCACAACATGGAAGACATTGCGAATAAAGCCGGAATGCGCGCGCAAACGCTGCGTAACAAGCTCAACCCGGATCAGCCGCATCAGCTTACAGTAACAGAGGTTCTTACTCTTACCGACGTAACTGAAGATGCAACGCTCGTTGATGGCCTGCTGGCACAAATTCAGTGCCTGCCATGCGTACCAATCAACGAAGTCGCAAACGAAAAGTTACCTCTGTATGTCATGAAAGCAACCGCAGAAGTGGGCCAGTTAGCCGCTGGCGCAATTTCTACAGAGCCTATGACCGCCAGCAGTAAACGCGGTTTGCTGCAAAACGTTAATAACGGTATCCGCTGCTTAACACTGGCAGCAATCGCGGTGCAGGCCCGAATTCAGGCTAACCCAGCGTTGTCCTCTACCGTCGATGCTATCAGCGGTATCGGTGCATCACTCGGCATGAGTTGAGGTGCATTCATGATCTCGATGGCAGGAAGGCTTAAACGTCAAAGCCCATCCATGTCTTACGGGCACGGCTGGATCATGGGAGAAGATGGTAAACGCTGGAATCCAGCAGCGCCGTCATCATCTGGAGCAAAGTCTCAGGCATTACCAAAGAGAGGTAAATCATGGCTATCGAAGGCGATTCCATGCTGGTCGAATTAACTACCAGTCAACGCGTTGCCGCGCTTAATCATGTTGCTCTGCTTCGCGCACAACTGATGGGCGGAAATTGCGAAAAAGATGTGGCCCGTTTTATTGCTGAAATGCGAGATGTGACTGACTGCAATTATCAGGATAACAAACGTGCGTTAAGCGCCATCTTTTTCCTGGCGAATATCGGCAAAGACAGGCACTCAGCCAATTTCACTGATCTAACTGCCGATGAAAGAAACGCGCTGATTCGTGCAATGAACCACCTGAAAGCCGTTGTCAGTTTATTCCCTAAACGAATGACTCTTTCGAACTAAATAAACCAAAGCAATTAGTTGGCGTAAACCCGCCGGGATTCACTTTGCCTCAAGAAAGGAAAATCACATGCTGAATAAATTTACTAAGTCCAGTCAACCAGCATCATATATTGAACTTGATATGATGCTGAATGACACACGTCGCGAAGAGCGCCGCGGTCGTACTGACCTTATGGTCTCCCGTCTTAACATCCTGGCCTCAAAAATTCGCCGGGATGAGTTAACCCACGTTGACGCCGCCGAGCTGCTTTATCAAGAAGCGGAAAAGCTACAGGCACAAATTGAGGAGGCGCATTAATGGCCGACTCAATGGATATCGTGCAACAGCGCACCGACGAAATGCTGGCTCGCAACATCGCGCTTATCGTTAATCGCGCACCTGCTGTAAGCTCCTCATTTTGTGAAGACTGTGATGCCCCAATTCCTAAAAAGCGCCGCCGCGCTTATCTGGGTGTTACCCGCTGCGTTTCCTGCCAGGAAATTGAGGAACAGCGCAATAAACACCTGACGGGTAATTCCTGATGCATGAGGAATTCGCTTACCCGTGGAATGCTCCACGGGAAGCCATTGCCAGCCCCTATCCTACTTATGAGCAAATTCATAGCCGCAGTCAGATGATTGCGGCTTTAGCACATGCGCAGGAGCTTCTCGAACAGCAGCCGAAGCTGATCCAACTCGATGTTAAACGTCGTGCCAGCGAGCTGGAGAAAGCACAGGGAACAGCCCGCGCCAATGCGTACTTAACAAAAACTTTTGTTGAGCGCACATTGCCGCGTGTTGAATGCGTAAACGCAAATTACCAACTCGACGAAATGAAGACAGCCACCTTTAACCTACTGGCCGAAAATGCCGGGGAAAGAGCGGGTGCAGCACCCGCTGGCGGTGGACTGTGGGAATTGATGAAGCGCTTTAACCGTCTGCCTGATATGGCGCGTGCTGATGTTGATCTGCTGGCGGGTGACGTGGCTAATTTTATTATGGCCGAACTGGTATAGGCTCATAGCCAGGGCGGTGACGAGACAGATTACAAATACACACATCGCGTTTATATGACCGCCGCGACCATCACCCGCGAACTGAGTCAGACACCGCCACTGTGGGATAAAGTCACATCACGTTTGTTTGATCCGGAAGAAGTTACACCGGCCATCATGCGTATGAAGACTGAAAAATGGTGGAAAGGCCGACTGCGTCATGTTGCGTCTGCCTGGCGCGAGCACTTGCAGATCGCACTCGCTAACATCAGCAAAAAGCACACCCCATATGCCAGCAATATGACGGTTGCGGAATGGCGTGAGCAGAAACGCCGCACGCGCGAATTTCTTAAAGGCATGGAGTTAGAGGACGAAGAAGGCAATCGCATCAGTCTTATAGAGAAATACGACGCCAGTGTGGCTAACCCCGCCATTCGTCGCTGCGAGTTGATGACGCGTATCCGGGGCTTTGAAAATATCTGCAACGAAATGGGCTTTATCGGCGAGTTCTATACTCTCACCGCACCAGCTCGCTACCACGCCACTATTAAGACCGGCCATCGTAATCGTAAATGGAACGGAGCCAGCCCGGCAGACACACAACGTTATCTCTGCAACCTCTGGCAGAAAATCCGCGCAAAGTTGCATCGTGAAGAAATCCGTATCTTTGGCATACGTGTTGCTGAACCTCATCATGATGCGACCCCTCACTGGCATATGCTGATGTTTATGCTTCCTGAAAATGTCGATCGCGTGCGCGAGGTGATGCGTGAATATGCCTGGCAGGAAGACAACAAAGAGCTGAAAAGCGAAAAGGCTCTCAGAGCGCGTTTTCACGCCGAAGCTATCGCCCCGGAAAAAGGCAGCGCCACCGGATACGTAGCGAAATACATCTCTAAAAATATCGACGGCTATGCACTCGATGGAGAGCTGGACGACGAAAGCGGCAAAGAGCTTAAAGAGACAGCGTCAGCCGTTTCCGCCTGGGCGGCACGCTGGCATATCCGCCAGTTTCAGTTTGTGGGCGGCGCGCCGGTAACGGTTTATCGCGAGTTGCGTTGCATGGCTGACAGCAAAACCGCACACGGTCTGAGCGTTGAATTCGCTGCTGCGCACGATGCAGCCACGCTGGTGATTGGGCTGGCTATGTCAACGCTCAGGGCGGGCCGTTCGTCCGTCGTGATGATTTAGCAGTGCGCACCTGGTATCAGCCGAGCGATGACGTAAACGAATACGGCGAAGAAACCGTGCGTATCAAAGGCGTTTTTGCAACTGAAGTTGGTGCAGACACGCCAATCTTAACCCGTCTGACGCAGTGGAAAATCGTCCCCAAACGTGCCGTTGATTTGGCCGTTGACCTTCAGGGCGCGTCTGCGCCCTCTCGGAGTTCTGTCAATAACTGTACGTACTAACTGGGTACTAAGCAGACGGGCCGAAATTTTCTGGGGTCTGCTTTGTGCGAAAAAAAGTTGCCCTGTGTCCCCTATAGGTAAAAACTCTTTTTCATCCAGATATGTTACTGATTGGATGAAGGGAGTTTTTTCCTCTTTAGATGGCAGCGCTAAATTGTAATGTCTTGATATATCGTTCCATGAATAACCAATCTGGCTCACCCACACCATCGACTGGCAAGAATATTAGGGACTCTTTCATCCTGGCTATCCCCCACTTCCTGCCGTAACTATAACGATATCGCTCCTTCTTAATGAGAGCGCATAAAAACAAAGCGACGTATTTGTTCATGTTAAATTTAGGTGTAAATATATGTACATCTTCAGTAGAACAAAAAGGCCTATCTTGATAGAAAGCATTTGCTACACTATTTCCGTTACGCACTACGGAAATAACTCCAGCTTGATGCATTGGATCGTGATCGGTTTTGCTTGTCACACCGTTATTAAACTCCGACGCACTAACAAAAGGGTGCTTGCCTCTTCCATTTAGCTCCTTTTTCCGCGGGCCACGCCCTCTGTCAATCTCAAATATATCATCATACCTGAAAGGTTTAAATGAGCTAAGGTCGAGCTCAATAACTTCATCAATCAGACATTTTGAAATATTATCTGCAGCAGAAATATTGGCATGCCGTACCCACTCAGGCACCGATGCTAACGATGGGATTTTTATCTCCGCAAGAGTTCTATTTGCTTGTCGCCCATAGTTAAATCTATATTTATTTGCACGCAAGCAGGCACAATAAAATATTTTTTCTTGGCTGGACATGTCTGTTTTTGCAGTTAAATAATATATATCCCTGCCACTATAAAAAGGTTCAGACTGCAAGAAAGACTCCATGACAGAGCCGCCGCACGCAACTGTAATTGAACCAGCAGGAAGGGGACTTAGACCTTCAACTATACAGACTCTTGCGGAAACACCATTATTCTTTGCTGTTCTAGATACAAACGGCACACCTTCAGGATCAATAGTTTGTTTATTTAGCTCAAAGTTTGATCCATATTTAACTTCAAACAAGTCTGAGACACTTACAAGTTTCACTCCGATGCCTCCATATCATCCTCAACTCCTAACTCATCGGCTTCAAGAGTTTCTTCGTTCCTCAATATGTTGAACACTAGAAATTTCTTCACAGCCGCCTCGAAGTCAGCCTTAAGTACGCTGGAGTAATCTGTTTCCATGTAAGCCTCTGCGCACCACTCATCGTCAGCCGTGACCTGTTTCTTCACGCACAAGCCTGGGATATCCTCCCTGTTCTTATATGAGTGAAGCCATTTATCTCTGATGTTTTCCCAGCGGCCTGATACATCTGTCCGACCTTGCTGTTTAGTTTTCTCAAACCCATCATCTTTCCAGTATCCAAACCAGGTTTTTCTGCCTTCAGCCTCATGTGGTTTGTGAGCAGTGAAGACCATAATGCATGTAATTGTTCCCACTGGGGTAAAAAGTTCGTCAGGCATGGACATAACGGCTTCAAGACAGTGCTTAGATAATAAGGTATGCTTTGTTTCATGTGGAGTGATTACGCAAGACATTGGAACAATAGCGATTCCAATCCCTCCGACTCTCAGGCAATCAAGCATGTGCTCAACAAACGCTAATTCGTGAAGGCCTTTTCCTTTCTGAGCATAGGGGGGGTTAATCATTCCTATATCAGGCTGGCGAGAGTTAATTTCTTTAGTTATCGCGTCATCAAAGCAACTGCCTTGGTGTAGATTAGCTTTTCCATCACCGCGAAGGATCATATTGCTAGCCGCGAGCGCATACATATTTGGTTGCTGCTCTACACCTATTAATCCATATTGTTTTACCCTTGCTTTTTCGTCTTCAGTTATGCATTTTTTAAACATTTGATGCATTGCCGAAACGAGAAAACCACCAGTACCACAGCAGGGGTCAAAAACCGTGCTATCTTTCTGCACATTTGCAATACGCGAAAAAAGATCTGTGATATGACGGGGAGTCAGCACAATTCCAAGAGCCTTTTTATCCCCGCCTGTGTATCTCAAGAACTCTCCATAAAACTGCCCTATGATATCGTAATCATGGTATACGCTTATGAATGGCCAAGCATGAGTGTTGATTTTGTCAATCAAGTTATAGAGCGGGCTCTCACCTGTAAGTTTATCCGCTCGACTCAATTCTGGATGAACACGTAAAAATGAGTACGGCTGAATCATATTTTGTTTTTTTGCATGAGGTATGTCAGACTTCTTGATTTCCTCCTCAATAGCGTCACAGAGTTTTTCTGGTAACTCATCAGGTGTGTAAATAGAAAATACTTTTGAGAACGCAATATTGCTCAAAGCAATCAGAACCCCGCTTACTAGAAGCGGTTTTTCGCTTTCGCTGAGTTTTGCATAATCACGCATGTAATTGTGAAGCTCTTTCGAAAATGACATTAAGTCAGAAAGGCGACCTTTTTCGACTTCTGGATCGTATGTTGCATGTTCAATTAGATTGTCGAAATTAATTATTTTATCAATCTGAGTGCCACTTTTGTTATTCAGTGGCTTACATTCAGGAACAAAACCTGCAACACTTCTAGGCTGTAAATATGTCGAAACACGCAAACCAGATTGCGTCTGACCGCTACAACCTATAGCAATGACATTAAACTCTTTTGCTAAATAACTTGCGTAATGAATAGCACCATCAACAGCAAAGTCTTTAGGGCAATCCAACAACTCACTAGCATGTTTTTTGTTGTCTGCCTTGCATTCAAAAATAATTACAAAGTCTTGAATTTTTTTTGATTTTATTATGAACTCCGGGGCACCCACGCCACCCTTTCCAGTCTTACTCGCACTTCTCAGCAGACTTTGTATTTTCGTATTTTGACTTCTCTGTTCTTCAATTATTATATCTTCATGATCAAAATAACCAAGATTCCTCAGGGTATCCCTAACGATGTTTTCTGTAATTCTTTCGTTCATTTTAACCTGCAAAAAAATAAGTTTCGCATTAAATCCCTTAGCACCTAAGCTCATTCAGGTGTCAAACTCACCTTCAAATGTTGCTCTTCGGCACGTTTTTAATGGAACGTGCTATAGTGCCCCCCACCTAACCTCTCCAAACCGAATCCCCTTAAGGTACCGAGGGAAAGTCATTACAAAACCAATAATGTTAGCACTAATACCCTTCAAGTCCTATGATGATTCATCCTTAACTGAAGGAATTAGATGCACAGAGTACCTCATGCTAATGAGATACTCGTCCCAGCATATTTTCGTCCGCAGGCGGCTTCAATAATGAGAATAGGGCATAACATTTCTTTTGTACCTCGCTCTACTTGTACTGGCTAGCCGCATTTCGCTAAAGCCGTTAACTTGCACCCTCAATGGCGGCTTGTTTGAGCATTCACTTTTGGTTGGTAGCAGTGCTTAAATGGAAGTATGCTTTTGGCACAGCATGTGTTAAAACCGCTTTATATCAAAGTCATAACACGATTTGAACTAAAGCAAGCGCATTTAGGTTAAATCTGCGAGTTCTTTCCTAGGTAAAAATCATAATTTCGTCTGAACGCGCGTCCTGCAATGTGTAGTTAGGGTTTTCACAAAGCCTAGGTACAGAGCTGCCTGTCAGATTAGTTAAGCGCTATGCAGTAAGAGTGGTAGAAAAAGCCTGACTAATACAAATTAGGCCGTGCTGGCTGCCTCCAGCTCGTAGGGGCGGAAAGTGATTACCTCATCATCAATCCAGCTGTTGATTTCCTTCAGACGCTCTTGCAACGGTGTCAACTCATTGCGGACAAATACCTGCGACGCTTTCACCGCATCCCCAAACCCGCCGGAGTTGTCGGGAATTATGCCCATCATCTGCGGCGGCACGCGGTGCGCGCTTAACAGGTCGTCGCGGCTGGCCTTCTTGATATTAAAAAAATCATCCCGCGTAGCGACCTCACTCAGCGGCAGAATTTTGATCCCGTCCGGTTTTCCGTTCGGCGCATACATAAAAAGATTCCGAAAATTGCCTAAGCCTTTTGTATCACGCATCGCCTGGCGCATCCGGTCAGTATCGCTGCTGCTCTGCGCCGCGTCAGTCATATACAGGATGTAACCGGCGTGCGCGCCGTTCTTGTAATACTTGCGGCGGAACAGCGTCGCCAACTCATTCAGCCAGCCTGAGTTAAGCGCGCTGAGATATTCCGGCAGGCCGTACAGCTCCTGATTGATATCCGGTTCAATCAGGTGAAACACCTGTCCGGACTCAAACTGGTGCGCATCCTTCCATTCGTTGATAAACCAGTACACGCCATCGTCAACCCCGCGCCGCGTGTATTTGGCCGGTGTCGTTTCCAGCCGCAGCGGCTGGCCGAGCGCATTGCGGCGTAACTCAGCAAAAGCATTGCCAAACACAAGATAATCCAGCGCAAACTTACTGAATTCCTTCTGACTCAGCAGCGGATGCGGGATAAAGGTTGAGGCCAGAATGTTGCGCTTCACATACAGCGGTGAGCTGTGATGCACCGCCGAGCGCAGGCTTTTCGCCAGTCCGTGAAAGCTGACCGGTGGCTCATACCAGCGACCGTTATGGATGCACTCGGCATAATCCAAAATATCGCGCTTATCCATCACCGGCATCGGATCGTCAAAGGTGAACGCTTCAACCGACTGTGATGCTTCAAGGGCTGGCCGGACAGGAGCGGAAAATGCCTTTCGGCCTTTGCGTTTACTCATCAGTAGAATTCCATGAAAGAAGGATATGCGCCACCGCTGGCCGCGGTAAGCGGTTCGTTTAGCAGTGCATGCATGATGGCCCAGGCGACGTCGGCGTGGCTGGCGTTTTCGCTGCGGCTGACTCGTAGGTGGAACGGTTGCCGCTGGCGGTCATGGTTTTGCGGATAGCCATAAACGACTGCGTGATGTCGGTCTGGCCCGCGTCATATTCGAGGCGACCGCTGCTGATGGTGTCTTTCGCCTTCAGCATCATCGCGGTTTTCACCTCGGGCCTGTAACGCCTGCGGTTCGACGCTGGTGCAGCTGCTGAACAAGGGCCGCTGGTCTGATGCCTGCCATCAGCTGAAACGCTGGGTGTATGTGAATGGCGTGTTTAACGTGGAGCTGGATAACCGCCGTGGGCGGGAAATGGCCTGGTGCCTGAAGGGGGCAACATGAGCCGCATCATCGCCACACTGTTAGCCGTTGCACTGCTGGCACTGTCCTTTACCGGCTGGCGCTGGTCGGTTGCCAGTGACGAGCTGGCCGGTGCGCAGAAGATTATCGGCACCCTGTCGGCCGGTATTGAAAGCCGCGACAGAGCGATCACCCGGCTGAGTACGGAAAACCGTGAAGGCCAGAAACGCGAGGCCACATTGCGGCTGATGCAGGGGCGGGCCAGTACTGGCGCGCTCAACTGTGAAATGCAAATACAGAGGGAAACCGATGCGAACCCGACATTACGCGACTGCTCTGCTGCTCCTTTGCCTGACGCTGTTATCCGGCTGCACACCCGTCCCGCCTTCACCAGCGCCAGAGATTATCTGGACTGGATGTCCACGCGTGACCAGTTGCCTGATACCGGGCAACAGCCTGAAAACGGCGGGCGATCTGGCGGCGGATAACCGACAGTTAGAGGCGGAGCTCGTCTCCTGCGGGTTGCAGGTGGAAACCATTAAAGACTGCCAGGAGGAACATGATGCTGAAACCGAAACAACTGCGCGAGGCGCTGACAGCCAGCGTCCCGATGCTGCAAAGAAGCGAACGTGTTTATCGATAACGGGCGCATTGTCTCGACGCTCGCGACCTCCCTGTCGTTTGAATATCAGTATCAGCTGAACATGGTGATCACCGACTACACCGGCGACATTGATCTGCTGATTGTGCATTGCTGGCCTGGCTGCGGGTAAATGAACCCGACGTAATGGCAACGGAAGAAAAGCGACGCACCGGGTTTACGTTCAAAGCCGATGTGGTCAGCGACACTGCCAGTGATATCTGTATTGATATTCAGATAACTGAGCGGGTGATCGTCAGGCAGGAAGGTGATGCGCTGCATGTTACACACGTTGGCGAGAATCCTCTGCCGGAAAATGACGCCCGGCCGGTGCAGATGTATTCACAGGGTGAGCTTATCAGCGAATGGCTGTCATGAGCGGGCTGGAACTGGTCGAGGACAGGCTAAATGCGCTGATAAATAACCTGTCTGCACCGGCACGCAAAGAGATGGCACGAAATATTGCTAAGAAACTACGCGCCAGCCAGCAGCAGAACATCAAGCGCTATCAGGCACCGGACGGCACGCCCTTTAAACCCCGAAAAACGCAGCCGGTACGCAGCAAGAAAGGCCGGGTTAAGCGTGAGATGTTCACGAAGCTGCGCACCGCAAAATACATGAAAGCAAAGGCTGACTCCGACAGCGCCATGATTGAATTTACCGGCCGCGTGCTGCGCATGGCCCGCGTGCATCATTACGGGCAGCGCGACTGGGCATCACGGAATGGTAAAGAGGTATTGTATGAGGCTCGTCCTTTGCTAGGTATAAATGAAAATGAGTTAAGGCTAATTGAGCAAGTTTTAATTGGGAGGTTAAGTGAGTGATTTACATCACTCACTTAATAGGAAAGTAATAAAAATCAGATATCTCTAATGTATTTTATCATATCCATTGCAATCGGGAGGTATTCTGGAGATAATTTCTTATCTTCACAGTAATCAACTATAATCTTTAATCTTTCGGCAACAACTGTGAGAATGTCTTTGCAAAGACTCACTTCTGCAGCCATTAATTTGCTGGGGTAAATTTCAAAATTCTTAATTGTATTCTGCAAGTTAAGTGATTGAACCTCAACAATTGATACTTCCTTATGTATCTCAGAGTTTATAGCTGATAAATCCCCTTTAATAGCATCAGAGAAAAGATCGATGTCATATCGAAATGGATTGACTTCCTTATCAGCGAGGTAAAATTCGTAATGCCCTGACTTGATTATTTCTTTCAAAATCAACTTGTCAACTTTCGGATCTTTGAGAGTCATTGTCGCATGATGGATGTCATTTATAGTCTCGACTTCAACACCAGATTTCTTCAGGATTTTTTTTGCTGCTTTAACCCACTGAACCGTGCTTTCCTGATGCTTCCTGTGAATCGTTGGGGCTAATGCATGAGCCAACTCATCTTCAGTTGCTTCTTTTAAAGCATTTTCGACAGGAATTAGAAACGGGGATCTTTCTAGATCGCCCGGGGAGCAATAATTGACATTCTCGACAATTTTGACACCGCCGGCCTTATAACACTGAGCAACGAGTCTTGAGCAAAACTGACCTTTGACATTTGCTGTTTTAGGTTTTTTATCCTTCCCTGCTTTTATAGCCTCAGATGTACTATAGCTTGAGCCTACTAAAGTGCGTGATGTTGTAGTTATTAACTTCATGACATCAGCATTAACCTCACTTTTTAGGCGTAATACTTTAATGTCATTTTCCCCGACAACTGCAAATCTATTGGGGACTTTACTAAAAACACCTCCATTAGATGTGGCTTCAATTATTGTTGAACCTTCATAGAGCATAGCGTGCGAATAATAACTTTTTGTCACTTTTATGATTGCTTGGCTATGAATTTTATACCCATGCTCTAAAATTATATCCCCAGGCATTAGCGCGCCCAAATTAAGTATGTATTTTTTCCTAATATCTGTCACAGCATCCACTTTTATTTTCCTTTTTTATGTACGAATGTTCACGTTTGTTTGCCAGTCAACTAATAAACGACAACCAATGGTAAATCTTTAGAGGAAGATTAAATATCTTATAATGAACTCTGAAATCTCCGAAATCCTGCGCCTGCTGCGCAACCTGATCCGCAGTGGCACCGTTTCCGCCGGAAATCTGGACGACGGGCAATGCCGATCGATACAGGAAACAATACCACCGGCTGGCTGAATGCCCACGCGGGAAAAAACCGTTCATGGAATGCGCCGTCAGTAGGCGAACAGATGCTCATCCTTTGCCTGGGCGGAGAACTCGATACCGGCTTTGTGCTACCCGGCATTTTCTCCGATGACAACCCGGCCCCGTCAGCCTCTGCGGATGCGGTGCACTGGTCCTTTCCCGACGGCGCGGTGATTAAGTACGAACCGGAAACCGGCGCGCTGACGGCAAGCGGTACTCAGACCGCCACCATCAAAGCCGCCGTCAAAATTCTGCTGGATGTGCCAGAGGTGGAATGCACCACCCTGCTCAAAACCGCCACGCTGAAAGTGACGCAGGGCGGCACGATGGAGGGCGCTATCAAACACAGCGGCAGCAGCTTCAGCTCTGACGGTGTAATCGTACATGCCCATAAACATGGCAGCGTCCAGCGCAGCACCTCTATGACGGAGGGCACCGAGTGACAACCGAAAAATACATCGGCATGAACCGCGAAACCGGCAAAGCCCTGACCGGCCTCGAACATATCCAGCAGTCCATTCGCGACATTCTGGTGACGCCGATTGGCTCCAGGGTGATGCGTCGCAAGTATGGCTCACTGCTGTCAGCGCTAATCGACCAGCCACAGAATGCTGCGTTGCGCCTCCAGATTATGTCGGCCTGCTATGTGGCGATCATCCAGTGGGAGCCGCGCGTAAAGCTGACCGGCATCAGCTACGAATCCGATTTTAACGGCGGCATGGTGGTCGAGCTGACCGGCAACCGTACCGACACCGCACAGACCTTTTCCTTAACCGTCCCTGTGAGCTGAGAACATGGCAACTATCGACCTGAGCCAGCTGCCCGCGCCCGACGTGGTGGAAACGCTGGACTATGAAACCCTGCTGGCCGAACGCAAAGCCACGCTGATTTCGCTCTTCCCGGAAGAACAGCAGGCCGCTATCGCCGCCACGCTTGCGCTGGAGTCTGATCCCATCGTTAAGATTCTGGAGGAAAACGCTTACCGTGAGCTGATCCTGCGCCAGCGCATCAATGAAGCGGCGCAGGCGGTTATGGTTGCTTACGCACTGGATGCCGACCTTGACCAGCTCGGCGCAAACAACGGCGTCATCCGCCTGACCATCACCCCAGCCGACGACACCACCATTCCGCCCACGGCGGCAGAGATGGAGGGCAGCGATGATTTCCGCGCCCGTATCGCGGCCGCCTTCGAGGGGCTGAGTGTCGCCGGGCCGACCGGTGCCTATAAGTATCACGCAAAAAGCGCCGACGGCCGGGTGGCAGATGCGTCAGCTATCAGCCCGTCACCTGCGGTTGTCACCGTCACCATCCTTGCCCGCGAGGGTAACGGCGTGGCAGATGATGATCTGCTGGTCGTGGTGGATGCCGCGCTGAACGATGAAGACGTGCGGCCGGTGGCCGACCGCGTCAGCGTGCAGTCGGCCGACATCGTGAATTATGAGATTTAGGCCGGGCTGTATCTCTATCCGGGGCCGGAGGCCGAACCCATCCGCGCCGCCTCAGAGGCAAAACTCGTTGCCTATATCACCGCGCAGAAGCGCCTCGGGCGGGATATCCGCCTCTCAGCCCTGTATGCCGCCATGCACGTTGAAGGCGTGCAGCGCGTCAACCTGATTAAGCCGGTTGCCGATGTGGTGCTGGATAAAACGCAGGCGGCGTACTGCACCGGCTATGTACTGACCGTGGGGGGATCGGATGAGTGATCGCCTGGTTCCCACCGGTTCATCATCGCTTGAGGTTGCCGCTGCCAGCTACTGCAGCGACCTGCTGACTGTTTATTCCTATACCCTTGAAACATCAGTACCGGCGGCGCGGCCGGGCTGGCAAACGTTGCAGCGCTCGGGACGAAGCTGCAAATCATACAAATAGCGGTTGGTGGCGGTTGCAGCACGCTGCCGACGCCTGACGCATCACAGACGGCGCTCATCGGTGAGAAATGCCGCCTTTACTCTTCATCTTTATCCTAAGGAAGGTTGTCATTAAAAAACTTTCCCGGATAGGTCGATTTTGTTTGCTGATTTTCGCCCAACGGCTGAGTTCTACTTCTCAGGAAGCTGTACTTCTACAAAGATATCAATTAGCTTGCCGGATTCATCTAGGCATATAGTGACTCGTCCTTCGACGATATCTTTTATTAGCTCATCACCCTTTCTATAAATCTGACACTCTCTTCCAAGGAGCTCCCTTGCAAGCTGCCCTATTGTTGATACTGAAACAGGCCAAACTGTGATGGTAGGATCATTACTATTAAGAATTCTACTTATGGACGTATACCACGGCCACGGTACAGGTCTGTTATCACTCATATCTACCCCCTGCTATCAGCGGATATCCGCCTGATTATTTAAGCAGGATTTTTGTGAAGATTGCACAGTACCCTGTGATTTTGAGATTTGGACATCATTTCATGATGCTGACGGACTGGTGCGGTATCCAGCCACCGGATGGATAACCACGCTGTGATGTCGTGATATTTTACTATTGGATTTGGTTACAGACCTCGCAATCAACCTGCTGAGCCTAACCGGCAAAAATTCGCACATCCATCAATTGATACGTAGCACCAAAGGGGCTATTATTCGTCACGTAGTGTAACAACCTAAATCCCGGCAGAGTTTTTTGACAGGTGCGCTGATGAGACTGATTAAACAATATTCCCCACCAACGACAGATGACCTGATCCACCTTAAAGATGATTTGGGCTACACCGGTAACCAGATGGCTGACTTAGTCGGGGTTGCAAGTAACAGCCAATGGCGCAAATACACTGGTGGTGAAACACCCCGCGAGATGTCTCCGCACATTCTGTTCTTTCTGGCTGCTCAACTGACTTTGTCAGAAGATGAGTTGAGCAAGGTGCTTCATAAGATGCAGGAGATTGGTGCAGAGATTAAATAAAAAAGCCCACCAAAGTTGGCTTTTGCAAATAAGCACCATATTAGTATTTTATGATGCTAATAATTCCAACCGCTTACCCAACGCCGCCAGCGCTTTCTGTATTGTGTCGATTTTGGTGACGTGTTGCAGATTGAATATCCGTGTCACTTCCTGTTTTGTAACGCCTATGCGTTTAGCCAGCTCAACCTGAGTTAAGCCGGAATCAACGAACGCGCTGAGCATAAGCACCTTTGCCATCACACTGGCTGGCACTTCCACGAAATCGCCGGTTATCACTCCTGGCTCCGGGATTTTTCTGCCCTCTTCAAAATAAAACTCGAAGGCTGTCACTAGCGCATCAATCCCCATTCCTAATGCCTCTTCACGGGTATCCCCCTGTGTCAAAGCCTCCGGGATATCCGGGAACGAAACGAAAAACCCGCCTTCGCACGGTTCAAGATTTATAGGATATCGCATATCGTTTTGATGAATATCCGCGAGTACCAACCCTGCAGGATCAGTTTGTGATTTCAGGCCAATCTACTAGAGTATCGCCTTTCGCAGTGGTTCTTTTATCTCAGATGGGCAGCACCGTTTGAAACCTCAACTTCCTGAGATTCAAGCCACTGCCTGAACTCGCTTTGCTTCACCACTCCTCAATTCTGTTGAGCTTGTGATTACAGTAAGCATTAATGCTTACGTTATCAACATTTTTGTTTACTCGGATATACGAAGAGACTTCAAGACACGCAGAGGCTCTTGCATCAGACGGGAACCAATTAGGAATTTGATATTATTCAGTTTTCAGTGAAATAATGTTACACGATGATGTGGCTTAACTTGCGATTAATTGCATCAGCAAGATACTGAAACGGTAGACCTCGAAAGAAACCGAGGCCAACAGAGAAAGGGGTATGACGAAATTAATCATCATCCTGATTATTTTCTCTGTTATTAGCTAGCCAGCTTACTAAGCCCCGTTAGGCGAGGGGGAGAAATCCCCGACAACCCCTTACTCAAAAATTGAGGATTGAACATGACACAGTCAACTGTCGACCGGCAGAAAAAGAGCGATGAAAAGCGAGGCATGAAAGTGAAAGGTATCAAGCTGCATACTGACACTATCACCTTGCTTGAATCGCTCTCAGCGCAAACAGGGGAACCACAGTCAGCTATTGTGACCAAGGCTCTTGCAATGTTTGCTGCCAGTCTTGAAATGTAATCGCAAAACTTCCTGATTTTGAGAATAGCAGGCCACAGAGAACAACCATAGATCACATCTGGATTGCCAATTAAGGCTGCGGCTCTGTTATGGTCCTGAAAAAAGAATCGAACCTCTGACCATGCAGCCGTTTTGCCTCTGAATCAGGTTGATTAAATTAGATATTTGTCGCTGTTTTTGATGGGCAGCAGTCGAAATCTGTTGCGGCGCGCTTTGACTCTCACAGAGCGATGGGACTTGTTTACTCTTTAAGTTAACGCGCTAAACAACAAGGCGTAACTTCAACTCTTGGGAGTTATATTTCTGTAAATCGAAAGAGTAAATAGCTCGCGATAAATTTATGTACTATTTATTATTGAACCATGCCTTCACTTTATTAAGCACCGCCTGAGCAAACGCCTTTTGATGTCCAGTTTTACGATCAGAAGATGCGATGAATATCAAGTTGCTTACCGGACAGCGGCGTTTAGATACCACCGGGATGAAGTTCAGTGACATTGCAGACGGAAGGTTATTTATCACGCAGAGCAAGATCAGCCACAAAATTGTGCTGCCCGTGTCGTTGCGGCTGGAGGCCATCGGGCTGGATCTGAATGAAGTCATAGAACAGTGCCGAATCAGTAATCCTTCTGACAACCTTATTTATTCATTCGTCAAGTTTGGTGGGTGCTCAGCGGGTCCGGTTATGCCGGATGCAATGACCGGGGAATTTGCTGAAGCTCGCGATTTAAGCGGGATTTAGTTCGAGGAAAACCCGCCAATCTTCCATGAAAAGGGAAATGAGAGGAATTCACTCAAAATTAGTTATAAATCATATAGACAAAAAAAGACCGAATACGATTCCTGTATCCGGTCCAGGGAAATGGCTCTTTGAGAGCCGTGCGCTAAAAGTTGGCATTAATGCAGGCGAGGTCGCCTTGCCTTTTAAAGGTAGACCACGGGTGATTATTTTCCAGCCAACTGTCGCCGGGGGTAAGGAAAGCTGTCGACTCTGTGATCGCGACGGCAGAATAGGCAAAGGGATGAGGCGCAGCAGGCTCTGCCGCGCCGTGCAGCAGGATTTTACTTGTCGCAAAGCGCCTGGGCGCGGGCGATAATTGGCTCCAGACTCATTTTCTGTCCCGGATGGGCTTTATCGTCAGCCTGAATCGTGCTGATCGATTCGGTGGTGCCCCGACCCGATTTCAGGTTTGCTTCCGCTTGGTCATTCAACGGGTAACGCAACAAGGTGCTGGGGTTGATGGCGAACAGCGCATCGCCCTTCTCACAGCTCAGCATCACTTCTTCCCGCGTAAACGGCCACTTGTCTTTACCAATCTCAAAACGGCTGATGGTGATAATCTGCGCTGCCATCGCCTGGCTGCAAAGTGCCATCAGCACACAAGCTGGAATCAGTTTCTTCAGCAAAATGTCGACCTCATACATTCAATCGGTATAGATGATTCAGGTTGGTGCCAGCGTAGCAAACACACTAACCAACCCAATTACAACGATCGCCAGCAGCAGCTCAAGCTGCGTCAGGCGAATAAATATTGATGATGCATCACTGCCAGCCAGACGAAAACGCGGCACCAGCCAGTAGCGGTTAATCACCGCAATCGTGACCATTAACATCACCAGCATCACCTTGGTAATCAGCAGCGTGCTCCACCATGTCGGCTGCCATTGCAGCGGGTCACCGGCAATCAACAGGCTATTGAACATGCCGGTCACTAGCGCTAACGCCACCGCTAAATGCCCATAGCGCGAGAAGCGCATCATGCTGCGGATCGCATCCGTTCGGTGCGCGATGTTGCGTGCATCACGCATCAGTAACAGCAGGGGCAGCAACCCGCCACTCCAGAACGCCGCAGCGATCAGATGCAATGCGTGGTTCGCCTGCTGTAAGGCCCCCAGCCAGCCATCACGCATGGCGGCATGCCCCACTCCGGCCAGCGCGATCAGTTGTAGCAATCCACTGAGCAACAACATCTGCTGACACAGTCTGCCCCGCAGCAATAACGCCAGCACGCTCAGTAACGCAAACAGGATTTCCCAACGCCACACCTGACCAAAACGCGTAGTCAGTACCGCCTGCCAGGTGTCACCATCATACACATTGTGCCAGTCCCCGCTCATCAGGCCCGTCTGGGTCGCCAGCATCAATATTGCCGCCAGTAAACTCCCCAGCGCACTCAGTGTCAGCACGGTTCGTAGACGAACAGCCAGTACCGGACGAAAACGCGCCGGTGCCAACAGTGCGGTATAAAACGCACTGCCAGTCAGCAGTAGCACAGACAAAAAGTGGCACGCCCGCAGGCACACCCACAGGGTACTCAGGCTCATTACTTCACGCTAAATTGGTAACTGCCTTTGGTTTTATGACCGTCCACCGAGAGCACATGCCAGTTCACTTTGTAACTGCCTGCTGGCAGCGGCTGGTTAATCGGCACGATCAGCTGCGCATGCTGCTTATCGTTCACCTGCACTTTCCCCACCGGTACGGTCTGATTCTGCGCATCACGAATTTCAACGCCGCTAAACGCGGGTTCCACATCTTCGGTAAACGTCAGCGTTAACGACTTGGGTGATGTATCAACCGTCGCTTTATCGGCCGGAACTGGCGTTTTAAGGTGAGCATGTGCCAGCGCAAACTGACTGAAGGCCAGCGCAGATGACGCCAGCAACAATGCCGCCACGCGGCTGAATGTAGTCTTCTTCATCAGATCATCCTCTTTATTACGGCAAGCCGCCGCAAGCGTGGCAGCAGGATACGCTGCTGATCCGCAGGTGTCGATACCTGCAATGCGATCCCTTTTCCCTTGATCCTGAACGGGGAAAACATTACTTTTGCCCCTGTTTATCAGGAGAAAAGCATGAGTGAAAACCTTGCCCTGCTGTCGCAGGAAGAGAAAGACAAAGTGAATGTCGATCTGGCAGCAGCCGGTGTGGCGTTTAAAGAGCGCTACAATATGCCGGTGGTGGCGGATTTGGTGGAGCGAGAGCAGCCAGAAGCGCTGCGCGACTGGTTTCGTCAGCGGTTGATGCAATATCGTCAGAAATCACTCAGCCTTTCTCGTCTGCCTTATGAACCGAAGCAGAAATAATCTATGTTACGCGTGATCGATACCGAAACCTGCGGTTTGCAAGGTGGCGTGGTTGAAGTGGCTTCGGTGGATGTGATCGACGGTCAGATTCTCAATCCAATGAGCGATTTGATCTGCCCGGATCGACCGATTAGCCACCAGGCGATGGCGGTCCATCGTATTACTGAAGCCATGGTCGCCGACAAACCCACCATTGAACAGGCGATTGGTCGTTACCACGGCAGCCCGCACTATGTCGCGCACAACGCCAGTTTTGATCGCCGTATGTTGCCGGAAATGCCCGGGCAATGGATTTGTACCATGACGCTGGCGCGTCAGCTGTGGCCTGGTCAGAAATACGGCAACCAGGCGCTGCGGCATAGCCTGAAATTGGACGTCACACCGCCCGCCGATTTGCATGCACACCGTGCGCTCTACGATTGCTACGTCACCGCTGCCCTGCTGATTCGTATCATGGAAAAATCGGGCTGGAATGCCGAGCAGATGGTCAGTCGCTGCCAGCCAGCGCCAGTGGCTGATGATGTGTTCCCGTTCGGCAAATATCGCGGGCAAAGTATCGGCAGCATTGCGCGCAAAGATCCCGGTTATCTGCGTTGGGTGTTGGAAAATGTGCGCGATCTGCGCCCACCACTGCGGCAGGCGCTGCGCAAGTACGTGAAGAGTGATCAGTAGTCGTGACGGTCTGGCAGCACGCCCTGCGCCAGGCCAATCAGGAAGGTAAATTCCTGCGCCACCCCTTCATAGGATTTGAAGCGTCCCGATTTGCCACCGTGGCCCGAATCCATATCGGTGCACAGCAGTAGCAGCGTATCGTTGGTCTTTAGCTCGCGCAATTTTGCCACCCATTTGGCCGGTTCCCAGTACTGCACCTGCGAATCGTGCAGACCGGTGGTCACCAGCAAATGTGGATAGTCCTGCGCGGTTACGTTGTCATACGGGCTGTACTGGCGGATGGTCTGGTAATACGCTTCCTGCTCCGGATTGCCCCACTCATCGTATTCACCGGTGGTCAATGGAATGGAGGGGTCGAGCATGGTGGTCACGACATCCACAAACGGCACCTGCGCCACCACGCCGTGATAGAGCTGCGGTGCCATATTGATTACCGCCCCCATCAGTAATCCCCCGGCGCTGCCACCCATTGCATACAAGCGTTGCGGATGACCAAACCCTTTTGCCACCAGCGCTTCGGTGACATCAATAAAGTCGGTGAAGGTGTTCATCTTGTTATGCAGCCGACCGTCGTCATACCACTGCTGTCCCAGCTCGCCACCACCGCGCACATGGATAATGGCATAGACAAAGCCACGCTCCAGCAGGCTGATACGGCTGGTACCAAAACTGGCATCCATGCTGCTGCCGTAGGCACCATAGCCATATACCAGCATCGGGTTGTTGCCCGCCTGGAAGTGCTGACGATGGTAGACCAGCGAAACCGGAACCTCAGTGCCGTCACGCACGGTGATCCAGTGATGTTCGCTTTTGTAATCATCCGGATTGAAACCCGGCACTGGTGTCTGTTTGAGTACGCGGCGTTCCCCGCTTTCCATATTGAGTTCAAATAACGTGGTCGGCGTGGTCATGGACGAATAGCCGTAGCGCAGCGTATCGCTGTCCGGCGTGGGATTATAGGCCAGCCAGGTCACATAAGTGGGATCGTCAAACGCAATACCGGTGCTCTCGCCGCTTTCCCAATGGATCTGGCGCAGACTGGTCACCCCTCGCGACCGTTCTTCCACCACCAGCCAATGTTTGAACAGCTGGAAATCTTCCAGTACCACCTGATCGCGGGCCGGAATCAGCGTTTGCCAGCGGTGTTCTGCCAGCCAGGCGCTGCGGTATAAGCCGAAATTCTTACCCTCGCGGTTCGAACGAATATAGAACTGATGATTATAATGGTCGACGGTGTATTCGTGGTCGCGGCGACGCGGACAAAATACCTGCGGCTGGGCGTCCGGATACTCCGCATCAATCAGCTGAATTTCGCTGGTGGTGGTACTAAACAGCGCAATCAGGATGAAGTGCTCAGAGGTAGTCTTGTGCACGCTAAGATGGAAAGTATCGTCCTGCTCTTCGTACACCAGTTGATCGTCAGATTGCGGATGCCCCAATTCGTGACGCCATACCTGGTAAGCCAGCAAGGTCTTGGGATGCTTCCGCACGTAATAGACGGTGCGCGAATCATTGGCCCAGGCGAGGCTGGACGACGCATCACTCAGCACCTCGGGATACCAGCTACCGCTGACCAGGTTGCGAAAACGGATGCCATACTGGCGGCGGGAAAGGAAATCCTCTGCCAGCGCCATCACCTGGTTATCCGGGCTGATCGCCAGCGCGCCCATAGTGTAGAAATCGCTGTGCGAGGCGCGCTGATTGCCATCAAGCAGCAATTGCCACTCGGCAGCGACAGCGGCGTCCTGCGGCTGACGGTAATAGGCCGGATACTCATTGCCGCGTTCATAGCGGCTTTGGTAGCGGTAGCCATTTTTCACGTAGGGTACCGAATGATCCTGTTGCGGAATGCGGTCGATAATCTCTTTCAACACCCGATCCTGTAGCGGTGCCTGACTGGCCATCATCGCTTTGCCATAGTCATTTTCGGCATGCAGATAATCGAGCACGTCGGGATTTTCCCGATCGTCATCACGGAGCCAGAAATAATTGTCGGTGCGTGTTTCCCCGTGCAGGGTCATTGGGTGAGGGATTTTTTTTGCCTGAGGCTGATTCATAACGGTTTATTTCCCTGAAGAGACAACATCCTGCAAGCGTGGCACCGATCGCGCTGGATGCCAAGCCATTGAGTACCAGGAAAATGTAAAACAAGGCCACACAGGTGGCCTGTGCGGGGATTAACTGGCGGGTAAGGCAGCTTTTTCAGCCGCGAGATCGTTTTGCATTTCGTCACGCACATCTTGCGGGATCTTTAAGGCATCGCCCAGCGCCGCCAGATAACTGCGCTCCATAAAGTGGTCGACGTCAATGGCCGCGCAACTGAGGAAATAGAGTTCCAGTGCCTCTTCTTCATTTTTCACATCGGCCGCCAGCCAGTGTGGATCAAGCGGGCGGTTCATCGCCTGTTGGATCAAGGCTTCCGCCTGCGCACCATAGCCCGCCTGATGAATCTGCTGTTCAATCGCGGCACGTTCGCGATCATCAATATGGCCATCACTCTTGGCGGCGAACACCAGGGCGGTGACCAGGCGCTCAGCTCGCTGATCAAGCGGCGTTTGCACCTGACCAAAACCTGGCTCATCCTGATGGCTTTCGCGTACCCGTTGCTTATATTTATTCCACAGCACTGCGCCCGCTGCTGCCCCGCCGCCGATAATCAGCGCTTTGCCGCCGTATTTGGTCAGCAGCTTGCGTGAAGATTTGCTGGCAATCAACAGGCCAGCCAGTCCACCTAACGCGCCGGGGGCCAGCATGTCGCTTAATCCGCTCCCTTTACCGCCGCTTCCCTGCTTCTTCAGTACCGATTGAATTTGCTGCAGCCAGTTATTCATCGTTTAACTCCTGTTTAAGATCCGGGTTTCACATGCTGCCGCAGTGGATGTCAGGAAACGTCAGAACGGCGCAAAGTAAGGCAAACCTTGTGATGTGGAAAAGATGAGAACGCAAACGTTTTCGTATATACTGCGCGCGCATTTTGACTGCTAAGGTGAAATTATGACGACTCTCGGAACCGCGCTGCGTCCTGCCGCAACGCGTGTCATGCTGTTAGGTTCAGGCGAGCTGGGTAAAGAAGTGGCACTGGAGTGCCAGCGTCTGGGTGTGGAAGTGATCGCGGTGGATCGCTACGCCGATGCGCCTGCTATGCATGTTGCCCACCGCAGCCATGTGATTAACATGCTGGATGGTGACGCGTTGGCCGCCCTGATTGCGCTGGAAAAACCCGATTTCGTGGTGCCAGAAATTGAAGCTATCGCCACAGAAAAACTGCTTGAACTGGAGCAGCAGGGACAAAAGGTGGTGCCGACTGCCCGTGCCGCACGCCTGACCATGAACCGCGAAGGTATCCGTCGTCTGGCTGCCGAAGAACTGGCGTTGCCAACCTCCACTTACCAATTTGCCGACAGCAAAGAAAACTTTGTTGCGGCGGCCACTGCCATTGGTTTCCCCTGCATCGTCAAACCGGTGATGAGTTCATCCGGTAAAGGCCAGAGCTTTATCCGTGACGCCAGCCAGCTCGATAAGGCCTGGGATTACGCGCAACAAGGCGGCCGTGCCGGTGCCGGACGTGTGATTGTGGAAGGGGTGGTGAAGTTTGATTTCGAAATCACGCTGCTGACCATCAGCGCGGTGGATGGCATTCATTTCTGCGCGCCAATCGGTCACCGTCAGGAAGATGGCGATTACCGCGAATCCTGGCAGCCGCAGCAGATGAGCGAACTGGCTCTGCAACGGGCGCAGGAAATCGCTGAAAAAGTGGTCACCGCACTGGGCGGTTATGGCCTGTTCGGCGTGGAATTGTTCGTGTGTGGTGACGAGGTCATCTTTAGCGAAGTGTCACCGCGCCCGCATGATACCGGCATGGTAACGTTGATTTCTCAGGATCTGTCTGAGTTCGCGCTGCATGTACGCGCTTTCCTCGGCTTGCCGATTGGCGGTATCCGTCAGTACGGTGCTGCGGCCTCGGCAGTGATTCTGCCGCAACTGGAGAGCACCAATGTCCGCTTCGTGAATGTTGAAGCTGCACTGGGGGCAGGATTGCAGTTACGCCTGTTCGGTAAACCAGAAATTGCCGGTCAACGCCGTCTCGGCGTCGCACTCGCCACCGGTGACAACACCGACGATGCCATTGCCCGCGCTATCAAAGCCGCTGCTGCGGTAAAAGTCGAAGGTTAATCCCTGATGCGGTGAGCACCTGGCTCACCGCGCTTCACTTATTTACTTATTTCGCGCCCGCGACGGCTTCGCGCGCCAGATGGGTAATACGCTCCCAGTCTCCCGCTTCCAGCGCATCGTTTGGCACCAGCCAGGAACCGCCGATACACAGCACGCTTTTCAGCGCCAGATAGTCACGATAGTTCGCCGGAGAGATCCCCCCCGTCGGGCAGAAGCGTACCTGTGGGAAGGGTCCACCAATCGCCTGCAACGCTTTGACGCCGCCGTTGGCTTCCGCCGGGAAGAATTTAAACTCGCGCAGACCGTAGTCCATACCGGTCATCAGTTCGGACACGGTGCTGATGCCAGGAATCAACGGCACCGGACCTTCCACCGCCGCTTTCAGCAGCGGTTCAGTGATGCCCGGGCTGATCACAAACTGCGCACCGGCGTCGGTGACTTCTTTCAGTTGCTGTGGATTGATGACGGTACCTGCCCCAACAATCGCTTCCGGCACTTCTTTGATCATGGCGCGCAGCGCATCCATCGCCACCGGCGTGCGCAGGGTGACTTCCAGCACGCGCACACCGCCCGCCACCAGCGCTTTGGCCATCGGCACGGCGTGTTCCAGTTTGTTTACCACAATGACCGGTACAACCGGTCCGGTGGTCAGGATCTGTTCTGCACTTGTTTTCCAGTTTTTCATCACGTTTCCTAAGGGTTTTCAGTCAGGCCATTCAGACCTGCGGGATGTTCCTGAGCATTACCATACAAGATCGGCGTGACTCACGTCCATCGGCGGCACCAGGTTTTTGAAACCATGGTTCAATTTAGGATGATGAAAAGGCACAACATGAATCGCTCTCACGACGTAATCGCCATGATCTCACCGGAATCTGTCGCCAGACGCACCAGAGCGCCATCCTGCCATGCCTGGCTACGCCGTCCGTTGCTGTCGATATACACCGCGATCCCCCGCGCGACAGCTAAGATCGCCGCATGGGATTGGCTGTCGATGGCGGTAAAACAGATCCCCCCGGTGGCATTAACGTCCAGCGTCATCACTTCTGAGGGTAACAGGTAATTGGCGATAATCAGTCCAGGCGCATGCAGTTGCGGTGGCGTGAACAGCGGATGACCGAGCAGCAAGCGCAACACCCGGATACCGACATCGTAAACATCAATATATCTTTCGCGTAAATACGCATCTTCTATGGCGCGGTATTCATCCGCCATCTGGCTAATGACGTCGAGCCACAGTTGCTCAATCGGCGCGGGTTGCTGTGCCAGCCGTTCAAGCGTGGTGTCATACAATTCGGTATCTTCCAGCATCATCTGGTGCGCGGAGAAAATCGCCGCCTCATGCGCCGACAGTTGCTGTTCCGTGGCAGCTATCACGCCATCCAGTTCCTGTTTCGCCAGCGAAATGGCGTGGTTGAGCCGGGCAATTTCAGCCTCGTTCGCCTCAACCGCGCGTGGTGATAGCTGCGGCAGGCCACGATTGATGCGACATAGCGTTACCTCCAGTGCTGCGGGTTTATTTTTTGCCGGCTGACTTTGCGCCTTGTCGCTGTCGCCGAATTGCGTTGCCGCCAACGCGGCAAAGGCGTCGATCGCCTGCTGCGCCTGTGGACCACGCGCCAGCAACGTAATGACATCACCGCATTTGATGCCGAGCCGCACCACATTGTTCATGCTCCTGGCATTCATCACCCGGTCACCGTTGACGATGTCAACCTCCGCATCAAATTGATTCAGGCAACGGACAATCGCCGACGCTGGACGCGCATGAATGCCGGTCGGGTTGGTTATCGTCCAGGAGAAGCTTTTGCTGTCTTGATCGGTCGCGGTCGGCGACGCCGCTTCCTGCGGTGCGGACAGCCATGCGCTCTGCCCCAGTTGGGCATATTTCGCGGCCAGCGCCTGATGGGCCTCAGCCATAACCTGACCGATAGTCTGGCCGGATGCCGCCGCGACCGCCGCCGCAACGGTCCCTTCCACCAGCGGCGCGGCGCAGATCTGCACCCGCGCCATTTTTTCCTCGCCAAGCAACTCTTTCGCCATATCCGTGCTGAGAATCGCGCTGCCCATATCGACCATCACCAGCACATCGTCATCCAGCACGTCCTCTATCGCCGCCATAACCGCAACAGGATCTGTTCCTATTGGGTTATCGGGGTCATCAATGCCCGCCGCCAGCGCAAACTTCACGTTTCCCTGAGTCATTTGTGACGCCAGTTCAATGACGCCTTCAGCAAGCTTCCTGCTATGAGAAACCACCACAATATTGACCATATTTTGACAACCTTATTGAGGACCGCAGTTGTTAACCCACCACCTCACAAAGTGTTTTAAACAGCAGATAGCTGGAGGTGGCACCGGGGTCCTGGTGTCCGATCGATCGTTCCCCCAAATAACTGGCACGCCCTTTTGCGGCCCGCATCGGGATAGTGCTTTTGGTCGCAGCTTCCGCCGCCTGCAAAGCCGCGTTCAGTGCCGTGTTCAACGGGGCTTCCTGGTGGTTTTGCAGCGCGGTCACGATGGCAGACAACGTATCCACCATGGTTTTATCACCGGGATGCGCCATACCGCGTGCGCTGATGCGGTCCGTTCCTTCACGGTACAGGTTGTATAAATCCGTCACCGTTAATTCTTCTTTCGCCATCACACATTCGGCGGCTTTCAGGAAAAAGGTTCCGTACAGCGGCCCGCTGGCACCACCAATGCTCGACAACAACACCATCCCGGTATTTTTCAAAATGGTGCCAATGTCCTTATCTTCCAGCGTCGGCAATTTCTCTCTCACCTTTTTGAAGCCGCGATTCATGTTCAGGCCGTGATCGGCATCGCCAATCTCGCGGTCCAGATTGGTCAGAAACTCTTGCTGCTGTTCAAAAACCGTTGCTGAGGCATCCAGCCAATCAATCACCTGTTTTTTGCTTACGACCATTTGATCCCCCGAGGAGTGATATCATCCAGTGCCAGTGCGGCCCGCCGTCACTCGCGGGCCGCGACACTGCGTTACATTTTCCAGCGTAGCGCTGGGGTGCTGACCGGGAAATCCCACAATGTCAGCATCTCTTCATCAACTTTTAACAGCGTGATCGAAACCCCCTGCATGTCAATCGAACTACAGAACGTACCGACCAGGTTGCGCGCAATGTGGATGTTGTGCGCAGTCAGAATTTCAGCCGTCTTACGATACACCGCATACAATTCCGATAACGGCGTGCCACCCAGGCCATTGACCAGCACAATCACGCTGTCCTGCTCATTCAGCGGTTCGGTGGTCTGACTGTTTTCCACCCATTCACCTTTCTCGCCATCCCACTGCCGCAATACCCGACTGTAGGGGGTATTATCGAGAATTTCGTTCAGCATCTCCGTGACCAACGTATCGCAGTCGCTGTACTTCTCGCGACGAATGCCGGGTTCGCCGTGGATACCAATACCAAACTCGATCTCATCGTCGGCTAAATCAAAACTGACCCGCCCCGCCGCCGGGACGGTACAAGCCGACAAGGCCACGCCGATTGAGCGCCCACGGTTGCCGATGCGCGTTGCCAGCTGCACGCATTCATCCAGGCTATAACCTTCTTCCGCCGCCGCTCCGAGGATTTTTTCTGCCAAGACGGTGGTGGCAACACCACGGCGTCCGGCGGTATACAGGCTGTCTTTTACCGCCACATCATCGTCAATCACCGCGACCTGCACCGGAATGCCTTCGCCATGCAACAACTCTGCGGCGGTTTCAAAGTTGAGAATATCGCCGGTGTAATTTTTAATCAGCAGCAGGATTCCGTTGTCGCTGTTGACCTTTTGCGCGCATTCATACATCTGATCGGGTGTTGGCGAGGTAAAGATGTGCCCGGGACAGGCACCATCCAGCATGCCAAAACCGACAAAGCCGCCATGCATCGGTTCATGCCCGGAGCCACCGCCAGAAATCAGGGCGACTTTCGGTTTATCGGTGCGACGACAGACATAGAAAGGTTCGATATTGACCGTTAATTCCGGATGCGCCAGGGCAAAGCCTTCAAGTTGTTCCCTGACAACATCATCAACCTTGTTGATTAACTTTTTCATCAATCTTTCCTCGTCATGCCCCCCGGGCCGCGGCGGCCCGGGGGGCGACTGTTATGGAGTAGATAAGAGAGGTAATAAGAATTTGTATAATAGAGAGCCGACCGCACCGCCAATTAATGGGCCGACGATAGGCACCCAGGCATAACCCCAGTCGGAGTCGCCTTTGTTTTTAATTGGCAACAACGCATGCGCAATACGCGGACCAAGATCACGCGCCGGGTTGATCGCATAACCGGTAGGGCCACCGAGTGACAAACCGATGCTCCACACCAGCACACCAACCGCATATGGCCCAAAACCACCGGCAATCCCGTTGTGCGAGTTGAAAATCGCCAGCACCCCGAATACCAACATTGCCGTACCGATAATTTCAGTGACCAGGTTCCATTTATAGTCGCGAATCGCAGGACCGGTACAAAAAGTGGCAAGAATAAGTCCAGCATCATCGGAAACATCGTAATGGCGCTTGTAGGTTAGCCAGACCAGGATGGCACCGAGAAACGCGCCAACCAGCTGGCCGAGCATGTAAACCAGCACCATCCCTCCCGGGATGCCGCCCTGGAGCCATACCGCTAACGTCACTGCCGGATTGAGATGCGCACCGCTGATCCAGCCGACAGCATAAACCGCGACCGTCACCGCAAAACCCCACCCTGCGGTAATGACAATCCAGCCGCTACTTCCTCCTTTGGTTTGTTTTAATACCACGTTGGCCACCACACCGTCGCCAAGCAGAATCAACAGCATGGTGCCGACCATTTCTGATAAAAAGATGTTCATCTTCCTTTCCTTTTATTAACTGGTGATCGAGCTGGTCGTCTTATGCAAGAACAGCTTGAGAATAGAAAGGGAGAAAACAGCTGTAAAAAATATTTTTTTGTTCATTTCAGAAACGTTATTTTTTCCGTTAACGTTGCAAAAAGAAACAATATCGCGGATGAATTCAGCGATATTTGACCGCGATCATACTGTATTCAAAGATGTGAGGAGTTTCACACCACCACCTTTAATAAATATAAAAATAGATAAAAAACATCAAGTTAAGTTAAAACAAAATGACTTAATCATCGGTAAAACCATTTCCAGATCGTTGTCACAAATTGGCACGCTGATTTAGCGGTAAGAATAAAAATACGCGACACATCGCGCTATGCTTTACAGCGATGTTCGGCACATTTCCAGACAGGCTTGATTAATCGCTGGCCCCTTTTCCCCAGGAAGGCAATGCATGCGTCTTAATATGAAAGCAATATGGCGGGCGTTCATCGCCAAGGACCCGGAGCTATATAATAACCTCACCAGCCTCGACCGCCCGGACATCAAACCCTGGTTAAAGGAGTCCTGGCTACGCTGTCGGCGTCTGCTGCGTCATGATCACTGGCCACAGCAACTCTATGCGAAAGGCATTACCTTCGAGTCACTGTGCCGTAACCAATCTGAGATGCTGAATATCTCCTCCCCCATCATTGAGGACATCTTTGAATATCTGGATGCACCGGATTGCGCCATCTTTGTCACCGACGAAACGGGCTGCACGCTGAAGTTTTACGCCACGCCGTCGATGGCGATCCGGCTGACACCGCTCGGTATTCGGGAAAGTATTTACTGGCGTGAAGGTATGATGGGTAATAACGCTATCTCCAGTGCGCTGCTGTTGCATGAAACCCTCAGTATTAAAGGCTATGAACATTTCAACCGACATCTGCACCCGTTTGAGATCTGCGCGGCACCGGTGTTCGACAGCGACAGCACGCTAATGGGGGCCGTCGGAGTGATTTTGCTCACCGGGCATGAGAGCGCCCCGGCATTGGGACTGGCGTTGGTGCATTCCATTGAGCAGCAGATCACGGCCAAACTGAATACCGATCTGGTTTTAGCTGAGTCCAATCAACACCTTAGTGAGGTGCATGCGTTGCTGGACGGCGTGGAAGAAGGGGTGCTGGCGTGGGACAATAAAGGCACGATCCTGTATCTCAATATCAACGGTAGCGACCTGTTTGGGGTCAAAAGTGAAAAAATTCTCGGCAAGAACATTCACGACATCATCAAGCTACCGCAAAGCATCCTCACGGCCATTGCCCACAATCGCGAGGTGGAGCTGTTTGAGACTGCCATCGAATTTGGCGGTGCATTCATTTCTCTGGCGATTTCACTGAAAATCGTTAAAGGCCCCAATAATACCTCGGATCGCTATATCGCCCTGCTGCATCCCATTGATCGCATTCGCGAACTGGTACATCGCCATAGCGGCATCGGTGCACGGCTGACTTTTGATGACCTCGACTATGTCGGGACTTCCAACACCATTCGCCGCGTGGTGCGCCTGGCTCAACAGGCGGCGAAAGGCCGTGGTTCGGTACTGCTGCATGGTGAGGAAGGTCTCGGCAAATCCTACCTGGCACAGGCCATCCATAACGCCAGCGAACGTCAGGACAAACCCTTTATCACCATCAATTGCCAGGCCATGCCACGCGAAACCATGAGCAGTGAGTTTCTCGGTGGCATCGTCAATGGTGATAAGCATGTGATTTCAAAATTTGAACTGGCGAAAGGGGGAACGCTGTTACTCGAAAATGTGGAATATTTGACGACAGAGGTTCAGACCGCGCTGCTGCAACTGCTAAAAACCGGGTTGCTGAGCAAAGCCAACCAGCTGCTGGTGCCACTGGATGTACGGCTGATCACCACCACTAGTGTTGATATTAACCAGTATGTCGATGAAAACCGTTTCCGCCGCCATTTATTGTATGAATTACAGTCATTTGATATTCATATCCCGCCTTTACGGGAACGTAGCGAAGATATTCCGCCGCTGGTCAAACGCTATCTGAAGATCATGAGCCGGGAAGTCGACAAGAACCTGACGTTATCCGAGGATGCGCTGCAACTGCTGACGCGCTACGCCTGGCCGGGTAATAACCGCGAACTGCGTAACGTGCTTGAGCGCGCTTTCAGCTATAGCGATGGCGCGATGATTCGGGTGAAGGATATTCCGCTGACATTGCTTGAACGCGTCCGCGATCTGGCGACTGTCGCGCCATCGAATGGTTTACACAGCCTCAACGATATGGAGCGTGATGCACTGATTAAAGCTGCCGTGCAGTTTCAGGGCAAAGCGATCAAAATTACTCAGGCGCTAAAGATCAGCCGCACCTCACTGTGGCGCAAGCTGAAAGCCTTTAATATTCATCTGGAAGATTACAAGACCCGGTAAAATAAGGCCATTCCGTAGCGGCACGATTTATCGTGCGACCTTCATAAGGCGCGATAAATCGCGCCGCTACGGATCATTTTGTTACTCGAACTCGTTCCAGGAACGGCCATCACGGGTGATCATCGCCACAGAGGCAACCGGTCCCCAGGTGCCTGCCTGATACGGTTTCGGCGCATCGGCGTCAGCGTTCCATGCATCAATGATGGAATCCACCCACGTCCATGCGGCTTCCACTTCATCACGACGCACAAACAGCGCCTGAATGCCACGCATGGTCTCCAGCAGCAGACGCTCATAAGCATCGGCCAGATGCGACTGGTTGAAGGTTTCTGAGTAGCTGAGGTCGAGCTTGGTGGTTTGCAGCTTGTGTTTGTGGTCCAGACCCGGCACTTTGTTGAGGATCTCGATGTCCACACCTTCATCCGGTTGCAGACGAATCGTCAGCTTGTTCTGCGGCAGTTCAGCGTAGGAATCTTTGAACAGGTTCATTTCCGGGTTCTTGAAGTAAACCACCACTTCAGAACACTTGGTCGGCAAACGCTTACCGGTGCGCAGGTAGAACGGCACGCCCGCCCAGCGCCAGTTGTCGATATCGACACGAATGGCAACAAAGGTTTCGGTTCCGCTCTGCTTGTTGGCACCCTCTTCTTCCAGGTAACCCGGCACTTTTTTGCCTTGTACGAAACCAGCGGTGTACTGGCCGCGCACGGTTTTTTCACGCACGTTGGTCTGGTCAATACGGCGCAGTGAGCGCAGCACTTTGACCTTCTCATCGCGGATCGCATCAGCGCTCAAATCAGACGGCGGTGACATGGCAATCATGGTGAGGATTTGCAACAGATGGTTCTGAATCATGTCACGCATCTGGCCCGCTTTATCGAAGTAGCCCCAACGGCCTTCGATACCCACTTCTTCCGCCACGGTGATCTGCACGTGGTCAATGGTGCGGTTGTCCCAGTTGTTAACGAAAATTGAGTTGGCAAAACGTAAAGCCAGCAGGTTCAGCACTGTCTCTTTACCGAGATAGTGGTCGATACGGAACACCTGGCTCTCTTCGAAGTATTTGCCGACGCTGTTGTTGATCTCTTGCGAGGTTTCCAGCGAGGTACCCAGCGGCTTTTCCATCACGACGCGCGCCGGTTTGGCGTTCAGTTTGGCAGCACCCAGACCGTCACAGATGGCACCAAAGGTGCTCGGCGGCATCGCGAAGTAGTTAATCGTGACGCGATTTTTCTGGTCGAGCATTTTGCCCAGACGAGAGAAATGCGAGGTGTCGTTGACGTCGAGGTTACAGAAGTCGAGACGGCTGCTGAGTTTGTCCCACAGCGCTTCGTCGATCTTCTCTTTCATGAAGGTTTCCAGCGCCTCACGTACCACTTTGGTGTAAGCGTCTTTGTCCCACTCCGCGCGGCCCACGCCAATAATGCGTGTGGTATCGTGAATCTGACCGGCTTTCTCCAGCTGATACAGTGAAGGCAACAGTTTCCGGCGCGCAAGATCGCCTTTGGCACCGAAAATCACCAGATCGCATGCCTGGGCTGTTTGTGTTACCGCCATTTTCCTCTCCTCGTTGCAGGATATACCCGGTCGAGCGTCCTCATTTACCGGGTCCTTATTGTAATTTTCTTACAGCACAATGTACTTTTTTCCCGGTTCCAGGACAACCCGAACGGGGGTGTTGCATCCGATAACTGTGCACGCCATTTACGACTAACGTGTGTTGTCACGTGCGCTTTTGGCGCTTTTTTCTGTTTCGCTATTTGTCGGGGAAAACCCATCGCGCGTCAAAGTATGACAAAAAAATCGCATTTACATTTATCCGCTACTGCGTGCGACCGCAGTTTACACGGTATATTGTTGTAAACAGAGCGCCCTTTCATCCAGGCATGAAATTGGCAAAAGTGATGAGTGGTCATCGGGTTATCAATATGCTGGAACAGATTCAGGCGCAATTACCGGCGCTGAGCAAATCAGAACGAAAAGTCGCAGAGCAGATCCTTGCCGCACCGCAGGAGGCGATGCATTCCAGCATTGCTACACTGGCACGTGCTGCGCAGGTCAGCGAGCCGACGGTGAATCGTTTTTGCCATCGTATGGGGACGCGGGGTTTTCCCGACTTCAAACTGCAACTGGCACAGAGTCTGGCAAAAGGCCCGAATTGGGTCAGCCGTGGTGTGGAAGAAAATGACAGCGTCGAAAGCTACAGCCAGAAAATTTTCGATTCCGCATTGGCCGGATTAAGTCGCGTCAGCCAACAACTGGATCGGGCTGTCATTCATCAGGCGGTTCACGCACTGACACGGGCGAATAAAATTGCGTTTTTTGGTCTGGGTGCCTCCGCCGTCGTCGCCCATGACGCCACCAATAAGTTTCTGCGTTTTAATCTGCCGGTCATCTGGTCAGAGGATATTGTGATCCAGCGCATGAGTTGCATAAATAGTGGACCAAATGACGTTTTTGTTCTCATATCACATACTGGTCGAACCAAAAATATGATAGAACTGGCTCGCCTGGCGCGTGTAAACGCTTCCACCGTTTTGGCTATCACCTCACCCGGTTCACCGCTTGCGGCAGAAGCCACGCTGGCACTGACGCTCGATGTCCCGGAGGATACTGATATCTATTTGCCAATGGTGTCCCGCCTGGCACAATTGACCCTGGTCGATGTCCTGGCAACGGGTTTTACCCTTGAGCGCGGCACCTCTTTTCGCGAAAATCTGAAACGCGTGAAAGAGGCGCTAAGAGATTCGCGCCTGGAGAAGCATGTGCAGCAGGAAATCAATGCACAGCAAAATAATTAACATCGCATTCACATGTGAGTCGAATCACAGCCCCTCGATCATATAGAATAGTGACCACAACGTGTCCAGATGACAGGGACACGATACTTAGTCAACGGAGTCCTTCATGTCCAGACGTCTCAGAAGAACCAAGATCGTAACAACCCTCGGCCCGGCAACCGATCGCGATAACAACCTCGAAAAAATCATTGCGGCGGGTGCGAACGTTGTACGACTAAACTTCTCCCACGGAACCCCGGAAGATCACCAGTTACGCGCGAATAAAGTGCGTGAGATTGCGGCCAAACTGGGTCGCCATGTCGCCATTCTTGGCGATTTACAGGGTCCCAAAATTCGTGTTTCGACCTTCAAAGAAGGCAAAGTGTTCCTCAATGTTGGCGACCGTTTCCTGCTGGATGCCAGCCTGGGTAAAGGTGAAGGCGACAAAGAGAAAGTCGGTATTGATTACAAAGGTCTGCCGGCCGATGTCGTTCCCGGCGATATTTTGCTGCTGGACGATGGTCGTGTGCAGCTGAAAGTGCTGGAAGTCCAGGGCATGAAAGTGTTTACCGAAGTGACCGTCGGTGGCCCGCTTTCCAACAACAAAGGCATTAACAAACTGGGCGGCGGCCTGTCAGCCGAAGCACTGACCGAGAAAGATAAAGCCGATATCATCACCGCGGCGAAAATTGGCGTGGATTACCTGGCCGTCTCTTTCCCCCGTTGTGGCGAAGATATGAACTATGCGCGTCGTCTGGCGCGTGATGCGGGTTGCGATGCCAAACTGGTTGCCAAAGTGGAGCGTGCGGAAGCGGTTGCTACTCAGGAAGCCATGGATGACATCATCCTCGCTTCTGATGTGGTGATGGTAGCGCGTGGTGACCTGGGTGTGGAAATTGGTGACCCGGAGCTGGTGGGGATTCAGAAAGCGTTGATCCGTCGTGCACGTCAGTTGAACCGTACCATCATCACCGCGACACAGATGATGGAATCCATGATCACCAACCCGATGCCAACGCGCGCAGAAGTCATGGACGTCGCTAACGCCGTGCTGGATGGCACCGATGCCGTCATGCTGTCTGCGGAAACGGCTGCGGGCCAGTACCCGGCTGAGACCGTTTCTGCCATGGCTAAAGTGTGCCTGGGCGCGGAAAAAATCCCCAGCGTCAATGTGTCTAAGCACCGCCTTGAAGTGCAGTTCGACAACATTGAAGAAGCCATTGCGATGTCAGCGATGTATGCCGCCAACCATTTGCAAGGCGTAACCGCGATTATCACCATGACGGAATCTGGCCGCACCGCGCTGATGACCTCACGTATCACGTCAGGTCTGCCGATCTTCGCTATGTCACGTCATGAACGTACTCTGAACCTGACGGCGCTGTACCGTGGTGTGACGCCGGTCTACTTTGACAGCAACAATGATGGTGTTGCCGCCGCGCATGATGCCATTAACCTGTTGCGTGACAAAGGTTTCCTCGTTGCAGGTGACCTGGTCATTGTCACCCAGGGTGATGTGATGGCGACCACTGGCACCACCAATACCAGCCGTGTACTGCGCGTAGATTAATTACGCCCACTGACAGCGGCTGTAACATTATGGACAACGCGACTGCTTCGGCAGTCGCGTTTTATTTTCTCTGACAAGGAGGCCAGATGGCCCGCTATCAACCGATAACTCAACTCACCGGGCGCGTGCTGCTGTTCCCGCTGGCGCTGGTGTTGTTCGAGTTCGCCACCTATATCGCCCATGACATGATTCAGCCCGGCATGTTAGTGGTGACCGGCGAATTCAATGTTGGTCCAGAATGGGTATCGACCTCGCTGACGGCTTACCTGATGGGCGGTGTGGTGCTGCAATGGCTGCTCGGCCCACTTTCTGACAAATATGGCCGACGGCCGGTGCTGTTGTTCGGCATTCTGTTCTTTGCCGCCGCCTGTCTGCTGACCACCCTGGTGGAGAACATCGAACAATTCGTAGCGTTACGCTTTATCCAGGGCATCAGCCTGTGCTTTATCGGTGCCGTTAGCTATGCGGCGGTCCAGGAAGCGTTTGCTGAAGCGCTGGCGGTGCGCATGATGGCGTTAATGGCGAATGTCGCACTCCTTGCCCCCTTAGCTGGCCCGCTGGCCGGTGCCGCCTGGCTCAGCGTCAGTGACTGGCGCAGCATGTTCTGGTTGTTTGCTGCCTGTAGCATCGTGGCATTTGTGGTGCTGTGGCGCATCATGCCGGAAACTGCGGGTGACCGTAGCCACTCCATTGCCCTGCCGACACTGGCGCGCGGCTATGGCCGTCTGGCGCGTGACCGTCAGGTGATGTATGGATCTTTCGCCATTGGTTTGGTGTTTATCCCCATCCTGACCTGGGTGGCGCTATCACCGGTGATCCTGATGCATGATGAAGGGTTATCCCGTTTGCAGTATGCCCTGCTGCAACTGCCGGTATTCCTCGCGATGATTGGCGGAAACCTGACCCTGGGTAAGCTGGCCGGTCGGGTGCCGATTGAACAGCCGGTAAAATTTGCCGCCTGGCCAATCTTGCTGGGTCTGAGTATCGCGCTGCTGGCGAATCTCTTTAACAGCCACAGCTATCTGCTGCTCACGGCCGGTTTGAGTCTGTACGCCTTTGGTGCCGGGATGGTGAACGCCGGGTTATACCGTCTGACGCTGTATGCCAGCAACGAAGGGAAAGGCAGCATCGCAGCGATGCTGGGTATGATCAGCATTCTCACCCTGGCTATCGGCATCGAACTGGCAAAGAGTGGTTATTTCAGCGGCGGTACGCCGTGGTTCAGCACCATCAACTTTATCAGCGGTGTCATGTGGTTCGGACTGGTGACGCTCTTTCTGCGTGAACGTAAACGCCGCAGCCACATTGCTGCCGTCTAATCAATCAGGCGTTGGATATTCGACGCCTGCCATTGATCATATTTCGATCAAAATATTTCACTTAAGATCATTGATGAAAAGAATTCATGTGGATGCAGTGAACTTTATTTTCGCCTGAATTTTAACCTGATTTATCCTTAAGACAAATAATCCATTAATATGCCGTGCAAATTAAGATCGTAGTTTTAGGGTTCTGCGCAATTAATTCGCAACAGAAATTAATGAAAAACGTAGCGCTGACGCGACTTATCCGGCACCCTCACTCTTTATTCAGCTAACCCACTGCTTAACCACATAATTATTAGTCTTACTGGGTCTACTGTTCAGCGGATCGGCTATTATCGTCACCCGGAAAGATTTTATTAGTTAATTCTGCTGAACTCTCACCCTTAGTTTTCTTATCGAAAAACTTACACTTGCCTGACATTTTCCTGCGCATTAGTCTGTGCCCGCTGTTTAAGGATTAACGTAATTCAACACGGGATATAAAATGAAAAAAACTGCTGTTGCGGCAATGATGATGGCCGTACTTTCAGGGAGCGCTTACGCTGAGTCTGCGCAATTTATGCCAAACTTTTCAGCGGACAGCATCAGCGTTGCAACCTCCATCGGGATGCTGGGCGGGAAATCGAAAGAGCTGGTGTATGACGCCAGCAACGCACGTAAAGTTAGCCAGCTCGACTGGAAAATTAAAAACGTTGCGATCCTGAAAGGCGATTTCTCCTGGGATGCGTATTCTTTCCTGACGCTGAACGCGCGTGGCTGGACGTCACTGGCTTCTGGCTCCGGCCATATGGACGACTACGACTGGCAGAACGCGAATCAGTCTAACTGGACCGATCACTCGTCACACCCGAGCACTGACGTCAATTACGCCAACGAATACGACCTGAACGTGAAAGGTTGGTTCCTGCAGGGTGACGATTACAAAGTGGGTGCCGTTGCCGGTTATCAGGAAACGCGTTTTAGCTGGACCGCCACCGGCGGTTCTTACAACTACGATAACGGCGCATTCCAGGGCAACTTCCCGAACGGTCAGGCCGGCATTGGCTACAGCCAGCGCTTCTCTATGCCGTACATTGGGTTAGTCGGCCAGTACCGTATCAATGACTTTGAATTTAACGCGCAGTTCAAATTCAGTGACTGGGTTCGCGCGCACGACAACGACGAACACTATCTGCGTGATTTAACCTTCCGCGAGAAAACCTCGAACTCACGTTACTACGGTGCTGCCGTGGATGCGGGTTACTACGTTACTGAGAACGCGAAAGTATTTGCTGAATTCACTTACAGTAAATATGAAGAAGGGAAAGGCGGCACGCAGGTGATTTATACGCCGACCGGTGAGTCAGCGTCTTATGGCGGCGACGCTGCGGGTATTTCCAACAAAAACTATACCGTTACCGTTGGTTTGCAGTATCGCTTCTAATCCCTGTCAGCAGGGATAAACCTGTCGGGAGGCGCTCCCGGCAGGTTTTTTCCGTTATTTGCGTGGGTAAAGATCTTTACGCACGTAGGGTTCGATATCCCCTTCTTTGCGCGTCTTCAGCAATTTCAGAATCCAGGTGTATTGCTCGGGATGCGGGCGGACAAAGATTTCCACTTCCTCATTCATCCGCCGTGCCAGGGTTTTATCATCAGCGTCCAGCAGGTCATCCATCGGCGGTCGCACATAGACCTCAAGCCGATGCGTCTTGCTGTTGTACACCGGAAACAGCGGCACCACGCGCGCACGGCACACCTTCATCAAACGACCAACCGCCGGCAGGGTCGCTTTATAGGTTGCAAAGAAATCAACAAATTCGCTGTGTTCAGCACCGTGATCCTGGTCAGGCAGATAATAGCCCCAATAGCCCTGACGTACTGAGCTGATAAAGGGTTTGATACCGTCGTTACGGGCATGCATGCGGCCACCATAACGGCGACGAACGGTGTTCCACACGTAATCCAGTAGCGGGTCGCTTTGGTTATGGAACATCGCCGCCATCATCTGACCTTCAGACGCCAGCAGCATCGCCGGAATATCGACTCCCCAGCCGTGAGGCACGAGGAATATCACGTTTTCGTTATTGGCCTGTAATTGCTCGATGATTTCACGGCCATACCAATCCACACGTTGACGCACGCGGGCCGGATCGCGGATGCCCAATTCGGCCATCATCACCATCGCCTGCGGCGCAGTGGCAAACATCTGGTCAACGATGTCTTCGCGTTGCGCTTCACTCAGTTCAGGCAGGCAGTAATAAAGATTGATCAATGCACGACGACGCGCGCTTTTCGCCAGCTTGCCGGCCAGTTTGCCCAGACCACCCAGCACCGGATCACGCACTTTGGCAGGCAGCATAGCCATGCCAGCCAGCGCCCCAATCGCCAGCCAATTGCCCCAGTATTTTGGCTTCAAAAAAGAACGTTGAAACACGGGGATAAACTCAATGTTATTTTTCTTACGGGTTTCCATGCACTCGCCTCTGACAATGACCGGTCAATAATAGTGACGATGACTAATTTTGCAATCTTCGTGCGTCAGATAGCAAAAAACCGACGAAGAATCCGTCGGTTTTTCTTCACTACTCGCGATAAAGCGTTATTTCAACGCCAGTTGTGGCAGCCAGGTTTTCACATCCGCCAGATAGCTGGAGCGATCTTTACCCGTCAGACCTTCCATGCGCGGCAGTTTCGCCGTCAGGGGGTTAACCGCCTGGTTGTTAATCCAGATTTCATAATGCAGATGCGGTCCGGTAGAGCGTCCGGTATTACCGGAGAGTGCGATACGATCGCCACGTTTAACTTTCTGGCCCGGTTTGACCAACACTTTGCTCAGATGCATATATCGCGTCATATACTGACGGCCATGGCGAATCGCCACATAATTACCGGCAGCGCCGCCATTCTTGGCGACCACCACTTCACCATCGCCCACCGCCAGGACCGGCGTACCAATCGGCAGTGCGAAGTCAACACCACGGTGTGGCGCAATGCGACCGGTGACCGGATTCAGACGACGCGGGTTAAAGTTGGATGAAACGCGGAACTGCTTCACGGTCGGGAAGCGCATAAATCCACGTGCCAGGCCAGAGCCATTGCGATCGTAGAATTTGCCGTCTTCGGCGCGGAACGCATAGTAATCTTTACCACCGGTACGCAGACGGACACCGACCAACTGGCTTTGTGCGCTCTTACCGTTCAGCATTTCGCGTGACATCATCACGCTGAACTGGTCGCCAGCACGCAGCTTGCGGAAATCCATTTGCCACTGTAACGCTTTGATCACGCTGCTGGTTTCAGCACTGCTTAATCCGGCGCTGCGCGCGCTGGCGGCAAAACTGCCGCGGACTTCGCCTTTCAACACGCTATTCTGCCATTCACCCTTTTGCAGCTCCTGCTGCATCTTAAAGCTGCCGTTGGTCTGGCGCTCATAAGTACGGGTTTCACGACGATCCATTTCCCAGCTGAAGGTTTGCAACTGCCCATCCGCGTTCAAAGTCCAGCTCAGTTGCTGGCCTACGCGCAGTCCGCGGAGATCTTTATCACTGCTGACCAGGGCATTGATGTCGCTGAGATCGATACCGTACTGATTCAGCGCACTGCTCAGGGTATCCCCGGAAGAAACGGTGTAATCGTGGACGTTCGGATTGTCCGGCACGTCTTTATCGATATCGTCAGCCGGGATATCTTCTTCCGGCTCGGGCTCAGGGGCCGTTTGATCGATCGGCTCACTGGCTTCCGGTAACAGATGCGGTGATTCGAACTTGTCCAGTGTGATGCTTTTGACAACCGGCGTATCGTCACTGGGATGATAAACATAGGGCCGCCATACAGCGACGGCCAATGTGATGACAGTTAATGACCCCAGCATAACGCGGTGGGGGCGCGGCAAATTATTAAATGCGAGGGCGACAGAGCGGGCTATCTGCTGCACTTTTACCTATTCCTCTATGCTCCATTCAGGCAGCTTGCATACTGGCTCGACAACTGTGAGAGGAATTTCACGTAGCTGTCTTTGGTTAAGCTGATTCCCATGCCCAACGGATCCAAGGTGCCTTTGCGCACATTGGTTCCTCGTGACACTGCATCGATGACTGCTGGCCTGAATTGTGGTTCAGCGAAAACGCATGTGGCTTTCTGCTCAACCAACTGTGTTCGTATCTGATTTAAACGCTGTGCGCCCGGTTGGATCTCAGGATTAACGGTAAAATGCCCTAATGGTGATAAACCGTAATGTTTCTCAAAGTAGCTGTAAGCATCGTGAAAAACGAAGTAACCCTTACTCCGCACCGGCGCAAGCTGCGCGCCAATGTCTTTGTCCGTATCCGCTAATGCTGCCTCGAACTGCTGCAGGTTTGCGTCTAGTTTGGCCTTGCTTTGCGGCATAAGTTCCAATAATTTCCCATGGATTGCAACCGCTGATTGCCTTGCTATCTCTGGGGACATCCACAAATGCATATTAAACTCACCGTGGTGGTGATGTTCATCAGACGCGTCTTGTTGACCAGACTTTACTGATTGCTGACTTAATTCGTCAGCATGCTCATGCTCGTCATCGTCAATACCGCGAATTAAAAGCGGCTTAACCCCTGCAATATCAGCAATTTCGAGATTTTTATTCGCCGGAAGTTGGGCCGCCGACTTGGTCAGAAAGGCTTCCATTTCAGGACCAACCCAAACCACTAAGTCCGCGTTTTTAATACGTTTTATATCTGAAGGACGGAGTGCATAATCATGCTCAGACGCGCCATCCGGTAGCAGCACTTCTACCGGTGTGACACCATCAGCGATCGCGGCGGCGATAAATCCGATGGGTTTAATTGAGGCAACAACCGCAGCCGATGCTGGCAAAGCAACAGCAGTAGCTATCGCTACCGCAGGAAGGGTAAAAGCAAGGCGTTTTTTAATGTGTAACATAATGCGTCATTCCATCGTGACCCGTTGATGGAATGTGATATTATAACATCCGAAATTCTGTGCAACCTGTAAATATCATGCCTTCACTTGTTACGCTCGAAAATATCTCTGTGAAATTCGCTCAGCGTCCGGTACTTGCGGGCATCAGCCTCAAACTGGAGCCGGGGCGAATTTTAACCTTGCTTGGCCCTAACGGTGCCGGGAAATCCACCCTGGTGCGCGTGGTGCTGGGCCTGCTGACGCCCGATAGCGGCGACGTGAAACGCGACGCCAATTTACGTATTGGTTATGTGCCGCAAAAACTGCATATCGACCCTACCCTGCCGATCAGCGTCGAACGTTTTATGCGTTTATCGCGTGGCAGCCGCGCTGATGCCATCCTGCCAGCGCTGAAACGTGTGCAGGCAGGCCATCTGTTGCATGCCCCTTTGCAGAAGTTATCCGGCGGTGAAACCCAACGTGTCCTGTTGGCCCGCGCGCTGTTAAGCGATCCCCAGTTGTTGGTGCTGGATGAGCCGACCCAGGGGGTCGATGTTAATGGTCAGGTCGCGTTGTATGATCTGATTGACCAATTGCGCCGCGAGCTGAACTGCGGCGTGCTGATGGTTTCGCACGACCTGCATTTGGTGATGGCAAAAACCGACGAAGTGTTATGCCTGAATCATCATATCTGCTGTTCTGGTACACCGGAGGCGGTATCGCAGCATCCGGAATTCATCGCCATGTTTGGTCCGCGCGGGGCGCAGCAACTGGCTATCTATCGCCATCATCATAATCATCGTCACGATTTACAGGGACGCATTGTTCTGCGCAAAGGAAACGGCCCGTCATGATTGAACTGTTATTACCTGGCTGGCTGGGTGGGGTTTTTCTGGCACTGGCAGCCGGTCCGCTGGGTGCTTTTGTCGTCTGGCGTCGTATGTCCTATTTTGGTGACACCCTGGCGCATGCGTCACTGCTCGGCGTGGCATTCGGCCTGCTGTTTAACGTTAACCCCTATTATGCGGTGATCGTGGTGACGGTGTGCCTGGCGTTGGGGCTGGTGTGGCTGGAGCGTCGTCCTCATCTGGCGATTGATACCCTGCTCGGCATTATGGCGCACAGCGCGTTGTCGCTCGGCCTGGTGGTGGTCAGCCTGATGTCTGGGGTGCGGGTGGATTTAATGGCTTATCTGTTCGGCGACTTGCTGGCAGTCACTCCGCAGGATCTGTGGATGATGGGCGGTGGTGTGACCATTGTGCTGGCAGTGATGGCGTGGCAGTGGCGTTCTTTGCTGTCCATGACCATCAGCCCGGAGCTGGCGCAGGTAGACGGGGTTAATATTCAACGCACTCGTCTGATGCTGATGCTGGTCACCGCGCTCACCATCGGTGTGGCGATGAAGTTTGTCGGTGCGCTGATTATCACCTCGCTGTTGATCATCCCGGCAGCCACCGCACGCCGCTTTTCCCGCTCACCCGAGCAGATGGCGGGTTTTGCGGTGATCATCGGGATTCTCGCGGTCACCGGTGGGCTGAGCTTTTCGGCGCTGTATGATACGCCCGCCGGTCCTTCAGTCGTGCTGTGTGCTGCCGTGCTGTTTATCATCAGCATGGCAAAAAAACCGGCGTCCTGACGCCGGTTACTCTTCGCGCGCAATGCCGAAGTGACGATACGCATGCTGCGTTGCCATACGGCCACGCGGCGTGCGCTGAATAAAACCCTGCTGGATCAGGAAGGGTTCAATCACATCTTCAATGGTTTCGCGTTCTTCACCGATGGCAGCCGCCAGGTTATCCAGCCCCACCGGCCCACCCATAAACTTATCGATAATCGCCAACAACAGCTTGCGGTCCATATAGTCAAACCCCTGGCTGTCGACATTCAGCATGTCCAGCGCGCTGGCGGAAACCTCACCGCTCATATTGCCATTGGCACGGACTTCGGCGAAGTCACGCACACGGCGCAGCAGACGGTTGGCAATACGCGGCGTACCGCGTGAGCGACGGGCGATTTCCAACGCGCCCTCTTCGCTCAGCGTCAGACCGAGGCAAGCAGCGCTACGACCAACAATATGTTGCAGGTCGGCAACGTTATAGAATTCAAGGCGTTGCACAATGCCAAAACGATCGCGCAGCGGCGAGGTCAGCGAACCGGCACGCGTTGTGGCACCAATCAGGGTGAAGGGGGGGAGATCCAGTTTGATGGAGCGCGCGGCCGGGCCTTCACCAATCATGATATCCAGCTGATAATCTTCCATTGCCGGATACAGTACCTCTTCCACCACCGGCGACAGGCGATGGATCTCATCAATAAACAGCACATCATGCGGTTCAAGATTGGTCAGCATCGCGGCCAGATCACCCGCTTTCTCCAGTACCGGTCCAGAGGTGGTGCGCAAATTGACGCCCATCTCGTTGGCGACAATATTGGCCAGCGTGGTTTTTCCCAAGCCCGGGGGGCCGAAAATCAACAGATGATCGAGCGCGTCACCACGCAGTTGCGCGGCTTTGATGAAAATCTCCATCTGCTCACGCACCTGCGGCTGACCGACATATTCCGCCAGTAGCTTAGGACGAATGGCACGGTCGAGGCTCTCTTCTTCATTGACACTGCTGGCGGAGACCAGACGATCGGCTTCAATCATGCATTACCTCAAATGGCTGCGCGCAGGGCTTCACGGATCAGGGTTTCGCAGTCTGCATCAGGTCGGCCAATTTTGCTGACCATGCGGCTGGCTTCCTGCGGTTTATACCCCAGCGCTACCAGCGCCGCAACCGCTTCTGCTTCAGCGTCGTTGTTCTCCGGTGCCGCAGATGGCGTGGTCAGGGTAAAGGCATTATCCCCGCCAAACAGGTCGCCATGCATGCCTTTGAAGCGGTCCTTCATCTCTACCACCAGACGCTCGGCGGTTTTTTTCCCGACGCCCGGCAGCTTCACCAGCACCGCAATCTCTTCTTTTTCTACCGCCGTGACGAACTGCTGCGCCGACATGCCGGAAAGGATCGCCAGCGCCAGTTTTGGCCCCACACCATTGACCTTAATCAGCTCACGGAACAGCGCCCGCTCCTGCTTGCTGTTAAAGCCGAACAGCAGCTGTGCATCTTCACGCACCACGAACTGGGTGAAGATGATGGCTTCCTGATTGAGTTCAGGCAGCTCATAGAAGCAGGTCATTGGCATATGCACTTCGTATCCGACACCGTGTGCTTCAATCAACACCAGCGGCGGCTGTTTTTCCAGAATATTGCCTCGTAGACGACCAATCACCTGAACGCTTCCTTATTTGTATAAGCCCGTATGACGGCTATTTATAACATAAAAAAGGCTGGATGAATATCCAGCCTGTCAGGTGTATGCGTTAGCCTGATCGCAGCCGCCCTCGCGTCAGCACCAGTTTGCTATCACTCATGCGTGCCGCATTCTGGCTAATGTGGCAGTGCGTGATGGCGATCGCCAGTGCATCGGCGGCATCGGCCTGTGGGTTGGCCGGGAGCTTCAATAACGTCCGCACCATATGTTGCACCTGACTTTTCTCCGCGCTACCGATACCGGTGACCGTCTGCTTCACCTGACGCGCTGCATATTCAAACACGGGCAGGTCGAGATTCACCGCCGCAACAATCGCCGCACCGCGTGCCTGCCCCAGCTTGAGCGCAGAATCCGCGTTTTTTGCCATAAACACTTGTTCAATAGCAAAAAAATCCGGGGAAAACTGAGTGATGATTTCGCTGACGCCAGCATAGATCAGCTTGAGGCGGGAAGGCAGGTCAGTAACGTTAGTGCGGATACAGCCGCTGCCCAGATAACTGAGCTGGCGGCCGGTCTGACGAATAACACCGTAACCGGTGACGCGCGAACCGGGATCGATCCCGAGAATTATCGCCATGGCGCGCCTCCGGCAGGTTGGGGTTGAGAAAACGCCATTACAGCGTTTCCGCCACCTCATCGGAAATCTCACCGTTGTGGTAAACTTCCTGCACGTCGTCACAATCTTCCAGCATATCAATCAGACGCAGCAGTTTTGGCGCAGTTTCCGCGTCCAGTTCCGCTTTGGTCGATGGGATCATGGTGACTTCAGCTTCATCGGCTTTCAGGCCAGCCGCTTCCAGTGCATCACGTACCGCACCGAGTTGTTCCCAGGCAGTGAACACGTCAATCGCGCCATCATCATAGCTTACGACATCTTCCGCACCCGCTTCCAGCGCAGCTTCCATCAGGGCATCTTCATCCTGACCCGGCGCATAGGAGATCACACCTTTTTTGCTGAACAGGTAAGAAACGGAACCATCAGTACCCAGGTTACCGCCGGTTTTGGTGAAAGCGTGACGCACTTCGCCCACGGTACGGTTACGGTTGTCACTCAGACACTCAACCATGACCGCCGAACCACCCGGACCGTAACCTTCATAAATGATGGTTTCCATGTTGGAATCATCTTCACCGCCCACGCCGCGTGCAATGGCGCGGTTCATGGTGTCACGGGTCATGTTGTTGGACAGGGCTTTGTCCATTGCCGCACGCAGGCGCGGGTTAGAACCGGCATCGCCACCACCCAGTTTCGCAGCAGTAACCAGCTCGCGAATGATTTTGGTGAAGATTTTACCGCGCTTTGCATCCTGAGCAGCCTTGCGGTGCTTGGTGTTCGCCCATTTACTATGTCCGGCCATTTCTCATCTCTCGTCTATTGCACGGGCTATCTTGCTGGCGGTGAACAACCTCGCTGCGCCGATAACGCCCGATTGATTAAGTCTGCAATGCAGTTAAACCGCATCGAATAAATAAAAATCTTAAAGAATTTGCCGCCGGAAAAACGCGCGGCGGCTGGCATTCAGATAAATTCTTCAATTGCCTGGCGGTTACTCCAGGACTTGGTCAGGGCTGCTGCATCAGCCGGAGCCAGCCAGCGCGCGGCGAGGTGTTCGCTGAGGATCACCTCACGCTCGGCGGGCAGTGCCAACCGGAACCAGTGCTCGCGGTTGTGGGTGGTACCCGGTGCATAGCGATGGCGGTAGTGTGGGAAGATCTCAAACTCGATCTGTTTGTGGCAATCCACCAGCGCCAGCTGTTCGCTCACCACATCAATCGCCAGTTCTTCCTGCACTTCACGCTGTGCGGCCTGAAGCGGCGTTTCTCCCGCTTCGAGGCTGCCGGTGACCGATTGCCAGAAGCTTTCGTCATCACGGCGTTGCAGCATTAGCACCCGGCCCGAGTCCTGAGCAAAAATCACCACCAGAACCGAAACCGGATGCTTATAGCCCATTATTTATTCTCAAGCTTGTCTTTCTTCGGTGCCAGCTGAATCCCCAGATCCGCCAGCGCTGCCGGGTTGGCTTCGCTTGGCGCTTCGGTCATCAGACAGGCCGCCGCAGTGGTTTTCGGGAAGGCGATAACATCACGGATGTTGTCGGTGCCCGTCAGCAGCATGGTGACACGGTCCAGACCGAACGCCAGACCAGCATGCGGCGGTGTGCCGAACTTCAGCGCATCCAGCAGGAAGCCGAATTTCTCGCGCTGTTCATCTTCAGCAATACCGAGGATGCTGAACACCGCTTGCTGCATGTTGCCGTTGTGGATACGCACCGAACCGCCGCCCACTTCATAACCGTTGATCACCATGTCATAGGCATTGGCAATCGCCTGCTCCGGGTTCGCCGCCAGCTCTGACGCCGTCATCTCTTTCGGCGAGGTGAACGGATGGTGCATCGCCGCCAGACCGCCTTCGTCATCCGCTTCGAACATCGGGAAGTCGATCACCCACAGCGGAGCCCAGGCTTTGTCATTAGTGATTTGCAGATCACGACCCACTTTCAGACGCAGCGCACCCAGCGCATCGGATACCACTTTGGCGCGGTCAGCACCAAAGAAGATCACATCACCATCCTGGGCACCGGTGCGCTCCAGGATCGCGGCGACAATCTCTGCGTTCAGGAACTTCGCGACCGGGCTTTGCACGCCGTCGAAACCTTTGGCCAGCTCATTGACCTTCATCCACGCCAGGCCTTTCGCGCCATAGATCTCAACAAATTTACCGTATTCATCGATCTGCTTACGGCTCAGGGTGGCACCACCCGGCACGCGCAGCGCAGCAACGCGGCCTTTTGCGTCATTCGCCGGGCCAGAGAATACCTGGAACTCAACGTTTTTCAGCAGGTCAGCAACGTCCACCAGCTCCATCGGGTTACGCAGGTCTGGCTTGTCGGAACCATAACGACGCATCGCTTCGGCGAAGGTCATTTGCGGGAAGTTGCCCAGGTCAACGCCTTTGATATCCAGCCACAGTTCACGAATCAGACGTTCCATCACTTCACGTACCTGTTCGGCAGTCATGAAGGAGGTTTCCACGTCGATCTGGGTAAATTCTGGCTGACGGTCAGCACGCAGGTCTTCGTCGCGGAAGCATTTTACGATCTGATAGTAGCGGTCAAAACCGGACATCATCAGCAGCTGTTTGAACAGCTGAGGTGACTGCGGCAGCGCGTAGAACTTGCCCTTGTGAACACGGCTCGGTACCAGGTAGTCACGCGCGCCTTCCGGGGTGGCTTTGGTCAGCATCGGGGTTTCGATATCGAGGAAACCTTCGCCGTCCATAAAGCGGCGCACGAAGCTGGTGATTTTCGCACGGGTTTTCAGACGCTGTGCCATTTCCGGACGACGCAGGTCAAGGTAACGATATTTTAAGCGTGCTTCTTCGCTGTTGACCTGGTTGGAGTCAAGCGGCAGCGGCTCAGCACGGTTAATGATGTTCAGCTCGTGGGCAAAGATCTCGATCTCGCCGGTCGCCATGTCGCTGTTTTTATTCTTCTCATCACGTGCACGCACGGTGCCAGTGATCTGAATACAGAATTCGTTACGCAGCTCAGACGCCAGCTGGAAAGCCTCCTGACGATCGGGATCGAAAAACACCTGGACGATGCCTTCACGATCGCGCATATCGATAAAAATCAGGCTACCCAGATCGCGACGGCGGTTTACCCAGCCGCAAAGAGTGACTTGCTGACCCACATGAGACAGATTGAGCTGTCCGCAATATTCTGTACGCATAACGTATCCTTTTAACTTCGCCGCTGCAGCTGACAGCATCAGGCCGCGTAACCTTCTGAGATGCTGCCGCAAAAAAGGCGGCTATTATAATGGAAAAAGCCAGACAGGATAAGTAGAGCCGCGCCAAAGCTGACAAAACATCTGCTTTTGTCACAGGTTGTTATCCCATGGTTGCGAAAACAAGGTAACCTGTGGCGGATTTTACCGTCTGGAGTTCGTTTTTGACGCTACGTATTGGTTTGCCGCAGTGGCAACATCCGCACTGGAAACAATTTGGCCTGGAGACATTGGCGGATTACGCGCAACTGTTCGATTGTGTCGAAGGTAATACCACGCTTTATGCGTTACCGAAGCCGGAAGTGGTGATGCGCTGGCATGACATGACGCACGACGACTTTCGCTTCTGTTTTAAATTCCCTGCCAGCATCAGCCATCAGGCAGCGTTACGCCAGTGCGATGACCTGCTGACCGAATTTTTCCGCCTGCTGGACCCGTTAGCCCATCGCATCGGCCAATACTGGCTGCAATTGCCCGCCGCCTTTTCACCCGCGCAATTGCCTGATTTGTGGCGATTTATCGACAGTCTGCCACGTCGCTTCCGCTATGGCGTGGAAGTGCGCCATGCTGCGTTCTTTGCCAAAGGTGAAGCAGAACGCGCCCTGAACCGTGGCCTGCAACAGCGTGGCGTGAACCGGGTAATCCTCGATAGCCGCCCGGTACATGCCTCCCAATCGCAAACTGCTGCCGCCATTGAGGCGCGCAGAAAAAAACCACGCGTACCCCCCCATGCGGTACGTACCGGCCAACAACCGATGGTGCGGTTTATCGGTAGCGACAGCGTGACCGAAAGCCTGCCACTGTTTCAGCCATGGCAGCGCAAATTGCCGGAATGGCTGGCGGAGAGCGACCCGCTGCTGTTTATCCATACCCCGGATATGGGCGAGGTGTTTCCGCTGATTCAGGCACTGTGGCCGCAGCTACAACAGCTCGAACCACGTTTATCTCCCCTGCCGGTCTGGCCGCAGCAATCAAGCCTGTTCTGATCGCGCAGGCTACACTCATGGGAAACGGGTGCAGCCTGCGACAGTTTCTGCCAGAATAGCGCCCTTTCCGTTTTCTCTCCGGATATTTCATTATGTCTGACCGCGATACGCTATTTTCCGCACCCATCAATAAATTGGGTGACTGGACCTTTGACGAGCGCGTGGCTGAAGTCTTTCCTGATATGGTTCAGCGCTCGATCCCCGGTTATTCCAACATCATTTCGATGATTGGCATGCTGGCAGAACGCTTTGTGCAGCCCAATAGCCAGGTTTACGATCTCGGCTGTTCACTCGGTGCGGCGACCCTTTCGGTGCGCCGCAATATTCATGTCCCGGGCTGTCAGATCATTGCGGTCGACAACTCGCCCGCGATGGTGGAACGCTGCCGTCGTCATATCGACGCCTTTCGTGCCGATACGCCAGTACAGGTGTTAGAAGCGGATATCCGCGATATCCCCATCGAGAATGCCTCGCTGGTGGTGCTGAACTTTACCCTGCAATTCCTTGAACCGGATGCGCGCGTGCTGCTGCTGGAGAAAATCGCTCAGGGCCTGAATCCGGGTGGTGCACTGGTGCTGTCTGAGAAGTTCAGTTTTGAGGATGCTGAAGTGGGTGAATTGCTGTTTAACATGCACCACGACTTTAAGCGTGCCAATGGCTACAGCGAGCTGGAGATCAGCCAGAAGCGCAGCATGCTGGAAAACGTGATGTTGACTGACAGCGTCGAAACCCACAAGGCCCGGCTGAAACAGGCCGGTTTCGGTCATGCGGAGCTGTGGTTCCAGTGCTTTAACTTTGGCTCACTGGTGGCGCTGAAATGATTGATTTTGGCAGGTTTTATCAACAAATCGCCACCGGCCCGCTGGCCAGTTGGCTGGAAGTCTTACCGGCTCAGGTTGCTGCCTGGCAGCGAGAAAATTTGCACGGCCATTTTCGCAACTGGGAAAAATCGGTCGAACACCTTCCGGCGCTGGTGCCACAGCAGCTTGATTTGCTCCACAGCGTCAGCGCGCAGCGGGATGATTTGACCGAGCGTCAACGTGCCGGGATTGAAAAACTGCTGCGTAATTTGCTGCCGTGGCGCAAAGGGCCGTATTCCCTGTATGGCACCGAGATCGATACCGAATGGCGTTCGGACTGGAAGTGGCAGCGCGTGTTGCCGCACATCTCCCCGCTGGCGGGCCGTACCGTGCTGGATGTCGGCTGCGGCAGCGGTTACCACATGTGGCGCATGATTGGTGCCGGTGCACAGCTGGTGGTGGGGATTGACCCGATGCAGCTGTTCCTGTGCCAGTTCGAAGCGGTGCGCAAACTGCTGGGCGACGATCGCCGTGCACATCTGCTGCCGCTTGGCATTGAGCAACTCCCGGCGCTACAGGCGTTCGATACCGTGTTCTCCATGGGGGTGTTGTATCACCGTCGCTCACCTCTGGACCATCTGTTGCAGCTGAAAAATCAGTTAGTCAGCGAGGGTGAGTTGGTGCTGGAAACGCTGGTGATTGAAGGGGATGAGAACGCGGTGCTGGTGCCTGGCGAACGCTATGCGCAGATGCGTAATGTTTACTTTATTCCGTCCGCCGCCGCGCTGAAAAGCTGGCTGGAAAAGTGTGGTTTCGTTGATGTGCGCATCGCCGATCACGCCCTCACCTCGGTGGAAGAACAGCGACGTACCGACTGGATGACCAGTGAATCACTGGCCGAATTCCTTGATCCCAACGACAGCAGCAAAACGGTGGAAGGCTATCCGGCCCCGTTGCGTGCCGTGTTGGTGGCACGCAAGCCGTAAACCTTAACGCCGCGACAGCGCCAGCTTCGCGGCGAAGCCGATAAACACGCAACCGGTCAGACGGTCCATCACTTTAATCACCGCCGGACGGCGCAAATGAGCCGCAAAATAGTGGCTGCCGCCAATCAGCACCGCATTCCACACCAGGCCAATCGCCATATGGGTCAGCGCCATCAGGGTACACCACAGCGGCACGGAGGCACCGGCAGGAATAAATTGCGGTAGAAAGGTGACATAGAACACGCCGACTTTGGGGTTCAACATATTGCCCAGAAGTCCGCGCGCAAAGCAGGCGAAAAAGCTTTGTTCTTTGCTGGCGCTGAGCTGGCCCTCTTCCGCGTGGGTGCGCGGATGTAACAGCAATTTCACCCCCAGCCACAGCAAATATGCTGCCCCCACCCACTTCAGCAGGTTATAGGCCATTTCTGACGCCAACAGCAGCGCGCCCAATCCCAACCCCACCATCACGCCCCACGCCAGACAACCCAGGGTCACACCCAACGCCGTGGCCGATGCGCGTTGCCAACCCTGTGCCGCAGCGGTGCGCAGCACCAATGCGGTATCGAAACCTGGGGTTAAGGTGAGAATGGTGATGGCAAACAGAAATGAAATCAGTAACGTCATGGCGCGCTCCCGGTAAATTGGCGTTCATCTTAACGCGGTGCATGCGGGAACACGATAGTTACCTTCCGTAAGTAACTGAGAATGATTATCAACTTGCCACCAAAGGTTAAATTGCCGTCATCTATCTATGTCAGTGTGTTGCCAGTCTCTTTTCTAACCCAAAGGAGTTATGGCTATGAGCAAGTTTATTTTCTCTTCACCACGGAAGTATGTACAAGGCGCGGGTGTACTGGATGAACTGGGCGCGTATATCGCTGAGCTGGGTCATCACGCCTTTTTGGTGGCCGATGATATTGTCTGGCAGCTGATTGGCGAACGGACACAGCACACCCTAAAAGCCGCCAGTGTCGAGTTCAGTCGCCAGGCGTTTAAGGGTGAGGCCTCCAGCAATGAGATCAACCGTCTGACGCAACTGGCGCAGTCTCAAGGCAGTAATGTGATCGTCGGGCTGGGCGGTGGTAAAACGCTGGATACGGTGAAAGCCGTAGCCGATGAACTGAAGCTGCCAGTCGCCATCGTCCCAACGGTCGCCTCGACCGATGCCCCTTGTAGCGCGCTTTCCGTGATCTACTCCGACAGTGGCGTGTTTGAGAGCTATCGCTTCTACAGCAAAAACCCGGATCTGGTACTGGTCGATACCGCCGTCTGCGCCGCTGCACCTGCGCGTCTGTTCGCTTCCGGCATTGCTGATGGCCTCGCCACCTGGGTGGAAGCCCAGGCCGTGCTGCGTTCGCATGCCAAATCCATGGTCAATGGCGATCCGACTATCGCCGGTCTGGCTATCGCCCGCGCCTGTGAAGAGACGCTGCTGACCTGGGGTTTCAGTGCTTATACCGCCGTGGCGGAGAAACGCGTGACGCCTGCGGTGGAAGCCGTAGTAGAAGCCAATACCCTGCTTTCTGGTTTGGGTTTTGAAAATGCGGGGCTGGCGGGTGCGCATGCCATTCATAATGGCTTTACCGCTATTGAGGGGGATATCCATCATCTGACGCACGGCGAGAAAGTCGCTTACGGTACGCTAACGCAGATGGTGCTGGAACAACGCCCGGATGAGGAAATTGCGCGCTACATTCGCTTCTATCGCGCGATCAACATGCCTACCACGCTGAAGGAAGTGCATCTGGAGAATGAAAGCTGGGAGAATCTGGTGCGCGTAGGGGCACTGGCCAATAGCGAGGGAGACACACTAAAAAACCTCAACCCGCATCTTTCGCCGGAAGATATCGCTAACGCCATCCTGGCAGTCGATGCATTCAGCAAAACCGTGAAATAAGTTATTGCGTAGCGGCGCGATTTATCGCGCGGATTATTCCTGCATTGCGCGATAAATCGCGCCGCTACGTTAGGGGCAATTACTGTTCTTCCGTTGGCTTATCCCAATACTGATATTTATACGCCGAACTCAGGTGGCGCTCGATGGTGCCTTTCTCAAACACCTCCGTTTCATGCAGATAGCTAAGCGTGCAGTTGCCGACATCATCCCAGAGCTGACATTCATCAACAGAACGGATGGTACTGACGGGCGTGCTGGCCGTACCGTTCAGCCGTAGCTCACGCCATTGGTTATCATAGGTGTAAGTATCTTTGCTGCGGGCGCTGGTGGCACTGGTCACCAGACCCTGCGGATTCCAGTTGTAGACACTTTCGCCATTGGTCAGCGCATCGCTGCCGCGCGCGATACTGCGCTCCAGCCGGAAGTGCTTGTCATAGCGATAAGTGGTGTCGGTAAACCCCTCTTTGCCCATGCTGGTAAATTTATCGGAGGCGCTGATAATGTTGCCGCGCTGCCCCATCTGCCAGTTGATGGTCCCCTGGCGATTGTCCACCACCACTTCTTTGCCCTGTTTCAACACCTTGACCAGATAAGCGTATTCAGCCACCCAGCCTCCCTGCACCCGCGCAATGTGCTGTTCCATGCTCAGTACCACATTGCTTTCGCTTTTATCATAAGTGATATCCGCCACCATCAAATCGCCACAGGGGTCAAACTGACCCAGAATCCGTTTTTGCGAATCCACATCTTTGCCAAACTCACCGGCAATGACCTGGCGTACTGCACCTTTGGCGTTGCCGCCCAGCATGATCCAGTTGTTGCTATTGGTGATATTTTTGCTCAGCGGAGGACATTGCGTGCTGACGGCCAACGCAGCGCCACTGAGCGGTAAAAGCAGCAGTAAAACGGCACAAGGGATGGATTTCATGATGGTTATCCGTGAATAGCCTTAGCTTCAATGTAAGCATCTTTTTCCCCGATGCGCTATGGCCCGGTAAAAAGTTGCTCCTGTCATGGCGAGGACGGATTGCGTTGATTAACTGTTTGAAATTGCATGAGGTGCGGTGCCGGGTGCCTCCCGGTGAGCCGGATTAGCCTGAATCCCGGCCCGCATGACACGTCAGAAACCTTGGCTTTGCCCCGCCGCACAGGGGGATTCACCGCATAAGGCCAACTTACGCAGCGCAAAAGTTTATTTATACTTTGATTTAATTACTTAACCCCATTTTTTCAACGGAAATGTCACTTTCGTGATCCCCGCTGCATTTGCTGCAACCGCGTACATTTGAACTCTTATGAATAAAGTCAAGCCCGATTAAGCGGCTATAGTTTGGTTAATCATAAGATTACTCTTAAGGACGATCTTCTACACTCCCAAGGCAATCTTAATAAAACAAGTATTACCCTACCTTACCTGACTCGATACTAAGGGGTTGAGCATGATTCAATCAGCAAGTGATATTCAGAAGCGCAGCGACGAGAAACGCGGAGTTAAACCGAAGACCTATAAACTGCCGTTGCAAACTATCGATCGTATCGAGTTGCTGGCCAGTGATAGCGGGGTGTCGCAGGCGGCTATCATCGCGACGGCCATTGATATTTATGAGCAGTCGCTGAAACGCTTTTGATAAAAAGAACCCCAGCAAGAAGACTGGGGTTTGGTACTTGCAAACATCACGTCATGCGAACGGCGTGTTGTGCGGCAAAAATGGTGCGATTTCAGGCGACCCGGACGCTGTTCATTTGCATCATGCTTTTCATAGCTTCCACCACATCACCATCAACGCAATAGCGACTGAATTCATCAGTTTCCGCTTCTGAACACATCGACACACCCGCTTTACGGTAGCGCATCGGCGAAGCCACTAAGCGGCTGGCAGAGCTGTGCACTTCCTGCAAACCACTGTCGAGAAACTTTTGCAGGTTGCTTAAACGGACACCAGCCCCTGCCATAATGATTGGACCACGGCTGTGTTCATTTAGTTCCCGTAATAATGGAATTCCGGTTTCTGCGCTTTGCTGCTGACCCGAGGTGAGTATCCGTGCAATGCCCAAATCACTCAGCACGTCGAGTGCACGTTTGGGGCTATGGCACAGGTCGAAGGCGCGATGGAAGGTTACCGCCATTCCGTCACACAACGCCATAATTTGCCGCATGCGGGGAATATCGACATGCGCATCTTCATCCAGCATACCAATGACCAGCCCCGGAAAACCCAGTTCGCGCATCAGCGCCACATCCGATTTCATGGTTTCGAACTCACGATCGGTGTAACAAAAATCGCCACCGCGCGGCCGGACAATGGGGTGAACCGGAATGGTGATTTCACGCCGCACGGCTTCCAGTACACCGGCTGATGGGGTTAATCCGCCTTCGCGCGGTGCGCTGCACAGCTCCAGACGATCAGCACCGGACAGCTGCGCAGTCATTGCACAGTCGATGCCATAGCAGCATATTTCCAGTTTCGTCATACTTTTCTCCTTTACATGACATCTGGCTCGGGAAGATTGCTTAAGTTAGTCTGCTCGTTGGAGACAGTTTACGTGGAAAACTTACTATGGCATTCAATTTTGACCAATGGATAGACCGTCGTCACAGCGATAGTTTGAAATGGCACAAATATGGCGATCAGGATGTGCTGCCATTATGGGTTGCCGATACCGATTTTCGCTCCCCTGAATGCATTATCTCTGCGATAAAACAGCGCGCTGAACACGGTGTTTTTGGCTATGGCGACACCCCTGATGGATTGATTGATATAACCATTTCTCGTCTTGAGCAGCGTTATGGCTGGCGGATCCAGCCCGAGTGGATCGTCCTGCTGCCCGGTGTGGTGAGCGGCCTCAATCTTTCGGTCCGTGCATTTACCGACCACGGGCAAGCTACCGTCGCGCCTGACCCGATTTATCCGCCGTTTCGCGCGGCCGCAAAGCTGGCTGAACGCGGACAGGTACACCTGCCGCTCCGATTAGAAGGTCAGCGCTGGCTTATGGATCTGCACACTGCCAGTGAAAGATTGCAGGGCAATGAACGTTTGCTGATGCTGTGTAATCCACAAAATCCTGGTGGCACCGCCTATCGCCGTGCTGAACTGCTGGCGCAATTGGCCTTTGCTCAACAGCATGATTTGATCGTCTGCTCCGATGAAATCCACTGCGATCTGATCCTCACCCCCGGTGTCGAGCACATCCCGTTTGCTGCCCTGAGCGAAGATGCGGCGCAGCGCAGCATTACCCTCATCTCCCCTTCCAAAACCTTCAACATTGCCGGTCTTGGTGCTTCGATGGCGATCATTCCCAACCCGGAGCTGCGCACACGTTTTAAACGAACGCGGCAAGGGATTGTGCCTGGGGTGGATATTCTGGCGTTAGTGGCAGCCGAAGCCGCCTGGCGTGGAGGAGATGACTGGCTGGCCGCACAGATCGACTATCTGCGTGCCAACCGCGACCGGCTGGTGGAACAGGTCAATGCGCTACCGGGGCTGAGTATGGTAGCCCCTGAAGCGACTTACCTCGGCTGGATTGATGCCAGTCAGCTTGGCGTCGATAATCCTGCAAGCTTTTTTGAACAGCACGGACTGGGGTTCTCACCGGGACGCGACTTTGGTGATGACCGTTTTGTCCGTTTCAACTTTGGCTGTACCCGAGCCACGCTGGAGGAAGCGCTGGTCCGGCTGCAACGGGCGGTTGCAGCACGGCCTTAATTCTGCTCGCTGGCGACAATCTCTTCCAGCCGCCAGGGGTGAAATTTGATGGTCGTTTGCCCATCCGTTACCGCCAGGGTCGGATTGGGCAGACGCTCGTTTTCTCCCTGCGGTGCGCTGGTTTTAAACGAAATACCCGGCTGGGTCAGTGCCTCATCAGCCAGCAGTGCCATGGCACGCATCCCCAACGTTTCCGGTTCACCCTCCAGGACAATTTCCACATGTTCCCAGCCTTCGTGGCGATACAGTTTTTCTCCCGGCCACGGCAGCTCAATCACATCAATTTGCCATCCTGCCAGTTGCAGCGGTTGGTGCAGTTTGAACAAACAAATCGGACGACCGTTGATCATCGCTTCAGAGAACTGGCTACCGATTTGCAGCAACCCCTGTTTCCAGCGCTCTGCCGTCGCGTATTGGTGGCAGCGAACCGCCACATGGTCGGCGTCATGCTCGCTCAACTGCAACCCTAAACGTTCAGCAAATTGCTGCAATGCCACTTCAAAGCGCAGCAGGTCCTGTTCCAAATCCTTCAGTTCTGAAGGAAAAATCATCGCCATGCGTCTATTACCTCGCTATTAGTTTAAATATTTTAATCAATCCAGCACATTGCTTTTGCAGAACTTCTCACGGCAAAATAGTCGGAATCATCTGATTTAGCCGCCAAAACCCCGTAAAACCGCATAAAAGCGCCTTTGAATTAGGATTAATCGCAGGCACAGGTCCAGTTTTTACTTTATGAAAGTACCTTAACGACATGTTTAATATAACAATAATTAATACAATGAGATAAGTCTTATTTAGCCTGCGAACAATTGCAGCCTGAAATCCTTTCTTATAAATTTGTGGCTACACAAATAAAAGGAATGGCTCTATGTCTATGCTCATTGTTGTCGCGGTCCTGATTGCATTGATGGGATTTGCTATTTCCCGCCACTGGAAGGTGCGTGAAGACAAAAGCGTCAAAAATCCTCGTCGCTTTCAACGGCGCCGTTAATCGGCGCTGGAGTTTCCTGTCTCTTTCCGGCTAGATCCGATAGCTGACGCACTCTAACATTTCACGTATACTTCCCCTCTTATTTTTTCCGTCCCGCCAGCCCGAAAACGACTCTGCGGGATGACGACATCGGCTCGCACATGGCAGGCGGGCTATTTCAGCATATGAAGGTAACGCGGTGAATATTCAGGCTCTTCTTTCCGACAAAGTCGGTCAGGCAATGATCGCGGCAGGTGCGCCTGTCGATTGCGAACCACAGGTCCGTCAGTCCGCGAAAGTGCAATTCGGCGACTACCAGGCGAACGGTATCATGGCCGTGGCGAAAAAGCTCGGTCAGGCACCGCGTCAGCTGGCTGAACAGGTGATCCAGCATCTCGATTTGCAGGGTATTGCCAGCAAGGTTGAAATCGCGGGCCCTGGCTTCATCAACATTTTCCTCGATCGCCAGTGGCTGGCCGATCAGGCAGCCCAGGCCCTGACGTTACCGCGCCTTGGTGTCAGCAGCGTGGCAGCGCAGACCATCGTCATCGACTATTCTGCGCCGAACGTCGCCAAAGAGATGCACGTCGGTCACGTCCGTTCCACCATCATTGGTGATGCTGCGGTGCGTACCCTGGAGTTCCTCGGCCATCATGTGATTCGTGCTAACCACGTCGGTGACTGGGGTACGCAGTTCGGTATGTTGATTGCGTATCTGGAGAAGCAGCAGAGCGAACATCATGAAGATATCGCGCTGGCCGATCTCGAAGCCTTCTACCGTGAAGCCAAACGCACCTATGACGAAGATGAAGCCTTTGCCGAGCGCGCCCGTGGCTATGTGGTGAAATTGCAGGGTGGTGATGAATATTGCCGCACCATGTGGAAGAAACTGGTCGACATCACCATGAGTCAGAACCAGAAAGTGTATGACCGCCTGAACGTCACCCTGACGCGTAAAGATGTGATGGGTGAAAGCCTGTACAACGACATGCTGCCGGGCATCGTCGCTGACCTGAAAGAAAAAGGTCTGGCGGTGATCAGCGAAGGTGCCACCGTGGTGTTCCTTGATGAGTTTAAAAACAAGGAAGGTGAACCGATGGGCGTGATCGTGCAGAAGAAAGATGGCGGTTACCTCTACACCACCACCGACATTGCCTGTGCGAAATACCGTTACGAAACCCTGCATGCCGACCGCGTGCTGTACTACATCGATTCACGTCAGCATCAGCACCTGCAACAGGCCTGGACCATCGTGCGTAAAGCCGGTTACGTGCCGGAATCTGTCCCGCTTGAGCACCACGCGTTCGGCATGATGCTGGGTAAAGATGGCCGTCCGTTCAAAACCCGCAGTGGCGGCACCATCAAACTGGCCGACTTGCTGGACGAAGCGGTTGAACGCGCCCTGGCGCTGGTCAGCGAGAAAAACCCGGAGATGTCCAGCGACGAATTGCAGGCGCTGGCGGAAGTGGTGGGCATTGGTGCGGTGAAATATGCCGACCTGTCAAAAAGCCGCACCACCGATTACATTTTCGACTGGGATAACATGCTGGCCTTCGAAGGTAACACTGCGCCTTATATGCAGTATGCCTACACCCGTGTCCTGTCGGTATTCCGCAAAGCGGGTATCGCTGCCGACAGCCTGCAAGGCGAGATCGTCTTGTCTGAGGAGCGTGAAGCGCAACTGGCAACCCGCCTGCTGCAATTCGAAGATGTGATCACTCAGGTGGCACGCGATGGTACGCCGCATGTGATGTGTGCGTATCTTTACGACCTGGCAGGCCTGTTCTCTGGCTTCTATGAACACTGCCCGATTCTGACGGCAGAAGAGGAGCAGGTACGCAACAGTCGCCTGCAACTGGCGGCGCTCACGGCGAAAACCCTGAAGCAGGGCCTCGATACCCTCGGTATTAAAACCGTCGAACGTATGTAACACCAAAAACCCGCCAGATGGCGGGTTTTTTAATGGCTACTGATAATTCACCGTCACTTCGCTGCTGACCACCCGTAAACCCGGTGGCACCGCCCCTTTGCCATTAAAGCCAAACGCCAAATGCAGGGTTTCATCCGCAGCCACATGCGCCAAACCGCGGGTGGTGCCGCTGGCACCATCCAGCAACACGCAGCGTTGGTTGGCACACAAGCGCACGACCAGCCCGGACGGGGCCGGACGACTCAGCTTATATCGCCAGCTAACCTGAGAGATAAAGCCCTGTACCGTACCTGATGCGCGCAGCGGCGGCGAACTGGCCCAATTGCCACGCGCCCCGAGGCTCGGTCCACTGACGCTGGCATGCCACGCGCCGTCGGCGGCCACCGCCCACAGGGGCAGCAGCAGGAACAAACCCGGCCATACCCGACGCATCTTATTTGCCTCCAATGGTGGCCGTCATACGGATCTGACGGTTATCAGTCAGCTCCATATTGGACAGCACCACCAGTTGCGGCAGATTACGGCGCAGGAAGCGTGCCAGTAATGCGCGCAGCGGATGGTTAACCAGCAGCACCGGCGGTGCACCCAGCATCTCCTGGCGTTGCAGCGCATCCTGTGCCTGATGCAACAGACGGTCAGCCAGGCCCGGTTCAAGACCACCCCCCCCCTGCAAGGCCTGCAACAGCAGACGTTCCAGTGTGGCATCCAGACCAATCACCTGTACTTCACCATTGCCCGGGAACCACTGCTGCGTAATGGCGCGGCCCAGTGCCACACGCACCACGCTGGTCAGTTCCTGCGCATCGGTTTGTACCGGAGCATGTTCCGCCAGGGTTTCGATAATGGTACGCATATCGCGAATCGACACACGTTCGGTCAGCAGGTTCTGCAACACCTTGTGCAACGTGGTCAGGGTGATCACGCCCGGCACCAGATCTTCGGTCAGTTTCGGCATTTCCTGCGTCACACGATCCAGCAGTTGTTGCGCTTCCTGACGACCGAACAGCTCGCTGGCGTATTGGCCAATCAGGTGATTCAGGTGCGTCGCCACCACGGTGCTGGCTTCCACCACCGTGAAGCCCTGAATCTGTGCCTGTTCTTTCAGGGCACTGTCAATCCAGATCGCTGCCAGCCCAAACGCCGGATCGACGGTAGCTTCACCCGGCAATGTACCGGCGGCCGTACCCGGGTTGATCGCCATCCAGCGTCCCGGATAGGCATCACCGCTGCCGATCTCGACCCCTTTCATCAGAATACGATAGCGCGCTGGCGGCAGTTCCATGTTGTCACGAATATGCACCACCGGTGGCAGGAAACCGACCTCCTGCGCCACTTTTTTACGGATACTGCGAATACGTCCCAGCAGTTCACCATTTTGCAGGTGATCGACCATCGGAATCAGGCGATAACCCACTTCCATGCCCAGCGAATCTTCCAGTTGAACATCGGTCCATGAAGCTTCCACCGTCGCTGGCGTTTCCTGGTTTTTCACCACGCTGGACGCTTCCGGCTGTTTCTTCGGCTGCATCTGACGTCCACGCAACCACCAGGCCAGTCCCAGCAACGCGGCGGTAAACAGCAGAAACACGAAGTTCGGCATGCCCGGCACCAGACCCAACAACCCGATAACCCCGCCACTCAGCATCAGTACACGCGGATTGTTAAACAGTTGCCCGACCATCTGCTCGCCCACGTCCTGATCGGTACTGACGCGCGTTACGATGACACCAGCAGCGGTTGAGATCACCAGCGCCGGAATCTGTGCCACCAGACCATCACCGATGGTCAGCAACGTATAGGTTTCCGCCGCGTGTCCCAGATCCAGCCCGTGCTGTACCACCCCGACCAGCAGACCACCGATGACGTTAATCACCATGATCATGATCCCGGCGATGGCGTCACCACGCACAAACTTACTGGCACCGTCCATCGAACCATAGAAGTCGGCTTCCTGCGTCACTTCTGCACGACGCTTTTTAGCTTCATCTTCACGGATCAGACCGGCGTTAAGATCGGCGTCAATCGCCATCTGTTTGCCGGGCATGCCGTCGAGGACGAAACGCGCTCCCACTTCGGCGATACGTCCGGCACCCTTGGTGATGACCATAAAGTTGATGATCACCAGGATGATAAACACCACGATACCGATGGCGAAGTTACCGCCGACCAGGAAGTGACCAAAGGCTTCCACGACCCGGCCTGCGGCGGCCGCACCGGTATGACCATCCAGCAGGATGATACGGGTGGAGGCCACGTTCAGCGCGAGGCGCAGTAAGGTGGAGAACAGCAGAATGGTAGGGAAAGCGGCAAAATCCAGCGTGCGCTGGGTGAACATCGCCACCAGCAGCACCATAATGGACAACGCAATGTTAAAGGTGAACAGCAGGTCAAGGATGAACGCCGGCAACGGCAGCACCATCATCGACAGGATCATCATGATCAGTACCGGACCGGCCAGCACCTGCCATTGTGTGTCTTTAAAGTTGCCCGGTAACCGCAGCTTTTCGGCCAGATTAGCCATCGTTTCTGTTCTCTCCTGGAATGTCCATCTCTGCCGGGACCGACAGATTATGAGGTTTCTTCGGTATCAGGCCGCCTTCACGCTTCCAGCGTCGCAGCTGCCAGACCCACGCCAGCACTTCCGCTACCGCGGCATAAAGCGCGCCGGGAATGAACTGACCAATTTCGGTGTGGCGGTAAAGCGCACGCGCCAACGGCGGTGCTTCGAGAATCGGGACGCGATGTTCCTTGCCCAGTTCACGAATTTTCAGCGCCACTTCCCCGGCACCTTTGGCAATCACCTTCGGTGCGCTCATTTTCTTGTCGTTATATTGCAGGGCGACGGAGTAGTGCGTCGGGTTGGTGACAATCACATCCGCCTTGGGTACATCGGCCATCATGCGGCGGCGAGCCGCGGCACGCATAGCCTGGCGAATACGCCCTTTGACGTGCGGATCGCCCTCCTGCTGTTTGAATTCATCACGGATATCCTGACGCGACATCCGTAACTTTTTGAAGTAGCTGTACAGCTGCCAGAAAACGTCGAAGCCCACCATCGGAATCAAGCCGAGCATCACCAACACGCAACAGATGGCAATCATGTCCATGCCATGTTCCAGCGCGTTCATCGGTGACTCGCTGATTAAGCGCAGCATCTCAGGCCAGTGCGACCAGATGTACCAACCCGCCACCAGCCCCACTAACACCGCTTTGAGGATCGCCTTCAGCAATTCAGCCCAGGTCTGCCCCGACACCATGCGTTTCAGGCCGCTCAACGGATTGAGTTTGGTGAAATCCGGACTGAGGGATTTGCCACTGATGACAATCCCCCCCAGCAACATCGGGGCCGCGATGGCCACCAGCACCAGTCCGGCCATCAGCGGCAGCACCGCCAGCACCGCCTGACCAATCAGGCTGCTGATATGGGCCACGATCACCTTGTCATCGGTCACCATGCCATGATCAAAACGAAAGCCAGTCGCCACCATGGACGCCAGCCGACGTGCAATGCTGGTGCCACCCAGCCATAAAATCATGATGCCGGACAGCATCATCAATAACGATGTCAGCTCGCGCGAACGCGGAATCTGCCCGTCTTGCCGTGCTTTTTCAAGTCGGTGCGCTGTGGGCGATTCTGTTTTGTCCTCGTCGCTACTCTCGTCAGCCACGGCATACCTCTGCTGGCAGGAATTCTGAGCATAGGATGCCAAAAGGTGACGAGGCTAAAGCGTGGATTAAGGGGAGAAAATATCAGTTTATTTAGCCATAAGGGAAATCGCCGCAGCAGCACAGGGTGGATTGCCCCACCGATGCAGCCGTATCCCCGGAGAAACGCCATAAAAAAAGGCGTCCTTCCACCTGCAATCGCATGGGGCCGGACGCCTTTATCCAAAGCACTCGTTCTGCCGCAGTGGGCACAACAAATGCGCAATGTCAGGAGAATAAAGCAAAGGCTGTGCCAGGGTGGCATGGCTGTTTTTTCAGCTATTTATCAGCCGAAACGCTTAATACCCCAGCCACAACGCACTACACCGACGCAAAATGCGCACATATTTTGTGCAACCCTGTGCATGACATCCCCCTTTCCAGTTAGGTAAAAGTCTTAGCAAAAGCCATGCCGGAACTGGATTTGCCACTGGCTGAATCCGGCGCGTTAATTCTGAAAGTAAGAAAATTGTTTACTGCCGCAATCTTTTTTTACCCCAGAAAATAGATTAATATTATTTACCAAATTTCTTTGGTACTAACATCGGCCAAAAGCCGCTACGCAGGCTGGCGCGCCGAATGGCTACAAATAAGTTAAATTGGCTTAACTATCCCCACACGCACGCTTTTTTTATCACCGCCGAATCCGGTCATTTTGCCCGGTAGCACGGGATTTCCAACGGTGCAATGGTTTGAATTCTCAAAAGTCTTAGGTAGACTGACGGGAGCACTATCTTTCTGTAATCTGACTGTTTTTTTTGATGGCTTTCTCACTGCATAATCTGCCCGTCTGCAAAGGCTTTCCGGTGTAAAAAGCAAGGCATTATGCAATTAATCTGATGAAATTTGAGGATCATGGTGAACAAAAGTCTTGTGCTAACACTGCTGGCGGTGCTCACGTTAGCGGGCTGCAAAGCCCCTCCGCCGCCAGTCACAGATGACACCCTGGTAACCAGTGAAATCAATGGGGTTAAACTGGTTCATCGTCATGCGGTGGCAGCACCTGGCGAATTCACGCCGGTCAATGAGAGCTTCCGGGCATTGTACGGCGCATCCATCATGACTACGCCTGATTATGGCGGCAAAGTGGTGCGCTACCTGGAGACCGGTAAGACCTTTGAGGTGCTGGGCCGGGTTGAGCACAGCTGGCTGGCGATTGCTGATGAAGCCCAGGGGCAGTTGATCGGTTATGTGCCGCCCAAAGCAGGCGTCGAGAGTAGCCGCTATGATGCCACCGTGAGAAGTGACCGCCCGCGTCCCCGCCGCAACAAACAGGTCTGTGTTGACGTGGGGGGCGCCAGCAAGGCGTGCCGCACCAACGATACCGCGACCTGGATCTTAGACTAAACATGAAATCCGGCGCATATTGCCCGCAGACGCCTTACTCTCTGCGGGCAGAGGGTTCCACTATTGCCTGGAAGAACGAGATTTAATGACTCAGGAAGCCCTGGCACGAGACGTGACCATCGCGGGCAATGATAACCTTTTATTGACTGCCGCAGCCCCGATCCTCAATGCCGTCGTACAGATTCGGCAGGCCGCTACACATGACGACCCCGCTGGCTTACGTCAGTTGTTGATCGATGAAATCCGTCAGTTTGAACAACGCTGTAAAATGGCTGGCTTGCCGTTTGAGATGATCATTGGCGCACGCTATTGCCTGTGCAGCCTGCTGGATGAAGCGGCGGCACAAACCCCATGGGGCACGCGCGGCGTCTGGTCAGGTAACGGCATGTTAGTGACTTTCCACAACGAAAGCTGGGGCGGCGAAAAGGTATTCCAGCTGCTGTCACGCATCTCGCAAAACCCCCAACAACATTTTTGGTTGCTGGAAGTGATCCACTATTGCCTGCTGCTGGGCTACGAAGGCCGCTATCGCGGCAGCGAAAATGGCCAGGCACAATGTGAAATTATTCGTAAGCGCCTCGCCCACCTGATTGCAGAAACCCGTCCGGGGTATAGCGCTGAGTCGCCGCAACTGGTTGAGGTGCATCCGCTGGTTAGCAGCCTGTCACGCCCCATGGTACCACTCTGGGCCTGCGTCACTTTGGCGGCACTGGTCGCCTGCCTGATTTACAGCGGCCTGAACTGGCGTCTTGGCAATGCGGCGGAACCCCTGCTGCGGGCCATCTATCAAACACCCTTGCCGCAGATTACGCCGGGCCGTCGTCCAACGTCACCACAGGCGTTGCTCGATCTGCATCAGCGCCTGAACGATGTTATCGCAGCTGGACAGCTGGAGGTGAGCGATGGTGCCTTCGGCAGTAAAGTGATCATCCCCGCCGATAAGCTGTTTGCTGCCGATGGGACCGTGGTCAATCAGGTTGGGCGTGCACTGCTGGCGCACGTAGCCAGCGCGATGAAAACGGTAAAAGGGACGGTGCTGGTGTCGGTGTATACCGATAATAGCCCGGTCGATGGACGTTTTGTCTCCAGCTATGAATTTTCCTTTGCCCGCGCCCGCGCGATCGCGCAATTGCTTAATCCGCAATTGGCCGAGGGGCACAGCGTAAAAGCCGAAGGTCGTGGCGATAGCAATCCGCTGTTGCCTAATGACAGCAATGAAAACCGCGCCCGTAATCGCCGGGTGGAGATCACCTTGTTTGCCGCACCGGAAACCCTTAGCAATCACCAGGGAGGCCAGTGATGCGCGCCTCACTTCAGCATGTTTTGACGCACCGTCTGTTGTGGAGCTTTATCGGCATCACTGCACTGAGTTGCGTACTCTGGATCCTCGGCCCACTGTGGAGTTGGGGTGATACCCGCCCGCTTGAACCGCTGTTACCACGTCAGTTGGTGGTCGGTATCCTTTATTTCTGTTGGGTCCTGTTCCAGTTTATCCCTGCCATCTGGCGTGCGTGGTTCAATAGCAAATTGTTGACCCGCCTCCAGCAAGTCAGTAGCGAAGAGATGTCCGACCGTCAGATGACGGAGACGCTGCTCACGCAACGCTTCAGTGAAGCGGCACAGCGCCTGAAACGTACCCCGTTTGGCCGACGCCAGCGACAAGGCTGGCTGGCCCGCTTTCAAAGCCACTATCTCTACCAGCTACCGTGGTATGTGATTATTGGTGCGCCTGGTGCCGGTAAAACCACCGCTTTATTGAATGCCGGACTGGAGTTTCCGTTAACCGACAGCCTGGGTAACACCGCAGTGCGCGGCGTGGGCGGCACACGCCATTGTGACTGGTGGTTTACGGACAGCGCAGTGTTGATCGATACCGCCGGTCGTTATGCCTTACAGGAGAGCCAACGGGCGCGCGATGCCAGCGAATGGCATAACTTCATCCAGTTACTGAAACGCTACCGCACCCGACAACCCATCAATGGCGTGATCATGACCATCAGTGTCGCTGATCTGCTCACCGATTCGGCTGAAGCTCGCCACGCACAGGCCACCGCATTACGCCAGCGCATGGTGGAACTGCACCAGCAAACCGGTATTCACTTTCCGGTGTACGTGATGGTAACCAAAACCGATCTGCTGAAAGGTTTTATGAGTTTTTATGGCAGCCTGAGTAAACAGCAGCGCGACGCGATCTGGGGCTTCACCTTTCCGTGGGAACCGGGGAAACCGCATAAGGATGACTGGCATCGTAGCTTCAGTCAGCAGTATCACCGGCTTGAGCAGCGCTTGCATCAGCAGTTAGCCGACGTTATGGCGCGGGATCGTGACCTGACCCAGCGCGCTGATAGCTTCCTCTTTCCACAGGAATTCAGCTCGCTGCGTCCGTTACTGAACGAGTACCTTGATGTGGTATTTTCGGGGCATCAGGACGCGGTTGCCTGGTCAGCGCGTGGGCTGTTTTTCACCAGCGGTACTCAGGAAGGCTTGCCTTTTGACCGCATCATGGGTGAGTTAAACCGCAAACTTCAGTTGCCGCAGGCGGGTCAACACAGCATCGCCGCCTGGGACAGTGTCAATCGCAGTAGCCCTATCCCCGGCACCCGGGGCCAAAGCTTTTTTATCCGCGATCTACTGAGCGAACTGGTGTTTCTGGAAAGCGGACTGGCGGGCAGCAATCGCCACTGGGAGCACCGTAACCGCTTATTCCATTGGATTGGCTATGGCGCACTCACCGGGGCGTTGTTATTGATTTCCTGCCTGTGGTTGGTCAGCTATTTCCAGAATCAACGCTACCTTGACCAGGTCAGCGCGCGAGTCGCACCGATCACTCAACAGAGCCAGCAGGTCATCCATCAGCCTGCGGATAATATTTTTGATCTGCTACCCTTCTTAAATAACCTGGTCAAGTTGCCGCTTTCTGATCGTTTTTCTCTCGATAATCCTCCGCTTACCATGCGTGCAGGCTTGTATCGCGGTAATCAGGTGAGCGATGCGGCTTGGGTGCTTTATCAAAATGCCCTTAAGTCTTTATTGTTGCCACGCGTGGCGCAGCAAATCACCAATCTGCTGCGTGACGACCCGGGCACCGATAACGAATACAGTCGCAATGCCCTCCGGGCTTATCAGATGTTGTATCAGCCGCGCAATTATGACGGCGAGTTTTTGCGCGGCTGGCTGATGCAAAATCTGCAACGCACCCTGCCTGATAACGTCAGCGCACGTGATTTACAGCAGTTGGACTGGCACCTCAGTCAATTGCTGGATCAGCAGATTCAGTCTTCGCCTTATGCCCGCGACAACGCGTTGATGATGCGTAAGCTTGCGGAAAATCTGAAAAATGCCGGTCAGAACGGCAATACGCTGACGCTCGCACCGTTAAACGCTGCACAGCGATTGACCGGACACCGTGAGTAATGGTGAGGTAACGATGGCGACCCATACCGCCCCGGGCTGGTACGGGAAGTTGCCGACAACCGGTGACTTCCTGCGCCAGCGGCTTAGTGAGAACAGTGTCACCTCCTGGAGCCACTGGTTTCAGCAGGGTTTGCTGTACTGGCATCAGCAGGAGAATGCCACGACGCAACACTTCCTTGCCGCGCCGGTGTGGAATTTTGTTTTGCCGATTTCACCGCTGCGCCCACAGGTGCAAATGGGATGCCTGCTGCCCTCCTGTGATCGCGTCGGACGCGCCTGGCCACTGCTGGCGCTGCGTAGCTTTCCCCTGAGCCAGTGGCATCCGGCCCAGCTGTCGCTGTCCGGTGACTGGTTTCAGGAACTGGGCATGACGTTGTTGCGCGCGGTGCGGGATGCACAGAGCGCAGATGTGCTGGAACAGGCAATACAACAGCTGGCCCCACTGCTGGTGCCAGAAAAACGTCGCACAGACATCATGGATGTGATTGGCTTTGCCGACCTGCCCAGTTCGTTGAGCTGGCGGGAGGTCGCAGACCATTTTGACCCCCACGAGCACATTAGCTACTGGTGGAGTAACCGCAGTGACGGCTTTGCACACGCCACGCATAAACACAGTGGCCCGCTCACCGCGCAACTTTTTGCGTTATTGTTCAACCCGGCCTCTGGTGCGCAGCCGGGACGTAACGGTCTCTATCCGCCGATGTTCGAATAGACCGCGACGTTTGCCCTTTGTAAACGGGAAAACTCATGGAATTTACCATTGTGCAGTGCAATACCGATGTGCCGGCAAAAACGGTGGCCTTTAAGCCGCCGGGCGGCACCATCGGCCGCAGCCAGGATAATGATCTGGTGCTGCCGGATGAATCGCGGGCCATTTCTCGCCTGCAGGCACTGGTACACTTGTCGCCGGATGGCGAATGCCGTCTAACCAATCAGGGTAGCGTCACTTCGGTGGTGTTGAATGGCGTGCCATTACCGCGCGGCGCGCAAGCACCATTGCAACATGGCGATGCATTAACGATTGGGGAATACGGGTTAGAGGTGCGCGATCCGGCACGTGCGGCGAGCCAAAAAGATGATCCCCTGGCGTTCTTTTCCCCGGCAGAAAGTGACCCACTTGGCATGCTGGAGAGCATCCAACACGTCACGCCTGAGCCTGTGGCGTCTCGCCCCGAACGTCACAACGATGCGCGCCTGGCGATCGATCCACAGGAGAATTCCCCAGCCCTACCCACCGTGCTTCCTGGTACCGACCAGGATAAATTGATTCTCGCGCTGCTGGAAGGAATGGGGCTGAACAACGGCCATCAAACGCCCATGAATGAAGATCAGATGCGGATTACGGGCCGGATGCTGAGCCTGTTCTCGCAGGGCACCGTGGCGCTGCTTTCCTCGCGATCGATACTGAAACGCGGCGTCAAAGCGGATATGACGATGATCCTCAACGAGGCCAATAATCCCTTCAAGATTCTGCCTTCTGGTAAAACGGTGCTGATGCAGATGTACCAAAGCCAGATGCCTGGTTTTATGCCGCCGGAAACTGCGGTGCGGGATGCATTGGTGGATTTGCAGGCCCATCAATTAGGCATGATCGCCGGTATTCGCGCCATCATCGCGGCGATGCTGCAATCGTTCAATCCTCAGCGTCTGGAAGACCAGGCACGGCAAGATGGTGCCCTACCCAAAATGCCGTTTGCGAATACCCGTAAGGCCGCGTTGTGGGACCACTTTTCCCGTCATTATCAACGCACCGCTGGCGAGATTGAGGATGATTTCCACACCCTGTTCGGCGAAGCCTTTTTGCACGCCTACGATATGGAAGTCAACCAATACAAAGATTCACAAACGCGGACGGAAGACACATGAAGATGATGTTTGCCAGCCGCTGCCAGCAAGGTATGCGCGATGAAAATCAGGACCGTACCGGCGCACAACTGGATGACCACAAAGCCTGTTTTGTGGTGTGCGACGGCGTCGCGGGTCTGCCAGGGGGTGACCGCGCCGCACAACTGGTGCGTGACACCTTACTTGACGCGATACAACAACACGATGACTTCACGCCCGCGGTGACCGCAGAGGCGATCAAACTTTGTCAGCACGTGCTGCTGGAGGAACAGGGAAAGAATCCGAATTTTTCCCGCATGAGTACTACGCTCGCCGCGCTATTTATCGACCGGGAAAAACAACAGGCATGGTGGGCGCACGCCGGTGACAGCCGGGTTTATCACTTTCGCCATGGCTCACTCCATCAGGTGACACGCGATCATAGTCTGGCCCAACAGTTACGCGAAGCTGGCTATGAAAATACCGGTATTAACAGTAATTTACTCTATAATGCGCTCGGCGTTGAACCGGCGCGTCCGGCCACCTTTAGTGAGGTTATTGCGCTGGAGGATGGCGATGCCTTTCTGGTCTGCACCGACGGATTCTGGCTCAATCTGACCACTGACGAAATGGAACAGGCCCTGCGCATGGTGAATGCCTGCGAAGAGTGGCTGGCATTGATGGAGCAAGCCGTTAACCGCAGCGTAAAAAGCGACAATCTGAGCGCTCTGGCGATCTGGATTGGCGAACCACAGGAAGCCACGCTGCTTTATTCCCAGGCTGATGCGGCACGTTTTCTGCCGTCACGTTATTGACCAAGGATTTATATGAAATTGTGGTTGCCGGGCTTAGCGACGCTGCTGCTGGCCCTGAATGCACAGGCTGAAGATTATCGGGTGGTCTACTCCCCGAGTCTTTCGCTGGAAGTGTATATCGATGACGTGGCAAGTAATGCCCCCAACGACTGGTGTAAAGAGACGCTGCCGTTGCGTATTGTCTCCGGCAAAGGCACTGACTCCAGCGTTCTGACCAGTTTTTTGCCGCGTGTCGGTACCTTGCTGGCGAATCAGTGTGGCACGCTGGATGTGATCCCCTGGCAGATGACCGATAAAGATGGCAGCGTGCTGGCTAACGGCAGCGCCACCAAATTGCAAAACTGGCGGCCGATTGTACTTAATGACGCGACCGCCAATGCCAGCACCGGCAATGCAGCACCACTCGATTTATCACGTCCGGCCGACAGCAGTCCATTGCAACAATTTGCCCTACCGAGTGGCTGCCATTTCCGAACCTGGTGGGATGATAAAGGGGCATCGCTATTTATCCCTGACATGGCCCAACAACATTGTTCGTCTGAAGGCTGGCTGGAAGGCAACAGCGAGTTGACGCAATTGAACAACGGTCAGCCACACAAACTGGCGGTCAATTTTTACCAGGGTTATCCGATCGCCAATCTCAATCTGAGCGGGACGCCGTTGCAGGTGGTGGCCGTCAATAACCAACGCATGATTGTGACACGCCCGGATGCCGACGACAGTTGGCTGGTGCTGCCCTTTGATGCACAACAGCATCTCTGGCGTTTTACCGGTACGCTGCTGATCAAAATGGACAAGACCGCTGGCGAGGATACCGATGCGGTTAAAAAGCGGGTTGAAGCGTTACGTGGCGTCTGGTTGCCGCAGTTTATGCCACAGCAAAAAGTGACTGTGTTACTGATTGACACCCTGCACGCGGATCTCGCGGATCCGGCTATCGGTGCCTGGCGTAACATTAATTAACGAGTGGCCGTTGCCCGTAGTAGTTTCCGGGCGGGCTACAGGACGTGTTCAGAGAGTTCACTATGTCGGCAAACGATAATCTAAAGATACCCAACGCCCTGCCTGCGGGCTACCGGTTCAATGAGTTCGAAATCAAGGATGTAATTGGCGGTGGTGGTTTTGGCATTGTTTACCGTGCCTGGGATCATCAGCTGGAACGGACCATCGCCATTAAAGAATACATGCCCGTATCGCTGGCGGTGCGTGCTGCCGACCTGTCACTGGAGCTACGCGGCGAACGTTTCCAGAAACTGTTTAACGCCGGTCGCAACAGCTTTATTCAGGAAGCCCGCCTGCTGGCGCGTTTTAATCATCCCGGTTTGCTGCACGTTCTGCGTTTTTGGGAAGAAAATGGCACCGCCTACATGGGCACGCTGTATTACAGCGGCATGACGCTGAAAGAGTGGCAGCTCACCAGTCCGGAAAGCATTGATGAGGCGTGGATACGCCGTCTGCTGCCACCGCTGTTTGGTGCCATTAATACGATTCATCAGTCGGGATATCTGCATCGTGATATCTCGCTGGACAACATCCAGATTCAGGAAAATCAGCTGCCGGTGCTGCTCGATTTTGGTTCGGCGCGCAAGGAGATTGGCAATCTCTCTGATGAAACTGAAATCATGCTGAAACCCGGCTTCGCGCCGATTGAGCAATACAGCGAAGAAGGCGAAGGTGAGCAAGGTCCGTGGACCGATATCTACGCACTGGGCGCGGTGTTGCACAATCTGATCACCGGTTATGCCCCACCGGTTTCTGTGGTGCGCTGTATTGAAGACAATTATCAACCGCTGGTAGAACGTAAACCTGCAGGATATTCGTTGCCGTTACTGCATGCGATTGACTGTGCGCTGGCGATGAAACCGAGCGATCGCCCGCAGACCATTGATGCATTTGCCAGCCTGATCGATCTACCGGTGAGCGATGTAGAAGAACTGGTCTCCGGTTTCACCATGGTGAGCGAACCGCCGTTGGAACCTGAAGCCCCGATCTACGTGCCCGAGCCGCAGGTAATGGCGGTCAACCACGCGGCCGCTGCCATCGAACCGGTCACGCCACGTCATGTCCGTCGTTTATCGCCCGGCCTGCTGGCTGTCGCCGCAGTGGCGATTCTGGCGGTGATCGTGGCGGTATGGAAGGTTAATCATCGCAGTGCGGACGCCGGATTAACGGCATCCAGCGCGCCAGCAGCCGCGGCCAACGTCAGCAAACCGGCGAGTGCGGCCCCAATGCTGGCTACCCTTTATCTGCGCTTGCAAAGCGGGGAAAATATTGTGCTGAACGGTAAGCCGCAGGAGGTGAAACCGGCCAGCAACGGTTTTGCCTCATTGCATCTGGCGGCAGGTCAATATCTGATTGAAGTACACAATGGTAACCAGATTCACAGTCAGTCACTGACGATTGATAAACCTGGTACCTGGCTGATTAATTTCGCCAATTAAGAGGATACGCGCGCTGTGCATTGTTGCAGCGCCCGGACTTGGGTCGCCAGAACCGTTAACCCCTCCTCCTGCATACCGCGTTTTGCCAGCTCCTGCTCCAGTGAGAACAGATATTGCGCGTTGGTCCCCAGCGGACCGCTGGCCTGGGCAATCAGGGGAGCAATGGTGCCCGGACAGGAATCCGCTTCGAACAGCGGATGACGCGGGTCCATAATAAACACCAGCGCCGAGACGTTGCGGCCATCATCCAGTTTCAGCTCACACCAGGTGGGCAGATAACAACCGGTGATCATCTCACGCTTCCACAGCAATTCCAGCTCTTCATGCAGGCGCGCTTCCGGCAAGCGAAACGCCAGACCGCTGGTACTACCGCCTTCTTTTAACGCCAGCATCCGGCCAGGATGCGTCGCGGTGCCGCGTCCGGCAATCAGCCGCAGGCAAAAAGCCCGATGCCAGCCATCAAGTTGACCGGAGGAAACTTCTTCGGCCTCAAACACCGGGTTCCACATCAATGAGCCGTAACCGAAGATCCATACCGGACTTTGGTCAGGTCGACAGGCGAGTGTCGCGGCGAGCGAGGCGGCACGCTGTTCGCAGCTCCACAGCAGCGTATCTTCGATATCACCGAATGACGTTTTACAATCCGCTTTTAATAAGAATTCCCGTGTTAGCAACGCAACCTCCTCAACTGCCCTGACATCCTGTCGGTTTGGCTCCCCTGATACTGATTTCATGACGACGGCACCCAATGCAGCGCCTTGTCAGAAGACATTAATGCATTTGTCACAATTTTTTCAAGGTTGATGCCGATCACAAAGGGTAAATTGCCTGTAAATAGCATCGGCTGCCTGGCATGAAACTTGACGGGAAGAGCGGAGAAGTGTGAAGCGGGCCGCAGTGGCCCGCAAAATCAGTGCTTAGGATGCCACTTGTTATCATCGCCTTTCTGATAGTTTTTTTTGACCGCAGCCCAGGCAACTTTATGAGCAACCTTTTCGCGCGAATCATCACCGTGACGATCATCCTCTTCACGGTACTCGTCCCAGGCACTGTTAAACGCTTTCTGGTAGATGGTTTGCGCATGCGCCGGTAGCACGTGGCGTACACTGTCCGGCAATTCACGTGTTGATGAATAAGGCATAAATCCTCCTTTTCTAACCACGTATTAAGTCTGGAACAGAGAAGAAAAAATGCAAACTGCTGGTTTTATCCAGTTTGGTATAAAAACGGGAAATACCGCTTATTAGAAACAGCCAAAGCGCGGCAAACTAACACTTTTATCCTGAATAAATTCTTATCATGCAATCATTAACACAATGAAAATTAAAAATTCAGCGGCGATAACTTGACTTTTTATCGACAAAAAGGTGTTTTTGATGAATAGTAAAAAATCGTAAAAAACCGACATCCAAGGTGATGAAAAGTTACACTGCGCAACGCTGCAAAAGTAAGTATATTTATCAGGCACTGACTGCCTGATTTTATTCTTTTTTCCGGAGAGGATGGTGAATGGCTGCACATGAAAAGACCCGACACACTGAGTATTCCCTGATTTTCCCTATCATCGCGCTGGGGGTACTGAGTTTTTATGGTGCGCAAACCAGCCTGTTGCCGGTGATTGGCATTAATTTGCTCGCACTGGTCGCTATTCTGAGTAGTGCATTTAGTGTGGTGCGCCACGCTGACGTGCTGGCGCACCGACTGGGTGAACCCTATGGCTCGCTGATACTCAGCCTGTCCGTGGTGATTCTTGAAGTCAGCCTGATCTCCGCGCTAATGGCAACCGGCGATGCTGCACCCGCGCTGATGCGCGACACGCTCTACTCTATCATCATGATCGTCACCGCCGGGCTGGTGGGCTTTGCCCTGCTGCTGGGCGGACGCAAGTTCGCGACGCAGTATGTCAATCTGGTGGGGGTGAAACAGTACCTGATCGCCATTTTCCCGCTGGCGATTCTGGTGCTGGTGTTCCCGAATGCCCTACCGGGCGGCAATTTTTCTACTGCGCAGGCGCTGCTGATTGCGGCAATTTCTGCCGCCATGTACGGCGTATTTTTGCTGATTCAAACCAAAACGCATCAAAACTTGTTTGTCTATGAACATGAGGACGAAAGTGATGATGGCGATCCGCACCACGGCAAACCTTCGGCGCACAGCTCGCTATGGCATACCGCCTGGTTGATCGTGCATCTGATTGCGGTGATTAGCGTGACCAAGATGAACGCGAATACGCTGGAGCATCTGTTAACCGAATTGAACGCACCTCAGCAGTTCACCGGCTTCCTCGTGGCACTGTTGATCCTGTCACCAGAAGGATTAGGAGCGATTAAAGCGGTGCTGATGAATCAGGTGCAACGCGCGATGAACCTGTTTTTCGGCTCAGTGCTGGCGACCATTTCCCTTACCGTGCCAGCGGTAACCATTATTGCCACCCTGACCGGTCAGCAGCTGGTGTTTGGTCTGGAGCCGCCACATATGGTGGTAATGAGTGCGGTGCTGATCCTGTGCCATATCTCGTTTTCAACCGGACGCACTAACGTGCTGAATGGCGCAGCGCACCTGGCATTGTTTGTCGGCTATTTGATGACAATTATGTTGTAGCAAGTCGGGATGTGCCGCAGCACCAATGAAAAAGGCGTCTTACGACTAATGCTGGTCAGTTAAGCAATAGGTGATAACGCAGTCTGGTGCCGCTCCGAAGGGTCGGTGTGTGTTGTCAGAAAGGGCACAATCGTGAAGGCCATCGCCCCTCTGCTGCTGCAAAGGGCTATCCGCAGCGCTGAGGCTTTAACGTTGTGCCAGGAGACTCACGCAGGGATGCGTGAGTCAGTTCGGGGTGGACAGGGATGGACTTCCCCGAACGGTCCGTCGGCGCGACGTTGAAGCCGAAGGCACCGCGTCGGCGGCGCGAGGACTGCCCGGCAGCAGCAGAGGGGCGATGGCCCACAGCAGAGTACGCATGAAAAAAGGCTGCCATTCCTTAAAAAATGGCAGCCTTACCCGAATATGGCCTTATCTGACCAGCATTAGTCTTACGACGACTTTTTTACCCACACGCTAATTAGTTGCTGGTATCCAGTTCCGGGAAGCTTTTCACCAGATCATCAATTGCTTTCATCTGCACCAGGAACGGCTCAAGTTTGTCGAGCGGCAGTGCTGACGGGCCATCGCATTTCGCGCTGTTTGGCTCTGGATGTGCTTCGATGAACAGACCGGCAATGCCGACCGCCATACCGGCACGCGCCAGTTCACCCACCTGCGCACGACGACCACCCGAAGCCGCACCAAACGGGTCACGGGTTTGCAGGGCATGCGTCACGTCGAAAATCACCGGGCTGTTATTGGTGACGTTCTTCATCACGTTAAAGCCCAGCATATCAACCACCAGGTTGTCATAACCGAAGTTGCTGCCACGGTCACACAGGATCACTTTGTCGTTACCGCCTTCCGCGAATTTATCGACGATGTTACCCATCTGGCCCGGGCTAACGAATTGCGGTTTTTTCACGTTAATCACCGCGCCGGTTTTCGCCATCGCTTCCACCAGGTCAGTCTGGCGGGCGAGGAATGCTGGCAACTGAATCACGTCAACCACATCAGCCACAGGCTGTGCCTGCGCCGGTTCGTGGACGTCAGTAATGATTTTCACGCCAAACGCTTGTTTCAGCTCCTGAAAAATCTTCATCCCCTCTTCCAGACCCGGACCACGGTATGAGTGGATGGAAGAACGGTTGGCTTTATCAAAAGAGGCTTTGAACACGTAAGGGATACCGAGTTTGTCGGTCACGGTTACGTAATGCTCGCAGATGCGCATGGCGAGGTCGCGCGATTCCAGCACGTTCATGCCGCCAAACAGAACAAATGGCAGATCGTTTGCGACCTTGATATCACCAATACTGACTACTTTCTGTGTCATGCCCTTTCCTTTTTCAGAGGTACGCTTAGTGCAGCGTGACCTGTTTTTGTTCAATTGCGTGGATCTGCACTTTAATCATTTCGCTAACCGGATCTTCCGGGCACTGTTCAACGAAGTAAGTCAGATCGTTGAGCGCGATATGTTCGCACTCCAGTTGCGCGTAGATCAAACCACGGTCGCGAATTTCGTAGGGGTCATCCGGATCGATTTGCAACAGCACCTGGCTCACATTCAACGCCAGCTCCATCTTTTTCTCTTCCATCAGCGCCGCTTTCAGCGTATCCAGCATTTTACGCATCACGCTGACGGTTTTCGCTTCATCGAGATCATCCTGATAGAGCTTGGCCGTCGGGCTGATATTCCCTTTCAGCCACACTTCCAGCGTGTGGGTATCCAGGGTTTCGCCGTTAAACGGGTTGATCAGCCACATCTCACCGTCCAGCCAGTCCGCGCGCAGAATCATCTGGGTCGGGAAAATCACCGGCATCAGCGGCAACTCCAGCTCTTCAGCAATGTGCAGCAGAATCACCCCCAGCGACACGGCGGTACCCTGGCGGCTTTTCAATACCTTATCGATCCATAAGGCATCGGATAGATTGTAGACGCCACTGGCACCGCCAAAACCCCACTGGCGATAAAACAGTTCCAGCAACTTCTCCAGTTGCAGATCGGCATCGGTGGCACTGCTGACATACGCGCGTGCTTCTTCCACCAACGCGGCCAGCTGTTGCTCTACGGATTGAGCGGAAAAATCTTCGCGGATGGCGCAGGTTGCGCCAATAACCGCTTCACATAACGGTGTCTGACTGTAATCGAGTTGCTCTGGCGAGGTCATACTATCCCCAATAACGGCATTTTGGTCATCGCCAGCTTAATCACTACCAGTAACGCGACTATCGCAATCAGGCAGGCAATCCAGCGGGTACTCATCTTTCGTGGGCGACGACTCAAGGCCACGGAACCTAAGGCGATGTAGATAATAACCCCTAACAGCTTCTCAGTCAGCCAGCTTCCTTGTGGTGAGAACGGATAAAAGTGGGTAATGACGACCAACATCACACCGCTCAACAACAAAAACGTATCGTTGATGTGCGGGGCAATGCGCACCCAGCGGCGATCGAGCTGGGCAGAACCGGTGCATTTCCAGTAAAAACGCACCAGGAACAGGCTGATGGTGATCAGCACCGTGAGCAAGTGCACATGTTTAATCAGCGGATACCAGCTAGCCATCTTGCTTCCTTCATCAGAAATATTGCCCAAGTGTGACGCGCGGGTTACCGCCGTAGTCGTCCACTGTATTGACCTGTTGGTAACCCTGTTGGGTCATCAAGGTGCGTACCGCTTCGCCTTGCTGCCAGCCATGCTCCAGCAATAACCAACCGCCGGGGAGCAACCAGGCCGGCGCCGTGGTAATGATCTCTCGTAAGTCAGCCAACCCAGCTTCCTCTGCCACCAGCGCACTCAGCGGCTCGAAGCGCACGTCGCCCTGCTGCAAGTGGTGATCTGCGGCATCGATATAAGGGGGATTGCTGGCAATCAGATCAAAACGTTGGCTGGGGAGTGCGGCGAACCAGTGGCTGAGGAAAAATTGTACATTGGTGATGTGCAAACGCTGCGCATTGTCCTGCGCCAGCGCCACCGCGGCTTCAACGCGATCGCAACCGGTGACCTGGCAGTCAGGCCGTTCGCTGGCGAGCGCCAGCGCGATAGCCCCGGTGCCCGTCCCTAAGTCAAGAATGGTGGCGGCAGTGGCGGGCAAATGGGCCAGCGCCTGCTCAACCAACACTTCCGTGTCCGGGCGCGGGATCAACGTTGCGTCGCTGACGCGCAGGGGGAGCGACCAGAATTCACGCTCCCCGACCAGATGGGCGATCGGCTCACCCTGGGCGCGCCTGGCGAGCAACGTTGCCAGTTGTTGCAACTGCACGTCATCCAGCAATGCATCGTCAAATGCCACCAGCCAGCTACGCGATTTGCCGGTAACGAACGCCAGCAAAATTTCGGCATCGCGTTTGGGACTGTCGCCGCCACTGAGGGTGGCGACGGCATGCTTCAGCCAATGGCGAATATCCATTAATCCTGTCCAGCCAGCGCAGCCAGCTGATCGGCCTGGTATTCCTGCACGATAGGTTCGATCAGGCTATCCAGCTTGCCTTCCATCGTCTCATCCAGACGGTAAATCGTCAGGTTAATGCGGTGGTCGGTCACGCGCCCCTGCGGGAAGTTATAGGTACGGATACGATCCGAACGGTCGCCGCTGCCCAGCAGGTTACGCCGCGTAGAGGCTTCCGCTTCATGACGTTTCGCCATCTCTGCCGCGTGGATACGTGCGCCCAGCACGGCCAGCGCTTTGGCTTTGTTTTTATGCTGTGAACGCTCATCCTGGCATTCCACTACGATCCCGGTCGGCAAGTGGGTAATACGGATGGCGGAATCGGTGGTGTTAACGTGCTGACCACCTGCTCCCGAAGAACGGAAGGTGTCGATTTTCAGATCGCCGGGGTTGATATCCGGCAGCTCGGCTTCCGGCAACTCCGGCATTACGGCCACGGTGCACGCTGAGGTGTGGATACGTCCCTGCGATTCGGTTTCCGGTACGCGCTGCACACGATGCCCGCCAGATTCAAATTTGAACCGACCGTATGCGCCATCACCGGTTACACGGGCAATGACTTCTTTATAGCCACCATGTTCACCGTCATTGCTGCTGATGATCTCCACCTGCCAGCGACGCGCCTCGGCATAGCGGCTGTACATGCGGAACAAATCACCCGCGAAAATCGCCGCTTCATCGCCGCCGGTACCCGCACGCACTTCGACAAAGCAGGGACGCTCATCATCAGGATCTTTCGGCAGCAGCAATACCTGCAACTGCTGCTCCAGCACTTCACGCTTTTCACGTGAGGTTTTCAGTTCTTCCTGCGCCATCTCGCGCATTTCAGGATCGTCGAGCAGCATCTCCGCCGTCTCAACATCTTCCTGCACCTGCTGCCATTCGCGGAAGCAACGGGTCACATCAGAGAGCTGCGCATATTCACGTGAAAGGGCGCGGAAACGCTCCTGATCGGCGATCACGCCAGCATCACCCAGCAGGGCTTCCACTTCTTCGTGGCGTTCCTGGAGTGCTTCCAGCTTGGCAACAATAGAGGTCTTCATGTAATTGAGGGTATCCCGTAAAAGGTCGTGACAGCCTAATCGAGACCGAGGCTGTCACGTAAGATCTGCAGGCGTTCGCTGTCGCCATCGCGCGCGGCCTGCTGTAGTGATTTGGTTGGAGCGTGAATTAAACGGTTGGTCAGTTTGTGTGCCAGTTCCTGCAACACTTTTTCGGCATCCGCGCCCTGGCGCAAGGCGGCCAGCGCCTTCTCCTGCAATTCAAGACGGACGTCGTCAGCCTGCGAGCGATACTCACGAATGGTGTCGACCGCACTTTGCGCGCGGAGCCAGGCCATAAACTCACCGCTTTCCTGTACCACGATGCTTTCAGCCTGCACTGCCGCCGCTTTACGCTGCGCCATGTTCTGCTCAATAATCGCCTGGAGGTCATCCACGCTGTAAAGATACGCATTGGCGAGTTTGCCGACTTCCGGCTCAACATCGCGCGGCACAGCAATATCCACCAGCAGCATCGGCTGGTTGCGGCGCGCTTTTAACGCTCGCTCCACCATCCCTTTGCCGATAATCGGTAACGGGCTGGCGGTGGAAGAAATAATAATATCAGCATCGGCCAGCCGCGAATCGATATCCGCCAGCCCAATCACCTCAGCACCGACCTCATCAGCCAGCAGCTGCGCGCGTTCGCGTGTGCGGTTGGCGATCATCAGTTTTTGCACGTGATGTTCGCGCAAATGGCGAGCCACCAATTCGATGGTTTCACCCGCGCCCACCAGCAGCACGTTAACCGTACTGAGCGATTCAAAGATTTGGCGTGCTAAAGAACAGGCAGCAAATGCCACAGAGACGGCGCTGGCACCGATTTCCGTTTCAGTACGCACCCGTTTGGCAACCGAGAAGGTTTTCTGGAACATCCGCTCCAGTTCACTCGACAACGCCTGACCGCGCTGTGAGTCGGCAAAGGCTTTCTTCACCTGACCGAGGATTTGTGGCTCCCCCAACACCAACGAGTCCAGACCGCTGGCAACACGCATCAGATGGCTGACCGCCGCGTTATCCTGATGCCAGTACAGACTTTTGCGCACGTCTTCTTCGCGCAGTTGGTGATAGTCACACAACCAGCGCACCAGCTTCTCCTGCAAATCGGCCTGCTGCTCTACGCTCAGATAGAGTTCAGTGCGATTACAGGTGGAAAGCACCACTCCGCTTTGCACCATCGGCTGGGATAAAAGGCTGCTAAGTGCCTGATCCAGCGTATCCGGCGTGAACGAGACACGTTCGCGCAGTGCAACGGGTGCGGTTTTATGGTTGATTCCGAGAGCGAGCAGCGTCATGGTGATTCGGGTTGGGATATCCCAATTATTGTCAGGGTTTTGTGAAGCGCATTCTACAAGATGCCACAGATCAAGAAAAGCCATACAAAGCCTATGACTGTAATAAGATTAAACTGATCGTGCGCAATAATCCGTACAACAGCATTGACGGCTTAGATGCGGATGGTTAGCGTTACCGGTTACGAAGTAAAAACGTGTCTGAGGAGATGACCACGTGATGCCGATGCCTTCGCGCAAACTGTTGCGCCTTTTGCCCCTTGCCAGCGTGCTGCTGGCCGCCTGTAGCGTCAACAAACCGCAGGGACCTGGCCCAAGCACCACCGCGCCACAGTGGCAACAACATCAACAGGCCGTGGCAAAAGTCAGCCATTATGAGACACGCGGTGCTTTCGCTTACATTTCTGATCGCCAGAAAGTGTACGCCCGCTTTAACTGGCAACAAACTGCCGCTGATCGTTATCGTCTGCTGCTGACTAACCCGCTGGGTAGCACCGAGTTACAACTTGATGCCCAGGGTTCTGTGGTGCAGGTGGTGGATAACAAAGGTAAACGCTACGTCAGCAATGATGCAGAAAAGATGATTTCGCAGCTGACCGGCATGGATATCCCTCTTGCTAACCTGCGTCAGTGGATGATGGGCCTGCCGGGTGATGCGACCGATTACCAGTTAAACGATCAGTATCAACTGCAAAGCCTGAACTACAGCCGCAATGGTCAGCAATGGAAAGTGACCATCGCTGATTACGACAGCAAAGTCACGCCTCCGCTGCCGGCCAATCTGGAGCTGACCGAAGGCGGACAGCGCATTAAGCTGCGGATGGATAGCTGGACCGTACAATGATCACCACCTGGCCAGCCCCCGCGAAGCTGAACTTATTTTTGTACATCACTGGCCGTCGTCCCGACGGCTATCATAATCTGCAAACCCTGTTTCAGTTTCTGGACTACGGCGATACGCTGAACATCACCCCGGATAGCAGTGGCGACATTCGTCTTTTGACGCCGCTGGACGATGTTCCCAATGAACAGAACCTGATTGTGCGTGCCGCGCGTGCGCTAATGTGCGCAGCAGCGGAACGCGGCACCTTGCCAGCGCAGGCTGGCGCGACGATTGCCCTGGAAAAACGTCTGCCGATGGGCGGAGGTTTAGGTGGGGGTTCGTCGGATGCCGCCACCGTGTTAGTGGCCTTAAACCATCTGTGGCAAACCGGATTGAGCGTGGATGAACTGGCCACCATGGGTGTGCGACTGGGTGCCGATGTTCCGGTCTTTGTGCGCGGTCATGCCGCTTTTGCGGAAGGCGTGGGTGAACAATTACAACCCGCTGAGCCGGATGAAAAATGGTATCTGGTTGCGCATCCGGGGGTCAGTATCGCGACACCGACGATTTTTGGTGATCCCGAACTGACGCGTGATTCACCGAAACGTTCACTTGATGAACTTTTGCAGCGCCCTTTCCACAATGATTGTGAGTCTGTGGCAAGAAAACGTTTTCGTGAGGTTGATGAGCTGGTTTCCTGGCTGCTAGAATACGCGCCGTCGCGCCTGACTGGGACCGGGGCCTGTGTGTTTGCTGAATTTAACACCGAATCCGAAGCTCGTCAGGTGCTGGAGCTTGCCCCGGGATGGATACGAGGATTTGTGGCGCGCGGGCTGAATGTCTCGCCGTTGCAGCGTACTCTTTCCGGGATTTAAGCGTTTGCGTGACTGTGTCACCCCCTGTTCCAGATACAGCACGCGACGCATCAACACACCTGTCTGAACACGCCTTGCGGTATTCGCCGGTTATCGCAGCGTCGTTCATTCGCTGGACGCAAAGCCTGAGGTTCTTCTCGTGCCTGATATGAAGCTATTTGCTGGTAACGCCACCCCGGAACTAGCACAACGTATTGCCAACCGCCTTTACACCAGCCTCGGAGACGCCGCTGTCGGTCGTTTCAGCGATGGTGAAGTGAGTGTACAGATTAACGAAAATGTACGCGGTGGTGATATTTTCATCATCCAGTCCACCTGTGCCCCCACCAACGATAATCTGATGGAGCTGGTTGTGATGGTCGACGCGCTGCGTCGGGCTTCTGCTGGTCGTATTACTGCCGTTATCCCCTACTTTGGCTATGCTCGTCAGGACCGCCGTGTGCGCTCCGCGCGTGTGCCCATTACCGCTAAAGTAGTCGCGGATTTCCTTTCCAGCGTAGGTGTTGACCGTGTTTTGACGGTTGACCTGCACGCCGAGCAGATCCAGGGCTTCTTTGATGTCCCGGTTGACAACGTTTTCGGTAGCCCGATTCTGCTGGAAGATATGTTGCAGATTGGTCTGGAGAACCCGATCGTGGTTTCACCGGATATCGGTGGTGTGGTACGTGCCCGTGCGATTGCCAAACTGCTGAACGACACCGATATGGCCATCATCGATAAACGCCGCCCGCGCGCGAACGTTTCTCAGGTGATGCACATCATCGGTGACGTCGCTGGCCGTGACTGTGTACTGGTCGACGATATGATCGACACCGGCGGTACGCTGTGCAAAGCGGCTGAAGCGCTGAAAGAGCGTGGCGCGAAACGTGTTTTCGCTTACGCGACCCACCCGATTTTCTCCGGCAACGCGGTAGAAAACCTGCGTAAGTCTGTCATCGACCAGGTGATTGTCTGCGACACCATCCCGCTGTCTGACGAGATGAAAGCGCTGCCGAATGTGCGTACCCTGACACTGTCCGGTATGCTGGCCGAAGCCATTCGTCGTATCAGCAACGAAGAATCTATTTCTGCCATGTTCGAACATTAATCGAACAAAACCGGGCCCATGGCCCGGTTTGTTTTTCCTGCCTGATTGCAGCAACGGTTACCGATTAAGCCGCTTCGGACGCTGCTATTTTCGCGATAATTTTCGTTAAAATTCGCTATTCTCGTTGCCATTCACTGTTTTCAATTAACACTGATATCCGGACTTTAGCCGCCCTGGGTTTAGTGGTATTTTTCACCACACTTTTTTTGAGAACTCCGACCACTATGGCTCTCGACATCTACACACTTTTTGTTTGCGAGCTCTATGTGCTGGGGTTTTTAAGCATCATTATGGTCTTTGCCTGGATTGGCTCGCAGTACGATCGCGTGCTGGGCTTCACCACGCTGACGCTGATTTTAACCCTGACAGCGGTGTTTCTCAGCAGCCTGCGCGCCGCTGGATTCCAGTTCCTGCCGATCGCACTGGGCAACGTGGTGATGATGCTGGCCTATGGCAACCTGTTAAATGCCTTTAAGGTATTTTGTAACAAGCCGCTTGGCCTGAGTTGGCTGGCAGGCGCGCTCCTCTGGGCCATTCTGTGTATTTTCCCGGCCTTTTATTTCAGCATGCCGAAACGCGTGTTGGTGGTTTGCCTGCTGTGTATCATTTACACCGGAGCATTAATTCAACTGCTATGGCGCGCACGCGCCTCCCTCACCGTCACGTTTTGGCCTGCGCAGATGTTGTTGTGGATACATCTGCTGTTCCATGTCGCGCGGATTTTCCTCGATGATGCGGTCGCTACCCCAGTACACGGGGCCATTGGTGGTTCCAGTTTTTCCGTTTACGTCATTCTGGAGTCGATTTTATTTGTGATTGGTCTGACGTTTACCATTCTGGCAATGGTCAATGAGCGGACGCAAATCGCGCATAAACTGGCATCACTGCATGATCCCCTGACCAGCGTGTGGAACCGCCGCGCATTATTTGCCCAAGCGGAAAAAATCATTGCGCGCCGTTTGCGTCAGCAACTGCCCTTCACGGCAGTATTATTCGACCTTGATCACTTCAAAAGCATTAATGACCGTTACGGTCACCAGCAGGGTGATCGGGTCTTAATTGATTTTTGCCAGATCGCTCAGAGCTTATTGCCTGAGGAAGGTCAGTTTGCCCGTCTGGGCGGGGAGGAATTTGCCGCGATTCTACCCGGCGACAGTGAGCAGGCTCAGATGGTGTGTGAACGCATTCGTGTCGCAACACAGTTATCGCTGCCGGATAATATCAGCTATACCGTCAGTATCGGTTACGCGACCTCCAGCCAGGAAGATCTTCACTTCCCGACATTGCTGGCGCTGGCGGATGAAGCACTGTATCGCGCAAAAGCCAGTGGCCGTAACCGCACCGAACAATATCTGACGCAGTTACAGCCATTTAATCAGGCTACGCTGGTGTAGCTTACGAGTGGTGGGTGTTGCGGCGGCAACGTTTATCGCCGTAGTGGCGCAGCCAAAAATAGCGATCTTCCACTTTTTCACGCCCGCTCACGCGTGCGCCCACCAACCACAATAATGCGCCGATAAAGATGCTGAACATCGCACCATGCGCGAGGAATTGTGGCAGATTTAAAGACGGTATTTGATTAATGATCGAGTAACCGACACCGAGTACCATGGTGAGTAAACCGAGACACATCAGGCCGTTACCGATATAGCGAGAGTGATGACGTTTCATAATTCACCTCCATCCTTTTCAGCAATGCCAAAAACAGCACATAAGGTTAACTAGCCATAAGTGTAGGCAATGACCTGTGGATAAGATGCGTACAGGATCACACATCTTTCACAATCCTGACGAAACTTTACCGCTTATCGGGTTGATTTCGATAGAAAATGATAAGTAACGTAACGGCACTATTCCTCACCTGCGCCCTTTGTCATCTCCCCTGCCACGCAGTAAACTACGCCCTTTCGTGGTCGAGACAGGATAATCATCGTGAGCAGCATTAAACTGATTGTGGGACTGGCAAATCCCGGTGCGGAGTATGCCGCTACGCGCCATAACGCAGGCGCCTGGTATGTGGATCTGCTGGCGGAGCGCAACAATCAGTCTCTGAAAGACGAACCCAAATTCTTTGGCTATACCGCCCGATTATCACTGGCAGGTGAAGATGTACGTCTGTTGGTTCCCACCACCTTTATGAACCTGAGTGGTAAGGCGGTGGCAGCGATGGCGACTTTCTATCGGATTGCGCCAGAGGAAATTTTAGTGGCGCACGATGAACTGGATCTGCCGCCGGGTGTGGCGAAATTCAAACAAGGCGGCGGCCACGGCGGGCACAATGGCCTGAAAGACATCATCAGCAAATTGGGCAACAACAATAATTTTCACCGTTTGCGTGTTGGCATTGGTCACCCCGGCGACCGCAATAAAGTCACCGGATTCGTGCTGGGTAAACCCCCTGCCAGTGAGCAGAAACTGATTGATGATGCCGTGGATGAAGCGGTGCGCTGCACCGAACTGTGGTTGAAAGAAGATAAAATCAAGGCGATGAACCGCCTGCACGCTTTCAAAGCCGGTTAAGGTCAAATCCCGCGCCGCAGAGGGCTAAATCTGTGTATAATGCGCGAAAATTTTTGAATCTGTCAGCGTTGCCGGTCAACGCTGCACACTCAGCGAGAAAGGTAATCAGATCATGGGATTTAAATGCGGTATTGTGGGCCTGCCGAACGTCGGTAAATCTACCCTGTTCAACGCGCTGACCAAAGCGGGTATTGAAGCAGCCAACTTTCCGTTCTGCACCATCGAGCCGAACACGGGTGTCGTGCCTATGCCCGATCTGCGCCTTGACCAACTGAGCGAGATCGTTAAACCGCAACGCGTCGTGCCAACGACGATGGAATTCGTGGATATCGCTGGCCTGGTTGAAGGCGCGTCCAAAGGTGAAGGTCTGGGCAACAAATTCCTGACCAACATTCGTGAAACGGATGCTATCGGCCACGTGGTGCGCTGCTTCGAGAATGAAAACATTATCCACGTCGCGGGCAAAGTAAACCCGGCAGAAGATATCGATATCATTAACACCGAACTGGCACTGTCGGACCTCGACACCTGTGAACGTGCTATCCAGCGCGTGCAGAAAAAAGCCAAAGGTGGCGACAAAGACGCCAAAGCTGAGCTGGCGGCGCTGGAAAAGTGCCTGCCGCATCTGGAAAATGCTGGCATGCTGCGTTCACTGGATCTGGATGCCGACGAGAAGGCCGCCATCCGTTACCTCAGCTTCCTGACGCTGAAGCCGACCATGTATATCGCTAACGTCAACGAAGATGGCTTCGAGAACAACCCTTACCTCGACCAGGTCCGTGCGATTGCAGACGCGGAAGGTTCGGTCGTTGTGCCGGTTTGCGCCGCAGTTGAGTCAGATATCGCGGAGCTGGAAGATGATGAGCGCGCTGAGTTTATGGCGGAAATGGGTCTGGAAGAACCGGGTCTGAACCGTGTGATTCGTGCGGGTTATACCCTGTTAAACCTGCAAACTTACTTCACTGCTGGCGTGAAAGAAGTCCGTGCCTGGACTATCCCGGTCGGTGCCACTGCGCCGCAGGCTGCCGGTAAAATCCACACCGATTTTGAGAAAGGATTTATCCGCGCCCAAACCATCGCGTTTGATGACTTTATTACTTATAAAGGCGAACAAGGTGCGAAAGAAGCGGGGAAAATGCGTTCTGAAGGGAAAGAATATATCGTTAAAGATGGCGATATCATGAACTTCCTGTTTAACGTCTAAATCGCTACAGTGGTCTCTGGGATTTATCAAATCCTATGACGACGGCAAAAACGTATAAATCCACGCAGCTGCGTGGATTTTTTTATTGAGAAACTGCCGCATCCTTTTTCTTTCAGGTCGTTTTGGGGTTCGTGTTCAGTAGCGCCTGCAAACGGGCCTCAGCCTGCGTTTTACTGTCTTGCAACATCGCCAGCACCGCATTGTCTTCCCGCTCATGTTGCGCGCCAAACAGATCGATGCGATCCAGCATATAGACCGTCAGCACAGTGCCAAGGCCAGTGACGCAGCCAGTCAGCACTGCCGTGAGGGTAGTAACCAGAGCGCCGGGCAACACCGCAAGCAGCGTGTTGAGGCTTTTACTCAGATATTCTTCCAGCAACACGCCGCCAATAACAAACGCACCACTGACCGCAATTTTCAGTCCCGCGTCGAGCGCTGCGGCACGGCTTGTGCCCTCCGGGCGCATCAAAACGATTTTGGCCGCACGGAACAATGAAAAGACCCCTTCACGGATCATCCGAACCAAATTGCGGGCGGTGGTGCAGAACGTATTGATCAGTGTTGTCATCAGATTACTGATAATTCCGCTGATAGCCCCGTCACGAAACGCGACCAATACGTTGCGCCAGTTATCGAGACAGCTTTTCGCTACCCGTCCGGCGCGGATTTTTAGCGCTTCCCAGATAGACTCCTGATCCACGCCATCGCAAAAGCCGTTATGCCAACTGTCGTGCACTTCCAGTAACAAACCATCGACAAAATCTGTCAGGACCAGGCCAATTGCCTGCTGCATCCCCATTTTACCTGCCTCGATAGCACTGGTTTTCAGTAAATAGTGGCCGAACTTTGCGCTACCGTAGTAACCCCAGCGCAAGCTACTTTCATACTGTTTACGTGCAACCTCATCCAGTTTTCGCATTGTTTCCTGATCGACGGCGTTTTGCTGCCTGCACTTTTCCAGCGCATTCTGCTCTTTTTGGGTTAACGGCTCGGTTTTAGCCTTCTCCTCCAGTTTGGCGATTTGGATATCGCGAGCCTCCCGGTTTTTATTCAGCCAGGCAATGTACTCTTCCGCGCTCTTTTGCTTCTTGGATTCGTTGATCGAGTGGTGCGTCTGATGAAGATTCGTTTGGTGGTTCGCCAGATCCGCACCATTGGCTTCCGCCAGCCAGACCGCAGGGTCATGATGGATAGAGAAGGCAGAAATCAGATGATCCTGTTCCGCATCAGTGTTCCTCCCCAGAGCCTGCCCGGTATAAGCATCTACTGCTTCTCCCGCGTCCTGCCTTTCTCTGTTTTTGGCGTTAGCCTCTTTGTAGTTATCATGCTTATGGTAGGGATCGCTGTTGTATTTACCCCGGTTGTCATAACGTGCCTGCTCCTCTTCAGTGGCATATACCCCGGCGCGAGCATTGTGGATCGTGTCAACATTCCCTCCGACTTTGTCCCATGCCGAAACAAGGGTTCCCAGCCCGAACGGGCCAATAATACTGTGGAGCAGACGCTGGCGGCATTCGGTCAGCATCAGGGTAGTTTGTTCATTGCGCCATTGCTGCCGATATTGTTGAACGCGCTGATACGCCTGCCACGGATTGCCGTGAGTCATATTGGGTGCCACCGCTGTCTCAGACGGAACGGGCTCACTCGCCAGCTGTTGGCGCTGCTGATTCAGCTTGAGTAAAAGTGCTTTTTTGTCCATCACGGCCTCCCTAATGCGCGCTGGTGCGTTGGCAAAATGCCTCACGCAACACGGTGGTTAACGCTGTGATCTCTTCCTCCGGGATACCCTGACCTGATGCTTGCGCAAGTGCGGCACTGATATCAGGTGGATTTGCCATCAGGCGTTTGATGGCAGTTTGTAACGCGAGAGAGAGATGCCCACCCATCATCCCCAGACAACAGGTTTCAATATCGCTGCGCACCTCAGACAATGCGACGCCCTCCTCTTTTGCACAGGCGAAGGCAATCGCCAGCATCACTTCACAGCGTTTTTCAAAGCGTTGATTTTCTTCCATCTTACTCAGGACTTGATCGGCGTACTCTTCCGTCGTCTGCTGCTGCCCGGCCATGACCCCCTGCTCAAACGCCTTGTTGCGCTCACGACGGACGCTGGCATCAGTAGACAATCCCACCATACGGAACAGGTTTGCTACCCAACTATCGGCATCTTTCTCGTCCTGCCAGCGGTGATATTCCCACCATACTTTGTCGGCTTCTGGGGTAGCATGAATGCGCTGACGGAGTAATGCCACCTGCACCACGGCTGGGACCGTCACGCGAAACGCCGGGCCAGACAGATCAAAGGCCGTCCACAACCCGGTGATCACCCAACCAATAGGCCCCAAGAAAGAAGCGGCTCCTCGGGCAGTCACAAAAGAAGCGGCAGACATCACCACCGTTCGTCCAAGTAGTTGGCTGGAAAAGACATTAGCAATCAGCGAAGCCAACAGCAGACTGGAAAAGCGGCTTGACTGTAACTGTTTTATTAATTTCTCTTCCGGGAACAACAGGGTGTTGCTTTGGCTGAGATCCATTTGGGCAAGGAGATTTTTGCGCTGCGCTTCGTCCATATCAGACCACGCCTTGCGGGTTATCGCCGCCAGCACCGCCAGTTCGATACGCTCAACACTCCACTCTTTTTGGTAGGCCGCATCAAGCTTTTCCGCAACATCGATTACCACGGTTTTCCACTCCGGACCGCCACCGCGAAACAGATTGACGAAGGTATTACCACCAAACTCGCATAGCTCGTGTGCAATCAAGTCAGCATATTGACCGTGTGCCGGATAATGAGTTTTATAACGTGCTTTGCTCTCAAGGCCGCTGCTGAATGCCTTGGTGATGTATGCCACCAGCGGCGCTAATTCACTATCTGATGCGTTGCGCAATAACGGCAGCAGCTGACTATCACCTGTACTCATCGTCGTTTTCCTGTTCTGTACTTACATTGTCTGTGTCGCGGCCAATATCACTGATGGCAGTGCCAAAAGTGGCAACAAATCCTTCAAGCTGGCGCGATTAGTGCGCACATTACGGCTCTGGTAACCGCTCCCTGCATGCGTAACACACTTATGCATTTCAGGTTTATCGGCAGCGATCCGTCATACTTAACGGGTTTATTACCCGTCAGATAATGAATACGCTAAGCATGTCAGAGGGATGCGACATCCTGTGTCGCATGCAAATATTCTTCTGTGGGTATGGCTTAACGTTGAGGCGTGCGCCGACAAGGAAATGATGGATATAATCGTTTGCCCTATTAGTCTGTGGCAGGACTGTTTAGGCGGTCCTTTTTATGCCACTGCTCAATCTCCGATATTTTGTCAATTATCTTCAATGACAGCTTACTGATTAAATACACTCCCGGGAATTTCCTCAACGCGCGCCAGAGCATTCTCTATTCAATCTCTACCGCCCTTGTTATACCTTAATTGCGCATTTATTCTGGCGTTGCCTCGCCACATTAAATCAATAGAAATAAAGCTTACAACGAATATGTAATATCTTTGTCCTGCAATCAGGACTGTTGCAATTTGCCTTGATTAATTATCCTCTGATTGGAAAGTGAAGTGAATCACGTTGAAAACATGCCCGGCCTGGTTGGCCATCGTTTATTACTGCTGGCCGGTGCACGCATCCTATTGCAGCTGAGGAAGGACGGGAGCTGGGGGCTGCCAGGAGGATGGCTGGCCCCCGGAGAGTCGCCGGAACAAACGGTACGGCGAGAAGCCAAAGAAGAAACGAATCTGGATGTGCACCGGATACAGTTATTAGGTTACTTTTCCGGCCCTGAATACACGTTTAGCCAGATACATACCGAAGAGGCCGATGTCGTCACTGCGCTCTATCAGGTTGATGAGTGGTCCGGTGTGATGATTCATGATCCCAGCCAAAGTGATGAGCTGACATTTTTCTCCTCTGAAGAATTACCCAGAAATATGGCGGAGGAGTATCGACAGTATATCCACGGTTATCTGGCACAGCAGAAATAATCTTTTTTTCCTGACAAAGAAAATAAATCCACGCACACGCGTGGATTTATTTATGACCTGCAGTTAAGGGGTTACTTAATCCCCATGGCATCCTTCAGGGTAAAGAACAGATCTGTCTGGTCAGTCAGACCGACCACATTGGCCGCATGAGGACCGTAAGCCGCAATACGCAACTGAGTGCCGGTATGTTCCTGCGACTCCTCTTCCGAGTTACCGTAGCTGATGGTCATCACCGCCCCATCTTTGGTGTTAAGGGCCTGGGTCAACCCCGGTGCTTTAGTGCCATTTTCAACGATCTGACTGCTGTGCGCGTGGTCTGCTGTCACCACTACCAGGGTATCGCCATGCTCACGGGCAAACGCCAGCGCCTGCTGAACGGCTTCATCGAGATCAACCGTTTCACCGATCTGGCCGCAAGGATTCGCCGCATGGTCCTGTTTATCAATGGATGCACCTTCCACTTGCAGGAAGAAGCCCTTGTCATTTTTGCTCAACAGATCCAGCGCTTTTTTAGTCATCTGAGCCAGCGTTGGCGTGCTCGCCGGACGTTCCTTGTTCACTTCACAGGTCACTACCGGTTTATCCAGATTGCCGTGATAACTGGCTTTCGGGCCTTGCCAGCGCACCGGCATATTCCCTTCGGAAAACAGCCCCAGCAGCGGTTTGCTCTGATCGGCCTGTTGAACGGCATTCATACCCTCGAGATTATCCACCAGTTGATAGCCCAGCGTCTGAGCCTGTTCACGCAGGGTTTTGCCCTGATACTCACCTGCTTTTGCTACTTCGCTGAAGGATTTCGCTCCACCGCCGAGGGTGACATCGGCACGGGTCTTCAGCATTTGCTCAGTGATGGAACCCTTTCCACCCTGCTCCAGTGCATTGGTCGGGCATAGCTCACTGGTTTTTTCCGGGCCATAACATTTACGCGAGGTCACATGGGCGATCAGTGCCGCTGGCGTGGCGTCCTGCAACTCAGCGGTTGAAACGTTACCGGTTGCCTTGCCAGCGGCTTTCGCCAGTTCCAGCAGCGTGGTTTGATCTTTACCGTTTACATCGACGCCAATCGCACCATTGTAGGATTTGGTGCCGGTTGCCCAGGCGGTAGCAGATGCCGCAGAATCAGTGACGTAGTTGGGTTTGTGGGTTTTCTTATCCAGTGAATAGTGGGTGTATTGACCCGTTAAAGGCAATGCATCAATACCCGGGAAAAAGCCGCCTGCGCCCATCGCCTGATTGCGTGCCGCAGTGATCTCTGAATCCCCCATCCCATCACCGATCAACAGAATGACGTTTTTCGCCGTGCTGTTGCTAAGAGAGGCTTTAAGGGCTTCGGTTTGGTCACCGCTAAGACGACGCGCACCGCCATGCTGCGTCAGATCACCGCTGGCCGCCCGCGTGTAATTGTTTGTATCCGCAATCGCTGCCGTCGCCAACAGTGAAGTGATCAGTGGAACCGTCATCAAAGGTATCGTTTTCATTTATAAGCATCCTTATTCACAAATATAACCAAATGTTTCCGCGGACAAGTCTGCGACAATGCCGTGACACTTTTGTGACTGAGACGCAACGTTTTGATGACAGAATCGACAAAATGCACAAGGCTAATGCAATCCGCTCAGAGCTTAAGCGAATAGAAAAAAAGGAGAAAATAGAGCTTGACCCTTTTCAGCTAACTCCCTATAGTAGCGCCCCGTTGACCCGCTGAGGTTAGCGAAAAAAATGTGGTGAGGTGTCCGAGTGGCTGAAGGAGCACGCCTGGAAAGTGTGTATACGGCAACGTATCGGGGGTTCGAATCCCCCCCTCACCGCCATCATTTATATAAAAGTGCCCAGTTAATAGCTGGGCATTTTTATTTGCATCATTCCCTGAACAAGGGGGGGTGAGAATCCCCGACTGGGGGTTCGACAACCGGCGTCAGCCGGTTGGACAGCGGAGCCTGCGACGCTGCCCGTAGGGTGAGCGCAGCGAATCAATCCCCCCCTCACCGCCATCATTTATATAAAAGTGCCCAGTTAATCGCTGGGCATTTTTATTTGCATCATTCGCTGAGCTACACAAAGCGCACAAAAAAACCCGGCCTGAGCCGGGTTTTGCTTACGAAGATCTCAATGGTTAACTGTAAGCATGGAGAGTACGCTGACACAGTGCCGAGCGCACACAGTCGTCTTTGCCGAAACGGACTACACCGATCATCTCATCCTCTTCGAAACGTCCCAATGCATCCGCGAGTCCGGATGTCACACCGCGCGGTAAATCGCACTGGGTAATATCGCCGTTGACGATGACTGTCACGTTCTCACCGAGACGTGTCAGGAACATCTTCATCTGCGCAGCGGTGACGTTTTGTGCCTCATCAAGAATCACCACCGCATTTTCGAAGGTACGTCCACGCATATAAGCGAAGGGCGCGATCTCTACCTTGCCGATTTCCGGACGCAGGCAGTATTGCATAAAGGAAGAGCCGAGACGTTTAACCAGAACGTCGTAGACCGGTCGAAAATACGGGGCGAACTTCTCGGAAATATCTCCGGGGAGGAAACCGAGGTCTTCATCCGCCTGCAGGACCGGGCGTGTAACGATTATCCTGTCGATATCCTTATGTATCAGGGCCTCAGCCGCTTTGGCTGCGCTGATCCAGGTTTTTCCGCAGCCCGCTTCACCGGTCGCGAAAATAAGCTGTTTCGTTTCTATGGCTTTAAGATAGTGCGCCTGAGCATCATTTCTGGCTTCAATTGGCGAACTGTCCCGCACATCACGTGCCATGCCAATTGCATCCAACCCACCCATCTGCACCAGCGAAGTGACCGATTCTTCTTCACGCTGACGATGACTGCGAGAGTCATTACGAAGCACTCTGCGGGCTTCACGACGCGCTTTGATCACTGCTTTCTGTCTTCCCATAGTGGCACCTTACAGTTGGTTTCATTTATCGCCGCAGGATTATCCCGTTGCGATGACGTGAACGCTTTAGAGGTTGACGTGGCTTCCTTGTAAGCCGTTTCGAGCCATTGAGAATAGCGAGCAACAACGCGTAAACGCTGCTACGCACCGGTAAGAAATATGAGATTGAAAAAGAACGAAGCTTGAAAAGTGGAGAGGAAACTTTCGAGGGAAGAAATCCCCCGCAGTGTACTGCGTATCTTGAAGGGTATTTACCTGTCCTTTGAAGGACCGAATCATGCGCGAACTCCAGTGACCTCAGCCACACATCTGACAACGCTTATGATTAAAATGCATCATATTTGCGGTAATTTGCAACACTAATTTTACCTGCTGAGCAACAAAAAGTGAGCGTTGTCCGCGAGCAAGTCACACCTTAAATTAAATTTTCTTTGTTTATCAAACGAATGATTAATTGCCCCGTCTCGCAACTTTTTAGGAGGATTCGTAAATCATAGCGGCCAGCCAATGCGCCTTAGCAATATCCAGCCTCTTCGAATGCAGTCAGTTGTTGCACCATCAAGCTGTGCATTTATTAATCAACGAGGTGTAAGCGAGGTGACGAAAAAAGAATGCAGCGCCGGGAAAGATTGCCGCCAATAAAGCCGGGGAGCAACCAGCAACAAAAAAGCCCGCACCTTACAAGGATACGGGCTGAGTAGCAGCTTATTTGGTCAGGTATTCCGCTTCTGCCGCGGCAAAGCGCTGCTGTGCAGCCTGCGAGGGGGCACGGCCCATCAGGCTGACGACCACAATCGCAATGCTGGCGAACAGGAAGCCAGGAATGATTTCATACAGATCCAGCCAGGCATAGTGTTTCCAGACCAACACGGTGGCAGCACCAATGATCATTCCAACCAGAGCACCGTTACGCGTCATACGTTGCCAGCACACGCCAAACAACACCACCGGGCCAAATGCCGCGCCAAATCCCGCCCAGGCATAGCTCACCAGACCCAGAACACGGTTTTCCGGATTTGCCGCCAGTGCAATGGCGATCAACGCAATCACCAGCACCATCAGACGTCCAACCCAGACCAGTTCTTTCTGGCTGGCATTTTTACGCAGGAACCCTTTATAAAGATCTTCTGTCAAGGCACTGGAGCACACCAGCAGCTGGCAGCTCAGGGTCGACATCACGGCCGCCAGAATCGCTGACAGCAGGATACCGGCAATCCACGGATTGAACAGGATGCGCGCCAGTTCGATAAACACGCGCTCACCATTCTGACTGACACCACTCGCCTGCTCCGGATGGTTCTGGAAGTAGGCAATGCCAAAGAAACCGACCGCAACGGCACCTGCAAGGCACAGGATCATCCAGGTCATACCGATACGGCGCGCGGTACGGATGGAGCGATGCGAATCTGCCGCCATAAATCGCGCCAGGATATGTGGCTGACCAAAATAGCCCAGTCCCCAACCCAACAGCGAGACAATCGCCACAAAATTCAGGCCCTTCAGCATATTGAGATTTTCGAGGCTTTTGGCTTCAATCACCGCCAGCGAATCGGAGACGCCCCCCACCGCGACGATGACAATCACCGGGGTCAGGATCAGCGCAAAAATCATCAGGCTGGCCTGCACGGTATCGGTCCAGCTGACGGCAAGAAAACCACCGACCAGTGTATACAGGATGGTCGCGGCAGCCCCGGCCCACAGCGCGGTCTGATAATCCATGCCGAAGGTGCTTTCAAACAGGCGAGCACCCGCTACCACACCCGAGGCGCAGTAGATGGTGAAGAAGATCAGGATAATCAGCGCCGAAATCACTCGCAGAATCTTGCTGTGATCCTCAAAGCGGCTGGTAAAGAAGTCCGGCAGCGTCAGCGCATTATTGTGATGCTCGGTCTGAACGCGCAGACGACCGGCGACAATCTTCCAGTTAAGCCAGGCACCGAGGGTCAAGCCTATGGCAATCCAGCTTTCAGAAATCCCGGACAGGAAAATCGCACCTGGCAAGCCCATCAGCAGCCAGCCGCTCATATCGGATGCACCGGCCGAGAGCGCGGTGACTACGCTGCCGAGACTACGGCCACCCAGAATATAGTCATCAAAGTTTTTGGTTGAACGGTAAGCCACGAAACCTATCAACACCATCCCGAGGATATATACAACAAAAGTCACCAGCATCGGTGTACTGACACTCATTCCGTCTCTCCACTTGTTATTGGATCTCCATTTAGGCGCGGTATCCTGCCGCAAAGCGACCTCAGGCACAATGCCTTTGATTACGCGGAGTTAACGGCGATTGGCAGATTGTGATCGCGACACCATTGGGTTGCACCGGAATAAAAAACCACGAATGAAGTTGCAACCCTGGCGAGAATCTTGCAGCGGATCACTTGTTTGCACCATGGCACACATTTAACAAGGTTGCACAAAGTTGCAACATGAGTGATAGTGCTGGTCACTTCAGATCTCTCTATTCTTTTGAGGAACAGGCAAGCATGGCAACCACCACGATGGGGGTGAAGCTGGATGAGGCTACCCGCGATCGCATTAAACTGGCGGCACAGAAGATTGACCGCACGCCGCACTGGCTGATTAAACAGGCGATCTTTAACTACCTGGCACAGCTGGAATCCGGTGACGCTTTACCGGAAATTCCGGTGCAACTTATCGATGGTGCATCGGAAGATCACGCCCCGGAAGAGTCGGTGCAACCTTTCCTTGATTTTGCCGAACAGATTCTGCCGCAGTCAGTGACGCGATCCGCCATTACCGCCGCCTGGCGTCGCCCGGAAACCGATGCAGTGCCCATGCTGCTGGAACAAGCCCGTCTCCCTGCCCCGCTGGCGGAGAAGACTCATCAGCTGGCGTATACCCTCGCTGAAAAACTGCGGCATCAGAAAGGTGCAACCGGACGCGCCGGGATGGTGCAAAGTCTGTTGCAGGAGTTCTCCCTGTCCTCACAGGAAGGCGTGGCGCTGATGTGTCTGGCGGAAGCCTTACTGCGTATTCCGGATAAACCCACGCGTGACGCGCTGATCCGCGACAAAATCAGCAATGGCAACTGGCAATCCCACCTTGGCCGTAGCCCATCAATGTTTGTGAATGCCGCGACCTGGGGCTTGCTGTTCACCGGCCGTCTGGTTTCCACTCACAACGAAGCGAACCTGTCGCGTTCACTCAACCGCATTATCGGTAAGAGCGGTGAACCGCTGATCCGCAAAGGTGTGGATATGGCGATGCGCCTGATGGGTGAGCAGTTTGTCACCGGTGAGACCATCGCGGAAGCCTTAGCCAACGCGCGCAAACTGGAAGAGAAAGGTTTCCGTTATTCCTATGACATGCTGGGTGAAGCCGCACTGACCGCCAGCGATGCCAAAGCCTACCTGCTGTCGTATCAGCAGGCGATTCACGCTATCGGCAAAGCCTCCAATGGCCGTGGTATTTATGAAGGTCCGGGCATCTCAATTAAGCTGTCGGCATTGCACCCGCGCTACAGCCGCGCCCAGTATGAGCGCGTAATGGAAGAGCTTTACCCAACGCTGAAGTCGCTGACGTTGTTGGCTCGCTCGTATGATATTGGTATTAACATCGATGCCGAAGAAGCTGACCGCCTCGAACTGTCGCTCGATCTGCTGGAAAAACTCTGCTTCGAACCGGAACTGGAAGGTTGGAACGGTATCGGCTTTGTTATCCAGGCTTACCAGAAACGCTGTCCGTTCGTGATTGATTACCTGGTCGATCTGGCGCAGCGCAGCCGCCGTCGCCTGATGATCCGTCTGGTGAAAGGGGCGTACTGGGACAGTGAAATCAAGCGCGCCCAAATGGACGGGCTGGAGGGCTACCCGGTATATACGCGCAAGGTGTACACCGATATCTCCTATCTGGCCTGCGCGCGCAAATTGCTGGCGGTGCCGAATCTGATCTACCCGCAGTTCGCTACCCACAACGCGCATACCCTGGCGGCGATTTATCAGTTAGCGGGTAATAACTACTATCCGGGGCAGTACGAATTCCAGTGCCTGCATGGCATGGGTGAACCCCTGTACGAACAGGTGGTGGGTAAAGTGGCCGACGGTAAACTCAATCGTCCGTGCCGTATTTATGCACCGGTGGGAACCCACGAAACGCTGCTGGCCTATCTGGTACGTCGCCTGCTGGAGAACGGTGCTAACACCTCATTTGTTAACCGCATCGCCGATACCTCGCTACCGATTGATGAACTGGTCGCTGACCCGGTGGCTGCGGTAGAGAAAATCGGCGCAAATGAAGGCGCGATTGGTCTGCCTCACGCCAAAATCCCGTTACCGCGTGAGTTGTACGGAGAGAAACGTGTTAACTCGGCGGGTCTCGACCTGGCCAACGAACACCGTCTGGCATCGCTCTCCAGCGCATTACTCAACAGCGCCAGCCAGCCGTGGCAGGCTCAGCCGCTGATTGAAGGCGAGTTGGCGGTCGGCAGCAGCAATCCGGTACTCAACCCTTCAGCCCCAGCCGATGTGGTGGGCCGCGTTCGTGAAGCCACCTCGCAAGAGGTTTCGCAGGCGCTGGATGCCGCAGTTAATGCCGGTCCGATCTGGTTTGCTACGCCACCGCAGGAGCGTGCCGCCATTCTGGAACGCGCTGCTGAGATGATGGAAGGCCAGATGCAGCAACTGATTGGCCTGTTGGTCCGCGAGGCGGGTAAAACCTATAACAACGCGATTGCCGAAGTGCGCGAAGCGGTAGATTTCCTTTACTACTACGCCGGAATGGTACGCGATGATTTCGACAACGAAACCCATCGCCCCCTCGGGCCGGTTGTATGTATCAGCCCGTGGAACTTCCCGCTGGCGATTTTCAGCGGCCAGATCGCCGCCGCCCTCGCCGCAGGCAACAGCGTGCTGGCCAAACCGGCCGAGCAGACACCATTAATTGCCGCGCAGGCGGTACAGATTATGCTGGATGCCGGTGTGCCGTCTGGCGTGTTGCAACTGCTGCCAGGTCTCGGTGAAACCGTCGGAGCGCAATTGACCGGCGATGACCGCGTGCGCGGCGTGATGTTCACCGGCTCTACCGCCGTTGCCACACTGCTGCAACGTAATCTGGCCGGACGTCTCGATCCACAAGGCCGCCCTACCCCGCTGATTGCGGAAACTGGCGGCATGAATGCGATGATCGTCGATTCCTCGGCACTTACCGAACAAGTGGTGGTGGATATCGTTGCTTCCGCCTTTGATAGCGCAGGCCAGCGTTGCTCTGCGCTGCGTCTGCTGTGTGTGCAGGAAGACGTTGCCGAGCACACGCTGAAAATGCTGCGTGGTGCGATGGCTGAATGCCGCATGGGCAATCCTGAGCGTTTATCCACCGATATCGGCCCGGTGATTGATGCCGAAGCCAAATCCAATATCGAGCGTCACATCCAGGCGATGCGCAATAAAGGTTTCACCGTCTACCAGGCGGCGCAGGAAAACCCGCAGGACAGTAAAGAGTGGGCGACAGGCACCTTTGTGAAACCGACGCTGATTGAACTGGAGCAGGTTAGCGATCTGGACAAAGAAGTCTTTGGCCCGGTGCTGCATGTGGTGCGCTTCGCACGCAGCAAACTGCCGCAGTTGATCGATCACATCAACGCCTCCGGTTACGGTTTGACGTTGGGCGTCCATACGCGTATTGACGAAACCATTGCCCAGGTCACGGCAGGTGCCAAAGTCGGTAACCTGTATGTTAACCGTAATATGGTGGGAGCGGTGGTCGGCGTCCAGCCGTTCGGCGGGGAAGGTTTATCCGGCACGGGTCCGAAAGCCGGTGGGCCACTGTATCTCTATCGCCTGCTGGCGAACCGTCCGGACGATGCGCTGCTTACTACCTTTGATCGCCAGGATGCTGAACGTCCGGTGGAGGCGACCCTGCGCAGCGCGCTGTTGAGTGCACATCAGGCACTGCAACAATGGGCGCAAGATAAACCCGAACTGTTGGCCCTGACTCAACGTTATGACCAACTGGCACAAGCCGGTACTGTCCGTCTGCTGCCGGGCCCAACCGGTGAGCGCAATACCTTTACCCTGCTGCCGCGTGAACAGGTACTGTGTATTGCCGACAACGAGCCGGATGTGCTGACCCAGTTGGCCGCCGTTACCAGTGTCGGCAGTCAGGCGCTGTGGCCGGATGATGAACTGCATCGTTCATTACGCGCCACCTTGCCGACTGCGGTACAGCAACGTATCACACTGGCAAAAGATGTGCTGGCCGGTGAGTTTGATGCGGTGATCTACCACGGTGATGCTGATCAGTTACGTAGCCTGTGCGAGCAGGTGGCGGCACGTGACGGGGCGATTGTTTCCGTACAGGGCTTCGCCCGTGGGGAAACCAATCTGCTGTTGGAGCGTTTGCTGATTGAGCGTTCGCTCAGCGTCAACACTGCAGCAGCGGGTGGTAACGCCAGTCTCATGACCATAGGTTAACCAAGAAGGGCGGCCCACGGGCCGCCCTTCTTGGTTACGCGGCGCTCTTCCTGCGCTTCATACCAATCAATGTCGGGAACACAAACAGCGACTGCCCCAGCCCACGGTTAGTCACCGACCATACCAGCACAGAACACAACGAACAGATGGCTACGATGGCGATGGGATACAGGCATGCCCAGAGCACCGAGAACCACGCCTGCTCATACAGGTGATGACGCTGTGCAAACAAAATGGCGGACATGCCGAAGTACTCAATAAAGATGCGATGAATGACATAAATTTGCAGGGTGTTGCGCCCTATCCAGTTCAGATAGGTCATCCGGAAATGTGCATTTAACCAGCGACAAATCGCCACACTCAACAGCACCGCAATGATGCACAGAAACAGATTCCTGCCCACACCAAAGATGATGTTTACCCCGGCAAAGGCGACCAGCAACGCCCAGGGCACAATATTTTCGCGATTCCAGCTACTGAGCCGCAACATCAGTGGGCTCCAGAACGCCCCCAGCAGGAAAAACAGGAAGTATTGCGCCACGCTTTGCGGCCCCCAGAAGGGGATGATTTTCACTACCGCCAGGTAATTCAGTACCACCGCCACGGCCAGCAAGGCCATTTTCTGCTGACGAAAGATCTTCGCTAACAGGAAATAAATGCCGAGACCATAGAGATACCAGGAGGTACTCATGGCAAGGAATGTCAGTTTCAGGAACTCCAACAGCGATCCAGCATAGGCGGCATTGGTATTATCAGAAATACGCTGACCGGTGATTTCCGATGAAATACCATCGATTGACCACCACTGAATAAATCCCCACAAAATATAGAGATAGAATAGATTGGTAATACGGCTGGTGAAAACCTGCTTCCACGGGCGGTTCATAATACCGTTCGCCGCCAGCAGTCCCGAGACAAAGAAAAAGGCGGGCATTCGCAGTGGCGATAGAATCGTATTAAACTTCACCCATACTTCCGCTGGCAACCATCCTGCCGACAGATAATGCACGGTGTTTTCGAACCCGGGTAAAACCGTGTGATAGAGCACCACCAATAAAATACAGGTGCCCTTCAGGGTGTTCACCCATAATATCTCATCGGTCCTGGTGTTATTCATATGATTAACTCCCACTGTGTCAGTCTGGAACGCGAAATTTGACGTTGAGAAATGAGCTATGACATTTTTAATAGTGAGAGGGATTATCAAACAGGCGGGACCATCTGACTGTAGCGAAAGTCTTAAAAAATTTTTACTGGCCCTATATAACAATGCGTTACGTCGTGATGCCGCGCCGCACAACTAAGCAGGCTAATAATTTTATCTATTTATTTAACCATTAAAGTGAATATCGATACACATCAACCGCAAATATACGCACTAAATAATTCAGATTTATTCACCCGCTTTCAACCCAGGCGATAATAAAATAAAGCCAACAATCGCCACGATGTGGCATAGGGTTAAGAAAAAAATTTCTGCCTGTGCTGGTTGAAACAACAAAATTGGCCAGCTTTCGCTGGCCCGCATACGGTTAGGGTAACGGTGCTGATTTCGCTTCAGCGGGTTGTTTACGCAGTAAACGCGGATAGAGAAAAAGCATCCGGCCCGGTCCACGATTCAGTAAAGTCCATACTATTAGCGACACTGAGGTGCAGATTGCCACGCCAGTCAGCGGCATCAGTAATGCCCATGCCCAGCTAAACGCCACATGAGTAAACCAGCCGTAATGCAACGCAAGGCTCAACGCACTTAATCCCAGCAACTCGATAAAGATACGATGCAATACATAGATCTGTAGCGTATTACGCCCGATCCAGTTCAGCCATGCCATATTGAAACGCTGATTGAGGAAGCGGCACAGCACAATGCCAAACACGATGGTCAGCAGACTGTAGAACGGGTTTTTGTAACTACCACCGACATGATGTGCCACGCCGATCAGTGCAATACCGGCCAACAGCAGCCAGTGCTGACGCTGAAGGCTGCTGATGGCGATCAATCTCTCGCTAAAGAAAACGCCCAGCAGGAAGTAAAGATAGTTCTGCGCCACGCTGGCGGGTCCCCAGCCGGGGATTAAATTGAGTTGTGCCGCATAGTTCGCCGCGATCGCCAGCAGCACCAGTGCCACTTTCTGGCGATGAAACAGTTTGGTGAACAGGAAAAAACCCGCCAGCGCATAGAGATACCACAAGCTGGTCATCGACAGCAGCAGCAGCTTGATGAACTGCACCGGCGAATCCGCGTAGGCGGCGTTTTTCGCCGTTGATAAGCGGTCACCGATCAATTGCGTCGATATATAGTGGATAGTCAGCCACTGAATCACGCCCCACAGCAGATAGAGGTACAGAATGTTGCTGAACTTCTTCGTAAACACCTCCTGCCAGCTTTTTTTGCTGACGGCACTGGCCGCTAACAGGCCGGAGACAAAGAAGAAGGCGGGCATACGTAACGGAGAGAGGTATTTATTGAAGGTCACCCAGCCTTCAGCAGGGATGATGCCGGCGGACAGATACTGCAACGATGGGGCAAAGGTGGTGATGATCGAATGGTGTAGCACCACCAGTAAAATACATCCGCCTTTTAGCGTGTTGATCCAAAGTACCTCTTGCCTGGCTGACGTCATTATCAAGTCCTGATTGTGTCATGAATTTGTAAATAATTATTTTTATTTATAAATTCATCACAATCAGACTGACTCTTAAAAAGACCTTAAGATCCTGGTCGTATCAGAGACAATAAAATTAAGCTCATTGAATCAATGCAATAGAGATGCACAGCAAATTATTTTCGGAAGAAACTGATGAGGAGAATGCAGAAGAAACGCCGCAAATCATCTGCGGCGCTTAAGATTATTGATTAAGGAATTTATCGAGAAATTGTCGGGTTCGGGCATGCTGCGGATTGCTGAACAGCGCTTTCGCAACGCCTTGCTCCACAATACGCCCCTGATCCATAAAGATGGCACGATCGGCGACGTCACGGGCAAAGCTCATCTCGTGGGTAACGATCACCATGGTGCGCTTCTCTTCCGCTAAAGCTCGGATGGTGTTCAATACCTCGCCCACCAGTTCCGGGTCCAGCGCTGAAGTGGGTTCATCAAACAGGATCACCTGCGGCCGCATCGCCAGCGCACGCGCAATGGCGACACGTTGCTGCTGCCCGCCGGACAAACGGCGTGGAAAACTCTCTTCCTTCCCGTGCAGCCCCACTTTCTCCAGCAGTGAACGCGCTCGCGCAATGGCTTCTGCTTTCGGTTCACCCTTGACGATCACCGGTCCTTCAATAATGTTTTCCAGCACCGATCGATGAGGGAACAGATTGAAGTTCTGGAACACAAAGCCGACCTGCTGACGTAACCGGCGCACAAGGTCTTTCTGCTTATTGATACCCAACGCAGCATCGACCGTAATGTCCCCCACGCGGATGGTGCCGCTATCTGGCACTTCCAGCAGGTTGATACTGCGCAATAAGGTGGTTTTACCGGAGCCGCTCGGCCCGATAATGGCTACCACTTCGCCGGAAGCCACGTCCAGGTCGATGCCGTGCAACACCGTCTGGCCGTGAAATTGCTTCACCAGCTGACGTACTTCAATGGCACTCATTTCGCCTCCCGATCCTGACGATTAACATGCGCTTCCAGGCGATTCTGCAAGGCGGAGAGCACCGTCGCCATCACCCAGTAAATCACCGAGGCGGCCAGATACATGGTAAACACCTCCAGGGTACGTGAGGTGATCAGCTGCGCCTGACGGAACAGCTCCGGTACCTGAATGGTGGCAGCCAGCGAGGTATCTTTCACCAGGCTGATAAAGCTATTGCCCAGCGGCGGCAGCGCGGTACGGGCCGCCTGCGGCAGGATCACCCGGCGCAATGTCTGCCACGGTGTCATACCGATACTGGCTGCGGCTTCCCACTGACCACGTTCGATAGCGGCGATTGCGCCACGCAGCGATTCCGAAGCATAAGCGGCGGTGTTTAGCGACAGGCCGATCATGGCGGAAGGAATGGGATCCAGCTCAATACCAAACTGCGGCAGACCGTAGTAAATCATAAACAGCTGCGCGATAAGTGGCGTGCCACGGAAGATCGACACATAGAAGCGCGCCAGCCAGTTGACCGGCCAGAAGTGTGACAGGCGCATTAATGCCAGCACAAAACCGAGTATCAGGCCAAAGAACATCCCGCCGATACTCAGTTGCAGCGTAAACACCGCGCCTTTGAGTAAAAATGGTGCTGAATCCAGCACCAGTTGTAGGCTTTCCTGCATTATTTCGTAACGTCCGCGCCAAACCATTTCTCAGAAAGTTTGCTCAGGGAGCCATCTTTCTGCATATCGGCAATCGCGGCATCAATCGCTTTCAGCAGATCATCATTACCTTTACGCAGTGCGACACCGGATTCCAGACGAGAGAAGGCCGGGCCAGCTACCGCCATGGTATCGCCGGTTTTCTTCACTAAATCCAACGCGGCCAGACGGTCTACCAGGATGGCATCCAGACGGCCAGAGCGCAGATCCTGGTATTTGGTCGGGTCATCATCATAGGTACGAATGTCCACGCCCTTCACGTTATCACGCAGCCACTGCTCGTAGTTGGAACCGAGGCCCACACCCACTTTCTTGCCAGAGAGGTCTTCCGGCTTATTGATGCTGCCCGCATTTTTCTTCAGCGTCAGCGCCTGGACACCGGAAATGGTGTACGGGGTGGAGAAGTCATATTTCTTTTTGCGCTCATCCGAAATCGTGACCTGATTGATCACCACATCGATACGTTTTGAATCCAGTGACGCCAGCATGCCGTCCCATTTGGTCGGCTTCAGGCTGGCTTTCACGCCCAGATGCTGTGCCAGCTCCTGAGCAAACTCCACTTCGAAACCGGTCAGCTTGCCGTTTTCGTCCTGGAAGCTGAACGGCGGATAGGTGCCTTCCAGGCCCACCAGCAGCGTGCCGCGTTCTTTCACTTTATTCAGCAGATTTTCTGCCGCAAAGGTTTTCACGTTGAAACCGGCGACCAGCGCCACCGCCATCACTCCCATCACCAGTTGGCGACGAACTTGTGAGAAAGCCATAATTACCCCATTTATTATTTGTGAGTTGTGTGTGTTGTGTGCGTTATTCCACCGGGTCAGGTAAATAACGGCCGGATTATAAACCTTTTTTTACCCGTGTCTCAGACCGAAGGATGATAAGCAAATAACGCTGGCGATCCGCCGGTGTGCACAAACAATAGCGGACCTTCGCGCCGGAAACGTTGCTGACTGACGCCGTCGATCAAGCCCGCCATGGCTTTTCCGGTATATACCGGATCAAGCATAATGCCTTCCAGGCGCGCCAGCAGTTTTACGGCTTCCATACCCTCTTCATTCGGCTCGCCGTAGCGTGGGGCAAAATAATCATCCCACAGCGTAATCGGCGCATGCGCCTCCACTTCCAGCTGCTGTGCCAGTGCAGTGCGAATGCGCTCAACCACCGGCAATTGATCCGCCACTTTACGCGACACCGTCACGCCAACCAGCTCGCTGTCCGGCAGCAACTGCTCCAGACCAATCGCCAGACCGGCATGGGTGCCAGCACTACCAGATGCCACCACCACAGCAGCAAAATCCACCACCCCTTCGCTTTGGTGAGCGATCTCCTGAGCGCATTCCACATAACCGAGCGCACCCAGCGCATTGGAGCCGCCGACCGGCACCACATAAGGACGAAAACCCTGCGCTTCGAGGCGTTCAGCCTGCTCCGCCAACTGCGCCGCCGGATTATGCAACGCCGCCACCATCACCACCTCAACATCCATCAAATCCAACAGCAGGCGGTTGCCGTTGCTGAGGTAATTGGGCGCATCGGTGCCAATCGGATTTTCCAGCAACGCCACGCACTTCAGGCCGAGACGCGCCGCCACCGCCGCCGTCTGGCGCACATGATTTGATTGAATCGCCCCGGCAGTCAGCAGCACATCAGCGCCTTCACGCAGCGCGTCAGCGGCAAGAAATTCAAGTTTACGCAGTTTGTTACCGCCAAGTGCCACCGGGGTGAAATCATCGCGTTTGATGAAAATATCACGGCCAAGATAGTCAGAAAGACGGGGCAAATGTTCTAGCGGTGTGGGTGCACCCAACAACTCAAGACGAGGGAATTGGTGCAATAGATGTAAGGACAATGCAGCCTCCATTCGGGCAAATTGCAATTATTCTTACAGTGTTGCAGAAGATGAGAAAAGTCGCACCCGGAATTCACCGGGTGCAGCCCTTGTTGCTGGCGTCTTCGACAACAACAAGGGGAGGATCACAGTTAGCTGCGCTGCCAGCCTAAAAACTGGTCATATTTGCGCAAAGCGATGCGGTAGTTGTTATTACCGGCATCAGGTAAATCGTTCTCCAGACACTCATGCCAGCTGTTGCCCCGCAAACGTTCTGCCGGGAAATTTTTCGCCTTGAGCATGTCATCGAGTCGACGTAACCGCACCACATACTCACGAATGGTGCTGTGACTCATCTCAGTCTGTTCAAAGAGGTATTGCTTGAACGCCATGATATCGAAGTAATTCGGATGAGTATTACAAAAAATATCGCTGCAAAAACGGCACAACGCAGTCAATTCCGGCTGGAGTTTCATCCACACCTGATCATCAATCATTTGGTCCATCCGTGCGATGGCCTCTTTATTGATGATCTGGCCACGGAATACTAACGCCATTCGGTCAAGAACTTTGCCACAATGTGAACAATTGCTTTGGCTGTGCTTGTAGTCTTTAAGGTAGCGACTTAAAGGTCTGGCTTTGGATTTGGCTCCCATTGCTGAGTCCCCGGTTTTATTATTTTTGGATCGCCAGGAACTGAGTCTGTCAGCGCGCTCCCGTTAAACGGGCACGCAGGCGTTTGATCGCCTGACTGTGCAGTTGACTGACGCGGGATTCGCCCACTTCCAGCACCGCGCCAATCTCCTTCAGGTTCAGTTCTTCCTGGTAGTACAGTGTCAGCACCAATTTTTCACGCTCGGGCAAGGCCTCGATCGCTTCAATTACGCGCTCACGCAGATTCCCTTCCATCAGTTGATGAAGCGGGTTGGCTTCTTCATGCCCTTCCGTCACCAGCTCTGCGCTGTCACCGTGTTCTTCCCGATACTCGTCGTAGGAGAAGAGTTGGCTGTTGTTGGTATCCAGCAGAATCTGCCGATACTCCTCCAGCGAAACATTCAATTGATCAGCCACTTCCTGCTCGGTAGCCGCGCGCCCCATCGCTTGCTCTACCTGATGCATGGCGCCAGCCACCTCACGCGCATTACGGCGCACGCTACGAGGTGCCCAGTCGCGACTGCGCAATTCATCCAGCATTGCTCCCCGGATACGCTGCACGGCGTAAGTGGTAAAGGCGGTACCCTGTAACGCGTCGTAGCGCTCCACGGCGTTCAGTAAACCAATGCCACCGGCCTGCAGCAGATCGTCAAGCTCAACGCTGGCGGGCAACCGTACCTGCAGGCGCAACGCTTCATGCCGCACCAGAGGAACGTAGCGCTGCCAGAGCGAATGTTTATCCATCACGCCATCGGCGGTATAGAGATCGTTCACGTTGACTACCCTGCGTTAATAAAGTTATCGGCATGATTATCTAATTCTGTAGGGCGTTTTGATTGGAGGAATAGGCGGGCAAAGCGCGGTTATTTCAATTTGTAATTGATGGCGGCGCGATACGCCGCCATACAAACCACCGGTTAGCGCAGATTACGCAGGCGTTGGCGTGTGCCGGGGGGGACATTGTCCCATAACACGCAGGTTTTCCCCTCAAGCGACTGATAGAAAGGACTTATGTTCTCATCGCTCTCCAACTGGGTATTGAACACCACCTGACCGGTTTCAGCATTAATGCTCAACATGCGATTAATAAATAGCCGCTGTAAGTCGCTGCGCAGGAACAAACCGTTATCCACGCTATTATCGGCGAGAAATCCTTCTTCATTTTCCTGAGTATCAATATGGCAGGCTTCCACCCACGGCCAACTGTGTCGCTCAGTCAGCCGCGTACCGGTGATCACGCAGGCACCGTAGCGCGCTTTCACCGCCGCGCTAAATTCGGCCTGGCTGGCACGCTGGAACACGCGGGCTTTCACACGCCTGCCCACTTCGGTACCCGGCATCACCGCACTCGGCACCTTATGTTGCGGCGTGCTCAGTACCACCAGAAATTGCACCTTGCGTGATAACGGGAAACAGGGGTGCGCCTGGGGATCGAACAACTGCCAGTATTCATCCTCTTCATTCTGGCGCATCAACACCAGTTTAAAGCCACGGCTCGCCAGCAGGTTTTGTGCTTCCGCCGAATGGGGATCGAGCATGGCGTAGACACGGGTTTCCCCCACCACCTTCCAGCGGTTCTCCTTCTTGATTTCATCCGTGCGGCGGAAATACAGGAAGGCTTGCTGGTTTTTCAGGTAATGTTCAAAGCGACGCAGATAGTTTTTGCGTTCATTGTCGTCCGAGACAAACAGCAGATCCTCGATCGGGCTATTAATCTCCTGCTGGGCAAACACCGCGCGGATCACTAAATTGCGATAGCTGGTTGACGGGCTCAGCAACCCACGTGCGGTAAGCTCTTTCTCGTCAGGATGCTGCTGCATGTAACGCAACGCGATCTCTTCGAAAGTCAGTAGCTCACCCGGTAACAAGTCATAATTGAAGCGCATAGACACCCCAGAAAATGGAAAAAGTAACAAACTGGCAACTTTGCTTTTTCATCATTATCGGCAGCGCTGGCGCGTTCTGTAATGGATTCATCTGTCAGTTGCAAGACAGATTTTGCTCATCAATGTCAACGATACATCCCTTTCCAGACGGCTATTCGTTCGATTGACCACTCCACAAAGGCATACCCTGTGATCATTTATGCTTCTGACAAGCCCACTGAAACGTCACTCGTTGGAGAATCGTTTTCAGAATCTGTGAGTTAATGTAAACAATCTGCTTTAATCCCAGGACTTTTTCACTTGCTGACGTAGGTTAAAAATGAATCCATTTGACGTTGGTTTTTACACTGAACATGAATTAAAAGATTTCGGTTTCAAAGCGCTAGGAAAAAACATCGCCATTGCCAAAAATTGCACAATCATAGGGTTGGGTAATATTTCGATTGGTGATAATGTCAGGATTGACGGATACACAACCATAGTTGCCAATGGCAATGGCTTTTTGAATTTAGGATCATTTATTCATATAGGAGGATACTCTTTATTATCCGCAGGTGCTGGCATCACAATGGATGATTTTAGTGGTATATCTCAAGGTGTTAAAATTTACAGTAAAACAGATGATTACACGGGTCAGCACTTAACTAATCCGACAGTCGATCCCCAATATACGGGGGTTGTTTGCGGAGAGGTTATTTTAAGTCGCCATGTCATTGTTGGCTCAGGCACGGTTATTCTTCCTGGCGTGACGATCGGGGAGGGTTCGTCCGTAGGTGCATTATCTCTTGTCACCAAGAACCTGCCAGAATGGGGAGTCTATTTTGGCGCACCGGTAAGCAAAATAAAAAACCGGAAGAAAAACCTGCTTGAACTGGAGCGTGAATTTTTATCACAACAGGCAAAAACCAGGTCTTCCTCCTGATAAATGTTGCGCAGCTAATACCTGGACCAAACCAAGGGGATGTATTAGTTATATCTCCCCTGTCAGGGGAGATATTAGCTTCAGGCTGCCGCGAACTGGCTGGCGGCCAACACAATATCAATGATCCGCGTCTGCTCCGCATCGGTCAGAGTAGGATGGATTGGTAGGCACAGCACCTGTTGCGAGGTTTCAGTCGCCACCGGCAGATTATCGGAATGAGATGAATCATAGCCTTTATACATCGGGAACTCTGAAATCAGCGGATAGAAGTAACGCCGCGCGTAGATCCCCTCATCCTTCATGCGCTGGTAGAGTTCATCGCGCGACAGCGGGAAGCGGTCTGGCTGGATAAACAGCGGGCAATAGGCGTAGTTCCACTCAGTTTGCGCATCGCTGTGTAACAACGATATACCAGGGACGGCAGACAACGCTTCAACGTAGCGTTGATATATCCGCCGACGCACCGCAAATGCCGCATCAACGTGTTTGAGTTGTAACATGCCAAACGCTGCCTGAAACTCGCTCATTTTGCCGTTGATACCCGCCGCCACCACGGTGGTTTCATCGGCGAAGCCGAAGTTCTTGAGATAATCGATACGTCGCTTAATTTTCTCATCTGGACAGATGATCGCCCCGCCCTCAAAGGTGTTGAAGACCTTGGTTGCATGGAAGCTCAGAACCGATAAATCACCGTGATTCAGGATGCTGACCCCCTCACGCTTCACCGCAAAGGCATGGGCGGCATCATAAATCACCCGCAGCCCGTAGGTATCGGCAATGCGTGCAATTGCGTCAGTATCGCAAGGAATGCCATAACAATGTACCGGCAGGATCGCGCTGGTTTGCGGCGTGATAGCCGCCTCAATTTTGGCCGGATCAAGGTTACAGGTTACCGGATCGATATCGACAAACACCGGTTTGATCCCATTCCACAACAGCGAGTGCGACGTCGCGACGAAGGAGTAAGGTGTGGTGATCACCTCCCCACCCACGCGCAATGCCTGCAATGCGGTCATTAATGCCAGCGTACCGTTAGAGAACAAGCAGATATGTTTGACCCCCAGGTACTCCGCCAGCGCCGCTTCCAGTGCCTGATGATAAGGCCCCCCATTGGTGAGATATTTGCTCTGCCAGATATCCTCCAGATAAGGAATAAACTCCTCAAGCGGTGGTAATAACGGGCAGGTCACCAGAATGTTTTTATTGTCGTACTGTGGCGCGATCTTTTTCATCAAAACCCCCTGTGGGCGGTGTTATGTGTCACGGTCAGGAAAAATGGATACCAGCTTGCTGCCAGAAGGTCGCAAGCTCGTCAGCGGTTAACTGATGCACGGGATCGGGTGCCAGAACCGGCGGCCATTCTGCCTGCTGATGCCAGTCGAGAAGTGCGGTTACCCAGAGATGCTCTTTGTTACGGACATAGCTGGCTGTCCCACGGTGCCGAAGTGACGTAATATCGCTACACAGCACCGGCAGACCCGCAGCCTGATAATCAAGTAAAGACAAATCATCTTTGCCACGGTTTTCGTCCTGATTGAGCCGGAACAGCACTGCCATATCCACGTTAAGGCTGATGAGTTCATTGGCCGTAACCGCTCCCGATTCAGTACGATGGATTTCGCTGATCGATTCGATCCAGCTGGCCGGTGCGGCTCCACGGATCACCCAATCGATAAATGTGGCGGTTTCACTGACAACCCGGGCAAAAAAGCGCACATCAGCCGCACTGAGTTGGCTGGTTTCGCACAACACCCGTAAACGTGAATGACGCGGTGCACGAACCGGCGGCATGTCCGGCATCGCGACCAACGGTGGCAACGGGAAAGTGGTTTGTTTACGCTTCTGCAACCATTGCTGTAACTCTTCGCTCCATACCAGCCAGCCGTTGAGCCAGCTGGCCTGCAACAGATCTGAGCCAGATTGCTGGCTGAAACGGGCCTCTGGCAGGCAATAGCAGCGACAGCCATGCATGCTCACCATCGTTGCAATGTTTTCCCGCTGTCGTTCAGCGACGTCGGCGGCGAAGATCAACACATCCGGTTGCAGGCGCATGACCACCCACGGTGCCAGAGCGTCATAGGACAACAGTGCAATCTGTTGTTGCTCTGCCATCGCATTCAGTATCTGCAACAGACGCGCGCTGTTCGGCTGACTTTTATCGCCATGCACAAACACCACGCGGGGTACCTGCGCCTCGCTAAACGCTGGCCAGATTTGTTTCAGGCTTTCGTCTACGCTGAAAGCATCACCGTACAACGAGTAATTCAGGGGATAACCGGGATCACACAGCAAATCACGTCCCCAGTGCTGTAACAGCTTACTGGCTTCTGCTGACATAGCATTCAATACGCGTGCCTTGCCATCCGTTGCCACCACGCTATGAGGGGTCCAGATAGCACGATGGCCAGCCCGAGCGACTTTCAGCGCAAAGTCGATCTCCGCCACGGCAAGATCGGCATAGCGTTCATCCAATCCGCCCAACTGCTGCCAGCAATCTTTACGCACCAACAAGCACTGTCCGTTTAACAGCCGCGACTGGCGATCGCTTTGCAGATAACCACCTCTGATCAGAGAATCCCAGCGCTCACCTTGACCGATATGACCCGCCAGCCCACGATAACCGGCAATCAGGCCCGCCGAGAGAATATGCTGTTCGGTGTGGATCAGTTTCGGCCCCACCAACACGACTTCCGGGCGCAGCGCATGGTTCATCAACGCTGCCAGCCAGTTATCCAACAAAAAAATCAGCTGTGGTTCGATAAAGCACAGGTATTCGCCAGTGGCCTGTGCGGCTGCGGCGTTGCGCAGTGCCACCGGCTGCCAGTCAACCACCACGTCAATCACGCGAATACGTGTCGGATCGATAGTTGCCAGTCCCGCCAGCCAGCTATTCAGCGTGCTATCGTCATGTCGATGATTGACCACCAGCAGTTCGGTATGCGGCCAGTTGTTATGTTGCAACAAACTGGTGATAGCACGCTCCAGCGTTGCCAGTGAACTGCCCGCCAGCAGGATCAACGAAACCCGGGGTAACGCGGCGTGACCATATAACAACTGCATGGTCATACCTGGCTGGATTTGCACCGACGCAGCGGGATATCCCATCAATTGCAAACTATGTTCCAGCACCTGCGCCGTCTCCAGGCTCTCGTCCTCACTCAACTGCGGTTCCGGCAAAATACATAACATATCTGGATAGTGCCGGATTGCCTCTGCGCCTCCATGCAACGCAATCCGCTGCATCAGAGCCACTTCCAGTGCCTGAGGATATTGCTGCGCCTCGCCAGACCAGCGTTGCAGTGCCTGACGTGACAACAAACAACGCTTCAGATAGGACGCAGGCGCTGCGCTGAACAGATCCCAGTCCCAGTGTGGCTTCAGATGCGGCACCGCATCACCTGCCGCGTTCAGCCACAGCTCGTCGCTGTATACCGCCAGGGCATCCGTCTGTTTGCTGAGAAAATGGGCCAGTACTGGCCAGCTTTCCGCGCTGTAAAAACTGCCTGCGGGAATGCACTGTAACCAGTCGAATGCGCATTCGGCAGTCGCCTGTTGCAACCAGCTGTGCCATTCATCAGCAGGCATCACCAGCATGTCTGCGGGAACGGCCATGTTTTGCGCCGCAATCACCACCACCTGAACGAAGGCAGGCCGTTGTGCCAGGGTGTCGAGCGTCAGCAACAGATGATCAGGCTGCGCAGGATCGTCAAACACCGCCACCAGCATGCGCGGCGGACTGGCTAAGGTCAGCCGGTCACGCAGGTTGGGGGTCAGATGGCGCTGCACCAACCAGTTTTCCAGACGCCCCTGCCGCAATGCCTGCTGGTGCTGACGCAATTTTTGCTGCGTCATATCAACCAGTTGCTGTATCTGCTCCTGTGTCTGTTCGCGGCGCGCCAGTAAGGTGTCACGCATTTGCCACAGATTGGTCCGTGCCGCCTCAAGCGTGGCTGGATGATCATCCCAACAGAAGCCGACACCCCCGTATTCAGCCAGGGTTGTTGCTGTCATAGCATATTTTTCGTAACCCGGTGCCGTCAGGCCGACTACTGGGCAGCCACACAAAATCGCCAACAACGCCGTGCCAGAGGCTTCATAGCTATACAACGTTCGCGCAGTTTTCAGTTTCGCGGCCAGTTCTGCCAGCGTAAGCGGATTGCGCATTGAGAGGATCTCAATGCCGGGTGGTAAGCGGGAGAAATCTACCGCCGATAACGGTACACGGTTGAGATAAAGGAGGTCGCAGCTTTTCTCGGGCTGATCGTCCTGGAAAAGGTCGAGGTCATAACACTCGATATTCAGTATGCGTGGGCTCGCGTATTTGCCGGCAAACTCCGGGCGATACCAGAAAAACAGATCATCAGGGCCAGCCTCCAGGTCATTGCCGTTAATGACTCCTTCCTGGTTCAGCATGTAACGCACCGCCATCGGTGCCCGATGAGGGTTACCGCTCACCACTTCCGGATAAATAACGGTAAACAGGCCGCCACGCAGTTGGTACTCCCGCAGTTCTTTACCGCTGACCGCCGGTGTATTCCACGCCGGATTAACGGTGCAATTGACCATCCACGCTTGTCTGCCACTTTCATTCAACAGATGACACAAGCGATGCATCACCTGAATACCAAGGGAAGACTCGCGATAATCCGGCGCGACAATAAAATAAGGGAAGTTTTCGTCCTGAATGGTGGTCATCGTTGTACGCTTCTTCTGTAGCTGATGTAGCCCGGCAAATATTGCCTATAGTAACGACCCCGCACTGCCTCCAATCCCCAAAACAAAGGGCAAAAACGGGGTGTTTCTCGCTTCTGCTATCAGGCAGTCCAGCTCTTTAACCAGTTATCAAGGTGCTGACCGGTAAGCATCCACTCATTGCGCACCTCAGTTTGCAGCGTCAGGCCCGCGCGCGCACTGGCATCCGCATCATGCAGATGCATACGAATCGCATCCACCCAATCTTTGAAGCGATTCTTCACCCGCGTGACGGGCATGTCAGTGTGGCGATAGCACTCCACATCGCTGCAGATCACGGGAACGCCGCAGGCACCGTACTCCATCAGACGCAGATTGCTTTTACAGACGTTGAAAATGTTGTCTTCCACCGGGGCCAGTGCCAGATCAAGATTCAGCGCCGCCAGTGCCGCCGGATAGAGACTGATATCGACGCCAGCATGATGTTCATGCACGTAAGGACGCAGCTTTTCCGGGCACATGCCCATAAACACCCACTCCACCTCATTCGCCAGCGTCTTGACCACATCGGCAATCATCTCCAGATCGCCCTGATGACTGGAACCCCCGGCCCAGCCGACACGCGGTTTGCGCCCCTGTCCACGCAAGCTTTGCAGGTTGCCCCACCAGTTCACTGGCAGACGGTTCAGCACCACCTGGATATCGGGATGGAAAGTGGCGAGCGACTCGGCCAGCGGGGGTGTCGAGACGACAAAACGGTCAAAGTAGCTCAGGCTTTTGCGCAATAACCCTGAGATCTCTTGGCTGAAGTTGGCACGGTTGTAGTGCTTCATCGGCAGGTTAAGGATGTAGTCATCCAGTTCAAACACTTTAAACATTGCAGGCAACTTGCCAGCGCGCTCGATCCACGAATGGAAGCTCGGCGTATACCGACGCTGAATAATCAGGCTGTCAGGGCGGTATTGCGCCACTTCGCTGAGATTAAGCAGTGATAATGATGCGTTGCCCTGTGCCTTCCCCTCAACCTGCATGGCATACAAGGGTTGCAGCATGCGGTAATGACCACAACCCGCCGTATCGGAGTGATGCAGCAGCAATTGCGGCAGCGCCTTGCTTTTGACCGGGCGCCAGCTGATCTCGCTATCGTTACTGATATCAAAGTGGCGACTGCGCAGAGACAGGTTGGTGTTGTAGGCCGGGTCATGCCCCACCAGCGGTAGCCAGCGCTGCAACAGTTTGTCTTCTTCCTGCTGCTTGAGCTGAGCGGCGGTCTGGATCGTGACGCCAGCGAAGGGATTTTTACGTTCGGCGGCGCGCAGGATGCGTGCGTATGGCGTCCAGACCGTGAGATAACCCTGTTCGCGCGCTCGCAGACACAAATCTACGTCGCTAAACAACGGCTGGTTTTCATCAAAACCATTCAGTACCGCGAACACGGCAAAACGCACCAGCATAAAGTCGCCGGATACCGCGCTGTAATTCTGATCCAGATGCAAACGTCCTAATGCGCTCGGGTCTTTATCATCATGACCACGCAGCACCTCACCGACCACACCACCGATCCCCAGCACATAACCCGCATGACGAACTTTATTATTAGCGGAGAGCTGCTTGCCACCGACAATGGCCACCTCCGGGCGTTGTGCATGATTGAGCAGGTTATCCAGCCATTCTCCATCGGCAATTGCCAACTCGCTGTGCATAAACATCAGGTATTCACCCTGTGCCTGCTCTGCCGCCAGATTGCTCATCGCCCCCTGATGCCAGGGGTGCGGGTATTGAATGAGGCGAATACGCTGCGGATCCACCGTCGCAATGGCACTCAGCCAGCTGTCGCGTTCAGGGCTGTGCTGATCGTCAGCCACAATCAGCAACTCATAATGCTGATAGCGCGTCTTCTCCATCAGCGTGGTGACGCAGGTAATCAGCGCGGGCAGGCTTTGTCCGGCGAGGATCACGATCGAAACTTTTGGCTGTGTCTCATGGTTGTAGCGCAGGCGATAGTTGTAGTAACTGTCGAGGGCGATCTCAGCATTGGCGTAACCTCGATTTTGCAAGTGACGCTGGATAATCCCGGCGTCCACTGCCACATCGCGCGCGCGCAGGTGAGCCGTCAGCAGAGGTTCAGCCAGGTGCCCTACCACGTTCAATCCCTGTGATTCGATCAGTTTAACCATCAGATCCAGTTCTGCCGCCTGCGGATAATTGAGATCAAACCCTTCCGCCGCCAGCAGCAACTCACGGCGGAACAGCCAGTGCCGCGCCATGGTTTTCGGTGAGCTGAGCAACATATCGAGGTTGAAATCCGGGCGGAACGCCAGACCGGTAGGTTCACCGTTAATGAAGAAGTACTCATCCGCGTACATCGCCAGCACATCATCACGAGATGGCAACGCGCTGGCCAACGCAATCAGGCCGGAAGCATTGAAGCATGTACCGGACTCAATCAGGATAAACCAGTGCGCATCCTGATCGTTGATCAGTTGGTTGATCACCGGCAGACGCTGTTCTGCTGTAGCCGGAAACGCCAGTGCACCCTGCTGATTATCCGTCACCGCACCCACCAGCAGGGGACGCAGCGTCAGTAATGGTGAAGAAAATGCCTCAATTGAAGCCAGCGTTTGCGCCAGTTGACTGGCATTCTCTGGGGTCACCGTAATGATGATCGCCAGTGATACCGGTTGCGCTAAATCTGCACTGAGCTGCGCCAGCGCCGCCTGGTGGCACGGCTTTAGTTGTCGCACCAGATTCCAGTGACTGAGGGTGCTGCTGCTGAGTGCCTGGTACTGCAACTGACGGATATTGTGCTGGCTGATGTTCTGCGGTTCCCCTGGTGCAGCCACGGTTATCATTTCAGAAGATCCCGTGGCGCAGGTGTACCACGACGCTTTACGCAGTTGCAGAATCAGACGGTCACGTTGCTCGCGGATATGCTCTTCGCCCTCATTCTGGTGCGGCTGGATATGCACATCGGAAACCCGCACCGAGCACAACGGCGTCGGGAACCACACCACATCCCCTTGAATCAGCAGCTTGCTGTACAGTATCAACGCACCGATTTGTGGCATCACTTCATCCTCCACGCGGAACAGCGCGTGGTGATCAGACAATAATTCCAGCAACATCTCACGGCGCATCAGACTCGCACTAAAGTCTCCGAGCAGGTTATAACCAAGTCGGCACTGATAGCGCAGTAAATCCGTTCCCTTCATCACCCCAGGTTGGGGCAGAAAGGCAGCAGTAGAGAGGATATCTGCCACCGGTTCGCCACGCGCATCAATACGATTGCGTTTCGTCAACGCCAGCACCGCCTGAGGTGCGGCAACCAGTGCGCTGACCAGGGTGCTGACACAATTGCCAGACAGCTCATCGGCATAGCTCAGCAATTTGATGAATTCACCCTGTGCCGCCTGAATCGCTTCGGCGATCACGGTGGGGTGACCGACGGGAAAAACCAGATGGCGTACCGCATGGCCAGGCTGATTCAGGTAAGGTTGCAGCAACTGAGGGATAAAAGCTTTGCCACTGGAGTCAGCAACGAGGATTTCGCAATCGGGATAATCCTGCGCCAGCGCGCTGTTGAGCGCCCCCTCCAGCCAAACAGGAATATGCGCCGTGATAATAATGCTGACTCTTGGCGTGTGTTTCATCAGAAGCCCTTCTCTGGCAATGGTTGCGTTCGCCATCTTCGGCGCGCAGCAAGACGATTTTTCCTTATCCTAAGGGCTGGCCACGATTTCAATCCGCCAAGCAGCACCACGATTCGGGCGTTATTCAGCCATAAAAAACCCCGCCGAAGCGGGGTTTGTCGATGAATCATTAATCGGGCGATTAGCCCTGCAGCAGAGACAGAACCTGCTGAGGTACGGCGTTAGCTTTCGCCAACACGGAGTTACCTGCCTGCTGGATGATCTGTGCTTTAGACATGTTCGACACTTCTGTCGCGTAGTCCGCATCCTGGATACGGGACTGCGCTTCCGACAGGTTCGTCGTGGTGTTGTTCAGGTTGGTGATAGCAGAGTCCAGACGGTTCTGCACCGCACCCAGGCTTGAACGGTAGGTGTCAACTTTAGCGATAGCTTTGTCCAGCAGCGCCAGCGGGTCAGCCGTTGCTGCACCAGCGAATTCGGTAGATGCAGTTACGCCGCCAGTAGAGCTGAGCTCGATACCAGAAGTTGCGCCAGTCGTCGCCGCAGTTGCGTCGTCGCTGTTTGCCAGCAGACCAGAAGACACGCTGTAGTTCTTGTCCTGGATAGTGACATACGCAGTCGCGTTGCCGCTGCTGTCGGTGCCAACTTTAATCAGCTGACCACTCTGCACCGCACCGTTAGACGCGATACCGTTAGCTTCGTCACCGTAAGAAACGTCGGTGGTGTTCAGTTCAACTTTACCGGCATCTGAACCGCTGTTATCAACAGATACAGAGTAGTAATCGCTGCCAGACTGAACCACATATTCGTTGGTGCCAGAGATCTGGTGCAGAGACAGAGTACCGCTGCTCACGCCCAGTTTGGTTGCTACGTCTGACATGTCAACATCAGTCATCACGCCGCCAGTATCGGCAACCTGAGTCACCGCGTCGGTCACATCCAGAGAGTTTTTAGAAACAGAGAAGCCGCTCAGACCCAGAGTTGAAGAGTCGATCTGCTCCAGGTTGATGTCGATGGTTTCGCCATCGTTAGAACCAACCTGAATGCTCATTGAGCCATTTTTAGACAGCACGTTCACGCCGTTGAAAGTGGTCTGGTCAGACACACGGTCGATTTCATCCAGACGTGATTTGATTTCGTCCTGGATTGAAGACAGGTCGGAATCAGAGTTGGTACCGTTCTGTGCCTGTACGGTCAGTTCACGGATACGCTGTAAGTTGTTGTTGATTTCAGACAGTGCGCCTTCAGTCGTCTGCGCAGCAGAGATACCGTCGTTGGCGTTACGCGCTGCCTGAGTCAGGCCGTTGATGTTAGAAGTGAAGCGGTTAGCAATCGCCTGGCCCGCTGCGTCATCTTTAGCGCTGTTAATACGAAGACCAGAAGACAGACGCTCAATAGAAGTAGACAGAGCAGACTGGTTCTTGTTGATGTTGTTCTGAGTGATCAGCGAGAGGCTGTTGGTATTAATGACTTGGGCCATGATAAATATTCCTGTTAATCAAGTCTTTCGGTTAAGGTGTGGGCTTCAACCCGCCGGCTTCAGCGCCGTCAAAGTTGTTATCGTCTGCCCTTAAACAACCTTTAGATTTTTTTTAGTACCAGGCGAAAATTTTTCACTTCAGCCTGTCACGCTTAACTTTATCGCCCAGGTGTTGCACTTCTTTAGTGCTGAATGATCACTTTTCTAGCGCCAGAAATACCTTTCTCTATATGCGCTATTCGCTTTATTACTCGCAGGTAAATAATTTTAAACTTTCCCCATCCAACGCCGATAACCCCGGTATTCACTCTCCGTGTCGACATAAAAAGGAAACAACATGGCAAGTATTTCTACCCTGGGTGTCGGTTCAGGCCTCGATTTAAGTAGCATTCTGGACAGTCTGGAAACCGCCGAAAAAGCGTCATTAGATCCTATCTCTACTCAGCAGACGGCTTATACCGCCAAGCTGAGCGCTTACGGTACGTTGAAAAGCGCATTGACCACTTTCCAGACCGCGAATACCGCATTGAATGACGCCGATCTTTTCACTGCGACGTCTGCCACCAGCAGCTCCAGTGCCTTTAGCGCCACGACATCTGGTAGCACAGTAGCCGGAAACTACACCATTAGCGTGTCACAGCTGGCGCAGGCACAGACGCTGACGTCTGCCACCCAAACCAGCAACAGCACGGCGCTGGGCGACAGCTCTGCCAGTAGCCGTACCATGACCATTACGCTGGTGGATGGCACCAGCAAAGACATTACGCTGACCAGCGATCAGACCTCGCTGACCGGCATGCGCGATGCGATCAACAGCGCTGATGCTGGTGTTACCGCCACCATTATTAAAACCGGTGATAGCAGCTACCGTTTGTCACTGACGTCGACTGAAACCGGCAGCGATAATGCCGTTAGCAGCATCAGTGTGACCGGCGATGATACGTTGCAGGGCATTGTCGGTTATGACGCCAGTGCCAGCAGCAACGCCATGACCGAAAGCGTCGCAGCACAGAACGCCAAACTGACGGTGAACAACGTTGAGATTGAGAACAGCAGCAACACCATCAGTGATGCGCTGGAAGGCATTACGCTCAAACTTAATGACACCACCACGGGTAATGCGACATTAAGCATCACCAAAGACTCGTCGAAAGCGCAAAGCGCGATTGAGAACTGGGTTGATGCCTATAACACCCTGCTGACGCAGTTCGACACCCTGACCAAATATACCGCGGTAGATGTCGGTTCAGATTCACAGGACTCCAGCAACGGCGCGCTGCTCGGTGACAGCACCCTGCGTACTATTCAGACGCAGCTAAAAAGCATGCTGACCAATGCGCAGAGCAGCTCAACCTATAAAACGCTGGCGCAGATCGGTATTACCACTGACCCGACATCCGGCCAGTTGGAACTGGACTCCGATACCCTCGAGAGCGCCCTGACCAGCGACCCGGATGGCGTGAAAGAGATGATCGTCGGCGACGGTACCACCACCGGCATTACCACCACCATCGCGACCAACCTGACCAGCTGGCTATCCAGTACCGGTATCGTGCAGGCGGCCACCGATGGTGTCAGTAAGACCCTGAATGACCTGACCGATCAGTACAACGACATGAGTACGCGTATTGATAACCTGATTGCGCGTTACAAAACCCAGTTTACTGCCCTGGACGTACTGATGAGTTCACTGAATAGCACCAGTAGCTACCTGTCGCAGCAGTTCGATACGTCGTCCAGCAGCACCAGCAGCACAAGTAGCTCATCCTCATAAGGAGTGATTCATGTATAGCGCAAATGGCACTCAAGCCTATGCCAAAATCGGCGTTGAAAGCGCCGTCATGAGCGCCAGCCAGAAGCAACTGGTGGTGATGCTGTTTGACGGTGCGCTCAGCGCACTGGTTCGCGCCCGCCTGTTTTTGCAGGATGGGAATATTGAGGGCAAAGGTCTGTCGCTCTCTAAAGCGATCAATATTATCGAAAACGGACTCAAACAGGGTCTGGCAGAAGGCAGTGGTGATGAACTCACCGAAAACCTGCTAGGGCTGTATGCCTATATGGTTCGCCGTCTGTTACAGGCCAATCTGCGTAATGACGTAGAAGCCATCGAAGAAGTTGAAGGGCTGCTACGTAATATCGCTGATGCCTGGAAAGAAGTCGCTCAACCTCAACACCTTCAGGACGCCGTTTAATGACTATCGCACCGCATCTGATTGCCATTTACCAGCAGTTACTCGATCTCAGCCAGGGAATGCTGCGCCTTGCCGCAGACGGCGAATGGGATGAATTGATCACCAAGGAGATGGAATACGTTAGTGCGGTGCAACAGTTGGCGCGATCAACGCAGGACACCGCGCCTTCGCTGCAAACTCAGGAACAACTGCGCCCGGTATTACGCCATATCCTCGACAATGAGAGTGAAGTCAAACGCCTGTTACAGGCACGTCTGGATGAACTGGCGCAACTGGTTGGACAATCATCACGGCAAAAATCCATGATGAGCGCGTATGGTAAACAAGGCAGTGTCTTAGTACCGCGTCAAACCGTCTGAGTAATACCCTCGCGGAGCGGCAGCGAAAACATCTTTTCCTGCCGCTCTTTTTTTGTACAACCTGCTTAGTTCTGCGCTGAAAGCTGTGTCGGGCGCAAAATCTCTGGCTCAATATTTTGAATCACCGCTTCATCAGGTCGTGCAGCCACTTCTTTTAATGCCTGCTGACATTCAACCGTTGGGCGATCGACCTTCCGCATCCGCAAGCCATCATAGCGCAGCTCACCATTGTTTAACCTGAGCGGCATGACGCGCACCAGACGCGTCACATTCACCCACTGGTCATCCAGACGTGTCAGCTTACCTGGCTTGGCAATCACGCGCTGCCACTGGCGACAATCCAGGGTATCGCCCTGCGCACCGATGATCAGACTGCCCATTGCCTGATCGCTAATCAGCTTGCGCTGCGGGCCAACGGTTTGCCAATAACCCTGCAATTCCGCTGGTGCCGGGGTCTTCACCGCCGCTTCATAATTGTTGATCTGCGCACACCCCGACAGCGCCAACGCTGCCAGTACCATCCACTTTTTCATCTTCGGTCCCTACACTCGCTTCAATGGCGGCTACGTTATAATTTTTCCACTGAGTTACGCAAGGTATCTGCGTCGGATCTGCCGGGATTCCTGACAACCAAGCCCGCCCGCGCTACACTACGCGCCGAGTTAACCAGCAGGAACCCCGAATGAAAACGCCAGAACAGTATTACGCCCAGGCACGTGAAATGTTTTTTGCCGCCCATCCTGATTTCCAGGCGGCGCTGGATGAATTGTCCGACAATGATGCGCAGCAGGCGGGCATGACATTAGATGCACTGCGCCAGTGGCATGCAGAACGTATCTATGCCGCGTTCTTACGTCAGAAGAACCTTGATGGCATGCTGTTCTCTATTCAGCTCGCCGAACCGGACAAAGCGGTGGCCGCTGAAGCCATCGAAACCTACCTGAAAACCCACGCTGCCGCGTTAGGTATGACATGGGAAGAGTTCTGTATTAAGAACGAACTGTAAGCGCTTCAGTTTAGACTGGCTGCGATTTCACAGCTCGTACCACTCAAAATGATCAGGATAAAGTTGTACAAGTTAGTAAAACTTGTATAAGTTAACACTACGACTTCGGTCGTAGATTGTCCTTGAACGAATGGTGCTTTTGCACCGCCTCTGGAGGTGTTGCTGGATTTCCACCTCCAGAGGTCTTATTTTTTCCCTTACTCTTCCCGCTCAATCGCCTTCACTTCGACATAACGCGCCACCGCCAACAGGCGATTAATATGGGTCAATAACAGATCCACATCTGACTGCAAAAACGCTTCAGACGAACGAGACGCGGTGACAATCGCATCCTGGACCGTTTCGCTAATGGTCAGCGAATTATCCTGTTTTGCCTGAATCAATAACGCGGCAATCAACAGCGACTGTGCTTCAACCTGTGCCGTCAGCTCTTTCGCTTCCACATCCATTTTTGCCATCTTGAGCAAAATATCGATGACCAACTGTCGCATGCTTTCCCTCCTGGCATAAAAAGTATGGTTATGAGATGCAGCCCGATAAAATTATCGCCTTTCCTCCTTCCTGCCGCTTGATACTGTTTTTATTTACAGTAATATGACGCTCTGATTGATTAAATGGAATGCCCTGAATGTTTGTGGAGCTGATTTACGACAAGCGCAACGTCGCAGGATTACCCGGTGCGCGCGAAATGATCTTGCAGGAACTGGAAAAACGCGTGCAGCGGGTGTTTCCGGAACTTGAGGTACGGGTCAAGCCGATGGAACGGAACGCCATTGAGACCGATATGAGTAAAAACGATAAAGCCACACTGGCACGTATCATCGAAGAGATGTTCGATGAAGCCGATATGTGGCTGGTGGCGGACTAAACCACCCGCACGGGTGCCTTAGCTCTCCTGCTCGCTATGATTGACGGCGATTTCTAAATCCTGAATCGCCTGATCAATATCATCCAGCAGTTTCCCCTGTTTATTAATGAGTGTATCGAATCGTGCGGCATACGCTTTATCCTTATACTCACCGGCATCAAAAGCCAGCCAGTGACTGGACAGGGTTTCGGTGTTGCTCTGGGCATAATGACGCATCTCTTTGAGCTGTGAAGTCACATCACGCAAGTAGTCAGTTTTGGTTTTAATCGCTTCTGAATCACTCATGCTATTTTCCTTTTATTGAAAATGACCAATTTAAATAACGTCACAGTCATTAAAGGTAGTTGAATATAGCGAAGCCGCATTAGGAATAATCGGAACTGCGTGTGGTGCAGAGTAGCGAGGCAAAAAACCCGCACAGCGGCGGGTCAAGTGACACAAAAACTACGGCAAAAATTACAACACGTCGGTCAAGTGATCGACGACAACCCTTCCGTTCACATCGGTTTGCGTAATGCGGTAGCTGACATTCCAGGAACGCTGGACACAGAGTTTATCGAACAGGGAGACTTGCCCTTTATGCTCGCCATTCTCCCCGATAATACGCCACTCGGTAATATCTTCCTGACCGCGATTGTTGAGCCTTTGGATGCTCTGTTCGACTAAGCGGTCGCTATCATCAATCTTCAAATAATCACGCAACATTGTGCTCACCTCTGGTTAACGAAGATCACACTACTCTTTTTATTTGTCGTTTCAATCTAATATTTTTATCGTCAACGCCCGGGCAGCCTGATGGAGAAAGAATCCGATTTGACGCAGGCAGAACAACGCTTTTTATCCTGCCGAGCGCTTTCAGACGCTTCTCAATATAAATAATCGCTGTCTGCGACATTTTCCCCGAACGCTCTGTTAATGTAGACCTCACAAAAATAATGTTCTGGAACCTGCCATGCTCTCAACCATCCTTTATCGCAGCCATCTCTGCGACCATGTTCCGGTGAAAAAACTGCAAGACATGGTTGAAAAAGCCAATAGAAATAATGAATTATTGGATGTGACGGGCATTTTGTTATTTGACGGACTGCATTTTTTTCAATTGCTGGAGGGACCCGCTGAGGCGGTCCAGTCTATCTATGGCCGGATCTGTAAAGACGCCCGCCATCAAAATCTCGTGGAGTTGCTGCACGACCATGCGCCCGCGCGCCGTTTCGGCAATTCCGGCATGGAACTGATTGATTTACGCGAACATGATAAAGCCACCGTGCTTCAGGCAGTGCTGAACAAAGGAACGTCAAAATATCAACTCACTTTTGACGATCGGGCATTACGTTTTCTGCGTACCTTTGTCGAAGCGCGCGAAAAAGAAAACTATTTCGAGATCCCACCGGCCAACAGCTGGGAATTTATCGCCGATGCGCAGGAAATTTTGCTTATCGACGTCCCTGAAGACGCCACTACACAGTGCCATTTTGCCTTTCAGCCGATTATTGACCCTTTCTCCCGTGAAGTGCTGGCACTGGAAGCACTGATTCGCAGTGCCGACGGAGGTTCACCACAAAAGTTTTTTGCCCCCTACAGCCGCAAGCAAGTTTATGAAGTTGATCTCAAATGTAAAAGCCAGGCATTTAAACTGGCCCGGCAATTCAATATCCCAAAACTGACGCTGTCGATTAACCTGTTACCCATGTCGCTGGTGATGGTGCCAAATGCCGTGGATTATCTGCTGACGGAAATTCACGCCAATGGTCTGATCCCGGAGCAGATAGTGGTAGAAGTCACCGAGGACGAAGCGATATCACGCGCTGACGAATTTACCGCCGCGATTAAGCAGTTAAAGGCGGCAGGCATCAGTGTGGCACTGGATGATTTTGGTGCCGGATTTGCGGGCCTGTCGCTGCTGGCAAAATTCCAGCCAGACAAGATCAAAATCGACCGAAGTATCATCAAAGATGTCCATAAAAGCGGCCCGAAACAGGCGATTGTGCATGCCATGATTAAATGTTGTGCCTCGTTAGAAATCTCCGTGATTGCCGAAGGTGTTGAGCAGCCTGAAGAGTGGATGTGGCTGGAAGCGGCGGGAATCAGTAAGTTTCAGGGCTTTTTGTTTGCGCGGCCACAGCTGAATGGCATCCCGGCGGTGGCATGGCCGGAGATACGTTAATGCCGAAAACTTGCGTAATCGGGGGTTATGAACTAGCACCGCCAAAAAAGGGGTGTGATTCGCCTCACGATAACCAGCAAAAGAGCCCGCACGGCCCTATACTTTTCGGATAAATCTGAGATAATCCCTTTGCCCCTTCAAGAGCTAAGCCATTATGAGTGCCGGAGATAAGCGCCGGGTGGGGCATAAACTTCTTCTCCCAGATCGTTGATCGCATTCCCTTAAAACTCACTCCCTGGCAGCCTGCTAAATCGCGCCGCGACGATGCTGTGCACTGCATGCAAGATCGTCCAGGTTTCATCCTGACAATCGTGCAGAAAGAGTAGGATAGCGCCACTTTATCCCCCCATTGATCCTTCACTCAACCCAGTATCCTGCCATCAGCGGTCACAAACCGACACAATCGTAAATAATTAACCCTCCTTGTGTTAGGATTTCGTCCGAAATCGACCTCCCAACGGGTGATTATCACAGAACTTACAATGAGGATTATTGTGGATAAAGATAAAGGGATATTAAGTGGACCCGCGCTATTTGGCCTGATGTTTCTCGCTTTCATTGTTCTGGTGCTTCGCAGGCCAGATATTGTTATGCATGCGCAGCCCTGGGCAGAAGATGGCGTGTTATGGATGGCGGGTATCTATAATGATGGTTTCTGGCAATCACTGCTCAAACCAGAAGCGGGTTATTATCAGACCATATCCAGACTTACTTATGGTATCGCGTTGCTTTTTGGCCTGAAACAAGCGGCGCTGGTGGCGAACATCATTGCCATTCTCATCCGATGCTTTCTTGTTGGATTCATTGTTTCGAAAAGAATGAATTTTATTCAGTTAAGATATCGCGTGCTTATTGCCGCATACCTTATTCTGATGCCCAACGTTGCTGAAGGGTTTGTGAATATCACCAATGTTCACTGGTATCTTTCAATGTATTTGTTGGCTGTGGTAATGGCAAATGATGCAGAAACCCTGGCTGGTAAAGTGCATGACTTTACGGTTCTGGTGATCAGTGGTTTAAGTGGTCCTTTTGTCATTTTTATCGCACCCTGCCTGCTGTTCAAAAGGCTTTATACGCACGGTGGCGTGGTTAATGCGATTAAAAAAATAAGCCTCTTTGATGTTGTCATGGCTGCCTGTTGCCTGATTCAGATTACCGTAATCCTGACATCTCCGGCAGCCGCCAGATCTAACGCGCCACTCGGTGCGAGCTTCTCGATGCTGGCCGATCTTGTTTCATGCCGTATCATTTATGGCTCATTCCTGCCATTCGAGATGGCAAGAAACATGGCCGCGCATGGCAACATCAACACCCTATTATTTATCGCGTTAGCTGCCATGCTTATTTTCTCATTCATCAAGTATGGCTGGCGAGTAAAGTCCATTATTTTATTCCCGGTATTAATGATCGGATTTGCGCTGGCAAGACCGCTTATTTCACCCGATCAACCGCAATGGCCCGTGGCTTTCAACTCGGAGGCGGGAGAACGCTATTTTTATGTCACCAATGTGGCTCTGGCTTGTCTTGCCATCGCATTGGTTTCAGTAACACCGAGAATGAAAACTCAGATTCTGGTCGCGGGCTTTATGGTTTTCGCCATCTTTATACCAAAGGGATTTCGTTTAAATGAACTCCCTGATTCTGGTTACTATCAGGATGTCAGTGCTTTCGAAGCTAAAGAGAAAGGTGAGAAAGTTAGCATCAACATACTCCCACCAGGCTGGGCGATGAAACTGATCAAAAAGTAATAATCACTGCGCCCCGTCAGGGGCGCAAGATGAAGTATTCATACAAGGACAACTCTCACCGTTAAATATGGCTCCCGTTGTACGCATATTTTTCTCCCGGGCTGTTTAAGTCTTTTATATCTGGCTGATAGATAAGTGCATATATACATGTACTTATCTATCGTTAGACCCATCGTATTGTCCAATATCGCCTGATAAAAAAGGCATAGAACGAAGAAGAAACCTGGTGACGAATATCGTGGCCCTTACCCACCACACGTGCAGGTAATTCATGAGAAATATAACTGTAGCTGCCACCACAAACTGACACAACAGTACGATTTTCACTCCATTTATGTTAGGGCTTGCTTACAACAACTGTTTAATTTTAATAACTAATAAAATTGAAATGAGGACTATCTTGGAAAAGAAAAAAGGGGTATTTACTGCGCCAGCACTCATGATAATGATGACTCTGGCTTTTATTTTAATGATTCTACGTAGACCAGACATTGTCACCCACGCTCAACCCTGGGCAGAAGATGGTGCCGCATGGATGGCTCAGGCATACAACTACGGTTTTTGGAAATCATTAATTATCGCGCATAGCGGCTATTATCAAACCGTATCACGATTAACATTTAGTATCGCTCTTATTTTTGGCATATCAAAAGCCGCACTTGTGGCAAACCTCATTGCGATGCTGATCAGGTGTTTCTTTATAGGCTTCATTCTCTCTTCACGCATGAATTTCATTCACATCGGATACCGGATTGCCATTGCATTATATATTTTGCTGATGCCGGGCATTTCCGAAGCTTATGTCAACATCACCAACGCGCAATGGTATCTGTCGCTGTATATGCTTGCCGTTGTGATGGCCAGCGCCCCGGTAGATACCAAAAATAACATCCATGACTATTTAATCATGATCATTGGTGGATTAAGTGGGCCATTTGCTCTTTTCGTTGCGCCATGTTTGATTATCAAACGAATTAGCGAACGAGGAGGCTTCCTTAAAGCGATTAAGGGCATCAATATGTTTGATGTCACCCTTGCAGCTTGCTGTATCATCCAGATTTTTGGCATTGTCACCACCGCCGGGACAGCACGACAGATCGTGTCGGAAGGAACCAGTCTCGGCCTGTTGGCGAATATCGTTTCGTGTCGGATTATCTTCAGTGCGTTTCTGCCATTTGATTTAGCGAAAGCGATGGCTGCACACGATCATGTCAACATGGTTCTATTTCTCATCCTTTCCGTTTCACTGATTGCTGCATTCTTCAAATTCGGCTGGAGGATAAAAGCATTGATTTTATTCCCCATCTTTGTTTTCGCTTCTGCACTTATTAGCCAGTTGGGCAGCTCCGGTCAGTCTATGTGGCCGATTTTGTATCACACCGATGGCGCTCAACGATACTTCATTGCTACCAACATTTGCCTTGCCTGCCTTGCTATCATTCTTATTTCAACACTTAACAAGTTCAGAACGACCATTGCAGTTGCTGCCACAGTGTTTTTTATTTACTTCACACCGTTATATTTTACCTTTCCCGCCATCAATGACTCTGGCTACTATCAGGACCTGGAGTCGTTTGAGAGTCTTGCCCCCGGAAAAATGGCGGAGATAAGAATTCCACCAAACTGGAAAATGGTTCTGCAAAAGAAATAAAAGAAAGCTGACGAATACACTGCCCCGCAAAAGCCGGATAGCCCGCTGATTAAGGGGCAGTTTTTATCACCAGTGCCATTTGCAAGTTCTGAGAGAAGAGTTTGCAGACGTCGCTGTCACCATGACAAAACGGCTACACAACGTCAGGAAGAGCAGACCGGTACCCAGCGCACGACTGGCATGCCAATCTACCGGTGGTCTGAAGGGTTACGGGGGCATGGATGCAGGAAAACAACGACGAGCAGATGAACCGGATTAACTCGCCATTTGCTGACGTTGCCCTGCATATGCCCTACCGGAAAGCATCAGGAGGGTACACCCGATACTGTTCAGGCAGTTAAAGAACTAGACCTGCATATTCATGATATCAGTATACGCCGACACCAGTTTGTTCCTGACCTGAATGCCCATCTGCATCGAAATCGACGATTTTTGCAGATCGACCATCACATCATTTAATGCCACGCCCGGCTTGCCCATCTCAAAATCCTGCGCCTGGCTGCGTGCATTGTTTTGCGTTTCACTGATCTTATCCAGTGCCGCTTTCATGGTCGCACCAAAGTCCACCTGCTGAGTGGCGTCACTCTGCTGGCCGCTGGCTTGCAACGACGTCAGCTGCAGCTGTTGCAGAACACCATCAATTGCCTGAATCGACATGCCAATACCTCGTTGAAGATGATTCATTTTTTCACGCTGGAAAAGTTATCACACTGTCAATAAGACAAAGGCGTTAAATGACTGCAAAAACCCCGGCTTTTTCGCCCATCAAATTTCGCGATTCAGAAAATAATGCAAAGCATTGGAGTGGAATTTCACTTTTCGACGTTTCAGGGAGTCCGTTTTGTCACCACAACTCACCCGGTCAATTATGTCAGGCAGGAATCGGTCATGAATGCGAGTGCAGCCGCTACACAGGATACAACCAAGAAAGGCTTCAGTGACCTTCTCGCTCGCCTGCGCGCCAATCCGCGAATTCCCTTAATAATCGCAGCCGCTGCGGCTATCGCAGTGGTCATTGCGTTGGTGCTCTGGGCAAAAGCCCCCGACTATCGCGTCCTTTATAGCAACCTCTCCGATGAGGATGGCGGCGCAATTGTCACCCAGTTGACCCAGATGAACATTCCCTACCAGTTTGCCGAGAATGGCGGCGCACTGATGGTGCCAGCCGATAAGGTGCATGAACTGCGCCTGCGTCTCGCCCAACAGGGTCTGCCAAAAGGTGGATCGGTAGGTTTTGAGCTGATGGATAAAGAGAAGTTTGGCATCAGCCAGTTCAGCGAACAGGTCAACTATCAGCGCGCGCTGGAAGGTGAACTGGCACGCACCATTGAAACACTCGGTCCGGTTAAGAGCGCGCGCATCCACCTGGCGATGCCAAAACCCACCCTGTTCGTGCGTGAGCAGAAAGCCCCGTCGGCCTCTGTCACCCTCAACCTGCAACCGGGACGCGCACTGGATGAAGGCCAGATTCAGGCCGTAGTGCATATGGTTTCGAGCAGCGTACCTGGCTTACCGCCGGGCAACGTGACGGTGGTGGATCAGGCTGGTCGTCTGTTGACCCGTTCGGACAGTGAAGGTCGCGATCTCAATGATGCCCAGCTGAAATACACCGCTGAGGTGGAAGGTCGTTATCAGCAACGTATTGAAGCCATCCTCAATCCGATTGTTGGCCAGGGCAATGTGCACGCGCAGGTGACAGCGCAGCTCAACTTTGACCGCAGCGAACAGACGGATGAGAAGTATCAACCGAACGGCAGCCCTGATAATTCGGCAATTCGCTCGCGCCAGACCAGCACCAGCGAGCAAAACGGTAGCCCGTATCCGGGTGGCGTACCGGGAGCGTTGTCGAATCAACCGGCTCCCGCAAATACTGCGCCGGTGACCAATCCGCCCGCCAACAATGCCAATGGTCAGAATGCCAACGGACAGAACAACGCCGCGAACGGCACCAATACCAGTACCACGCAGAACAGTGGCCCGAGCAACTCACGTCGTGACGATACCGTTAACTACGAGTTGGATCGCACCATTCGTCATACCAAGCTGAACGTCGGTGACGTGCAGCGCCTGTCAGTTGCCGTGGTGGTGAACTATCGCGCTGATGATAAAGGCAAAGAAGTTGCTCTGAACGATCAGCAGATTAAGCAGATTGAGGATCTGACGCGTGAAGCGATGGGTTACTCCCAGACCCGTGGCGACAGCATCAACGTGGTGAACTCACCGTTCAATATGACGGAGCCTGCCGGTGGCGACCTGCCCTTCTGGCAACAGCAGTCGTTCTTTGATCAGTTGATGAGCGCCGGTCGCTGGCTGCTGGTGGCGTTGGTTGCCTTCATCCTCTACCGCAAGCTGGTACGTCCGCAGATTATGCGTAAACGTGAGCAGGAACAGGCTGCCGCTGAAGCTGCTGCTGCCCGCGCTACTGCTCAGGAAGAAGAACAAGCCTATAGCGTCCAGCTCAGCAAAGATGAACTGGATCAGGAACGCAAATCCACCAACCGCATGAGTGCGGAAGTGATGAGCCAGCGTATCCGCGATATGTCTGAAAACGATCCACGCGTAGTTGCGCTGGTGATCCGTGAATGGATGAGTAACGAACTATGAGTCTGACCGGTACTGAAAAAAGCGCCATTCTGATGATGACCATTGGCGAGGACCGTGCGTCTGAGGTGTTCAAACACCTCAACCAGCGTGAAGTGCAGCATCTGAGTGCGGCCATGGCCAGCATGAAACAGATCTCACACAAGCAGCTGACTGAGGTGTTGCGTGAGTTTGAGCTGAATGCCGAGCAGTTTGCCGCGCTCAGTCTCAACTCCAACGAATACCTGCGCACCGTGTTGGTCAAGGCGTTGGGCGAAGAGCGAGCTTCCAGTCTGTTGGAAGATATTCTCGAAACCCGCGAAACCACCAGCGGCATGGAAACGCTCAACTTTATGGAGCCGCAGGCGGCGGCGGACCTTATCCGCGACGAGCACCCGCAGATCATCGCCACCATCCTGGTCCACCTCAAGCGTGGTCAGGCGGCGGATATTCTGGCGCTGTTCGACGAACGTCTGCGTCACGACGTGATGCTGCGTATCGCCACCTTCGGCGGCGTGCAGCCAGCGGCACTGGCCGAGCTGACCGAAGTGCTCAACAGCCTGCTGGATGGCACCAACCTCAAGCGTGCGAAGATGGGCGGCGTGAGAACCGCAGCAGAAATTATCAACCTGATGAAAACCCAGCAGGAAGAGGCGGTTATCGAAGCCGTGCGCGACTTCGATGGCGAGCTGGCACAGAAGATCATCGACGAGATGTTCCTGTTCGAAAACCTGGTGGAAGTGGACGACCGCAGCATCCAGCGTCTGTTGCAGGAAGTGGAGTCCGAGCAGTTGCTGATCGCCCTGAAGGGTGCCGAACAGCCGCTGCGCGAGAAGTTCCTCAAGAACATGTCGGCACGTGCGGCAGATATTCTGCGCGACGATCTCGCCAACCGTGGCCCGGTCCGTATGTCTGCGGTAGAAAACGAACAGAAAGCCATTCTGTTGGTGGTACGCCGTCTGGCAGAAGCCGGCGAAATGGTAATTGGTGGTGGCGAGGAAACCTATGTCTGATGCCTTTTCTGCCCGTCCGTGGCAACGCTGGCAGCCTGATGATTTAGGACGTTCATTCGATCCTGAGCCTGAAATCCTGCCGCTGGAGTCGATCAGCGACGAAGTGCTGAGTGCCGAAGATGAACAGCAACAACAGCTGGAGCGTCTGCAGCAGCAAATGCGCAAAGAGGCGCAGACGCAGGGCTACAGCGAAGGCTATCAGAAAGGTCACGCTGAATCTCAGCAACATGGCTACGACGCGGGTTTCCAGCAGGGTCTGGCTGATGCGCAGCAGCAGCAAGCGCCGTTGCAGGCGCGCATGCAGCAGTTGGTGACGGAATTCCAGCACACCCTGGAGTCGCTCGATAGCGTGATCGCTGCACGGCTGATGCAGCTGGCACTGGAAGCTGCGCGCACCGTTATCGGCCAGGCAACCACGGTCGATGGCAGCGCCCTGCTGCGCCAGATCCAGCAGTTGATTCAACAGGAGCCGATGTTCAGCGGGAAACCACAGCTGCGCGTTCACCCGGATGATCTGCAACGAATTGAGCAAACCCTCGGCCCAACGCTGGATCTGCACGGCTGGCGTCTGCTGGCCGACAGCAGCCTGCACCCTGGCGGCTGTAAACTCAGCGCCGAGGATGGCGATCTCGACGCCAGCGTGGCAACGCGCTGGCAGGAACTGTGCCGCCTGGCGGCACCAGGAGAGTTCTGATGAGTACGCGCCTCAATCGCTGGCTCGGGGCGCTGGACGCCTTCGAAGACCGTATTTCTCAGGTGCAGACCGTGCGGCGCTATGGGCGTCTGGTTCGTGCCACCGGCCTGGTGCTGGAGGCCACCGGCCTGCAACTGCCGCTCGGTGCCACCTGCATTATTGAACGCCATGACGGTGCAACCATCACCGAAGTGGAAAGCGAAGTGGTTGGCTTTAACGGCCAGAAACTGTTTCTGATGCCGCTGGAAGAAGTGGACGGTATTTTACCGGGTGCGCGCGTCTATGCCCGCGTCACTGGCGATAATGCCCACAGCGGCAAACAGTTGTTACTCGGCCCACAACTGCTGGGCCGCGTGCTTGATGGCAGCGGCAAACCGCTGGATGGCTTACCCTCCCCGGATACGGGCTATCGTGCGCCATTAATCACCGCGCCATTCAACCCCTTACAACGTACCCCGATTGAGGATGTGCTGGATACCGGCGTGCGCGCCATTAACGCCCTGCTCACCGTTGGTCGCGGCCAGCGTATGGGTTTGTTCGCCGGTTCTGGCGTCGGTAAAAGCGTGCTGCTCGGCATGATGGCGCGTTATACCAAAGCCGATGTGATCGTGGTTGGCCTGATTGGCGAACGTGGCCGTGAAGTGAAAGAGTTTATTGAAAACATTCTGGGTGCCGAAGGGCGTGCCCGCTCGGTGGTGATTGCGGCCCCGGCTGATGTCTCGCCGCTGCTACGGATGCAGGGCGCGGCCTATGCCACGCGCATCGCGGAAGATTTTCGCGATCGCGGTCAGCACGTGCTGCTGATTATGGACTCCCTCACCCGCTACGCCATGGCCCAGCGCGAGATCGCCTTGGCGATCGGGGAACCCCCTGCCACCAAAGGCTATCCACCCTCCGTCTTTGCCAAACTGCCTGCCCTGGTAGAACGCGCCGGTAACGGTACGCACGGCGGCGGTTCAATTACCGCGTTTTATACCGTGCTGACCGAAGGTGACGACCAGCAAGACCCGATCGCCGACTCCGCACGTGCGATTCTCGACGGTCATATCGTGTTGTCGCGCCGTCTGGCGGAAGCCGGTCATTATCCGGCGATTGATATTGAAGCCTCGATCAGCCGTGCCATGACGGCGCTGATTGATGAAAACCATTACGCCCGCGTGCGTCAGTTTAAACAACTGCTCTCCAGCTTCCAGCGCAACCGCGATCTGGTCAGCGTGGGCGCTTACGCCGCAGGTAGCGATCCGATGCTGGATCGGGCCATTAAGCTCTATCCACAGATGGAAGCCTTCCTGCAACAGGGGATTTTCGAACGCAGCGACTACGACGATGCCTGTCTGCATTTACAGGCGATGTTCGGTTAACGCTGCGTGAAGGGGGATTGCAATGAAAACGGCCAATGCTATCGATACATTGCGCGACCTGGCAGAACAGGACCTGGAGAAAGCGGTCATCCACCTCGGTGATATGCGTCGCGGCCACCAGCAAGCTGACGAGCAGCTGCATATGCTGCTCGATTACCAGGATGAGTATCGCAACAAGCTCAATCAGGATATGTCTGGCGGTATCGCCAGCACCCGCTGGACCAACTATCACCAATTTATTCAGACGCTGGAAAAAGCCATTGAGCAGCATCGTCAGCAGTTGCTGCAATGGAGCCAGCGCCTCGATCAGGCGCTCAATAATTGGCGCGAAAAGCAAAAACGGCTCAATGCCTACCAAACGCTGATTACCCGCGCCGCTGAAAACGCATTACGACAAGAAAACCGTCTCGACCAGAAACGGATGGATGAATACGCCCAACGGGCCGCATTGAGGAAAGGCGAATGATTACGCTGCCAACACTCGTTACACAAACCGCCAGTTCGGGAGAGGCAGATACTTCAGCCTCAACGGACATTCTGCAGGGGGTGGAAAACCTACCGCAGGACTTCGTGACCGCACTGGGCAATCAGTTATTGACGCTGGCAAAGCAACAAGGCACCGGCGTGCAATCGGCTGATTCATCAGCAGAAAGCGATGAAAAATCCAGCAAAGGTGTCTCACTGAGTGCGCTGATGGAAGCACTGGACAAACCAGAGACCCTGAACGCACTTTTACAGCCGGAAAATATTAAAGCCACGCTGAAATCAGCCGATGATAAGGATAAGAGTGAGGCAAGTTCGTTAAGCGCCAGCGACTTACAGAATGTTCAGGCCCTGTTTGCCATGTTACCGGCCGCAGTGGAAGATCGTACCACACAGACGGCAGCGACGAACGTATTGAGTGAGAACACCAGCGACAGTCGTGCCAGTCTGAACAATACGTTACTGAGCGCGTTGACGCGTCAGGCAAAGGATGAGCAGCCGGAGACTACGGCAGCCACCACGCCGACGGCAACCACCGCCGTGACGAAGAAAACCAGCGATATCGCCGATGCGTTAAGCGCGCAGACCACGACAACGCAGGCCAGCAGCACGACCAGTACCAGTGCGACCAACAGCACCGCCCTGACGCTGGATGAGAGTTTTCAGCAGGTGCTGAGTACGCTAAGTAAACCGGATGATAAACGTGATCTGAGCAGTACTGACACGACCACACCGGTGACCAGTGCACCGCTGAGCAGTAGCAGCACACTGACCAGTAGCACCGCGTCGACCAGCACCACGCCGTCGACACCGATGCTCAATGCGCAACTTGGCACGTCGGAATGGCAACAGGCATTGAGTCAGCAGATTGTGATGTTCAGTCGCAACGGCCAGCAGAACGCGGAGTTGCGTCTGCACCCGGAGGACCTGGGTGCAATTCAGATCAGCCTGACCCTGGATAAGGATCAGGCACAGTTGAATATGGTTTCCAGCCACAGCCATGTGAGGGCCGCGCTGGAAGCGGCTCTCCCACAGCTGAAAACGGCGCTGGCGGAGAGCGGTATAAACCTGGGACAGAGTAATGTCAGCAGCGACGCTTCCGCACAAGGCCAGAATTATCAGGGTCAGCAGGAAGGTCGCCGTGATGGCCAGCACGGCAGCTTTACCCTCTCCCAGGACAGTGAAAACGAGATAACGCCTATTGCCGTCCCGGCAGCCCTCCAGGCGCGCGCGACCGGCAACGGCGCTGTCGATATCTTTGCCTGACAGCGGCTAACGCTGAAGGTAAGCGTAAAACCCGCGTCTTTTCTTCCCATTGTTTGACTTAAGACGCGGGATAATCTGTCCAGGCGAGCCGAAAGGCTTGCCCATAATTCACAGGAAGTAACTGCAAACATGTCTGATAACGCGAAAGCTAAAGGCCGCAAACGTTCAATATTAATTCCGGTGTTACTGATTGTGACGCTGGCCGCTTGCAGCGTGGCAGGCTATGCAGTCTGGCGAATGATGAATAAACACGAGGGCGATAAACCGGAAGTGGCGAAAGTAGAGCCACCCCCTGCCCCCGTATTTTTTGCAATGGATACTTTTACGGTTAACCTGGTCAATCCTGACAACGATCCTGACCGTGTGCTGTACGTGGGCTTCACGCTGCGTCTGCCCGATGAGGACACCCGACGTCGGCTGAATGACTACCTGCCGGAAGTGCGCAGCCGCCTGCTGTTGCTGCTCTCGCGTCAAAGCGCTGCTGCGCTGGCGACCGAGCAAGGCAAGCAGGCCCTGGTTGATCAGATCAAACAGGTGCTGGCACCGCCGCTGGTAAAAGGTCAACCTCCGCAGGTGGTCAGTGACGTGCTGTTTACCGCCTTCATTTTGAGGTGATTTAATGGGCGATAGCATTCTCTCCCAGGCTGAGATTGACGCGCTGCTCAATGGCGACAGTGACAGCGCGGAAGTAGAGAAGAGTTCCACCGGGGGCGATGGTGATATTCGCCCCTATGATCCCAATACCCAGCGACGCGTTGTTCGTGAACGTTTGCAGGCGCTGGAGATCATCAATGAGCGTTTTGCCCGTCACTTTCGTATGGCGCTGTTTAACCTGTTGCGCCGCAGCCCGGATATTAGCGTCGGTGCGATCAAGATTCAGCCGTACCATGAGTTTGCCCGCAACCTGCCGGTGCCAACTAACCTGAACTTGATCCACCTGAAACCGCTGCGCGGCACTGCGCTGGTGGTGTTCTCGCCGAGTCTGGTATTTATCGCCGTGGATAACCTGTTCGGTGGCGATGGTCGCTTCCCTACCAAAGTGGAAGGCCGCGAATTTACCCATACCGAGCAGCGCGTCATTCGCCGCATGCTGAAGCTGGCGCTGGAAGGCTACAGCGACGCCTGGAAAGCGATTTACCCGCTGGATGTGGAGTATGTCCGTTCTGAGATGCAGGTGAAGTTCACCAACATCACCACCTCACCGAACGATATCGTGGTCAACACCCCGTTCCAGGTTGAGATTGGTAACCTGGTGGGTGAATTTAATATCTGTATTCCGTTTTCGATGATTGAGCCGCTGCGCGAGCTGCTGGTCAATCCCCCACTGGAGAACTCACGTCAGGAAGATAACCACTGGCGCGACAACCTGGTGAAACAGGTGCAGCACTCGGAGCTGGAGCTGATTGCCCACTTCGCGGATGTATCGCTGCGTCTGTCACGAATTTTGCAACTGAAACCTGGTGACGTCCTGCCCATTGAGAAGCCGGATCGCATCATCGCACACGTAGATGGCGTACCCGTGCTCACCAGCCAGTACGGCACGTTAAACGGCCAGTATGCGCTGCGTGTCGAGCACCTGATTAACCCGATTTTGAATTCGCTGAATGAGGAACAGCCCAATGAGTGACAGCAAGAAACCGTCCGATGACGACATCTCCGCGGACGATCTGTGGGCTGCAGCAATGAATGAGCAGGCGGCAACCAGCGCGCCGGAGCAAAGCGAAGCCGTATTCAAGTCGCTCGACGGTAGCGGTGCCAGCGGATCATTGCAGGACATCGACCTGATCATGGATATCCCGGTCAAACTGACCGTGGAACTGGGTCGTACCAAAATGACCATCAAAGAGCTGCTGCGTCTGACGCAGGGTTCCGTGGTGGCCCTTGATGGTCTGGCCGGTGAACCGCTGGATATTCTGATCAACGGTTACCTGATTGCCCAAGGTGAAGTGGTGGTGGTGAACGATAAATATGGCGTGCGTATCACCGATATCATCACCCCGTCTGAACGTATGCGTCGTCTGAGCCGCTAAGTATGTTGAAGAACGCGCAAACGGTACAACCTGCCAGCCACAGCCAACCGGTGGTGTCAGCCGGTTCGGTGATTGGTCAGGTCAGCAGCGTGCTGGCGGTGATTGTATTACTGATCCTCGCCTGTGGCTGGCTGGCCCGCCGTCTCGGTTTTGCGCCGAAAGCGGTAAGCGGCCAGGCGCTGAAAGTCAGTGCCAGCGTCCAGGTCGGCCAACGCGAACGTGTGGTGATTGTCGATACCCATGATGCCCGTCTGGTGCTCGGTGTCACCGCACAGCAGATTACCCACCTGCACAGCCTGCCACCGCTGGCTCCGGAAGACCGTGTTGCGCAACCTGCACCGCAGGATTTTCGTCAGCTATTACAGACTCTGGTTAAACGTCCCGGAAAACCCCAATGATGCGTCGCTTGCTTCCCCTTCTGCCGCTGTTACTGCTGGCACCGGTTGCGCATGCGCAACTGCCAGGCCTGGTAAGCCATCCGCTGGCAAATGGTGGCCAGAGTTGGTCGCTGCCGGTGCAGACGCTGGTTTTTATCACCTCACTGACCTTTATTCCGGCCGTGCTGCTGATGATGACCAGTTTCACCCGCATCATTATTGTGTTCGGTTTGTTGCGCAACGCGCTTGGCACGCCCTCCGCACCGCCAAACCAGGTGCTGGTCGGTCTGGCGTTATTTCTCACCTTCTTCATCATGGCACCGACGTTCGACAAGATTTATTCCGACGCCTATCTGCCGTTCAGTCAGGACAAGATCAGCATGGATGTCGCCATTGATAAAGGCGCACAACCGCTGCGTGAGTTTATGCTGCGTCAGACGCGTGAAGCCGATTTGGCACTGTTTGCCCGTCTGGCGAATACGCCGCCCATTGAGGGGCCGGAAGCGGTGCCGATGCGCATCCTGCTGCCTGCTTATGTCACCAGCGAGCTGAAAACGGCCTTCCAGATTGGTTTTACCGTGTTTATTCCGTTCCTGATCATCGATCTGGTGGTTGCCAGCGTGTTGATGGCGCTGGGGATGATGATGGTCCCCCCCGCAACCATTTCGCTGCCCTTCAAGCTAATGCTGTTTGTCCTGGTGGATGGCTGGCAATTGCTGGTGGGTTCGCTGGCGCAAAGTTTCTATTCCTGAGGAGTGCAACATGACACCCGAATCGGTAATGGTAATGGGGCAGGACGCAATGCGTGTTGCGCTGCTGTTGGCCGCGCCAATGTTGTTGGTGGCGCTGGTTAGCGGCCTGATCATCAGCCTGTTGCAGGCGGCGACGCAGGTCAACGAACAAACCCTGTCGTTTATTCCCAAGATTCTTGCGGTGGCGGCCACGGCAGTGATCGCCGGTCCGTGGATGCTCAATCTGATCCTGGATTACATGCGCACCCTGTTTAGCAACCTGCCTTACATCATCGGTTAATGATTAACCTCGACAGCAGCCAATTGGTCCATTGGGTCAGTCAATTTTTCTGGCCGATGGTACGTTTGCTGGCGTTGTTTGCCAGTGCTCCGGTGTTGAGCGAAAAAAGCATCCCGAATCGCGTCAAGATTGGTCTGGCAGTCCTCACCACCTGGATTTTGATGCCGCTGCTGCCACCGGTAGAAACCACCCTGTTCACAGCAGCCGGCTTCTGGCTGCTGCTGCAACAAATTCTGATTGGTGTTGGTCTGGGTCTGACCATGCAGTTTGCCTTTGGCGCAGTGCGTATGGCGGGCGAAGTGATTGGCTTGCAGATGGGGTTATCGTTCGCCACCTTCTTTGATCCAGGTAGTCGTCTGAATATGCCGGTGCTGGCCCGAATTCTTGATATGCTGGCGATGCTGCTGTTCCTGACCTTCAACGGCCATCTGTGGCTGATATCCATGCTGGTCGACAGTTTTCACACCATGCCGATCAGCGATCACCCGCTAAATGCCAACGCGTTTATGGCACTGGTCAAAGCCGCGGGATTAATTTTCCTTAACGGCATGATGTTAGCCCTGCCATTAATCGTTCTACTCCTCACGCTCAATATGGCCCTGGGTTTGTTAAACCGTGTTACACCACAGTTATCAGTTTTCGTTGTTGGCTTCCCGATCACCTTAACTGTGGGGATCTTGAGTCTCGGTCTGATGATGCCGCTCCTTGCACCTTTCTGTGAACATCTCTTCAGCGAAGTCTTTGATTTGCTCGCTCAGTTCATGTCAGAACTGTCCCACGCGGGATGATTAACGATTCTGTAGCCGTTCTTAAGTGATAGTTAAGCATTCAAAATCTATTTGTGCATTTTTCGAACCATATTTCTCAGAAATCAACTGAGGAAATTCTGATAAATGCGCATTTCTGGTGAAAATTATTCTTATTAAACCGCGCTTCAAGTATTTTAGTCAGACGAATCCTACAGTGCCTAAGCGTGTGGATTCGTTGAGAAAATGCCCAAAATATTGTTTTTCAACAAAAAAAATTTAACAGCGATTTTTCTTGTAAGAAAACCTTTTTTACGGCATTGTCAACACTCGCTGATACGTCACACTTTCGTATTTCAAATGTTTTTAAGATTTGTCCTATCAGATTTGTCTGTGACATGCGCGATAGTGACATGGCTCGCAAAAATGAGCGATTTAAGTACTTAAAGCAAATTCCCGGCGATTCCCACTATCGCGGGGACAAGAGTGACGTTGAAGTAACACAACAAACTTCGCAGAACGGATCAGGGAAGAGTCATGATGGCGCACGGGTTTACTCCGCCAGACTGCTGAGCAGAATAAAAAAGTGTCTTTGGAAATCTCTCTCGTACCGCAAACGCGTAATTCATCGTTGATTTAAACGGATAACAAATTGGTGAGGGTCGCTAACATGCCAACGATTATTATGGATTCATGCAACTACACACGCCTGGGATTATCGGACTATATGTCCGCAAAAGGAGTTAAAAAGAAAAATATTACTTCCGTGTCTGACATCGAACAATTGCAACAACGATGCGAGCAGCTTAAACCCGGAGTCGTATTTATTAACGAAGAGTGTTTCATTCATGAATCCGATTCCAGCGATCGTATTCGCGGCATTATCATGCAGCACCCTGACACCTTATTTTTCATCTTCATGGCGATCTCGAACATCCATTTTGAGGAATATCTCTACGTTCGTAAGAACCTGATTATTACGTCAAAATCGATTAAAACATCGACCCTGGATTCCCTACTCGGCACCTATCTGCAAAAGAAACTCAATGCAGCGCCGCGAATTTCGGCTGGACTTGACATTCATCCTCTGACATTAAGCCAGACCGAATCGAATATGCTAAAAATGTGGATGTCAGGACATGACACCATTCAGATTTCAGACAAGATGCAAATTAAGGCGAAAACAGTTTCGTCACATAAAGGTAATATTAAACGCAAAATCAAGACCCACAATAAACAGGTTATTTACCATGTTGTGCGTCTGACCGATAATGTTACCTCTGGGATCTATGTCAACGTGCGATAATTTCCCTCGGCAAAAATAAGGGCTAATCAGCAGATTGGCCCTTTTTTGTTTTTATCCAATTTGAGATGTAGATCCCACTCTGCTGGCTAAGCCTTTCCCCTTCCTTGCCGATGTTAGCTTCAGAACACCAACCTATATGAGAGCAAGGATATGAAAACAGCATCGATTGATGAGCAAAATAAGCTCAGCATCTGGCAGAACCTGCGCCTGATGCCTCTTTTCAGCATGATCTTTGGTGGCATTTTGCTGCTTTTTGCCCTGTGCATTGGACTCGCCAGCTACTTTCTGATTCAAAGCAATAACTCACTGAAAGACGCCACGGATGAAATCCAGATTCGTATGGGGATCTCCAACAGCTCAAACCACCTGCGCACCGCGCGCCTGAATGTTATTCAGTCCGGTGCCGCTGCACGTATCGGTGAAATGGACAGTTACCGTGCCGACCTGGCGCGCACTGAACAACGCATTGAACAGGCCCGTGCCGGGTTCAAACTCTATATGGATCGCAAGACCAAAACCGCAGAAGACCTGGCGCTGGACGCGCCGCTGACGGAACGCTTCAACGCGTATATTGATAAGGGTCTGAAGCCGATGATTGATTCTGCCAAACAAGGCAGTTTTGAAGGGATTATCGCGCAAGAAACCGATGTCACCCGCAAACTGGATGATGCCTATAACGCGGTGTTACTCAAGGCGATCACTATCCGCACCAATCGCGCTGATGCCATCAATGCGGAAGCCGCACATCAGTCACGTATCGGCTTTATCGCCATGGCTGTCGCGTTTGCAGCGGCGCTGGTGTTGGTATTGCTGACCTTCCTGTTCCTGCGTCGCGTAGTGATTAATCCGTTGCGCCAGTCCGTTGCGCGCATTGAACGTATCGCCCAGGGCGATTTAACCGCACCGGAACAAGCGTGGGGCCGCAGTGAAATCGGTAGCTTGTTGCATAACCTGCAACTGATGCAGGCATCGCTGGTGCGCACCGTTGGGGTAGTACGTGAAGGTGCCGTGGCTATTTACCAGGGTTCGAGTGAGATTTCAGCCGGGAACACCGACCTCTCCTCTCGTACCGAACAGCAAGCGTCTGCGCTGGAGCAAACCGCAGCCAGTATGGAGCAGCTGACCGCCACCGTTAAGCAGAATGCCGAAAACGCTCATCATGCCAGCCAGCTGGCCGCCGATGCCTCCGGCAAAGCACGCAACGGCGGTGAGATAGTCGCAGGCGTGGTGAAAACCATGAACAATATTTCTGGCAGTTCGAAAAAGATTGCTGAAATCACCAATGTCATCAACAGCATCGCTTTCCAGACCAATATTCTGGCGCTGAACGCGGCGGTAGAAGCCGCCCGTGCCGGTGAACAGGGTCGTGGCTTCGCCGTCGTTGCCAGTGAGGTACGCAGTCTGGCACAGCGCAGTGCCCAGGCGGCGAAAGAGATCGAGTCGCTGATTGCGGAATCGGTCGATCTGATCAGCAATGGTTCGCATCAGGTGGGTGCCGCCGGTAACACCATGAGTGAAATTGTTGAGGCGGTGCGGCGCGTCACGGACATCATGTCCGAAATTGCTGCAGCTTCGGATGAGCAAAGCCGGGGGATTCAGCAGGTGAGTCTGGCCGTCACTGAGATGGATAATGTGACTCAGCAGAACGCTTCGCTGGTAGAAGAGGCTTCTTCAGCGGCAGCATCGCTGGAAGACCAGGCGGGTAGATTGACGCAAGCCGTGGCCGCGTTTCGTTTGAATGACAATCCGGGATTACGGGTGACACCACCGGCTATGCAGCCGGCCTTGCAGACGCTGACACCGCGTGTGGCCACCGTCAGCAATGATAATTGGGAAACGTTCTAGTCAGCATGCCCTCACCCCGGCCCTCTCCCGCTAGCGGGAGAGGGAGGCAGTGCACCTGTGCTCGTATCAGTCCCCTCTCCCGCTGGCGGGAGAGGGTTAGGGTGAGGGGACATAGGGTTCGACAAACACCCCTTCCGCATGATCGTTCTCATTAAAGAACCAGATGCCCAGCGGATAATCCTCCAGTGCGACCAGATACATAATACCTTCGTTAAATGGCTCCACCGCCAGAATGGTGCCTGAACGACGTGGACCGCCGTCTGTCTTTACCGTCACGCGGTCATTGACCTTCATTGAACACTCTCCAGAAATAGTCCTGAGACACAGTGTAACGGAAGAAATGGGCAACCGTGTGATCGCGATCAGCCTTGCGTGTTTGGCCGCCCTCGCCTAACGATACGTCCGCTAAGGGATTTTCGCTTTCTTAACGTTTAATGGCGAGACTTTTGACGCGGCCAACGCGTAGAATTTTTAGCACTGCACCAACCCCAAAGGCGCAGTCAACCTAAAAGTAACAAGGATTTTTGCCCGCGCAGCGCGGGCTTTTTTTTGCCTGTTATTCAGGTGACACCCCATTCCCCCGCAGGCGTCTATACTGTCTAAGTCCCCCTTCTCCGTTCAGGAGGCACAATGATGGTAACGGTAAACGACGATAGCGATAACCTGGATAACAACATCGACACTCTGCTCGGTGCCATTCAGGAAAAAACATCAGGCAAAATCAAAGAACATATGCAACACGCGGATGGTTCGCATGATGCACCTGTCGATCTGACACGCGCCTTTGAAATGGATATTCACGATTGTTCCTGCATCGAGGTGCACCATTGAAATTCGGCAAAAAAATACCCGGCGGGATCGCCGGGTAAAGATAAAGCGCTAAATTCGTTACACCAGGAAAATCTCTAACACAGCAGCCAGATTACGCCTCAGTCTGAATAAGACAAGTGCCAGCACTTTCCAGAGGTGCAACTCATCATGCATTGACCGCCGTGCTTGTTACCGAAAACACCGCGTGTATGCTGTCTTTTTTCTGCGCATCTTTCACCCATGTACAATCCTGCTGTGAGCGTGTTTTAGGAGTTTTCCTGGGTTCATTTCCCTTCATCGTGCGAAAAAGTGTGATCGCGATTACGCTATTATATTGATAATTCCTCGCTTTACGGATGCCCCAGGGCGTAAGGAGTGTGATGATGGTCAGCCTTGACCAACCGTTATTGATAGTCACCGACCTCGATGGTTCGCTGCTGGACCATCATGATTATCGCTGGGATGCCGCCAGCGCATGGCTGGCGCGGCTGAAACAACATCAGATCCCGCTGGTGATCTGTTCCAGCAAGACCGCCGCCGAAATTATCCCGCTACAGAAAAAACTTGGCATCGCGGGTGCGCCTTTCATTGCCGAAAATGGCGCGCGCGTAGTGCTCGAAGCTGAACCCATGCGCAGGGAAGGACCCGGACAAGCTTATTTGACCCTGTGCCAACAGTTGCAGAACTTACAGCCAGATTTTCGCTTCACCGGCTTTCATGATTTCAGCGACGTCGAGGTAGCAAAGTTCACTGGCCTGACCCTGACAGAGGCCAGCCAGAGTCGGCAGCGCGATGCTTCTGAGGTGATATTGTGGCGCGATGATGCCACGCGGCTGGATGAATTCCGTGCCGCCCTGCATCAACAGGGGCTGGCGTTAACTCAGGGGGGACGTTTCTGGCATGTGATGCCCGAGGGATGCGGGAAAGGCCAAGCACTGCAAATGCTGCAACAACATCTCGCCCAACGCGACGGTATAACGCGCACTACCATCGGCTTAGGCGATGGCCCCAATGATGTGCCAATGTTGGAGCTGGTCGATTATGCCGTGGTCATTAAAGGCTTCAGTAAAACGCCGGTCATCCTGACACGTGATGATGATAACAACGTCTACCACACCGCGCACGTTGGCCCCGAAGGCTGGCGCGAAGGTTTGGATTATTTTCTTGCCCAACCCGATTAACGGGCCGCACAGCTAATCAGAAGGATGAGGTGATGAGTGATTTTTACCAGAATGGCGTGATTACCAACTTTCATAATCTCACCCACCGAAGCGTTGAATCGCTGGAAAAAGAGATGGTGCGTTTTGCACGCAAACGCAAAATGGGGCTGATTTTACCGTCGCTGTTTTCCGAACTGGAAGGCCCGGCGCTGGATAACATTGTCAACGAACTGGCAAAAGTGCCCTATCTTGATGAGATTGTCATTGGCCTCGACCGCGCAGACCGTGACCAGTTCTTGTTTGCGCGCGAGTTCTTTGCCCGCCTGCCGCAGCGCCATCGTATTTTGTGGAATGACGGGCCACGGCTGAAAGCGCTGGATGCGGAACTGGATAAAGAAGGGCTCTCTCCCAGCCAGCCAGGTAAAGGCCGTAACGTCTGGTTCTGCACCGGCTATACGCTGGCTTCCGACCGTACCAGCTGCGTCGCGCTGCATGATTGCGATATCGTCACCTATGAACGTAGCATGCTGGCACGGTTACTCTACCCGCTGGCGAATCCGGCTTTTCAGTATGAATTCTGCAAAGGGTTTTATGCCCGTGTGGCAGGCGGCAAACTGAATGGTCGTGTTGGGCGGTTGCTGGTGGGACCGCTGTTGCGTTCACTGCAAAAAGTCTACGGCCACTCGGAGTATCTCGACTATCTCGCCAGCTTCCGCTACCCGTTGTCCGGGGAGTTTGCCATGCGAACCCACGTGCTGAACAATATTAAAATTCCCGGCGACTGGGGGCTGGAAATTGGCGTGCTATCGGAGATTTATCGCAACTACACCACGCGGCAAAGCTGCCAGGTGGAGATTGCCGATAACTATGACCATAAGCATCAGCCGCTGGCGGAAGAGGATGGCACCGGCGGTCTCAAACGTATGAGTAACGACATCGTGCAATCGTTGCTGCGTAAGCTGGCGACCATGGGGGTGCCGCTCACCAGTGATTCCTTCCGGGTGCTGAAAGCCACCTATTATCGCAACGCGCTGGATATGATGGAGATCTACAACCACGAAGCCACCATGAATGGCTTGAAGTTCGATCAACACATCGAAGAGGCGGCGGTGGAGATGTTCACCCAGGCGATCCTCGACGCCGGTCAGGCGTTTATTGAGCGCCCGAACGATAAACCCTTTATCCCGAGCTGGAGCCGGGTACAATCCGCCTTTCCGGATATCCTGCAACGGATTTACCAGGCGGTAGAAGAAGATAACGACGGCAAGGTTTAATCCGCGCTGCACACGCGATTACGCCCGTTGGTTTTCGCCAGATAGAGTCGACTATCGGCTTTGGCCTGCAAGCTCTCTGCGTCGTAATCGCCCTGCTCTTCACTGCTGGTAACCCCGGCAGATAAGGTGATGTTAAAGGTGGTGCTGGCATTCACCAGAATGGTTTTTGCCGCCAGCCGCGCACGGATGCGCTCGGCAACTGCACTGGCTTCCGCCAGTGTCGTTTCCGGCAGCACGATACAGAACTCCTCCCCACCAATACGCCCCGCCACATCGTATTTACGCAGCGTATGGCTGATAACACTTGCCACGCGGATCAGGGCCTGATCGCCCGCATGGTGCCCCCAGGTGTCATTGACCTTCTTAAAATGATCGACATCCAGCTGAATAACCGACAACGGCCGCTGCAACTGCTGACAATGGGCTGCCTGCGCCACAAACTGTTCGAAGAAAGCGCTGCGATTGAGCAAACGCGTCAAACCATCATAATTGGCCCGCCAGGTCAGTCGCTCGGAGAGTTCATCCTGGCGCCGCACCAGGCGGAAGATCACCTGATGTGCCACCGCCAACATCAGGATAAACAGCAACCACATGCTGAGCAGGAACAGGGTGACCCGACCCAGCTCCTGCTTCATGCCCTGCTTCAGGGTTTGCACATTGATAATATAGCCGTCGACATTGGTCAGCTTGCTCCAACTGGCAAACTGCGTCCCCAGTCGGAGGATGCCGCTACGCTCATGCTGCATACGGTTTAGCAGTTCCTGCCGGTGTTCTGCGTTCAGCGGGATTTCATCCGGTGCATGCAGGCGGGTGACTTCATTCATCTTACGATCGAGGAACACCAGGTTGCCCTGCAACAGCGTATGCCGCGTCTCCGCCAGTAAATTACGAATGCGCGCCTGCGGGAAATCCATCGACAGCACGCCATACCAATAACCATTACTGATAATCGGTGCGCTGAGGGTCAGCATCAGCCCCTCATCAAACAACCCCTGATAGCCACTGGTCCAGCGCAGTTGCGGGCTGATATTTTGTTGTGGGTCGAGGGCGCGAAAATAAGCACGCTGCACCATGGTGGCATAGCTCTGCTCCAGCTCTTGCGGGCTTTGTGGCGGCCGCGAACTGATGTAAAAACCGGCACGCGAGATGTACCAGAAGCGGGAATGAAAATCATGGTCGGGATCGCTGAATTGCATAATAAAACTGAACTCCAGCGCGGCACGAATCTCCTGGTCAATCAGCGCTGAATCGCGCTTTAACAGCGGGTCTCGCGCCAACCAGGCATCCCCGACACCGTTCAGCGGCATACTGCGCGGGCTATTCAGCTGCAACTGCCACAATGGCCGCTGGCGCAGCGTCTGGAAGCGTTGCACCGCTTCACGTGCGTTATCCGAATCCAGCGGATGCATCAGCGCATAGCTGAGCATTTTCTGGTAGTAGACCAGCTCATCCACGCTCTCCTGAAACTGGCTGTCGAGGTTCTTCTGAATCTCTGCCAGCTGCGCACGCTGACGATCCTCATAGCTGGTTTTTAGCTCCAGCGCTTCATGCACCGTCAGGAAAGCTGAGAAAAGGAAAACCGCAAGAAAACACAGATGAACAGGTAAAAAGGGATTGCCCGACTGCCGGGGAAGTGGCGATTGTGCCATCAGCAACCATGCTCCGGAAAAAGGCGAATGAAAACAGTGTAGTCAGCCGGGGAAAAATCGTACAGGCGGGGATCAAAGGAAAATCAGATAGTTTGGTGAATGACACGGGACGGTAAAAACCGTCCCGGAGGCAGTTAGCTGGCCAGCTGAGGCGCGGCAGATAAGTGACAGAGTTCGTCACTATGGAACGCCTCACGGCGCACGCTGTAGCCATCATACCAACGACACTCTACCATTCCGCTGGCATAGCCGGTCACCACCATAGTGGGTCCGCCCTGTTTGTGCTGAACTTCGTCACTGATCGCAAAGGTCATACGCGCCCTCCCTTCTCACCGTTGAATGAACCTCATCAGGTATAGCAGGTGCGGGGGGTTTTTGCCTATAAGAGATTGTGATTACTACTGCAATTTAGGAATAAGCAGTTAAATATGCGGAAAATAAAAAAAGCGGATAAAAATTATTATCCGCTTTGAAATGCTTTCCCGGGTGGGAAAATCAGATTTTACAACCTTCGCAGTCAGCTTCGTCGCTCAGATCGGTCGGGACTTCACGTGCTTTCTCCGCCGCTTTTGCTTCCGCCTGTTCCAGCTGTGCATCGATATCAAATTCAAACATATCGTCGTTCATCATCGTTCTCCTGACCCGTGATTAGAAATTTCCAGCGCTTTATAGTCTTTATCCACGTACTTTGGCAATCAGATTCACGACCAACAGCACGATCGACCCAATCAAAAAGCCCAGCACCAGGTTGGCACCGTTGCTTAACAGCGCTGAGACCAGCGGATTAAAGCCGCCGCTGTACTCCGCAATCGCATGATGTAACGGGGTAATGCCGTGAATCACAATGCCACCGCCCACCAGGAACATCGCCACGGTGCCCACCACCGACAGGATTTTCATCAGTACCGGTGCCGCCGCCAATAACCCCCCCCCCACGGCTTGCGCCAGGGTGGAGGATTTCTCCCGCAGCCAGTAGCCGAGATCATCAATTTTCACGATGCCGGCAACGATGCCATAGACGCCGACCGTCACCAGAATGGCGATCCCCGCCAGCACAATCACCTGATTCAACAACGGTGCTGCCGAGACAATGCCCAGCGTAATCGCCACGATTTCAGCTGACAGGATAAAATCGGTGCGCACCGCACCTTTCACTTTATCCTTCTCAAATTTCTGCGGATCCTGTTGCGCCAGTTGCTCAAGGCGTTGCTGACGCGCTTCCGGGCTTTGCTCGGCTTTGTCATGGTTCAGGCTGTGCAGCACCTTCTCCACCCCTTCAAAGCAGAGATAGGCACCGCCAAGCATCAGCAGCGGCGTAATCAGCCACGGGGCAAACGCTGAGATCAACAGTGCCAGCGGCACGAGGATCAATTTATTAATAAAGGAGCCTTTCGCCACGGCCCACACCACCGGCAGTTCGCGATTGGCTTTCACGCCAGTGACCTGCTGCGCATTCAATGACAGATCGTCACCCAATACCCCGGCGGTTTTTTTTGCCGCCACTTTGCCCATCACGGAGATGTCATCAAGCAAAGTGGCAATATCATCCAGAAGCGTCAGTAAGCTGGTTCCTGCCAAAATGTTTTCCTTATTACGGTTCGTGATCCTGACAACAGGGGCAACGCTCAATCGCCGTCACTGACATATCGGCGATGCCCTCACAATCCCACTCGACGCGCAACGGCTGCCCCGCCACATCCCCGGTATGCAAATATTTGCTCACCGGACTTTCTGTCATCCCCGTAATCTCTTCGGTGGCGATCAACGTATCGCCCAGATAGATACGGGCGGTAGCACGGGTGTTGACCATCCGTTCGTCACGAAGTTGGTACAGGCGTTTGACCGTCAGTTTTATGCTGCTCATGGCTATGTTCCGCGTCCCAGAGAAAGGAGAGATCTAAACCGTTATAGCGAGTAAAAGCAACAATATGCCTTATACGCCGCGATAATGATGCAAACCTGCATGATCGATTTCACCGCTGTGGCTGGCCGCCAGCAACCACTCCTCCAGGCGTTCAATCAGTGCCTCATCTTCCAGGCGCAGCTTGCCGCGCAACGCACATTCCCAGACGATCAGCACCTTCCAGCCGCTCTCCTGCAACTGCTGAATGTAGCGTCGGTCGCGTTCGACATTACTGTTAATTTTACCGGCCCAGAATTCGGTACGGGTGGCGGGCATGTTGAACAGATAGCAGTGATGGCGATGCCAGAAGCAGCCGTGGACAAAAATGATCGCCTGCTGGTCAGGAACCACAAAATCAGGCCGTCCGGCTAACGCTTTATCCTGCACCCGATAGCCAAAGCCACGGTCTTTTAATATCAAGGCGATACGTTGTTCAATCGCAGTGTCCTGAGTACGAATCGCACGCATATTCTTGCTGCGTACATCGCGGGAGTGGACGTCGGCCATAACCTTTCCTTTTTCTTGTGGCTCCTTCAACTTTAGCGGTTTGGGGCAAAAGCGAAAGCCGCATTCACCACCGATACGCCGGGCCAATTTCTTCATGGCGAGATGAGTGGTAGCATAGCCGCTTCACTGTTAAGGAAAAACGCATGCACGCCGAAGAGACCGCCGCGACTGCCTCACCCTCCCCACTGACTGTTTCCGCCACCGATGATGCCACCATGTTGTTGCAGCAAGTGCTGACGATTTATGCCGCACGCGATTTGGTCAACACGCTGAGCACCGCCGGAGGTCGCGACTGGAGTGTGCCGCGTCTCAACCGCATTCGTCAGGGAAAGAGTGCAGCACCCGCATTAAGCAGCGCGGAAGTCGCCAGTTTGCAAGCATTATTGCCCTCTCGCCCGGCGCACTACGACGCTCCACGTTTCCAGTTTGTCGATCTGTTTGCCGGGATTGGTGGCATTCGCCGTGGCTTTGAGCAGATTGGTGGTCAGTGCGTATTCACCAGTGAATGGAATAAAGAAGCGGTGCGGACCTACAAGGCCAACCACTATTGCGATCCGCAGCAGCATCGCTTCAACAGCGATATTCGGCAGGTAACGCAACCGGCCGGTCTGCATGATGAGCAGGCCATTTATCAACATATTGATCGCACCATCCCCGACCATCAGGTGTTGCTGGCGGGATTTCCGTGCCAGCCCTTCTCCCTGGCTGGCGTGAGTAAAAAGAATGCCATGGGCCGGGCGCACGGTTTCGAGTGCGAGGCACAAGGTACTCTGTTTTTCGATGTGGCGCGCATTCTGGCCGCGAAAAAGCCGCCGTTCTTTGTGCTGGAGAACGTGAAAAACCTGAAAAGCCATGATAAAGGACGAACCTTTGCCATCATTATGGCGACGCTGGATGAGCTGGGTTATGACGTAGCCGATGCAGATAACGGCGCGCTGGCCGATGCGAAAATCATCGATGCACGCCATTTTCTGCCGCAACACCGTGAACGTATTGTACTGGTGGGCATCCGCCGCGATACCCGCCTGAGTGAGGGGTTTACCCTGCGCGCCCTGGCGCAGCTCTATCCGAAAAAAGTGCCCACTCTCAAGAGCTTGCTGGAACCGCAACCCGATGCCAAATACACGTTGTCGCCCGTGCTGTGGAACTACCTCTACCAATACGCCAAAAAACACAAAGCTAAAGGTAACGGCTTTGGCTTTGGTCTCAACGACCCACGCAATCCCTCGGTGTGTGTGCGAACGCTGTCGGCACGCTACTACAAAGACGGTTCGGAAATTCTTATCGACCGCGGTTGGGACAGCGCATTAGGTGAACAGGACTTCCAGCAGCCGGACAATATGGCGCGTCGCCCACGCCGTTTAACCCCACGTGAATGCGCGCGCCTGATGGGGTTTGAAGCACCGGGTGAAACGCAGTTCCGCATTCCGGTCTCCGATACGCAAGCCTATAAACAGTTTGGCAATTCCGTGGTGGTGCCGGTATTTGCTGCTGTCGCGCAACTGTTGTTGCCATTGATCGAACAATACGTCCGTAACAACAAGTGATTCAGGTCCGGGATTTCCTTTAGGGACGACATTTCTGCTGTTTTACCTCGATGTCGTTCCGCTGTCACCAAACTGTCACACGCCCTGCCAATACTGCTTTTTATTTTTTGGGGGCGTTAGATGTCACTCCTTTCGGTAATCTCTCTGCCAGCGCGGCTTTGCGCACGGCTTCCACTGCGTATTCCTTTATGGCTCACCAGCCTGCGCAGCCAGTTTCTGCTGTTTATTGCGCTGTTTTGCGTATTGCAATCGGCGGGCGTGTGGTTACTCAACAGCCACGTTAACCAGACCCAAATGTCGCTGCAACAGGCCAACCAACTACGGGAAAGATTGGCCCTGCTGGATAAAGCGCGGATTGAACTGTTGACCGCCAGTGATAACAGCCATGGCGCGGGTATCTACCTGATGCAGGATCAACAAAGCGGGTCGGTGGACAGTTGGAAAAGCCTTGCTACGGCTGCGCAGGATTCACTCAACCAGGCGCAACAACTGTTCGCACAATATCATGCCGCCGCTGACAGTCCACTGGCCCAGGGATTTACCCTGCTGGCTGGCGGGTTACAGGAACAGTTAAAAGGCCTCGCCGCCAATGATATCAATGCATTTTTTATGGTGCCCATGCAGGCTTTTCAGCAGCAATTTAACGATGCATGGTTTCACGAAATTGAACAGGCTAATCATCAGCTCAGCGATGTGAATCAAAGCACGCTTAACACGCTGAAGCAGAGTCGCAACATGTCACTGGGGGTCAGTGGGCTGCTGATTGCCCTGCTGATTCTGGCCGCCAGCCTGTTAATGCGTGGCGTGCTGCGCCCACTGCGTCAGGCCAACGCCCAACTGGAGCAGATCGCCACCGGCGATCTCGTCATTCATCACGCCCCACCACGCCGTCAGTCGCTGGAAACCCACCTGTTGTTCCAGTCGATAGACACCATGCGCCGGGGTTTGCAACAAATCGTCAGCGATATCAATACGGTAGCCATCAGCGTCGCGGCAGGTGCTGAGAATATGCAGCAGCACAATGAACAGGTCATGCAGCAACATCAGGCACAGAACGCCAGTTTTCACCACTTGTCACAGCGCCTGCACCGCGTGTCGGAGGAGGTGGAAAACGGCGCGCGTTTTTCCCAACAAGCCACACAAGAGGCACAATCCGCCGACACCCTGATGCGTAACTGCGCCAGGGAAGTTGATAATATGGAACATCAGATGCAGCAGATTGTTAGCGCCTCGGGCGATATCGCCGGGATTGTCGACATGCTGGATAATCTGTCGCTGCAAACCCGTCTTCTGGCACTGAATGCGGCCATTGAGTCAGCGCATGCCGGGGTGTATGGCCGCAGCTTCTCCGTGGTGGCGAAAGAGATTGGTTTACTGTCGCAACAGAGCGGCCAATCAACGCGACAGATAGATGGTTTGATTCAGCACACACGCCAGCACGTCAGCGATGGCTTCACGAAGGTGAAAACGCTGGAGACGCTGTTCGCGCAGATCAGCGCAGCGGTATCCGGTGTGGTGCAACAACTGGATGATTTGCAGACCAATACCGCAGCACAGAGCCACCGCGTCAGCACCATTGCCCAGGAAGTGGTGGCCATGAGCGAGCAGTTACAGCAAAACGAAACGCAGAATGCCCAGCAGGTGTTGGCTGCCGGGCAGTTACGTGAGCTATCCGACCGACTGGCGCAGCGGGCGCAACAGTTTCGGTTAGAGGTTGCCTGATAAAAAAAACCCGTCAGCTGACGGGTTTTTACTTATTTCTTCTTCTTGCCCTGCTTCTTCAGCAGCGCACGAATCTGTTTCAGTTCGGCAGCACTCAGTTGTTCGGTTACCACTTCTTCAGTGTCCTGATTGTCGATCGCATCCTGCGCAGGAGCCTGAAAGCTCGCTTGCAGGCGATTCACAATTTCCTGACTCATGGAAATCTGGTTATCCAGAGCCAGTTGTTTGATGTGTTCTTTCAGCGCAGGATCAATCTTAATGGTTAAATTAACGGTCTCGGTCATCGTGTAACTCCTTATTGATTTTCATCAACGTAGCGGAAGATGCCGAAATTTAACAGGTTGTCATAAAAATTTAATATTAGACGTGTATAGGGCTGAAGTCCCTCAACACCGATTCATCAATGGAAGTCAGGTTACCCTGCAGCTCGGCACACAACTTGGCCATGTAGCGCACCAGGAAGTCGGCGTTGTGTTCTGCCAGCTGACGCCCGGCCTCGGTTTGCATCGTTTCGGGCAGACGTAATAACTTCTTCTGGAAGTGATCCAACGTCCAGTGCACATCATTCAGCTCGCGATCTTTACCCAGGGGATCGTCGCTGTCGAACAATGGACGCCCCAGTGCACCCGCAGTGTAAAACACTCGCGCCAGGCCGATGGCCCCCAACGACTCCAGCCGGTCGGCATCCTGCACAATTTTGGCTTCAAGGGTTTGTGGCGCAATCGCAGCGCTAAAGCTGTGTGCCTGGACCGCGTGTGCCACCGCATCGACTAATTCCGCCGGGAAGTCCGGGAAATCCTGTTGCAGAATACGCCGCGTCTCTTCAGCAGCGTAAGTTGAAGCCAGATGGCGTTCCGGGTGATTTTTCGGTAAGTTGACGACATCATGGAAGTAGCACGCGGTCAGCACCACCAGCGCATCGGCATCACTGTCCTGCATAATGCGTGACGCGCTCATCCAGACCCGGCGCAGGTGGGCGATATCATGGGCTTTATCATCGTGCAGCCAGTTCTGCTGCAACCAGTTCTCGAAACGGTTTTGCCAGCCAGTTAGCGACATCGTGCTTCTCCTGTTATTGCTGTTATATAGCACTGCCGTCAATGACGAGCGTGCGACTCCTGCAAACATCATAGCGGCCCGGTGATGACACTTTCTTTACACCCCTCCTGCATAATCACATCCGAAAAAATGCGATCCTGATCCTGTTATAGCGCTGTTAACAGCACTTTCCCAGCGCCACGCGCGTTTTCGGTATTTCCTCATCCTCGTTTTAGTTAAACGACTCTGTTTAGCAGTGATAATGTTTTAAAGGCACGCAGAAATAGTGTGTTACTGGTTTATTCTGGTTTAACTCGCTAGCTCCAAACGCTTCGGTCAACCGATCACCCACGACATATTCTGAAAGAGTTCCCATTGTGTCCGTTATAACGTACTGTATCTGAGAAAAATGCGATTTTGTTTTCCCATTGAACCCAAACAAGCACGTTTTTTGCTTATGAGCCATTTTTAAAACTGAATACGCACCAAACGCCTGACTATAAGGCGACAAATTATTAAGCAAATTGATTTAAACCCATTATGCTAATTCTGCACATCCGTGGACGCGGATGGTTCAGCAAATTCTCCGGGTTGGCGACACCACAAGAGGTAAATCATGAAAGAACGGCCGATTCTTTTTTCCGAACAGCGGGTCCGCGCCCTGCTGGTTGGCCAGCAGACACAGACCCGGCGCATTATGAAGACTCAGGCATTTGGCCCGGGTCAGGATCATCACGAAGGTGTACACGCCTTTGACGTCAGTGCTAACCATCTGCACGGCTATAAACTGATGTCGATGTCAGATATCAGTTACCACTGCCCCTATGGTAAACCCGGCGATCGTATCTGGGTGCGCGAGACCTGGCGTGGCCCGATTGTGCCAGAAGAGCAACTGGCCGAGTACGAACGTGACCCGCTTCCTTTCCGCGATCCGGTGTATTGCCAGTACCGCGCGGATAGCAATGAGCTGGGGCAGCAGGATGAAAATTTGCAGGATGCCGAACAATTTGGCTGGCAAACGGCCATCCATATGCCACGCTGGGCCAGCCGTATTGATCTGGAGATCACCTCTGTCCGTGCCGAGAAGATCCAGGATATCAGTGAAGATGACATCATGGCCGAAGGTGTGCAGACCGACTCGCACTTCCTGAACAACTTCTTCACCATGAATATGAACTCGGAATCGCCGAAAGAGGCCTACCGCAAGGCATGGCAGAAACAGTATGGCGCCACCAGTTGGGAAGTGAATCCGTGGGTCTGGGTGATTGAGTTCCAGCGTGTGGAGCGCGAAGGATAATACCTTTCCCCGGCAAAGGTGAGCGGTTTACCTCTCACCTTTGCAACCTCAGTCACAGACAACATGCTCACTAACAGGTTGAATAGACGGCTTTGATTCTGCGCTGGTAATTTTCTCTGTGCCGCGCGAGGATACCGTCTTCCGCCCTGAAGAGTGAGTGATGCGATGTTCAAATGGCCGTGGCATGCGCAGGTAGAAACTTCAGTCGCAGCGCTGCCGTGGCAACAGGCGCTGGCGCAGCCTATCTTCTCTTTGCTCGAAGAAAACGAGCAAGCTGCCCTGATCGTGCTGGCACAGCGTTTTCTGCAACAGAAAAAAATCACCCCACTGCAAGGCTTACAACTCGACGAGCTGCGTACTGCCCGCCTGGCGCTGCTGTTTTGCCTGCCGGTGTTGAAACTCGGCCTTGAGTGGCTCGACGGCTTCCATGAAATTCTCATCTACCCGGAACCTTTCAACGTAGATGACCACTGGCAGGATGACAACGGACTGGTTCATCAGGCTGCTGCGGTCCATGCGGGCCAGAGCTGGACCCAGGGTCCGGTGGTGTTAAATGCGCTGGATATTCAGGACTCGTTTGATCTCTCCGGCTATAACCTGGTGATCCATGAAGTGGCACACAAGCTGGATGCGCGCGGTAGTGGCTACACCAGCGGCGTCCCGGCCATTGCCCTGCGCGATGTCGCCAGTTGGGAGAAGGATTTACTCCAGACAATGGAGGAGATTGCTGCGGAAGTGGAGCTGGTTGGCGAACAGGCAGCCACCATCGATCCCTACGCTGCCAGCGATCCTGCCGAATGCTTTGCCGTCCTCTCTGAATATTTCTTCAGTGCACCGGATTTACTGGCGGAACGGTTTCCTGCCATGTACCGCCATCTGCATCTGTTCTATCGTCAGGACCCACTGGCGCGTTTAGCCGCTACGCGGCCCGAAACTGCTTAAAGCGTGATCGCTTTGTATTAATGCTAGCCAGTTGAATACAAATGTATTTTTAGCTGTTGACAGCTCCGGCACTGCCCATTAATATGCGCGCCATCAACACCGATTCCTCTGTAGTTCAGTCGGTAGAACGGCGGACTGTTAATCCGTATGTCACTGGTTCGAGTCCAGTCAGAGGAGCCATATTTGAAGAGCCCGCTCAGTGGAAACTGAGCGGGCTTTTTGCTGAGCATAATTCCCACTCAGGCTTGCCCGGCCAGTAGTCTATAAATGACTTTATTACTTCACTCTATTTGCTTAGGCAGAATCCTCAGCATCTCCCGCCAATTCACGTTCCAGTTGTTCAATACTCGGCAAGTTGGTTTGGAACTCTTCAGGCAGTGATTCAACTAATGGTGATACCAAGGTAATTGTGCAAGCACCGCTTGCACAAATTCCAGCTCCGGCCAAGCTTCGGCAAAAGCGCGCATGTATTTGAGGTTGCGCGGTGAAAAACCTTTCATATCGGGAAAGGCCGTGCGTAAATCATTTGCCAGCCGTTCGATGACTTTAGCCCCCCATCCTTGTTCAGCTTGCCGCGCCAGGATATCACGACCGATGTGCCAATACAGACCGACCAATTCCCGATTAACCGCTAATGTGGCGCGCTGTTGAGCACTATTGATGCGGTCTTTCAGATCGGCCAGCCAGGCTGCGTAACCATTGGGTTCTGGCATTAGTGAAGCCGGGAATTCCTTTGTCATGCTGGTCTATTCCTCGATTTTTGCTGCCGCTAGAATTCTATTCCGCTCCCTCAGCCAAGCGTCACAAAACACCGTTTCAGAAAACGCAACACTTCAGGAAAGAGGGGGCGGTGGTACATAAAATTACGTTGAATTGTATCAACCTGACCCAGCGCTGACGAGGACAAGCAGGCACTGGCGACCTGTAAACTTAAAGTTACCGCGAGAAAAATCCAGAAACACTTGGTTTGTCATGAAACGTCAATAAGGCAACGATCAAAAACGTACCAGGAGGTACAATAAGCGTGCTTATTAACTTTCTACCACGTACATCATGAAAACCATTTGTTTTAAAATCAGGCCATTGCCTGTCGCCCTCCTTTGCGCGCTGGCCATCCCCGCGGCACAAGCTACCGACTTTTTCCACCAGGATACCCTGACCGGCGACTGGGGCGGCGCGCGCAGCGACCTCGCCCAGCACGGTGTCAACTTAACCGGTGACTATGTCTCGGAAACCGCCGGGGTATTAAGCGGTGGTCAGTCTTACGGGACGCGTTACGCCCAACAGATCCGTCTCGGGGCGACCTTTGATTTAAACCGCATGTTCAATGCGGAAAACGCCGGTACCGTTCAACTCTCAATCAACGACCGTCGTGGTCGCAGCACCTCAGCCGATTTAGTCGGTAACCGTCTGCCGATTCAGGAAGTGTATGGCGGTGAATATACTCGCCTGAGCGAACTCAGCTACGCTAACTATTTGTTTACCCCTCAGTTGCAATACAAGCTGGGTTGGTTGGCAATGGGTAATGATTTTGGCGGTCTGTCGATTCTGACCAACTTTATGAACGCCGGCTTCTGTGCTCATCCCCTGTCGATGTCAGGTGGCAGCGGCTGGGGTAACTACCCGAACGCCCACCTTGGTGGCGAGTTGAAATACACCTTCAATGACAGCTGGGCACTGCAAACTGCGGTATTTAACGTTAACCCGCAGCAGAACAGCGAATCGTCCCGTGCATTTAAACCTTTTGCACCGGGCACCACCGGCTATATCGTGCCAGTTGAGTTGATCTACAACTTACAGGGCGCGTTGCCCGGTCAATACAAACTGGGTTACTACTACGACAGCTCTAACGTCGCCCGTATCGACCAACCCGATCAGCGTGCTGATAAGCGTTGGGGTGCCTACCTGCTGGCTGACCAAACCATCTGGCAATCGGCTTCGCTGCGCAGTCAGAACCTGCATATGTTTGGTCAGGCCACCACGACCGATGCTGCCACCTCGCCGTTCCGCCACTGGTACTCGGCTGGTTTCGTGTTAAATGGACCGTTTGAAGCGCGCCCACATGATGCGATTGCGATTGGCTATGGTCGTGCGGTGTACAATCAGCACAGCCGTGACAACGCCGTCGACAGCCTGCGCGCCAAAGGCGAATTGGCCGATGCCGAAATGGTAAATGGCCTGGATATTGGTGAACAGCTGGTTGAAATGACCTATAACTTGCAGGCAACGCCGTGGCTGTCGGTGCGCCCGAGCGTACAGTACATCAAGGAACCGGGGGCTTTCTCGAACAAAGAGATTAAAGATACCTGGGTAGCGGGTGTGCAGGTTAAAGTGAAGTTTTAAGGCATAAAGCCTTCCGCCGGTCTGGTGGAAGGCCTTGTTGATGATAAAGCGACTTAGCGCCTGCCGTCAGTTTCAGAGTAGTATGTTGATCAGTGTCGGCTAAGTAATTCTTCGAAGAGAGAGGATGTGGTTTCATGGCTAAACTTCCGTGCGAAAAGGCACCCTGATTTCTTTATCTTCTCTATATCGCTAATATCCAATGTTCTTGGGTAATCAGGACCGGTACTCCAGTCAGTATATCTTAAGGCATCGCTAATCTTTGCTTTATCAATATGGACATCATTAATACCAATATATTTAATTAAGGTATGAAAAAAAACCTCATCTGGAATTAGTGATTTCTTATACATTGCATAATACCATTGATTTCTTCTCAAGAAATCAACAATAACAGACACAGCCTTATAATTAAGACCAAACCACTGACTTCCCTTGTAAAAATGCCCCCCTAAGGATATGAATTCAGAATAGGCATCATTGATATAAAAAGACTTGGTTAATTTAAAAACCTGACGAAACAAAAAGTCAACGTAAGTTATTTTCTTTTTAAAGAAACAAGATGGATACTTATACCTAACTCTATCATCCGGGTTAACATAATCATTCCTTTCATCCTGAAAATGAATCAGATTAGCGTACCCCATATCTTGCAAAACATCATCAATTGCTGCTTCATCCATACATGCCAAATCATCACCAGATAATAAAAACAAGTAATCAAAGTCATTAAGCAGCGCCTCGTCAAGGAGGGATATTGTTGCGGAAACCATACCCACCCCTCCCCAGGTAATATCATATCTCTTTCTTAAAAAAGAGACATTATTACCTTGCCTAATATCATTGAACTCATTAATGTCAGACTTGGCGTCTATATGAATTATAATTCTATTATTTTTGTTCTTTGAGAAATAATCGACCATCATTGAAAGTGGCTTTGTGTTTTTGTGACAAAGAAAACAAAGCGTTTTTTTCATCATTTTCACTCCTCTACCATGTGGACCGACAACATAAACAAATCCCAAGGCCTTAGCTCTTCATTACGCTTAATTCGTCTTTTATAACCAGATAAAATACCTCTTAGAGATTGTAAATCCGATGTATACGTGTTTTTTGCATAACGTTAAAATGATAGATGACACCTTGTATAATCCTTACGCAAGGTGTCTTGTTATGATTAATGGCCGTTCAGCGCCACGTCAACTGTTTTCAGTACCTGATGCAACTGCGCCGCATCCACCTGGCCCGGTGCCGACGCCGTACCGATCATGCCGAAGGTCAGATCATCGCCAAATACTTCACCGGAAAGTCGTGAAATCGCGCCCAGACCACCCATTGACATGGTCAGCAGCGGTTTGCGCGAGTAGTTATTGCGGATCTGCGCGGTCGCATCCATCAGTTTCACCACATCACCCGAATCATGTGGCATGGTGGCGATTTTCAGAATATCCGCACCCATACTGTCCTGCTTGCGCAGACGCGCAACAATCTCGCTGGTGGCCGGGGTTTTCTGGAAATCATGACTGGACATCACCACTTTAATGCCAGCGGCATGAGCAGCAGTGACCACCTGATGAATCACCGCCGGATCGCGGAACATCTCTACATCGAGAATATCGATAAAGTGATCTTTAATCAGTGCCAGATAGAGCTGGCCATACGCCTTATCGCTGATGGCTTTCGCCCCACCTTCAGACTGGGTGCGGAAAGTCAGGATCAACGGTTTACCCTGTACTTCTGCGGCCACCTGCTTGCCTAACGCACCCACTTGCGCGGCATCGGTGGCAAAATTCAGGTAATCAATGCGGTATTCAATCAAATCGGCATCCGGGTTAGCACCGATGACTTTAGCCTGGGCCAGAACCTGGTCTGCCGTCGCGCCGGTGGTCGGGATAATCACTTTCGGCATACCTTCGCCAATGGTGGTTTGGCGAATGGTGATCGGTTGGGCGTGGCGTACATTGACGGCAGCAGCCGGTGCGCTGGTGGCGGCAGTGGCGTTGGTTACACTTGGCAAGGCCAACAGCAGAGAAAGGGCTAATACACTCTTATGCAAATTCATGGGTTGTTCCTGTTTCGCTAATGACACACCTGACTGGATAAGATCAGCCGTGGGGCTGTCTCTTTCCGGTCGGTTTATTTTTTTAGTTGCAGATGAATGCCGTCAGGTAATGCTGTGTCGCAGCTCACTCAGGAAAGGATTATTGCATCGGGGCTGGTTTACTTAACGGTGAAGTAGCACCGTCGGCGGTGGTGGCCGTCGATGTCACATTTGCCACCTGCAAATCCACGCTCACCGGGGTTTGATAATGGATGGTGCCCTTGCCTTGCGCATTAATAGCGACCATCTGATAGCCGAGGAAATGCTCCGCTTCGTCCATCGTTGCTTTGCTGTTCGAGAAGAACTCAATCCGGTAGGCGGTATTGGCTTCCCCTTGTACACTGCCGTCAATGGTCAGCGTATTCTGATGACGCACAACATGGGTAATAGCGGGCGCATGCTGATCTTTATTCGGTGTCGCTTCACAACCGGCTACGTTGCCATCAATGGCGCAGATTTTTTCCAGTTTGCTGGTGTCGTTGCTGATACCGCCGCCACGATTACCGATAAACGCCGCATGTTCGAGGCCTGGTACATTAAATACAATCGCCCCGGCATAACCCGGCAGACAACTGCCCCCGGCAAAGCAACGCTTAACGTCCTTGCCGTTGTCGATCATAATATTTTCGGTAATCCGGTTAATCGCTGGCCCGGTGATCCGGTTAATCCCAAAGCTGCCGTCTTTACCTGGCTCACCCTGCGGACGGACCGAAACCGCCACACGGTTGCCAGTCATAATATTTCCAGCGACCACGTTGCCTGTGCCGCTTAAGGTCACGGCGGAAGAGAGATTGGTGAAGGTATTATCGGCAATATAGTTGCGATTACCCCAGTTGAGTTGCACCCCGTCGGAATAATTCTCAAAGTGATTGTGAATCACTTCGTTGTCATTCCCCCATAGCATCTCCAGACCCTGCGATGGCTCCTGATTATGCACGCTGTCGGTGGTGATAAAGTTATCCGCAATCAGGTTGAACGAAGCACCACGGGTGGCTTCCATCGCATCACCATTATTAATAAAGGTATTGCGGATAATTTTATTACGTTCTGTGGTGGTCGCCGTTGAGTTACCTTTACCATCATCACCGGTCAACATAATACCGGCACCACCGTGATTGCCAACGATACGGTTATCTTCAATCACGTTGTTTTTGGCGCGATTCACCAGAATCCCGATACAGAAATTACGCACTTCGACCCCTTGCAGGGTGACATCATGCGTATCACGTAATACTAAACCCGGCATGGTGGTGGTACGCACATTGGCACCGTACTGGCCTGGTACCGCTCCCGGACAAGATTGTGGGTCCACGCCTTTAATATAACCCGAACCGTCGATGGCGACATATTTCCCCTGTTTGAGGAAATCGGTATTAATAATTTCCACCGGACCTTTAATTTCCGGCAGCGGCTTGTTGGGTTTGATAATCAGTGGCTGATTGTTAGTGGATTGTAATTCAATTCGATAGTGCCCGGGATTTTGATTATTTGTTTCCAGCGCCCAGCGCAGCGTACCCTGGCTGCCATCATCGGCGGAAGAAGTCACCCGTAATACTTCGATACCTTGTGTTGCGTTATCTACGGCATACGCGGCCAGTGGCAATAGCAAGGCCATTGCACAGGCAATTTTATTTTTAATCATGATGAATTCCGATCTGACTAACGTTGCCGGAAATGCATACCCACCCTTTCCGGCCCCTGGCTTTACGACTTTTCCATCCCCGGTTTAATTATTTTTTATCCTCCTGAATTAAAAGAAGCTGGTCCATAAAGAAGAAATCGGCATCGCCAGTACCAAAGCTGGCAGCATATTGGCGACCGGGAAGATTTTAATGCCGCAAATTCTGAAACCTGTCGCGAACATTAAAACACCCCCCACCGCCGAGAAGTCCGCCTGCATGGCGGGCGTGGTCAACGGCAGAATAAACACCGCGCCATAGGCGAGTAGCAACTGAATGATCAGCTGAGGAACAGCGACCACCGCGACCGCAAATCCGAGCGATGTGGCAAAAATCGCGGCAGTGAACAGATCCAGGAACGATTTTGCAATCAGTACGCTGGTGTCGCCGGTCATGCCTTCATGCATCGATCCGAAAATCCCGGTGCCACTGGCGCAGAACAACACGATGATCGCCACATAACTTTGCAGGAACTGCTCCTGCGACTCTTTATCCTGCGCGCCGGAACTGACGAACATCTCCACCAGACCTCGCGCTTTACTGCCCAGTTTGCCGATACCTTTTTCCAGGTAACAGAGTTCTCCCAGCAGTGCACCCAGGATCACCGACAGCACCATCACCGGCATATGACTGACCTTCACCACCAGCACAATCCCCATACACATCGAGGCTGCACCGAAGATCAGCGGCATGGAGGTTCTGATACGTTCCGGCAGACGCGAACTGAGCACCGCACCGACAATGCCGCCGATCAGCACCGCAGAGCCATTAATATAGGGTCCAATAATCACGATTTATTACTCCTGGTCATTAAAGTCACGTCTTCTCCCCAGCGCGGCAGATCGGCACAATCCAGATCCATCAGCCCCAGAGCACGTGCCACGCTGTGCGCGATAATCTCTTCAACACTTTGCGGCCTGGCGTAGAGCGCAGGCACCGGCGGAAACACAATCGCACCGGATTCCGTCGCCTGTTGCATATTACGGATATGCCCGAGATGGAGCGGGGTTTCCCGCACCATTAATACCAGGCGACGGCGTTCTTTCAACACCACATCTGCTGCACGCGTCAGCAGATTATCGGTCAGGCCATTGGCGATAGCCGCCAGGGTATGCATCGAACAGGGTGCCACCAGCATGCCAAGGGTGCGGAACGATCCGCTGGCAATGGCCGCACCCACCGCACGGATGGGATAAACCACATCGGCCATATCCGCGACATCTTCGGCGGAGAGGTTGGTTTCATGTTCGCGATTGAGATGACCGGCCGGGGAGATCACCAGATGGCTCTCCACCTCCAGCTGACGTAAATAACGTAATGCCTGTACGCCATACGAGAAACCGGACGCACCGCTAATGCCAACAATCACCCGTGGTTTACTGTTGGTTCGACTCACAGACCCTGACATGCTGCCTCCTTATTTCTTGTTAAAACCTGGGATAAAGCGATTCACATCCACTTCGAGAAATTCGCTGCGATGGAAATTCGCTTTCAGGTGGTAAGGCACGGTGCAGTCAAAGATGGTTTTGCAGGCAATACCGTGATCGCGCACTGACGGGCTGTAGGCCGGGTCAGAGGACGGATCGAGCGGATGGCAGCGGACACCCGGAATAAACACGGTATCGACATCGCCCTGGTAACGGGTCGTCATCGCCCAGACCACATCGTTGATATCGAACACATCGACGTCTTCATCCACCAGCATCACATGTTTCAGTTCAGAGAAGGCGGAGAACGCCAGCAGCGCGGCCTGACGCTGACGACCTTCGTCTGCCGGGGTGCGTTTTTTCACCTGCAACACGGCCAGATACTTGCCGGTGCCTGGTGTCGGGCAGTGTACGGTCTGCACGAATCCCGGCAGCGCACGTTCTACCATCTGCAAAATACTGGCTTCGGTCGGGATACCGGCCATGTTGGTGTGTTCATCGCTTGGGCCGATACAGGTTTGCAGAATCGGTGAACGACGATGGGTAATGGCTTTGACTTTGATCACTGGCACCTGAGCCTGTGCCGCACCGGTGTAGCCAGGGAATTCTGGCATTGCTTTACCGGAATTGGTGTTCTGGTCTTCACGTACACGCACACCTGGCAGCAATTCGCCTTCAATCACCACTTCGGCGTTAGCGATAGCGCGCGCGTTAACCGTCAGACATTCAGCGAGCTCAACCGCCTGATTACGCAGGCTACCGGCGATGGACAATTCATCAAAGCCCAGCGGCGTTGTTGGCGGCTCAAAACAGGCACCAATCTCAATCGCCGGATCGACACCGATACTGATAGAGATCGGCAGCGGTTTACCGGCCGCTTCAGCTTTCTGGCGGAAAGTATCCAGGTGACGGCCTGGCACGAAATACATCGAGATTTCGTCTTTGCTCTGCACACACAGACGGTGAATGGTGACGTCGTGTTCACCGGTTTCCGGGTCCGCGGCGTAGCACATGCCCAGTGTGAAATAAGGGCCGGCATCTTCCGGGGTGTTGGTTGGCGCAGGCAGGATTTTCAGGATATCGAAGTCCGGGTCGGTCGCCAGATGCACCACTTCCTGGGAGACGGCTTTTTCACGCGGAATAACAATCGGCGCGATGGGGTTGGCCACAGAATCCTTCAGCATAAACGCCAGATTTTCGGGTGTGGTACCAAACAGGCGTGCCACGCGTTTACGCGAAGACAGCAGGCCGATCAGCACACGCATATCGTTGTAGCCTTTGATTTTGTTGAAAATCATCGCCGGGCCGATTTGCGTTGGACGTTTTACCGTGCCGTGTGCGCCGACATAACGATACACGCCGGATAATTCCGCGATCGGGTCTACAGGTTCATCGGTATAGATCAATTCATCATCGTACTGGCTCAATACCTCCAGCGCGGAACGTAAATCGGTGACTTTCGTTTGCTTCTCAGACATCTCAATGTCCCTCTTCGTCGTGGTAATCGGTGATGCATCGGCGCAGACAGGCGCTGGCACACCTTGAGAACAACAGGAGCGAATTCAGTGGCATAGAACCGGCACCTCCCGTCGTTGCCCCCACAGTTTTAGAGGATCACTGATAAGAGTCCAATAATAATACCTGGCGCTTTGATAAAGAGTTATTATCAGCAAAAAGCAGGAGAACACCGATGGATTACCGACATTTGCACGCCTTTGTAGTCCTGGCGGAGGAGCTGCATTTTGGCAAGGCGGCACTGCGTCTGAACATCGCCCAACCGGCGTTGAGCCAGTACATCAAGGCGCTGGAGAAGGAGTTGGATCTGGCGCTGTTTACCCGCGACCGGCGGCACGTGGCACTGACCTTTGAAGGCGAGCAACTGGTGGAGGAGGCGCGCATTGCGTCCAGTCATTACGCGAAATTTCGTGAAAACGCGCGCAGTTTGCGGCTGGGTTATCGTGGGCAGATTAAACTTGGCTATGTTGGTTCTTCAATACTCGATCCGGCGCTGACACTGTTAATTAATGGTTATCGTAAGCGTAAACCCGGCATCGATATCGTGATTGAAGAACGCAATGTTCACGAACAACTTACACTTCTGTTAACTAATCAAATAGATATCGCCCTGGTTCGTTCACCGGTGCCACGATATGATCATCTGGAATATCTCGATCTCGCCACCCGCCCATTAATTGCCGTGTTACCGCGCAGCCATGCGCTGGCATCCCAGCCACGAATTGCGTTGTCGCAACTGGCTGCTGACCCTTTTTTGATGCAGGAAGATCCGCCTGGTGTGGGACTTGGCTGGTCGGCACTGCATGCCTGCCAGCAGGCCGGGTTTGTGCCACAAAAGATTCAGCCAACGCGTGATGTCTCGGTGGCAATCGGTCTGGTGTCGATGGGAATGGGGGTAACGCTGGTGCCGGAAACCCAGCGTTCCGTGATGATACCGGACGTTGCCTACTGCTTTTTGCAGGATCAGCATGCCACCTCGACGCTGACCATGAGCTGGCAGCGGGAGATAAAGAATAAGGCATTACATGACTTTATCCAGTTTGCCCGTGAGCTGACGCAGTAAGGCGATGGTGTTCGTTTGATGGCACACGCACGGACTGAGTGCGCAACAGCTGAATTACAGTTTGTCAGCGCGTTGCCGATATAACGGAGAGAATCTATCAATCAGGGAATAATGATGTCTCTCCAGCGTAATCTCCTGGCTTCATTGCTGTTACTCGGTGCCGCTTCTCCGGCGCTGGCCGCCTCGTTTGACTGCAACCGTGCCAGCACGCCGCAGGAAAAACTGATTTGCCAGACCCCGCAGCTATCGTCTCTGGACGAAACCTTAGCCAACGTTTATCACCAAAAGATGTCTGGCCTTGCGGCGGCTGATGCGGTGCAGCTAAAACAATCACAACGCGAATGGCTGAAACAACTCCGCAGTCACGGCACCGATGTTGACCAATTACAGACGGCATACCAGCAACGCATCGCGGCACTCAACATCACAGCGGCCTCCCCTGCGGCTGTAAGCAAAGCACCCGCCACAGATGCGCCACAAGCACCGGTGCAATCTGCGCCAGAGCTGCCGATCACCACGGCTCATTATGTTTACCAGCCAGGTTCTGTCATACCGGAACCCTACACTCCGCCGCCTAACACCGGTGTCAGCCACATAATGCCTGAAGGTCGTGTGATTATCCGCACCGGCACCTACCGTTGTGGCTTCAATAATATCCCGGACCCGGCTAACGGTACTGCCTACACCCTGGTTTCTCTTCAGGTGGGAACGGACCGCATCAATATGCTTAATCAACATTTCGCATTGGTGCAGATTAAGCATCAGCCTTATGACCACACCCGAAGTGTTCCCGCATTTATGGTGAAGGAATTCCGTTCGGCTGATAACCAGACCATCATCACCCATCAATTCGATGAATTTCGTCTGCTGTTCATTGGTGTCATTAAGGGCAAAAAAGCCATGACGGAGTGCGAGTTTGAACACTAACGCGCAGGTTTATACTTCCGTCCAGCCACGCAACAGGTTGTGATACATATTCAGCAGCGACAGCAATTCTTCGCTGTCGCCGTGGCGCGCTTTCAGGCTCTGAATATTGCGGTCCAGTTCAAACAACATGGCGCGCTGTTTGTCGTCACGCACCATCGACTGAATCCACAGGAATGATGCGACACGTGCGCCACGCGTCACCGGCGTCACGCAATGCAAACTGCTGGAGGGATAGAGCACCAGGTGCCCGGCGGGCAGTTTAACCTTGTGCTGGCCGTAGGTGTCTTCAATCACCAGCTCGCCACCGTCATAGCTCTCTGGATCGCAGAGAAACAGCGTGGCGGAAAGATCGGTACGCATCCAGCCCGCCGCGCCATTGTGGCGCACCGCGCCATCGACATGAAAACCGTAGGTTTCCCCTTGCTCATAACGGTTGAACAGCGGCGTGGAGATACTGCGTGGCAGCGCGGCGGAAAAGAACAGCGGGTTGTTGTTCAACGCCTGCAACACCGCAGCCTGCAACCGATCATACAGTGGGGTGCGAGTGTCAATCTGCTGGTTATTTTTCACCGTCGCACCCTGGCTGCCGACCGTCACCCGGCCATCCACCCACTCGGCCTGTTGCAACAGCGTGGTAAAACTGGCGACCTCTGCTGGCGTCAGCACGTCAGGAATGTGATACATCATCGCGTTGTTCTCTCTTAAATGAAGTGGAGCTGGCATATGCCGTAGCGGCGCGATTTATCGCGCAATCCCCTAAAACAGCGCGATAAATCGCGCCGCTACAATTACCTTACCTGGTAGATGGCCCCACGTTAACCATTAGAAATGCACGTTAGCCGTCAACAGGAAAGTACGCGGCTCACCCGGATGGTAGCGGTAGCCACTCTTGTTGATGGAGGCAACATAGTTGGTGTCGAAAACGTTGTACACGTTGAGCTGCAAATCAAGGTTGTTATTCACCTTATAGCCCAGCTTCGCGTCTGCCACCCAGTAGCCTTCGGTGTGGTCTGGCGTGCCCACTGCACCATCGCTACCGCGACGCAGGCTGCCAACATAACGTGCACCGGCCCCCACTGACAGCGCATCGGTGGCCTGATAGTTGGTCCACAGGGTAAAGGCGTGTTTCGGCGTATACGCCAGCGCCGAGGAGCCGTCCTGCGCCACATTGTCACCTTCGGTAACCGAAGCATGTTGCAGGGTATAACCGGCAATCACCTGCCAGTCTGGCGTGATATTACCGGTGGCCGACAGCTCATAACCTTCAACACGTTTTTTACCGTATTGTGAATAGGTGCCATCGTCGTTCGCCGCCACTTCGTTCTCAATATCAGTACGGAACAGCGCCGCATTCAGCAGCAGGCGTTTATCCAGCACTTCCCACTTGGTGCCCACCTCACTGGATTTGGCTTTCTGTGGTTTAAAATCGGTGCGGCTGGCGCTGTTGCCACTGCCTCCCGCCGCCAGCGCAAAGTTGCTGCCACCCGGCGGTTGCTGAGAGATCGCGTAGTTAACGTAAACGTTGCCATGTTCAGTCAGACGATAGAGAGCACCGGCTTTCCAGTTAACCAGATTGCCCGATTTCGCGGTATCGACGGTGGTGACCGGCGTACCGGTTGCCACGCCCGCCGGGCAAGCCAGTGCACCGCGCCCGGTGCCACCACAGGCGGTCGCACTGTCATAATCGGTGTGATAGTTGTCGAGGCGAATGCCCCCATTCAGCTCAAAGTTTTGGGTGATCGCCAGGGTATCGAAGGCGTAGATCCCAAAAGTATCGGTCTGACCGTTAGCGTTAGCACCGTTACGATTCAGTCCACCCAGCGAAATGCTGCTGATCGGATGGTAGATATTCACCGCCGGTGCGGTGATCGGGGTCACACCGTAGTTGGTCTGATTCTCACGGGTAAACTCGACCCCGGCACTGACATCGTGCCCAACCGAACCGGTAAAGAACTTCGAGGTGATATTCGTCTGGTTGGTCAGGATGCGGTTGCTGACATCCTTCAGGTTGACGTTACGGGTCCAGGTCCAGGTACCCACATCGTTCGGGTTTGGCATGCCAATGGTGCTGCCCATCACCGCCGTCAGCAAATACTCCTGCTTCACCCGCGACCAGCGCGTGGTATTGCGGATGGTGGTGCTATCCGACAGGTCATGCTCGAAACGCATCGTCACCGTATCGGTGGTGGATTTGTCGAAATCGGAATCGGTGCCGTAGTAGTTGCTGGTGGCGACTTTGCCGGACGTATTCAGTGCAGACGAGGCAGCAGTGGGCGACGAGTAGCCCGGCAGTCCGATAGTTGGAATACCGCCATCCGGCGTATTGTTCTGATGCACGTGCAGATAATTGAGGTACAGGCGGGTTGAGGTATCGAGGCCAAACGCCAACGACGGTGCGACGCCATACCGTTCATTCTGGATATTATCGCGAGCGGCATCGTGGGTTTTTTCTCCCATCAAATTGAGACGGAACGCGGCGTTATCGCTGATCGCCTGGTTATAGTCCAGCGTACCACGACGCATCCAGGCGCTACCCACGCTGACCGACGCATCCAGCCCGGTATCGAGACGCGGCTGTTTACTGATCATATTGATTGAACCTGATGGAGCGCTGCGGCCATAGTCAGTGCCTGAAGGGCCTTTGATCACCTCAACCTGTTCGGTGTTGAAGGTGTCACGGGTCACGCTGCCGATATCACGGATGCCATCAACATAGATGCTGTTCGAGGTATCCATACCACGCATATACACCGCATCCCCGGTCGATGAGCTGCCGTTTTCACCGGCATAAAACGCCCCGACACCCGGCACGTTTTTCAGTGCATCAGTCAGGTTGTTCACGCCCTGATCTTTAATCACCTGCTCAGGGATCACCGTGATGGTACGGGTCGTATCCACCAGCGGTTGGGTAAATTTCGGATCAGCGGACACGCCCGGCGAATAGAGTGAAGGCGTTTGCGCCTCCACCACCAGCGTATCGTCGTTCTTTTTGGTGGCGTTATCAGCGGCCAGCGCGGCGGCTGGCGAAATCCCGATGCACAGCCCAGTAAACAAGGTCAGCGAGTTAAAGCTGCCAAACGGCAGATTGCGATTTTTATCCATTTTGAAAAGTGTGGGTTCGTTTTAGTTATTGACGCGCACATCAGGCCAACAAAAAGGCCCGACCCTCAAATGATAAGAAGAATGGTTATCATTTACTTTCGTATTTTTGCATGAGCGCAACAGCAAGGGAACACATTTCTTTACGATAGGATTACGGAATCAATACAATTGAAGGAAATGCGGAGGGTTTGTAAGAATTATTTAAACAATGTGCAGAAATTCGTCAGAAAACAGGCAAAAAAAAGCGCGATAAATCGCGCAGCTACGGTGTTAAGCGATTTATCGCGCATGATCCAACGCGCACAGCTCGTTCCAGTAGCTGTAACGCATCACCAGATGGAAGCGTTCATCGTTCATAGTAACGGTAAACCGTCGGGTGGAATTCGACGCCATAAAGCTGGCTGATGGGGATCAACAGCTCAATGTGTTTGCTGAAATCCACCTCACGTTCTTCAACTGTTGTCGCAGATTGCGGTTCTACCAGGCGATTGAACCACTGTAGCAGTAACTTTTTCATCGGCTGTTCTCCAGAAATGTTTGACCCTGTCAGTTAAGCGCAATCTCCCCTATAACCAAAACAAGAAGTTCTGCGCTTCATTGCTACAAATTGCATATAACGTCAGGCATGTGGCGGCAGCGCTGCACCTTCGATGCGGCAACGCAGCCAGTCGCGCGCGCGGTAATAACGCAGCGTCAATTGTGGGCCAAACCCCATCCAGAACGGCGCTTTATGCAAGGGTTCAATTTTCAGCGCCAGCTCACTGTGCGGCACATCCAGCGCCCACTCCGCCAGAATGCCACCCAGCATACTGCCGGTCGGTACACCCCGCCCGGAAAGGCCGGTCAGCGCCACCACGCCGGGGGCCAGTTGATAGAGACGCGGAATCGTGCGTTGCTGCATATCCAGCTCGCCGTACCAGAAATAGTCCCAGCGCAACGGCTGGTCGATGGCCGGATGCAGCCAACGCAGGCGATCGCTCATCACCTGATGGGTATAATTCATCTCCCGCCCCCGCCGCCCCATGGGGAACATGGAGGCGACGATGCGTCCCTGTTGATTGTATTTGTAGACATAGATATCACCGCGCCCGTCGTGAAGGGTGGTGTTAAGGGGCAACACCCTGTTGCGCAGCGCCGCGTCCAACGGCTGAGTCGCGGCGACAAACACCCGCATAATACGAAAACTCTGCTCCAGCTGCGGCCAGCCTGCCACGGTGTAAGCCCCGGTAGCGAAAATCACTTTATCCGCCAGCACATGACCCTGTGGTGTGATTACCTGCCAGCTTGTCCCCTGCTTTTTCACCTCACTGACCGGAGAGGCGCAATACACGTCCCCACCCTCCTGCCCCACCGCCCGCGCCAGCCCCCGCGCATAACCGAGTGGGTTAAGATGACCGCCTTCATGATGAAACCAGCCACCGTAGAAGCGCGGACTGCCGCTGATGCGCTCCGCCTGGACGGCATCCACCGCTTCGGTATGCGCCCCGACCGCATTGTACTGCCGCGCTTTCTCCTCAATCAGTTTCATGGCTCCGGGGCGTGCCGCCGCCTGGAGATAGCCGTTTTGTTGCCATTCACAATCAATCTGATAATCACGGATCATCGCGCTGACCTGATGATTAGCCTGCGTCTGACGGCGGATTAACCGTTCAGCCCAGGGTTCGCCCAACACGCGACGCAGTTCCGGCAGCGAGAAATGGGTAAAAGTGGGCGTGCAGTGCCCGGCATTGCGCCCGGAGCCACCAAATCCCGCCTGCTGCGCTTCCAGCAGCATGACTTTCACCCCCTGTTTTGCCAGCGTCAGCGCGGTGGTCAGTCCGGTATAACCCCCCCCAACAATGCACACGTCAGCACGATGTTCTCCCTGCAACACGGGCAGGTCAGGTGCAGGGGCCGCCGTAGCAAACCACAGCGAATCTTCAAACGGAGAGAATCGGGCCATCGCGCATCACCTCACTCTTTGTCGCTACGGGCATCCAGCGCATCGCGCAGCCCGTCGCCAATAAAGTTAAAGCAGGTCACCGCCAGCGTGATGGCGATACCCGGCACCAGCGCCAGCCAGGGCGCGCGAATCAGATACTGCTGCGCGCCGTTCAGCATATTGCCCCAACTGGGCAACGGCGGCTGGATACCGTAACCGAGAAAGCTGATATAGGCTTCCAGCAGGATGGCGCGCGCCACCGTCAGCGTCGCAGCCACAATAATCGGCCCGACTACATTCGGCAGCAGCTCACGAAACATAATCCAGCGCCCGGATAGCCCCAGCATCCGTGCCGCGAGGATGTATTCGCGCTCACGCAGCGAGCGCACTTCAGCCTCGACAATACGCGCCACCTCCATCCAGCTGGTGACGGCGATAATCACCGTGATCATCGCCGGATCCGGCTTGATAAATGCCGCCAGCGCCAGCAAAAGAAACACGCTGGGAAAGGCCAAAAAGGCATCGACGATACGCATCAGCACAGCGCCAACCCGGCCACCGTAATAGCCCGCGACAATGCCGACCAGCGTTCCTAACATGATGCTGAGCACCATGGCGAAGAAACCGACCAGCAACGAGATGCGCCCGGCCATTAACAGGCGGGCCAGCAAATCACGCCCGAGCGGATCGGTGCCGAGCCAGTGCCAGCCGGTTAACGGCGGTGCAAAGCGCGCACGCAGGTCGATATGTAAATCATCGAACGGCAGCAGTGACGGGCCAAACGCACAAGCCAGCGCCATCAGGATGATCAACAGCAGACTGGCGCAGGCCAGTTTATGCCGTACAAAGCGTTGTAACGTGCGGTTGCGTAGCCAGCGCACTGGCGGCACCGGCGGGGTAATCACAGAAGATGCCATCTTGCCTCCTTAAGCGGGACGAATACGCGGATCGACCAGCGCAGTGACCACATCCGCCAGCAGGTTGCCAATCAGCACCAGAATCGCCGAGCACATCAACAACCCCATCACCACCGGATAATCGCTGTAGCCGAGGCTGTCGAGAAACAGACGGCCCATGCCCGGCCAGGTAAACACGGTCTCCGCCACCAGTGCGCCGCCCAAAATGGTCGGCAACTGCATCCCGGCGAGGGTGATCATCGGTAACAACGCATTACCCACCACATGTTTCAGCAGCACGCGACGCGGCGGCACCCCTTTGGCACGCGCGGTTTTGATGAAGTCCTGATTGATCACTTCCAACGTGGCGGTGCGCATATAACGGCTCCAGATCGCCACATCGACAAAGGTCAGTACCAGCACCGGCAACACCAGATGGCGCAGCACATCCAGCAGCGAACCGTCGCCCACCGTGTACATATTCCCGGCGGGTAGCCATTGCAGCTTCAGGGCAAAGAAGTAGATCGCCACCAGCCCGAACCAGAAAGTGGGAATCGACAGCGCCACCATTGCCCCCATGGTGGCAAAGCGATCAAACAGGCTGTCGCGCTTGATGGCGCTCTGAATACCGATCCACACGCCGATCGCAATCGAGAACACCATCGAGGTGCACATCAACAACAAGGTCGCGGGCAGATGAGAAAAGATGATGCTCAGTACCGGCTGACCATCGCGATAGGATCGCCCCCAGTCGCCACGCAACAAATGGCTGAGCCAGTCAAAATATTGCACCGGTAATGGCCGATTCAGCCCCATCTGCGTGGCGATACGTTGCATCGCCTCCTGGGTCATTCCCGGCGTTAAGGCATATTGCGACAACGGCCCGCCCGGTGCCAGATTGAGTGCGGCGAAACCGATAATCGACACCAAAAACAATAGAATGATGCTTTGACCGCAACGTCGTAACAGAAATGCGCCCATGGCTCTCCTCCCCGGCGTGACGCTAACCGTGCGTCACGCCCCTTGTGAATGGCATCAGGCTTGCTTATCCCAGTACCAGGTATTGGCGTTCCAGCTATCGATACGCACGTTAATGTTGGGCGTGATGTTCTCCGCACCTTGCTTGTGGCCGCGCACGTTGGCAAAGCTGAACAACGTCAGGAAGGGCATGTCCTTACGCACCAGCGACTGGATTTGCAGGTAAGCCGCTTTGCGTTGCTCCGGTGCAAACTCAGCACTGCCCTGCGCCAGCAGTTTGTCGACCTCGGGATTTTTGTACTGGAACACGTTTTGCCCCGCCCCCCCTAGCGCCGGGATGGCATCGGAACGCATGTAGGTAGCGGTATCAGGATCGGAACCGGTGAGGTAATTCAGGCCAACAATCGCGCTGTCGAATTTCGACAGCATCCAGTAATCGCCCCACATCACTGCCGGCGGCAGGTTGGCAATTTTCATCTCCACCCCAATCTCCTGGAAGCTTTGCTGCATAAACTGCTGCATTTGCTCACGCAGATGGTTACCCGCTGTGGTGGAGTTGGTAAACGACAGCTTGACGCCATTTTTCTCGCGGATGCCGCCCGCCCCTGGCTTCCAGCCCGCTTTATCCAGCAAGGCTTTCGCTTTTTCGAGATTGAATTCATGCGCCGGGAGATCGGCGTTGAAATAGGCCGACTGGCGCGGCATATAGGTTTCGGTCGGTTTCGGCAGCCCGTAATACAAGGCGTCGATAATGGTTTGTTTATCAATGGCGTAATACAACGCCTCGCGCACTGCCGGGTCCTGGAACTGCGGACGGGCGAGGTTAAAAGCAAAGTTCTCGATGGTGGCGCTCTGGAACACATCCACCACTTTACCCGGCAGTTTTTTCGCCTCGTCGTAGTGGTCGGCGGAAATCCACTGCAACCCGGCGATATCGATATCACCCGACACAAACTGGGTATACATCACGTTGAGGTCCGGGATGTACTTATAAATCAGGCGATCGAGCTTCGGTCCGTCGCCGTAGTAATCTTTGTTGGCGGTCAGTTCGATATGGTCACCCGGCACACGTTGCTGCCATTTGAACGGCCCGGTGCCAATCGGCGCGCTGTTAAACGGCGCAGTGTTTTTGTCCTGCACATTGGCAAAGCCGTGTTTGGGAATGATGAAGGTGGCGGCCAAGATCGAGGTGTAAGGCGAATAGGGTTTCTCCATACGCCATTTGATTTCGGTGGGTGAGACAATGGTGATATCCCGAACCAGTTCATGGCCGGAACGGCTCCAGCTGCGGAAATTGGGGTCGACCAATAATTCCAGGGTGAATTTTACGTCTTCCGCAGTGAACGGCTGACCATCGTGCCACTTCACGCCATCGCGCAGTTTGAGATGAAAATTGAGGCCATCGGCTGAGATGCCGCCATTGGCCTGGCTCGGCACTTCGGTGGCCAGCGCCGGGGTAAAGTTACCTTTTTCATCAACGCCAAACAGCGGATCAAACAGGCTGAAATGCAGGCCGTCATCTACCTCGATATGCGGCATCAATGGGTTAAACACCGTCGGTTCCTGCGAGAATCCCACCACCATCTGTCCACCGCTACCGGCGGCTCCGGTCATGGCCGCGCGCGCAACATTGCTGCCAAACAACCCCGGAAGCGCCATGGCGGCGGTGCCGGAGGCCAGATACACCAGCGCCTGCCGACGGGAAATTTTTGGCAGGGAATCTGCAAACTTATCGCTCATCGTTTTTCCTCAGGTGAACAGAAACACAACGCCGCGCTGCGGCAATCAGAGTTAGTAGCCGGTCATAATTTCAATCTTTGAACCATCAGTGAAACGTGAAAAACGGAAGGCTTTCGGATCCACCACCGGGGTGCGGTTCAGCACCAGGTCGGCGGTGAGACGTCCGGCTCCCGGGCCAATCCCGAAACCGTGACCGGAGAAACCGGTCGCCATCACCAGGCCGGGATAGCGGTCCACATGGGAAATCACCGGAATAGCGTCCGGCAGCACATCGATACATCCGCCCCAGCGTTGCGCCACCTTCAGTCCGGCCAGCGCGGGCAGCTGCTGTTTGAGTTGCTCCAGCACCTTATTGGTGAGTTTTTTCGACGGCGGCAGATCAAGTACGCGGCAGTACTCAAAGGGACTGGGTTCATCCAGATGCCAGTGGCGCGTCATGCGCCACTCGTCATAGAAGCGCCCGGTCAGCCGCAGTCGTAACGAGCCCCATTCATGGCGCAGCGCGGGCAGGAAGTTGCGGGCAAAGCGGAAACTGTCGGGCACGATATCGACTTCGCTTTCATGGCCGGAGGCAATGGAGTAGCCCCCGTCCTGACGTTTGCGAATGGCGAAATCGCGCGTCCAGAATGCCGCCTCCGGGCCACCGGGCAACGGTTCGGTGCGCACCACGCTGTTCAACACCTTGAGTTGTGGCAGATACAGACCAAAACGTTGCGCCATCAGCCCGGACCAGGCACCGCCCGCCAGCACCACCGTTTGGCAGGCAATGGATCCCCGTTCCGTTACCACGCCGGAAATGCGGCCACCGCTGGTTTCAATGCCGCGCACGGCGCACTCTGTCAGGATATGGGCACCGTGGCGACGTGCGGCTTCGGCGATGGCCGGGGCGGCTTTTTGCGGCTCGGCACGGCCATCATCCGGGGTATAGAGTGCACCAACGCCCTGCACTTTATGGCCGGGAAACAGTTTCTCGACGGCAGCACGATCCAGCATCTCAGCACGGAAACCCGTACCGTCCATATGGCGCGACCAGCTTTGCAGTTCAGTGAACTCCCGGTCATTGGCGCAGTTGAAGGTGATGCCGGCGCGCTGATAACCGGTATCCGCCTGCAAACGCTGATCCAGTTGCTGCCAGATGCGCAGCGATTCGGCCATCAACGGCACTTCACGCGGATCGCGGCGCGCCAGCCGCACCCAGCCCCAGTTACGGCTCGACTGCTCATGACCAATGCCGCCCTTTTCGCACAGTGCGACACTGACGCCCTGCTCAGCAATTTCCAGCGCGGTGGCGCAGCCAATAATGCCGCCGCCAATGACTACCACATCAACTTTTTCCGGTAATGTCACATCGCCGTGCACGGGTACTACAAACGGACCTGGCATAATTATTCCCACAGGTTATTGACGGTTATTTATTGCCGACAGCAGTCGCAGGCAGCCATATTTAGGCAACAGTTCTCCGTGCAGGTGAAATTAATTTCTCACCCACCGTTATCATCCGATTTTATTACTGCGTTACGGCTGTAAGACTTTTTTTAATAAACGAATGACGGTCTGTTTTTCTTTCGCCGTCAGCCGTTGAAAAAAACGATCTTCCTGTTGTTGCGTCAGCTCGCGCACGCGCTGTGCCAACGCCTGACCATGTTCGGTAAGAAACAATGCCTGGGAGCGGTTATCGCTCTGGTCAGCGGCACGCGTCAGCAACTGTTGTTGTTCCATCTGGTCGAGCAGGCGCGCCATAGCGGAGCGGTCGCGCTGGATGACATCGGCAATCACCGAGGGACGAATACCGGGGTGGCGATCCACCACCAGCAAGGTACTGATCTTGCCGGTGCCACGCGCCACTTCGAGTCCGGCGAGTTGCTGGTCGAGGTCGCGCGACACGGCGATGTTGATGCTGCGAATGTAAAAACTCAGCATATTCCCCAACGGTCCCAAATCCACGTCGGTGGCCTGTTGCGGAACGGCAGGTGCGGCTGGTTTTGTCATTCTGCGCTCCACATAACTGAAAAAAAACGTCTCAGAAGAAGGGATTAGGGCAGGTCAAACTTTCATCCAGTATTGGCAAAATAGTGGACAATGACAACGACTTTTGTCATAGCTTTTTCCAATTTCACTTAAGACGCCACCCGTTCTTCCGCATGACCGGGAATGGCGCTGACCAACTGCTGGGTGTAGCGATGCTGCGGCGCACGGAATACCGCCCGTGGCGTGCCCTGCTCAACAATTTCACCCTTAAACAGCACGGCGATACGGTCACAAATCTGGCTGGCAACGCGCAGATCGTGGGTAATAAATATCATCGCCACCTGGGTCTGCTGTTGAATGCTACGCAGCAATTCCAGTACCTGCGCCTGAATCGACACATCCAGCGCCGACACTGACTCATCAGCCACCAGCAGCACTGGATCGAACATCAGCGCGCGCGCAATCCCGATGCGCTGGCGTTGGCCGCCGGAAAACTCATGCGGGAAACGCTGCCAGGCACTGGCATCCAGCCCCACCCGTTGCAGCAGTTGTTTCGCTTTACGCTCGACTTCCTGCGGTGTCATACCGCCCAACGCCAACGGCCCGGCAGACAGGATGGTGCCAATGGTGTGACGCGGATTAAGCGAGGCAAACGGGTCCTGAAATATCATCTGGATATAGCGGCGCAGCGGGCGAAATTCGTTCTCTTTCATTGGCTGGATATCACGCCCATCAAACAGGATTTCACCGCTATCTGCCGCCAACAGTTTCAGCAGCACCCGACCAAGCGACGATTTGCCTGAGCCAGACTCACCGACAATGCCCAGGGTTTCGCCCTTATTGAGGCTGAAACTGACGTTGTTTAGTGCCTTCACTTCACGGCTGCGGCTCAGCCAACCGCCGTCGCTGCGGTAGGTTTTTACCAGGTTTTTCACCTGCAACACCGTTGGCGTGTTACGCACATCTTTTTCCCCGGCATGCATGCGTGGCACGGCGGCAATCAACTTCTGCGAGTAAGGATGCTGCGGCGCGTTGAGCACCTGCTGCGCCGGGCCGGACTCCACCATATGGCCCTTTTCCATCACAATCACCCGGTCGGCAATCTCCTCCACCACGCCAAAATCGTGGGTGATAAACATCACGCTCATCGCCTTGCGCTGTTGCAGGCCACGAATCAAGCGCAGGATTTGTGCCTGGGTGGTGACATCAAGCGCGGTGGTGGGTTCATCGGCAATCAGCACATCGGGATCGAGCGCCAGCGCCATGGCGATCATCACCCGCTGACGCTGGCCACCGGAGAGGCGAAACGGGTGTTGATGCTGGATTTTATCGGGTTCCGGTAACCCAACCTCCTCCAGCAGCGCCAGCACTTTTTGCTGACGTGAGGCGGCGGTGCCGACGTTATGCGCCAGCATCACTTCAGCGATTTGCTCACCGATGGTCATAAGAGGGTTGAGGGCCGATAGCGGGTCCTGAAAAATGATGGCGAGGGTTTTGCCTTGCAGTTGACGCAGTTGTTCCGGCGTTTGTTGCAACAGATTGGTGCCACGCAGCAGGATCTCGCCGCCCTGCACGCGCAAAGCTTTGGGTAGCAGCCCCATGGCAGCGTGGGCGGTGACGGATTTACCCGAGCCAGACTCACCGATAATGCAGAGAATTTCTCCCGGCCAGAGATCGAAGCTGAGATTTTCCACCGCATAGCGACGGTCCATCCCGGCAGGCAGCGCCACTGAAAGTTGGCGCACGGAAAATAATGGGGCGATGTTGTCAGGCTTTTCCATATTGACGCTCCTGGTTGCACAGAAAAATATCTTTTTCGGTATCGAAGCCAGCGGTTAAATAACGGAATTGACCAGCAGGGTGAATTTAATTTTTAAATTAAGAAGGGAAAATGACACAGAAAGGTTGAGAATAAATAATAGGTTTTACTTATTTACCTGGGCGGTGGTGTACGCGGATACCCTCACCCCGGCCCTCTCCCGCAAGCGGGAGAGGGAGGTAGAGCAAATTGGTAGCCTGTGCACGCATCAGTCCCCTCTCCCGCTTGCGGGAGAGGGTTAGGGTGAGGGCATTACCCGCCGCTTTTGGCGATCATGCGGCGATAATTATTCAGCCATTTGCCGCTGGTCAGACGCCACCAGAAGCAGATACCGCGCACGGTCCAGTCGAGGAACATACCGAGCCACACGCCAATCACTCCCATGCCCAGCACAATACCCAGCAGATAACCGGCCACCACGCGTGCGCCCCACATGCTGAACATCGAGACATACATGGTGTAACGCGCATCGCGCGCGCCTTTCAGCCCGGCAGGCAGCACCCAGGAAGCGGTCCAGATTGGCATAAACGCGGCGTTAAGCCAGATCAGGTGTTTAGTGACCGTAATCACCTCCGGATCACGGGTATAGAACTTCGCCAGTAACCCGGCTATCGGCACGGTGATCGCCGCCAGGCTACATAAGCCAATCATCGCCAGCCAGAACACATGCTTGATTTGTCGTTCCGCCTGCATCACCTGATTACGCCCAAGGCGTTTGCCGGTGATAATGGTCGACGCCGAACCCAGGGCGTTGCCCGGCAGGTTAATCAAGGTGGCGATCGAGAACGCGATAAAGTTACCGGCGATTTCGTTGGTGCCCATCCCGGCAACAAAAATCTGCGTCAACAGCTTACCGCCGTTGAACAGCACCGACTCGATACTGGCCGGGACGCCGATACTCAGCACCTCCATCAAAATGCCGTAGTTCCAGCGCCGGAAGTAGCTTTGGATGGAGATCTTCAGCGCCGGATTGATGCCGAGATACAACACATAAATCGCCGCAATCGCTCCGATATAGCGAGAGATGGTCAGCCCCAGCCCGGCACCGATAAAGCCCAATCCTTCCCAGCCGAGGCAGCCATAAATCAACACGGTACTGATCACGATATTAAGGATGTTCATCCCACCGTTAATCAGCATCGGGATTTTGGTATTCCCCGCCCCGCGCAGCGCCCCGCTACCGATCAGGGCAATCGCCGCCGCCGGATAGCTCCACGCCGAGGTTTGCAGGTAACTGAGCGCCAGTTCCTTAACCTTGGGTTCGGCGCTCCCGGCAATCACATCGATAATCAGGTGGCCCCAAATCTCGATGACGATCACCAGCACAAACGCCAGCACCGTCATCAATCCCAGCGACTGACGCGTTGCCGCACGCGCCCGTTTACCGTTGCGTTTGGCAAGGCTGAACGCCACCACCACCGTGGTGCCGAGATCGATAGCAGCAAAGAATGAGATGATCACCATATTGAAGCTGTCGGCCAGGCCAACGCCCGCCATCGCTTCTTTACCCAGCCAGCTGACCAGGAAGGTACTGAGGACGCCCATCAGCATCACACATAAGTTTTCGATAAAGATGGGCACGGCCAGCGGCGTGATTTCACGCCATAACAACGTGCGATAAGAGCGGCGTTTCGGATACCACGCCGTATTTCTGATCGCACGCATCACTGCTACGCCAGGATTTTGCAAGGGAATACCAAATCACTTTGGATAAGAAGAATAATAATGATAGGACGCTAACAATTATGCAAAATGTTTCCCGTCAACATTTAATCATTATTACAAACTTTTTGTTCCCGACCCGGCAGGATGTTCGACAGCCCCTCCCAAATAGGCACTGCGTACCTCCTCGTTATGCAACAACGCCTGACCGCTGCCGCTGAGTCGAATCTCACCATTGACCATCACATAACCACGATCGGCCAGTTGCAATGCATGGCGCGCATTCTGCTCCACCAGAAACAGCGTCATGCCCTGCTGTGTCAGCTCACGCAGGATGGCGAAGATTTGCTTCACCACCAGCGGTGCCAGCCCGAGGCTGGGTTCATCCAGCAGCAACAACTTGGGTCGGCTCATCAGGGCACGGGCAATCGCCAGCATCTGCTGCTCGCCGCCTGATAGCGTCATCGCGCGCTGCTTGCGCCTTTCCAGCAGCCGGGGAAACAGCTGGTACATGCGGTCCTTATCCTCGCGCGCAAAGCGATCGCCGATGGCGATGGTACCCATCAGCAGGTTTTCCTCTACCGTCATATCGGGGAAGATACGCCGCCCTTCCGGTGCCTGAGCAATACCGCTGGCGGCGATAAAATGGGTGGATCGGTGGCTGATGGCCTCGCCGCGAAACCGAATCTCACCCGCAGCAATGCGCGGCTGGCTGAAGATCGACATCAGCAGCGTGGATTTGCCTGCGCCGTTGGCACCGATCAGTGCCACCGTTTCCCCTGCGTTAACCGTCAGCGATACCTGTTTCAGCGCCTGCACCGGGCCATAAAACACATCCACCTGTTCAAAACTCAGCATCGTTTCAGCCATGATCACTCTCCTCTTCCGCGCCGAGATAGGCGGCAATCACGCGTGGGTCATGACGGATTTGCTGTGGCGTACCCTGGGCAATCACGTCGCCGTGATCCAGCACCACGATATGATCGGAGATACGCATCACCATCGGCATATCGTGTTCGATCAACAACACGCTGATGCGATGATCGGCACGCAGCCGGTGCAAAATCTGGCTCAACGCCTCGGTCTCCACCGGGTTTAGGCCCGCGGCCGGTTCATCCAGGCAGATCAGCTCCGGGCGGGTACACATGGCGCGGGCAATCTCCAGCCGTCGTTGCTGTCCGTAAGATAAGGTGCCCGCCAGTCGGTTAGCGCTGCCAACCAGATCAACATTCTCCAGCCAGTAAAATGCCCGATCCAGCGCACGGTTCTCGGCCTCACGATAGCCGCGTGTGTTGAGGATTCCGGCAATCAACTGGCGGTTAACCTGCATATGCTGCGCCACCAGCAGGTTCTCCACCACCGACATCTCGCGGAACAGGCGGATATTCTGGAAGGTACGCGCCAGCCCGGCGCGGTTCACCAGATGCGCACCGCCGAACATTTTGTACCAGATACGGGAGCCAAGCCGCGCCGGGTGCAGCCAGTCGCCGGGATGAATTTTCTGCCCCAGTACCTGAATAACATCGGTCGATCGCTGATGCGCGTTGAGGGTGATGCGCCCCCCAGTGGCGCGATAGAAACCGGTCAGACAGTTAAACACCGTGGTTTTCCCCGCGCCGTTCGGACCAATCAGCGAGGTCACCGATCCGCGTTCCACCGCCAGGCTGACATCATTGAGCGCCTTGATCCCGCCGAAGCGCATCATCAGGTTATCCACCTGCAAAATCGCATCACTCATGGCGCACTCCTTTACGCAGTGGCACACCCACGCGCGCGGTACGCACCAGACCGCGCGGTCGCCAGATCATCATCAGCACCATCAACATGCCAAACAACAACACGCGGTATTCGGCAAAGCTGCGCAGCAATTCCGGGGCGACGGTCAACACAAACGCTGCCAGCACCACGCCAAGAGTCGATCCCATCCCGCCCAGCACCACAATGGCGAGGATCAGTGCCGATTCAAAAAAGGTGAACGAGGTAGGATTGACGAACCCCTGATAAGTGGCGAAAAACACCCCAGCGATGCCTGCGGTCGATGCGCCGAGCATAAACGCCGACAACTTGACCAGCACATGATTCAGCCCCATCGCGCGGCAGGCGATCTCATCCTCGCGCAGCGCTTCCCAGGCGCGGCCAATCGGCATGCGTGTCAGGCGATGTTTGATCCACAGCACCAGCAACACCACCAGAACCAGCACCACGTAGATAAAGATAAACTTCATATTCGGGTTGTAGTCGAGATGGAAAAACTCGTTATAAGGGACGCCGCCCTCGCGGGCACGACGGCCAAACTCCAGACCGAAAAAGGTCGGTGACGGCACCGAGACGCCATTGGGGCCACCGGTGAAGGACAACCAGTTGTTGAGCACCAGACGGATGATTTCACCAAAACCGAGGGTGACAATCGCCAGATAATCACCGTGCATACGCAGCACGGGAAAACCGAGCAACGCCCCGGCGAAGGCGGCCATCAGCGCCGCCAGTGGCAGCATGCTCCAGAAACCGAGGCCAAGATACTCATAACCCAGCGCCAGGCCATAGGCACCGATGGCGTAAAACGCCACATACCCCAGATCCAGCAGCCCGGCAAGACCCACCACGATGTTCAACCCAAGGCCGAGCAACACATAAATTAACCCGAGGATCGCCACCGTCAGCAGGTACTTGCTGGAAAGAAACGGGAAGGCCAACGCCAGCACCACCACCAGTGGCAGAACCCAGCGCAGCGACGAGCGATGGCCCGGCTCACGCACATACACCCCGTCATCGCTGCCCTCAAACTTGCGCGCGAAGCGCTGTCCTGCCGGGGTTTGCAGCAACAGGCTGAGCAGCAACCGCCCCACCATCACCACCCCGACCAGCAGCGCGACCCGCAGCGGCGACAGGTGAAAACTGTAACCATCCAGCACCACACCGACGATCGGGCCAAATACCACCAGCGCCACCAGCCCGGCCATCAGACAATCCAGCAGCGACTGGCGCACATCCACAGATTGCGTCATTGCACTCATTTTGGCGTCCTCACACTTTGGCAACCAGCGGTCGTCCCAACAGCCCCTGTGGTCGGAAGATCAAAATCACCACCAGCAAGGCAAAAGAGAAAACATCTTTGTAATCGGAGTTCACCAGCCCGGCGAACTGCGCTTCCGCCACGCCCAACAGCAAACCGCCGAGCATTGCGCCAGGCAAAGAGCCGATCCCCCCCAGTACCGCAGCGGTAAATGCCTTGATACCGATGACAAAGCCAATATAGAAATCGAAGGTGCCGTAGTTCATGGTGACCAGCACCCCGGCCAAGCCGGCCATCGCCGCACCAATCATAAACACCAGCGAGATCACCCGATCGGTGTTGATACCGAGGATGGCAGCCATACGACGATCCTGCTGCACCGCGCGACAAATCCGCCCCAGCCGGGTGTATTGAATAATCCAGGTCAGCAGCGCCATGCCCGCCAGCGCAGCAATCAGGATGAACACTTTGGTCCAGGTAATTTGTACCACCCCGCCATCAATCTCCATACGCAGCACACCACTCATCAGCGTCGGGATACCCTGCTGGTTCGGCCCCTGACTTAACTGCACGTAGTTCTGCAAAATCAGCGACATGCCAATGGCCGAAATCAACGGGGCCAGGCGCGTGGAGTTACGTAACGGGCGATAAGCGATGCGCTCAATGGTCCAGCCATACACCGCTGTGACGACAATGGTGAAGATCAGGGTGCCGAAAATCAGCAATGGAAAGGAGTGAATACCGAAGAAGCTGAGCAGTCCCAGCCCGATGGCACAAAGATAGGCAGAGATCATATACACCTCGCCGTGAGCGAAGTTGATCATGCCGATAATGCCGTACACCATGGTGTAGCCGATAGCAATCAGCCCGTAAACCGCGCCCAGCGTCAGGCCGTTCACCAGTTGCTGAAGAAAGAAGGCGTCCATATGCAAGTCCCGTGCTTAAGGGGAGCGCAAACCTCGCGCCCAATCGCAGATGGCCCCGCTGCACGCGGGGCCGCGTGTCAGCTTACAGCTGGTGATATTTGCCTTTATCGTCCCACTGGTAGACTACGTAATCCGAGACTTTCAGGTCGCCTTTGCCATCCCAGGCTTTTTTACCCATCACGGTATCGACGCTGTTCGCTTTCAGCCAGTCACTGGCTTTGGCGTTATCTTTACCTGCGGCTTTATACGCGGCAGCCAGTGCCTGAATCGAGGCATAGGCATACAGGGTGTAACCTTCCGGCTCGAAGCCACCGGCACGGAATTTAGCGATCACGGCTTTGCCGTCTGGGATCTGACGTGGGTCCTGACCAAAGGTCATGTAGACGCCTTTGGTGTATTGCGGGCCACCGGCAGCCGTCACCATATCTTCTGTCACGATGCAGTCACCAGAGAAGAAGGCGGCGGTCACGCCTTGCTCACGCATCTGACGTACCAACGGACCGGCTTCCGGATGACATCCACCAAAGTAGACCACATCCGGTTTCACCGAGGCGATCTTGGTGACCAGCGCGTTGAAGTCTTTCTCACCGCGCGACAGACCTTCATATAACACCTCATTCACGCCGCGTTTTTCCAGCGCCGCTTTAGTGGCATCGGCCAGCCCCTGACCGTAGGTGTCTTTATCGTGGATCACTGCGACACGTTTGGCTTTCAGCTTGTCGATAATGTAGTTAGCTGCAATCGCCCCTTGTTGGTCGTCACGACCACACATACGGAACATGGTTTTCATGCCGCGTTCGGTGATCTGGGGGTTGGTGGATCCGGGGGTGATCGCCAGCACCCCGGCGTCGTCATACACTTCGGAGGCAGGCATGGTAGAGGAGGAGCAGAAGTGGCCGACGACCGCCTGCACTTTGTCCTGGTCCACCAGACGGTTGGCGACCGCTACCGCCTGTTTCGGCTCGCAGGCATCATCGCCCTGCACCAGCACAATTTTCTCACCGTTAATGCCCCCGGCGGCGTTGATATCATCCGCCGCCTGAGTAGCACCTTTCCAATACTGTGCGCCGTAAGTGGCATTAGGGCCGGAAAAGGGTCCGGCTACACCAATTTTAATGTCTGCCTGGGCATAAAACGCCGCACTCAGGCAACCTGCAATCACGACCTTCAATGGTAGTTGTATGAATTTCAAAGACATGCTTTCAATCCTCAACGGGTCAGGAACGGAGCCATACCACGGCCTGGGAGAAATCAATTTCTGAAACTTAACCAATTGCGATGCATGGCCAGCACGGCCACGGTTAACGATTAAGCAAAAAACTCGCCAAAGGTAAGTATTGGTGACAAGTTTTTGCACCGGCAGCGCGTTAAAGCGGCGGGAACGCCTCTGCTGATCTTAACCATAGTCAGCGTTTGAAGACGCACCAGCACTCTGATGGTGCAGAATGCGGTCGATCACAGATTCTTCATGGTGCTGAGGGGTTTACCCGCTATGCTATAGCCAAATCGGTCCAAATTTCTGAGGGAGAACCTATGAATACACAACGGAACGGCATCAGCAGCCAGCAGGCACTGGATGAACTGGAACGTCTGTACGACAACGCGGTTGCGGCGTTACGTAGCGCGATTCGTGACTTTACCGAACAGGGGCGTCTGCCGGATGAAGCAGCACGCCAGCAGGGGTTGTTTGTCTACCCGGAGCTGCGCATTACCTGGGCGGGCGATGGCCCGCAGCAGAACCGCACCCGCGCCTGGGGCCGCTTCACCCATACCGGCAGCTACAGCACCACCATCACCCGCCCGGCATTGTTGCGTCACTATCTGAGTGAGCAATTGTCGATGATTGAGAAAGAGTACGAGGTGGTGATCGAGGTGGGTCCGTCGCAGCAGGAGATCCCCTACCCTTATGTGATCGACGGCTCCGACCTGTCGCTGGACCGTTCCATGAGCGCCAGCATCGCGCGCCATTTCCCCACCACCGAGTTATCACAAATTGGTGATGAAACCGCCGATGGTCTGTTCAACGCTGACGCACAGTTCCCGCTGTCGCACTTCGATGCGCTGCGCACTGATTTCTCGCTGGCGCGCCTGCGTCACTACACCGGCACCGCCGTTGAACACTTCCAGCCGTTCGTGCTGTTTACCAACTACACGCGTTATGTTGATGAGTTTGTGCGCTGGGCCATTGAGCAGGTGCAGGACCCCGGCACACCTTACGACAGTCTCGCCTGTGCTGGCGATGTGGTGATCACCAAAGCTACCCAGGACCCGGAAGCCATGATGTCGGACCTGGCATGGAAGAAACACCAGATGCCAGCCTGGCATCTGACATCGCCCAACCGTCGCGGCATCACGCTGGTGAATATTGGCGTCGGGCCATCGAATGCTAAAACCATCTGTGACCATCTGGCGGTGGTGCGTCCCCATGCCTGGCTGATGATTGGTCACTGCGGTGGCCTGCGCGAAAGCCAGACCATTGGCGACTATGTGCTGGCCCACGCCTATCTGCGCGATGATCATGTGCTGGATAGCGTACTGCCGCCGGATATTCCGATCCCCAGCATTGCCGAAGTGCAGCGCGCGCTGTACGACGCCACCAAAGCGGTGAGCGGTATGCCGGGTGAAGAGGTCAAACAACGCCTGCGTACCGGCACCGTGGTAACCACGGATGACCGTAACTGGGAGCTGCGCTACTCCGCCTCGGCGCTGCGCTTCAACCTGAGCCGCGCGGTGGCGGTGGATATGGAAAGCGCGACCATTGCGGCGCAGGGATATCGCTTCCGCGTGCCTTACGGCACCTTATTGTGCGTTTCTGACAAACCGCTGCATGGCGAGATCAAACTGCCAGGCCAGGCGAATCGTTTCTATGAAGGGGCGATTTCTGAGCATTTGCAGATTGGGATTTGTGCGGTGGAGTTGTTGCGGGCAGAGGGTGATAAGTTGCATTCGCGCAAATTACGCACGTTTAATGAACCGCCGTTTAGGTAGGAATCGGTGCGGTTTGTGACCCTCACCCCGGCCCTCTCCCATAAGGGAGAGGGAACTGTGCCCTATGCTCGATCGGTTCCCTCTCCCGCTTGCGGGAGAGGGTTAGGGTGAGGGACCAGGGCGAGGGTGAATTACGCGCTCAACCAACCCAGTTTAATCACAAACAGGATCGACATAATAATCAGCGCCGCATTCACCTCTTTAGTACGGCCACTCAACAGCTTCACCACCGTCCAGGTGATAAAACCAAACGCGATACCGTTAGCAATGGAGTAAGTCAGCGGCATGGTCAGCGCAGTGACGGTCACCGGTGCAGCAGTGGTGATGTCTTTCCAGTCAATCTCTGCCAGGCCAGAAGCCATCAACACCGCCACGAACAGCAGCGCAGGTGCAGTGGCGAATACTGGCACGCTACCTGCCAACGGCGAGAAGAACAGGCTCAGCACGAACAGGATTGCGACCACAATCGCAGTCAGACCGGTACGGCCACCGGCGCTGACGCCCGCTGCCGATTCAACATAACTGGTGGTGGTTGAAGTACCCAGCAGTGAACCAAACAGCGCAGCCGCACTGTCGGCGATCAGCGCACGGCCCATCTTCGGCACATTGCCCTGCTCATCCGCCAGACCTGCACGCTTGGTCACGCCCAGCAGCGTACCGGTGTTGTCGAACACGTCAACAAACAGGAAGGCGAAGATCACGCTCACCAGACCCACGTTAAAGGCACCGGAGATGTCCAGTTGCATAAAGGTCGGCGCGATGGACGGCGGTGCCGAGAACACACCACCAAACGGCGTCAGGCCAATACCCATCGACAGGAAAGTCACGATCAGAATACCGATCAGCACCGCACCGGTTACGCGACGCGCTTCCAGCACCACGATGATGACAAAGCCCAGCAGCGCCAGCAGCGGACCCGGTTTGGTCAGATCGCCCAGACCCACCAGGGTCGCCGGGTTATCCACCACAATACCCGCGCCCTCCAGCGCAATCAGCGCCAGGAACAGGCCGATACCGGCAGCAATCCCGGCGCGCAACGGCAGCGGAATACTGGCGATAATCCATTCACGGATTTTGAACACCGACAACGCAAAGAAGATACAGGCTGAAAGGAACACCGCACCCAGCGCGATTTGCCAGGTGTAGCCCATGTGCAGTACCACGGTGTAAGTAAAGAAGGCGTTGAGGCCCATACCCGGTGCCAGCGCAATCGGGTAGTTGGCAATCAGGCCCATCAGCACGCAGCCGATCGCCGCCGCCAGACAGGTCGCCACGAAAACCGCGCCCTTATCCATACCGGTCGCGCCCAGAATGCTCGGGTTAACAAACAGGATATAGGCCATAGCCAGGAAGGTGGTTATGCCCGCGATAACTTCGGTGCGGACCGTTGTGTTGTGCGCTTTTAGCTTGAATAGTTTTTCTAACATCATCATCTCTCGTGATGGGGAGACGTCACTGACGTGCGTTCTCTTGCCAATGGGGTGTGCATGCGCGTTATTGTTGCGGGAAAAGGCAGACGGCTGCATGCTCGGCCATCAATCCGCCTTGTTACTAAACTCCTTTCCCCCTGTCCTCATAGCAATTGCTATGCCATAACAGGACGCAATCGTTTACCTTCACGACTGTATCTTAGACTCAGACAATTCTGAACCAGAACGAGGCGCGATTATGGTGCATTGCACCATGTGCGCGCAATCGTTTTCCCACACGTCAACCGTGCTGTGAAAAAAGATTGCGGTAACGCACGCTTTCAAACTCTGTCAGGCGATGCGGCTCACGTTTCTGTTGCCTGATGTAGCAGGTAAAAGTGGTCGGTATACACTCTCGTTAACCCTTCCATAACAAAAGAGGCCCGTAATGAAGCCCGCAATTCTGGTAGTGGATGACGATCGTGCGGTGTGTGAACTGCTGCACGATGTATTGAGTGAACATGTTTTTACCGTATTCAGCTGCCATCAGGGAAAAGACGCACTGACGTTGCTGGATAAACACCCGGAAATCTCGCTGGTGATGCTGGATATGATGTTGCCGGACACCAATGGCTTACTGGTGCTACAGCAAATGCAGCGCCAGCGGCCTGAGCTACTGGTGATCATGCTGACGGGCATGGGATCGGAAGCGGATATGGTGGTCGGACTGGAAATGGGGGCCGACGACTATATCGCCAAACCGTTTAATCCCCGCGTGGTGGTCGCCAGAGCGCGCGCGGCATTGCGCCGTTGTGGTCGGCTGGCGCAACCTGTCAGCCTCCAGGATGAGGGCTGGCAGTTTAACGGCTGGCGTCTGGATGAAACACGCTGCCAGCTGTTTAATCCCCAGCGCGAGACGGTGATGTTAACCCAGGGCGAATATGCGTTGCTGCGCGCGTTGGTATGCCACGCACGCAAAGTGCTGACGCGCGACCAGTTGCTGGAGCTGACACATAGCGAAACCCTCGATGTGTTCGACCGTACCATTGATGTGCTGATCATGCGGCTGCGGCGCAAAATTGAGATGAACCCACATCAGCCGAGCCTGATCCGCACCATCCGTGGTCTCGGTTATGTTTTCTCTGCGGATGTGATGCGCCCGGCGTCTGCCGTGCATGCCACACAAATTGCCTGATCCATCCAGCGCTGCATCTCGGTCAATGGCCGGGTGCCGTCCAGCGCGTTGGCGGCGTGCAGATTAAAACAGGCACAGGTATGCGCCAGCTTCAGGGTTTCGCTCATTGACCAGCCCTGATGACTGGCGTACAACACCCCGGCACAAAAGGCGTCTCCGGCCCCCACGCTGCCGACAATCTCTTCCGGCAGCAGTTGCCACGCCGGTTGCCAGCGCCCTTCACCGTTGACGTCCTGGCCCCACGCCCCTTCCGGCGCATGGATCACCACCCGCCGCCGGACGCCCTGCTGCGCCAGCCACACCGCCGCCGCCGCAAAGGCGTCCGGTGCTGCAATCCCGGTTGCACTACGCAGGGTAACTCCGGTCAGGGATTGCGCCTCCAGCTCATTGATCACCAGATAGTCAAGCCAGCGCAACGCCGGTGCCACCAGCGATTGGTACTCCCCGGCGCGTGACACCAGATCCAGCGAGGTCAGATAACCCCGCTGTTGCATCTGCGCCAGCAGGTGAGCACCGCGTGTGCCCCAGTGCGCATCCGGCAGATCAAGGCAATCCAGCAGCAGCAGATAACCGAGATGGAAGATGCGATGGGAGGTATTGATGGCGGCAAAATGCGGCAGGTCGAGCTGCGCATTGGCCCCACGCGCATGGAAAAAAGTACGCTGACCGTCAGGTGTGGTCATCACCTGAGTCATGGCGGTACTGACACTCCGCGTGCGTTGCACAAAGCGGCGATCGACCTGATGCTGATCCAGCAGGTGCGCAATGTAGTCACCATCGCTGTCTTCGCCGATCATCCCCACCCCGGCCAACGGCAAGTCGATCTGCATGCGCGCCAGGGTGAACAACACGTTAAGTGCTGCTCCGCCGCTGCATTTCTCGCTGTGGTGAATCTCCGCCAGCCAGCCTTGTTCCGGCCAGTGGCTGATGCGTTGCACATGATCCACCAGCATGCTGCCCGCGGCTAAGATGCCCCTGCGCTCCGTCATCTCAGGCCCTCCCGGCGCTGCCGAACACCTGCATCTGTTGTGCCACCACGTTGCTGATATCACGTTCCACCGCCATCAGCAGTTCGGCAAAGGCATCATAACGCGCCTCACGTTGGGCAATCTGGCTCTCAATCGCGCCCAGCGCCGCCTGCGACATACCGGTATAGAAGTTGATTTTGTGGATGCCAAGGCTGATGGCATGACGGAAATCCGCGTCACTGATACCGGAACCCCCGTGCAGCACCAGTGGCACGCGAGCTGCATCACGGATCGCCGCCAGCCGGTCGAAATCGAGTTTCGGCTCGCCTTTGTACTTACCGTGTGCATTGCCGATCGCCACCGCCAGACAATCAATGCCGGTCGTGCGGACAAACTCGGCCGCCAGCTGTGGATCGGTAAATTTGTCGCTATCGGCTTCACCAAACAGCGCGCCTCCTTCGTCACCGCCCACCGCGCCCAGTTCCGCCTCCACTGATACGCCAAGCGCGTGACAAATTTTCACCACTTCCTGGGTCTGACGCACGTTCTCGTCATAGCTGAGGGTGGAACCATCAAACATAACGGAGGTGAAGCCCAGACGAATGGCCTGCATCACCGCCTCGAAGTGCAGGCCGTGGTCAAGGTTCAGCACCACCGGAATCGCGTGTAGCGCGGCTTCGGTACGAATAGCCGCAATCAGATGTTCGAGGCTGACATACTTAAAATGCACCTCGGCGATGTTGATAATAAACGGGGAACGCTGCTGTTCTGCCGCATGAAACAGCGCGCGCAGAAAGTGGGTATCGAGCACGTTAAACGCGCCAAGGGCATAACCATTTTGTTGCGCATGGGCCAGCCCCTGCGCCAGTGAAATCAGTGCCATAAGATGCTCCTTCAGGCCAGCCAGCGGGCATATTCGTTACACAGCAACCAACGCGGATCTTCATCCTCATCAATCGGGTTAAAACGGGCTAGCGGAGTGAGAAAGACGTTGTCGTGTTCGTCGTCGTTAGGCATGGAGACTTCGCCCACCAGCACATCGCCGTAGCCCTCTTCGCCCCAGAAGCTATGCCAGATACCCGGCACCAGGGTGACGCTTTCGCCGGGCGACAGGCGCAGTTGCGAACCGGCGGCATGCGTCTGACAGAGGCCATCCAGCGTGACCTTCACCGGCGTATTCGCCAACTGCTGGCCGTCACGGTTGTGCAGCGTGACAATCAGATTGCCCCCGCCCCGATTGATGATGTCTTCCATCTTTTGCGGGTGGTAATGCATCGGCGTCACCTGTCCCTCGCGGACATGCATGATTTTTTCCGCATAGGGTTTGCTCCACGGCTTGCCGCCGCGTGAACCGTTACGCAGGGTGAACAGGGTTAACCCGGTCTGAAAGAAATCCTCGGCACCAAAGCTGGTGACATCCCAGCCCAGATGCAGGGCCAGCAGTTCATCGGCGGCGGATCGATCCAGCGTGCGCCACTGGCTGAGACCGTAATCAGCCCAGCCTGGCAGGTGTACATCCTGGCGCATAAAGAATTCGCGGGTCAGTTGTAGAATGGCATTCACTTCCGAACGTTGCATCACTGCGTCTCCGGTCAGTGGGAAGTTGGGGCGGCCAAAAGCACGCCGCCCGGGTCGGTTATTTCACCGTCCAGCCTTTGTAGCTGCCGACGTTGTTACGATCGATCATCGTCACCGGGATCAGTACCGGTTTGTCCGGCGCAGCTTTGCCTTGCAGGATGTCATAGCCGATCTCCACCGCTTTCGCCGCCATTACCTGCGGGTCCTGCGCCGGAGTGGCGACAAACAGCGAACCTTTACGTTTCAGCGCCTCTTCACCGTCTGGACTACCATCGACGCCGACAATAAAGAATTCACTACGCTGCGCCTGTTTAGCCGCCAGATCCGCGCCAATGGCGGTAGGATCGTTAATCGCGAATACCGCATCAATTTTCGGGTTCGCTGACAGCAGGCCGGTCATCACCTCCAGCCCACCTTCACGGCTGCCTTTGGCGTTTTGGTTTGATGACAGAATCTTGATATCAGGATGGGTTTTGAACTCCGTCTCGCAGCCTTCAACACGGTTCTGCACGGCGGAAACCGGCGGCCCGTTGATGATCACCACGTTGCCTTTGTTTTTCAGGCGATCGGAGATGTATTTACAGGCCATGGCCCCGGCCTGGGTGTTATCAGAGGTAATCGTGGCATCGGCACCTTCAGCGGCCACGTCCACCGCCACCACCACGATACCGGCATCACGCGCACGTTTCACCGCCGGGGCAATGCCTTTGGAATCAGCGGCGTTAAGGATAATCATGTCTACTTTGGCAGCAATAAAGTTATCAATCTGCGCCACCTGCTGACCGAGATCGTAACCGCTGGACACCAGCGTCACCTTCACGTCGTCACCGGCCAGCTTACGCGCTTCCAGTGCAGCCCCTTTGGTGATCTGCACGAAGAACGGGTTGGCGAGATCGCCGACAGTCACACCAATGGCTTTTAACTCTTTGGCCTGGACCAGCGGCGCACTGAGAAGCGTGGCCGCCAGCAGTCCGGTAAGGATCGGATTAAAACGCATAGTCGATGTTCTCCTGCTTTTTGGTTTTGTATTGTTGCTGCCTTTGCCCTAACCCTAACCCTCTCCCGCAAGCGGGAGAGGGAACCGAACGAGCATATGGCATATATCTCCCTCTCTCTTATGGGAGAGGGAACCGAACGAGCATATGGCACATCTCCCTCTCCCTTATGGGAGAGGGTCGGGGTGAGGGTTACAGGCCGCATCTACCCTACGTGATGCCTTGTGCGGTACTTATCGATCAGCACGGCGATAATGATCACCCCGCCTTTAATCACCAATTGCCAGAAGTACGACACGCCCATCAGCGTCATGCCGTTATTCAGCGTGGCGATAATCAGCGCACCAATCAGCGTGCCGGTAATGGTGCCGATACCACCGACAAAACTGGTGCCACCGAGGATCACCGCGGCGATGGCATCCAGCTCATAACCGACACCGAGGTTGCCGTTGGCGCTGTAGAGACGTGAGGCGCTCATCAGGCCACCTAATCCAGACAGCAGGCCGCTTACTGCGTAGACAAACACCAGCACCGCCCCGACCTTGATGCCGGTCAGTCTGGCTGCCTGCATGTTGCCGCCCACCGCATAGATATGTACCCCCAGCGTGGTACGGCGCAGGATGAACCAGCACAACGCAATCACCGCAAAGGCGATCACGATCAGCCATGGGATCGGCCCGATATAGCCGTTGCCAATCCACTCAAAGTTGATGTCAGAGTTGATCACCGTGGTGCCATCCGCCAGCAGGTATGCCGCGCCGCGCAGGGCGGTATAGGTGCCGAGGGTGACGATAAACGGCGGCAGTCCCGCCCAGGCCACCAACAGGCCGTTAAACAGCCCCATCATCAACCCCGCGCCCAGCGCCGCCGGAATGGTCAGGCTGGCAAAAGCCGGGTCGAGCGAGACCACCATCGCCACCACCGCGGTGGTGCCGAGCATCGACCCTACCGATAAATCAATGCCTCCGGTCAGAATGACAAAGGTCATCCCCGCCGCCAGCACGATGTTGATCGACGCCTGCCGGGTAATGTTCAGCAGGTTGGCCTCGGTAAAAAAATTAGGTGCGACAAAACCAAACACCGCGACAATCAGAATCAAAATCGGCAGGATGCCAACGGTCTGCAACAGATCCGCCATCAGTGCACGTTTCAACGTTGGGTTTTTCATCCGGGTGGTTTCACTGGTCATCCTCGTCTCCTCACACATGGGCCGGCTGAGCGCCGGTGGCCAGCGTCATAATGTTTTCCTGGCTGATCTCGTTACCGCTTAATTCACCGGCAATGGTGCCTTCTCGCATCACATAAACCCGGTCGCTCATCCCCACCACTTCCGGCAGCTCACTGGAGATCATCAGAATCGCCACGCCCTGCTGCGCCAGTTGGCTCATCATGCGATAGATCTCACTCTTGGCACCGACGTCGACACCACGCGTCGGTTCATCGAGGATCAGGATGCGCGGCGCAATGGCCACCCAACGTGACACCAGCAACTTCTGCTGGTTGCCGCCGGAGAGACCACCGGCGCGCACCTGCGCATGGGGAACCCGGATGTTGAGGGTCTGGATCGCCTCGCTGGCAATCTTCTGCCCCTTGCGGCGATTGAGCAGGCCGTAACTGGCATCACGCTCCAGCGTCGCCATAACGATGTTTTCCTGCGCCGCCAGCTCCAGAAACAACCCCTGTTCTTTGCGATTTTCAGTAAGAAAACCAATGCCGTGGGCAATCGCTTCACGCGGCGAATGAATTTTCACCTCTTCGCCATCGATCCAAATCTCCCCGCCACTCGGTTTGTGTACGCCAAAAATCAGCTGGGCCAACTCGCTGCGCCCGGCCCCTACCAGTCCGGCGAGGCCGACAATTTCACCGGCTCGTACCGCCAGACTACTGGGGTAGACTTTTTTGCCATCGCTGAGATGATTGACCGCGAGACGAATGGCACCGAAGGGAATGGTGCGATCTTTGTTAAACAGGTCGCTGAGAGGACGCCCGACCATCATGCGCACCAGTTCACTGGCGTTCAGTTGGTCACGCGTCAGGCTGCCAACGTACTGACCATCGCGCAGTACGCTGACACGATCGGAGAGTTCATACACCTCCGCCATGCGGTGGCTGATATAGATAATCGCCATGCCTTCGCTGCGCAGACGCTTAATCAGTGCAAACAACTGTTCGGTTTCACGATTGGAGAGCGCGGCAGTCGGTTCATCCATCACCAGGATACGGCTGTTGCGATGCAGCGCCCGGGCGATCTCCACTTGCTGCTGCTCAGCAATGCTCAGGCGGCTCACCAGGTCAGTCGCGTTAAACTGTGCGCCGAGGCGATCAATCACCTGCTGCGCCTCTTCGGCCATTTGGCGACGTTTGACCAGGCCCGCGCGGGTGATTTCGCTGCCGAGGAAGATGTTCTCCGCCACCGTCAGATTCGGTGCCAGGTTGATCTCCTGATAAATCAGGGTGATGCCTGCCGCCAGGGCTTCTTTTGGCCCTTTAATCGCGTAAGGTTGCCCATCAATCAGAATCTCCCCGCTGCTGGCGGTGTAAGCCCCGGCGAGGATCTTCATCAGGGTGCTTTTCCCTGCGCCATTTTCGCCCATCAGCGCATGCACTTCGCCTGGCCAGACCGTCAGATCCACCCCTTTCAACGCATAAAAGCTGCCAAAGCGGCGGGTGATTGCCCGCATTTCCAGAATCGGTGTGGCCGTCATCGTTGCGCTCCTGCTGGCAAAGGGTGCAGCGAGTTAATCAGCGACAGATAAATGGAAAATGTCAGTCGCCATTTATATTTGTCATATTTCGCCGCAGGCCCACTTCTATACTCGCGCTGAGTGGAGCGGGTTGGAGGGCGCAACATGAGTCGGAGTCTGGGCGCACGGGGTCGCCTGCTGTTGTTTAACCTGCTGGTGGTGTGCGTCACGCTGGCGGTAGGCCTGGTGGCAATTAGCGGATTTCGCCACGCCGGTCACATTCAGGAACAGGCGCAGGCGCAAACGCTGGCGGATATGAACGGCAGCCTGGCACTGGCCCGTGATACCGCCAATGTGGCGACAGCGGCGGTGCGCCTGTCACAAGTGGTTGGCGCACTCGAATACCAAAGCGAATCGGCGCAGCTACAACAAACCCAACAGGCGTTGCAGCAGTCGCTGAATTTATTGGCCAGCGCACCGCTGGCCGGACAGCAACCGGCGCTGTTGCAACGGATTCGTGAACGCAGTCAGATGCTGGAACAGAGCATCAATCAGCTGTTGTTAAAAGGTCACGAGCGCCATCTGCAACGCAATGTGATGCTCAGTGGGCTGTGGCAATCGCAGTTGCTGCTCAACCATATTCATAGTCTGGTGACGACCCAGCCCTTGTCGCTCGATCTGCGCCAGCAAACCGCGCGTCTGTTGACGGTCGCGATCCAATCCACCGCGCCCCAGGCGGCGGTGCGCCAACTGAATTCACTCAACGCGGCCTGGTCTGCCGTGCCATTGCAGGGTGTACTGGCCGACAAAGTGCAGCAACTGGTGAGTACCCAACAAAGTTTACTGCCGGTCGCCAGCCAACTTGAACAGAGTGATATCGCCATTGCCTACGCCACCTATCGCATTAAAGCGCTGGTGGCGATGCTGAATGATGACATCACCCACTATGTGCAACAGGTGGCGCAACAGAATGAAGCGCGTAGCCAGGCGACGCATCAGGAGCTGGATTCCATCATCGGTTTTATCGTGCTGTTTATGTTGCTGGCTCTGCTGATCACCGGTTATGCCGGTTATTACATTTATCGCAACCTGGGCTCCAGTCTCACTGCTATCGCCCACGCCATGACACGCCTGGCACAAGGGGAGAAAAGCGTCAACGTCCCCGGACTGACACGACGCGATGAGCTGGGGGATCTGGCGCGCGCCTTCAATGTCTTCGCCCGCAATACCGCCTCGCTGGCACACACGTCGCGACTGTTAAAAGAGAAAAGCAACCAACTGGAATCGACCTTTCTGGCGATGCGCGATGGTTTTGCCCTGTTCGACAACGGCGGCGAACTGGTGGTCTGGAATGCGCAATATGCGCAGCTGTTAGGGATTGCCCCCCGTGAACTGCATCGCGGCCTGCATTACCAGCAATTGCTAAAGCGGCTGGAAATTGAACTGCATGGGCTGGGAGAAGCGCAGGAGGTGCGGCTGGCGGATGGCCGCACTCTGGAACTGCGCTTCAGTCCAGTGCCACGGCGCGGCATGGTCAACACCGTGCTGGAACGCACCACCCGCAAAGCGCTGGAGGAAGCGCTGCTGCATAGCCAGAAGATGAAAGCAGTCGGTCAGCTCACCGGTGGACTGGCACATGATTTCAATAATCTGCTGGCGGTGATTATCGGCAGCCTGGCCCTGACCGTCGATCAACTGCCGCCCGGCACCCTTGCCAGCCGGATTGAACGCGCCCGCCAGGCAGCTGACCGCGCGGCGCAACTGACACAGCGGCTGTTGGCCTTTTCACGTAAACAGGCGCTCTACCCGCGTGCCGTGTCCGTGGTGGAGTTGGTGGATAACCTGCAAGGGTTGTTGCAGCACTCACTGCTGCCCGGCCAGCATTTGGTGATCGAGGCACCGCGCCCCGGCTGGCCCGCATGGATCGACGCCGGACAGTTGGAAAACGCGTTGATGAATCTGGTGGTCAACGCCCGAGATGCCATGGAGAAGCAGAGCGGCGCAATCCGCCTGCGCATCTGGCATCAGCACCGTGATGAAGGCGATCGCGTCAGCATTGAAGTGATCGATCACGGTTGCGGCATGTCCGCCGAGGTGCGTAGCCAGGTGTTTGAACCCTTCTTCACCACCAAAGCGTTGGGCAGTGGCAGCGGGCTGGGCTTGTCAATGGTGTATGGCTTTGTGCGGCAATCCGGCGGGCAGATCGAACTGGAGACCGCGCCCGGCCAGGGCACCACGGTACGCCTATTGTTACCCCGCGCGCCGGAAGTGACGCCATCTGCCCCTGCCCCCCTCCCCGCCATCCTGAGCGACAGCGCCGATCGGCTGGTATTGGTGCTCGACGATGAACCGGCAGTACGCCAGACACTGTGCGAACATCTGCATCAGTTGGGTTATTTAACACTGGAGTGTAGCGAGGGTGAAAGCGCGCTGGCGCTGCTGCGCCAGACGCCTGACATAGAGTTGCTGATCAGCGATCTGATGCTACCGGGTAGCCTGAATGGTGCCGATGTGATTCGTCAGGCCCAGCAGCAGTATCCCCACCTCGCCACGTTGCTGATTAGCGGGCAGGATCTGCGCCAGACACCGGTGATGTTGCCGTTGTGCGAGCGGCTGGCGAAGCCCTGGCAGCAAACACAGCTGGTGCAGGCGCTGGAACGCGCCTGGCAACGCAGTGAACGGCTTAATCGCGCGCGGCGGGCTGCCACAACGGCACCGCTTTCCCACTGATATAGCGTTTACGCAGACGGCTGGAGATAACATCCATGATCATCACGATGGCGGCGAGGATAATCGTAATAAACATCACCACGTCCCAGTTCCACAGGCGCATGTTCTCGGCATACACCAGGCCAACGCCACCCGCGCCGACAAAACCCAGCACCGCCGCCGAACGGGTGTTGGATTCAATCTGATACAGACTGAGCGCGAGAAAGGTAGGGAACGATTGGGTAAAAATGCCGAAGCGATGCTTCTGCAAACTGTTGGCCCCGACTGCACTGAGACCGCGGCTGGGCGAGCGTTCTACCGCTTCATGACCTTCCGCATAGAGTTTGCCGAGCAGACCGATATCCTGCATCACAATCGCCAGTACCCCGGCCAGCGGCCCCATTCCTACGGCACGCACAAAGATCAGGCCCCAAATCGCCATATCGATGCCACGCAATATATCCAGCAGACGGCGTACCAGCAGCGAAATCGGTCGGGTGATAGGATCGTGCATCACATTACGCGCCGCCAGGAAGGAGATCGGTAATGCCAGCAATGTGGCGGTGAGGGTTCCGGCAAAGACAATTGCCAGCGTGATGCCAATCTGTGACAGGTAGTAACCAAACGGCCAGTTGGCGAAATCCTGCCAGACAAACATGCGCAGGAAATAACGTCCCAGCTGCTGGCAGCCAATCAGCAGGCGACTCCATTCGATACCAAAGAAGGCAAAGAAAAACACGTAATAAAGCACTACCGCCAGCGCGATGAGCGCGATGCGGCGCAGGTAGCGATTTTGCGCCGCAAACAATGCCGGGTGTTGCTGCTTCAGCTTAGCGATATCCGGGGCCAGGGCAATCATGCACGTTCTCCTTCCACCACGCGGCGGCGTAACCAGCCGGAGAGCGTATCCAGCAGCGACACCACCACAATGATCAGCAACAGCGTGATGCTGACCTGATCGTAACGATCCAGTTTGATATTGGTCATCAGCTCTTGGCCGATGCCCCCCGCGCCGACCAGACCAAGAATGGTCGAGGAGCGGAAGTTGATCTCCAGACGCATAAAGCTGTAGGAGAGAAAGGTCGGTTTGACCTGCGGCCAGAAGGCAAAACGCATCCGCTGCAATTTGTTGGCACCGCAGGCAGCGAGGCCGCGTACCGGTTTGTCTGAGGCGCTTTCAATCGCTTCGTAAAACAATTTGGTCAGGCTGCCGATCGTGTGCAACGCCAGCGCGAGAAAGCCGGGTATTGCGCCGATGCCAAACGCCATGACAAACATCACCGCCCACGCCAGTTCCGGCATGGTGCGCAGAAAGGCGACAAAGGCACGGATAGCAACGCGTGCACTCTTCGGCGTCTGCGTATTATCGGCGGCGAAAAACGCCAGCACCGCAGCGATACCCACCCCCAACAGCGTAGAGGAAACCGCCAGTTGCAGCGTTTCCCAGATCAGCGGTAGCTGGATATGCAGGCGGTAGCCCCAGTAAGCGAGAGAACCTTCAGTTTTGACATCGGCAAACAGCAGCGGCAAATGCAGCACTGGCATGGTTTCGCCGATGTAGTCAAAGAAATGCGGCAGCGACTGCCAGACCGTCACCAGGTTGAATTCTGCGATATTGCCCGCAGCGAGATACAGCGCCACCAGCAGCAGCGACCACAGCAGCGTGTCACGCTTTTGCTGGCGTCGGATGCGTTGGTAGTAGTGTTCGAAGTCGGTCAAAGGGGAAGGTCCTGTGGTTGTGTGGGGTGTGAGGTGCGGTCTGTGACCCTCACCCTAACCCTCTCCCGCAAGCGGGAGAGGGAACAGATCGAGTATATGGCACATCTCCCTTATGGGAGAGGGAACAGATCGAGCATATTGCACATCTCCCTCTCCCTTATGGGAGAGGGCCGGGGTGAGGGTCACAAACCGCAGAGGTCTACCCGCGACTACCCTTCATCAAATCACGTTTCATATCGATGATGTTCTGATAATCCGCTACAGTTGCTGCACCAATATGCTGCTCACCGCCCACTGCTTTAACAAAGCAGCTATGATCTTCTTTATCCAGTTTCTTGATGGTATCCACCACTTTCTGTTTAAAGTCAGCGGGCAGATTGTTGCTCACCAGGATCGGGCCATTCGGGATCAGCGGCGACTGCCAGATGATGCGAATCTGCTTCATCAGATCCGGGTGGTCCATACGAATCAGACGGCCAAAGGCACCCGAGGTGTAACCGCTGTTGTAATCACCCACCAGTGAGGTCCAGGTCACTGCGCCATCAAACTGGCCATTCAGCACGCCGAGAATGTCCTGCTCGTGACCACCAGAAAACGTCACGTTAGAGAAGGTGCCCTGGTATTTGTCATCGACCGTACCGCCGAACTCTTTCTTAAACGCCTGGTTTGGCATCAGGAAGCCCGAGGTGGAGTCCGGGTCAGCCATACCAAACGATTTGCCTTTCAGATCTTCCAGTTTTTTGTACGGGCTGTCGGCCTTCACAATGACCACTGAGTGGTAACCTTTCGAACCGTCTTTGTCATCCACCACAATACCGACGATATCCACGGCTTTCGGATTTTGCAGGTAGACCGAGGCATATGAAGCGGGTGACATGCTCAATACCAGGTCAATCTTGTTACCCAGCAGTCCCTGAATCACGCCTGAATAGTCAGACGAGTTACGCAGTTGCGTGTCGACATTCAGTTCTTTGTCGAAGAAGGTTTTCACGCACTGGTTGTCGCCAATCTGCTGGGTGGCGTTCTGACCGCCCAGAATCCCGAGGTTAAGCTGTTTTGGTGCATCCGCTGCGTTAACGCCAAAAGCCATCAGAGCGCCAGTCAGTAAAGCTAAAGAAGTCAGTTTCATTGGTGGTTATTCTCTTGCCGTGGGAGTTAGTGGAGCTGGTTAATTTCGTCGCCGTACAGCTCGTGCAGCAGGCCGTCGGTCAACTGCGAAGGATGTCCGTCAAACAGCACTTTGCCGCGCTGGATACCGATCACGCGGGTGCAGTAATTTTTCACCAGTTCAATCGAGTGCAGGTTCACCATTACGCTGATGCCCTGTTCGCTGACCTGGCGCAGCACGTCCATGATGCGTTTGGTGTTTTTCGGATCAAGTGAAGCCACCGGCTCATCGGCCAGCAGGATTTTCGGGTTCTGCATCAACGCACGGCAGATCGCCACACGCTGCATCTGGCCACCAGACAGGTTCTCAGCACGTTGCAGTGCCTGCGGCAGCATGTTCATCCACTGCAACAGTTCGATAGCCTGAGCACGGTCGGTTTCGGAAAACACTTTGAAGAAGGATTTCAGCGTTGAGGTCTGGCTGAGGCGGCCAAGCAATACGTTGGTCAACACATCGAGACGCGGTACCAGGCAAAAGTCCTGGAAGATCATGCCGCATTCGCTGCGCCATTCACGCATCTGGCGGCTGTTGAGTTTCACCACATCGCGCTGCTCGGCGCTAATAATCGCCCCTTCGGACGCACTGATGGTGCCGTTCAGCATATGTAACAATGTCGATTTGCCTGCGCCAGAGCGACCAATCACCGCTACCAGTTCCCCCGCATGCAGATCGAAACTGACATTATCCAGCACGCGATTTTCGCCGTATGCCTTGCACAGTCCCTGCACCGACAGCACCTTATGGCCCTGCTGAATGTGCGGAACATAAGGATTGTCGATCACGGTCTTCAGTAATGCCTGTGCCATATTCCGCTCCGTTTCATCTGAGGTGTGAATTGCCCGCTTATTACGGCCAAAGGCGATGAAGACTTGATGACAGCTAAATGATCAAACGGTGACAGCGGTTTGGCGGCGAGGATGTTTCGGCAGCGGGTTGCACCGAGAAGGTTCCGCTCGCTGGTGCGGACTGACATCGAGAAGGTTCCGCCCGCCAGGCATTGGGGAGTTTCAGTTGTAACGTGCAGGCGGACGGGCAAAGGTCCGAGGGCGCGGACCTTTGCAATCCGCGCCTTGCGGCGTCCTCGCGCAGCGCTTCGCGCTGTTCCCTCGCTTATCACTCAGGCCGCACGGACCGCGCGGATTCGCCATCCATGGCTCATTCCGCTCTCTCGCCGCATCCATGCGGCTCGTCCTGGCCTTCCCTCTGCGCTCGGCGCTGCGGATGCCGCCCACCCCACCGTCTGAAAGACCGCAGAAAAAAAAGCAAAAAGCGAAAAGAAACAAACAAAAAGATAACGGCAGCTACAGCGGCAGGTGGGGCGCCATCCGGACTCGCTGAGCGAATGAAGGCTGCCAGGATGAGCCGCATGGATGCGGCGAAAAGCGGCGTTGAGCAGGAGCGAATCGCCGCCGGTCCGTCGGCAGTTGTAGCGGCGCGATTTATCGCGCAAAAAACACCGCGAAGCGGCGAGGGAGGCTGGCGCGAGGCCCGGGATTGCAAAGGGTCCGGCCTGGCACCCTTTGCTCGGTCGCCGCACCGGCGAACTGAAACTACATCAGCTTATGGCGAACGAAACCCGCACGATAGTACAAAAACTACGCGCGATAAATCGCGCCGCTACAGCCACTCACGCAGCTGGGCGAGCGTCTCCACCAACGCCCCATCGTTATTCAACGGGAAGCTGTGCGCAGGCAAGGGTTCGGCGGCGCGCGCCAGACGTCGGGCAATCTCCGCCTCGCTTTCCCGCCCCCGCTGACGCAAACGCGTCGCCAGTATTTCCGGCGACACCTGCAACACCAGCGGCAGCAACTGGCTGCCGTAGCGCTGCTGCGCCACCGGCAGATGCAAACGCGAACCGTTCACCAACACATTCAGCCCGCGATCCAGCCACTGATCGATCTCCGTCCCGAGGCCATACGACAGCCCGTGCGCCTGCCAGCTCAACGCGAACAACCCGAGCGCGTCACGCCGCCGGAATTCGGCCTCGCTCAGCGCCACATGGTTTTCACCGCCCGCATCCGCCGGGCGGGTAATATAGCGATGGGCGATCACCAGCCGATCTGGCGGCGCTTCGCGCAGTGCGTTGAGCAGGCTGTCTTTACCCGAGCCGGATGGCCCGGTCAGCCAGATCAGGCGCGCCATCAGAACACCAACCTGCCCTGTGACCAGACATGCCGGATATGCGGATGGCCGTGATCGGTATGCGCCAGCACCAGATCGGCACGCAGTCCTTCAGCGATAATGCCGCGATCGCGTAAACCAATCGCATGTGCCGGATTACGTGTCACCAACGCCATCGCCTGCGGCAGATCCAGCGTGTTGCGTTCATCTGCCACTAAACGGAACACCGCGTCCAGCAGGCTGGCCGGATAGTAATCGGAGGAAAGAATATCCAGCAAACCGGCGCTCGCCAGCTCCCAGGCTGCAACGTTGCCGGAGTGCGAACCGCCACGCACAATATTGGGCGCGCCCATCAGGACCTGCATCCCGCAGGCACGCGAGGCTGCCGCCGCTTCCAGCGTGGTGGGGAACTCGGCGATAGCGCTGCCGACCTCATGTGACTCGGCAACATGCGCGGCAGTCGCATCGTCATGGCTGGCAATCGGGATACCTCGCGCCCGGCACATGGCAGCAATCGCGTTACGGTTCGGTTGGGACCATTCGGCTGCCAGCGCCAGTTGCTCACGCTCAAACTCATCCATCTGCTGATCATTCAGCTGATACTTGCCCTGATAGTAATCACGGTACTTCTCCAGCGACGCGTACTGACGCTGCCCTGGCGAGTGATCCATCAGTGACACCAGCGACAATTCTGGCGTGGTGACCAACGCTTCAAACAACGACAGCGTGGTGTGGTAAGGCAGTTCACAGCGCAGATGCAGCTGGTGATCAACGCGGTTCAGCCCTTTGCGGTTGCTGTCGCGGATGGCATCGATCATTTTGTTGAGGTTATCGAGGCGATGCCCGCCGTCACGCACGTCGCCGACGCCAATCGCATCCAGCACCGTGGTGATGCCGCTGGCGACCATCAGCGCGTCATGGCTGCTCATCGCTGAATGGGCTGGCCAGTCCACTTTCGGACGCGGCGTAAAGAATTTATCGAGGTTGTCGGTGTGCAGTTCCACCAGCCCCGGCAACAAATATGCCTGCTCGCCATCCAACGCGCCGGGCTGCTGGCTGTTGCTGTCGCTAAAGCTGGCGATACGCCCATCTCGAATTTCGAGCGATCCCGACACCAGTTCATCTTCCAGTACCAGTCGGACATTATTCACGATCATGCTTCTACTCCTGTTTGTACCGGCTGCATGACGTGCAAGCGATCGGCCACCCGGCTGCGCACCGCTTCGTCATGAAAAATACCCACGATGGCCGCGCCACGCGCCCGTGCCTGTTCAATCAGTTCCACCACGGCAGCACTGTTGGCGCTGTCCAGCGAGGCGGTCGGTTCATCCAGCAGCAGCACCGGATAGTCGGCGATAAAGCCACGCGCGATATTGACGCGTTGTTGCTCCCCGCCAGAAAACGTGGAGGGTGCCAGCGACCACAACCGTTGCGGCACATGCAGACGTGTCAGCAACTCTTTGGCGCGCTTTTCGCAGAAGGCGCGTTCCACGCCGCGCTCCAGCAGTGGCTGCATCACGATTTCCAGCGTCGGTACCCGCGGGATGACGCGCAAAAACTGGCTGACCCAGCCGACGGTATCGCGGCGAATGGCAAGGATCTGGCGTGCCGGAGCCTGAGCCATATCGATCCACGCCCCCTCGTGTTGCAGCCAGATATGGCCGCTGTTGGCCTGATAGTTGCCGTACAGCGCCCGTAACAGCGTTGATTTTCCGCTACCGGAGCGGCCATGCAGCACCACACACTCCCCGGCGTTAACCTCAAGGTTGGCATCATGCAACACCGGCAGCGCCACGCCGCTCTGGTTATGCAGCACAAAGGTCTTACACAGCTTCTCCACGCGCAGTTGCGTATTCATGGTTAACTCCGCCATTAATTGAGCACCGAAGAGACCAGCAGTTGGGTATAAGGATGGTGTGGATCGTCCAGCACCCGATCGGTGAGGCCACTTTCCACCACCCTGCCCTGTTTCATCACCAGCAGACGATGCGCCAGCAACCGCGCCACGCCGAGATCATGGGTCACGATCACCACCGCCAGATTGAGTTCGCGTACCAGCGTGCGCAGCAGGTCAAGCAGACGTGCCTGCACCGACACATCCAGCCCGCCGGTCGGTTCATCCATAAACACCAGCGTCGGCTGCGTCACCAGGTTGCGCGCAATCTGCAAGCGCTGTTGCATCCCGCCGGAGAAGGTGGTCGGCAGGTCATCAATACGCCCAGCCGGGATCTCCACATCCTGCAACCAGCGCATCGCTTCAGCACGAATGTTGCCGTAGTGGCGCTGGCCGACCGCCATCAGCCGCTCGCCGATATTGCCCCCCGCCGTCACCTGCGGGCGCAGGCCATCAAGGGGATGTTGATGTACCACCCCCCATTCGGTGCGTAACAGACGGCGTCGCTCGCTCTCGCTTAACTGATACAGATCCTGATCGCGATAGATAATGTTGCCCTGCTGCGGTGCCAGGCGGGCTGACAGGCTGCGCAGCAAGGTGGTTTTACCGGAACCGGATTCGCCCACAATCCCCAGCACTTCGCCGGGATAGAGTTCAAAACTCACCTCTTCAAACCCCTTGCCGGGTGCATAGAGGTGGGTAAGGTTATTGACCGCAAGCAGCGGCTGTTCACTGTGCATGCTGTTGTTCCTGCTGCTGGTGGCAAAAATCGGTATCGGAGCAGACGAACATGCGCGTACCGGCATCATCCATCACCACCTCATCAAGGTAGCTGTGGCGGGAACCGCACAGCGCACAGGGTTGATCCCACTGTTGCACGCTGAACGGATGATCGTCGAAGTCGAGGCTTTCCACTTTGGTATACGGCGGCAGCGCATAGATGCGTTTCTCACGCCCGGCACCAAACAGTTGCAGTGCTGGCATCATATGCATCTTGGGGTTGTCGAATTTGGGGATCGGCGACGGGTCCATCACGTAGCGATCGTTGACCTTCACCGGGTATGCGTAGGTGGTGGCGATATGGCCGTAGCGGGCGATATCCTCATACAGTTTGACCTGCATGATGCCGTACTCCTCCAACGCATGCATGGTACGGGTCTCGGTTTCACGCGGTTCGATAAAGCGCAGTGGCTCGGGGATCGGCACCTGGAAAATCAGGATTTGATCTTCCTCCAGAGGCGTCTCCGGGATGCGGTGACGCGTCTGAATTAGGGTCGCATCATGGGTGCGCTCCGTGGTGGCCGCACCGCTGACCCGCTGGAAGAAGCGACGAATCGATACCGCGTTGGTGGTATCGTCGGCCCCCTGGTCAATCACCTTCAGCACATCCTGATCGCCAATGATGCTGGCGGTGATCTGAATGCCGCCCGTGCCCCAGCCGTAAGGCATCGGCATTTCGCGCCCGGCAAAGGGCACCTGATAACCTGGGATCGCCACCGCTTTCAGGATGGCGCGGCGGATAGTGCGTTTGGTCTGCTCATCCAGATAGCCGCTGTTATAGCCGCTCAGTTCACTCATCATTCTGCTCCTGATACTGTTGGCGCAGCCGCTTGAGCAACTCCAGCTCCGCCTGAAAATCGACGTAGTGCGGCAACTTCAGGTGCGAAACAAAGCCTGCGGCTTCCACATTGTCGGCATGGGCCAGCACAAACTCTTCGTCCTGTGCCGGGCTGGTGATGCGCTCCTGGTACTCACGGGTTTGTAGCGCACGATCCACCAGCGCCATCGCCATCGCCTTGCGTTCGGCACGGCCAAACACCAGGCCGTAGCCACGGGTGAAGTGCGGTGCGCTGTCGCCCTGGGTGGTAAAGCCGTTGACCATCTCGCACTCGGTTAGCAGGATTTCCCCGATCTCAATCTCAAAGCCCAGTTCCTCCGGGCAGATGGAAACGCTGAGATAACCGGTGCGGATCTCACCGGCGAACGGGTGGTTACGGCCATAGCCACGCTGGGTAGAATAGCCAAGCGCCAGCAAGAAGCCTTCGTCACCGCGTACCAGTTGTTGCAGGCGTGCCGCACGTGATGCCGGGAAGGTCGGTGGTTCACGGGTGATATCGCAGGGCTCGCTGCCATCATCCACTTCGTGCGCCGCCAGCCCTTCCGCCGTCATCATGCTGAACATGTGCGGGCAATGCTCAGGTAGCGCCTGATCATCACGCGGTGCCGTCGGGGTTTCACCATTTGCCAGCAGGGTAAAATCCAGCAGACGATGGCTATAGTCATAGGTCGGGCCAAGCACCTGGCCGCCTGGCAGATCTTTGTACACCGCGGAGATGCGGCGTTCGATACGCATGGCGTCCGTAGCCAGCGCCAGACTGTCAGCCAGACGTGGCAGCGTGGTGCGATAGGCGCGGAGCAGGAAAATCGCTTCGACTAAATCGCCGCTGGCCTGTTTGATCGCCAGCGCCGCCAGCTGGGGATCATAGATGCCACCTTCGGTCATCACGCGGTCCACCGCCAGACCGAGCTGCGCGGCCAGCTGGTCACAATGCAGTTCTGCCAGTGCGCGATCGCCACGTCGCAGGTCGGCCTGAAGTTCATGGGCGCTGGCAATCGCCTTTTCGCCCCCTTTCACCGCCACGTACATCAGCACACCTCCACATCGGTGGTACGCGGCAGTGCCATCATCGCTTCGCCGCAGGTGAAGATCAGATCGACGCCCTGCGGGAACGGATGTGGACGTTCGCGCAGGTAATGCAGGATCGCTTCCGGCAATTGCGGCGCAATGGCGCGCGATTCACGCAGGCCAGGGCCGGAGAGGCGTAGCGTCAGGCCGCCATTCAGCGCCGGGACTTCCACAATCAGCGTGGTGCTTTTTTCAGGGGACAGATTGTCTCCGGCGGCGAACTGAGCCGGATCGGGATTGGCACTGGCATGGGTCAGGGCAAAAGGCGCATCGCGCTCGCTGACAATCGGCACACCGGTATGAAAACGCAGGTTATTGCGCAGCAGTTCATTATCTACCTTGCCATCCAGCCACAATGCACTCTCCTGGTCGACCAGCGTCAGCAGCACTGCCGTTGCCGCCGGTGACAGATCGCCCCAGCCCTGCGTCAGCGGTAAGGCCACCATCACACCCGGCTCGCTCATCGCTTTCAGAATGCGGCGAAAAGCGCGCTGAGCGTCTGCCACCGGATGGTTAAAACTTGCCAGTAATGTCATCAGTTATCTCCGCGAACCAGCGTAAAGAAATCCACTTTGGAGCTGGCGATTTCACGTGCGCGCAGCTGACGCTGTTCTTCACGCAGGGCCGCCAGCGGGGCAATCACTTTTTCTTCAATCAGCGCCTGGGTTTCCGGCTGCTGTAATAAGGCATCGATCAATGCGCAGCGCTCGGCATGGGCTTTGTCACGGCCCAGCACATAGCTAAATCCAAGGGTGCCATCGTGCAGCTTCACCACCGCGCGCGTCACCGTGGCATCGCCCATCACGAAGCGTTTGCCGCTGCCACCCATGCGGGCCTGCAAACGGGTCAGACCGGTTTCTGCCGGACGGACGCATTCAAAACTCGGGGCGAGACGCAGCGGCTGCCAGTGCGCTTCCAGCACGCTGGCATCACTGTGGGCCAGCACCGAGAGCCAGTTCTGGCGGGCTGTTGGTTGTTTCATTAGTGCTCCAGAGTCAGTTCAATCATGTCGCCACGCGTCAGGCTGACGGAGTACTCCGCCACCTGACCGTCGCTGTTTTTGTTCAGGGTGCGCACGCACAACACCGGCGACTGCAAGGCAATCTCCAGTTGTTGACACTCTTTGGCCTGTGCACGGCGGGTGCTGATACGGGTTTGTGAACGGGTCAGTTGCAATCCGAGATGCTGTTGCAGGTGGTCATGCAGCGATCCGCTGTGGAACTGCTGTAACGCGGGCCACCAGCTCAGTTCGGACAGATAGTGATTAATCACGCAGACCGGCACACCATTGACGCGACGCAGAGTTCGCAGGTGGATCACGTTGTCGCCTTCATTGACGCCAAGCGCGGTTGCCACATCGTGGCTGGCCGGGCGCAGCACCGCCAACAGACGTTCGCTGGTAGGATGGCTGCCCTGCTCCAGCAGGTTCTGACTGAAGCGTGCCTGTGCATGCAACGGGTAGTCGTAAGGACGCATCAGTACCAGGATGCCCACGCCATGACGCCGTTGCAGCAACCCTTTATTCACCAGTTCGTCCACTGCGCGACGCAGCGTGTGGCGGTTGACTTCATAATGTGCGGCCAGCTGTTGTTCGGAAGGCAAGTAATCGCCGCAGCGATATTGTTGCTGCAACGCCTGCTCCAGTTGAGCGGCGACTGCCTGATACACAGTGGTCGGATGTCTGGATATCTCCATCACCATCAATACCTCGCTGGCGAGTGTTGAGGAAACGCAGCAAGAGGCGCTGCGGGATGGCGACTACCTTGGCTGAGGCAAATGACAAAGCCGTGACGGCTCAATGACGTGCTGATGAATTTGCTTTTGGGCAGCAAAACGTGACTGCCATAGCAGGTGTTTTAATAAAAAATTTTTAACTGTTTCCTTTGTGACGGCGCTCAACAATTTTTCTGCCTTTTTCACAACATTAACGCTTCCCTTGCGTAATGCAGCTTTTCAGACTTCTGCTAACTTAAATCATGATCCCTCCTTGTTACGCGACTTTTAAAATGATTAATACAATCAAACTGTCAGACGGTTTCCGCCGCAATTTTGTGCGTGAAGTGATTTTGCCGTTAACGGCCATTCTGTTGCTGACCTTTGCCGGTGCGGGTGCGGGCCTGTTTTGGGGTACCCGGCTGACCAATAACGAAGCACAAGAACAGCAGCAACGGATGATTGAGGCCTCCTTCGAACAAAGCCTGACGGAGCACCTGCGTCAACTGCGCAGCCTGACACGGTGGGCACCGTTAGCCAGCCAACTGGATTTGCCGCAACCCGACCAACGTTGGCTGGATGAGAATGTCGGCAGTTGGTTATATCAAATGTTCGATCATGAACTGGTGCTGATATTGGGGCGCGATAATCAACTGGTGGACGTGTGGCGCAACGGCCAGTGGATGCCGGATCGTCATGTGGAGCCGCAGGTGCAGGCGATGTTGAACAGCGCACTGCTAAACGCCAGCGACAGTAACCACCCGCCTGAGGACCGGGCCGATTTTGTGCGTATTGGCGATCGTGCCGCTTCGCTGGCGGTGGGAGATATCAACGGAGATGCCCATCAGCCGGGACGCTATCGGCTGGTCAGCGTTAAATATCTCGACGACCACTATCTGTACGGGTTAGCGAATCGCAGCCAACTGCGTCAACTACATTTCAGCGGCAACGCGCCGCAGCCGAATAACAAGGCACATTATCTGCTCAACTCACAACAGGGCGAACCGGTGGGGTATATCAGCTGGGAGCCGGATCGGCCTGGCGCACAGATGTTGCGCACCATCGGCCCTTCTACCCTGTTGTCGGTGGTGATGATTACCCTGGTGTGCCTGTTTATGGTCCGACGTATCTGGACCTCGTCGCTCAGTCTGTCCCAGTCGCTGCTCAGGCTGGGAGCCAGCGAAGCGCAGGCGCAACATCTGGCATTTCACGATGTGTTGACCGGTCTGCCTAATCGTTCAATGGTGGAGGATCGCCTTTCCCAGGCGCTAGCGATGGCCGCCCGCTATGACCACCGCGTTGCCTTACTGCTTATCGACCTCGATCGTTTCAAGACCATCAATGATACCTATGGTCACCATGCCGGAGATGAACTGATTATTCAGGTCGGGCACCGCTTAACCAGTATCGTGCGCGCCAGTGATACCGTGGGCCGCATTGGTGGTGACGAATTTATTATCGTGATGCCAGATGTAGACAATATTGGGCAAGTCCAGTCGCTGGCAAAACGCATCATCAGCGCCCTCAGCGAGCCTTATCAGTTGTTTGGCAGTGAAGCCTGGATTGGTGCCAGCATCGGCCTGGCGCTGGCACCCAAGGATGGACTGGATCGTCAGGAGTTAATGCGCAAAGCCGATATCGCCCTGTACGAAGCGAAAAATAGCGGACGCGGTCAGTTTCGTCAGTTTGAACGGGTGATGGACGAGTCACTGCGTACCCGCCAGCAAATTGCCGCCGATCTACGCCAGGCGCTGCTGCATTTTGACGGACTGGCGGTGTGGTATCAGCCGTTGATGGAGATCAGCGGCCAGCGCGTCGATGGTGTCGAAGCGCTGTTACGCTGGCAACACCCGGAGCGGGGCGAAGTGCCGCCGGGCGAATTTATCGCTATCGCCGAAGAAACCGGGCTGATCATCCCGCTGGGGGAATGGGTGCTGCGCGAGGCCTGTAAAACCTCGTTGCGCCTGCCGCAGTTGATTGTGGCGGTTAACGTCTCACCGGTGCAGTTTCGCGCCAGCGGTTTTGTCGAGCGTATGATTGAAATTGTGCAGTCCGAAGGGGCCGACCCCCAACGCCTGGAGCTGGAAATTACCGAAGGCGTATTGATTGAAGATGAGCATGAAGCGCGTAATAACATCATCGCGTTACGCAGCGCCGGTTTCCGCATTGCGTTGGATGATTTTGGCACCGGCTATTCCAGCCTCAACTACCTCAGTACCTTCCCGGTCGACAAAATCAAAATCGACCGTTCGTTTACCCAATCGTTAGGGGTGGCGCAGAATTCAGCGGCCATCATTGAATCGGTGGTGCGGTTGGGCCACGCCATGGGACTGATGGTGACCGCCGAAGGGGTGGAAACCGAAGGTCAGATGAGCGCCCTTGCCGACGCTGGCTGCAACCAGTTGCAGGGGTATTTGTTTAGCCAGGCGGTGCCGTTTGAGGAGCTGGAAAGGATGGTTTAAAACATTGCGCGAAAAATCGCGCCGCTACGGATACGTGTACTGTAGCGGCGCGATTTTTCGCGCGTCTTAATCTTATTGCGGGAAATCGGTATCAATCGACGTCTGCTTCCACGCCTCAATCTGCGCCAGCCGCTCTTTTAATTTATTGGTCACTGCGTCATAACCCCACGCCCCCATCACCAGATGGCGCGGTGGGTTGGCGTTTTCAGTGATGGCGATCATCGCACTGGCGGCGCGGGCCGGGTCACCCGCCTGGGTGCCGCTGTATTCAGAGGTGGCCTTCATCCGTGCTGCCGCCGTGTCGGCGTATTCCGGCAATTTACTTGGCGTCTGATGCAGCGAACGACCTGCCCAGTCGGTGCGGAACGGTCCGGGTTCAACGCAGGTGACGTGGATGCCCAGAGGGGCAGTTTCCAGCGCCAGCGAATCGGACCAGCCTTCCACCGCGTGTTTACTGGCAGAGTAATAACCGGAGCTGGCAAAGCCGATAAATCCGGCCACGGAGGTAATGTTGATAATATGGCCGCTGCGCGCTTTGCGCATCGTGGGCAGAACGGCTCGCGTCAGGGCGAACAGGCCGAACACGTTGGCATCAAACTGCGCGCGGATTTCCTGCTCCTCGCCCTCTTCGACCGAGCTTTGATAGCCATAACCCGCGTTATTTACCAGCACATCGAGGGTACCAAAGGTCGCCAGTGCCTTACCTACCGCAGCATCAATGCTTGCCTGCTGTGTCACATCTAACGCCAGCGCCAGGGCGTTGCTGTGGCCCTCGACCAAATCCTGCACTTTTGCCGGATCGCGCGCCGTTACCACGGTGTTGAATCCTCTTGCAATCGCCTGCTGCGCCAGTTCCCGGCCAAAGCCCGTGGAGCAGCCGGAAATAAACCATACCGGACGTTTTGCTGTTGCCATGCTGAGACTCTCCTGAAATGAGCCAAGCCCGATGACGATGCCATCGGGCAAAGAGACTAAGCCTGGCAGGAACGCCATAAAGGATTTAGCGCGTTGTGCGCCATCACACCTTCATCGCCGGATAGCGCTGACGTAAATTGGCAAAGATGGCGTGCATCTGTGGCGCGATGTCGGTGGCTGCCCCTGCCGCCACCGCTTTGAACACTTGCTGCTTAAGAAAATGACGCCAGCCAACCGGCGCAGCGGCCAAAAACGTGGTCAACAGTTGATAACGTTCTGGCGTCCACAGCGCTTCAAAAGCATCGCGCGCGGCGCCGTGATCAAAGTGCGCGCTGGCCTGCTGACCCATTTCACTACGCAAGCGTGCGGTAGCCGCGTGATCAATCTGGTTATCGACAATCACCACGCCATAGGCGGCGCGGGCAGCCGCGTGACTGACAAAGCCACAGCGCACATCGTTGAGTACCGCCTGTTCATCCCGCTGCACCGGCAGGCCATACCCTCCCGCTCCCGGACCACGCACTTCAACAATGTCGCCCGGCTGGCAGCGGATCACATCAGTATTGCCATGCTCGATCACCTCGCCGTCACGCAGGGTGCGGAAATGAGACAAACCACCAGGCAGCCCGCCCAACACCCCTGCCGAGGCAAACACCGAACGGTTGCGGTTGCGCGCAGTGACCAGCGTATCCGGTGCGAAGATCTCGAACACCATCTCGGTAGCCAGCCCGCCGCGAAAACGTCCGGCCCCGGCGCTGTCAGCCGTCAGGCCGTAGCGATGGAAATGGATCGGCACTTCTGCTTCGTTTATCTCAATCGGCGTATTTTTCAGAAAGGCCGATAGCCCCCCGGACCCATCCGGACCATCATGGCGCGGCGTGCCGCCCGCACCACCGCCCACCGGCCCGAGTGACGCCACCACGCTACGATTGGCGGCATCGCTGGTGCGGATATTCATGATCGAGTTACCGCCCGGCGAGTTGGCAGGCAGGCGATCCGGTATCGCCTGTGAAAACACGCCAATGGTAGCAATCTGCGATAGTGCGCAGGTCAGCGAGCGCATCCCGACCGCCGCTGGCGCTTCACAGTTCATCACCGTCCCCGGCGGCAGTATGGCACGCGTCGGGCGCAGCGTACCGGCATTGAGCAGCAGGTTACGATCCAGTGTCGAGAGCACATAAGTGACGCCGACCAGCGCCAGCGGGTGACGCTCACGTCCGCCGGTTGGCATATTCAACGAAGAAGCCAGCTGTGGGTCGCTGCCGGTGTAATCCAGCTCCAGCGTCTCTCCCTGCACGCGCAGGGTGATCGCCACGCGACACGGGTAGCCGCCGTCGCCGTCTTCATCAGCAAAGTCAGCATAGAAATATTCACCGTCGGGAATGGTGGCGATAATGCTGCGCGCCTGCCGCTCGGCGTAATCAAGAATGCCTTCGATGCCCTGAAGAAAATCCTCGACGCCAAAGCGGGCAATGATCTCGTGGATTTTACGCTCCCCAACGTTGACGGAGGCGAGTTGTGCTTTGAAATCCCCCCAGTTTTGATCCGGCACGCGCACGTTAAGGCGCATAATACGCGCCACTTCTTCATTCAGTTCGCCATTACGCACGATTTTCAGCGGTGGAATACGGATGCCTTCCTGCACGATGTCGGTCAGGGAACGCGACAGCGACGCGGGCACGGCTCCGCCAACATCGGTGTTGTGGATATGCCCGACGACAAAGCAGACGATAGCGCCCTGATGAAACACCGGCTTCCAGATATGGATATCCGGCGAGTGGGTGGCAACGTTGCCAGCGTAGGAATCGTTGGTAATGCAGATATCCCCCTCGTCGTAGTGGTCGATCAACGCCAGCACCGGGGCATAATCAATGCCGCTGTACCAGGGGGCACCGAAGCTACGCGGCGAGGCAAACGCCAGCCCATCGCGGCTGACAATCTGGCAGGAGAAATCTTCGGTTTCTTTGACAAAGGTGGAGTGCGCCGTGCGCATCAGGGTGAACGCCATTGCATCAGCCGCTGCTGCACAGTAGTTAGCGAGGATTTGCAGGTTACGTCCGTCAATCGCCATCTCAGTTCACCTCCAGCGGGGTAATCAATAAATTGCCAAATTCATCCACCCGGACCTGCATCTGCGGCGGCACGCAGGTCGTGCAGTCGTCCTGCGCGATGATCACCGGGCCAGATAGCTGATGGCCTGCCCCCAGGCTGGCACGTAGCACCACATCGACCTGATGCTGTGCGCCATCGATCCAGGCACTGACCTGCTTCGCCACCGCCACCGGCCCCTCAGCAGCGGCCAGTCGATTCAGCGTCGGCTTGGGTGTCGGTGAGGCAATGACCAGACGCAGGTTAATAATCTGCACCGGTGCACTGGCATCACAATGACCAAACAGCTGCTGATGCTGACGGTCAAAGGCATCATGCAGAGCTTTGACGTTGGCCTGGGTCAGCCAGGACGCCTCCAGCGCTACCTCAATTTCGAACGATTGCCCGCGATAGCGCATATCCGCGCTGTAGTGCAGGGTGAATGGCATCCCGGCTCCGTGTTGCTCACTGAGCCAGCCGCATGCGCGCTGACTTAACGCGTCGGCTTCGGTCGCCAGTTTATCCGCCAGCGAGCTATCGAGGTCGCTGTAGAGGGTGCGGATAAAGTCGTTACGGATATCCGCCACCAGGCCACCCAGCGCCGATAACACCCCTGGCGTCGGCGGCACGATGACCCCTTTCATATTCAATTCACGCGCAAGGAAGCAGCCCATCATCGGACCCGCACCACCAAACGCGAGGAACCAGAATTCACGCGGATCGAGACCAAAACGCGACAACAAACCGCTGGTATCGCTGTACATGCTGGAGATCGCCAGTTCGATGGCGGTTTCCGCCGTCTCCTCCACGGAAATATTGAGCTTATTCGCCAGTGGCTGCCACGCCGCACGCGCCGCAGCAACATCGACCTGTACCGCGTTATAGCCCAAATCGCCGTGGCCGATCATGCCGCAGGCGGCAAAGGCATCGGTGGCGGTTGGTTGCGTCCCGCCGCGTTGGAAACAGACCGGCCCCGGCAGTGAACCCGCGCTGTCCGGCCCCATTTGCAGTACGCCCTGATTATCGATCCATGCCAGCGAACCGCCGCCCTGTCCCACGGACGTCACCGCCACGGACGGGATATAGATAGGAAAATCACCGATGATTTCGCCGTTCCCCTGCGCCACCTGGCCATCGATAATCACCGCCACATCAGCGCTGGTACCGCCAATATCCAGACTGAGGATTTTGTCGAATCCACAGGCGCTGGCGAGGAAGCTGGCACCGATCACGCCGGAGGCGGTACCGGACAGCACCATCTGCACGCACTCGCTTTTCGCCTGCTCCACCCCCATCACCCCACCGTTGGATTTAGTGATGCGCGGCGGCGGCACCACACCCATGGTTTTCAGCGCACGTTCAAAGGATTCGAGGTAGTTGATCACCATGGGTTGCACATAAGCATTGATGGTGGCGGTGATGGTGCGTTCATACTCGCGGATAATGGGCCAGATATCGGCCGAACAGGAGGTCAGGAGTTCCGGTGCCTGTTCATTGATAATGGCTTTGACGGCGGCTTCATTGTGGCGGTTGCGATAGCTGTGCAGCAACGCCACCACAATCCCCTGGCACCCCGCCGCTTTCGCCCCGGCGATCGCCTCAAGTACCGTTTGGCGATCCACTGCCTGCAACACCTCGCCGTGGCGGTCGGTACGTTCTTTGATGGCGAAAACCCGGTCACGGGAAATCAACGGGGCGGGTCGGCGTGAGAACAGATCGTGGATGTGCGGAATCTTCAGCCGCGCCAGTTCCAGCACATCGCAAAACCCGTCCGTGGCAAACAGCGCCAGTTTGACTCCGCGCCGTTGGATCACCGCGTTGATGCCCACCGTGGTGCCGTGCGTAAAGTAATCGATGTGCTGCGGCGCGATACCGTCACGCTGCTCCAACTGTGCCAATCCGGTAAGAATCTCACTGCCGGGCTGATCCGGCCTTGAGAGGACTTTTAAGGTGTGAATCTGATTGGTTTGCTCATTCAGGACGGCAAAATCAGTGAAGGAGCCGCCAATATCTACGCCAACACGATACATGGTTTTTATCCGTTATCAGGAGAGAGGAAATTCCATCAGCTTGTGCGGGTCCTGCACCACGCGCCAGCCAAGGCGCTGATACAGCTGATGGGCATCATTGGTCGAAAGCATCCAGCGGTGTACGGTTAGCAATTCCGGGTGCGCCCGCACACAGGTTGCCAGCCAACTGCCAAGACCGTGACCACGCCAGTTTTCATCGATGATCACATCACACAGCCAGCCAAATCGGGTGTAGTCAGTGATCAGCCGGGCAAACCCGATTTGCTGATTCTGTTGGTACAAACCAAACGGCAGTGACCCCGCGATAGCACGCTCGGTTTTCGCGCGTGGTTGGCCCTTGGCCCAGTAAGAACGTTCGGCCAGTTGATAATGAATCCAGTCAACATCAAGGCGCTGACGTTCGGTAGAGATGATGAAGTCATCGCGCTGCCACAGATGATCGGCAAGGGTTAAAGCGGTCATGGCAACTCCTTGTAAAGGGATAAATTGAGTGTAAGGGTGGATGAGCAAGCGTAGCGGCTGAAGCCGAAGCCTGAACAGCTAAGATAAAGGGAATTTTGGGCGGTGGAGAAATTTTATGCTGTGGGGGTGGGATCCAGACCGGGTTGGGGCGGTGGCGAGAGGCGCTCGCCGGGCGCTGGCGGCAGCGGGTTGACACCGGGAAGGTTTGGCCCGCTGGCTCTGAGAAGGTTCCGCCCGCCAGGCATTGGGGAGTTTCAGTTGTAACGTGCAGGCGGACGGGTTAAGGCCCGAAGGCGCGGGCCTTAACAATCCGCGCCCTGCGGCGTCCTCGCGCAGCGCTACGCGCTGTTCCCTCGCTTATCACTCAGGCCGCACGGACCGCGCGGATTCGCCATCCATGGCTCATTCCGCTCTCTCGCCGCATCCATGCGGCTCGCCCTGGCCTTCCCTCTGCGCTCGGCGCTGTGGATGCCGCCCACCCCACCACCTGAAAGACCGCAGGAAAAAACAAAAAGCTAAAAATAAAAATCAAAAGCGAGAAGAAAAAAACAGATAAATAAAAAGCGTGCAGCGGTGGGTGGGGCGCCATCCGGACTCGCTGAGCGAATGAAGGCTGCCAGGATGAGCCGCATGGATGCGGCGAAAGGCGGCGTTGAGCAGGAGCGAATCGCCGCCGGTCCGTCGGCAGTTGTAGCGGCGCGATTTATCGCGCAAAAAACACCGCGTAGCGGCGAGGGAGGCTGGCGCGAGGCCCGGGATTGCAAAGGGTGCGGCCAGGCACCCTTTGCTCGGTCGCCGCACCGGCGAGCTGAAACTGCATCAGCCTGAGGCGAACGAAACCCGCTCAGTGCGAACGAAATCACACCTGTGGCGAACGAAATAAGCTCAGTGCAACTGCCCGCTATAAAGCGGAATCACACCCCAAATTCCACCGAATTCTGCTTCGCAATCAGCGACCTCAACGGCACGCTACTCTTCATAATCGGTGACTTAATCACGATATAACTGAAATACTTATCGATGCCGATTTGTGCATCCAGCATCTTCTCAATCACTTCCTGGTAATGTTCAATGCTGCGGGTAATAAAACGCAGCAAATAGTCATAACCGCCGGTAATCAGATGGCACTCCATCAGTTCGTCCACATCGCGCACGGCGCTTTCAAACTTCATAAAATCTTCGCGGCGATGACCAGACAGGGTGACTTCGGTAAACACCGTCACTGAGTCGGTAATTTTGGTGAGGTTGATGTGTGCTTCATAACCGGTGATAAAACCAGCCTGCTCCAGACGTTTCACCCGTTGCAGGCAAGGGCTGGGGGAAAGTCCAACGGCGTCGGCCAGATTGACGTTGCTGATACGGCCATCTTTTTGTAGTTGCACCAGGATATTGATATCGATGCGATCGAGTTTCATTAAGCCGTTCATAGCACCCCTCATTGTTGACCAACCGTGCAGGTTATCCCGATGGTATATCACGCTTTAATGTGGCTGCGCCAGCACTGACGCATGCCACGTTTTTCGGGAAACCTGTAAATAATTCCAGCAATATCAATGAGGAAGCCGGATTTATCCGAGTCGGCCACTGGCGCGTGCCAGCGCGATATCAAAGATATGCAGCGCTTCTTCCAGCTGTGAATCGGTGGTAACCAGCGGTGCCAGGAAGCGGATGGTACTGCGGTGCAGACCACATTTGATCAACAGCAGGCCTTCCTGACAGGCGCAATCGAGGATCTTTTGCGTCATCGCCGCATCAGGACGTTTGGTCTCAAAATCGATGATTTCTACCGCCTGCATAAAGCCCACGCCACGCACATCACCGATGCAGGCGTATTTTTCCGCCAGTTGATGCAGGTGCGCATTGAGTTTCTCGCCCAGCTGATTGCTGCGCGCCAGCAGGTTGTCGTGTTCCATCAGGTCGAGCACCGCCAGCGCTGCCGCACAGCCCAGCGCATTGCCACCGTAAGTGCCGCCCAGCCCGCCAGGTAATGGCGCGTCCATGATCGCCGCTTTCCCCACCACACCAGAAATCGGCAAGCCGCCGCCGAGGCTTTTTGCCACGGTGATCAGGTCCGGGGTAATCTCCGAATGCTGGAAAGCGAACATTTTACCGGTGCGACCAAAACCGGTCTGCACTTCATCACAGATCAACAGAATGCCGTGTTTTTCCGTGACCCGGCGCAGCGCCTGCATAAAATTAGCCCCTGCTGGCAGGAAACCGCCATCGCCCTGCACCGGTTCAATGATAATCGCCGCTACACGTTCCGGTGCAATCTGCACCGCGAACAACTGGTCCAGCGCTTGCAGACAGTCGTCATCGCTCACGCCGTAAAATGCGTTGGGGAACGGCAGGCGATACACTTCGCCCGGGAAGGGGCCGAAATTCTGTTTATATGGCTGACTCATACCGGTCAGGGTACAACCCAGCAAGGTGCGGCCATGAAATGCGCCATCAAAGGCGATGATGCCAGAGCGCTGCGTATGTGCGCGGGCGATTTTCACCGCATTTTCTACCGCTTCCGCACCGCTGGTGAAAAACACGCTCTTAAATGGCTGACCATTGCCGACCAGTTGGTTCAGGCGCTGCGCCAGTTCGATATACCCCGGATACGCCACCACCTGGAAACAGGCATGCGAAACCAGACCGAGCTGTTTGGTGACCGCATTCACCACGGCCGGATGGTTATGGCCGACGTTCAACACGCCGATACCACCAACGAAATCGAGGTAACGGTTCCCCTCAACATCCCATACCTCGCTACCTTTCGCCCGTTCGATCACCAGCGGATGTGCGGTGACCACGCCACGCGGCACATGCTGCTCACGTGCATCCAGTAACAGGCTGTTATCGGAATATGTTTGCTGTTCCGCCATGACATTCTGCATTTTTAACCCTCATCCACGTAACGTTCTGTTGGCTCAAGTATCGCAACCCGTTGGTTTCTCACGCTGCCGTAATTGCCGGGGCAGCGGCATTTCCTGTCAAAATCGTCTGCCATTCAGCAGGGAAATTCTGTACTCAGCGCATGGCGGGCAATGGCGGTTAACGCCTGAATGCCATGCGGGATCAGTCCATCATTAAAGTCGTAGGCGGAATGGTGCAGCGGCTGACTCGGCGCGGAACCAATCCACAGATAAGCCCCCGGTTTCGCCTGCAACATAAAGGCGAAATCTTCCGAGGTGAGTGCCGGTTGTCTGGCTTGCTGTGCCGTCATCCCCGCCTGTTGCACCGCCGCCAGTGCGAGCTGCGCTTCGGGCGCGCTGTTCACCGTCGCCGGGTAATAACGCAGATAGTTGACCTCAGCATGCAAACCGTGCGCGGCGGTGACGTGCTGCGCCATTGCGCGCAGCCGTGTTTCGATAATGTCCTGCGCTGTCGGGCTGAAGGTACGGACGGTGCCGGTAATGCTGGCTTCCGCCGGGATCATGTTGTGCGAGAAACCGCCCTGCATCCGCGTTACGCTCAGCAGCGCCGGTTCACAGGGGTCCAGGGCGCGCGCCACCAGGGTGTTAAGCGCCACCACCAGTTCACTGGTCGCCAGCAACGTGTCACGTGTCAGATGCGGCTGGGCAGCATGGCCGCCGCCACCTTGCACGGTGATATCAAAACGATCTGCCGCTGCCATAATCGGCCCCGGACGGGTCTGCACCTCACCCAGCGGCAGTTCTGGCCAATTGTGCAGCGCATACACCGCATCACAAGGAAAGCGGCTGAACAGGCCGTCATCAATCATCGCTTTGGCCCCGGCCAGTCCCTCTTCCGCAGGCTGGAAGATAAACACCAGCGTGCCGGCGAAATCCGGCTGTTGCGCCAGTTGGATGGCCGCCCCCAATAGCATCACCGTGTGTCCATCATGGCCACAGGCATGGCAGATGCCATCGTGGGTACTTTTCCACGGCTGGCTGCCGTTATCCTGCATCGGTAGCGCATCCATATCGGCCCGCAAGCCAATCACCCGTGATCCCGATCCACGTTGCAACACCCCAACCACGCCGGTGCCGCCGAGGCCACGATGCACCTCAATACCCTGCTCTGCGAGGACCCGCGCCACGATGTCACTGGTGCGGGTTTCCTGGTATCCCAGCTCCGGATGGGCGTGCAGATCCCGTCGCAGTGCGACTAATTGTTCCAGTTGCATTTCAGTATCCCCGGTTGCGATCGATCACGCCGACCATCGGTTCACCGCGCTGATAGCGGCGCAGATTCTCCAGCAGTGCCGTGACGGCGCTGTCAGTTTGCGTCTGACTGGCGATGTGCGGTGTCAGCCAGATGGCCGGATGATGCCAGAACGGATGCCCGGCAGGCAGCGGCTCAGGATCGGTAACATCAATCACCGCCGCGCTGAGCTGACCACTCGCCAGTGCCGCCAGTAAATGGTCGTCGTTAAGTTGTGGCCCACGCCCGACCTGCACCAGCCCCGCTCCCGGCGGCAGTTGCGCGAAAAGTTCGGCGTTCAACAGCCCGCGTGTGTTGTCGGTGAGCGGCAGCAAGCACACCAGAATGTCGCTCCAGGCGAGGAACTCCGCCAGTTGTTCACTGCCGTGCCAGCAGCGCACGCCGTCGATGTCACGTGGCGTGCGGCTCCAGCCCGCGCAATTAAAGCCAAGTGAAACCAGCTGTTTCAGCGAGGCCTGGCCCAGCTCTCCCAGCCCCATCACCCCGACACGGCGTTCGCCTGCGGTATAGATGCGGTGGGTTTGCCATAACTGATCACGCTGCTGCTGAAAATAACGTGGCATGTCGCGATGCAGGCCCAGCACAGCAAAAGTGACGTACTCGACCATGCCCTGAGTCAAACCGGGTTCGATCATCCTCACCACCGGCAGATCTGGCGGTAGCTTACTGAGGTCAAACTGGTCCGCCCCGGCACCGACCGACATCAACGCTTGCAGGTTGGGAAAGGTCGCCATCACATCCTCTGGCGGCTGCCAGGCCACCAGCACTTCCACCTGTTCCGCTTCGCCGATGTCCGGCCAGATATGCAGCTGAATATCTGGCGCATGTTGCGCCAGCCAGCGTTGCCAGTGCGCACCGCGCACCGGATCAGATTTGTAGACGATATGCATCAGGCCATCGCCTGGGTCATTAACCCAAACGCCTGCATGCCACCGACCTGCGGTGACCACGGCGTTCCCCGTACCATGGTGGTCGGGGCATCGACCTGCGCCAGCCCCAGCGTCTCCAGCCAGGCGGCCAGCGGCTGTGCACCATCGGTATCGATACGCACAAACTCCCCGCTTAACCCCTGCATCAGCGCGGATACCAGTGCCTGTGCCACCGGCAGGTTCAGCGCAATCACCGGGCCAATCGCCCAGCCATGACCAAAGCGGCGCAGGCTGGCAAAACCATGAATAGCCTGCTGCGCATCCTCCAGGATCACCGTCTGATGGTCGGCAAGCAGGGTGTCGATCACCCGAGGACGCCACATGCCATGTGCCTGCTGATCCAGCTCGGTCAGCACGCTGGCATCCGCAGGAACGGCATTCCGCAGCGTCAACCCGGTTGGGATGTTGACCGTTGGCACAGCTGCCAGCGCGCGCGTCTGGTGTTGCTGGATATGACCGGTCACGTTGAAACCCAGTTTGGCGTACAGACCTTTACCCATTTCGGTCGCATGCAGCCGCACGTTGTAACCCGGGAATTTTTCCAACAACGCCAGCATCAGCTGCTTGCCGACGCCACGCCCCTGGAACTGGTCATTAACAATGACCAACCCGATCGTCGCGGCCTGCTCGCCCCAGCGCCAGCCAATGGCGCTGCCCAGATAAGCGCCGTTCTCTTCGGCAACCACGCCGTCACCCAATGTCACCGCCTGCAACCAATCCTCACGACGGTGCGGCCACTTCAGGTGTTGCGTCATGGCAAAACCTTGTTCGATGTCGTCTGCCGTCATCGCGCGTAATGTGATACTCATGCTGTGCTCCTTACATCATGCCTGGCGCGTCAAGGCCGCTGCCATCAACCAGACGGGAATAGCGATAAGGGGTCGGATCCACCACTGGCGTCGTGTCAGTGGCAAGATCGGCTGCCAGCCGACCGGCCCCCGGACCGATACCAAAACCGTGTGCGCTGTAGCCCGCCGACAGCACCAACCCGGGCAATTTCGCCACGGTAGAGATCACCGGAATAGCATCCGGTGTGCTGTCGATCATGCCGCCCCAGGCCTGTGCCAGCTTCAGGTTGGCAAGTGCCGGGTACTCTTTCCGCATCGCCGCCAACCCTTCCTGCACCAGGCTGGCATCCGCTGCCGGGTCGAGAATGCGCACCCGCTCAAACGGTGACTGGCGATCGAATTCCCAGCCACCCAAGGCTTCCGGACCTGTCAGGAACGGCTTGATACCTAAATTGAATTTAAGGTTTTTGCGGCGACTTTTGAAGGTCGGATAGAACTGACGTGCGTAACGGATGCCCTGCGCGCCAGGTTCCAGACGACCACGCCCCGAGACCGAGACCGTGTAGCTGCCATCGATTTGCGGACGACAGGCAAAGCCAGGGGTATACAACGGCATGGCAATCGCCTGCTCAATGGGTTGGGTACGGAAAGCGGTGCCAATCACATTGCCCAGCGGCAGATCGATACCATGGCGGCGGCAGAACATCGACGTCCAGGCACCTGCGGCACAAATCACCCGGCTGGTTTTGATCAAACCACGTTCGGTCCAGACACCGCTCACCACACCACCGGCAATATCCAGCCCACGCACCGCACATTGCTGAAACACCTGCGCGCCGAGGCGCTGGGCACCGATCACCAGACCGGCAGAAGCCAGACGTGGTTCGGCGTGACCATCGGTCGGCGATGAAACACCTCCCAGCCATTGCGTGGTGCTGCCCGGCGTCATCGCTTTGGCCTGTTCGGCGCTGAGCATATCGCTGCGGACACCATACTGCTTCGCCATCTGGCCCCATTTCTCCCAGGCAGCGATATCGTCTTCATTGCGGGTGGCATACACCAGGCCGCTGCGGCGGAAACCGAGTTCTTCACCGGTCTCAGCATTGAGTTCACCCCAGCGTTGCAGGGCATAAATGATCAGCGGTAGTTCGCGCTCGTCGCGATTCTGCTGACGGCACCAGCCCCAGTTACGGCTGGACTGTTCAGCACCGACCAGCCCTTTTTCCACCAACACCACTTTTAACCCCTGTTTTGCCAGCTCCCAGGTGGCGGCTGAACCGGCGATACCGGCACCGATCACCACCACATCGGCGGACTCAGGGAAATTTGCACTGTCCTGGACATAACGAATCGGCGCAGGCATAACTTAACGACCTCTTTTGGTTTGGGTTGGTGAGCGTTTTCCCTCACCCTAACCCTCTCCCGCAAGCGGGAGAGGGAACAGATCGAGCATATGGCACATCTCCCTTATGGGAGAGGGAACAGATCGAGCATATGGCACATCTCCCTCTCCCTTATGGGAGAGGGCCGGGGTGAGGGTTACAGCCCGCACCTACTCCGCCTTCAATACCTCTTCGTGCTCATCCAGCCACCCCTGACGTAACTCGGGAACGGCACGTTTCAGGCGCTCGAAATACAACTCGCTGGTCGGTTTGTCATAATCGGCCCGGGCGATCTGAGTGACGATGCGGCCGCTTTTCATCACCACGATATCGTCGCAAACCGCGCGTACCGCGTGCATGTCATGGCTGATAAACAGCACTGACAGCCCGAGTTCGCGCCGCAGCTCACTGATCAGATCCAGTACCGCCGCCGCCACCACGGTATCGAGCGCGGACGTCACTTCATCGCACAGAATCAGATCCGGCTCGGCAGCCAGCGCACGCGCCAGGTTAACGCGTTGCTTCTGCCCACCCGATAACGCCCACGGGCGTCGCCACAACACACTGCGCGGCAGCTTGACCAGGTCGAGCAGTTGGTGCAGCCGCTGTTCGCGCGCCGCACCGCTCAGGCCGTGAAACAGCGCCAGCGGTCGTGACAGGATGCGTTCGACGCTGTGTGCCGGATTGAGCGCCGTGTCGGCCATCTGGAAGACGTATTGAATCCGGCGCAACTCGTTATCAGGCCGTTGGTGCATATCGCCGTTGATGTAATGGCCGTTAAACAGGATATGCCCCTGGCTCGGGGCATTCAGCCCGGCAATGGCATGCGCCAGCGTGGTTTTGCCGGAACCGGATTCACCAATGATGCCGATCGCCTGCCCTTTCCACAGCTTCAGGTTGATGTCTTCAAGGATGCGGATTTTCGGCTGCCCCTCTTTGTCGCGTGGACCATAACCGGCGCAGAGATCACGCACTTCCAGCAGTGGTTGCATCTCCGCCGTGGCGCAGCTCCAACTACTGGGACGTTCGGTCTGGCGCGCGGCAGCCATCAACAACTGGGTGTATTCCGCCTGGGGCGCACCAATCAAGCGTTCAGTGCTGCCATACTCGGCCATTTTGCCCTGCAACAGCACCAGGATACGGTCGGCCATTTGCGCCACCACGGCCAGATCGTGACTGACGTAGATGGCGGTCACGCCACGCTGGGCCACTACGCGACGAAATGCCTTCAGCACTTCGACCTGGGTGGTCACATCCAGCGCCGTGGTCGGTTCGTCGAGGATCACCACGTCAGGGTCGCCAATCAACGCCATCGCCGTCATCAGGCGTTGCAGCTGGCCGCCAGAGACCTGATGCGGGAAGCGGTCACCAATGGTTTCCGGGTTCGGCAACGCCAGCTCGCGAAACAGCGCAATCGCCTTCTCTTTTGCCGCTTTACGTTTCATGGTGCCGTGGATCACCACCGGTTCAATCACCTGGTCAAGAATGCGCATGCCGGGGTTAAACGACGCCGCCGCACTCTGGGCGATATAGGCCACTTTGTTACCGCGAAACTCACGCAATTGCCCTGGCGACAGGCCACGCACATCAGTGCCAGCGACATGGATCATGCCGTCGGCAATGCGGCAGCCGTGGCGGGCATAGCCCATCAGCGCCATGGCGATGGTGGTTTTACCCGAGCCGGATTCACCAATCAGCGCCAGTACTTCCCCTTTCTGCACGGTAAAACGAATATCAGAAACCAGATCGATCTCTTCGCCTTTGTCGGTCTGCGCGGTGACGCGCAGGTTCTCAACGGCAATCACGGGCATGGCGGTATGGGGTGTCACGTTCATGCTCCCTCCTTCGCAAGGGTCAGTGGCCGCATCGCTTGCAGGCTGTCGATAAACAAGTTGGCACCGATGGTCAGGCTGGCGATGGCAACTGCGGGCATCAGCACCGCCGGAGATCCATCAAACAAGCCCTGAATGTTTTCGCGTACCAGCGTGCCCCAGTCGGCATAGGGGGGTTGCACGCCGAGACCGAGGAAGCTCAGGCCGCTCAACAACAACACGATATAGACGAAGCGCAGACCGAAGTCGGTCAGCATCGGGTGCACCATATTCGGCAGGATGTCGTGGATCGCCACATACCAGCGACTTTCTCCACGTAATTTTGAGGCGCGGACGTAATCCATATTGCGCAGGCTGCTGGCCATCGCGAAGGCAATACGGAAGGCACCCGGCCAGTAAGTGAAGATGGCGGTGAGGATCAGCATCGGCAGCGAGGAACCGAACACCGCGACGATCATCAGCGACAGCACTTTACCCGGCAGCACCAGCAGCGCATCGTTAACCCGCCCCAGCACCTCTTCCAGCCAACGCCCGGTGACCGCCGCCAACAGCGCCAGCAGCGTACCAATCAGACTGGCTCCGAGTGCAGCGGTCAGCGCCAGGCCGATGGAGAACTTCGCGCCATATAAAATACGGCTCAGAATGTCGCGTCCGAGATAGTCGGTACCGAGCCAGTTATCTGCCGTCATACCGCCGAGCATCGGGCCGCCACCAATATCGTCGACACTGTGCGGTGCCAGCTGGGTACCGAAGATCGCCATCAACACCCAGAACAGCGAGATCAGCAGGCCGAAGCGACCAGAGATCGTTAGCGACTGAAAAAAGCGCCAGGGAAGTAGCAAGCTATTCATCAGCTTCTCCATTTCGGGTTAAAGGCGATGGTCAGGATGTCAGCCGCCAGCAGCAACAGCAGGTAACAGGCGGCAAACAACATGACGCAGAACTGCACCACCGGCAGATCACGGTTGCTCACTGCATCCACCAGGGCACTGGCAAGGCCGGGATAGCTGAAAATGGTTTCGATAATGATCACGCCGCCAAACAGATACGACAGGCTGAGCGAGATAGAGTTAGCAATCGGTCCGACGGCATTAGGCAGCGCGTGGCGCAGTACCGCCCGCAACGGCGACACCCCTTTCAGGCGCGCCATTTCCAGATACGGACTGTCGAGCTGGTTGATGATGGCGGCGCGGGTCATACGCGCCATTTGCGCCACCAGCACGCAGCACAGCGTCAGCACTGGCAAGGCATAGGATTTCAGGTAGCTGAGCAGATCCATGTTCGGGCTGCCGAATGACATCGCCGACACCCAATGCAACTTGACGGCAAAAATCAGTACCGCCACGGTGGCGACGAGAAACTCCGGCACCGCCACAGTAGCCATGGTGCTGACCACCAGGAATCGATCGATCAGCGAACCCCGGTTCATCGCCGCGGCGATACCAATCACCAGCGCCAGCGGAACACAGATCAATGTGGTAATCGCCGCCAGTTCAAAGGTGGCTGGAATGCGTTGCGCCACCAGCTGTGCCACCGGTAAATGGCTGGCAAAAGAGATGCCAAAGTCGCCATGCAGCATCCCACCCAGCCAGCTGAAATAACGCACCAGCAGCGGCTGATCCAGCCCCAACTGCTGGCGTAACGCCGCCACCGTTTCCGGTGTGGCGTTTTGCCCCAGAATCATCTGCGCCGCGTCACCGGGCAGCAGGCTGGTGATAAAAAACACCACCGCCGAGACGATAAGCAAGGTCAGGATGCCCGCGCCTGCGCGGCGGGCAATCAGGAACATCATGTATCGGTTCATCGGCGTGCTCCTCTTACGGTTTAGGGATCAGGCAGACAGCCAGGCGAACTCATGGAAGCGGTAGCCCATCATCATGCCTGACGGCCAGGCTTCCACCCCTTTCACCTTCTTGCTGTAACCATCGGTTGAGCTGATAAAGGTCGGGATGATGGTGCCGCAGTGGTCGTAGATCAGCGTCTGCATATCGCCATACATCTGCTTACGCTTCGCCTGATCACGTTCGCCACGGGCGGCTACCACCAGTTGGTCAAACTGATCGTTCTTCCAGCCGGATTCGTTGTTGGAGGCGCTGGAGAGATAGAACTGCGAGAACAGCATATCCAGCGTCGGACGCGGGTTGATCGAGCCATAACCGACTGGGTCTTTGGTCCAGTGGGTAGACCAGTAACCGTCGTAGGGTACGCGACGCACTTTGAAGTTCACGCCAGTGTTACGCGCCACCTGCTGAATCAACTGACCACCTTCCACCGCCCCTTCAATGTTTGGCGTGGTGATGATCTCGACATTGGCTCCCGCCATGCCGGCTTTTTTGAAGTGGAATTTGGCTTTTTCCACATCCAGCGGACGCGGCTTGAGATCCGCGTTGTAGAACGGATGCCACGGCGGCACCGGGGTATCGTTTGCCACATCGCCGTAGCCCTGCAATACGGTTTTCACCACCATCTCACGCGGTTGCAGGTACTTCATGCCCAGCACGAAATCTTCGCTACTGCCCGGCTTCACGTCGGTGCGTACAATGAGGTTGGTGTACATGCCGGATTTGCTCTCCAGCACCGCGAAATCTGAGGTGGCTTTGATACGTTTACAGTCAGCGGCGCTCAGGGTGGAGATGATGTGCAGGTCGCCTGACATCAGGGCATTGACGCGTGCGGCCTGGTCGGTGACACCCAGCAGTTCCACTTCGTCGAGATGCGGCAGGCCTGGCTTGAAGTAATTGGGGTTCTTCACCCCGACGGAACGCACGCCGGGGGTGAACTCTTTCAGTTTGAACGGGCCGGTGCCGATACCTTTGCTGAAGTCTTTGGTGCCATCCTGCACGATCAGGAACGGGGCCGCCGCCAGCATATAAGGTACGTCAAAGTTGGCCTGGCTCAGTACCAGCTGGACTTCATTATCATTGACGGCGGTGAAGGTTTTAAATTGATCCGCCAGCTTGAAGGCGTTGGAGGCCACGGCCGGATCTTTGTGGCGGCTCAGGGAGTAGATCACGTCTTGCGCCGTCAGCGGTTTGCCGTCGTGGAAGGTGACGCCTTTGCGCAGTTTGATCTGCCAGATGACGCCATCGCCTGATTCCACCGATTCGGCCAGCGCCGGTTGTACCAGCAGGTTTTTATCCAGCTCGGTCAGGCCACTGTAGAACATAAACTGACGGGTGTAGTCGCCGCTGTTGTTGCCTTTAGCGGGGTCGAGGGTATCGGTCGCCGAGGCGTTGGACATCGCCGCGCGCAGTTTCCCTCCTTTAACCGGCGTTTCCGCCGCCAGACCGATCTGAGGAAAACCGATCAGACCGGTGCTCATCACCGCACCGGCGGACAACAACTTCATCAGGCTACGACGGGACAGCGACCCTTCGGTCAGCGCGCGCGTCAGGGCCGGATTTACAGCGTCAGATTCTTTCTTAAATTTACTCATCTGCACACCCTCAATATGAAATGTTGTTTAATTCGATCATCGTCACTGACACCCCGCACCTCCTGGCATTGCGCAATAAATTGCGCCGCTACGGTTGGTGCCATGCTTTGTAGCTGCGCGATTTATCGCGCCAGACGATCAGGAGAGCCGATCCTTAGCTTTGTAATACAAGCCCGCGAGAGGCAAAAACCAGGGTTTCCCGTGGTAACCGGGTAGCGCAGGCCAGGCCTCACGCTGCCAGGGGTTTTCATCGCTTTTTTCCGCCAATACATCGGCCATCACCCGCCCCATCCAGGTTGACATCTGTGTGCCATGCCCGCTGTAGCCGAGGGAATAGAACACGCCGTCGTGCTCACCGGCACGCGGCAACCGGTCGGCGGTCATATCGACCATGCCGCCCCAGCAGTAATCAATGCGCGCGCGACCCAGTTGCGGGAACAGCGCGGTCATCGCGGCGCGTAACACTTCACCGCTGCGCGAATCCGACGTCGGATTGCTGACGGCAAAGCGGGCACGGCCACCAAACACCAGGCGACGATCCGCCGTGGTGCGGAAGTAGTTGCCGATATTCAGCGACGTCACATAAGTACGATCTTTGGGCAGCACCTGACTGAGCAGCTCGTCGCCCAGCGGTTCCGTCACCACGATAAAACTGCCCACCGGCACGATACGGCGCTGGAACCAGGGGAACGGCCCCTCATTGGAGACGCCGGTCGCCATCAGCACTTTGTCGGCGACGATCTCGCCTTTGGCGGTGGTGACGCGATGGCGATAGCCATCAAGCCGGGTCAATCCGGTCACTGCATGGTGTGGGAAAATCTTCGCCCCACTGCGCGCTGCCGCTTCCGCCAGACCGACCCCGAATTTACCCATATGCATCTGGCCGCCGCGTTTTTGCAGCAGGCCACCGTGAAAGGCATCGCTGCCGACTTCACGGCGAATCTCATCTTTGCTGATTAGCTCGATTTCCGGGTCCACGGTATCGCGCATCAGCTGCCAGGCACTGCGTAAGCCCGGAAAATGCGTGGCTTTGCTGGCAAGTTTCAGCTTGCCGCACAGACGGAAATCGCAATCGATCTGTTCTTCCCGCACCAGCTGTTCGACGTAACTCACCGCCCCGTCAAAGGCTCGGTAGAAGCGGCTGGCCTGCTCCAGTCCCTGACTGGCGACCAGCGAGGCAAAGTTTTGTGATACGCCGGTATTACAGTGACCACCGTTACGCGCCGAGGCCTGGCTCATGATGTCGCCGCTCTCCAGCAGCACGACATCAATGCCGCTGCGTGCCAGGTTGAGCGCCGCCGAAACGCCGGTAAAACCGCCACCAATCACCACCACCGAGGCAGTCGTGGGCAGCGCACCCGTTGCTGCGCCACGGAATTGCGGTGCGGTCGCCTGCCAGAAAGATTCGAGTTTCATTGCGCTGCCCTCCGGGCTTAGAGTCCAACCACAGCGGGCAGTCCGCCGATATCTTTGATCTCGGTGTAGCCGTAAGCCGGGTTGCCAAAATCGTGTCCACGGTTGACCCATACTTTGTTGGTGATGCCCATGTCGTAGCAGGTCATCAGGTCATAACGCAGGCTGGAGGAGACGTGCAGGATCTCGTCCGGACGGCAATCGAGTTTCTCCAGCATGTATTCGAAGCCCTTCATCTGCGGCTTGTAGGCACCGACCTCTTCTGCGGTGATCGCCATATGAATCGGCGCACCAAGACGCGGAATATGGTGTGGCAGCAGGTCTTTCATTGAGTTAGAGAGCAGCACCAGCGGGAACTCTTGTGCCACTTTTGCCAGACCGGCCGGGACATCAGGATGCGGCCCCCAGGTGGCGCAGTCGGTATAGATAAAGTCACTGTCGGCCTTGTCCCACTGCACGCCCCATTTTTTGCAGGTACGTTGCAGGGCGTTGCTCACCACGTCGTAATACGGCTGCCACGCGCCCAGCACTTCATCCATGCGGTAACGGGCGAAATCGGTGGTAAAAGCCAACATCGCTTCCGGCGCAACACGCGCACTGAAGCAACGCTCAGCCGCACCGGCCATATCGAAGTTGATCAGGGTGCCGTAGCAATCAAAGGTGATGTATTTCGGTTTAAACAGTGCCATGACGCGACCTCGTCGTTGTCTGATACGGAAATTAAAAATCGATTAATACGCTTTTCTGACGCTGGCAGGCCTGAAATGCCTGACGCCCCAGATCTTTGCCAATGCCGGAGCCAAGGAAGCCACCGGTTGGGATAATAAAATCGCCGGAACGGCCATAGCGGTTGATCCACACGGTGCCGGATTCAATCGCCCGCATCGCCCGCATGGCGCGTGGCAGGCTCAGGGTATGCACCCCGGCGCACAGGCCGTAGGTTTCATGCGCCGCCAGCTGTAGCCCTTCCTCTTCGTCATCGAATTCCTGCACGGTCAGAACCGGGCCAAAAATTTCCTGCTGTACTGCCGGGTTGTCCGCTGCCACGCCGCATAACAAGGTGGGCTGCCAGAACCAGCCTTCATCGGTGTCAGCAAAACGTTCACCGCCCACCAGCACTTCAGCCCCTTCGGCTTTGGCTGCGGCAATCACTGAGGCCACTTTTTTCCCCTGACGATCGTCAATCAGTGGCGCATAGCGACTGTCATCCTGCCAGGTCACGCCCGGACGTGGTTGCTGGCACAGCGCCACCAGGCGCTCCAGCAGCGGCTGGGCAATAGCGCGTTGCACAATCAGGCGCGTACCGGCCACACAGGCCTGGCCGCCGTTGGCGGTGAAGCCACGCAAAATACGTTGCGCCAGTACCTCGATATCGCCCGCATCGTCGAACACCAGTTGCGGGCTTTTACCACCTAATTCGAGGGTGACAGGCTTCATGCCATGCTGCGCCGCGTCGCTCATGATGCGTGCGCCAGTGACGGTGGAACCGGTAAAGGAGACTTTGCGTACCAGCGGATGCGTGACCAGCGCACTGCCGGTTACCGCCCCGCTGCCCTGCACAATATTGAGGATGCCGGCCGGTAACCCTGCCTGCACGGCCAGTTCAGCCATACGCACGGTGGAAAATGGCGTCAGTTCAGAAGGTTTCAGCACCACGGCATTACCTGCCGCCAGCGCCGGTCCGCATTTCCATGACGCCATCGACAGTGGGAAATTCCACGGCGTGATCGCACCGATCACGCCATAGGGTTCAGAGATCAGCATGCCGAGGCTGCTCTCTTTGGTCGGGAACAGGTCACCGCTGTATTTGTCGGCGCACTCGGCATAGAAACGAATAGCTTCAGCGGTGAACGGAATTTCGTGCTGCACCACGTCGCTGATCGGACGGGTGGAACCCAGTGCTTCCAGTTGCGCCAGCAGCAGGTCGCCTTCGATCAGGTCGGCCCAGCGGCGCAATACCTTGCCGCGTTCACGCGGTGGGCAGCTACGCCAGCCACTGGCGGTCAGTGCGCGATGGGCAACCGTCACCGCCCGATCCACGTCCTCTGCCGTGGCCTCGCTCAGCGTGGCGTAGACTTTGCCATCCGATGGGCGCTTAACGGCAAAAGGCGCGCCCTGGGTGTGTTGATGCTGGCCATCAATATAATGTCCGGCGGGCAATGAAACTTTTTCAGGGTCGAAACTTAACATGGAAAAATCCTTATTTGTTACACCCGTCATTAGCGTGCTAATTAAACTTTCTTGCCACACTTATGTGTGCTGTTAATAAGCTAATGCAGAAAGTATGCCAGCCCGGCAAAAAATAATAATGCGTAAAAAACAGCCCAAAAAAATTTTCTGCCGTATTGATGAGGGAAATTTTGCGGAATTGCCGAAGCATTAAACAGATGATTTAGCTCACAAATTATGCGCATCTCTTTGGTGCACTGCGCATGAAACTTGCACTAAAACGGCGAATGGCCGCAAAAACATGACATTACGCACAAAATAAAAAAACGCCTGTTACCAAAGGTAACAGGCGTTGCGCTGACCATTTGTTAATTTTTAATCAGAGACTGCCAATATGGAAAGTTTTCTGCTCCAGATACTCTTCAATTCCGTAGCGCGAACCTTCGCGTCCTAATCCGGATAATTTAATTCCGCCGAATGGTGCGGCGTCTAAAGAAATTGCACCGGTATTAAATCCGACCATCCCAAATTCCAGCGACTCGGCAACGCGCCAGGCCCGGCGAATATTTTCGGTGAAGAAATAAGCGCCAAGCCCATAGGGCGTATCATTCGCCATGGCGATCGCTTCGTCTTCTTCGTCAAAAATAAACAACGGTGCGACCGGACCAAAGGTTTCTTCATGGGCAATGCGCATCTTGCTAGTGACATTGCCTAACACCGTTGGCTGCACAAAGGTGCCATTAGGCTGGCTGATACCACCACTCAGCAAGGTTGCGCCCTGACTGAGGGCATCATCAATATGGCTGTTCACCTTCTCGACGGCACAATCGTTGATCAACGGGCCGATGGTGCTTTGTGCATCAAAGCCATCACCCACTTTCAGGGTGGCTACGGCCTCCAGCAGACGGAGGCTAAAACGTTCATAGATACCACGTTGCACCAGAATGCGGTTGGCGCAGACGCAGGTCTGACCGGCGTTGCGGAACTTACTCGCCATCACCCCCGCCACCGCAATGTCCAAATCGGCATCATCAAAGATGATCAGCGGCGCGTTACCGCCCAGTTCAAGACTCAGACGTTTGATGCTGTCGGCACTTTGCTGCATTAACAGCTGTCCGACACGGGTTGAACCGGTAAAGGAGATTTTGCGCACCGTGCGGCTGGCGGTCAGCGTGCTGCCAATCTCAGTCGGCAGTCCCGTCAGCACCTGTAGCACCCCACTCGGGAAGCCAGCGCGTTCCGCCAGTACCGCCAGTGCCAGCGCCGAGAGCGGTGTCAGTTCCGAAGGTTTAACAATGATCGGACAACCTGCTGCCAGCGCCGGGGCCACTTTGCGGGTGATCATCGCAATCGGGAAGTTCCACGGCGTAATCGCCGCCGCCACTCCGACTGGCTGCTTCAGCACCAGAATGCGACGATCTTCACTCGGGGCCGGAATGGTATCGCCATAGATACGACGGGCTTCTTCGGCAAACCATTTCACAAAGCTGGCACCGTACAGTACTTCGCCTTTGGCTTCGGCCAGCGGTTTGCCCTGCTCGGCAGTCATGATGATCGCCAGATCATCGGCGTGGTCCAGAATCAGCTGATGCCATTTTTCCAGCAGCGCCGCACGGGTCGCGTTTGGGGTCTTGCCCCAGCTGATACGCACTGACTCGGCATAATCTATCGCCTGCTCCGTTTCAGCAGCACCCAATGCCGGGATGGTGGCCAGCGTTGTCTGGGTCGAAGGATCAATCACCGGCAGCGTTGCCCCGGCCAGCGCATCCTGCCAGCGACCGCCAAACAACGCCTGCTGGCGCAGTAAATCTGCATCTTTCAGTTGAATACGCGACATGCTTTTCCCCTGTGTCTGTGTCATTTCACTGTAACGCGGCGACACAGCGCAGGATGTTTTTCTACGACGGGGAAAAAACCGAGGTACGCGTTTTGCGACGGGAAAAGAAATTTTATGCTGTGCGGCCCGGATGAGCCGCAGCAGGAAGATTAGATCTGGAAATCGATCGCCGGTTCGTCGCCGGTTTCGTAGGAGAGTGCCTGGCGTTTGATCTCTTCCAGCGACAGGTTCGCGTTACACAATTCGAGGAACTGCCAGACATAATTGCGTTGCAGCTGACCGCGCTTCAAACCAAGCCATACCGTATTGGCATCGAACAGATGACCTGCATCGATTTTTACCAGATCCTCGCCATCGTAGATGTCGCAAGCCTGGTCAGCGAGGATACCGACACCCAGTCCCAGTTCGACATAGGTTTTTACCACATCAGAATCCTGGGCGCTGAGCACGATATCCGGCTTTAATCCGGCAGCCTGGAAAGCACGATCGACACGCGAACGTCCGGTGATGCCCTGCCGATAGGTGATCAGTGGGTAACGCCCCAGCTGACCGAGGGAAACCGGTTCACTCTGCAACAGTTCATGATCGTGCGGCACCAGCAGTGAGTGATGCCAACTGAACCACGGGAAGGCCGCCAGACTGGCGTTGTTCACCAATTGCTCACTGGCGATACCGATATCCGCTTCACCCGCCAGCAGCATGGCAACAATTTCCTGCGGCGATCCCTGGTTCAGCTCCAGTCGCACATTGGGATAGAGCTGGCGGAAGGCTTTAATCACCCGTGGCAGGCTGTAACGCGCCTGCGTGTGGGTGGTGGCGATGGTCAGCACCCCGCTGGTTTCATTGGTAAACACATCCGCGAGGCGACGCACTTTGCCCGCTTCATCAAGGATACGTTCAGCAATGGTTAGCAGCGCTTTACCGGGTTCGGTCATTCCCAGCAGACGTTTGCCGCGGCGGATGAAAATTTCAACGCCCAGTTCATCTTCCAGATCGCGTATATGACGGCTCACCCCGGATTGCGAGGTAAAGAGCGTATTCGCCACTTCGGTCAGGTTGAACTCGCAACGGGCTGCTTCACGTATAATTTTAAGTTGCTGGAAATTCACACCCTTTTCTCCTTATTCCTGCCCCTGTTTCATCCATGTTATGAAGTTGCTGGCAGTACAACAAATAATAAAAAACGGTTTGTTATGCGGAATGGTAATAAGGATTGAGTTGTGCCCGCCTGCTGGCAGCAGCGGGCTGACCCGTCCGCCAGCAGCGGTTTAGCTCTGAGAAGGTTCCGCCCGCCAGGCATTAGGCAGTTTCAGCTGCAACGTGCAGGCGGACGGGTTAAGGCCCGAAGGCGCGGGCCTTAACAATCCGCGCCCTGCGGCGTCCTCGCGCAGCGCATAGCGCTGTCCCCTCGCTTATCACTCAGGCCATACGGACCGCGCGGATTCGCCATCCATGGCTCATTCCGCTCTCTCGCCGCATCCATGCGGCTCGCCCTGGCCTTCCCTCTGCACTCGGCGCTGCGGATGCCGCCCACCCCACCGCCCGCAATCCCGCAGGAATAAACAAAAAGCTAAAAATAAAAATCAAAAGCGAAAAGAATAAAACAGATAAGTAAAAGGCGTGCAGCAAGCGTGGGGCGCCATCCGGACTCGCTGAGCGAATGAAGGCTGCCAGGATGAGCCGCATGGATGCGGCGAAAGGCGGCGTTGAGCAGGAGCGAATCGACGCCGGTCCGTCGGCAGCGTGAATGAGCGAAGGCACCGCGAAGCGGCGCGGGAGGCTGGCGCGAGGCCCGGGATTGCAAAGGGTGCGGCCAGGCACCCTTTGCTCGGTCGCCGCACCGGCGAACTGCAACTGCATCAGCCTGAGGCGAACGAAACCCGCTCAGAGCGAACGAAATCACCTCAGGGCGAACGAACAATCAGAAAAGTACGCACAAGCACGTGTCGGGCGCAGCCTGACCGACCGCCCCGGTCGCAATCAGCTCACCAGCATCAATTCGCGATCTTCCACCATCGGCTTATTGAGCAGCGACAGCAGAATATTTTTCACCGCCTGAGCCGACGGAGACAACGGCAGGCGTGCTGAAACATTCAGCGACAATGGCAGGTTCAGTGACGGGCTATTGATACGCGCCATCCACGCATGGGTGGAACTCACCAGCGCACGCGCAGCCGATTCCGGCAGTACGGTTACACCCATACCGCTCGATACCGCCGCCGTCAGCGTCGAAATCGATTCAATCTCACCGATAATGCGTGCACTCAGGCGACGCAGGGAGAAGGCTTCATCCACACGTTTACGCACGGCGCTGTAGTCACGTGGCAGGAACAGGTTCATCTGTGCTACCTCGGCCAGATCTACCGTCGCGCCCGGGCAGTCAGTGGCACCGACCAGATAGAGTTCTTCTTTCATCAGCGGAATGCTGTTGATACCTGCTGTCGGGGCGCGGTCATACAGCACCGCCATATCCAACTGACCGTTCATCACTTTTTCATTCAGTGAGGTGCCACTATTTTCATGCAGATAGACCAACACATCCGGGTACTGCTCGCGCACGGTTTGCAGCAGCGGCATGGTCAGCGATGAGGCTGCGGTACCCGGTGCCAGACCAATCGACACCTGGCCATTCAGCGCCTGACCGGCATTGATCACTGCCGTCTGTGCCTGTTCACACTGACGCAGGATGGTGCGTGCGTGGGCATAAAGAATTTTACCGGCTTCAGTCGGCGTTACGCCGCGCTTGGTACGGATCAGCAGTTGCTGATCAAGTTCGTTCTCCAGCGTTGCCACCTGCTGGCTAAGCGCGGGCTGCGCAATATGCAACACTTCTGCTGCCTGAGTCAGGCTGCCGATATCGACGATTTTTACAAAGTATTTCAGTCGTCTTAAGTTCATTTTGCCTCCGTCACGGATCCCCGAATGCCCAATTATGATTGGAGCTCTTAGCCTGCTGGCTTGTGTAATAAAGATTGCAATATGCAGGCCAGGTTTTATCAGTTCACGAAAAAGCTTTACCAGATTTTTCCTAACGGCGCGGAAAATAAGCGTTTCTGATTACCCCATAAGAGTTAATAAGCGTAAAGCATGGCACGGATTGTTGAAAGAATGCGCGGAATGCACTGGCATGGTGCATAAAATGCGAGGCAGGTGTGCAAAAAAGTGATGACCCGACGACTCCTTTTAGTGCAGTGAAAGGCGTCAGCATGCACAAAGACGGGCAGAATCAGGGAGTTAAATGAAGGAATTATGACAACACCAGCAGTAAAACTTATCGGTACTGGCCGGATGATACGCTAAGGCATTCGCGCTGTAGCAAGGCAGCGGCTCACGCTTATCCCTGGGAGCATAGATCACTATGTGACCAGGGTAAGCGAGAGCCGCCAACGCCGCTACGGCACGAAGGACGACGCGTATCAGCGTTTTTTGCGGTTGCGATGCATATCGATTGAAACCGCCGCTACAATAATGATGCCTTTGATAATATCTTGCACGTAAGCATCCACGCCGACGAAGGTAAAGCCACTTTTAATCAGACCGAGGATCACTGCACCGATCAACGTACCGGTAATACGCCCTACGCCCCCCATCAGGCTGCTACCCCCGATAACCGCTGCGGCGATGGCATCCAGTTCGTAGGCCAGACCCATACTGGACTGTCCGCTACTAACGCGCGCCGCCAGTACCACTCCAGCCAGGCCAGACAACGCACCGGCAATGGTGTAGACGATGATCAGGTACTTATTCACGTTGATGCCTGACACTTTGGCAGAGGTCATGTTGCCGCCAATCGCGTAAACATATTTGCCGTAGCGGGTATGTTTCAGCGCGATATGGAACAGAAACGCCACCACCAGGAAGATGATAACCGGCATGGCACCCTGACCAATTGAGGTGAATCCATCTGACAGGAAGCTGATCGGGTTACCCTGGGTGTAGTACTGCGCCAGACCACGAGCGGATACCATCATCCCGAGCGTCGCAATAAACGGCGGGATGCCGGTGCGGGTGATCAACACCCCGTTGACCAGGCCACACAGCAGCCCGACCCCAATTCCTGCGACAATCGGAATCGCGGCAGGCAGGTTAACCAGTGAAGGATACATCGGCGTCAGGCTATCGGAGGTTTGCGCCAGACTGGCCGCCACTACCGCCGTCAGTGCAATCACCGACCCTGAGGAAAGGTCGATGCCGGTGGTGATAATGACCTGAGTCACCCCCACCGCGATAATACCGATAATCGCCACCTGCAACACAATCAGCACCAGACGGTTGGTGTTCATCAGGAAGGACTGGTCGCGCACATACCAACCTGCAATTTCGAAAATCAGGGCAATGCCCAGCATCACGACAAAAATACCGGTGTCTTTGGGCAATTTGTGACGCAAATTGCCGAAGAACGAAGTCTGCTCAGTGGCCTGGGGGGCCGTCACTTTAATGTTGCTCATGGTCGTCTCACGCCTCACTCGGATGCCAGCGACAAAATGGTTTCCTGGTCGGCTTCTTCTTTATCGAGGATGCCGGTTATACGTCCTGCGTGCATCACCATCACGCGGTCACTCATGCCGAGGATTTCCGGCAATTCTGACGACACCATAATGATGGCGACGCCACGGTTAGCCAGTTCACTGATCAGACGATAAATCTCTGCTTTCGCGCCGACGTCGATACCGCGCGTCGGTTCGTCGAGAATCAGGATCTTCGGCTGCGCCAACAGCCAGCGGGCAATCAGCACCTTCTGCTGGTTCCCCCCGCTGAGGTTGTTGATGATTTGGTCCATCGTCGGCGTTTTGATGTTCAGCTTGCGGATCTGCTCCATGCAGTCCTGCGCCATTTTCATATGGCTGACGAAGCCGCTTTTGCCGATGTAATCCGGCATGTTGACGATGCTCATGTTCTCCAGCACCGACAGCACCAGGAATAGCCCGGACTTTTTGCGGTCTTCGGTCAGGAACGCCATGCCCTTCTCAATCGCCGTGGAGGGAGAATCAATCTTCACCGGTACGCCGTCGATCAGCACTTCGCCGCTGTCGAAACTTTCCATACCGAACAGACTTTCCATCACCTCACTGCGTCCGGCACCCACCAACCCGGCGACGCCGAGGATTTCGCCTTTGCGCAGGGTGAAATTGATATCCTGAAAGCGACCTTTACTGTTGAGGTTGCGGACAGTCAGCACCTCTTCACCAATCGCGTTGTTGAATTTCGGGAACAACTGGGTCAGTTCACGTCCCACCATCTGGGTAATCAGCGACTGACGGGTAAATTGGGTGGTGCTGTTGCTGCCCACCCAGGCACCATCACGGAAGATGCTGATCTCGTCAGTAATAGAGAAAATCTCATCCATTTTGTGACTGATATAGATGATGGCTTTCCCCTGTTCACGCAGGTCACGAATGATGGTAAACAGATGCGAGACTTCGGTTTCCGTCAGTGCGGAAGTTGGTTCGTCCATAATCACGATGTCCGAGTTCCACGACACCGCTTTAGCAATCTCCACCATTTGCTGCGCCGCGATGCTCAGCTCACCGACCATCCGGTCGGCTTTCAGGCGGATATTCAGTTTGTTCAGCAGCTGTTGCGTCTGCTTATTGAGTAAGGCGTGATCGACAAAGCCGTATTTCATCGGTTCGCGACCCAACCAGATGTTCTCGGCCACGGTCATGTAAGGCACCAGATTCAATTCCTGGTGGATCATGGAAATCCCGGAGCGCAACGCGTCCATCGTGTCCTGAAACTGCACTGGCTCCCCTTTAATGCGGATGGTGCCCTTATCGGGACGATACATCCCGATAAGGCATTTCATTAAAGTGGATTTGCCCGCGCCATTTTCGCCCATCAGGGCATGTACCGACCCCGGTTTCACTCGCAGTGAGACGTTGTCGAGTGCCTTCACTCCAGGGAAGAACTTGCTGATGCCTTCGGCTTCAAGCGCAAAAGCGGTCATACATCACCTCCGTACGGCTTTGTCGGGATCGGTTTATTTCTGATTACGGTTTTCGAACTGTGCCATGTTGTCTTTGGTGATCAGCTGGTACGGGATGTTGATGACTTTCTCAACTTTCTCGCCGTTAACCAGTTTGATGGCCGTCTGCACTGCGCCTTCACCCTGACCTTTTGCATCCTGGAATACGGTGGCAACCATTTTGCCGTTCTTCAGCATTTGCAGCGCGTCAGGGGTGCCGTCAACGCCAGCAATCAGGATGTGGTTCGGGTTTTTGCCCAGCGCCTGCAGAGCACCGATCGCCATTTCATCGTTGTTGGAGGCAATGGCCTGGATATCATCACCGGCCGTCAACCAGTTACTCACCACGTCGACAGCATCGTTACGCATAAATTTGGCGGTCTGCTTCTGCACCACTTTGATGCCCGGATATTTCGCCACTACCGCTTCAACACCTTTGGTGCGGTCGCGGGTCGATTCGTTGGCCAGGTCACCCATCAGAATCGCGACGTTACCTTTACCGTTCATGGCTTTCGCCAGTGCTTCCATTTGCAGGCGACCCGCCAGCTCGGAATCAGAGCCGACATAAGCCATTTTGTCGGTCAGCTCGCCTGCTGGTTTACGGTTAACGAAGATCAGCGGGATACCCGCTTTGCTGGCCGCATCCATCACGGGTTTCACCGCATTGGTATCGACCGGGTTCACGATGATGGCGTCCACGCCCTGTCCGATAAAGTTTTGCACCTGTTGCAGCTGCTGTGATACGTCGCCTTTCGCGTCTTCAACCTGCCCTTTGACGTTGTCTTTGGTCATCTCTTTCTGCATCGCGGTACGCAGGATGGTCAGAAAGTTGTCATCAAACAACGCCATAGAGACGCCAACCTGGATATCTTTTGCCATTACAGCGGCAGGTAACATGCAAGCTAACAGGGAAGTCACTAACGCTTTTTTAATGTTCATAGGTAACCCTTCTTTATCGTTAACATGCGCAGGTTGGCTGATACCTCGAATGAAAAAATTCTTTTACATTCACTCAACGTCGCTGGCGTTTTTTATCTGGTTGTAGAGGTAAGGCTTCTGGTTTAACGTTATCGGTTGCTAACAACTCCTTTTTGTAACTTGTTCCTTATCAACAAGTTATTTTCAAAACAGCGTTTCGGGTTGTAAAAGTTGTTCCGCCCGTGATGATAAGCAGTTCATTTATTCCATCTCGACGCCATTTGAAATTTTCATCATAAAAGCACTGAAACGCTTGTTTTAAAATCGGCAAATAACAAAACTTTGACACGCCTCTAACATCTGCGAGGAATTGCGTTTAAAGTGAGATCTTGCTGGCAGTTTGAATTGTGGTCATTCAAGGCAGAAAAACGGCAATCCGCTGCTTTTCCGCGCACTTAAACCAAAAGTGTGCAGGAGGGCTTTGACAACGGGGATCGGCATCGCTAATATGCGCCTCGTTCCAACGATTCCTCTGTAGTTCAGTCGGTAGAACGGCGGACTGTTAATCCGTATGTCACTGGTTCGAGTCCAGTCAGAGGAGCCATATTTAAGAAGCCCGCTCAGGGAAACCTGAGCGGGCTTCGTTCGTTATGGACATAACATCGCTGGGACAGTCCGCAACGTTGATAACGTTAATCTGTCGGCCGCGCTTCAATATACAAACGGCCAGTCAAACCCGGACGCGTTTTCTGATTGATGGGAATGGTGAAGAAAATACCCTCCCCATGTTCTAATTTTGTCGTCGTGGCATTAACCCCCGGTTTACCTGGATTATCATCCTGATAGCCATATTTGATGCGCCAACCTCCAAGCACATCCTCGTCGGGAAATGCCTCAATCAAGATCAGTTCTCGCATGATGTACCCACCTTCATAATGGCGTTTCATAAAAAGCATGCCATCAACCACATAATCAGGTACAAGCACTTTAAGATCGAGTGCGAAACTGACAGAACCAGAAGCTTTTACGCTTTTAGTCGGATCGAGGAAAATCGAGAAAAGGTACGGGCTTTGCTCGCGGTCGGGCGGACGGTTCTCTCCGGGTTTACCCGGAAACAGTTGGTCATAGGTACGAAAGATGGCTGAATGTTCTCTGATTTCACGGCGGGTCATTTGCCACTGACAACCGCGTACACTGACCGCAACTTCAAATTGATAAGAAGCTTTTACTTCCTTACCTGCCTTGAGATCGGTCATCACCTCTGCCGGTAACGTAATGTCATCAATATCCAGCCTGCCGTCCACCCTTAATGAACCGAAGAGAAAACGAACAAGATTCTGATACCCCTCTTCCGAATTCACAATGCCGTAGTAACCAGAGTGACTACGATGTACATAGGCACGCGGCGAGCCCACATCTTTGCCATCGACGCCCGGTCCATGCGTCGTGGCATTATCAATACGCACCAGCCCGTCACTCGCTTCCCCTGCCCCCCAGGCTGAGATCCCTTTAAACACCGTATAATCTCGCGAATCCGTACCTATAAGATTGAAAATGCGATCGGGGGGAAAGTTTGATACGACTGACACATCATCACTTTGTGGCAAGTCAAGATATGCTGCCATGCGTTCCCGGTTAAAATTATTCGCATCACCAAAGGAAAGCCAGCCAGGTACATTACGCACGATGCGCATATCAATACCGTTATGCGGCGTTGCATAGGTAAACAGCTTAGCGACTAATGCACGTGCCTCAGCCGTACTTAACCGGGTATTTTGTAAAAACGCCCGACACACCAATCCCCCCATCGAATGGGCGACTAAGTACACTTTGAAATCAGCCGGATCAACTTGATTTTTTGCGCAAACCTTATCTCTCAGGCGCAAAATTAACTCACCTAATCCTGTAGCGAAATGCTCAATAGGTGGCGTGTTTCCGGTGCCAAAATCCTGACTCGCCTCGTCATAATATCGGTAGATAATAATACTTTTGTAGGGGATCACGCTGTCTGGTCGATCGGACGCAACCAGATCCTCGCCTTCTTCGAACACGTCGGAATAACCGTGCTCAGACATCAGACGCACCAGAGGGGATTCAAAATAAAAGCGTTTAACGTCACCTGTCCAGGCCATCCGCGATTTCGTCGAACCAAGGTTAAACCCCATATAAGGGTCTGCAACAGTCTCCTCTATTTCATCCTGGGTTGCGGCGAAACCTCTGACATAGATGATGGGATGGTATGACTGTAATTGTTTCGTTGCCATTTAATCATCCTCACAGGTTGCACTGTAATAAAGCGAGCCACGGCAGGAAGTTTTTACCATCAACGCGATCTAATAAAATCCCTGCATCAGAAAGAGGTAATTTTTTCTGGTTGACTGAATTACTCACATTCCCACCAATGGTTAATACATAGCCATGTTCACGATTGACATCGACAACAATATCACCATGCGATGGATAGTGACCGTCGGCTTTATAAGCCAGCTCAGCTTGCTCAAAACTATAGTTCGTTGCATATTCCCGGCCTGAACAAATAATATCACCTACGGACGGTACGGCTGAATCTGGAGCCACTGCATAGTAAGCACTCGGAATATTATTTTTTTTAGCCTTGCGCGAAAACTCAATATAATGACAATGTGCTTGCGCATATTTGAAAGTCTCTCCTGCGCCTGCAGTCCTGATGATAAAAGAAATAAATGCAGCGGACCATGCCGGGTTATAGGGATGGCCTTTTTTATCTATTAGGGTCGTGCGACCGTCAATATCATAAACAGGAATTGATTTCCAATAATCTCCGACACGATTATAGACAGCATTATCGCTCTCTTTTAGTTGGCCGAAATGGAATATGGCATATTCATCTTTACATATTGACAATAAACTGGCAATGAACTCGGACATATATACCCCACAGGTTGATAAAAAACTTATGATTTCAGATGAAATAGTATTTCTATTCTGTTTCTATAGTTATTTACTGCAATGGGTTTTCAAAATACGATATTTACAACAATCTCAATAGTAGCAATCCCTCCGAAACTCTCTAGAACAACGGCATTATTATTAGTCAGCCCCGGTTTCTTTTCCAACCGTGACAACGGCACGCCTGTAAATTTCAACACGTTGAAATGCAACAACAAACATTTATCTTTGCAAGATTTTACGCTGCAAGACGTGAAGCTAACAAACAATTCTAAAATTAATTCATTAATATGAGAAAGTTTTCACCTTAATATATTATTCAAACCTACTGTGCAAAAAACAGTTTGCCACACGTTTTTTCTACTGTTCACTTCTTTAAGTGATAATGATAATCATTACTATAAATCCGCTCAGTAACTCTTTCATACTCGCAGCCATGCGTGGTTGCTGGAAAGCAAACTTGTCAGCGCTTGAGCGTTTTTACACAGAACTGTTCCGCTTCCTCAGTGGAACAGTTTTCGCGAGGTCTCTGTAAGAATGGGGATTTCAACCAATATGATGGAAAAACATATTATTCGCGGTGTGATTTATCACGTGCTGTTCGGTGATGTACCCTGTCAGCAAAACGCGCGATAAATCGCACCGCTACGGAACGCAGGCTCTGTATCACAACAGAAAACCGTAATGTGATCCGTCTGGCAACTCAACATCAACACGCAGCTTGCCGCCTGCCGCTTCTACATAACGTTTTAATGTGGACAGCTTCACATCCCGCCCTGGCTTCTCCATTTCCGCCACGGTCGGTTGCTTCACCCCAAGGGATTTCGCCATTTCCACCTGGGTTTTATCCACCTTCTCACGCAGTTCTGCGAGGTGGATATGCAAAAGCGTCTCGGTGGCAATCTTCTCCGCCTTTGCCACGACTGACGGTTTTTCATCAGCCAGTAATTGTTCCAGCGTGCGCCCCATACATCACTCCTTCTCTGTCAGTTGCTGGAGATGTGAGTCTAAGGATCTGACCTTAAACTGCACGATTTAATAACATGCTCCAACGTAAAATATAGTACATAGCCTATAATCTCTGCAAGATTGCTAGCTGTATAGAGCACAAGAGTTAATGTAAAGAAGAGCAGTAGTGATAAATGCTGGAAAAGAGTTTCGGGATTTTGATGCGATAAAGGAAGGTGTTGAGGTGAGAGCGAAATCAGCGAGGTTCTGGATAGGTGTAAGGACAAAAGCCGGAAGGGTTTCTTCCGGCATATTATTACAAGGTTATAAAAGCATCATTCTTCAAGTAATAATTCAACCCCGCAATAAAATCATCTATCACCGGATTACTTTTCTGACTTAATATATTGCGAAGCACATCTTCAAATTGCTCCCCATAGAAAAACAACTCAAGATCGTTATCTAAGACATAATCTGGGAAAATTTCTTCATCATTGTCATCAATAACTGGGTACTTATCCAAATAACAGATAAGTTCTGCAGTTGCTTTTTCAGTATAATCTTTTGTATATACACAAAAGTTGTCTTTCTTATAGTTATTAATAGCAATGGCAATAATGAGGCTATTTAAATCATAGGGTTTTTTATATTCTAACTCTTTCATATGCAACCACCTTTTTTGACTTTAGGACTACCGGTTTTTCCATCTAATTTTCCACGGCGCCCAGGTTCACCACCACCCCACATTTCACGTCCTCCCTTACCTGTTGGATGATAGAGAGAATGATTATCCGCATGGTCTGCGCGGTCAACCAATGTTAATCGACCATAGTCTTCATGATGGTGCCACGTTAACCCTGGAGGACTCGATGCTTTATTAGGATTTTTCATCCAATCCGATAACTCTGGATATCTTCCTAACATATCTCGTCTAAAGGTCGCATCAGTGTTCATCCTGTTAATAAACTCAGTGTTCGCTCTGTTAAACTGTACACCATCGCTAGAATATATATGTTCGGCGTTAATCGTATGCTCCTGGAATACATTATATTGCCCATTATTCAACCGGGTTGCTAAACCTAATGGATCGATGCCAGTCAGTACATCAGGAGCATATTGATACAAATTCAACCCACCCATCAACCCTATCGGGTCCAACTGGGTGTAACGCCCGCCGCACGGGTCATAGTACCGAAAAGTGTTATAGTGCAGACCGGTTTCGCGGTCAAGGTACTGCCCCTGAAAGCGCAGGTTCTGCGGCACTTCCCAGTCAACGCCGGTGCTTTCCCGCGTCGTGCGCCCCCAGGCGGCAAATGCGCCCTGCCAGACGGTATCGCCACGGATATCCGTCACCCGGTCTGGCAGGCCATTGATCTCGGTGTGATACCAGTAAACCTCAGCGTGCTGCTGATAGCTGTCGACGCGTGCAATCGGTTCGTAGCTGTTTTCCGCATACACATACTGCACGGCGGCCTCGGGTTTGCTGTCGCTATGCTCCCCGACCATCTGCATCCCGGACCACGCGTAATGCGTGCATTCCGGTTGTGCAACATGACGTCGCCAAACCTGTTTGCCGATGCGGCGGCCCAATGCATCGTACTGATACTGCGCGCGGGTGTATTCGGCATCCCCTTCAATCAACACCTCACGTATGCGGTGTTCATCGTCATAGCTAAAACGCTGCACGACACCACGCTGGCTATCATGTCGTTCGCTCATACGACCGAAACCGTCGTACTCCCAGCGGATGCCCTCCAGACGCTTCAACAGGTTATCCCACACCGGGTGCAGATCCTCGCTGGTACGGTTATCCGCCGCGTCATACCAGAAGCGTTCCTCGCCGCCCGGCTGAATGCTACGCGTCATTCTACCCGCTGCATCGTAACCCCATAATGACTGGCTATATTTTTCTGCCGGGCTGGAAGGTGCGCCGTCAGTGACAATCTGGCGAATGATCTGATCGGCGCGGTCCCACTGGTAGCGCCGTTCCGACACCAGTCGCTGGCGCAGATTATCGACGCTGCGCCGTTGGGTGATGCGCCCGGCAATGTCGTACTGCGTCTCCAGTTCCAGTTCACCCTGGGTGCGATGCGTTTCGCGATGCAGACGGTCACGCTGATAACTCGCCAGCGAATGCGTGCGGCCTCCCGACGTTAGCCGCATCTCCAGCAGATGGCCGGTGCCGTAACGCAGGAACTGCATTTCCCGCCCGTCGGGATAGACCGATGCGCTCAGGTTGCCCAACGCATCATACCGATGGTGATATGCGCCAGAATGGTTCTGCTCGCTGACCAGTCTGCCCAACGTGTCACGCTGAAAAACCACCACCTCCGCATCCGTCGGTTCACACTCGTTGATGATGGCCTGCCGCCATGCATCGTAGGGGAAGCGATGGATCTCGGTGCTTAGAGCGTGGTAGTGATATTCGGTGCGATGCTGTGCCGTTTCGCGTGCCACCATCCTGCCCAGCACATCGTATTCGTAATTCACCACCAGCGGTGCCAGCTGGCTGTCGCGCACCGGGTGACGGATCAAGGTCTCCACCTGCTGCACACCGTTGTACTGGTATTCGGTTTTACGCCCGGCGTAATCCTGCTGCTGCATCAACAGCCCGGCGGGCGTGTAGTCAAAGCGCCACTGCTGTCGGTTGCCGTTGGTCAGTGTCACCAGCCGTCCGGCGCGGTTGAAGTCATAGCGTGTCACCTGTCCGGCGGGATCAATCGCCTCAATTACCTGCCCGCGCGCATTAAGCGTTACCTTGCGCTCCAGCATGCCATCGATGTTCTGACCGCACAGCAACCCGGCTTTGTTGTATTTAAACAGGGTTTCCCGCCCATCGGCGCGCACATAGCTGTGCAGGCGTCCCGCTGCGCTCCACTGGTAGCGGTCAGTGTTGCCCAAGGCATCGGTGGTGCTGAGCAGTTTTCCGCAGGCGTCGTACTGGCGCTGGCTTTGGTAGCCCGAGCAATCCTCTTCACGGATCAACTGCCCGCGCATGTCCCACCAGAATTGATGGCTGTTTTCCAGCGCATCGATACGTCGCGTCAGATCACCCTGTTCATTCCACTCGAAACGGGTAACGCCACCTGCGGGATCGGTCAGCGCGACGACATCACCAGCCAGGTTGTACTCGTACTGCCACTGCGCGCCATCCGGTAACACTTCCTTGAGTGGCAACGCGTACAGCGGATGCCAGGTGGTGATACGGGTGCGATCCAGCGGATCACGCTCCATCGTCAGATTGCCGCGTTCATCCCAGGCGTATTCCCAGCGTGCGCCACCCGGCTGCGTCATCGCCAGCAACTGCTCGCTATCGCCACCCCAATTAAACGACCAGTGTCCACCGTGGGCATCGGTCCATGCGGTGATGCGGCTCAGTGCATCCCAGTGGTGCTCGCTGCTAACGCCTTCATCATTGCTGACACGCGCAACCCGCTGCTGCTCGTCCGTCTCAATGCGCCAGCTCTCCAGCACTTCACCCTGCTCATCACAGACCTGATAAGCATGCACGCGCCAGTGCCGCGAGTTGATTGCAGGCCGCCACTGATACTGGATCTTCAACCCGGTAGCATAGCTATGCCACGCCAGCATATCGCTTGCCTGATCCCAGCCGTAACGACGGGTGACGATAGCGTCGGCATCCGTCACCGTCGTCAATTGCCCCTGCTGGTTATACCCGTAGGAAACCAGCAGATGACGTGCTCCCGCCGCGATCTGATAAACCGCGCTCAGGCGTCCCAAATGCGTGCCATATTCCAGTTCCACATCCAGCGCATCGTTATCGCTGGAGATGCGTACCAGTTTGCCGTCATCGTTCCAGCTGAAATGCTGCACGTTTTCATGGCGGTCATAGATACGATGGATACGCCATTCACCAGGCCGTGTCGGATCCGGCTCAAACAACTGATGCTCACCTTCACTGGTCTGCATCACCATCGCGCCGTTCGGGCTGCAAAACAGCTTCAGCCCCTCGCCCTGGAAATCAATCACATCGCCAGGATGAACTTCCCCCATGCCCAGCTCACGGCCAGCCATGTCCTGGTAGATCAGTTGATTATCCGGCAAGCGCCAGAGACGCACTTCAAACGGTAGCATCCAGCCAGTACCGAGCATCCCGGTAGCCAGATTGCGACTGTGATAGATGCGCTGCCAGTAGAGCGGCATGCGATCCGGCAGCACAAAATCGAGATCCTCTTCGCGTGCCAGGATTTTCGCCCCGGTCGCGATATTCACCGGGTGTAACGTCTGGACAGCGGCTTCGATGACGATATCGCCACCGATGGGACAGACGATATCTTTCGCCAGCCCGCGTAAAATCAGGCGGCTGAAGCCAAAGCGGTATAGCTCCGGCAGGATACCCACCAGTGCACCACCGATCAGGTTACCCGCCATGTATGCCCAAATGTTTTTACCGCTATGGATATCGCGCACCGTGATGGTATCGCCACCGATGCGCACGCGCGGGTTTTCACTCAGTTTAATTTCTGCTTCACAGGTACTTTTGTGACCGTTACGTGCGGCGGGCTGATTGTTGATCAGCACCTTTTTCGATCCCTGCGCAATAAAATTGCTGCTGGTGACCATATGACCTTTGGTGCAGGCCACGGTATCGAGCGGTAACGGTGTCGCATAGGGGCTGGCGCTTTCCACCACCGGTTGCATCAGGCTGGTCCAGACGTTTTTGCCCCACTCTTTTACATCATCCATTGAGAGATGGCTGGCGCGCTCTGCGACTGCCATCAGCGCGGCACCGGGGTTGAGCGCGGTGTTCATCGCGGCCGCGACACCGGTCAGCGCCAGCATGCCTACCGCCGCCCAGTCGATACCATTGTCAGCCGCTGCAGGCGCGTTGAGATAATCACGCGATACGCTGCCCGCTGCACGCGCTGCCAGCTTACCTTTGATATGCACGTTGCCGGACCCGCTGACAATAAACGCATCCGGCGGCCCAGGGTCGATAAGGCTGTCGACCAGCGATGCCGCCGCGTTGCCGATGTTCTCCAGACCGCCACTGAACACCAGCGTCGCAATGGCCACACCACCCAGCAGCGCACCGACGCCGGTCCCGGCGGCAAGAACGATCCCGGCGACAATCGCCCCCTCCACCAGGCCACCGACAAAATCCGCCAGTGCCGAGCTGTGTACCAGCGGATCGCCGATACGCGCCGCGAGATAATCACTCATCCTCAGCCCCCCGGTTGCAAACCCGCTTTGATCGCGGTCCAGAAGGCATCGGCATCCGCATCAAACGGCTGCATGCGGCTGAGGGTAAACGCCAGCAAATGGTCATCCACCCGCGCCACGGCGAGTTTTTCATACACCATCAGATGTTGATTTTCGAAACGCAGCGCCACCTCGCGGGCTGGTATACCGGCAATGTCGCTATCAGCAACCTCACCCAGCACCACCTTTTTCATATTGCGTTTAATTTTGCCCAGTTGCTGGCTGAGGTATTTCTCCTCATCTCCCGCCGGGATATCCCATGCCCGGGTGATCACCAATGTCGCATCGGCGAATTTCAGCACATTGATGCTGTGATCCTGAACTGCGGCAGGCAGGTTAAGTACGCCTTCAGAAAGCGCAAAAGGGACGGTTTTCATGCGTTATCTTTTCCTTGATTAAATGCCGCTTTAACGGCGTCCTGGATTTGCGCCGGGGTGGGTTCCACTGCGGGTAATGCACCGGGTTGTTTCAGGTTCAGATCCAGCGTACCGCCAGTGTTAATCTGTCCGGTGCCGGAAGCATCGATATTAAAATTCACGCATTGCAATGTGACCTGACCGTTGGCGCCTAATTCCAGCACCGATTGGCCCGCCACCAGACGAATGCCGCTGTCGGACGCCTGCACAATCGCCCCCTGCACACGCTGGATAAAACCACCGCCCACCAGTTGGGAATGGGCCAGTTGCGTCGCCTCGGTGTGGCTGCCCGACACCGTGCCGTTGTAGTCCTGGGTGACACTGACGGTACGCGACCCCCCAACGCTGTGGGTTTCGTCGTTTTTAACGTTGGTATCCATGTTCTTCTGCGCCTGGATCCACAACTGCTCCTGCCCGGACTTATCCTCGAAGCGCAGTGCATTGGCGGTTTCTGCGGTGCCATCTTTGGTACGGCTGAGGAAACCCATCTGCGTCGCCGCCGCTGGCAGTGCCCAGGGCGGCATACTCGCCTCGTTATACACGCGGCCAATGATCAGCGGGCGATCCGGGTCACCATTGATAAAATCCACCACCACTTCGTCGCCAACACGCGGGATCTGCACACCACCAAATCCCTGGCCCGCCCAGGCGCTGGAAACACGCACCCAGCACGAGCTGGTATCGTCGCCTTTTGCCAGCCGGTCCCAGTGAAACTTCACCTTGACCCGGCCATAACGGTCGGTCCAGATCGATTCCCCCTGCGGCCCCACCACTTTCGCCGTCTGTGGACCGTGAGTTTTTGGCCATGGCGCACGGGGTGGCGCACGGAAAGTGATCGAGGTCGGCAGAACGGTAAAGTTGATGTTATGCGAGGCGGTAATATCACCGCTGGCGTAGCTGTTTTCCTCGAAGCTATAGTCGGCACTGGTGGTGAGATAGTTGCCGTTATCACTGAAATGCGGCGCATCGAGCAGGCCAAAGGTGTAACCCGGCGCAATGCCGGTCGCCGTCCCCGTGCCACTGACGCTGTGATGCTCCACTTCCCAGACTTCCTGGCGGATGCGGGTGTAAAACTCGCCGTGGCTGTGATCAACAAAATGGCCCGGCCAGTCGTAGACATCCACCGTGCCCGGCGTGGGCGCAACCGGGTTCTGCCGCGCCTGTAACATCCAGGCATTCGGTTTGCGGAAGTCATAGTCATCCGTGCTGTACATCCCCGGCGTCACGCTCTCGGCCAGCGACCACTGGCTGATCCCCTCTTCCGTTGTGCTGCCGCCGGAAGGGGCCACGTGGTAGGGAATGGTGGCATAGCCACTGAACGGCTGGTGCTGATCGGCAGCATCGCACAATACCAGCGTATGCTTATCGGATTCATGGCGGAACCAGTAGTAGATCCCCTCCAGCTCCATCAGACGGCTGATAAAATCGAAGCTGCTCTCCTGGTACTGCACGCAGTATTCCCACACCCGGTAGCTGCTGGCGAGTTTTGATTCGACGTTGACGTTGTACTCTTTCAGCAACGTCTGCACGATTTGCGGCACGGTCTGGCTCTGGAAAATACGCAGGTTACGATCACGTTTCATCGGCCACACATCCGGCTCGACGGTCAGGGCATAAACCGCGTAGCGCGTGCCGTTCAGCTCCTCACTGCGCACGGCCACGCGGGTGATTTTGCCGTTGAGGTAACGTGGCGTGAGCAGGTTCTGGGTCGGCAGCGTAAAGGTCACCGATTTGCCCAGCAGAGCATGGCGATCGATGCGGGCATCGGTCGACAACAAATCCGCCTGGAGGGTGAATGATTCCGACAGGGCTTCACGCCCGCTGAGTTTCCAGAACAGCAGGCCCTCCGTGGGCAGCTGGACGGTGATGCGTGAGAACATAAGTAAATCCCGGAAAATAATTAACTGTGAGGATCGAGCAACCAGACACCTTCCGCGCTGATGGTGAGTGTCTGTTCACGTGCGCCGCTATGGCTGCTGATCGAGAAGGTGTAGTTGCCCGGTGCCAGTTGCAGCGCGGCAAAACCATTCGCCGCAGGCACCAGCGCCTGCTGTTTGCCGTTGACCTGCACCTGCTCACCCGGTTGCAGACGGATGTAGACCTGTGCCACCGGTGCCGGGGGCGGTGCGGGTTCCACGTTACGCTGTGCCATCTGGACGTCGGCCTGGGCTGCCGGTTTTTCAGCCGGGGCCGGTGCCGGGGTCACGGGTGGAGCCACAGGGGTGGTTTGCGCCTGCACGGGTGCGTCATCACTGCCGCCGGCCATCAGTAAACCCACGCCCAACCCGACCAACACCCCCGCAGCCACCAGGCCTGGCAGCGCAAAGCGGTGTTGCATAAAACGTTTCGCCGGTGATGGCGGTGCTTCGTCTGCCACCTCTTCGACCGGCACCAGCATGGTGCCCGGACCACTGATTTTCGCCGCGATCAAGGGTTCAGATTCGCGCTCGGGCAGCGCCATCAGTTCCGCAAACGCATCGATGTTTTGTGGACGATCCTCGGCTTTCAGCGCCAGTGCTTTGTCGACCGCACTCAGCAGCGCCGTGGAATACCCGGCAGGGCGACGTTGCACCAGTGGCTGGTAGTTATCTTCGATGCTGCGCACCACGCTGACCGGCGGCGGCGCACCGGTGATCAACATGTGCAGTACCGCCCCTAACGCATAGATGTCAGTCCAGGCCCCCTGCTCGCTTTCATCGTTGTCGCTGTACTGTTCAATCGGCGCAAAACCGGGACGCAACATGGTTTCGCTTTCATCGGACAGGTTACCGATGGTTTTACGTGCGGAACCAAAATCGAGCAGTACCGGTTCGCCATTGCTCTGGATCTGGATGTTATCGAGCGAAATATCGCGATGCAGGTATCCGGCGTCATGAATGGTTTTTATCGCCCCCAGCAATGGGGGTAACAGACGACGAATCCAGGCTTCGTCGATCTGCTGCGGATTGCGCGCACGCAGATTGGACAAGGTCGTACCGCTGTAAAACGCCGTCCCCATATAGGCGGTATCGTTCTGCACCCAGAAGCGCAGCACGTGTAACAGGTTGGGATGATTAAAACGTGCCAACAGGCGCGCTTCCTGGATAAAACTGTTCAGACCGGCGTGGAAGGTTTTGCTGAATCGCTCGCTGCGCAACACCAGGTTTAAGCCATCACTACGCACCGCTAACGAGGCGGGCATAAACTCTTTGATGGCGATATCGCGCTCCAACTGATGATCCCAGGCGCGATAGACGATGCCAAAGCCGCCACCACCGATGACTTCTTTTATCTCAAACTCATTGAACCGGTAACCCAGCGGCAAAGCGTTGGGTACATTGAGGTGATTATCGTGTTCCGACATAGACGAAAACTCTCTGATAACGAACGGCTTTAGACATCAAACTGGCAAACAAACTCACCCTGCTCACAGCGCACCAGCACCCGGCGGTAACGTTCATCGCGGGCATGGGCGCTGAGCAGTATCTGGCTCATTTGCGGCAACAGGGTATTGGTGAGGATGGCATCGACCATACGTCCGCCGGATTCCACTTCGGTGCAGCGCTGCACGATCTGGCTGACGACACTCGCGTCAATGTCCGCTGCGATACCGTGGTTCTCCTCCAGACGGCGCACAATGCGTGCCAGTTGCAGCCGGACGATTTGTGCCAGCATCGCGTCGCTCAGCGGGTAGTACGGCACCACCAGCAGGCGTCCAAGCAACGCGGGCGGGAACACCTCCAGCAGCGGTTTGCGCAGTGCCGTGCTGAGTGCGTCAGGTTGCGGTAACAGTTCCGGATCGGCACACAAGGCGCTGATCAGCTGTGTGCCCACATTGGAGGTCAGGATGATGATGGTGTTACGGAAATCGATATGACGTCCTTCGCCGTCCTCCATCCAGCCTTTGTCGAACACCTGGAAGAACAACTCATGCACATCCGGGTGTGCTTTCTCGATTTCATCCAACAGCACCACACTATAAGGCCGACGGCGAACCGCCTCGGTCAGCACACCACCCTCGCCGTAACCGACATAGCCCGGAGGCGCGCCTTTCAAGGTGGAGACGGTGTGCGCTTCCTGGAATTCACTCATGTTGATGGTGATGATGTTCTGCTCGCCGCCATACAGCGATTCGGCCAGCGCCAGCGCGGTTTCGGTTTTACCCACGCCAGACGGGCCGCACAACATAAACACCCCGACCGGTTTGTTGGGGTTATCCAGACGGGCGCGTGAGGTGCGCACACGTTTCGCAATCAGATCCAACCCATGGCGCTGACCGATGACCCGTTGGTTCAGGGTTTCCGCCAGGTTCAGCACCGCATCGATCTCGTTTTTCACCATGCGCCCCAGTGGGATGCCGGTCCAGTCTGCCACCACGGCCGCCACCACGCTGGCATCCACGGCGGCAAACAGCAGCGGTTCTTCGCCCTGCACTTCACGCAACTGCTGTCGGGTGGCGTCCAGCTCACTGCGCAGCGCCGTTGCATCTTCGCTGACACAACGTGCACGTAACGCGATGAGTTGATCCACCAGCGCACGTTCCTGCTGCCAGCGCGCGGTCAATGCCTCGCGCGTGGCGCTGAGTGCAGCATGCTGCCGGGCAATTTCCTGCTGGCGCTCGGGGGCACCCAGCCCCACTTTCGCCTCGCGCTCGGCAATTTCCGCTTCAATGTCGAGTGCCGCCAGCCGATGCAAACAATCTTCCAGCGCCGGAGGCTGTGCCCCCTGACTGACGGCGACACGTGCACAGGCGGTATCAAGCAACGCCACCGCTTTATCCGGTAACTGCCGCGCCGGGATGTAACGATGCGACAGTTTGACCGCTGCACTGACCGCTTCATCCAGCAGCAGCACCTGGTGATGTTTCTCCAGCGCACTGACCGTGCTACGTAGCATCTGGATGGCTTTGGCTTCGTCCGGCTCCTGCACCTGCACGGTCTGGAAGCGACGTGTCAGTGCCGGGTCCTTCTCGATATATTTTTTATATTCTGCCCAGGTAGTGGCACCGATGGTGCGCAACTGTCCACGTGCCAGTGCCGGTTTCAGCAGGTTAGCGGCATCCCCCGTGCCTTGCTGTCCGCCCGCGCCGACCAGGGTGTGGATCTCATCCACAAACAACACAATCGGGGTGGCGCTCGACTGCACTTCGTTGATCAACGCTTGCAGGCGCGCTTCAAACTCCCCTTTCATCCCAGCCCCGGCCTGCAACATGCCGATATCCAGCAGCCAAAGTTGTACATCGCGCAAGGGCGCAGGCACATCACCCGCCGCAATGCGCAGTGCCAGCCCTTCCACCACCGCCGTCTTGCCGACACCGGCTTCGCCGGTCAGCAGCGGATTGTTCTGACGACGGCGCATCAGGATATCCACCATCTGACGGATCTCTTCATCGCGCCCGGTCACCGGATCGATACGGCCCGCACGCGCACGCGCGGTAAGATCCTGGGCGTACTGTGCCAGAGTGCTGCTGCCGGCTGCTGCCGGGGCTGCGCCGACATCAGGTTGCGTCAGCGCCTGTTGCGCCTCCTTGCTCTGGCCGAGTAAAGCATCGAATTGATCCACCAGGGCATCGACGTTAATACGCGCAAACTGCGCTGAAATACCTTTCAGCACACTGGCGAGGCTGTAGGTCTTGAGCAGACCGATCAGCAGATGACCGCCACGAATGCGGCTGGCTCCGTATTTGAGCGAGGCATAGACCCAGGCGCGCTCTACGGCGCTGTCGATGTGCTCGGCAAGATCGGAGACGGCACTCGCACCGCGTGGCAGACGGTCAAGTGCCGCCACGATATCCCGCGTCAGCGCGTTTTCATCCAGTGAAAAATGGCTGATTACCTGCTGTAAGTCACCGTCCTGTTGCTGCATCAGTTGATGCAACCAGTGCACCAACTCGACATAGGGATTGCCGCGCAGCTTGCAAAAGGCGGTGGCGCTTTCCAGCGAGGTAAATAACAGCGTGTCCAGTTTACCGAATAACACGGCTCGGCTGATTTCTGACATATCGAATCTCTGTAATAGAAGAAGCAGGCTATGTGACAGGAAAAGGCGATGGGCTAGCGCGAGGCAGCCTCAACTTCAAAAACAAAATCTTCACGATCGACAGGCTGGGCCGCTTGTCCCAGCCAACTGGTGTAACCCAGTCGGGCGCTGCCGCCGAGGGTCGCGCCCTGGACCTCGTTCGCGGCGAGGATCAGGCTAAGATCCCACTGCATTTCAATACCGAGATAGTGCCGCACCCAGTCGCGCACTTCACATGCCCCTGGCGCATCGGGCAAGAAGTGGGCATATTGCGCGGCGGTGAGTGGCCCCAAACGCAGGCGAAAACGGTGCTGCACATCGCGCACCGCCACCCCCAGAAACGCCGATTCCCCCAAGCGTGGCATGTGCCGTCCGGCGGCCAGACGCGCCTGATCGCGGCTATCCAGCGTCAGCCACTGCGCCTGGTTCTGCTCCAGCCGCACCGGGACGCCAAAATAGAGGCGCAGAATACGCACCAGACCTTCCGCATCATGTCCGTGGCGACTGAGATGCCCCACCAACATCAGGCGCGCGTGCAGGCTGAGCGAACTGGCCTGTTGCTGCGCCGGAAAACCGATCCCGGCCAGACAGGCCAGATAGTCCTGAAAACGTTTGTCGTCGCCGCGATCGAGAGAAGCGGTCGGCTGCGCGTCCGCCCAGGCACGGTAAAACAGTAAGGTGGCACGGTGGTGAAACAGGTCAGCAAAGGCCGCCAGGCTGTGATCCTGATGGTGGTCGATACGTTCGCGCACATACTCAGTCAGGTGCGTGGGTAGCGGGCCGTTCGGGCCAAACAGGCCAAAGCTGTAGATGGCGACATCATGACGACCATCTTCTTCGCGCTCACGCACCGAGGCGAGCGTCGCGGGGGCGAAGGTCAGGGATGGCTTCTGACCAATACGCAGGCTTTCGAACTTAGGCAGTGGCGCACGTCCCAGCGCATAACGCTGACCACTTTGCGCATTTAACCGGCGTAACAGCTGGAACAGGTCGTAGCGCCAGGGAGCCGCCATCACCGCTGACCAGAAATCGTCCGGCAGACGGCTGGCGCGCGATAATGGGATAATCTGTGCGACATCACTCATAGCAGCGCCTTCTGGCCCATCCGCGGTGGCCAGTAACCCACTTCGCCACGTTGCTGGCTGCTCAGCGTGAGTTCGGTGAAACTGTTGAGCGCCACCAGACGCGAGAACACCCGTTCCAGCACGCTGCCAAACAGCCACGGACTGGCCCCGGAGAACACCTGCTCATCCACCTCCAGCGCAATGCTGACCCCACGAGCAAACACCACGGGTCCCGGTTCCGGTACTCGCCGATGTACCGCACGCAGTTGGCAATGACGAATGCCCTCGATCTGGCGCGCCACTGGCGCTTCCGCCAGATTGGCATACAAACTCAGTAGCTGGCGCAAGGCGGCCGCCCCTTCCCCGTCGGCGCTGTCCATCAGGCTCAGATAGTTCATTTGCAGATGGCTGATCAGCCGCCAGGACGATAAGCCTTCTGCCAGTGCCGGACGCGGCGGCGTTGGCCCTTTGCACAACGTCAGTTGACTCACCGGGATCGAATCCGGCATCACGAACTGCCCCTGCTCCTGTTGCAGCAGCATCAGCGGTAAATCGCGGCTGGTGCACATCACCTCAGCGGAGAGGTAGCGCATATCGTCGCGCCACGGTGTGTGGTGTTCATCCACCAGCGAGAGGAACACTTCAGAGCCGATATAACCGGTACGGGTGCCATAGCGTTGCGCATGCTCGGACAACGTGCGCTGCTCGCGACGCAGGGAAAAATAGGCACCGTAGTCACCGTTATCCGCGCTGAAAGTGCTCCAGAAAGGACGGAATACCTGCTCCTCACGCTGTCCCTGCACGGTGGCAAACAAACGTTGTACCGAATGCACTTCGTAATCCAGCGGGCGGATATTATCCACCACCAGATGATATTCATGCTGACTGTCGCTGACTTTCAGGCGCTCTGCCATTTTCGGGAACAGGTTAATCACCGGCGTGCAATGCAGCGCCAGATGGCTGCGATCGACCACGCTCTCCAGTTCAGCATCGGCCTTATCCAGCAGGATAATGATGTCGAAGGCTTTGGCATGTTCGCAACGGCGCAGCAGCGCCGCCAGTTGATGCAGGCTGATAAACTGAAACCGTGCCGGAAAGGCAAAATATTCCTGCAACAGACGGTAGCCATCGAAGTTGCGCAGATCGTCCGGTAACAACGCCTGTTCCGGCGCAAAACCCTGTTGTTGCAGCGCGTTATCGGCGAGTACCTGACGCTGCGGCTGTGGCTCCACCGATTGCAACACGATGCCGACCCGATGCTGCATCAGCAACTCCAGCAACCTGAGCGCCTGAATATCCGGGCCGCTCAGGTAGAGCATCAACTCGTCGACCGTCAGTTGGCTGAGCGACGAAACGCCTTCGCACTCAATCCGCAGGCGCAACGCGCTGGTCGCACCCAGGCCGCTCAACTTCAGCTCACCCAGCGGGATGTCACCGGGCACGCCACCGAGCGTCACATCGCTGATGCGTAACGGATGCAACATCACGTCATGCGCCGTGGTGTAGCTACAGGTGACGCCCGATTTCTTCAGGCTCTGGCTCTCCATCATGGTGCCACGCGGCACCAGAAAACCGTTGCTGATGTCCCCTTTGCGGCTATCCGGTGTCAATTGGGCAATCGCCATCGACGGTGTTGGCGCTAAATAGCCCGGTGCAATCATCTCCAGCAGTCGCTGCGAAAAACGCGGAAATTCCGCATCCATTTTCAGCTGAACACGCGAGGTGAGAAACGCGAAGCCTTCCATCAACCGCTCGACGTAAGGATCGGCGATCTCAATGCCGCGCATTCCCAGCCGTCCTGCCACTTTGGGATAACGTTCGGCAAACTCGGCTCCCATCTCTCGCAGATAGGCCAGTTCACGGTTGTAGTAGTCGAGCAGTTTGCTGTCCATGATTACCCCGCATCCTGGAGTTCGAAATGGCCATTCTCAAGATCGACCTGGGTACGAAACAGAAACTCCAGCGGATAAGGCACGCACCACAGACGGCCTTTGATCTCAATCGATAGCACGTTGTGCAGGTCGAGTGCCGCCAGATCGCTGACACAACGGACCTGCAAGCCCTGTGGCAGAATGCGGGGTTCGAAATGCAAAATGGCGTTGGTCATTTTGCGCTGGATGTCCTGCCATTCGATATCAGACATGTTTTGTCCGGCCAGCGGCGCAACACCAAAATTCCATACCGAGCGCTGCACCTCACCAAAAGGGCTGAGATCCTGTTGCGCTTCGTTATTGATGGTGTTGAACAGCCACTGCAAATCGCGCAGCACATGACGGCGTAGCGTGTTATGGGTAATCAACACACTGTTGCCCGGCTCGCTCCGTTTGTCCGGTGCATCGTCGGTCAGGCGATCCAGCAACGAGGATTGCAACTTGTCGCGTGAAGTCAGCGTGTCGCGGTTTTTGCGCGCACGATAGCCACCGTGCAGCTGGGCATAGCCGTCTTCACGACTCATAAGCGGGCCCGATGTCGTTAAAAGTGAGGCGCTGAAGTGCCAGCAGTGAGAGTTCCGCGCTGTCGCTCAGCCAGACTTTCTGTCCCAGACCGATAAACTGGCTGTCTACGTTGCCCAGCGGCTGCCATTCGGTGACGCTGGCGCGCAACCAGGGTTCTTCCGCTTGTGCCGGTAAGGGATAGCGCACCGGAATCTGGCACACTTGTTCGCTGCCATCCACCAGTTGGATCAGCGTATGACGCCACACCAGATCCGTTACGCTGGCCGGTGCCTGAAACTGCATTTCCCGGATAGCGGCAAACGGCACCCAGTAATAACGGCCATTGACGATGGCTTCACATACCGGACCAAAACGGCTGTCGCCATCCATCAACCACGGGAACGCCACTGACTGATCCTGTTGTTCTAACGTACCGGGATTGGCGTCGGCTTGCTCCAGTGCCTGCTGGCGTAGCGCCGCGCCACGTGCCACATCGCCCGCCACCTCGGCCTGCAACGCCGCCAGCAGGGTTTCACACCATGCCCAGGCACTGCCCGGCAGTTGGGGTTGTGCCTCGCCGCGTAACACCGCCGCACGCTGCAACTCCCCGGCAATCGCCTGTTGCAACAGAGTGATGGTGGGTTGTGCCTGCGGGGTTAGCGCCAGCCAGGAATGCAGTTGTGTCTGTGCCCGCGTCCAGTTACCGGCCAGGCACAGCAGTTGCACAAAGGTGGCGCGCAGATTGGCATCGGCAGGATTCGCCTGGATCTGCGCCGTAGTACGGGCCAGATTCTCCGCCAGTGATGCATCCGCCAAACGCTGTTGTAACGACTCCATGCAAACTCCTTTTGCGTTAGTTAAGGGTGCGGTAAGCCGCTGCTGCCGGATCTTTCAATTCCGGATGCAGTTGCTCCACCAGTTGTACTTTCAGTGGCGAGGCGCTTTTCAACCACGGTGACCAGACTTTACGCACTTCCTGCAAGCGGGCGCGCAGCGCGCTTTCATCGGCTGCATCGCTGGCGGGCATCTGTACCACCACCTGATCCGGTGCCTGCCAGCCATTAAATTGCGCACTGAACGGCAGCACCAGCCAGCTTTCCGGTGATTTCTCATTCGCCAGCACCATGCGTTCACGGTTGACGGTGGTGATGGTCAGCTCGCTGGTCGGCTGTCCGCTGCTTAACCCGGCAATCGGAAAGCCTTGTACAAAGGTGACATCGACCGATTTTGCGGCCCCGTTACCCATCTGCGTCAGGTTGCTGTGACCGCTCAACCAGCCATCCTTGCCGCAGACCAGCCCCTGCTTCGACGGCACAAAGATGGCGCTGGATTGCGCCGGTTGCTGCCACCAGGTGCGGAAGTGGCAACCGTCCAGCAGACTGAATTGCTGCCAGGGCGTGGTGTCGGCAGGCGCTGAACTGATCGTCGGTGCAGCAGGTGCCGGGGTGGCCGCCTGGGGTGCCGGGGTAACCACCGGTTGCCAATTTTGCGTCCGCTCAGCATTACCCTCTGCCAGTGCGTTACCTTCTGCATCCTGTAATTGCCAGTGCAGTTGTTGCAGCGGTTTGCACTGCGACGCCATCAACCCGGCGACACGTGGCAGGAAGCCATCCAGCACGCTGGCATTTTTTTCACCTTTGCTGACGATGCGCAGATCCACACTCTTCTGACACCAACTCGCCAGCTGGTTATCTTTGACGTCATCAATCCAGACATCCAGTTTCTGTGCCGGGGACTGCACAATGCGGTAGTTCTCGGCCCATGCCTGTGTACTCAGCAGCAGTGCAGCCAGTCCCAGTAATCCATATTTCATGTTGGCGTTCTCAATCGCGAAGAGGGAAAAACTGCGCCGCATCAGAGAGCGAGTGCAGTAAGGTGGTGTCCTGAGGTGAACCAACCCACACGGCCAGCGCACTGAAGTTGTCCTGCTGGCCCTGTTCCGGTTGATCGTTTTTAATGATTTGCTGCATTAGCGTGAGCCACTCTTGCGGCGTGTTGACCATATGCAGTGACTGCTGCATCTGTTCCAGCGTAACGCCATGCCAGAAACCGTCGGTACACAGGAGAAAGGCATCACCGTCTTCGATCGCCACCACATCGCTGTAGCTGGCATCACGCTGCTCGTCGCCCATACCGAGTGCGAAATAGAGCAAGTTGGTGTTGATGCCCTCGGTCTGGTGCCCGGCATCTTTCATCTGCTGCACCAGGCTGTGATCGGTGGTGACGTGGTAGAGATAACCGCGCCGAAACAGATAGAGGCGGCTGTCACCGGCGTGTGCCCAGTAAGCCAACGCGTAATCACGATCGATAAACAGGCTTACCAGCGTGGTGCCCATCCGGCTGTGCTCGCTGCTGGCTTTCTGTTGCTGACGGATGGCGTGATTGGCGTGATTGACATAGTCACGGATCGACTGCGCATTCAGATGGGTTTCGCCGTTGAACGTCTCCATTAAACTGCTGCGGGCGATGGTGGCAGCGACGTCTCCACCCGGGAAACCGGCCACGCCGTCACAGACGACAAAGCAGGCTGAGCGTTCACCGATAATCTCACCGGTCTGATCCTGATTGCTGGCGCGGTCGCCCTGATTCGACGTGGAAGCAATAGTGATATTCATGCGTCATCCGTGTGGGTTTGTGAATCTTTGTACTGATTAACTTCCATGTCGTAGGCGTGCAGGAAAGCTTCGCCGAACAGGGTGTGAAAGTCGTCTTCGATCTCGCCAGCGGTTTCGCCGTAGCGCTCGACAAAATGCTCCCACAACGCCGCCTTACGACTCCCCGGCAGGCCAAGGCGAGACACGGAACCGGCCTCGCGCGCTTCTTCTTCCAGCTGGTCCGGGTTAAAGGATTGCAGCATCGACGCGATGATGGCGCGGATACCGGCGATCATCCCTAACTGGTGCGCCTGGAGATCGATCAACGCATCACGTACCGCCTGGCGTGGTGGCATAAAACCGGGCATCCGGCTGCCAAACATCTGCATCAGCACGGTTTTGCCGGAAGGCAGCAGTTTGAACGGGTTGTTGGCATCGTCGAGGATGACCGTCATATCCGCTTTTACGCCACGCTTGAGAATGGAACGTGACGAGAGCAAAGCGACGGTACCCTGCGAGAACATGCTGAGCATCTGGCCGAACTGGCGCATCTGATCGCGATCGAACTGGGGCGTGGGCTGCAAATCCTGGAGGCCCATCCCTTCCAGCAAGGCATCCAATAACTCGCCTTTCAACGCATCACCACTGCTCTGAGCCGCCGCCTCGCGCTGGCTGTGAGACGCCACCGGATCAATGCGCAGACGCCCTTTCGGTGTCGGTGATGGAGTGCGCTGAACCGCCTGCGGCGTCGGCAAGGTGATGCCACCATATTCCAGCGGTGTCGGGCTGGCTGCGCTCGGCTCTTCAGCTTCCTCAGCAACGATCGGCGCTGGCGCAGTGTCGGTATCGTCAAATAGTGGTGAGCTGCTGAGTTCCGCCAGATTAACGGCGGCAGGAGTGACTGCCGCTGGCTCTGACTCCGGCTTCGACTCAGGCTCGGGTTCCGCTTCTGGCTGCGCCGTTGCCAGCGGGGGGATCTCGGGTTGTGCCAGCGGTACCGCCCCGCTCATCATCAAACCCAACGGATCATCGTGATGACGTGGATCGGGGGTGTTCTGGCTGCCAAACAGACTGAGAGGGTCCAGCTCATCGGGCTTGTTCTCAACCGGTACAGAGGCCGCAGCACTCTTCTGTCCCACCAGCGCGCTCGGGGTCGCATCATCAAAAATGCTATCCTGGGCAAACAACGCATCACCTTCATCAAACAGACTGCGATTAGTCGGCTGCTGGCCGATATCCAGCGGCGCATCACTGATCAGCGCAGCCAGCGGATCTTCCGGGTTGCGTTCGACGGCAGCGGGAGCCGTCAACGGATGGGCTTCGGCTGGCGCTGGCGCAGGTTTATTGCGTTGCGATAAATCGTCAGAGATGGAGAATTCTTTCGCCAGGCTGTCCCAGATCTCACTGGGGATAGCGGCGGTGTTGCTGCTGACCACTGCGGGCGGCTCATCGGCGGTGATTGCCGCTTTGGCTGCTGGCTTAGCGACCGCACTGGCTGACGATGCGGCGTGCATATCGTTGACCAGCAACTGATAATCATCAATGCCAAGAATATCGCCGTCCTGTAATTCCACCTGACGTCCACGTTCCAATGGAATATCGTTCAAAAGCACGCGAGTGACGTTGCCACGATTCGTCAGACGGCATTCACCGTCAGCAGAAATATGCACAATTGCCTGTAATCGGGAAATAGTACGATCGTCATCGGGTAATACCAGATTGTTATCCACACCACGACCAATGGTGCCACCGGGGGGTAAGAAGTCAAAAAGAGTTTGCGGCGGCTGATGGCCGGGTTTAGTCGTTATTATCGTAAAGCGCATAACGGATTCCTGCGGTTAGCTGTTCGGCATCTATATCTCGCCTCTCTCGGAAAAGTGGCGAAATATAGGAAGCGAATTTATGTTTTGCCGTGGTATTAACAAGGAGCTAAGTAATCAGGGAGTAATTATCATTGATTATTTATATTTTTTATTTCATCACACCCACATCACTTGCTATGACCTTAGCATCTAAAGTAATCACATAGTCCCAAAGATCATGTCCCTTAATCGATGGATAAAATGAATACTCATATTTACCGTTAGTGAAGCGATATCCCTGGAAATCACATACATCTGGGCAATGACTGTTAACTGTCGAGCCTTTTAGTGAGATGGCAGAATCATCTTTAATTCTGGTTGATTTGAGGTAAACCTTGTCACAAGTTAACTCCCCTTCTTCGCAGGCATATGTAACTTCAGCTTTAAATTTTTTACCGATAAAATGAGATGTGGATTTTGAATAAGCTGAAGTGGATGTTAGAAAAATAAAGAACATCACAAGGATTTTATTCACTTTCTGCTTCTCTGTATAAAACACAACATTAATGTATACATTAGCCCCATTTAAAATGAGACTAGAATGAAAAACAACTTAGCAGTTATTATTCATAGGGAATAGCTTTAAGTTGCTCAACACGTTCCAGGTCAACTCTGGCAACGCATTTATCCTTAAGCGTATCGTAAGTAACGGTTCCTTTCTCAGCCATAAAAGACTCAAGGTTACATTGACCATCACGATACTTTAGCCAGCCGCGCTGTGACTCGGTTAAGGTTGACGTATAACTTTGCAAATCTGCTGGTGAGGCGGAATACTCAGCCGCGATTCTATTCTTTGCTGCGATATACTCTTCATTTAACGTTTTTTCTGCTGCCTGTTTTGCGGAATTAAAGCAGGAGAAAACCTCACCATCATTCACAGCTTTGCCGCAAACATCCTGAGCATTAGCGTAATTCTGTAGCACACCGAAAAACAGAAAGACAATGATTCCCTTTTTCACGCCAACATCCTTATCGTTTGAAATTATTCAGCGGCCTTATAAAGACCGCTGGGTTTTACTTTTGATAGGCCTTGCGTAATTCAGCAATAGTTTTCAGCGAGGAGTTTTGGAATTTTTCTGTCGTACTATTATCATAGTAAACACCGTCACCCGCTTTAAGCCCCATAACATAGTAGTCAGTACCGTAGTGATCCGGCGCTTCAATTGTATAAATCACGGCAATTTTTTCATTTTCATCATCTTTCTTAGAAATGAAACCTACCGAATCCACTTTATGGCAACCTACCGTTTCCCAGTCACCCTGCCCGATCGTTTGGATAAACTGATTGATGTTCTCACCATCTTTGCTCCAGCCTATAAAGCATACTGGCTGAACCTCTCTTACCCATCCTTTGCCCTGAATAAGCGTACCCTGCAACTTGCCGTCTTTAACGACATCAAATGTCTGGCTCTTGTCCAACTCAACCCGGCTCAAACCGCTATGTTCAGCTTCTGCGATGATATTTTTTTGATAGGCGAGGGATTTTGGCTGTAAGAGAGAGACAGATGCACTTGCAAAATGGCTACTCAACAATAGTAGCAAGATCGCAAACCAAAAATTAATTCTCATCATTCACATCCGTGTATGCATCTGATTGTGACATTCGCTCACTTTTCCTGAGAAAAAATTAACCTTGAAGGGAATGATTAATAAGACTCAAAGCAACCGCCAGAAAAAGAACTGCAAAACTAGCAACATTTAATTTATGGAGAGACAATAGCCATCCCACCCTTTCCATTGGTTGACTCCTGATAAAAGCACAGGATTCATCATTAGCCGGTTTCTTTTTATCCAGGATAATTTTCTGACCGCGATACAGACTGACAAAATAAGCTATTTTATGCGCATTAAACATTGGACCGAGAAAAGAGGCTATATCTGTAATCAGATCTAACCTTAGACCTCTCTGTCTGAAATCGCGAAGTAACGAATCGTATTTATCCTGATTACGTTTGAATATAAAGTATGAAACAACCTGAGAGATAAAAGCAATAAAATAGAGTAGTAAAGACAAATAAAACAAAAAATCAAACCTATTCATAAAATTTTTTCCATCAATGTACCAACAGTCACCTCAGCACCTTTCGCGGCCAGATAGCCCCCGGCAGCTGAAGTGACGATAGTACATGTCAGGAGGCCTACTGGTCCAGTAACAGCACCAACTGCCAGGCACGCCCCCCGAAGCGCTAATGCAGCACCGATCCCCCCATAGATCCCAGCCGCTGTACTCGCACCAAATTCTGCATACTTTTTCACGGCCACCTTAGCACATTCATTTTCACGATCGGTAGTACAGCTATTGTAGACATCGTTGGTCGTGTTCAGTGCACTAAAACCAATCGATACCCATCCACCCATTTTCATAAATTTAGCAGCCTTAGCTGCCCCATCTACATACGTGGAGTAACCACGAATAGCGCCAACACCCGCAGTCTCCCAATCATGCACAATCGATGAGCTGGAGAGATTCAACGCATGTTTTAGCTTCTCGTAAGGCTGCAACCTTAATACCAGGCGAGAGAATTTATTCAACAATACTTCTAGCTCAGCAAACAGGCGGCGGCGTTCGATAAAGAACTGCTCACCAAATAGCGTACCTGATGTGAGATATTGGTTACGGTAAGCCGTCTCGATGGCTGTCAGTTTCTTGCCTATCTCAGCAAAGTATTTCTCTCCGGCATCGCCAATCAGACCAGAAGACTTATCCATAAAATTCGTGATCGCGGCGATAGAAGCAAAGTGGCGCTGGAAAAAAGTCGCCTCATCTGATGAAAGATGATTCAGGCTATTATTCGTGGTCGTTTTCGCCGCCTTCAGTACATTCATCGCTGTCGGATTGTTGTTGCCTTCAGGATCGGCCACGATCAATATCTGCCCCGGTTTTGCCCAGGTAACATCAGCATTTAATTGCAAAAAATAATTTGCGGCTGCAATATTTCGATTGCCAAACAAAAACATCGCCTGTTCTGTAAGTCTTCCCGGACGCTGTACCACGCAGAAGCCTGGTTCGATCATACTTTTGCCGCTCATCACAATCTCCTTTTGCAATTCAATGCCTTTAATGACTTTGTATCAGGTGCTGTAGCGGCGCAATTTATCGCGCCGCTACAAATTAATGCAGAGTTAATAAATAAAGCGCATTACGCCTCTTTATTTTCCTTGATATTCCAGCCTGCGCTGCTTTCTGCACCTTTACCACCGGAAGAGCTCTGCTCCCAGTATTGCTGTTTCACTTTCGCGGCCTGGAATGAGTAAGCCATGCTCAGTGTATCGCCATTATCAGCACCGGTATAATCTACGCGGGAAACCAGTACATCTTCAAGGGTGATACGCGCATACTCAACCTGAGAACCACCCGCTTTGCAAATGGACAACTCAACTTTGGTAACGTGCTTACCATTAGCGCAATATTTCAGAATGGCGGATGTGGATTTATCGATCAACGCATTGACATTCAGATCATTAAAATTAACTTTACCCGCACCGCCGCCACCGCCAACCGCCATATTTCCCGGTTGAGTTGCGCCCCAGTTAAAGGAGGTAATATCGGTCCAACCGGTGTGGTTAGAATCTTTAGATTCACCCGTCACACCATCAACTTTTAAAAACATATCAATAGCCATAATTATCTTCTCTTGCTTGATTTACGTTCTGCTTTAAAAAGCATCGTTATGGCAAACAGGAAAGCATGGGGCTGAATAAAACCATCCATATTTTACCTCTGCCTCGTTTTCTGAATAGATTGCTACATGTTTATTCAGAGGGGTTCTCATTGCACAGAAAGTGAATAAGAAAAAGGTTCAGAGAACCCGTGATACAGGTTCTCTGGGTAAAGCGCGTGTTACTTATCATTGGTCTTCAGCGAAGGCAGTTTCGACACCAGACGCAGCGATACCGTCAGGCCTTCCAGCTGATAATGCGGACGCAGGAAGAATTTCGCCGCGTAATAACCCGGATTGTCTTCCTGCTCCTCAACGTTAACCTCGGCTGCGGCCAACGGTTTGCGTGATTTGGTTTCCTGCGAAGAGTTAGCCGGGTCGCCGTCTACGTAGTTCATCACCCAGTCGTTCAGCCAGCGCTCCATCTCATCGCGCTCACGGAAGGAGCCGATTTTGTCACGCACGATGCACTTCAGATAGTGAGCAAAGCGGCAGCAGGCAAACAGATACGGCAGACGTGCCGCCAGACGCGCATTGGCAGTAGCATCAGCATCGTGGTATTCCGCCGGTTTCTGCAGTGACTGCGCACCAATAAAGGCCGCGAAGTCCGAATTCTTACGATGCACCAGCGGCATAAAACCGTTTTTTGCCAGCTCAGCTTCACGACGGTCACTGATGGCGATCTCGGTCGGACATTTCATGTCCACACCACCATCGTCACTGGGGAAGGTATGGCACGGCAGGTTTTCGACCGCCCCGCCCGACTCCACACCACGGATCGAGGTACACCAGCCATACTCTTTAAATGAACGGTTGATGTTGGCAGCCATCGCATAGGCGGCGTTGCTCCAGGCGTAATTGTTATGATCAGAGCCATCGGTTTGCTCCTCAAAATCATAACTGTCCACCGGATTGGTACGGATACCGTATGGCAGGCGCGCAAGGAAACGTGGCATCACCAGGCCAAGGTAACGTGAATCCTCCGACTCACGCAGGCTGCGCCAGGCGGCATATTCGGTGTTCTGGAAAATCTTGGTCAGATCGCGTGGGTTCGCCAGTTCCTGCCATGATTCCATCTGCATCACTTCCGGTGCCGCACCGGTGATAAACGGACAGTGGGCCGCTGCGCCAATACGTGCCATCTCACCCAGCAGTTCCACATCCTGTGGACCATGGTCAAAGTAGTAATCCCCGACCAGGCAACCGAAAGGTTCACCGCCAAACTGGCCATATTCCTGCTCATAGATTTTCTTAAACAGCGGGCTGCGATCCCAGCCAACGCCTTTGTAACGCTTCAGGGTCCGTCCCAGTTCCTGCTTGGAGATACTCATAAAGCGGATTTTCAGCATCTCATCGGTTTCGGTGTTGTTCACCAGATAACTCAGGCCACGCCACGCACTTTCCAGTTTTTGGAACTCCTGGTGGTGAATAATCTGGTTAACCTGCTGCGACAATTTCTCGTCAATTTCCGCGATCAGTGACTGGATAGTGCGGTACGAATCGTTGGAGATGGTGACGCTGTTCTCCAGCGCTTGCTGTGCCAGGGTTTTGACCGCGTTTTCAACCGCTTCCCGTGCCTGATCGTTCTTCGGACGAAACTCTTTGCTGAGAAGAGCGCTGAATTCATCCTGGCTGAAGCTGGATGCGCCTTGCGGCTGCTGCTGCAATTTCTCGCTCATTATTGTTCCTCCTTACCTTCTGCCACGTCGGCCTGCTTCGGCAGATGCGTCAGCGCCTGCAACAGCGTCGGGTCATGCAGAATTTTGCCAATCAACTCTTCCGCACCGTTTTTGCCATCCATATAAGTCAACAGGTTGGCAAGCTGGGTACGTGCTTCCAGCAGCTTGTTCAGTGGCTCCACGTGGCGGGCAATCGCATCGGGCGAGAAGTCATCCATGCTTTCGAAGGTCAGTTCGACATTGAGTTTGCCCTCACCCGTCAGGGTGTTATCAACCTGAAACGCCGCACGCGGTTTCATCGCCTTCATGCGCTCGTCAAAGTTATCAATATCGATCTCAAGGAATTTACGGTCATCGACGGCAGCCTGCGGTTCCAGTGGCTTGCCAGCGAGGTCTGCCAGCACACCCATCACGAACGGCAGCTGGATTTTGCGTTCCGCGCCATAGATCTCCACGTCATATTCGATTTGAACGCGGGGCGCGCGATTGCGGGCGATAAATTTCTGCCCGCTGGATTTCATTGTGGCCATGATTTTCTCCATAAATGATGCGCGGGTTAAGGCGCGCAGGTGTCACTGCGTGATGAAGCGCTGGACGCGGCGTTAGTCGTGGCGTCCGAAGATGTTTTGCAACTGATGAACGCCATCCGGTGCCAGATCGCGGATGATGTCCATAAAATCGAGTTCGATCAGCCGCTGTACGCGGTCAATCATTAACGGAGCCGGATGGCTTGGCTCATGCTGGGCGAAGTATTGCTTCACCTTTTCCAGCATCAATTGGGCATCCGCGCGGCTGGTTAACTGTGCTGTGCGCCAGTCCGGTGCATGGCGGGTCGCCATCGACGCTGGCGCGTCGGCGTGCTGATCATCGGTGACATCAGGTTGTGCTTCCGCGGTATCAGCGGATTGCGTCAGGCTGACCAGCAACGCAAAACTTTTCTGCAATTGCGCCATATCAGGCACCGCGCTTTCACCAAGACGTTCAGCGAGGAGCGCATGCAGGCTTTGCAGGTGTTGATGAATGTGCTGCAAGGTGGCGGCGGCAGGTTGCCCCTGCTGCGCCAGTTCGTCGCGCAAACGCGCCATCCCACCCGGGTAGTCAGGTGTCTCCATTTTGCTGCCATCACACAGGGCGATGGCATCACGTAGCGTGATGGCGTCCGAGGCGTGACGTAACAGCCAGGCCTGCCGCACCGCTGCCGTTAACGTAGACGCGTCCTCAAGCAGTGCCAACGCGTTGATGCGATAGAACGGGTCCTGTTCGCCGTCCTCTTCCAGCCGGGGCCAGAGGGGTTCCCAGTAGCGCAATAGCGCCTGCTCAATCAGTTCCAGCCCCTGCGCATAGCCTGGCAGACCGTTAAGATGGGTCCACGCCTGGGTGAGGGACAGCATTACGCGCAAATCTTTACTGCGGCTCAGCAACTCCGTTGCCAGCTTTTCCACCCGGTTCCAGTCAGCCGGCTCTGCCGGGATAATGGTTTCACCAAATTGTTGCTCAGCTTTACCGGCGCTGGCTTGTTCCATCGCCTGGAAATCGGCGTGATATTCCAGGTTGTCGCCGCAGGGGTCGTCGTTGCTGATCGGCTCCAGCAACGCATCGAGATTGATTGTCATGCGGGTTGCACCTCAGGATTCAAACATCGGGGGATAAAGTCCATTTCGTCCGGGCTTCGCGCCGCCTGCCGGATCAAACAGCAACGAAAACAGCTGGGCGGTGAAGTTGCCGCTATGCACATGGGTGTAGAGCGGAAAGCCGTCGCTTTGATTGGTCCACCAGAAACTGGTGTAAAATTGGGGGTCAAAGCTGTCGGCAGGCAGTTGCCAGCTCAGGTTCGACACACTGCTCCCTTCACCAATAATCGCCAGAATCTCTGATGACTCTCCCCCCTCCGTCGGCTGCGGCAGAGGAATGCTGAGCAGCGCCTGATCCAACTGCTCCGGGCTGCTGCCGTCGCGCACCACACGCAGTAACGTATTGCCGACCTGTTGATACCAGTCACCCGCGCGGCCCAGCATGGCAGGCGACCATTCTGTTGGACTGAAGTGGCGCAGAGCGCACAGTGGATAGTGGCGGCCAACGCTGTCGCGTGAGGCAGTCAGGCTCCCCATCTGCACCAGTTGAGTACCGAGCATCGGTGGCACGACAAAATTCCATACCGGTGCGCTGAGAAACGCGCGCGAAGGCGCACTCTCCCCTTCGGCACTGGTTTGCCAGTGGTGTAACCCCACCTGAAACCAGTGTGACCATTGCCGTAGCAAGCTATCGGGAAAGCGCCGCTTAACAAAATCACCCGCACTGGGCAGTTTGCCGTACCAGCCGGGTGCTGCGTATTGCGTCATCGTAAGACTCCGATTCAGGGGCAGCTAAAAGCGGGAAGCTGGAACGGGTTGCGAATACTGCCGGGCGTAAACGACAGCGTGACCTGATGTCCTTCGACGTTAAAGCTGGCTTCGCGCGTCAGGCCGCCGGACGGGGTCAGCCGGGCGCGATCGAAAAAGCGATTCAGTGCCCAGGGACCGCTGGTGACCAGCGTGGAGGTGGTGCCATTGGTTAAGCCAAGCTGCATACGCACCTGGCTGGTGCCACCAGGCCCCGGCCAACTGACCATCTGTACCGCCTGTGGGCCATGGCTGTAGCGCAGGATCTGTCCATCGACATCCAGCGTCAGGGTGAGGATATCGTTATCCATTTTCACCGTGCGCAGTGTGACGCGGAAGGATGGCGTGGTGGCACCATTGGTAAAGAACGCATCGCGAATTGACTGGGCCTGCTGGAACGGACGCAGCAACGCCTCACCACCCGGCAAGGTTTTGCCATCAATCCCCGGCGTGAAACGCCAGGCCGCGTGGGTGGTATCGACTTTGCTCGCCAGATTGTCACGGAAGAAGCTGTCCATCAGACCGCTTCCCGGCGCAAACATGCGCGCCAGATCGTCGGGTGTCACTTCGTTGCGGCCAGTGCGCACCAGCGGATAACGTCCGGCGATGGCCTGCTGGCAGAAACTGCCCACCTCCATCTGGATACGTTTACGCACGTTATCCATATCGCGACGCTGGGCGTCCGAACTGGCCCCCACCGCCATGCTGGAGACCATGTTTTGTAACGTTCCGGGTAAACGACCTGCGCTGGCCTGTACGCGGCTGATGGCATCGCTCGATGGCGGTGGCATCCCGCTGTTGGCCGCATCCTGCACCGCCGTCAGGTAACGATAGAGATCGTCAATCTGGTGCAGAAAATCATCCACCGCCAATACTTTACTGCCCTGTTGTAACGGCTGCGCCAGTTCGATGATCGAGGCAAAATGCGCACCCACCACTTGTTCCGGTGCCGGGTTAGCGTCGCTCTGCGCCGCATTGGCCTTCGGCGCACTGAATAACGCCTGTAAGGTGCGGGTGGCGCTGTTGTCTGACGCTGGCGGCGCAGTTTGTGCCGCTTTGTCATCCGTTGATGCACGCGTCAGCGTCAGCACTTTGCTCAGGTTGATGACCAACTGGCGTAACGGTGAGTGGTTGCCAGAAAGCAGACGGGCAGTGTTGATGCGCTGTGCAAGGTCGGCGCTGTTATTGAGCTGAATATCGCTGAGGAATTGTTCCCACTGGCGAATGTAATCCTGCATATAAAGCTGGCGCACCGCTAAGTCGGTCTGCTGGCTGTTTTCCTGCTGCGTGGTGCCGCCCAGTACCCAGCGATCGTCCTGGTACAGTGCCTGCGTCACCGGCGCAATTTGCTTATCAACATGCTGCCAGTATCCGTCCGGGGTATACAGGCCGGGGACGCCATCGTTGACCGATTTACCGCTTTTACGTGAGAACACCAGTTCGCTTTGTGGACCGCCGAGCGCGGCGAGGGTGACCGTGGGTAAGCTGCCATCACGTTGTAGCAGGCGCTTCAGGCGTCCGTAAACGCGCTGTGATAGCGGCATCTGATTAATCAGCGCCTGCTCGCGCTTTACCAGCGCATCATCCTGCGCATACGGCGAGGACTGGATTTGCGTTTCCAGCAGCTGTTGCAGATGCCACGCCAGCTGTTGGACTTCCTGCTGGGTCACGTTCTGCGGCAGCTCACGCGAGATATTCAGCATCAGCCAGGCTTGCAGGAACTTGCCATCATAATGCTTCGGTTGATACAGCATCTGATACGCTTTCAGCGCCTCGTAGCTGTAATCCGCATCACTGCCGTTGTCATTACGCAGCCAGCGGGTGATGTTTTGCGCCACCTGTGGCAGCAACAATTGCTTCAGCGCTTTGTTGTACAGTGCCTGGCTGGCGTCACTCACTTCAGTGCCACGGTACAACCACATACGATGCGTCAGCGGCGGGTCCTGCAATGAAAAGTCTTTGCTCTCCGGCAGATGCAACAGCGTGTTGAGATACGGTACCAGCGCAAACAAATCGCCGCTGCCCTGCCGTTGCAACTGCTCGCCAAGTTGCTCAACCTGCGGCGTTTTGGCGGCCATCTCCTGCAAATATGCTTTGTTTTTACTGTAACTGGTCAGCCACAACGCACCAGCAATCACCACGATGACCAACAGCGCCAGATAGCCGGACCATAATCCCGCGCGATTGCGCAGTTCCCACCAGCGATTGCTGGCTGCCAGACCGGACTCCTGAAATACCACATCTTCCAGCATGTCTTTCAGGAAAAAGCTTTGCCCTTTGGTCGGCGGGATTGGTGCATCTTTCCCCACCTGATCCCAGCGGCCTGATTCGCCGTCCTGTTGTCCCGGCAAATGCAACGCGCGGGTTAACTCCCCCATCACGCGGTCAAACGGCAGCCCTTCCTGGGTGCCACTGGCAAAGTAGATGCCGCGCGGGGCGAACTGGGTTTCAAAATCGGAGCGGGCGAATAAGGTATCCAGTGCTTCGGCCAGCAACGGACGTAATGCGGCAAACTCCTGCGGGAACAGATAACTTTCCGCTCGCGCCTGGGCGTCGCTTTCCGTCAGCAAGGTATCGGCTAACCCGGCATCCAGACGTTGTTGCAGCAGCGAATACTCCTGCTGGAACTGGCTACTCAGTTCGAAATCTGCCGTAGACGCCTGCGCCCAGGGGAAGGTGAAGCCCCAGATTTGTTCGCGCTGGGTTTTATCCAGCCCGGCAAAATAGCTGCGGAACCCCTTCAACAAATCCGCCTTGGTGACCAGTACGTAGACCGGGAAACGAATACCGAGACGGTCGTGCAGTTCCATCAGACGCTGACGTAAGGCCAGCGCCTGATTGCGCAAGGCTTCCGGCGTCTGACTTAATAAATCCGCCACGCTCAGGGTGACGATCACACCATTGATCGGCTGGCGGCCACGGTATTTGCAAAGCAACGCCAGAAAATGGTGCCACTCGCTGGCATCGCGCTCCTGTTGGCTTTCCTGGGTGGTGTAGCGCCCGGCGGTGTCCAGCAGCACCGCGTCATTCGTAAACCACCAGTCGCAGTTGCGCGTACCCCCAATGCCCCGCAGCGCCGCCTTACCGAACTTATCAGCCAGCGGGAATTGCAGACCGGAATTGACCAGCGCGGTAGTTTTTCCGGCACCCGGTGCGCCGATGATCATGTACCACGGCAGTTGATAGAGGTACTGGCGGCTGAAACGCTGCGCCCAAAACGGCGTACCTTTGCTGTTGTGACGCTGGAAATGCGCTTTTTTCAGCATCTCCGTAGCTTCGCCAAAACGGCTCGCCAGCACCTGCTCCTCGTTGGTCAGGCGTTTACGATCCTGTTCAGGCTCACCGGTCGGGGTGGTTTCCAGGCTCGACATCAGTTTACGGTTGAGCCACATGTTGTAGAGGCGAGGAATCGCCTGGCTCAACCCCCACACCAGATACAGCAAGGCAATACTGATCACGCGATTCTGCTCCGGTTCGAGCGGCCGCGAATCGACAATCGAGAACACCGGGCCAATCACCCAGATGATAAATGACAGCGCCGTGATACCGACAAAACCCCAGGCGAGGCGGCTGGTCAGTACGGCAAAAAGCAGATTCAGCATGGATTAGTTCCCTCTCGCCAGGCCGTTAAGTTCAGCTTGCGTCGCATCCGGTGCCACCAGCAGCGTGATCTCCACACGGCGGTTACGCGCACGGTTCTCGGCACTGGTATTTGGCACCAGCGGATTGCTCTCGCCGCGCCCTTCTGCTTTCACGCGTGCCGGTTGGGTGAGTTGCTGTTGCAACAAGGTTTGAACCGACTGAGCGCGTGCCAGGGAGAGTTCATAGTTGGAAGCAAAACGGGCGCTGCGGATCGGAACGTTATCGCTGTAACCCACCACCAGAATCTTGCCGCTGACGTTATTCATCGCCGCCGCAATACGTTGGATAACCGCTTCATAACGGCCACGCACTGTGGTCGCGCCGGAGGTGAACAAGCCATCCCCTTTCAGCGTCACGACGCTTTGATCGGCCTCATCACGCACCGCCACCAGACCGGCATCAATTTCCGGCTTGAGGAAAGTTTTCAGATTAAGCGCAGCAGGCGGCGGCGGTGCCGGATTACGGATCTGCATTTCCGGTAATGAGGTTTGATAGATGTTGGCCAGTACCGGCGTGGTGTAATCACCCAGCCGCCAGTTAAGAATGATATAGAACAGACAGGCACCGAGCGCCGCCACCGCAGCAAAGGCCCACAGCGGGATCATCGGACGCCACAACTTGCGCAACACCGGTTGATCGGTCGGATGCACCGACAGTGCCGCCGCATAGCTGCCGCGCACGCTTTTGATCATCTGCAACAGTCGTTGTTTGATGGTTTCCAGCTGCGAGCGCCCGTTGTCCAGCACCCGATAGCGCCCTTCAAAACCGAGCAGCAGGCAAAAGTAGATCAATTCCAGCAACAGGATATGCTGACGCGGATTCTGCGACAGTTTGGCCAGCAACTGGAAAAACTTCTCCCCGCCCCAGGTTTCATTGTGAAAAGTGACCAGCAAACCGTTGCTGGTCCAGACGCCACGACTGCCCCAGGGCGTCAGTGCGGCGGCTTCATCCAGCGCGGTGCACAGGCAGTAACGCGCACCAATGATCACTTCATAACTCAGGCCCGACTGCTGACAACTCAGTTCAAAGTGACGGATCTGATCAATCAATTGCTGACGCAGACGCGCGGGATCGTCATGGGAAACGGAGTGCCGGATCTGCGGGATGGCGTTAATCAGCGGGTTGGCCGCCGCCACCAACACATTCTGGTGGCTAACATCGGGCTGTGCGGCATCGCTATTCGGTTTCTGTTGTGGCTGCATCATGCGTGCTCAGTTTTGATTATTCTGACTGACTGCGAATGGCCCAGAACTCCATATTCAGGCCTGGAAATTCTCCGGCGAGATGAAGCGCAAAGGCGCCTGATCGCTCCATCTCCTTCCACAGCTCACTGTTTTTATCCAGTTCAAAGTAGCTGTAGCCGGCATGCCACGGGATTTGCGGTGGCGCACCCGGCATGGCGATCAGCGACAGGCCTGGCAACTGAAGTTGCACCAGATCGCGAATTTTGGTGACAGGCGCGACTTTCATCTGCGCCGGGAAATGGGTTTTTAACGCCTCGGCAGGTACGCTGGCTTTTACCGCCAGCACGAAGCCAAACTCGCGCACCATGCTGCTTTCCGGCACCGTTGCCACATTCAACCCATGCGAACGCTGGGTCAGTGGCAGTTGAATGGCGCTCTCCTCCATCACCTGCGACAAGGCCTGGCGCAGTTGTAAGGTCAATCGCGTAAAGCAGCCATGCAGATCGTCATGGTCATAACGCGGGAAGACATCTGGCGTGCGGGCGGGTGACCAGGTGCACAGCTCTGACGCCAGTTGCAGCCAGTGGCTAAACAGGGATTCAGGATGCAGTAACGGTAAGCTTTGCAGATGTGCATGCAGACCCAACTGCCGGTTTAACAAGGCCAGCAGCATGAAGTCGACCATATCGGCGCTGTTAAAACGGCCGGTGCCCGGCGTGCGCTGACTCAGTTGCTGACTGCGTTGCTGGATCAGGCCATGCAGGTCGTTCATCATACTTTGCAGCCCGTGACTCCCGGTCAGGGTAAGCATCGGCGGGATGTAATCGCTGTCGAGACGCAGGTGATTATCGCTGCGCTTTTCCACCACGCGCGCCACCCCCATCGCCGTCCATTCTGCGGTGAGATCCTGCTCCAGCATCAGGCGCAGGCGCAATTTACCGAATTGAACCGTGGCCGCACCGACCGCCAGTGCGTTGTCATCCTCCACCTCACTTTCCCAAGCCAGATAACGTGCCAGCGAGTCCTGCGAATCCTGAAAGGTCACGGCCTCGCGGCCATTGCGCCGCGTCGGGATTGCCAGCACCACTTTGGCCCGATCGACATTGTCTGGCAGATCCAACGGAGCCGGTCCCTGCTGAGGCTGGCTGAAGGCAAAAAAAGTGCCATCTGGCAGGCAGCCGCTGGCCGCATTTAAGGCCAGCTTGCCCTGACGCAACAACGCCTCGTCAAACTCAACGTCAAAAAATCCCCAGGTGTAGACGCGCTGGGACTGACCCCATTCACGTAAGGTACTGTGTAGAAAATTTTCCGACTGCTGGAAGTGATGTGGGCGCAGAAACATACCTTCCGTCCACACCACCTTTTCGGCTCTGTTCATAATCATCCTTTACTGCTTAACCAGGCGCAGGCCGTTGATATCGGCAACGATGTTGGCATCCAGCTCGCCATCATTACTTTTCCAGAACTGCCAGAACGCACTGTCATCCCCATCCGGGAAGGGCAGCGCCAGACGCCAGACTTTGCCATCCAACGTCTGATATTCGGCCATGATGCCGATGAAGCGCGCTTCCGCCAGGCTCTTGCCACTGAGCGTGTTGCTAAGCTGCCCTGCCCGCAGGAAGAGCTCTTGATTGTTCAACAGTGAACTGCCCAGCACCGTGGCTGGCTGGTTTTGCAGCGAATAGAAATCCGCAGACATAAATGCGGCGTCAGAGGTTAATAACATCACTCGAACTTTGAGCGGCGCACCCGCATTGATCTGCGGATGCGCCTGGAAATGCAGGTTGTAACGCGCCACTGAGGTCTGCCCGCTACTGCATGCGGCCAGTAGCAAGGCGAACAGCGGCAAACACCACTTTCTCAGGCGACTTAGCAACATCACCTGTCCCTCCATGTTCAACGCACTTAGTTGATGATCCAGGTTCCGCTGTTACCGTTCTGGCAGGCTTTGCTGTCGCCATCAACCGAGACGCAGGTCTTTTTCTTCGCACTACGCACGCGGCGTTTCGGTTGGTCAGCTTTCAGGGTTTGATCGTACAGATCGCTTTTCACCAGCGCACGGAACGGCACATAACCGGTGAGCTGGGCTGCGGCTGGCGTGGCTGCGGCTGGCGCATCGGCAGTTTTTTGTCCCTCCGCCGGGGCGGCTTGCGCCTCCTGCGGCTGTTCGCCGATCGCCAGCCAATTGTTCTCTACCATGCCGAGTACGGTGTAGGTTTCACCGGTTTTCAGCGTGGTCACCACTTTGCCGCCATAGTCAGGGCGCGTCATAACCGAGGTCGGGTAGAGCGCACGATAGGTATCGTTGATGGGGCTGAACTGCGCAGGCGGAGCGACAGCATGGCGGTGGACCAACGCCACACCGTCAACAGTGCTGGTTACCAGGGTGTCATCAGTGATTTGCGGTGGCGCTTTACAACCTGCAACAGCAAAGACAAACAGCAGGCTTAACGCAATGCGGAGATTCACCATTTTCTTCATGTTTAGTTCCATTAATCTCTAAAAAATGGCCATTGGCCGGTTGTTAGCAAAATAAATCACTGAATACAGGGCGTACCGATACATTCAGGACCATTTGAAAAATTGACCACAATCTTTACTGGAACCAATAGACCCAATATCAACAGAAAATTGATCAGTTCCAATTAAGTATTTCAGATGCAATAAAAGGGAGCGCAAGACCAGGAGGGGGCTAGTGAGTCGCAAGCAAAACATTCACCAAAGTGATCAATATTTGCAACTCAAAGAGGGTAAAGCAGCGTACACAAGATTTACTTATGACATTCCTGGTCTGAAATCCACCCTGCCTAATGAAACCGCTCAATCAGGGTGCAAAAGTCGTGACGAATATTAATCGCGAGCAACATGGATCGCAATCGATCTAAATCAATGAGTTAAGATCAACCGATAGCATCATAGCTACCGCACGAGCCTGGCAAAACCCGCTCGTGAGCATAAATCATCATCCATGTGTAAACATCCGGCAAAGGTTTACATAAGCCTGACAAAATATCAACGTGCGGTATTCCTGGAAACATTCATAAACAATACTTAACAAATATATTTAATGGAAATTAACCTCGTTTTGCACAGGTGAAATCAGAATCCTCTCAAAAAAACATAAAATTCATAAGAAAATTGCCACTAAAGATGAAAAATCATCCATTAAAATTCATAAAATTTCACAAACAAAGTGGCACTGATTGAGGAAGTGTTTACTCAATTTGGGTTAAGTACGACAGGTCAGGTTTTTATACTTACAAAACATTACGAAGCGGCTATTTAGTCTGTAAGGTGCAGAATTTCGCCCTGTCTCTTAGACAGAAACGCCCGACATGAATGTGAAGGGAATGAAATGAATGGATGGTTCAGGCAGGAATGAACGGAAGAAAGATAAAAAAATGGCGCGATAAATCGCGCCATTACAGGGAAATCGTCACTAACGGCGTTTATCCACTTTAGCGACCAAACGATCGCCCAGCCATTGAATACCACACACCAGAATGATCAACACCGCGATCACCGCCAGCATCACATTAGTTTCAAACCGCTGATAGCCATAACGAATCGCGAGGTCGCCTAAGCCTCCGGCACCAATTGCCCCGGCCATCGCGGATGCCCCGACCAGCGCCACCAATGTAACAACGAATCCTGCCAGAATGCCCGGTAGCGCTTCCGGCACCAGCACTTCCCAGACGATACGCATCTTACTGGCTCCCATCGCACGCACGGCATCGATCAGCCCGCGATCCACCTCACGCAATGACACTTCGGCGACACGGGCAAAATAAGGCGTTGCGGTGATGGAGAGCGGAACAATTGCTGCCCAGGTCCCTAACGACGTGCCAACCAGAAAACGGGTAAAGGGGATCAGCGCCACCAGCAGAATAATGAACGGTAAGGATCGAAAACCGTTGATAATGATCCCGAGTAGCCGATTCACCAACCGGTGCTCGGCAATGCCACCAGGGCTGGTCACCACCAAAATCAACCCCAATGGCAGTCCGGCAATCAGTGAAAACAAGCCTGATACCAGCGTCATCAACAAGGTTTCGCCAATGGCGTTAAGCATTAAATCAATCATTACCGGTGACATAGCCAATTAACTCCACTTGCGCCTGCTGCAATTGCAGCCAGCTGATGACGGGTTGCTGCTGTGCCTGCGGCAGCGCAATAAAGAAGCGCACTACGGCGTAGTGCTGAATATGGTCGACCCCACCCTGCAACAAGCGGAACGCGCCCGGCCAGTGCGTTGCCAGCCGCGTCAGCAAATCCCCCTGGGCGTCCTCACCGGCAAAATTGACACGATAAATCGCTTCATCGGCGGGCTGTTGCTGGAGACGCGCCACCAGATTTTCCGGCAGCTGTGGCAACAGACCGCGCAGCAAGGTTTGTGTCAGCGGGGTTTGCGGATGGGCGAACACCTGCCACACCGGCCCGCTTTCAATGATTTCACCGGCATCGATCACCGCCACCCGATGGGCGACGGATTTGATCACCTCCATTTCATGGGTGATCAACAGAATGGTAATGCCGAGCTGTTGATTGAGCGATTTCAGTAGCGCCAGAATGGATCGGGTGGTTTCAGGATCAAGCGCCGATGTCGCCTCGTCACACAGCAGCAATGCCGGCTCCGCTGCCAGTGCACGGGCAATGCCCACTCGTTGTTTTTGCCCGCCCGACAATGCCGCTGGGTAGTGATCTGCTTTGTCCGACAGCCCCACCAGTTGCAATAGCTCGGCAACACGTTGCTGGCGTTGCGCTTTAGCCACGCCGGCAATTTTCAGTGGCAAAGCCACGTTTTGCGCCACGGTTTTCGCTGACAGCAAATTGAAGTGCTGAAACACCATGCCAACCCGACTGCGCACCGCTTGCAGGTTTTTTTCCGATAAGCCGTTGATGGCGCGCCCTTCAATTTCAATCACTCCTTCGTCCGGCTGTTCCAGGCCGTTAAGACAACGAATCAGCGTGGATTTTCCGGCACCGCTGCGGCCAATAATGCCGAGGATTTCACCCTGATTGACGGACAGAGAGACCTTACGCAGCGCATGAGTTGCACCAAACGTCCGCGAAAGATCGCTTACGTTAACCACCAGCGGTGAACGGTGCACAATGTCTGCCGCATCACTGACCGCACGGCGCGATAATGAAATGTCATCGGGAAAGAGTAGTGTCATAGCGAATCCTGCATCGGGCACGTATGGCCCGGCTCACAGGCCGGGAATCAGCGCAGTATACGCAGCACCTTATTATCGCTTAATCTCGATTTCAGAATTGTTATTCACAAAAAGCATATAAAGCGCACAGCGCTGCATTATCACGCGTCATGCTGTGCTAACATCTTCCTTTTGCACCTTGTTATTGAGCACTATGTCAGAAACGACCAAACGTAAAAATGACCCTGAAGGGCTAAAAAAACGCATCCTCGCTGGCGCACTGAAGACCTTTGCCGAATTCGGTATGCAGGGCGCGCGGCTGGAGCAAATCGCCGAGCATGCTCAGACCACCAAACGTATGGTGGTGTATCACTTCGTTAATAAAGAGAAGTTGTATATCGAAGTGCTGGAGCAGGTTTATCAGGCGATTCGTCAACATGAAACCGGGTTGAACCTCGCAGCAATGGCCCCGGAAGAAGCAATGATCAAACTGGTCGAGGCCAGCTTCGATTACCACGTTTCGCACCCGGATTTTATGCGGCTGGTTTGTACCGAAAACTTGCTGCGCGGGCGCTATATCACCCAGTCGGAACGCATCAAGGCGCTGAATAAAAGTGCCCTCGACCTGCTGGAGGATATTTTGTCACGCGGACAACAGCAGGGCGTGTTTATTACCGACATCAATACCATCGATGTGCACCGCTTAATCAGCAGTATCTGTGTCCATCATGTGTCCAACCGCTATACCTTTAATGCGCTGTTTAGCCCGGATAACACCGAAGAGGAGAGTATTCGCCGTAATCGCCAACTGGCTGTTACCGCCACACTCCGCTACATCCGCAAAGCGCCCTAGTCTGCGGCTACGCTGTGATGGTCTACGCTTTAGTGAGGCAATGGGACCATCACAGACCTCAGACTAAGGAACGCCGTAGTGAAAGACGCCCACCTTTATCCGTTACGTCACACCGCCAATATCGATAACGAAAGCCGCCTGTGGAACTGGGCACAAAACAGCATCGTCGGCCTGCGTACCCAGTTACATCGACCCACCCATGAAGCTGAATTACAACAGATCCTGCGCCAGTCTGGCGGCAAAGTGCGCGTGCTCGGCAGCCGCCTGTCACCCGGCAGAATGCTGAATGTCGGTGCGGAGGATTTGCTGTTGGATCTCAGTGCCATGCAGGGGGTACTCGCTGTCGATGAAGGGAGCGTAACCTTTGCAGCCGGCACGCCACTGGCGCAGATCTATGCCACCCTGACCGGGATGGATCGCATGCTGGCCTCCTCACCTGGCGTGATTGCGGTACAAACGCTGGCAGGTGCGATGTCGACCGGCACCCACGGCCAGGGTCTGGATCAAAGTTCACTGGCAGACGAAGCGCTACGCATCCGCATGGTGCTGGCAGATGGCAGCCTGCGTGAGTTTACCCGTGATGATGCCGATTTTCCCGCCGCGCAGGTGGGGCTGGGCGCATTAGGCATTATTACCGCCGTTACGTTACGCACCCGCCCTTTTCGCCTGTTTACCTGCCACAAATATGCCGTTCCGGCTGATAATCTCGGGCAGGATTTGCTGGCGTGGAATCAACAATATGAACTGAGCAAAGCCTGGTGGTTCGTTGACGACAATCTGCTGCATGTGTGGAATGCCGAAGAGGCTAACGTAGACGATCAACAACGTTATTACGCCAACCAGCGTGAAGTGATTGAGCATGGCGACGAGACCGACAGCAGCCTGAATGAAACCATCGAACAGACACTGGCGCAGATGCATCGGGATACGCAGATCCACGGCAAAGGCGGCAAACAATTCCGCACCGTGACGCGTTTTCGCGACTTCACCGACATCAGCGGCGATATTTATCAGTTATTTTGCCGCGGCATCGCGGTGCCGCAGATCAATGTGGAGATTGGTGTTCCGCTGGCACGTACCCCGCATATCATCGACAAAATAAAGAGCTGGTACGCGGCCAATCATCCGCATATGCATTATCCGATCATTTTGCGCTGTACCGGGCCATCGTCGGCGTGGCTCAGCCCGGCCTCGCAACAGGCCACCTGCTTTTTTGGTTTCGTGGTGTATTACGCCGATGACGGCTCATTGTCGCAGGAAGGGCTGCATTTTCTCACCGAAGTGGAAAAACTGCTCGCTGCCGAGGGCGGTCGCCCGCATTGGGGGAAATATTACGATGCACAACGTTATCACTGGCGTGCTATCTACCCACAGTGGGAGGCGTTTCGTGCCGTGCGCCAGCAGCTCGATCCCCAACACCGTTTCAGCAATGACTACGTTACCGCCCTTTTCGATTAAGCCTGACGAGAGGAAAGTATGTTTGCCTGGGTCACTTTATTAACACAACCCGATTACCTGGTCGGGGTAAAAACCCTGCATCGCTCACTGAAGAAAAGCGGCAGTCGCTGGCCGCTGGTGGTGATGGTCACTGACGCGATTAATCAGAGCACGCGCGAAGCCTTGCAGGCCGACGGCTGCGTCATCCACCCAGTGGTTCCCTTGATGCCACGTAACGATCTGGCACAGCACTATGCCTCGGCGCAGTTTGGCGAGGTATGGAGCAAGCTGCGTGTCTGGGAATTAACCGGTTGTGAGCGCGTGGTGTTTCTCGATGCGGATATGCTGGTACTGCGCAATATGGATGAACTCTTCACCCTCGATTTGGGTGATTATGCCCTCGCCGCCTGCCATGCCTGCCGCTGTAATCCGAATCAGATTGCCAGCTATCCCGCCAGTTGGCAGCCAGAGCATTGCCACTACACCTGGCAGGAACGCCAACAACCCGCCCCGGCTAATCTGGACCTGTATCTCAATGGCGGTTTTTTAGTGCTCAAGCCCGACGAGGCGGTATTCCGCCAGTTGCAGGAGAAAGTTACGGCGATTGACGATCTGCGCCGTTATCCGTTTTCCGAACAGGATTTGCTGAATGAAGTGTTTGCCGGGCGCTGGTTACCCTTGCCTTACATCTACAATGCCTTGAAAACCTTGCCCTTTCAGCATCCACAGATGTGGCACGCCGATGAGGTGAAGAATCTGCATTATATTCTGGCGAAACCGTGGAAACGGGATCTGTGTCAACCGGAGATGGAGCGCGACCGCTATTACGCGCTGGATAAGTTGTGGTGGCAGATGGCTTCGTCGCGGCGCGATTAATCGCACCGCGACGAAACGCAGAATATTACACCGTCATCCAGCGGCGTTCTGCGGCAGACACTGCTACCGCTTCCAGCACCTTCTGCACCTGTAATCCTTCGGCAAAGTCCGGCCACATGCGATCGCCAGCGGCGATGCCGTTAATCAAATCGCGAATCTCAACGGTTTTCTGATCGTTAAAGCCAATGCCATGTCCGGCAGAAACGCAGAAGTTGGCATAATCCGGGTGCGCCGGGCCGGTGAGGATGGTTTTAAAGCCCTGACGTCCGGCCGGATCATCGTGGATGTACAGTTCCAGCTCCGCCATTCGCTCCTGGGTATAGCGCAACGTCCCTTTGGTGCCCGTTACCACATAGGTCAGCCCCATTTTACTGCCGCAGGCGATACGTGAGGTTTCAAATACGCCGTGCGCACCATTTTTGAAACGCAGCAGCGCGCTGGCCTGATCTTCGTTTTCTACCGGCAACAGACGGCTGGGATCTTTCGGGTCCGGGCGCTGTTTAATCACCGTCATCATATCCCCGCTGACTTCTTCGATATCGCCCACCAGATAGTGCGCCATATTAACGATATGCGCCGCGAGATCGCCAAGTGCACCCAGCCCTGCCAGCGCTTTCTGGCAGTGCCAGTCCAGTGGCGTGGTCGCTTTGGCCAGATAATCTTCGTTGTGCGTGCCGTAGAAATGCACCACCTCACCGATTTCGCCACGGGCGATAATTTCGTGTGCCAGCTGGCTGGTGGGGTTTTTCATATAGTTGAAGCCCACCAGCGTTTTGACCCCGGCCTGCTGTGCAGCCTGGACCATCTCTTCTGCGTCGGCGACAGAGAGCGACAGCGGCTTTTCGGAATAGACATGCTTACCATTGCGAATGGCTTCCAGCGCCATCTCCTTGTGCAGGAAGTTTGGGGCACAGATATCCACCACATCGATGTTGGGATCGCGGACCAACTCACGCCAGTCGCCAGTTGAACGCGCGAAACCAAACGTTGCCGCCTGTTTGGCAGCCAGCTCCGGGTTAACCTCCGCCAGCATCTCACGCACGATTTCCCCTTTCAGGGCAAACACCGTGGGTGCCTGCGCATAGGCGATAGCATGACAACGACCGATGTAACCACTGCCAATCATTCCGATTCTGACTTTGTTCATACTGCACATCCTGGGTTCACAGAAGAAGTGATACGGAATATAAATTTCACCCTGTGCAGCCACAACGGCCAAATGAAATATCTGTGATCATGCCTGCGATGAATCTGACAAAACCGACAAATCAGAATGTAATATTTCATATAGTTAGTGATGAGCATCACAATTCATCCAGCCATTTTTCTTCTTTCTGGATTTTGTATTCCATTTCGCTGACTGACCATGATCGGGATTTTTCTCTGCCAGCCTAAGAGGATGCTGCTTTATTCAGCAGTCAGAACAATTTGTGCAAAAGGGCTTTGACAAGGCGCAGCCCGCTCGTTACTATGCGCCCCGTTCAAACGATTCCTCTGTAGTTCAGTCGGTAGAACGGCGGACTGTTAATCCGTATGTCACTGGTTCGAGTCCAGTCAGAGGAGCCAAATTCGAAGAAAGAGCAGCCTGCAAAGGCTGCTTTTTTTTTGCCTGTCGCGGTACCGTTCCTCCCTACTCTGTCGTCAACCCGGCAACAGAGGGTGAGGTAAAGAAATTAAGCGTCAGTAATTGCCCGTCATTAGCCATACTTCTGTTCTGCGCACTATGACTGAAAACCCGCCTCGCGAGCGCATGTATAAAGCGTTTGCCTAATTGATCAGGGCCGCTCTCCGCTGTTGCATCATGCTGGATGGCTCTCCGAACGCGTGCAGGGGAGGCAAGATTCTGAATCAATGCCGTAAACATGTCGGGATAATTAATCAGCCCTGCCACCTTGTGGTCTTGATTCTCCGGCTGGAAAAGAAATTCCATTAAATTTTTGATCGCACCTTTATCAAAGGTTTTCGCTTTAATCTTCTTCACAAGATCCGTTTTAAATTTTTCAAGATAGTCTATCCGCTCACGATGATGATGAGCGCGAGCTAAACCGTCCGGAGTTGAGTCACGGCTTAAGTTCGCCAGCTCGACATGCCTTTCGTTGATTTCATTCTTCAAAGAATGCAAAACTTTTTGGCAGATGATATCGACGCCTTCACCAATTTCGTTGAGATAATGAGTGAATGCGAGAGGCGAGTGACAGAGCGTTTTTACCACCGTGGGCAAGTTCTGATGGCTATTCGGAGCCATATCGGTATCCAAATCGATATAGAACTCGGCATCTAACATGTTATCACCGAGACGATGTCCATTTTCATGCAGTAAGGTTTTGGTCAAATCTTCTCTGAAATTATTCACACTAAGATGAATATCATTTTTGTTTTCCCCAACATAACCATAGACATCAGCACCACAAATCTCTAACTCCTTCTTGAGGGCAAGTGTCGATTTGTCAGCTAAATGGTGCGTGGTGAGCTGATGATATTCTTCAAAAGCCACGATATGACCTGGGTGCAGCTCGGATGAGAGACGTGTGATATCGTCAAATTTACCCCGTATATCTGCCTTGGTTTTAGGTGACAAATGATCGGGATGGATAGCCGTCAAATCGGTGAAACGCTGCCAGAAATCCGCTTCTTTTTTTCCATTCGCAATCGCATCAGTAGCAATTTTTCGGGTTTTTTCAATCCCTTGATTAATCAGACTTTTCACTTCAGGATATTCAGACGAGAAGGTTTCATCAGAGGCGCGCCCCAGCTTCTTATATAAGGCATTTGAATCTTCGTCATAGACGATTCCTTTATCACCCATGTTATCATCAGCCGCTTTTGTCTTTGCATCCACCACGGCGGCCTGCCATGCGCTATTTTGCTCAGCGTTCAAATATTCCTTTTTATACTCTGCCAATAGCTGCCTGAATTTGGCGGTTTTTTTGTTACTTTTACCCGCCAAAAAACCGTGACAAATCCCCTGGAGTTCTTTCGCCAGCGCCTTATCATTTGCATCCATTTTTTTATTTTTTCCACGCTCTTCCAAAAATCCTTGTTGAGCTGTAGAGAATATTGATTAGCATCAATCACGTTGAAGAGGTAATCATTAGCCTGGCTATGTTTAATCCATTCGGCACCTTCGCTATCACTGTTTTTATCAATAATATTCCTGATGCGATCATTGATCTCTGGCTCAGTCTTAAGCTTATCCACTTTATTCAGGCTTTGCAGCACCGCGAAGGTCGCTGATTCACTGTTCCTGTGTTCCTCAAAAGCGTTATAAAGTTTATTCAATTTTTGCTCGCGTGCTGTCGTGCTCGCTTTGATTGCTTTACCTGCCGAACTCAATACGTTGCACTTATTCACGCTCCGCCCTTTCCCACCCCGGGTATTCCGACAGCTAAGTCCGATTGCGTCCCCTTGTTCATCGTCTAAAGGAACGAACTTGCCCTCCCCATCAGGGCCAATACGACGATGTAACGCACCTTGTGAATCTTCTAGTGTAAGAATGAACTTTACGTTGCCGGTTGAACCACTGACATATTTAAACGGTGAGGGGACCACCTCATTCAGTTGCATTTCGAGCCCTTGCCCCGCCGCCATTCGGGAAAGAATAATGTCACTCTTAAAGACAGGTTTTGCCTTATGCGTTTCGCTTAAGATTTCCAGTCCTTCATCCAGTGTTCTGAATCTTATCAAGTCATCATCTGTAACCTGGTAACGACCATCGGGCCGTATCTCTAATGTCAGCCACAGATCCGCTGGCGCATACTCGCCAGTGACAGTCACGGTGTATTTTTTTTCACTTTTCTCAAATCGCAAATAGCCATCATTGCGCTTCAAGAAATAACTGCCAGAGGTTTTATCAAAAAACACCGGGACATTTTTTAACTTTTTAGCCAAAGGAAAAGCATCTTCAAATGCATCTTCCGGGATGGCGTAGCCATCCAGACGTTGCAACTTTATCTCTTCTCTGCCAACTTGCTTAAGCGTCTCGCAGCTGGCATGACCTTGTAAAACGGCCCGGACGGTGTTATCAATCTTTTCACTTGTCATCTTACTGTTTGAGTATTTTATTTCATAACTGCTCGATTCTCTGGTCAGCGCTTTATCCTGGTCCCCGATACGATAAAACCTTTCCTCATTGCCTTCACGAAAGACCAGAGACCATGATTCATCGGGATGGTTGTAAATTACACCACTATAAACGTAGCTTGCAGGAATATTGTCGGCCGTAATCATCTCTTTTGGTGTCACAGCAACAGGGACAGCTTTCTTCACAAATGGCACCATCAGTGGATCTTGCTTAAAATTTTCAATCCAGGGGGAGGTTTTGGATTTTTTTAACTTACTGCTTTTTCTCATCGCCAGCGGATCGTTATCCCGGCTATATTTATTCGCCACAATTTTTTTCAACACATCTTCACTGAATTTCTTAAAGGCGATTAACGGAGAAGCCATCCCATTGGTGGTGATATCCATGGCACAGGTTAGCCCATCCTGTGCGCTCTCTTCCAGCGCCGCATCTATTTCTGCCACATTATTGGCTGCAGAGAAGAAGCGTTTGAGGTCAACTAAGATACCGACACAGGCTGCGAAAGGGATGGCATGGGCTATTTGCGTGACAACCTCTTTAGTATTACTTGACAGTTCGTTTGAAAAGCGTTCAATCAATCCTTGTGCCGCCTGCAATGGGCTTTCATGATAGACCTGACTCCAGAAATAAATACGTGCTTCTGGCTGCGGCAAAGCTTCCGGTTTTTTCTCCGGAGAAGAAAAGATATCTGCACGGGATGTTTCCGCGGTGAAATCTGCCGCCTGCGATAACCAGTCTGCATGCGTTGCCGTCTCCGAAGCTGGTTGCAAACGTTGACTCTCTGAGACAGCAAATGAACAATTTATTTTTTCATTCCCTGCCATTCTATGCGGGAGGAATTTATTTAGAAAATACAGACTATTGTTTGCAATAAATTCTTTTATGTCTTTTTCTTTAGTGCGCGGAAGCGGAATTTCACAAACCCCAGGGTTGATTAAATCATTTATTATCATGGAGGGACTTAACAGATAAAGCGCAGTAAAAAAACCGCCATCATCTTTAACCGATAAGAGGCTGCCTGCATTTAATAACGCATTCCCTTCATCATTATTAACACTAATAATCAGACGATGTATTTCCAGCGGATTATCTGTAGAGTAAAAGGCACTATTAATAAGCTCTCTTTGCGTGTTACTTAGAGTAGAAAGCGCTGCTTTACAGATTGTGGACAACTGTGTGGCAAACTTTTCCCTGATCGCCACCACCTGATCAACATCAGGATGATCTTTATCCAACCCGCCCATTGAAGACGCGTGTTCTTCAAATGCCGAAAAGAGTTCACCGGCGGAACGATAACGTTGGTATAAATCAAATAAAAACCGTTGCCAGCCCGCAACAGCTAAATTTTCCCCATGCCTTTCGCTCTTCAGGCTGCCTCCCCAGTTGATTTTATGCTGGTGTTCAAAATAAAGGTCAAAAAGAACATCACTGTCTGGCGGTAAAACCTCATGTTCCGCATTAAGCAGAGTATGCAAACTCACTAAATTTAACGTTTGCGGATTATTATCCAGGCCGATGTCGAGCCCAAAGGCTCTGGCAAAAGATGCTCCCAACATCAACTGAAACCCCTCAACAGAGAAGATATTATAATCCATATAAGGATGGCTATCCTTTTTCATCCCGTCCGTATGATTAAGATCTGCTAGAGGGAACTGTTCAGAGATTTTCTCACCAATCAGATTTCGTATGGCTTCTGACTGACTTGCGCTGAAATTTGCTATTTTTTCCGCCTGAATATTGGCATGCCGCTCAGAAATATCGGGGCTGATATGTAATGATCCTAATGTTTGTTTTTTTAAGCGTGGCAGATTGGCTATTTTCACATCCCCACGCAAACTGTTATAAAAGCAACGCATTCCATAATTGATGACGTCTTCATCAATCGCAATAATGGCACGGCGGAATATATCACCCACCCATTCATTTCTGTCAGAGTGGTTGATAATGGTATTAATCAACACTTCTTCAGAAACATTAAATCTCCCTCGCCCAACCACTGTCCGCACGAATAATCCAAACTCATATTCATTGATATTTTCATAGTCACCTGCATTCGCGTTGGGGTACAACTTTACATAGGCATTGAGTAAATCCGCCACTTTTATCGCTGATGCATCAAGTATAAAGTCCTGTAAACCAGGCAGCCGTAAATTCTCTCCATTCTGAGAAAGAAGAGAGTACGCGAAAATCTTTTCCGTTGGTGATGTAATAAAAATATCGTGCCAGATAATCGCTTGCAGGTCGGCTTCCGGCGCGATTGCAGACTGCGTTACATTGCTGAGGATAGGGAATGTATCGCCAGATTCAGACCAGGAGGCAACCGTGGTGGCCAGATGATCGTCTATCTCAAAGCATTCTGTCGCTGGCAACAGGGTGGGAAAAGAGATTTTACTGACCAAACCGCTAATCTCAGCAAAAATTATTTCACTCCATCCCGGTGTAGCCAGCTGGGAAAACCCAACCGAATGCCCCATCGCTATTATGGGTTGTTGTATTACGGTTGCGTAAATATCATGCTGTTCTGGCGAGTCGTTTAGCTCAGCATCCTGGAATTCATCCTCTTGAGTGGGTGTGGGGTTTTTATCGCTACCAAACAGGTGCTGAGGTTCCGGCTGCGCCTTTAGCTGGCTAAATATTGACAAAGATTGTTGATAGGATTCATCACCAAGGTGATTTACCAAAGGCAAAGCATCCTCTAATAGTGGCAGCAGTGGATGAGTATGTGTTCTCGAATCAGCTAACCTGGTGAGAATTGTTTTTAATAACTCAGCGTGTCGGAACCACTGGTTGATAAAGGTATTCCAGCTTTCCTTGATTGCTATCAGTACTTCGGCGTTTTTCTTTTGCTTATTAAAGGAAATACGCCCGGTTCTCAGCGGGAGATTATTTAATGCAATTAATTGTGGGTAGCATTTAGCTACCCACTCTTGTTGTTGCTCAAGCAGCGCCAGCGCTTTCCGTGCCCGTAAAGCCAGTTGATCCATGGAGACAGGCTTTTGCCGGGTTGCGCCCGGAGCAAAGACTTGCAGTACCAGGTTAAGCAGATTCAAATCCGGGTGGTTAAGAAAACGGCTCAGACTATCAAGCTGGGGGTTAACGTCTTCAGGTGATTGCAGTCCGTCCCGGATTCTGCCCACAACAACGGTAAGTGCCTTACGCACCGCCACCTGATAATGACGTAATCCGGGCAGGTCACGTAAAAAGGATCTGACGTTGCTGATCCCTGCCCGATGTACACCGGATGCTAACAGGTGTGCACCACTCCCGATCATCGCGAAGGGTGCCGAGGCGGTGGTCACCCCGCCATAAATCGCCGGATGGGCGAAAAAATGGGTGATATTGTCCAGTAAACAAAGTAGCGCTGCATGTGGCGATCGGGGCAAACATATGGATGAACCGGCAACGGATAATGGCTGAACCAGCGATGCGCCAATGTCGAGAATAGTATTAATCCAACCATCATCTCTTTTCCCGCTCTCAACGATGTCGGAAGCCCCAGAATTTCTGATATTTTGCGCAGTAGAGGGTGCATCAATCATAAGCATTTCCTTGCTGGAATAAGTAGAGTTTACTTCCTGTAAACAGCGCGCAACTCCATCGCTGCTCCCCCGGTTATACCCCATCCACGCTGGCTATATCCTGATGTTTCAATTAGATATCTATGAAGTTGTGAATTGCTCAATCTCCTCGGCTAATCCACACTGACCGGGCTGAGTTGCACCATTTCACCGCGATCCAGCGCGTCCTGAACCAGCGATCGCCGTTCCAGCGCAATGCCTTGCCCAAGTCGTACCGCCTGTAAAATCACGTTGGAGTCATTGGTGAACAGGCCATTCGCGACGATGGGCTGGCTCAAACCCGCCGCCTGACACCAGTTATCCCAGGATTCGAGGATGAAAAGGCGTTCACTGGCGGCAATTTGTTGTGGCGTCTGCGGCAGATTGCCACCATTAAACTGAAGGGATGCTACGACCACCAGCGTATCGGTAAACAATAGCTGGCTGAATCGCGGGGGCTGGCGTACTGTCTGGGCAAAGAAACCGCGAATTTACAAGGAGTCACGATGAAACTTATTGGTATGCTGGATTCCCCTTATGTACGCCGGGTCGCCATTTCACTCGCACACTACGGGATGGCGTTTGAACATCAGTCGCTGTCGGTATTTCGTCATTTTGATCAGTTCGCGCAGATTAATGGGGTGGTCAAAGCCCCCACGCTGGTGCTGGCAGATGGCAGCACGCTGATGGATTCGTCGCTGATTTTGCACTACCTGGAAAGCCTGGCGGATACGCCGCGCAAGTTGCTCCCCATCACGGCAGCCGCATTGGCTAAAGATACGCAGATTCTCGGGCTGGCACTGGCCGCCAGCGATAAAGCGGTGCAGTTCTATTACGAGCGCACGCTGCGACCGGAAGAGAAGCAGCATCAGCCGTGGCTCGACCGCGTGACACAACAACTACTGGCCGCCTGCACCGCCTGGAATGCCGCGCTGGAGCAACGTGATATCAATCCGCAGCAACCGGATCAGGTGGCGATCAGCAGTGCGGTGATTTGGGGATTTATTCAGTCGATTATTCCGCAGGTGGTGCCAGCAGAACAGTATCCGCGTTTGCAGCAGGTGGCCGCGCAGCTGGAAGGCACGGCAATATTTGCCCAATATCCGCCGGTATAAATAAAACGGGAGGCCCGCAAGCCTCCCAACCAATGCGCGATAAATCGCGCCGCTACCGCCTGATTAACGCCAGCCGAGTTCCGGTGCCACATGGGTCAGGATGGCTTCCATCACGTGGGCACAGTAATCCACCCCGAGCTGGTTCGGAATGGTCAGCAGCAGCGTGTCGGCTTCGGCAATGGCTTCATCCTGCGCCAGCTGTTTGATCAGCTGCTCCGGTTCCGCCGCATAGCTACGGCCAAAGATGGCGCGGGTTTTCTCATCGAGGAAACCAACCGAATCCTGCTCCTGACCGCTGCGACCGAAATAGGCACGGTCGATATCGTTAGTCAGGGCAAAAATACTGCGGCTCACCGAGACACGCGGTGTGCGCTGATGCCCCGCCGCCTGCCAGGCTTCGCGGTAAGCACGAATCTGTTTCGCCTGCTGGATGTGGAACGGCTCGCCGGTCTCATCATCTTTCAGCGTAGAACTTTGCAGATTCATCCCCTGCTGTGCAGCCCAGATGGCGGTCGCGTTCGAGCCAGAACCCCACCAGATACGCTCACGCAGCCCTTCAGAAAACGGTTCCAGGCGCAATAATCCGGGTGGATTCGGGAACATTGGCTGCGGATTAGGTTTAGCAAAACCTTCACCACGCAGCACTTCCAGCAGCTCTTCGGTATGGCGACGTCCCATATCGGCATCGCTTTCACCGTCTTTCGGGTTGAAGCCAAAGTAGCGATAACCTTCAATTACCTGCTCCGGCGAACCCCGGCTGATACCCAGTTGCAGACGGCCATTGGAGATCAGGTCAGCGGCTCCCGCATCTTCCGCCATGTACAACGGGTTTTCATAACGCATATCAATCACGCCAGTACCAATCTCGATGTTTTTGGTACGCGCACCCACTGCCGCCAGCAATGGGAACGGAGAACTCAGCTGACGGGCAAAGTGATGCACGCGATAGTAAGCGCCGTCGGCACCTAACTCTTCAGCGGCCACAGCCAAATCAATCGACTGCAACAACACATCCTGCGCAGAACGGGTGGCGGACTGTGATGATGGCGTCCAGTGACCAAAGGATAAAAAGCCAATCTTTTTCATGGAACTGTTCTCCTCGCGGGCGGGTTACGCCCCGGCGTAAGTAAGTCGTTTTCGATGCTGAAAGGTTACGTCAGCCACGTCCGTACTGATAGCCAATTGTTTTCACCCGCTTCATCAAGTTTTTCGACATAAGTAAGAAAATTAAGGTCTTTGTCTTTTTTTCGACCTTATCGCATCGTCTGACGCAACGATCACACTCAGCAGGACAACGCGATCATCATGCCCAAAGGTTCTTCCGCTTACCTCAGCACCCAACAACGTGCACAGATCCAGCAACTGGCGCGCAGCTGGTGGTGGCGCAGTGAACTGCCCACCTGGCTGCTGATGCTGGTAGTGTATAGCGGTTGGTTTGCGACCTTGTATTACGGGCAGTCCCTTGGCGGGCTGCCAACCACCCTGCTGATGATTCTTTTCACCACCTGGTATATGTCGTTGCAGCATGAATTGATTCACGGTCACCCTACCCGCTGGCCGCGTCTCAATCAGCTGTTTGGCACCCTGCCGTTGGCGGTGTGGTATCCCTATGGCCTGTACCGCGACTCACATCTGGCCCATCATCGTAACCACACCCTGACCGATCCGGATGACGATCCAGAGAGTTATTACCTGACGCCGCAACACTGGGCGCGACTGCGGCCCTGGCAGCGTCGGGTAATCCATCTGCGTAACACCTTTCCCGGACGGCTGCTGCTGGGACCCTGGCTGGATATCTTTGCCACGTTGCAGTCGTTGTTACAGGCGTTTCGCCAACGCGACCGGCCCGCCATCGTCATGTGGGTGATTCATCTTAGCCTGTTGGGTGCGCTGTTCTGGTGGCTGGCACAGTGGGGTTATTCACCGCTGTGGTGGGTGCTGGCGGTGAGTTATCCAGCGCTGGCGCTGACCAAAGTCCGTTCTTTCTATGAGCATCGCGCGGAGGAGGAACCGCTGGCACGTTCAGTGAACAATGAAGCGGGGCTGGTGTGGCGCTTATTGTTTCTCAACCTCAACTATCATTCAGTACATCACGATCTACCGGGCCTGCCATGGTATGGCCTGCGCCGTGTTTACCTGCTCAATCGCGATGACTATTTCCAGCGCAACCAGGGGTTTCGGGTCGCGGGCTATGGTGAATGGCTGCGTCGCTTTTGGGCGAGGCCGGTAGAAGTTAACGCCCATCCGGGCCGAAAACAGGACGCTCGTCATGACTAAACGGCTGTCGCTACCGATGTACGATATTAACCACACCACAACCCTGGCATTAACGGATGCACTGGTGCAGTTGCTGGCGGCGCGCGATATAGCGGCCAGCGTGGAGTGGCACCACCACTTGCTGCCGCACTGGCGCGATAACGATTTGTTGCTGAGCCAGACCTGTGGCTATCCGCTGGTCAAACTGCTGCCGGATGTGCAACTGGTGGGCGCATTTCAATCCTGCGCACCGGGTTGTGAAGGTTGGCGTTATCGCAGCTGGCTGGTGGTGCGCGAGGAAGATGCGGCACTGACGCTGGCCGATTTCCGTGGCCGTCGGGCAGTATGCAATAGCGATGATTCGCACTCCGGCTACAACGCGCTGCGTTATGTGGTGGCCCCCCTGGCACAGCAGGGACTTTTCTTTGCACAGACGCACTTCAGTGGCAGCCATCGCCAGTCACTGGCGGCGTTGCGCCAGCGGCAGGCGGATATCGCTGCCATTGACTGCATCACCTGGGCGTTGTTGCAGTATCACCATCCCGCAGAATTGGCCGGGCTGACGATCATCGGTGAAACGCCGTTGTGCGCAGCGCTGCCGCTGATCACCGCCGCCAGCACCGATCAACCGACCCTGGCCGCGTTACGCAGCGCCTTAACGCAGTTGGTGCAGGATGAGGCTTATCGGGAACTGTGCACTGCCAGCCTGATTGGCGGCTTTGCCACGCCGGAACGCGCTTTTTATGATGAGGTATTGCAGTGGGAGCAGCAGGCCGCCACGCTGGGCGTGACGGCACTGTGAGTTTAATGACGTGACGCGATGATCGCATCCGCGACGTTTTTCGGTGCTTCGGCGTAGTGGTTGAATTCCATGCTGTAGGTCGCCCGGCCCTGCGACATCGAGCGCAACGTGGTGGAGTAGCCAAACATCTCCGCCAGCGGCACTTCGGCGTGAATAATGCGCGCGCCAAAGCGTTCTTCCATACCCTGCAAGGTGCCACGCCGTGAAGAGAGATCGCCCATGACGTTACCGGCATACTCTTCCGGGGTTTCCACCTCCACCTGCATCACCGGCTCCAGAATCACCGGATCGGCCTGTTTTGCTGCCGCTTTGAAGCCGAAAATGGCCGCCATGCGGAACGCCATCTCCGAGGAGTCGACATCATGATACGAACCAAAGGTCAGGGTCGCTTTCACATCCACCACCGGATAGCCCGCCAGCACGCCGCTGTTTAACGCTTCACGAATGCCCTTCTCGACCGAAGGAATAAATTCGCGCGGTACCACGCCGCCTTTGGTGGCATCTTCGAAGGCAAAACCGGCGCCTGGCTGCTGCGGTTCCAGCGTCAGCACCACATGGCCGTACTGACCTTTACCCCCGGACTGGCGCACGAACTTACCTTCCACATCGCGGACCGTTTTACGGATGGTTTCGCGGTAAGTCACCTGCGGACGGCCAATATTGGCTTCCACCCCAAACTCGCGCTTCATGCGGTCAACGATGATCTCAAGATGCAACTCACCCATACCGGAGATAATGGTCTGGCCCGATTCTTCATCGGTATGCAGACGGAACGACGGATCTTCTGCCGCCAGACGCTGCAACGCCAGCCCCATTTTTTCCTGGTCGCTTTTGGTTTTCGGCTCGATCGACAGCGAAATCACCGGATCCGGGAAATCCATACGTTCCAGGGTGATCACCGCGTTGGGATCACACAGGGTTTCCCCGGTGGTGACCTCTTTCAGGCCGACGCAGGCGGCGATATCACCGGCGCGAATTTCTTCGATCTCGATACGATCGTTAGCCTGCATTTGCACAATGCGGCCAATACGCTCTTTGCGCCCTTTCACCGCATTCCATACGCTGTCGCCTTTACGCAGTACGCCGGAATAGACGCGCACAAAGGTCAGCTGACCGACATAGGGGTCACTCATTAATTTAAACGCCAGTGCGGAGAACGGCTCGTCATCGTCGGCATGGCGTTCAGCATGTTCGCCACGCTCATCGATTCCCGCCACCGGCGGCACATCGATCGGTGACGGCATCAGCTCAATCACCGCATCCAGCATGCGCTGCACGCCTTTATTTTTGAAGGCACTGCCGCACAACATCGGCTGGATCTCGTTCTGCAAGGTGCGCTGGCGCAGACCGGCAATCACCTGCTCTTCGCTCAGATCACCTTGCTCAAGATACGCATCCATCAACGCTTCACTGGCTTCCGCTGCGGCAGCTACCATGTTTTCACGCCACTCGGCGGCCAGCGCCTGCAATTCGTCCGGGATCGGGGCATAGCTGAAGGTCATGCCCTGGGTCGCATCGTCCCAGTAGATGGCGCGCATTTTGGTGAGATCCACCACGCCGGTAAAATGCTCCTCGGCACCAATCGGGATCACAATCGGCACCGGATGGGCGTGCAGACGATCTTTCATCATCTGCACCACACGGAAGAAATCCGCGCCCTGCCGGTCCATTTTGTTGACGAAGGCGATGCGCGGCACATGGTATTTGTTGGCCTGACGCCAGACGGTTTCTGATTGCGGCTGCACGCCGCCGACGGCGTCGTACACCATCACGGCACCATCCAGCACACGCATCGATCGTTCCACTTCGATGGTGAAATCGACGTGTCCGGGGGTATCGATAATGTTGATACGGTGCGGCGCAAAGCTGCCATCCATACCGGGCCAGTAGCAGCTCACGGCTGCCGAGGTGATGGTGATACCTCGCTCCTGCTCCTGTGCCATCCAGTCGGTGGTTGCCGCGCCATCGTGCACTTCACCCAGCTTATGGCTCATCCCGGTGTAAAACAGGATGCGCTCGGTGGTGGTGGTTTTACCGGCATCGATGTGCGCGGAAATGCCGATATTGCGATAACGTTCGATGGGTAGCGGTCGGGGCATGATGCGTCCTTAGTCAGTTTGACGGAAAAAGGCGGGCACCATTGCCCGCCGTTGCCCATCAGCTTAGACCTCGCGCCGGAAGAAATGCGAACAGATTGAGCTGTTTTTCATCAATCCTTTACCTGTCTGGGCATTTGACCGCTGGCATCCCTCTGCGCTGCGTTTTAAGGTAGGGGTCTCATTCACAACGGGAAACATAACCATGCGCATTCTGGTAGTCGGCGCCGGCGCAACCGGCGGGTATTTCGGTGCGCGTCTGGCGCAAGCAGGACGTGATGTGACTTTTCTGGTGCGCGAGCGCCGTTTTCAACAGTTAAAAACTCACGGGATGGTACTGAAAACCCCCGACAGCACCGAGACGCTGCATCCGCAACTGGTGCAGGCCGGTACGCTGGACGGTCACTATGACCTGATTATTCTGACGGTGAAAAGTTTTGGTCTGGCGCAGGCGATGGACGATATCGCCCCGGCCGTGGGTGCTGACACCCTGATCATGCCGATCCTCAACGGGATGCGTCATATCGATACGCTGCAAAAGCGCTTTGGCGACAAAGTGATTGGCGGCCTGTGTAAAATCAACGCCACCCTGGGTGAGCACGGCGAAGTGATTCAGATGACGCCGTTGCATATTCTGTATTACGGGGCGCTGAACGGTGTTAACGATGCGCGTCTGCAACGGGTGGATGAGACGTTGCGCGGTGCGCAGTTCAATACCGTGTTTGCCGACAACATCAGCAGCGAGCTGTGGGAGAAGTGGCTGCTGCTCAGCACCCTGGGGGCCGTGTGTTGCCTCGGACGGGGTAATACCCAGCAGATCCTGACTTCACAGGGCGGTGAAGCATTGTTGCAGGCTATCTTCGGTGAGGTACTGCAAGTGATCAGCGCCGAGGGTTACCTGGAGCGTCCGGCCGTGACGGCGAAGATTTTTGAGACGCTGAATAACCCGGCCACCCCGATGACGTCATCGATGTACCGCGATCTGACCCAAGGCTTCGATATCGAGGCAGATCAGATCATCGGCGACCTGGTGGCTCGCGCCACGCGCAACGGTGTTGCCGCGCCGTTGCTGAATGCCGTGTATGTCAATTTGCAGGTGTATCTGAAGAATCGGTAATCGCCAACCGTAGCGGCGCGATTTATCGCGCATTTTCGTGTGCTGTGCAGGAAATACCCGCGCGATAAATCGCGCCGCTACGCCACTGACCAGATCGCCGGATTGCCGATACGGGCGCGCAGCGCATCAAGGAACAGGGTGACACGCGCCGGGGGATGGCGTAAGGCGCGTAATGCATAGATCCCGGTTGTCGCCTGTGGTTGTGCCGACCACTCCGGGAAAATCTGCTGCAAGACCCCGGCTTGAATATCCTCACCCACCACCCAGTCGGGCAGATAAGCGATCCCTAATCCTTCCACCGCCGCCAGCCGCATCCCTTCAAAATCATCACAGCCAAATACCGGGGCGGTATTGGATGCCCGTGTCGGATGCCCCAGCACCGCAGACCAACACAGCAGGTCCGAACCATGCAATTTGTCGATCAGCCGATGCGCGTTGAGGTCGGTCAGTGAGGCCGGCATACCCTGCTGCGCCAGATAGGCCGGACTGGCGCACAGCACGCGGGTTTGCATGGCAATGCGGCTACCGATCAGGGTGCTGTCCGCCATATCACCGATGCGGATCACCAGATCCAGTCGCTCAGCGACCGGGTCGGCCAGCCGTTCAGTGAGATCCAACTCCAGACGCAGGTCCGGGTGCTGGCGGGCCAGTTCGCCCATCACCGGTAGCACATAGCGTTTGCCAAAGGTCGGGTAGCAGGCCACACGCAAAATCCCGGTGACTTCCCCTTTCATCGACGCCAGCTCCTGCTGCACATCCACCAGCGAGTCCAGAATCTGTCGGGCGCGGATCAACAGGGCCTCACCAGCATCCGTCAGGGTGAGATGGCGGGTGGATCGCAGAAACAACGGCGTATCGAGATGGGCTTCCAGCGCATCAATCTGCCGACCAATCGACGAGGGCGTGCGGCCACGCCGCCGCCCGGCGGCAGAAAAACTACTCTCACGCGCGACATCAACGAAGACGCCAAGGAACTCGGCAAATTTCTCTGATTGCATCTGTGCATTTCTTGCATAGCTGTTGTGGGGAGAAGCCATCTTATCAGCGAAGCGCTCCGGGCTTAACCTTCTTCTCAACGCAAATCAACAACATCATCCATCTGAGGAAGAAGACCATGCAAAACCCAACCTATGATTCACTTTACCTGTTCATCAATGGCAAATGGCTGAGCGCAGACGACCGCGATACCGCAGCGGTGGTAAACCCAGCCACCGGTAGCGTACTAGGCCGCCTGCCACTGGCAACCGAAGCCGACCTGGCGCTGGCGCTGGATGTCGCGCGTGACAGCTTTGATGTCTGGCGTCACACCGTCCCGGCCGAACGGGCGCGCATTATGAAACGTGCGGCAGAGCTGATGCGTGACCGCGCTGAACATATCGCCACACAGATGACACTCGAAGAAGGTAAGCCACTGACAGAGAGCCGTGATGAAGTGCTGCGCGCCGCCGAGTATTTCGAATGGTTCGCTGAAGAAGCCCGCCGCATTCATGGCCGCGTGGTGCCCGCCAACCGCCCAGGGGTGCAGCAACTGGTAAAACGTCAGGCAATTGGTCCGGTAGCCGCCTTCACCCCGTGGAACTTCCCGGCCATCACCCCGGCACGCAAACTGTCTGCCGCGCTGGCCGCCGGATGCAGCGTGATCCTGAAGCCTGGCGAAGAAAGTCCGGCAACTGCCCTGGCGCTGGCGCGCTGCCTTGACGAGGCCGGTCTGCCAAAAGGGGTGCTGCAAATTGTCTTCGGCGTGCCGGATAAAGTCTCTTCCCAGCTCATCGCTTCACCGATCATTCGCAAGGTGGCCTTTACCGGTTCAGTTCCGGTCGGTCGTCTGCTGTCAGAACGTGCCGCTGCCGGGGTGAAACCCATCACCCTGGAATTAGGTGGGCACGGTCCGGTGCTGGTGTTTGCCGATGCCGATATCGATGCCGCCGCCGCAGGGGGTGCCGCCAACCGTTTTCGTGGTACCGGCCAAATCTGTATCTCTTCCACCCGTTTTCTGATTCAGCGTCCGGTGTATGAGCGCTTTGTCGCGGCCTTCGTCGCAGCGACCGCCAAGCTGGTGATCGGTGACGGTATGGCGGCCGGAACCCAGGTTGGCCCGCTGGCGAACCAACGCCAACTGGAGAAGATGGAATTGCTGGTGGCGGATGCCGTCGCCCAGGGGGCCAAAGTGTTGATCGGCGGGAAACGTATTGCTGGTCCCGGTTATTTCTTCCAACCCACCGTGCTGGCGGATGTGCCGATGAGCGCCCGCATCATGCATGAAGAACCGTTCGGCCCGATTGCCGTAATGCGCCCCTTCGACGCGCTGGAAGATGGCCTGGCAGAAGCCAATCGCCTGCCCTACGCGTTGTCAGCCTATGCCTTTACCCGTGATGCCCGTACCGCCATTGATGTCGGCGATGGCCTCGAAGCCGGGATGATCGGCATCAACCAGTACCGCATCATCGCCACCGAGTTGCCGTTCGGCGGGATGAAAGAGAGCGGACATGGTTCAGAGGGCGGCACTGAAGGCATTGAACATTACCTGACCAACAAATTTATCAGCCAGATTTAAGGAGATGACCATGAAACCGATTGATTTCACCAGCCCGCGCGCTGCCGCTCGTCCGTTTACCCCGAAACTGGCGGACTTTGTTGAACAGCCGCTCTATTCAGACGTCTGGAAAGATGCGGATCTGGCCCCGCGTGACCGCAGCCTGATCACCATCGCCTGCCTGATTGCGCTGAACCATGCCAATGAACTGCCCGCGCATTTGCGCCGAGGCATCGAAAATGGCCTGACACAAACTGAGTTAAGTGCAGTGATTACCCATATGGCGTTCTATGCCGGTTTCCCGGCCGCCATAACCGCGTCTGCCTATGCCAACGCGACCTTTGCCGACGACCAGACCAATTGATATTTAAGGAAAAGACCATGAAAGCCATTACATTTGATCAGTTTGGACCGGCCGAGGTATTGACCCTGAGCGACGTCGCAGAACCGGTACTGCGTCCACAGGATTTACTGGTGCGTACCCGTGCCGCTGGCGTCAACCGAGCCGATCTCACCCATCGCCGTGGCGGCTATGGCCGCCCTGATTTCGGTGATTCCACCCTGATGGGCCTCGAAATCGCCGGTGATGTGATAGCCGTCGGTGCCGAGGTGACCGGCTTCAAGGTCGGCGACCGGGTGATGGGGATTGTCGGTGGCGGCGCTTACGCAGAAGTGGCGCGTATTGATTACCGTATGGCGATGCCGATCCCCGACAGCCTTAACTACGTCCAGGCGGCGGCCATCACCGAAGTGTTCGTCACCGCGAATGAAGCGCTGGTGCATCTCGGTAAATTACAGGCCGGGGAAACGGTGCTGATCCATGCCGGTGCCGGTGGTGTGGGCGGTGCGGCCGTTCAGCTGGCACATGCCATCGGGGCAACGGTGATCACTACCGCTCAGGCCAGTGCCCACCAGTTAGTACGGCGCATGGGAGCAGATTATGTCATTGATTACGTGCATGAAGATTTTGCCACGGTGGTCGACAGCCTGACGGAGCAACGGGGGGTTGACCTGATCCTCGATTTTATCGGAGCGCCCTACTTCGAACGCAACATCAATGCGCTCAACTTCGGTGGCCGTCTGGTACAAATCGGTATTATGGGCGGTATCGAAAACGCAAAAATCCCGCTGGATCGGTTGCTGTATCGCCATCTGCAAATTTTCGGCACGGTGATGAAATCGCGCAGTCAGGAGGTTAAACATGCGATGTCACAACGCTTCCGTGAACGCTGGCTGTCCGAATTCGGGAAAGAGGGACTGACACCGGTTATCGACAGTGTCTATCCCCTTGCAGAAGCAGCGGCGGCCCATCAGCGCATGGAAGAGGGCCTGAACGTTGGAAAAATCGTGTTAACGGCGTAGCCGATTAATTATCCATTGATGCGCGACTGCACCCCCGGCAGGCGCATCAATCTTTGCCAGCCCGCCTCAACCTCTTCCGGCACCTCAACATGGCCAAAGAAGCCTTTGCCACGCGGGCCATAACCGTTTTCATCATCACGCAGACGCTGCACTTCCCCCATCAGCAGCGAGAGGAAACGCTCCATTGACCATAACCCTTGTGGCGGCGCACCGATAATGCGCAGCATACCGGCGTCCATCATTACCTGCGGGGTGAACACCGGCCAGCTGATAAATTCTGGCGCATCGGCTCGATCACGCCACTGCCAGCGGAAAGTTTCCCAGGTACGACGCTGCATCAGCGGGTCCTGAACCAAAATCACCCGCTGCGGCTGCCACGCCACCTGATCCAATAACTGCTGGCTGAAGGCGGCATTTTCGCCACAGTTGCGTGATTGATCCTCCAGCAACAGTTGGTCGTCCGGCAGCGCGGCAAACAGGCGCGCCATCGCACCGAGCATCTCCGCTTCGCTTTTACCCTGGGTGTCGATTTGCCGGTACAGCGGATGCGCTGCCATCATCTGCGCCAGCAGTGGCGTGGAGTGGCCGATGCCACCGCTGATCAGTAACGGTAACTGGTATTTTTTTGCCAGCGCCACCACACCTTCAATATTCGGCAACACCGCATGCCCGGCCAGTATCGCCAAATCGGCCTCCAGCGTGCCTTCCTGCGGGATATGATCCAACGCCAGCCATGCCGCCAGCGTATTGATATCCTGAATATGTTCACCATTAAGCTTCATGCCATTCTCCTTAGGTTTTCATACTGGCTTAAGACCACGCCGATTGGGAAATTTTGCTACACTCGCAGCTTCATCTTCAGGAGAGATCAATGACTTCGCGCTCCGTAACCCTCGATGACGTTGCCCAACTGGCGGGGGTTTCTTACCAGACTGTCTCCCGTGTACTTAACCGCGCCGCTCAGGTTTCACCCCAGACTCGTGCCAAAGTGGAAGCGGCGATGCAGCAACTCAACTATGTGCCGAACCGGGTGGCACAGCAACTGGCAGGTAAAGCTACACGCACGCTGGGGCTGGCAACCAGCGATCTGGCGCTGATGGCACCGGCGCAGATTGCCTCCGCCATCCAGCAACGCGCGACGGCACTCGGTTACCATCTGGTGATGGCGATGACCGCTGGCAACGCACAAGACACGGTACATGAGCTGCTGGCGCAGCGGGTCGATGCGCTGCTGATTAATCTGCCGCTGGATGCGGCCGAAGCGGAGCAAATTCAGCAGCAGTGTGGCACAAAACCCGTGCTGTTTCTTGATGTCGAACGCCGTGCCAGGGTGGCACAATGCCAGTACCTGAGCGAGTCAGGTGCGCACCAGGCGGTGGATCATCTGGTGGCGCTCGGCCATCGACAGATTGGCGTATTGAATGGCCCGGCGCGTTCCGCCTCGGCGCGCGCCCGTTTTCAGGCCTGGCAACAGGCGCTGGCGGTGCATCAACTGGACGCCTGTTGTGTGCTGGAGGGGGACTGGAGCGCAGCGTCAGGTTATCAGGCCATACTCAGCCTGCTGCCTAACGCCCTGCCACAGGCGCTGTTAGTGGCGAACGACCAAATGGCGCTGGGCGCGATGCGCGCGCTGCATCAACATGGCGTGGCTATTCCCGGCGACATCTCGTTGATTGGCTATGATGACACCGCGGAGAGCGCCTGGTATCAGCCCCCTCTGACTACGGTGCGTCAGGATTTACAGCAGTTAGGCGCGGAGAGCGTGGATCGGCTGCTGGCACAACTCGATGGCGTCCACGCAGACATGCCCCCGCTGGAAACGCAACTGGTGATCAGAGCCACCACCGCTGCCCCGCAGCAAAACCGGCTGGATGCGGCAGAGGTGGCCCAGCAGTTACAGGCGCTGGCCCGACGCCTGATGCGCAACTAACCCTCACCCGCAAGACGGGAGAGGGAGAGGTGCAATATGTTAGTGAGTGCAGTATCGGCAAAAAACTCAGGGGCCAAATGGCCCCTGAATCTTATTGCGGTTTAGGTTCGCCCATCGCTTTGAGCTTTTTCGACAGCTCGCGACGCTCTTTGGAGAGGTCGGCATTTTTGATGATGTATTCGTCAACGCGATCTTCATAATCCACGCGCATGCTGGCGATAATTTCCTGAATCGCCTCAACACTCATGCCCGGTTTGATGTATTCGCTCAGGTTGTCCAGCAGCAACACACGTTTCTGGTTATCACGGATTTTCTTTTCGTTATCCGTAATTTCGCGCTGTAGTTTGTTTTTACGACGAAACATACGCACAAACTCCAGAACGTCCTGAAATGATTGCTTGGCATTTTCCATGTTGGCACCTTTCTTTGGGCCTGCCTCGGCAGGCGGAATAGTCATAAGCTCAGCTTAGCGGCTTGCCAGCCTTAAAAGCAATTGTCACAGCATGAATCGGACTGGCACTTATCTTAGCGCAAAGAAAGGGCGATTCACATTAAGCCATTGCCCTGAAAAACTATTTACGTAACGCCAGACGTACCAGGTCGGTCATACGCTCCAGTTGACGTGCCTGTTCAAGGCTCAACCAGACATAGCCATAGATTGAGGTGGTTTCCAGTTGTTGGCTGCCATTGGCAATCAATTGCTCCAGTTCCTGCATGATACTGCCCAGTTCGTGACTGTTGGCCGTGACCTGTTCCGTCTCGCCTTTAACCATCAACGCCGCCAGCGCATTCAGGGTGTTTTCCGTCATTTGCTGCGTGCGGCGCAGCGTCGGAGCATTGAGCAGCAAATAGTGGCTCTCGCGCGACGCCCACCACGCATCAATTTGCATCTGCATGGTGTTAACCATATTACGGTTTATGGTCTGAATGGCTTCAAACACCGATTTTGGAATCCGCGTCTCTTTACTGGCGGGTTCGAGTAAGGCGCGCATCTTAATCACGCTGGTGAGCAGCTTCTGGAACGGTTTGTTCAGACGCGGTTTATCCACCAGGTTAGCCGAGAAGCCGGTGTGGTGAATTTTCGCCATGCTGATAAAGGCATCCGACAGTTGGATACGCCAGTGGGTATAAGCGCGCTGTGCCCAGATGGCGGTAAACAGCAGCGCCATCAACGATCCCAGAATTACATCGCCACCACGCCATAACGCCACGGTAAAATCGCCCGCTGGCGCGCCAACCACCACGCTGAGGGTGATACCGATTAACAACGCCATGTACGGATGTTTGCCGAGGGTGAGGTAGCCGCAGATGACCATCACGGCAAAACACCAGACCAACATCACCGGCAGCGACATCAGTTCCAGCTTCAGCGCAATCAACCCGGAGATCGCCCCGGCAAACGTGCCAATGATGCGCTGCACCACGCGGGGAAAGACGTTGCCCCAGGTTGAGATTGGCCCCATCACCACCACCAGGGTAATCAGCGGCCAGGTACCTTCCGGAATGTCAGTCAGACGGACAAACAAAAAGCTCAGGATAAAAGCGATAGCGATACGCACGCCGTGTACGGCGCGATAATGGCGGTAGAACCAGAACTCAATCGGCGAAATGGGCTTGTCGGCGCGTAACATGATTATCCGGGAACGGGAACATTTTGCGCGCTATGTTACCCTGGCGAAACCAGATCCCTTAACACCTGACACGCGTTTTTCCTGACTTTTTGACCGCTGCTTACAAAAATCAACATCAGCGCAACATCGATTTTTCCCAATAGAAACATAGATGTAACGCCAGACGTTTTTTAAACCGGCCTGACCGGGATGTACATGTTCAGTAACCAGTTGCCGCTTTGCGATCCGTCGGAAAGATAGTGTTCATAACAGGGACGATCATCAACCTGCCAGTCACTGCGTTGCTGTAATTGCGCGAAAAAGGCGTTCCACGCCGAAAAGAAGTCATTGTTCTGCACTTCCGTACAGGTGTGGAAATAATGCCCACCGGCTAAGGTGCCATGCTGAATACCCTCACCCACCGCCAACGCAAAGTCAGCCGGGACGGTCAGCACCGTTTCCACGCTGAGTTCTTGCGGGGGTACCACCTGCGGATTGCCATAATAGATAGCCATCCACTCCCCTTGCAACGCGTGGCGTGCCACCCAATCTTTCAGCTGAGCAAACCCCTGCGGCACCGTTTCCTGCCATGGGCCTTGCAGACGATACCCGACCCAATGCTGGGCCGGACGTTCCACGATAGACGTTTTCATGATGAACCTCGGTAGCAGAGAACCAATACGGTACTGCTACCGAAGTTAGCCCATGCTTACAGTTTTTGCTTCAGGTAATCTTCAATCCGCGTCACGATACCCGCTTTATTTACTGCATTTAGCGCGTAGAGCGGATAGCTTGCCAACTGTTTATCTTTATCGATCACCTGAATTTCGCCAATCTGCTCATTGGCTTTTAACGGCGCTTCCAGGTCTTTGCGGTCGATAATGTATTTGGCTTTGACGTTCTGCACTTCACCGCGTGGCAGTGACAGGTAGATATCCTGCGTGGTACCGACGTCAACCTGATGTGGGTTGCCGTACCACACGTTTTCCGTACCGATTTTCTTTCCGGCGTGGAATAACTGAACGGTATCAAAGCTATTCTGTCCCCATACCAGCAGCTTACGTGCCTGCTCCTCACGCCCTTTCGAGCTTTTCCCGCCCATGATCACCGCAATCAGGCGATGCTGACCGACGATACTGGACGCGATGATGTTAAAACCGGCGGTTTCGGTATGGCCGGTTTTCAGGCCATCAACGTGCAGGTTGTTATCCCACAACAAGCCATTACGGTTGTTCTGGGTGATGCCGTTCCAGGTCAGGGTTTTCTCGCTGTACATGGCATAAAAATCAGGTTCGCCACTGATGATAGCGCGTGACAGTACGGCGAGGTCGCGGGCGGTGGTGTGCTGGCCCGGCGCATCGAGACCGTGGACGGTTTCAAAGTGGGTATGTGTCAGGCCGAGTTTCTGCACATAGCTGTTCATCATGGTGACGAAGTTTTGCTGGCTACCGGCCACATAATCGGCCAGCGCCACACAGGCATCGTTACCTGAGTCGATGATCACTCCACGGCTCAGATCACGTACCGTGACCTTATCGCCCGGTTTAAGGAACATCAGCGAAGAGCCTTTGAATACCGGGTTGCCTGCCGCCCAGGCATCTTTACCGACCGTCACCACATCGTCGCGACTGATTTTGTGTTGATCGATGGCGCGATCCACCACATAGCCGGTCATCAGCTTGGTGAGGCTGGCCGGGTTACGCTCCTCATCGGGATTCCCGGCGGTGAGAATCTGACCGGTAGTGGCGTCCATCAGGACCCAGGAAGCCGCATCAATTGACGGAGGCGTCAGGGGGAACGGCATGCCGTCGTCAGCCTGCGCCAGCGATGCCCAAACAATCATTCCAGAAACAGTAACCAACAGACGCCTTTTCAACACTTCTTCCTCAAAAAATGAATTTACCGCCGCACGTTTTACGGCAAATGGCTTTAAGAGGTTTGAATAAATTGAAAAAAAGTATGAACTGAGGACAAATTCTGCGCGCTGGCACGCAGAGCAACGGAGGAAGGTTGTACTGCGTTGGCCGGGCGACTATCCTGTGCGTTGATTTTTCCACTGCCAGGATAACGCCGTGTCCGCCTCCGACTTCACCTTTTTGTTCCACGATTATGAAACCTTCGGCAAGAGTCCGTCGCTGGACCGTCCGGCACAGTTTGCCGGGTTACGTACCGATAAAGATTTCAATGCCATAGGTGAACCGCAGGTGTTTTATTGCCAGCCCGCGGATGATTACCTGCCCCAGCCGGAAGCGGTGATGATCACCGGTATTACGCCACAAACCGCGCAGGCACGTGGCGTAACGGAAGCCGCCTTTGCCGAACGTATCCACGGCCTGTTTAGCGAGCCACAGACCTGTGTGGTGGGTTACAACAACGTGCGTTTCGATGACGAAGTCACCCGCAACATTTTTTATCGTAATTTCTTCGATCCCTACGGCTGGAGCTGGCAAAACGGCAATTCACGTTGGGATCTGCTCGATGTGATGCGCGCCTGTTATGCGCTGCGCCCGGAAGGCATTGTCTGGCCGGAAAATGATGACGGCTTCCCCAGCTTTAAACTGGAGCATCTGACCAAAGCTAACGGCGTGGCACACGAGCAGGCGCACGATGCGATGTCTGACGTCTACGCCACATTAGCCATGGCGAAGCTGGTGAAAGAGAAACAACCCAAACTGTTTGAGTTCCTGTTTAGCCACCGTAATAAACAGAAACTGATGACATTGATCGATATCCCTCAGATGAAGCCACTGGTGCACGTCTCCGGGATGTTCGGCGCGGCACGCGGCAATACCAGTTGGGTGGTCCCGCTGGCGTGGCATCCGGATAACCGTAATGCGCTGATTGTCGCCGATCTGGCGGGTGATATGAGTCCGCTGCTGACACTGTCACCGGATGAACTACGCGAACGGCTGTATACCCGCCACAGTGAGTTGGGCGACCAGGCCGCGGTGCCGATCAAACTGGTGCATATCAACAAATGCCCGGTGCTGGCCCCGGCGAATACCCTGCGCCCGGAAGATGCGGAACGTCTGAATATCGATCGTCAACACTGCCTCGCCAACCTCGCCCTGCTGCGCCAGCATGCGGAAGTGCGCGAGAACGTGGTGACGCTGTTTGCCGAAGCGGAACCTTTCACCCCATCGGATGATGTCGATGCCCAGTTGTATAACGGTTTTTTCAGCGATGCCGATCGTGCGGCAATGAATATCGTGCGCCAGACCCCGGCACAGAATTTACCCGCGCTGGATTTAACCTTTGATGACAAGCGTATCGCCAGGCTGTTGTTTCGCTATCGGGCGCGCAACTTCCCCGGCACGCTGGATGACGCCGAGCAGCAACGCTGGTTACAGCATCGTCGTGAAGCGTTGAATGCTGAGCGCGTGCAGGCATTTCTGCTGGAGCTGGAGTCGTTGGCAAGTTTGCATGAAGGGAATGCGGAGAAACTGGGCTTGTTAAAAGCGCTGTATTTGTATGCGCAGGAACTGGTGTCGTAGCCCTCACCCTGACCCTCTCCCGCAGGCGGGAGAGGGGACCGATCGAGCACCCTCTCCCGTTTTGCGGGAGAGGGCTGGGCCAAGGCTAATTAAACTTCTTCGCTGTACTGCGGCACCGGGTTACGGAAGGTGCGCGTGACAAACGCGAGGTAAATAATCCCCACCGCGGCCCAGACCAGACCCAATACCATTGACGTCTCTTCCAGGTTAATCCACAGTGCGCCAACCGTCATCGCGCCCAGCACCGGCAGCACCAGATAGTGCAGATGATCTTTCAGCGTTTTGTTGCGCTTCTCACGGATCCAGAACTGGGCAATCACCGACAGGTTCACAAAGGTAAACGCCACCAGCGCACCGAAGTTAATCAGCGCAGTCGCCGTGACCAGGTCAAAGTTGATCGCCAGTAGCGCAATGGCACCGACCAGCAACACGTTCAGCGATGGAGTACGCCATTTCGGGTGAACATAACCGAAGAAACGCTCCGGGAACACGCCATCACGCCCCATCACATACATCAGACGGGATACACCGGCGTGCGCCGCCATGCCGGATGCCAGCACGGTGACCACCGAGAAGATCAGAATACCAATCTGCAAGGCTTTACCCGCAACAAACAGCATGATTTCTGGCTGTGACGAGTCCGGATTCTGGAAGCGCGAGATATCCGGGAAGTACAGTTGCAGGAAGTACGACACCGCAATAAAGATCACGCCACCAATCAACGCGGTGAGGAAAATCGCGCGTGGAATGGTACGTTCAGCGTCTTTGGTCTCTTCTGACAGCGAACTGATGCCGTCAAAACCGAGGAACGAGAAACACAAAATGGTCGCACCGGTGATCATCGGCACCACATGGGCATCCTGTGACCAGAACGGTTTGCTGCTGGTCAACGTACCTGCGCCAACACCGTGGGCAACACCGTAAATCACCATGCCGGTAATCACGATCATCACCAATACCTGCAACACCACAATCACGCTGTTGAAGTTAGCCACGGTCTTAATGCCGCGCAGGTTGGAGAGCGTCATAAAGCCCACCAGCAACACGACAAAAATCCACGACGGAATACCCGGCACCAGCGTTTCAAAATAGCTTTTTGCCAGCAGGATATTGATCATCGGCATGAACAGATAGTCCAGCAGGGATGACCAACCCACCATAAAGCCAACGTGGGGACTAATGGCCTTCTGTGCATAGGTATAAGCGGAGCCCGCAGATGGGAAGCGGCGTACCAGCTTACCGTAGCTAATAGCAGTGAACAGAATGGCGATCAGCGCGAACGCATACGCAGTGGCGACGTGGCCGTCGGTCAAACCCGATACGATGCCGAAGGTATCAAACAGGGTCATTGGCTGCATATACGCCAGGCCCATCATGACTACCGGGATCAGTGTCAGGGATTTTTTCAGATGTGCACGCTGTGGTGCGGCGGAGGTATTAAGCGACATCGTTCAGCCCCCCTACAGCAACAACCTGACTGGGTTGTACCACAGGGAAACTGCGCAAATTGCGACAGGAGGTGGGTTGATAAGCAAGAGTGCCCATCACAGCGCCGTAGTCATCACGAAAGCGAGAACCAGCCAGCGCTGGTGCAGTTGAAAACATCCCCATCTTTTTTCCTCAAAATCTCACGCACAACGCGTGTTTGTAGTGTCTATCTATCCGGATGCGTGTCCGGCCTCGGTTGAAGTAGAGTAAAATCACTATGCAAAAAATAACCGACGCGATAAGCGTCGGTTATGTTGGCATTTTGCAGGGCGCATATTTTGCCTTAATTACTGGCATCAATACAAGATGTTGCAGTAAATCTTCCCGCGTCAGGCGTTCTTCAGCATCCAGTCAATCTCAGTGGCGGTGATAAGCCGTTCAAACTGCATCAGTTCATACTGTTTGCAGCTGTGCCATACCGCGCTGAAACGCTCGCCCAACAGCTTCTGGAGCGGATAGCTGTTCTCAAATTCGTACAGTGCATCGCTCTGACGAATCGGCAATGCCAGCCCTTCCGCCTCATGGCCGTTGCCTTTCACCGGATGCGGCAGCGGCAGCTGATTGTCCAGTCCGTGCACAATACCGGCAAGAATGGTTGACACCACCAGATAAGGATTCGCATCAGCCCCGGCGACACGGTATTCCACGCGATGATTATCGCTATCGCCGCAAGGGATACGTAACGCCACGGTACGGTTATTGTGTCCCCATGATGCCTGTAGTGGGACAAAGGCATCCGGCAGGAAGCGGCGGTAGGCATTGACGTTGGGGGCCAGCAGCGCCATTGAAGCGGGCATCAAATCGATCATCCCCGCCAGAGCGCGTTTCAGCAACGGTGAATCGCTGCCATCGTCCAGCGAAAAAGCGTTGTGATCAGCTGCATCCAGCATGCTGATATGGACGTGCATGCCACTTCCGGCGTACTCCTCATAGGGTTTCGCCATAAAGGTCGCCGTCATACCATGGTTTTCTGCCACCTGGCGGACCAGACGTTTGAGCTGAATCGCATGATCGCAGGCTTTCAGCACATCGCGCGTGTGATGCAAGTTGATCTCGAACTGCCCGGGAGAGGCCTCCGCCAGCGCACCATCCGCAGGTATCCCCTGCTGCTGCGCCAGAGAGTCAATATCACGTAGCACATCAGCAAAGTGATCGAGGTTATCGACCGAATAGACCTGGCTTTGCATGTTGCGCTCATCACTGCCTGGCGCGCATGGCGGTTGGATGTATCCTTCCGCATCACGTTTTTTATCGACCAGATAGAACTCCAGCTCTACCGCTACCACCGGAAAAAGTCCCCGATTGCGCAGCTGTTGCCACAATTGGTTGAGGACATTACGGGGTTCAACGTCAAAGGGAGTGCCATCTTGGTTACACATGGTCAGCATCAGTTGCGCGATGCGTTGTGGGTCGGCAGCGGAAGGTGTTAAGGAACCGGGAACAGGAAAGCAGATGTTATCTGGCTCGCCGAGTGCCTGTCCCAGTCCGGCCTCTTCGACGGTGTTACCCAGAATATCCATAGCGAAAACCGAAGCCGGGAAATAACACCCTTTTTCCAGTTTTGCCAGTGCTGAGACGGGAATGCGCTTACCGCGAAATACCCCATTCAGATCGTTAAGAAGAATATCGACATACTGCGTTTCAGGATGGCGTTCCAGCCAGGCTTTCACCTCCAGCTGGAACGCGCTGGTTCGCTTCTCTTCACTATGTCGCGTGAAGTCTTCTACTTCTACGAGGTTCGTCATGATCCCACCCGCCCTTTACCGTTTGTCAGGTTTGCGCAATGCTCAAAATAACAGCCACAAATCTAAGATAGCTCCTGGAGAAAAAGTGTGCAAATGTAACAAATCTGTTTGAAGATTAGCCAGACGGTTGCTAGATTGACATTATATTGCACACTTTTACGTCAGGTGCGCTTTATCGGCGAAAATATTGAACAGTGACGCGGAGACGCAATGGGCATTATTTTTGACAAACCCTTGATTGGCGTAGTGATGTGTCAGAACAACATCGGCAGCCATCCGGGTCAGACCGTCCATAACAAGTATCTTGATGCCATTGTGCTCGCCGGTGGCTTGCCTCTTCCTTTGCCGCATCAACTGATGCAGGCCCCTCATCTATTAGAAAACAGTATGACGTTGCTGGATGGCATCCTGCTGACCGGCAGCCCAAGCAACATCGAACCCTGGCATTATGGTGAGGAAGGTGTGGAGCCTCATGCCGATCCGGCACGCGACCGCCTCGCCTTCGGACTGATTACCCATGCCGTGGGTAAAAAGATGCCGATATTTGGCATTTGTCGCGGTTTGCAGGAGCTGGTGGTGGCGAATGGGGGGGCGCTGCATCGCTATCTCCACCTCACTCATCAATTCCAGGAGCATCGCGAGGATGATGCGTTGCCGCTGGAGCAACAGTATGCCCCCGTCCATGAGGTAAAACCGGAAGCCGATGGCCTGCTCAGCCACTTGCTCGGTAGCGATGCCGCTTTTGCGGTGAATTCGCTCCACCAACAGGGAGTCCGTGAAGCCGGCCCCCAATTGCGCATCGAGGCGCGCGCAGCCGATGGCCTGCCAGAAGCGGTGAGTTTACGTCACCACCCGTTCGCCCTGGCAGTACAGTGGCATCCGGAATGGCATTCGACCGATGACCCGGTTTCGCGCCAGTTGTTCGAGGCATTTATTCACGCCGCTGTTCGTTATCACAAGGAAAAACGACCATGAACGACGCCACTCTGGCGCCCGGACGACGTTTATCGCAAATCCGGCAGGAGTTGGGATTGTCTCAGCGTCGCGTCGCTGAGTTGTCAGGTTTGACCCATAGCGCGATCAGCACCATCGAGCAGGACAAAGTCAGCCCGGCGGTGAGTACCCTGCAAAAGTTGCTTAAGGTGTACGGGCTGTCGCTGTCGGAATTTTTCTCGGAACCGAAGCAGGACCCTACGCCACGCGTGATTGTTCGCCCTAATGACCGGGTGGAAATTGGCAGCCTCGGGGTATCGTTGCAACTAATTGATAATGGCGCATCAGAACGCGCGCTGGCGATGCTGCTGGAGCATTATGCGCCCGGCTCCAGTACCGGTGAAAAACTGCGCCATCCCGGTGAAGAGACCGGAACGGTGCTGGAGGGCGAAATCACCCTGGTGGTGAACGGTCAGAGTTATCACCTGTATGCCGGTGAAAGCTATGTTATCGATACCGGTTTGCCGCACAGTTTTACCAATACGTCCGATCAGCCGTGCCGAATTGTGAGCGCCCATTCGCCGGCAAATTTCTAAGGTCACGCGCAGAAGGAGGTTGTAATGCAACATGTGGAGAGTTATTACGCCGCAACAGCGAACGCGCATGAACCCTGGCCCGAATTGCAGGAGAGCATTCAATGTGACGTCTGCATCATCGGCGGCGGTTTCACTGGCCTGTCATCGGCGCTCTACCTTACTGAGGCCGGTTACGATGTGGTCGTGCTGGAAGCCGCAAAAATTGGCTTTGGTGCCAGTGGTCGCAATGGCGGTCAGGTGGTCAATTCTTACAGTCGTGATGTGGATGTGATTGAACAACGCTACGGCAAGGACACGGCCCAAATGCTCGGCAGCATGATGTTTGAAGGCGCGGAGATTATTCGCGACCGCATCGATCGCTATGCCATCGCCTGTGACTACCGCCCTGGCGGCATTTTCGCCGCGCTGAATAATCGTCAGATGGGCCATCTGCGTAACCAAAAAGCCAGCTGGACACGGTATGGCAACCATGACCTGGAGTTGCTTGATGAGCGCGGTATCCGCCGCGAGGTGGCGACCGATCGTTATGTCGGCGGGTTGTTGGATAAGCGCGGTGGGCATCTGCATCCTTTGAATCTGGCGCTGGGAGAAGCGGAAGCGATCCGCCGACATGGCGGACGAATCTATGAGCAATCTGCCGCGTTAAAAGTGGAATATGGCGCACCGCATCGCGTGAAAACAGCGCGTGGCGATGTCAACGCCACCTTTGTGATTTTCGCGGGCAACGCCTATCTCCCCAGCCAACTGGAGCCACGTCTGAGCCGCAAAAGCATGCCGTGCGGTTCACAAATCGTCACCACTGAGCCACTGAGCCGCGATCTGGCACTCAGCCTGCTGCCGAACAATCATTGCGTAGAAGATTGTAATTATCTGCTCGATTATTTCCGCCTGACGGCGGATAACCGCCTGTTATACGGTGGCGGTGTGGTGTATGGCGCACGTGAACCGGAGGATATTGACGCGTTGATCCGCCCGAAACTGTTGCGCACCTTCCCGCAGTTACGCGAGGTGAAACTGAGCTATCGCTGGAGCGGCAATTTCCTGCTGACCCTGTCACGCATGCCGCAGTTCGGCCAGTTGGAGAAAAATGTGTACTTTATGCAGGGCGACAGCGGGCATGGTGTCACCTGTACACACTTGTCCGGCAAGCTGATCGCAGAAGTGCTGCGCGGCCAGGCCGAACGCTTTGATGCCTTTGCCAGATTGCCGCATCTGCCCTTTCCTGGCGGAAGACGCTTTAAGGTGCCGCTCACCGCGATGGGCGCAGCCTGGTACGCGTTACGGGATAGATTGGGAGTGTGACAAGGACGTTTGGCTCGCTTATGCCGTGGTAAATGCCACCCTGTCTTACAGTTAATGACGCTATCTTTACCAAAACTTGCCATATGCGTGTTCTGGTGACAAGATCGGGGTCGTTTTTGATTATGGGTGGCAAAATGTTCAAACGCTTCACCAGATATGCCTCTATCGGCGTGATTAACACCATGATTCATTGGGTGATTTTTGGCGCAATGTACAATCTTGGTTTTAAACAGTCCGTGTCGAATTTCATTGCGTTTTGCGCTGCTGTCACCTTTTCATTTTTCGCCAACGCGCGTTGGACATTCAACGCTCAGGCCACAACGTCTCGTTATCTCTTCTACACGGTATTTATGGGTGCGATGGCGCTGGCTGTGGGATGGGCTGCTGACCATGCCCATATCAACCCGATCTTCACCCTGATCCTGTTCTCCGTCGTCAGCCTGGTTTGTGGGTTCGCTTATTCAAAACTCTTTGTCTTCAGGGAGAGTAAATGAAGATATCCCTGATAGTTCCTGTTCTTAACGAAGAAGAGGCGCTGCCGGTCTTTTATGCTGCTATCCGCAATTTCAACGGCTTTGGTGATGACGATGTTGAAATCGTCTTTATTGATGATGGCAGCAGTGACGGCACCGCACAGATCCTCCAGAACATTGAACACAGCGATCCGCTGGTCAAACATGTTTGCTTCACGCGAAACTTCGGTAAGGAACCCGCCCTGTTCGCCGGGCTTGAAGCCGCTACGGGAGATGTGGTTATCCCGATTGATGTCGACTTGCAGGACCCTATCGATATCATTCCCCAGCTTATTGAGAAGTGGCGCAACGGTGCAGATGTGGTACTGGCTAAACGTATCGACAGGTCATCAGACAGCCATCTGAAGCGCAAAAGTGCGGAATGGTTCTACCATCTGCACAATAAAATCAGTAAGCCGCAGATTGAGGAAAATGTCGGTGATTTCCGCCTGATGTCACGTGAAGTGGTGGAGAACATCAAACTGCTACCGGAAAGAAACCTGTTTATGAAAGGGGTGCTCAGTTGGGTCGGTGGCAAAACTGAAGTGATTGAATACACCCGAGCTGAGCGCGTTGCTGGCACCACCAAGTTTAATGGCTGGAAACTGTGGAACCTGGCACTGGAAGGTATTACCTCCTTTTCCACGTTTCCGCTGCGGATGTGGACTTACATCGGCCTGTTTGTCGCTGGCTTATCGTTTATTTATGGTGCCTATATGGTGCTGGACACCCTTATTTTCGGTAACCCGGTACGTGGTTACCCTTCAATTTTCGTCTCAATTCTTTTTCTGGGCGGTATTCAGCTGATCGGAATTGGTGTTCTTGGGGAATATATTGGCAGGATTTATCTTGAGACCAAAAAACGGCCCCGTTATATCGTGAAAAGAACACAGGATAGAAAATAACCCATGCAGATTCAGGATAGTGCTTATAAGATGAGGATCCCGGTGGATAAGGAACGCTTTCAATTTAAAACCCCTGCGCTTATTGGATTGATGTTTTTGGCTTTTGTTTTGCTGGTTCTGCGTCGACCGGATTTGGTGGTTCATGCTCAACCCTGGGCTGAAGATGGCAAAATTTGGATGGCGGGAATCTATAATGAGGGCTTCTGGTCTTCGCTGCTGTTGCCACAAAATGGTTACTACCAGACCATTTCTCGCCTGACTTATGGCATCTCACTGCTATTTGGCTTTTCTCATGCAGCTCTGGTTGCCAACATAATTGCCATCCTCATTCGCTGCTTCTTTGTTGGATTTATTCTCTCCAGCAGAATGAATTTTATTGACATGAAATTCAGGGTGGTTGCCGCGCTATATCTGATTTTAATGCCGAACATTGCAGAAGGATTTGTGAACATCACCAATGTTCACTGGTATCTTTCCATGTATCTGCTTGCCGTGGTCATGGCAAATGATGCGGAATCAACGCTGGGGAAAGTGCACGATTTTGCAGTGCTGATAATCAGTGGGCTAAGTGGTCCGTTTGTGGTGTTTATTGCGCCTTGCCTTTTATTAAAGAGAATTTATACGCGCGGTGGGATCATTGCTGCTATTCGCCAAATCAATATGTTCGACATTGTTATGGCGACCTGCTGTGTCATCCAGGTAGCAGCCATACTGATCTCTCCGGACACAGCTCGATCATCTGCGCCCCTTGGTGCCTCTGTCGGCGTATTAATTAAAATCATTTCGTATCGAATCATTGGCGGCACGTTCTTTAATAACGACGTCATTGCGTTCATGCCAGAGAATAATTATCTCTGCCTGATTCTTTTCGTCCTTTTCCTGATTTCATTAGTCTATCTCCTGATCAAATCCGGCTGGCAATTTAAAGCTGCGGCTATTTTCCCTGTTCTGATGATAGGCTTCGCGCTGGCAAAGCCTATGATGAGCATCACTGACCCACAGTGGCCAGTTTTCTTTGGACCGGGCAATGGTGAACGTTATTTCTTTGTCACTAACTTCGCGTTCTTTTGTTTTGTTCTGTATTTGCTAAGCAAAATGACCCGATACAAAAATATGGCCCTTGTCGTGTTGTCGTTAGTAACACTTGCCACAGTATCATCAGGATTCAGAATTCCGAAGCTGGCGAACGTCGGATACCAGGAAGACCTGGTTAAGTTCGAAAATGCGCGTCAGGGTGAACATGTGACATTGCGCATCAATCCACCTGGGTGGACGATGGAACTGATCAAGAAATAACGGATAACGCCTCTTCGGTTACGCTTTCTCCCTAAAGTAGATGTCACTTTAGGGAGAATTTATATTGCTGAACTTAAAACACCCGGCTACTCCAGTGGCATCTTTATCGGGTCATCATAGCTGTACTCAAACCCCAGCTCGTTACAAATTTTTTCCCCATCGATTACCTTGCCGGCATCACGTTCACTTTCCGCGATAAATTGCGGTGGGGTTAAACCCAATTGTTTGGTTACACCCGGATAGAAGGTATCGCGCGTCGGATGTTTCGGCGCACACAGGTTATAAACACGCCCACCTTTCGGTGTCTGCAATAACAGTACGATCGCATCCACCACATCATCCAGATGCACCAGATTGACCACGTGCGCGCCATCGCGTAAGTCGGTTTTTCCGGCGAGAAAGCGCCCCGGGTGACGGTTTGGCCCCACCAGCCCGGCCAGGCGAACGATATCTACCGAGGTTCCCGGCAAATCATGTAGCCAGTTTTCCAGTGCCACCAGCGTTTTACCGGCCACGGTTTCGGGATGTAACGGGCTGTGCTCTTTCATCACCCCCGGACCCGGGCCATACACTGAGGTGGAACTGGTGAAAATAATCCGCGGTACTTTAAAGGCCAGCGCGGTATCCACCACGTTTTGTACCGCCTGCATGTAATCCTCGCCGCCCTGCACCGTGCGGCTGGCAGGTAAAGTCACCACCAGCGCGTCCACCGACATCAGCGCCGCCAGATCCTCCGCCTCACACTCCAGCTCCGGTGTGAGCACCAGCTGGCATGCTTCGATGCCACACCGACGTGCCGCATCCACGCCGTCTGGCGAAGTTTTGCTACCTGTCACTTGCCAGCCGCGTGTCGCCAGCGCCATCGCCAGCGGCATGCCCAGCCATCCCAGCCCTACAATCGCGACCTTTTTCATATTGACTCCCGGCTTCGCTGCTCAAAGACACTTCATCTTAGTGCTGTCGCGGGTGCCAGACCAGCGCTAACTGTTTCGGGAGATTCCGGAAACTGACATTAAAAAAGGCTTGCCACACGGCGCTATCTTCGTTAGGTTAATCAGCACGCAAATGAATACCCATTCAGCAACGGAATTTTTTATGACACGCGTTCAGTTCAACCACCATCATCACCATCATCCTGACTAGTCTTTCAGGCGATGTGTGCTGGAAGACGTTTAGGATCTTCCAGTGGTGTGAGCGCAAAGAGAGCCCCCGGAAGATCATCTTCCGGGGGTTTTTTTATGGGCTGACGCAACCCAACTGAGTTCAGACAGGAATGAATAAGAGGACAGGAACCATGTTAGATAACACCCGTTTACGCATAGCTATGCAGAAATCTGGCCGTTTAAGTGATGAATCACGCGAACTGCTGGCGCGCTGTGGCATTAAAATTAACCTTCAGCAACAGCGTCTGATTGCGTTTGCGGAGAACATGCCGATCGACATCCTGCGTGTACGCGATGACGATATCCCTGGCCTGGTAATGGATGGCGTGGTGGATCTTGGCATCGTGGGTGAAAACGTGCTGGAAGAGGAGCTGCTGACACGTCGCGCCCAGGGCGAAGACCCCCGTTACTTCACCCTGCGTCGCCTCGATTTCGGCGGTTGCCGTCTGTCACTGGCGATGCCCGTCGATGCCGAGTACACCGGTCCGCAATGCCTCGATAAATCCCGCATTGCCACCTCTTATCCTCACTTACTGAAAAAGTATCTCGATAAACAAGGTGTTGCGTTCAAATCCTGTCTGCTGAATGGCTCAGTAGAAGTCGCCCCTCGTGCCGGTCTGGCCGACGCTATCTGTGACCTGGTGTCCACCGGTGCCACGCTGGAGGCCAACGGCCTGCGCGAAGTGGAAGTCATTTATCGCTCCAAAGCGGTGCTGATCCAACGTGACGGCGAGCTGTCGGGTGCCAAGCAAGAGCTGGTCGACAAACTGATGACGCGTATTCAGGGCGTCATCAAGGCACGCGAATCCAAGTACATCATGTTGCACGCCCCAAGCGAACGTCTGGAAGAAGTGATCGCCCTGCTGCCAGGCGCGGAACGTCCGACCGTGCTGCCGCTGGCCGGTGAAGTGAGCCGTGTGGCGATGCACATGGTGAGCAGCGAGACACTGTTCTGGGAAACGATGGAAAAACTGAAAGCCTTGGGTGCCAGCTCAATTCTGGTGCTGCCGATTGAAAAAATGCTGGAGTGACCGAATGAGCACCCTGATGACCCCGATTGACTGGCAGCAATGCAGCACCGAGCAGCAACAGGCGTTACTGATGCGTCCGGCGATTTCCGCCTCCGACAGCATCAGCCAGGTGGTGCGTGATGTGCTGGCACAAGTAAAAGAAAACGGTGACGCGGCGCTGCGTGAATTCAGCGCGCGTTTTGATAAAGCGCAGGTGGAAAACCTGCGTGTGACCGCCGAGCAGATGCAAGCCGCCAGCGGCCGCCTGAGCGATACGCTGAAGCAGGCCATGGCCGTCGCCGTGGGCAATATCGAAACCTTCCACAACGCGCAGATTCTGGCGACGGTGGATGTGGAGACACAACCCGGCGTGCGCTGCCAGCAAATTACCCGCCCGGTGCAATCGGTTGGCCTGTACATTCCCGGTGGTTCCGCGCCGCTGTTTTCCACCGTGTTAATGCTGGCAACCCCGGCGCGCATCGCCGGTTGTGGCCGTGTGGTGCTGTGCTCCCCGCCGCCGATTGCTGATGAGATTCTGTATGCCGCGCAGCTGTGTGGCGTACAGGAAGTGTTCCAGGTGGGTGGTGCACAAGCGATCGCCGCCCTCGCCTTCGGTACGGACACCGTGCCAAAAGTGGACAAAATTTTTGGCCCGGGCAATGCGTATGTCACCGAAGCCAAACGTCAGGTCAGCCAACGTCTGGACGGTGCAGCGATTGATATGCCTGCCGGTCCGTCTGAAGTGCTGGTGATTGCCGACGAGGGCGCAACCCCGGCATTTGTGGCTTCCGATTTGTTGTCCCAGGCCGAGCACGGCCCGGATTCCCAGGTGATCCTGCTGACACCTTCGCTGGCACTGGCAAACGGTGTTGCCGCTGCGGTTGAAGAACAACTGGCACAGTTACCGCGTGCGGCAACGGCACGTCAGGCGCTGGAAAGCAGCCGTCTGATTGTGGCGCGCGATTTGGCACAGTGCGTAGCCATCTCTAACCAATACGGCCCTGAGCACCTGATTATCCAGACACGTAGCCCGCGCGATCTGGTCGATAGCATCAGCAGCGCCGGTTCAGTGTTCCTCGGTGACTGGTCGCCGGAATCCGCCGGTGATTATGCCTCCGGGACTAACCACGTGCTGCCGACCTATGGCTACACAGCGACCTGCTCCAGCCTCGGTCTGGCCGATTTTCAGAAGCGTATGACCGTGCAGGAACTGACGCCACAAGGTTTCCTTAACCTTGCAGCCACCATCGAAACCCTGGCCGCCGCTGAACAGCTGGAAGCCCACAAGAATGCCGTTACCCTGCGAGTTGCAGCCCTGAAGGAGCAAGCATGAGCCTGAATGTTGAAGATTTGGCCCGCGCCAATGTGCGTGCGCTGACGCCGTATCAATCAGCCCGTCGTCTGGGGGGGAATGGTGATGTGTGGCTGAACGCCAACGAATTCCCGCTGCCGGTGCCGTTTGAACTGTCACAGCAAACGCTCAACCGTTACCCGGAATGTCAGCCCAAGCTGGTAATCGAACGCTACGCCGGTTATGCCGGTGTCAGCCCGGAGCAGGTGCTGGTCAGTCGTGGTGCGGATGAAGGTATTGAATTGGTGATGCGGGCTTTCTGCGAACCCGGCAAAGACGCGATTCTGTTCTGCCCGCCAACGTATGGCATGTACAGCGTCAGTGCCGAAACCATCGGTATTGAATACCGTACCGTGGCTGCACTGGACAACTGGCAGCTGAATCTGCCTGCCATCGCCGATCAGCTCGACGGGGTGAAAGTGGTGTATATGTGCAGCCCGAACAACCCGACCGGCAACCTGATCAACCCGGATGACATTCGCGCCCTGCTGGAAATGACCGCTGGCAAAGCGCTGGTGGTGGCGGATGAAGCCTATATCGAATTTTGCCCACAAGCGACGCTGGCAGGCTGGCTGAAGGATTATCCGCATCTGGTGATTCTGCGTACCCTGTCGAAAGCCTTTGCGTTGGCAGGCCTGCGTTGTGGCTTTACGCTGGCGAACAAACCGGTGATTGACCTGCTGCTGAAAGTGATTGCGCCCTATCCGCTTGCCACACCGGTAGCCGATGTGGCGGCCCAGGCGCTGAGCGATCAGGGACTGGCGCTGATGCGTGAACACGCACTGCAACTGAATGACAACCGCAGCTGGCTGCTGGAACAACTGCCGCAGATCGGTTGTGTGGAAGCGGTTTTCCCAAGCGAAACTAACTATATTCTGGCGCGTTTCACCGATTCACCGAAAGTGTTTAAAACCCTGTGGGATAAAGGCATTATCCTGCGTGACCAGAACAAAAACCCCGGCCTGGCGGGATGCCTGCGCATCTCTATTGGCACCCGTGAAGAGTGCGAGCGTTTGATCGCCGCGCTGCAAGCCTTACCTGTGGAGCAAGCATGAGTCAGAAGACCCTTTTTATCGACCGCGACGGCACCATCATCTCTGAACCCCCGGTGGATTTTCAGGTGGACCGCATGGACAAGCTGGCCCTGGAGCCAAACGTGATCCCTGCCCTGCTGGCGCTGCAAAGCGCCGGTTACCAGCTGGTGATGATCACCAATCAGGATGGTCTCGGCACCGACAGCTTCCCGCAGGCCGATTTTGACGGGCCGCACAACCTGATGATGCAGATCCTGACGTCGCAGGGCATCCGTTTCAGTGACATTCTGATCTGCCCGCACAAACCAGAAGACAACTGCGACTGCCGCAAGCCTAAAACCAAAATGGTGGAAGCCTGGCTGGCAGAAGGCGCACTGGATGTGACTAACAGCTATGTGATCGGCGATCGTCACACCGATATCCAGCTGGCGCAAAATATGGGGATTCAGGGCCTGCGCTACGGTGCTGAAGGCGAGGACTGGAATGCCATCCAGCAACGTCTGACCAAGCGCGATCGCTATGCGCTGGTGAATCGCAACACCAAAGAGACGCAGATTAAAGTTGAGGTGTGGTTGGACCGTGAAGGCGGCAGCAAGATCAATACCGGCGTCGGCTTCTTTGACCATATGCTGGACCAAATTGCAGTACACGGCGGCTTACGCATGAATATTGATGTGAAAGGCGACCTGTATATCGATGATCACCACACGGTGGAAGATACCGGGCTGGCGCTGGGCGAAGCCCTGTTGAAAGCGCTGGGAGATAAACGCGGCATTGGTCGTTTTGGCTTTGTGCTGCCGATGGACGAATGTCTGGCACGCTGTGCGCTGGATATTTCGGGCCGTCCGCACCTCGAATACAAAGCCGAGTTCAGCTATCAGCGGGTTGGCGATCTCAGCACCGAAATGGTTGAGCACTTCTTCAGTTCGCTCTCCTACGCGATGATGAGCACCTTGCACCTGAAAACCAAAGGTCGCAACGATCATCACCGGGTGGAAAGCCTGTTTAAAGCCTTTGGCCGTACCCTGCGCCAGGCCATCCGTGTCGACGGTAATACCCTGCCGAGCTCGAAAGGAGTGCTGTGATGAACGTGGTGATTCTCGACACCGGCTGCGCCAACCTGTCGTCGGTAAAGTGGGCGGTTGAGCGCCTCGGCTATACACCGGAAGTGAGCCGCGATCCTGATGTGGTGTTGCGCGCCGACAAACTGTTTTTGCCCGGCGTCGGTACCGCCCAGGCGGCCATGAACCAGTTGCAGGAACGTGATCTGATCGAACTGGTGAAAGCCTGTACCCAGCCTGTGCTGGGTATCTGCCTCGGAATGCAGTTGCTGGGTCGCGGCAGCGACGAAAATGGCGGCATCACCACGCTGGGTATTCTCGATGAACCCGTTACCCTGATGGATACCAAAGGTTTACCTCTGCCGCATATGGGCTGGAATCAGATCACCTCACAGGCCGGAAACCATCTGTTCCGTGGCATCGACGATGGCAGCTATTTCTACTTCGTGCACAGTTACGCGATGCCGGTCAACGCCAATACCATCGCCCAGTGCGAATACGGACTGCCCTTCACCGCCGCACTGCAAAAAGATAATTTCTTTGGCGTGCAGTTCCATCCGGAGCGTTCTGGCAAAGCGGGCGCGCAACTGCTGAAAAATTTCCTGGAGATGTAATGATTATTCCTGCTTTAGATTTAATCGACGGCAAAGTGGTGCGTCTGCATCAGGGCGATTACGGCCAGCAGCGTGACTACGGCAGCGATCCGCTGCCACGCTTGCAGGATTACGAACGCCAGGGGGCGCAGGTACTCCATCTGGTGGATTTGACCGGTGCCAAAGATCCGGCCAAACGTCAGATCCCCTTGCTGCAAACTCTGCTGCGCGGCGTCAGTGTGCCGGTGCAAGTGGGTGGCGGTATCCGCAATCGTGAGGATGTCGCGGCGCTTTTAGCGGCAGGTGCCAGCCGCGTGGTGGTGGGTTCCACTGCCGTGAAACAACCGGAAGAGGTGAAAAGCTGGTTCCGCGAGTTCGGCGCGGATGCCATCGTGCTGGCGCTGGATGTGCGTATTGATGCCGACAATCGCAAAGAAGTGGCGATCAGCGGCTGGCAGGAAGCGGCAGGTGTGACGCTGGAAGAGGTGATTGGCTGGTATCAGCCAGTCGGTCTGAAGCATGTGCTGTGCACCGATATCTCGCGTGATGGCACGCTGAGCGGCTCCAACGTCGCCCTGTATCAGGAAGTGTCTGATGCCTTCCCGGATATCGCATTTCAGTCCTCCGGCGGCATTGGTTCGCTGGACGATATCGCCGCCCTGCGCGGTAGCGGTGCCCAGGGTGTGATTGTCGGTCGTGCACTGCTGGAAGGTAAATTTACGGTTTCGGAGGCGATTGCATGCTGGCAAAACGGATAATTCCCTGTCTCGATGTGCGTGACGGGCAGGTGGTGAAAGGGGTTCAGTTCCGCAATCACGAAATCATTGGTGACATCGTGCCACTGGCGCAACGTTATGCGCAGGAAGGGGCGGATGAACTGGTGTTTTATGATATCACCGCCTCGTCTGATGGCCGTGTCGTGGATAAAAGCTGGGTCTCGCGTGTGGCGGAAGTGATTGATATTCCTTTCTGTGTAGCAGGGGGAATCAAGAGCGAAGCGGATGCCGCGCGCATTCTGGAATTTGGTGCGGATAAGATCTCCATCAACTCACCCGCGCTGGCTGATCCCTCGCTGATTACCCGTCTGGCCGATCGCTTTGGCGTGCAATGTATTGTGGTGGGGATCGATACCTGGTTTGACGACGCGACCGGCAAATATCACGTTAATCAGTATACCGGTGATGAATCCCGCACCCGTGTGACGCAATGGGAAACCCTGGATTGGGTGCAGGAAGTGCAGAAGCTGGGCGCGGGCGAAATCGTTCTCAATATGATGAACCAGGACGGCGTGCGCAACGGTTATGACCTGGTACAGCTGAAGAAAGTCCGCGATGTCTGTAAGGTACCGTTGATTGCTTCCGGTGGCGCTGGCACCATGGCACACTTCCTCGAAGCGTTTGAACAAGCTAACGTCGATGGCGCGCTGGCGGCATCGGTGTTTCACAAACAGATTATTAATATCGGCGAGCTGAAAAGCTTCCTGATTGACAACGGTGTGGAGATTCGCGCGTGTTAACTGCAGAACAACTGACCCGTCTGGATTGGGTCAAAACCGCGGGCATGATGCCCGTTATCGTCCAGCACAACGTCTCTGGCGAAGTGCTGATGCACGGTTATATGAACGAGGAAGCGTTGCAGAAAACCCTCGCGGAGGGCAATGTCACCTTCTTCTCGCGCACCAAAAATCGCCTGTGGACCAAAGGTGAAACCTCAGGCCACTTCCTGAAAGTGGTGAGCATTACTCCCGATTGTGACAACGATACGCTGCTGGTGCTGGCGAACCCGATTGGCCCCACCTGCCATCTCGGTACTTCCAGTTGTTTCTCTCCGGCAGCACCGGACTGGACTTTCCTCTATCAGTTGGAACAACTGCTGGCGGAGCGTAAAAGTGCTGACCCCGCCAGCTCCTACACCGCGAAGTTGTATGCCAGCGGCACCAAGCGTATCGCACAGAAAGTTGGTGAAGAAGGCGTTGAAACCGCGCTGGCTGCGACCGTCAATGATCGTCATGAGCTGACCAACGAAGCCTCAGATTTGATCTACCATCTGTTGGTGTTGTTGCAGGATCAGGATCTTGATCTGAGCACCATCATCAACAATCTGCGTGCACGTCATAAGTAAGTGACTGTGCAGTATGCTGCTCAAAACCATTGAGCAGCATACGCCCCTCTCGCCAAAGGATCCCACAGCATGACCACCCATGAAAAACTGCTCGCTCTCCTCGATCAACATGGTGCTCGCTACCAGTTAATGGTGCATGAAGCGACCGGCAAATGTGAAGCCGTGGCCGCTATCCGTGGCACCGAAGTTGGCCAGGGTGCGAAAGCGCTGGTGTGTCATGTCAAAGGTAATGGTATCAAGCAACATGTACTGGCCGTGCTCCCTGCCGATCAACAAGCAGACCTGAGTAAGGTTGCTCAAGCGGTGGGAGGCCGTCGCGCCTCGCTCGCCAGCCCGGCGGAGGTTGATGTGCTCACCGGCTGCGTGTTTGGTGCTATTCCGCCTTTCAGCTTTCACCCGGACCTGCGGCTGGTGGTGGATCCGATGCTGTTCGAACGCTATGAGCAAATTGCTTTTAATGCCGGGCTGCTGGAGAAATCCGTGGTGCTGAATACCGAGGATTATCGTGCAATTTGTGGCGGGGAACTGGCGCGTTTAATTAGTTGAGGCTAACTAAGCGCGCCTTTTAATCCTGACGATTAGGATTGCGGTAGTTTAGGACGTATGGCACAGAGCGCCAACGCAATAACAAACAGAGTGGTGGTTTGTGGATAAATCAGCACCGAGTCGGTTAAGCCCATGATAAAAAGGGCCGCAACGGGAAGAGAAATACCCTGTAATGCGCTGCGTTTAGACCAAATCCAGAATGTCGCGACGTAAAGAAAAACGAGACAGACCAGCCCAACAATACCCTCTAATGTCACAACCTCAAGAAACTCATTGTGCATATTGTATTTTACGTTGGTATAGCCCTCGGTATTACCAGGATGGAACGCCGCAATATAGGCGCGGGCAGTGACCGTCCGCACATCTGGCGAGCTGAACCCTAAATGCTCCGGCAGAAAATGCAAACCACTGTCCCAGATAGCAACCCGCGCCCCAACTGATGTGGAGCTATCGTTGCTGTAATTTTCAATATTATTGAACGCCTGCATCCAACGTTCACCGGTACTCATCACCAGACCGGCAACAAGAATCAGGGTAATCACTCGGTTACGTCTGGATTTTAATACCGTAAGCAGACCATAAAAGCGACTTATCTGACACAGCGTAATAAACAGGAATGCCAGCAGTGAGACACGCGTACCGGTTAAAATGACAAGGCTAAAGATAATAGCAACGAACGCCAGATCGATAGTAATCCATAAGCGACTGACATCTTTGGCGGAAAGCCAGAGGTAGGCACAGTATAAAAACAATACCATGTAGGAAGAGCTGGAGGCCGCGTCTGCTGTCAGCTTGATTCTGTCACCGGTCAGCAAATACTCATGCACACCAAACCCTAATGTCGCTAAGGCTCCCAACCAAAGAAAGATTTTGCTGCACCCTACCATTGCCGGGGTAATTTTCTGATGATGAATGCTTATCACGCTGATGATAAACGCGCCGAGCAATAAGCGCTTGCCACCCAGCAGGTAATTGCTAATGATATTCGCAGTTGGACCGGTAAAGTCGGTATAATTCGCGCGAATATCCAACGCCCACCCAAGCCTGACCAGACCCAGCGCAAAAATTGCAATAAACAATAGCCAGGTATATTTGTCGATAGACGTTCTGGCATGCTTATTTGCCAGCGTAACGAAAAATAAAACGACAGAAAGATAGGATGCGATATAGAAAATCTTTTGAGAAAAGCCATAAGAAAAAAGCGTCAGCGGCATTGAAAGGGACAATAAAAACACCACAAGATTAACTGCAATAATTATTATATTTCCCTGACTGGCTGACTTATAATTTTTCAATAGCATTATCCTGTCCTATAATCCCTTTGATTCTTTCCATGTAACGTGGCTCATAAAATTCAGCAATACTTTCCTTGATAACCTGAGCGCCAGGAAGTTGCTCGCCATCAACCTGTGCCTGTAAAAACTTCGTCAACGCATGAGTATCATTGACAGGATAAAGGTGACCATTGATGCCTTCCACAATTATCTCTGACGGACCACTGACACAATCAGAAGATACACAAAAGATGCCGCGAGCCATGGCTTCCAGCAAGATGAGTGGGAATCCTTCATGATTAGAGGTTAACACCAGACTGGTGGTTTCTTTAATATTAGCCGCAATGTAGTCCCAGGTGTTCTCCTGCCAACCATGCCAACAAATTTTGTCTGCGATACCCAACTCACGGGTGTAAGCCTCACAGCGTGGGCGATCATCACCATCCCCCACAATATCCAGCGACCAGTTACCCGCCGTTTGTTGCAGTGCATCAAACAGGTCTTTGAGTTGCTTCTGTTCTTCAAAATGCACCCGGCCAACAAACAGGAAGCGCGCTGCCCCCCTGGGTCTGGGGATGACGGTTTGCGAAACTTTTACCGGGTTGAAAATCACATGGACACGCGACGGTGGCGCACCCAGCTCAATCAGCTGCTTGCCTATTTCCCGGCTAATCGCCAAATGTTCATCAGCCAGCATCAGGTACTGTGGCCGATAACGGTCTTTAGGCGGCAGATGCATCCATGAAAAGAGTTTCACTTTGCGGCAACTCATCATAATTGCCCAACGTGAAATCTGACAGGGGATCGTATTAAGCGCAATGATATGGTCGGGTTTTCGTTTACAAATGGTCCAGGCCAAACGCAGTGCATGGACAAAACGAGAAATCTTCGGATTGCTTATAAAATGAGCACTCACTCCCCAGAGATGCTCATCCAACCAAGGGTTGCTATCATCTTTTTCAGCTGAATCATATAAAAAAAGACCAACATCAAAGGACCCATCAGACTTCAACTGCGATAGTACCTGACTGGTAACGTTTTCCATACCACCCTGGCCTTTAGGTCTTTCAAGCACAAAGAGAATATTTGTTGCCTTTAATCCCATTATTTTTTGTCTCTTTATTGTGCTCACAGTTTCGAACTAATTATAAGCGCTGCAATTGTGGCTTTCTACCATGATCGTAATAGTGACGCAACTGACCTCCCATTTTTAGGAAAATAGGAGAATCTTGCGATTATAAAACGTCCCGATGACGCTGTTTGCTGCTGAACTTTATGCGAGATTTCATTATTTCGTTCAAAGAAGGTTTAATTTGATTGACACGCTCCCGCCAGCATTATTGTAACTTACTGAAACAATGACTTAAATTGATCTCAGTTTACCTGCGATGTATTCTTCCTGACTCCACATCACGTTAAAAGAAGACCGATTTATGGCAAGTTCACGTTTTACCTCCCGCCTGCGCCAGACGCTGGCAATGGCTGTGCTGGCAGGTTGCGCGTTTGGCGCACAGGCGAAAATTGACCAAGTCCGTTTCGCCGTTGACCCCACCTATCCTCCGTTTGAATCCAAAACGCCGCAGGGCAAACTGGTCGGTTTTGACATCGATCTTGGCAACGCGCTTTGTGAGCAGATGAAAACCAAATGCGTATGGGTAGAGAGCCAGTTCGATGGCATGATCCCGGCCCTGAAAGCGCGTAAGTTTGATGCGATCCTCTCGGATATGGGTGTCACAGAAGAACGTCTGAAGCAGATTGACTTCACCGTGCCGCTTTACGATACCAAAACTCAGTTGATCGCACGTAAAGGCTCCGGGCTGTTGCCAACTGCCGAATCGCTGAAAGGGAAAACGGTTGGTGTGGAACAAGGCACCGTGCAGGAACGCTATGCGCGTGCGAAATGGCAACCTAACGGGGTGAACGTCGTCCCTTACGGCGATCAGGCTCAAGTTGAAAGCGACCTGGTTTCTGGCCGCCTTGATGCGGTATTTACTGATGCCGCGCAAGCTGCGATCGGCTTCCTGAAGCAACCGCAAGGTAAAGATTTTGAACTGGCAGGGCCGACGGTACAGGATCCTATTATCGGACCTGGAACAGCGATTGGTCTGCGTAAGGGCGATACCGAGCTGAAAACAGCGTTAGATGACGCCTTCGCCGAAATCAAAAAGAACGGCACCTTTGACAAGATCCAGAAAAAATACTTCGCGACAGATATCTCCATTCAGCAGTAAATGTAGGGCGGCATTAGCCGCCCTTCTTTTCAGTCGCACTATAATAATTGCCATTCGAAACACGATTGCCTGCGCACATCTCACGCCAGGTGAATAACAGGACATTATTAACGCCATGCAACAACAACATCACCCCCTGTTGAGTGCTTCACTGGGTACACAACGTGAAATCTATAGTTTCCACTTCAGCGGCGATGCACATAAACGTGTCTATATTCAGGCGGCTTTACATGGGGATGAGCTGCCGGGCATGGCGGTAGCCTGGTATCTGAAACAGAAGCTGCTGAATCTGGAATCGACCGGGCAACTTAAAGCCTCCTTTACGCTGGTGCCGGTCGCCAATCCGTTAGCCCTGGGGCAACACTGGCATGGTACGCATCTGGGACGTTTTCATACGCTCTCTGGTCAGGACTTTAATCGTCGTTTTCCCGCGCTGGGCGACACGTTAGTCGCTGAGTTAGCCGGTTCACTGACACAAAGTGAGTATGAAAACAAACGGCTGATTCGCGATGCCATTGATCGCCATTACCGTGACAAAATTGCCAAAACAGAGTTGGATGCCCAACGCTTTACGCTGATGCGCATGGCGAGTCAGGCTGATCTGATGATTGACCTGCACTGCGACTGGGACGCTGTCCCGCATCTTTACACCACACCTCATGCATGGCCAGACATTGAACCGCTGGCACGCTGGCTGGGAAGCGAGGTGCAACTGTTGGCACAAATTTCTGGTGGCGAGCCTTTTGATGAAGCCTGCTGCGAGCCATGGCTGACGCTGGCAGCCCGTTATGGTGATGAATACCCGATGCCGCGCGGATTATTGCCCGTGACACTCGAACTGCGTGGGGTGGCTGATGTTTCGCCTGAACAGGCCGAGAGAGATGCTGATGCAATAATTAATGCGCTGATTGAAGGTGGATATATTGCTGGTGAGATCGGCGAGTCCCCTGCCCTGATTAATCCGGCAACGGCGCTGGCAGGGTGTGAGTATATCTTTGCCCCGCATTCGGGACTGATTCTTAACCGGCGCAAGATTGGGGAGAGAATTGAGGCTGGTGAAGTGGTGGCAGAGATTGTCGATCCCATTACGGATCAGGTAACACCGCTGCTGGCCGAATTCGGCGGCATTTTATATGCACGTAATCTGATGAAATTTGCGACAGCAGGAATGTTGGTAGTACGTCTGGCAGGTGAAAATGCCGGGCGTGAAGGCGATTTGCTGGTAGGTTAAAAAATTAAGGCTTCCCGCAGGAAGCCTTAACATTATTAGTCCAGCCACTCGGTGTGGAACACACCGTCTTTATCGATACGCTTATAAGTATGCGCACCGAAGTAGTCACGCTGAGCCTGGATCAGGTTCGCAGGCAGCACTTCTGAACGATAGCTGTCGTAGTAGGCGATCGCTGCTGAGAAGGTCGGAGTTGGGATACCGTTCTGTACCGCATAAGCCACCACATCACGCAGCGCCTGCTGGTACTCATCAGCGATGTTTTTGAAGTACGGAGCCAGCAGCAGGTTAGCGATGTTCGCGTTTTCAGCGTAAGCATCGGTGATTTTCTGCAGGAACTGGGCACGAATGATACAACCGGCACGGAAGATTTTCGCAATCTCACCATACTGCAGGTCCCAGTTGTACTGCTCTGAAGCAGCACGCAGCTGAGAGAAGCCCTGCGCGTAAGAGACGATTTTACCCAGATACAATGCGCGACGCACTTTCTCAACAAACTCGGCCTTGTCACCGCTGAAGGCTTTTGCCTGCGGGCCGCTCAACACTTTAGACGCGGCAACACGCTGCGTTTTCAGTGAAGAGAGGTAACGCGCAAAAACTGACTCGGTGATCAGCGACAGCGGCTCGCCCAGGTCCAGTGAACTTTGGCTGGTCCACTTGCCGGTACCTTTGTTGGCGGCTTCATCCAGAATCACATCAACCAGGTATTTACCGTCTTCATCTTTCTTGGTGAAGATATCTTTGGTGATGTCGATCAGGTAGCTGCTCAGCTCACCGTTGTTCCAGTCGGTGAAGGTTTTCGCCAACTCTTCGTTGGTCAGACCCAGCGCACCTTTCAGCAGCGCATAAGCTTCAGCAATCAGCTGCATATCGCCGTATTCGATGCCGTTGTGCACCATTTTAACGTAGTGACCAGCACCGTCCGGACCGATATAGGTTACACAGGCTTCGCCATCTTCAGCACGTGCGGCAATTTTATCCAGAATCGGCGCAACCAGCTCATACGCTTCTTTCTGGCCGCCAGGCATGATAGATGGGCCTTTCAGGGCCCCCTCTTCACCACCTGAAACACCGGTACCGATAAAGTTAAAGCCCTGATCAGACAGTTCTTTGTTACGACGGATGGTATCTTTATAGAAGGTGTTACCGCCGTCGATCAGGATGTCACCTTTATCCAGATGCGGGGTCAGTGAGGCAATCGTTTTATCCGTTGCTTCACCAGCCTGAACCATCAGCAGGATACGGCGTGGCTTTTCCAGTGATTCAACAAACTCTTCAATGCTGTAGTAAGGTGCGAGTTTCTTGCCCGGATTCTCGGCGATGACTTCGTCAGTCTTTTCACGAGAACGGTTGAAGATAGATACAGTGTAGCCGCGGCTCTCAATATTGAGCGCCAGGTTGCGCCCCATCACTGCCATACCTACAACGCCGATTTGTTGCTTGGACATCATCTACTCCTGTCTGAAGTTACCATCACAAAGCCAGGTTTGTGAGCAAAGTGGCAAATATGTTAACTCATCTGGCCCCAGATGAGGTAGTGAATGGTGCGATAACATAACGCCATAAAATGCATGGCTAAATTATGTATTGGTTAACAAATCACCTGTCTTGATATTCGATTTAAAGTACAGGGGAAGAATATCCTCAGGTTTGCCATCCATTTTAACCGTACCGTGCTCAAGCCACAAAATTCGTGTGCACGTTTTGCGCAACAATTCATTACTATGACTCGCCAGGATCAAAATCTTCGTGGCATTAATAATTTTGGTTAACCGTGCTTCTGCTTTTTCTTTAAATCCTTCGTCACCGACTGATAACCATTCATCCATCAGCAGAATCTCCGGAGAGAATATGGTACTGACACTGAAACCTAAGCGCATTTGCATGCCTGATGAGTAGGTTCGAACGGGCATATCAATAAAATCGCCGAGATCGGTAAAATCAATAATCTCTTCGATTTTTGCATCAATCTCTTTTTTCTTCAGACCGAGTAATGCACCACGGATATAAATATTTTCTCTGCCCGTGAACTCTGCATTAATACCCAGAGAAATGGAGATCAACGAGCCGATATCGCCTTCAATGGTTGCGGTACCACTTGTCGGATGATAAACCTTGCTGAACATACGCAGTAACGTGGTTTTACCCGCGCCATTATGTCCAATCAGGCCAACTTTCTCACCATCGTTGATTTCAAAGTTCAAATTATTCAGTGCAGAGACAACGACCTTGCCATCATGCTGGCCAACTTTGCCACCGGTGGCAAAGTTGATAAAGTTCTTTTTAATCGATCTAGCCTGGGCATTGAATATAGGAAAATCAATACCAACATTTTCAAATTTGATTAGTGCCATTTTTCCTACACCCAATAAGGAACTCGGTATTTATATTTACTCGTCATGAAAATTGAGAAAGCCAGACCCACGACTGCCATCACAGCAGCGACGATATAGCTACTCATCATTGGCACAGTTCCCAGCAAGGGACTGCGGACAAGATCAATCAGGTGATATAACGGATTAAGATTAAGCAACATCAATGCCGCGCTATGTGACAATAACTTTGGCATCCAGATGACTGGCGTGAGGTAAAAAATGACCTGCATGATGCTCAACACGATTTGTGTCATATCGCGAAAGCGGGCGCAAATCATCGACAGGACCATTAACAACCAGGTCAGATTAAGTGTCAGTAACAGGAAACCCGGAATGGCAAGTAACACCGTCCAGCTAATTCCTTTTTGCACCGCCAGTAGCACCAGAGGGAAAATCACAATGTTATGGAGAAAAATGATGAAGTTTTTCCAAATCACCCTCATGACATGCACATGCAAGGGCACCGGAAGTTGCTTAATAATCCCTTCGGAAGAGATCAGTGCATCACATCCTTCCGATACTGAGCTGAGAATAAAGCTCCATGTGATCAGCCCCAAGGTGAGATAGGGCAAGAATTCCTTCACATCTGTCTTAAACAGGTTGCCGAACACCAGGCCCATGGTGGTAATCATGACGGCCATACTGATGGTAATCCAGAACGGTCCCATTTTGGACCGCTTATACCGCATTCGTATGTCCTGACCACCCATCACTTTGACGATATGAAAGTTTTTGATGGCGGAGGTGAAATCATCCCAGCCAACCGACTTAACTTTATTAGACATTACAAAATTCCAAACTGATATGCGAGACGGTTCAAGCCTACGAGGAACTTATCACCGCACAGGCGTGCCAGAATAAGCGTCATAAATTCTTCTCTTTGAGACTCATCAAGTTGATCTCTCAGCTTAATAATATCATTCATGCTGCAAACACATCTGAACATGAGATCAAGCTTTATTATCGGTAAACCACACTTATGCAGAGCAAGGCAGTTAATATGAATCTGCGAGCCAAGCGTAAATTCATCAAGATAGAGTGAAATCAGTCTTTGCTTGAACTGATCATTTAACAAAGGTTTCTCATGATGGTAGCTTTCAAAGAAATTGACGACGTCCAGGTAGTCAACTTTATTCCTTTCAGCATAAGAGTCCAGACTCCTGGTTTTTGAGGCTTGCGCCGCTTCTGTTCTGACCAGCGTAGCTTCTTCAGGTTTACCATGCTCCAACAAGTACTGGTAATAGTAAGACGAAATAATTTCATCATTTGCCAGCAGTTGCGTAATGGATTTATTTGCCCAAGAGCGCTCACCCTCGCGGCGGTAATAATAGTAACTTTTATAAAACTCATCATCCGTGCTGAGTTTTCTTTCCATAAAAGAAACATTAAATAAGGACTTAAAGTGTTGCTCTGAACTCACCAATGACTTGAGCAGTTTACTCAGACCAAACTCACCTCTTTTAATCACCAATGGGCGAACATTCGAGGATTTATAGTCATACCAGAAATCTTTGAACTTTTTATTTCTGGTAATTTTCCCGGCAACGGAAATACAAAATGAACCCAAGTGATGCGAGTGCTGGCTGTTCTCGGTAGCGCCAAGCACCTCAATATTGGTCTCAAACAGGTTATGTACAAAATCCGCGAGCGTATTTTTGGAAAAGAATACACTATCGTTAATGATCAGCAGCCTTTCACACTTCTCCTGAAAGTTAGACTCGAAGAAGTATTTCATGCCAGCTTTATAGCTACCAAAATCTCGGCCATAATTATCACGTTCAATGTAAACGTCGATTAAGTCCAGAGGATAATTATCTTTCTCCAGTCTTAATGTGTTCACACCGATGATAAAAATATTATTACGCTTTGCTTCTTTGAGTAGCTCCAGTGTGTCATTCCTGAGAGCATGTTTTTCATACAAAGCCAGGAGCATTACCTTGCCACCAGTAAACTCCTTTTTTACCTTAACATCTGTATATTTTTTTGTTTTGATATCATCGCGTATTGACAATACGCCATAGTACATATAGATAACGATCTTCAGAAAAAATCTGATAGTCATGAAAACAATTCTTTTCATATTTACACCATCGATGGTTAAACTAACTTCCTAAATAAATTCATAACAAAAAATGCACAGGTTTCCAGAAAGCTTTGCCGATAAAAACCTCCAAGAAAATAACTTCTTATGCGTTTTAAAAAGTTATCATTCAAATTAAGAAAGTGTAGATATCTTTCTTTATTATCAACAGGCATTTCACTCTTAATTAAATCCAGGGCAACGCAATTTATTGCACACCATGATTTAAACTCCCCCGCGAAAAGTCGACGAAAGCGTGTCACTTTCGAAAGGAAGCCAATGTTGCTTCCTACCAGATTCTGACCATGTTGCCTGTATAGAATTCTGGGTTCTTTATCATAGATCACGACACCATTCATGGCGCTACAAATAATATAAAGAATCCAGTCATGAGATACGATAGTGATATTGGGAGGAAAACCTTCAAAGACTTCTTTAAGGGCCCGGTTGAAAACCATCGTATTGCCACCAGCATAACTCTGCAAAAGCGCGTTCTGAAAATTAAACGCTTTTTCGAAACAGGGCGACATACCAATAAACTCCCCCTCGGAGTTTACCAGGCTGGTACGTGAACCATACAACTGGAGTTGATTCTCTGGCGCTGGGTGAGAAGATAATTTTTCTATAGCAACTTCAAGTTTATCATCACACCAAATATCGTCCTGATCACAAAAAGCATAATAATCTGAAACAATACTGGGATTTCTAAGTAAGTATAGAAAATTAGCGGCAAAACCCTGAGCCGGCCCCTTTAATAAAACGACCTTGTTTTCAGTGCATTGTTTAGCAAAAGCTTCAATCATTTCGCATGTGCGATCGGTTGAACCATCATCTGAAACAATTAATGTCCAATTCTTATAGGTTTGAGAAGCAATAGATTGCAATTGGCTCTCTAGATATTTCTCGCCATTATAAGTACCCATTAAGATACTTATATTTCCTTTATCGCTCATCATCATTAGCTATACATAGAAAAGGATGAGAAAAATTCCCACCCTTAATTTATTGGATTAATCAAATTTTACAGCTTCAGAGAATGGCGTTCCCACTGCATCTTTGGCAGACAAAGAGGGAGGATTATCTGAATTGATCGGCCAGTTGATATTTAATTCGCGGTCATTCCAGAGCAGTGAATGTTCATGCTGTGGGTTGTAATAGTCGGTGCATTTGTAAACAAATTCAGCACTGTCAGACGTGACATAAAAACCGTGAGCAAATCCTTCCGGCACCCAAAGCTGACGTTTGTTCTCAGCTGAGAGCAAAACGCCAACCCATTTACCAAAGGTCGGAGATGATCGGCGCATATCTACTGCCACATCAAAAACCTCACCGGCCACCACACGCACCAGTTTTCCCTGCGTATTGACGGTCTGATAATGTAAACCACGCAGAATACCCTTCGAAGATTTAGAGTGATTATCCTGAACGAAGGTGCGCGGACTTACCAGTTCTTCAAATTTTTTCTGTTGCCAAGTTTCCATGAAAAAACCGCGTTCATCGCCAAAAACGGCTGGCTCAATGATCTTTACATCAGGGATCTCGGTTTCAATTATTTTCATTAAAGCTTGCCTTCATATAATGCCATCAGATATTTGCCATAGTTGTTTTTCATCATTGGTTGAGCGAGTTCTTTCAATTGCTCAGCACCAATGAAGCCCATGCGATAGGCAATCTCTTCCGGACATGCAACCTTCAAACCCTGGCGTGTTTCAATAGTCTGAATAAAGTTATTGGCTTCAATCAAACTTTGATGGGTACCGGTATCTAACCAGGCATGCCCACGTCCCATGATGGAAACCTGAAGCTCACCTTTTTCAAGATAAAGGTTGTTGATATCTGTAATTTCCAATTCGCCACGCGGTGAAGGCTTCAGATTTTTGGCCATCTCGACAACGCTGTTGTCATAGAAATACAGACCCGTTACCGCATAATTACTTTTTGGCTCTTTCGGTTTTTCTACCAGTGAAATGGCTTTACCGGTTTTATCAAACTCGACAACGCCGTAACGCTCTGGATCGTGAACGTGATAAGCAAACACCGTCGCGCCTTTCTCTTTATTCGACGCCTCCTCCAGTTGCTTATACAGATCATGTCCGTAAAAAATATTGTCGCCAAGAATCAGTGCGCAATTATCATCGCCCACGAAATCTTCACCCAGGATGAACGCCTGAGCCAGACCATCTGGGCTTTCCTGGACTTTATATTGCAGATTCAGGCCCCACTGGGAACCATCACCCAGTAAACTTTCAAAACGCGGAGTGTCTTGCGGCGTGCTGATAATCAAAATATCACGAATTCCCGCTAACATCAGGGTACTGAGCGGGTAATAGATCATCGGTTTATCATAGATAGGCAATAACTGTTTACTTACAGCCATTGTCACAGGATAAAGGCGTGTTCCTGATCCGCCAGCAAGAATTATTCCTTTTTTACTTTTCACAACGTTTACCCTTCATGTTGTTAATCTGGTTTCACTCGTCTTAATGGTATAGCTCGTCAAGCATACGTATTACACCGAGTTTCCAATCCGGCAGGTTCAGCTGAAATGCTGAAGTGAACTTTTCAGTATTGAGCCTTGAGTTGGATGGTCGTTTTGCCGGCGTCGGGAAAGCCGACGTTGCAACCTTGTTCACGACCTCAACTTTCAACGGCAGACCTTTTTGTCTGACGTAGTCAATCACGGTTTCAGCATAAGCGTGCCAGGTGGTGATTCCCGATGCAATAAGGTGATAAACACCTGATTTATTGGGGTCCGCCAGGGTGAGTTGAATGGCATGCGCTGTGCAATCTGCAATCAGCTCGGCACCGGTTGGTGCGCCATACTGATCATCAATAACGGATAACGCTTCACGATCCTGGGCAAGCCGAATCATGGTTTTCGCAAAGTTATTGCCCTTTGCGGCATAGACCCAGCTGGTGCGGAAGATCAGATATTTGCTGGCCGCCGCAATAATCGCCTCTTCACCTTCGCGCTTGGTCAAGCCGTAGGTGTTCAATGGCGCAGTGGTATCCGTTTCCGTCCAGGGCGTCGTGCCGCTGCCATCAAAGACGTAATCTGTTGAGTAGTGAACCACTAACGCATTGATTTTCTTGGCGGCTTCAGCCATGGCTTGCACACTGGTCGCGTTAACCAGGCGTGCTTTTTCAACGTCAGTTTCCGCTTTATCGACGGCAGTGTAGGCGGTCGCGTTGACGATCACATCGGGCTTAATTTTCAGGATACTTTCCGCGATGCCTGCTGGATTTTCAAAATCGCCGCAATAGTCGACAGAATGTCGATCCAGCACCGTCACGTTACCGAGTGGCGCAAGCGAACGTTGCAGTTCCCAACCCACCTGACCATTGCGACCAAAAAGCAAAATATTCATTAATTGCGATTCTCATAGTTTTCTTTCAGCCAGTTCTGATAAGCACCACTTTTCACGTGCTCAACCCAGGTCTGATTATGCAGATACCATTCAACCGTTTTTCTTAAGCCGCTTTCAAAGGTTTCCTGCGGTGACCAACCCAGCTCTTTTTTGATTTTATCGGCATCAATCGCATAACGGCGGTCGTGACCCGGACGATCCTGAACATACACAATCTGCTCAGCATAGGCCGTCTCTTTTGGACGCAGCTCATCCAGCAGTTCACACACCTTCAATACCACATCAAGGTTTTTCTTTTCGTTGTGTCCGCCGATGTTGTAGGTGGTACCGGTCGCGGCTTTGGTTACCACGGTATAGAGTGCACGGGCGTGGTCTTCAACATACAGCCAGTCACGAATCTGATCGCCTTTGCCGTAAATTGGCAACGGTTTACCTTCCAGCGCATTGCTGATAATCAGAGGGATCAGTTTTTCCGGGAAGTGATAAGGGCCATAGTTGTTAGAACAGTTAGTGACGATAACAGGCAGACCATAAGTACGGCCCCAGGCACGCACTAAATGATCGCTGGCTGCTTTGGTTGATGAATAAGGGCTGCTTGGCGCATACGGGGTGGTTTCAGTGAACAGCGGCAGTTCGCCAGCCATTTCATCCGGATGCGGCAGATCGCCATACACTTCATCAGTCGAAATATGGTGGAAGCGGAAAGCGGCTTTCTTGTCGGCAGGTAAGGCAGACCAGTACTGGCGGCTGGCTTCCAGCAACGCATAGGTGCCGACGACATTGGTCTGCACAAATTCTGCCGGTCCGGTAATGGAGCGGTCAACATGGCTTTCAGCCGCCAGATGCATGACCGCATCCGGTGCAAATTCGTTAAATACCGCCTGTAAGGCCGCGCCATCACAAATATCCACTTTTTTAAAGCTATAGCGTTCGCTCTGGCTGACTGCATCAAGAGATTCGAGATTGCCAGCATAGGTTAATTTATCAACGTTGATTACTTCATCATTGGTATTGTTGATAATGTGGCGAACCACTGCTGAACCGATAAACCCGGCACCACCTGTAATTAAGATTTTCATAACGTCTCGTTTATCCCGACTTACTCAGTAAGACTTACACCAAATGAAATGGAAAATGCCTGTGGAACAGGCACGCTACCGCCCCTGGGTTTACAGCTCCCACGTCGCTGAGACAATGTCAAAATGTTGAAGCAGCACCTCAAACACCCATGCAGCTATGTCACTGAATAACCTATCATTTATTATCGAAATTAATAAAGAAGGATCATCACAAGGCAATAGTGAATTCTACCACTCACGAAGATCAATGACGAATAAATTGCAATTATTATCGGGGAGTTAGTGTAAATGCCAGGCGTCAATTTGCGTCACTGGAGCTTACTGAGTCATACAATCAACTCAATCAGATTTTGATGAAAGAGGAGTATAGGCATAACGAGGAATCATGGGGAATGGGCGGGCTAAACAGCCCGCCAACAAGAAGGGATTACTTAAATCCATTAGGATTTTTTGACTGCCAGTTCCAGGTATCGCGCATCATTTCATCGATACCGCGCGTCACACGCCAGTCCAGTTCGGTATTTGCCAGCGATGCATCCGCCCAGAATGCCGGCAGATCGCCATCACGACGCGGCTTAAACTCAAACGGAATTTGTTTACCGGACGCTTTCTCAAACGCGTTAATCATCTCCAGCACCGAGAAACCTTTCCCACCGCCAAGATTGTAGGCTTTGTAGCCCGTCACTTTTGGCAGATGGTCGAGCGCTTTCAGATGGCCTTCGGCCAGATCCACCACGTGAATGTAATCACGCAGGCACGTACCATCTGGCGTATCGTAGTCATCACCAAACACGCCCAGTTTGTCGAGACGACCAATGGCGACCTGAGCAATGTACGGCAGTAAATTGTTCGGGATACCCGTTGGATCTTCGCCAATCTCCCCCGACTCATGCGCACCCACTGGGTTAAAATAACGCAGTGCAATCGCGTTGAATCGGCTATCGGCTTTCGCGAAGTCGCGCATCACCAATTCAATCATCAGCTTTGACGTGCCGTATGGGCTGGTGGTGCCGCCAATCGGTGTGGTTTCCACATAAGGAACCGGCGCATCGGCACCATAGACGGTGGCAGAGGAGCTGAAGATAAAGTTCCACACACCGGCGCTGCGCATCTCTTCCAGCAACACCACGGTGCCTGCCACATTATTCTCGTAGTACTCCAACGGTATACGGGTGGATTCACCCACCGCTTTCAGCGCGGCAAAGTGGATCACGGCTGAGATGTCATTGGCGGCGAACAGGTCGCGCAAACAGGCACGATCGCGAATATCGCCCTCAACAAACACCGCCTTCTTACCCGCGAGTTTTTCCACGCGATTAATCGCTTCACGCGAGGCATTGCAGAGGTTATCCAGCACCACAACGTCGTCACCGCGCTGCAGCAGCGCCAGCACCGTGTGAGAACCGATGTACCCTGCCCCACCCGTTACCAAAATAGCCATGCGTACTCCTTTAAGCCGCGCAATGGCGCGGCACATCATGAGAAAGGTTATTTCGCCAGGATTTTCTGAATTGCGGCGCGGAAGTCACGGCCCTGGCTGTTATTACGCAGACCGTAAGAGACGAAAGCCTGCATGTAGCCTAGTTTACGGCCACAGTCGAAGCTGGTGCCAGTGAGCAACGTCGCATCAACCGGTTTTTTCTTGCCAAGCGCAGCGATGGCATCAGTCAGTTGGATACGGCCCCAGGCACCTGGCTCGGTGCGCTCCAGTTCTGCCCAGATATCGGCAGAGAGCACATAGCGACCGACCGCCGCGAGATCGGAATCCAGCGTGTTGGCTTCTTCCGGCTTCTCAACAAAGTTGGTGATGGTGCTGACGTCGCCAGGGTTATCCAATGGCTGTTCCGTGGTGATCACTGAGTATTCAGAGAGATCGGCACCCGGCATATGTGTTGCCAATACCTGGCTGCGGCCGGTTTCCTCAAAACGAGCGACCATGGCCGCCAGGTTGTAGCGCAGGTGGTCAGCGGTGGAGTCGTCCAGCAGTACGTCCGGCAGCACCACAACAAACGGGTTATCACCAATCATCGGTCGTGCGCACAGAACGGAGTGGCCCAGCCCAAGCGGGTTAGCCTGACGCACGTTCATGATGGTCACGCCCGGAGGACAAATTGATTGCACTTCGCTCAGCAGTTGACGTTTAACACGCGCTTCAAGCAAGGCTTCAAGCTCATAGGTGGTGTCAAAGTGGTTTTCCACTGCATTTTTGGAAGCATGAGTGACCAGCACAATCTCCTTGATGCCTGCAGCCACGCACTCATCAACGATATATTGGATCATCGGTTTGTCGACGACAGGCAGCATCTCTTTTGGAATTGCTTTCGTCGCAGGGAGCATATGCATACCGAGACCCGCAACCGGGATTACAGCTTTAAGCTTGGTCATATTTATTCCATTTCATGAAGTGAATACGTGGGGTCGATTATGCAGGATCGGCCGGAACAGCAAGTATAATCTTTATCTGAAAAACCGGCACTAACTCTCTGTCACAGCATAAAAAATCGCTTTTTTCGGCACCCACCGATGCGCCAGTTGGCAGGAAAATTAAATCGCTAAACCACTGTAAAACAGCAGAAGGGATCAGAGAAAGTCGGATTTACTAAGACCAGTCATTTTCAGACAGATCGAGGGGTCGCGGCGCGATAAATCGCGCCACGAGGTTACAGCCAGCCCGCAAACCATTCCGGCATCACAAACAGGTTAAAATGGTTTACCAGCAGCATCAGGCCGACAAAGACCACCGAAACCGAGACCCACTGACGGGCATAAGGCATAAAGCGGATGCCAATCACCGGTTTGATGAAGAACGGATGGGCAAAGGCTGAAATTAACACCTGAGAAATCGATAGCGTCAGCGCCACGTAGATCACGTTCGGCCAGATCAAGGTGGTCGCCAGGACCGCCACCACCACCAAACTGGCGACGATATTCCAGTAGAACTCGACGTTGGTACGTCCATTGGCCTGAGAAATCGCGCCGGTCAGTCCCCCCATGGGACGCAGCATGCCGAACAGCAGCATCAATGGGATCAGATGGTAAACCTGCTCATGGGACGTGCCGTACAACACCCGGACAATCACCGGTGACAGAATACCGATCGCCAGATACATCACGCTGCTAAACAACATGATGACGAAAGTGCCTTTCAGGAACAGCTTCTTCAGTTGCTCAGGATCATGCTGCTTCTCCGCAAAGCGCGGCAACGCAAGACGGTTAATCACCGGCGAAACCAGCTTCAGCGGTTGCAGAATCAGCTCTTTCGCCAACGAGTAGATGCCCAGCATATCGGCACCCATCACCTTGCCGACAATCAGCGCATCTGCCTGGGTACGCAGTTGGTTGATGGTCTGCGATCCCAGTTGATAGATACCGTAGCGCACCGCAGCAATGAAGGTTGCCCGGTCAAACTCCCAGGTTGGCCGCCAGGATTTCTCCCCGAAGTAAATCATGCAGAGGATACGCGTGAAGGCGTTGATAAACAGCCCGAGGATCGCCGCCGCTACCGTCAGCGTCGTGAAATACAACATCGCCACGGTACACAGGAAGGCAAACAACTTGGTGGCCATCTCAATTTTCGCCAGCGTGACCATGCGTTTGGTTTTGACAAAATGCGCCTGGTATTGCGAGAGATGCCCCAGTACGAGGAAGTTAAGGCTGGTCAGCATAATCAGCCCGGTCAGCTCGGGCAGATGGTAGAACCAGGATACCGGCCAGGCAATCATCAGCATGATTAACCCGGTACAGAAACTCAGCGAGACGTTAACCCAGTAGATGGTGCTCTGCTCACGGCGCGTAATGTTCTGACGATGCACAATGTAGCTGCTCATCCCCATGTCCTGTAGCACCGAAGCAACCGCCAGAATGGCGTTAATGATCGCCAGCAATCCCAGCTCATGGGCTTCCAGCTTACGTGCCAGCACGCTGAGCTGTAACACCTGCAACACCGCAGCAAAACAGGTGCTGCCAAATAACCAAATGGCCTGTGACTTTAATCCGCTCACACCATGCGCTCCAGAATTTTTGCCAGCTCGCCATAGGCGATATGCTGATTGAACTCGGTTTCCACTTTGTGGCGGGCAGCGGCGACAACCGGTGCAACATCCACATCCCCGCGCGACAGGCGCAGTAAGGTTTGCGCCAGTTCATCGGGGTTGTTCTCAGGAACCAGCCAGCCGCTCACGTTGTTCTGGATCAGCTCAGGAATCCCGCTGTGGAAGGTTGAGACAACCGGTAAACCCACTGCCATCGCCTCCATCAGCGCCACCGGGATCCCCTCCATATCGCCATCGGCGGCGGTTTTGGAAGGCAGCAAAAAGATGTCGGCTTCGTTGAGCGCCTGGCGAATCTCATCCTGCGGCTTAAAGCCCGGCATACTGACGCAATCTGCCAGACCGGCGCGCGCAATATGTTCACGCATCATGCCGTCCTGCTCCCCGTTGCCGATGATAGTGAACTGGAACTGCCCGCCCTGATCACGCAGGATTTCACTGGCTTTCACCGCCACATCCAGCCCTTTTTTCTCCGTCAGGCGCGCCACGGACACAATGCGTAGCGGCGAATGAAAGGCGGCACGCGGGCGGAAATTAAACTTTTCCGGTTCAATGCCCATGCGTGTAACGTGGATCTTCTCCGCCGGGCACCCCATCTCAATCAGCTTGTTCTCCCACAAATGGCTGATTGGCAGCATCAGTTCGCTCTGGCGGAACAGGTTGACGTAATCAAGCTTGTGTTCTTCGAGGATGTGACGCCGCGAGATGTCGGCACCGTGGAACACCGTTGCCTGCTTGCCCTTCAGTACGCCAAGCTCGCGCAGTTTGTTCGCCAGCGCGCCGGCATAGCCGAAGTGCACCAGAAACACATCGGCGACAAAGGGTTGTTTGGTATTGGCAACAATCGCCGGCAGCAGCAGTTTGCTGGACTGTGCGCCATAACGGCGCACATTGAGGGATTTAATCAGCGAGGGCTTAGCAATTTTCGGCAGCATCAATCCGATGCGCTGCGTCAGCTTATCGAGATTCGATACTTTCTCTTCCGGCAGCAAATAGTGTGTTTTCGCGGCCAGATTGTAATCATCGAACGCGGCATGGCGGTTAATCATGTCGCCCGGAAACACGGAGATCACCTCCACGTCGTAACCGGCATCAATAAAATGCGTCACCTGATTGAGGACAAACGTCTCAGAGGCAACCGGGAAACGCATGGTGAAAAAGGTTAGCTTCATCACTTCACCCTAAGACGTTGAGAATTTCTTCAGTGATTCGGTTACCAATCTCACGCTCCTGCGCCACCGCTGCGCCAACTTTCTGTTTCACGTTGTCGTAGTCCGCCAGTACCGTCTGCACTTTATCGATGAGCGAGCCATCCATCAGGCTTTGCACATCGGTCGCCATTTGCGGCAAGCCAAGCTGGTTCATCACCCCCAGTGACTTGTGCTCATAATTGATGGCAACGGCAGGTGTACCGAAATTCATCGAGATAATGGCGGAATGCAGGCGAGTGCCGATCGTCAGATGGCAATGACTTAACAAAATGCCGAGTTCGAGGTCGTTAAACTCGTCCATAATCACATGATAATGCTCAGGATGATCGACACGATCACGCAGTTGTAGCGCGACCATACGGTCATCTTTGGCATAGCTGTCGATACCGGTACAGGTTGAGAAAGCCACCACCTGATACCCCTCGGCGATCATCGCGTTGATGACCCGACCAAACGCAGCCTCATACTCTTGCTGCGTCACGCCGAGACGTTTATCGAACGGTGCCAGTTCACGCACGGTAATGGCGATCGTTTTGCGTGCGCTGATAATTTCTTGCCAGTGCAACAGGTTATGACTGGGGTTCGCCACGGCGCGGGCTTTCACCAGGAAGGCCGTGTCGACGCCCTTTTTCACCTTGCTGGTGGTCACGCCATCCTGCTTCAGGCGGTCATGGCTCACCTCTTCGCGCAGCACCAGGCTATCCACCCGCTCAAACACGAAGTTTGCCAGGGCGTTAACCCGCGGATTTTCAAACGGCCCGACCGAGTGACCGATCATATGCAGCGGTTTTTTGGCCATCAGCGCACACAGTGCATGGTCGAACTGCGTCACCCCATACAGATCAACAAAGAAAGAACCGCCCACCTGAATAATCGCGTCATAAGGAGCAAGGCTTTTGGTAAATTCCGCCAGATGCGGCGGCACGGAGAAGGATTTATATAATCCGCCCTTCCCAAGGTGCGCCATCATGATATCCGGCATCAGTCGGTTCGCCACTTTACGCTTGACGCTGCCTACCAACCCTTTCGCTGATTTGCTGTTGTGCAGAAACAGAGAATCTTGCTGAATCTCCTGCTGTAATAAGTACCCGGAGCTGGTTGGATAGCGACTGATCACGTCGATATCCAGATCACCACGCGCAGACTGAAGTGAATCGATCAGTCCACGTAAAATCGCGCCATCCCCACGATTTCCACAGGTATGGTTACCCACCAATAAAATCTTCATAAAAACTCCAGATAAATTTTTGTAATTCTACAAGCCGCCATTTCCTGAACTGGCAAGGTGAACTCTGTATTAAAAAGACTGCAATAGAGGCGAAACGCCTGGAAAAGTCCTGCTCCTGGCATTCCGGCCGCGTCCCGGTGCGGCCGGTTTGATCATTACGACTTAATAGCGAAATACGGCAACGCGCACGGCTCCCCATTAATCACCACGGAGACATAACCTTTTGGCTCACGCGTATCGACCTGTTCAGGTTTGAGCAGGCGTGATGCCATCAGCAGATCCCCCTGCTCATTACCGCCAATCCCGGCTTTACCGTTGTGCAGGCTGAAACGCTGCGGAGCAGGTTTGCTGGCGCTGGTCGGATTACCTTGTGTCATGGTGGCATCCACTCGCGCACAGCGACCGGCGAGGAAACGATCTTTGCCGGTGCTTTTGATCAGCACAGCGCTGGTCGGTGTCCAGCCCGCCAGTTTGACGAACACTTTGGTGTCCGTGTCGGTACGCGGTTCAAAGCGCACCTCCACCACCGGTGAACTGCCTTCCGCCGACCAACTGGCCTCAGCCTTGCTGGTCTTGCGTTGCAGATGGATCACCGCCCTGCCACCGGTCCCTTTGCCGTCGATCGGATTCATCAGCGGTTGATTGTCGGTGCCGTTGTTAAACTGCGACTGACCAAACACCTCAATTTCCCAGCTGTCCCCCACTGTCGGCGAATAGAAATTCCCCAGCTCAAACCAGGTTTCCTGGTTGGTGTTATTGGTGAGACGGAAACGCGACGTGACGTAGTTGTATTTCAGGCTACCGTCGATCGCCACGCCGTAAGACTCCACCCGCGTCGACCCCATCTCCCAGATATTCAGCCAGCGCTCGCCTTCCAGCGAATTGTCGATCCAACTCCCCGCCTGCAAATTGGTCTGACGCATATTCAGGCGCGAGTTATGGGCGATCAGCGGGTTTTTGCAATCCTCAAGGCTCAGTGCATCGATGATCCACTGCCCATTGGAGATATCTCCGGGGTGTTCCGTGTGCTCGATCCAGCCATTGTGAATAATCGATTGGCTGCAACGCGGCAGATTCAACACCATGCCGCCTTTACAGTGCTGAGCATTGAAGTTGGACAGTTCGATCGCGGTGCTATGATCCCAGCTACCGGCTTTCTGCCCGGACCAACTGGCTTTGATGACATCACCGGTACAGGCATTGGCGTACCACTGGTCGATTTTGCAATCCAGCGTATCGAGCAGACTCAACGAGACGCCACCCACCTGGTTGAAACGCAAACAGGCGCCACGGAAGAACTGACCGCCAGGGCAGGTGTTACGAAATAACCCTTGCTTGTTGGGGCGTTTGTCAGTGTTGCCGTTAAAAATCAGGTTAGAGATTTCGGTCCAACGTGCATTCACCTGGAACAGGAAATCGGAACGTCCGTCTGACACCAGTGTGGTGGCCGGGAAGTAGCCAAAGTTGACCATCGCACCGGAAATGCGGAAGAAGCGCTGCTGTTGGTCGCCAAAATCGCAACCAGACACGAAGAACGTGCCCGCCGGAAACTGCACGCATATCGGTTGATTGGCATCCTGCGACCATTGATACATCGCTTTGATGGCGGGTGCAGCATCGGTTTTGCCGTCGGCAATCGCACCGAAATCAAACAATGTCAGGCGATTAAAATCGTCCACCACGCGACGCCAGGTGAAACCTTCACCGGCAAAGTTCACGCCGTTATCGTCCTTGCCTGCGCCAAACGCCCCGACGAACTCACCGCCTCCGACTTCCAGCCCTTCATGCCAGCTTTTCAGCTTGATTTTGGCCCCGGCAAACAGCGGACGCGTTTTGCGTAGCTCTTCAACCGAAGGGATTTCGCCAATCAGCTGATAGCCGTTCGGCTGTGCCAGGCGCTGGCTGAAATTGCTTTGGTTGGGGCGGCTGACGTCATCAATGGCAAACAGCGTGTTGCCATTGTTATCTTCCACCACCATGGAATGCGCAGGATCGGCAATTAACGCCGCATTATCGTGAATAAACTGCGCAAAGTTGCCCTTATTCAATGCAATGGGCTGACTGATTTGTGACACTTTGCCGCTGGCATCGCGCAGATAAACCGGGATTTGATTCCCCGCTTTACTGGCATCGCTCCCGGCTTTACCAATCCACAATTTGCCCTCGAAGTTCTGCCAGAACTGCGGCGGCATGGTGTAAACATTTTCCGGGGTGAGAATCGGCACATCCCCCTGCGGCAGGCTGGCAGGATCTACCGTTTTCAGTGCCGGTTGGCCATTTTTTGCTGCGTAACTGGAAAACGCACTCACCGAGAGTGCAGCAACAATGGAGGAGGCTGCGGTTTGCAAGACTTCTCTTCTTTTCATGCGTCAAATCCCGTGGTCAATGGGCGGTGAAGGTATCCCCGAGGCACGTCAATCGTTACGGCTTGCTAAACAAGTGCCAGCCAGCTTTGTTTGATCTGTTTACCGTCAAACTTCAGCGCGGTGTCTTTGGTTTTTTCGCTCATGGCATAGAACAGGGCATCATCGCTGGCGAGCTGCTCCATACGCGCCAGGAAGGCCGCTTTGTCATTCATCGGCACCAGGAAGCCATCTTCACCCTGATTGATGATCTCCTGCGGTCCGGTTGGGCAGTCATAAGCCACCACCGGTAATGACCAGGATTTCGCTTCCAGCAGCACCAGCGGCAAGCCTTCATAACGCGAGGTCATCAGCGCCATGTCACTGTCGCGGTAGTAATCGTTGATATTGCTGACCCTGCCGACAAAATTGACGCTGCCATTGAGGCCAAGCTGGGTAGCCTGATCCTGCAACGTCTGACGCAATTCGCCATCACCGGCAATCACCAGTTTCCACTCCGGGTGGGTTTTGCTGAAATCAGCCCAGATATCCAGCAGCAAATCGAAACCTTTCTGGTGTTCGAGACGGCCAATCGCCAGCGCCTGGCGGCTGCGCACGTTACGCTGGAATGATTTGTACACCACCGGATTCGGGATTTGCTGGCTGGGAATATTCCAGCGGCTAAAGACCTGATGGTCTTTGTCTGTTAGCACAATCACCTGGTCATAGAAGCGCAACAATAGCCACTTCAGCAGTTTGATTGGTTTACTGAATGAGTTAATTGCAATGTGTTCGCAGGCATAGGCTTTGAAGGTTTTTTTCTTCATCGACATCAGATTCCAGAACGCGAACATCACGCTGAGGCGACCCATGCTGATCAGGAAAACGCTGTCGAACCCTTCCTGCTGAATACGCGCCACCGCGCTTTTAATCGGGTTACTATGCCCGGCAAAGCTGACGATTTCTTTCGCATGGGTGAACGGATAGAACGGCTTACCACTGCCTTCCAGCGAATAAACGGTGACATCATGCTGCTCGCCGAGACACTCGGACATAAAATTGCAGATGTTTTCCGTCCCCGCATACGAATAGGCATCCTTAATCACCAGAGCAATTTTTTTCATGAAAGACTTTCCACCTCAAAAGGCTGATTCTGATTAATTGAGACCCTAATCATTCACGCAGCCAACGCAGCTGCAACGTGAAGGATGACGGGTATCAACGATGTTTCAGGGTGAAAAGCACACCATTCACCATATACCAGCCGTAATAGTAATAAATTTTTAACGGATTGTTTTTATAGATAATTCTTAATAATTCCAGATGCCATTTCGCCGCTTTGTTTTTATTACGAGACAACGAATCACCCAACTCGTAATAGTTCACCAACGTTTTTTGGATCACCCTGGCTTGCTTGTAGCGGAGAAACAGTTCGTAGAGGAACAGGAAATCTTCATGGCCTTTACGCTGGAAGAAGATGCCCTGCGGGGGACGGCGAAAACAGACGGAAGAAAAGCAGACGCGGTACTGCTTCTTCACGAAGTTTTCCTGTTGCAGATAGGGTTTGCTGTAGTTGATATCGTGGTCGGCACTTTTGGTTTTGTAGTGGTACTGGGTGATAACAAAGTCGTCACCCGCTGCCAGCGCCGCGGCCTGTTCGGCCAGTTTTTCCGGATGCCACTCATCATCACTGTCGAGAAAGGCAATGATCTCTTCCTGCGCGGCACGCAAGCCGACATTACGGGTTTCTGCGGCACCGAGGTTCATCTCGTTATCCAGCAGGGTAATGCGCGCATCCTGGCAGTGCTCACGCACCAGCGCCAGGGAGTCATCGGTCGACTTATCGTTGATGAGGTAGATGTGCCAGTCGCTATAGCTTTGCTTCATTACCGACTGCACGGCACGCAGTATGGTCTGACGTGCGTTATACATCGGCATGACAATGCCGATGGTACCAACATGATTTTTCATCTGAATACCCGTGAGAGGAGATGACAGGAACCAAAAAAATGCTCCAGAAACTGGAGTCAAAAAGTACGCAATTAAGAAACGGCTCTGCTGCCGAAAAACCGGGCTTTAACTTTATCCAGCAGACGGCTCATAAAGTAGGCCTGGTTGTCCTTGTTGGTCAGGAAGAAGTAACGCGCAAAACTGAGGCTCGCCTGCAGTGAATTACCGTCCATCTTGTAACGCAGCGGTAATTTAAACGCCTTGTAAGTGTGAATATCCCGCGCGGTCAGATAGGGTTTCATGGTGTCGAGCCAGAAGAAGGAGTATTTCACTGACTCCCCTTTATGCTTCGAGCCGAATTTGGTCACCAGATGGTAGGTCGCCAGCGGTTTATCAATCATCACAAAGGCATAGCCCATGCGATCGGCGCGAATACAAAAGTCATAATCCTGGTGGCGAATATACCGGGCATCAAACTTGATCTTTTCCGCATCAGAACGTTTCAGCACGATGGTGCTGGTCTGAATAAAGCCATAGCAACCAAACAGATATTCAGCCACCGTCTCATTTTTACCGGGCGGCTGCATCGGCATCACTTTCAGGAAGTGGCCATCCTGATGGATATTGACCTGGCTGAAGATGACATAGCGGGATTTACCCTGCGCTTCAAGGTTGGCGATCGTGCGGCTGACTTCCAACAGTTTGTCCGGATGCCATTCATCATCCGCATCAAGGAAACTGATAAAATCCCCGCAGGCGAGTTCAATGCCCTTATTGCGCGCACCGGCACCGTTCAGTTTGACCTCAGAGAGTTCCAGTCTGATGTCCAGATCCTGATAGCGATCGCTATGTACTACCTGCGCCAGTTCGGCCGCATCGGCCGATTTGTCATCCACAATGATGACTTCAAAATTGCGATAGCTTTGCGCATTGACGCAATCCAGCGTCGTCACAATCGACTTCGACGCGTTATAGGCGGGAATTACAATTGAGAAACGGATGTCCTGCATTGCCAGCACCTCTTAAACAGCTGTTCCAGGTTCAACGGTAACCTCCGCAGGCTGAAGAGGGGAATCGGCTTTATTCCTAAAAATCATACCGTTAGTTCCATTCTTCATGAGCAGATACGTACCATTACGGAATTACCTAAGCGTGTGCTGTGTGTAAATGACATGCCAAATGGCATGAAAAAAGATGAACTGTATCAATCCGTAGCGGCGCGATTCATCGCGCCATTTTCATGGGTTTTAAACCCACGCGATAAATCGCGCCGCTACATAAAAACGGGGCGGTTAAACCGCCCCGGAATTTTTAGTTTTGCTTAACTTTTCGTTTCTTTGCCGTATTCGTAGTTGTAGTAGTCGTAACCATATCCGTAGGTATTCGACGCTTTACGTACTACGGCGTTGAGGATGACGCCTTTAATTTCGATACCGTTCTGGGCGAAGCGACGGTAGCTGACATCCAGCTCCTTGGTGGTGTTGGTTTCGAAACGCGCCACCATCAGCGACGTGCCCGCCAGCTTACCGATAATGGAAGCATCGGTGACCGCCAGAATCGGTGGGGTATCGATCAGCACCAGGTCATAGTTCTTACCGGCCCACTCCAGCAGCTCGCCCATGCGACGGTGCATCAGCAGCTCAGACGGGTTCGGCGGCACCTGACCACGCGGCAGGAAGTCGAAGCCATACACGCCTTTCTGAATCATGGCAGGTGAGAATTCGCTCTTACCTGACAACACGTTAGACAGACCGACTTTATTCTCCGCCCCCAGCAGTTCATGCGTATAACCACGGCGCATATCACCATCGATAAACAACACGCGCTGACCAGCTTTTGACACCAGGGTTGCGAGGTTGGCACAGATAAAGGTTTTACCAATACCCGGGCTGGCACCGGTGATCATCAGAATGTTGTTCTTCGCTTCCATCATGGCGAAGTGCAGGCTGGTACGCAGGCTACGAATCGCTTCGATGGAGAGGTCAGTCGGATTACCCAGCGCCAGCAGTGTGTTGTGCGGGTCGCTTTTCTCTTTGTGACCACGACGTGCCAGTGCTTCGGTGTCTTTTTTACGCTGCCAGTCCGACAGGGGGACACTGGCGTAGACATTCATGCCCAGCTCTTCCAGCTGTTCCGGGTTCTCGATACCGTGGTGGAACAGGGCTTTCAGCAGCACCAGACCGACCGACAACATCAGACCGACAATCAGGCTGGCGGCAATAATCAATAGCTTCTTCGGTGCCACAGGTGAAGCGGCCGTTTCAGCCTGGTCGATAATACGGACATCGCCGACGGTACTGGCTTTACTGATCCCCAGCTCTTGCTGACGGTTCAGTAACTGCATGTAGATTTCTTGTCCGGCCTGCACGTCACGGGTCAGACGTAAAATCTCCTGTTGGGTTTGCGGCATCTGTGCAATTTTCTTGTTCAGATTGGCCTGCTCACCTTCCAGCGTTTTACGTTTTTCCAGCAGCGCACGGTAAGTCGGGTGATCTTTGGTATACAGCTGTGACACTTCCGCTTCACGGAAGGTCAGCTCGTTGAGCTGGCTCTGCACGCTGACAGACGAGTCCAACGCCGATTTCGCTTCCAGCGACATATCAACCGATTCGTTTTCACGACGGTAAGCGTTCAACTTGTCTTCTGCCACATTCAGGCTGTCACGCACTTCTGGCAGCTGATTCTTGAGGAAATCGAGACTCTTCGCCGCCTGCTCCGATTTGCGATCAACGTTCTGCAACAGATAGTTGTTCACAATCTGGTTCAGGACCCGGCTGGCCTGATCCTGATCTTCGTCCTGGTATTCCAGACCCAGCACGCCGGTGTCTTTCCCTTTGTCTGCAACCGTCAGGTTAGCCAGCACCGCTTTGATCGCCTGCAGATCGCTCAGCTTGGTGACATCAAAGCTGGTGCCGGTATCAGCCTCAATACCGCTTACCAACATGGTCACTTCACCGTGCTGCTCCAACTGCCCCACGCGGCCTTTAAACAGCTCATCGCCATTGCTGGTGACGGTGTAGGTCTGTGGGCTGGTCACTTCCAGCTGTACGGTGCGTTTCTCAATTGAACGCGGGATTTCCAGACGGGTAATGGCGATTTGCGCCGGTTTGTTGCCCATCAGGCGCGACAAGCCTTTACCAATAATCGGGAAATAGTTTTGCTGCACCACGGTATCCAGACCGAGGTCATTCACCGTCTTACCCAGCACCATGCGAGATTCAAGAATCTGAATCTCCGTGTCAGAGGCCGGTGTTGACGGCAGGATGTCCTGGAGGTCATTCAATACCGAGTTGGTATTCTTTTGCTCGACCTGCACCATGGCATCGGCGCTGTAGATCGGTGTCGCGAACAGTGTGTAAAGGGTGCCCGCTAACATGAAGAAGGCGGTGACAGCGACAATGATCCAGCGATGGTCAATGAGCTGTCCCACAAGATGCGCCAGATCCCATCCATTCGAATCCTCTTTCGGCGCTGTCATAACCTTGTTTTTTATATTCATGGATAATCCCAACTATCGGCTTAATACGTTGACCCATTTCTGGGTAGCGTGTTCCAGTAACCCGTAAACCTCTTCAAAAGCCTCACGGCTTTTTTTGTACGGGTCCGCTATTTCCTGTTGGTTGAGCCAGTGCCCAAGCAGCATGGTTTTCCCGCGCGCGGCCGGATCGATGCGATTTACCTGTTCAACATGACGTTTTTCCATCACCAGGATCAGGTCATAGTCCCGGCACATGTCGGCCGTTAACTGCTGAGCATGATGCCCCGCCAGGGAGAGGCCGTGTTTGGCGGCCACATCGCTGGCGGTCTGGTCTGCCGGGGAGCCACGCAAGGCACCCAACCCGGCAGACGCGACCCTGGTTTCAGGTAAAGCGCGTTGGAACAATCGCTCCCCGGTTGGGGAGCGGCAAATGTTGCCGACACAGACGACTAACACGGACGTAATCATGGTTAAACCTTAGTCTGACCAGTTGCGGAAACGCAGTGCTGCGGAGCTGGCATCGTCGATACCCACAATGGTCGGTAACAGCGCGGAAATCACACGGTTCCAGCGGGTGAGCGGAGTGGAGGTGACATACACAATGTCATACGGCTCCAGTTGGAATTCGGTTCCCATCACCATCGATGCCGCATCTTTGGTATTCAACTGATAGATGTTGGCAATCTTGGTGCGGTTGGTGCCACGAATTGGACGAATAACAAACACGCCGGTAGCGTCTGCCGTGGTCTGATCCATACCCTGAGCATTGCCCAGTGCCTCGGCCAGCGTCATGCCGCTGCGGTCCATCTTCAGCGTGGTCTGCTGCTTCACTTCGCCCATCACGAAAATCTTCAGATCATCGTTACGCGGTACGTAGAGAATATCGCCCGGATACAACAAGTGGTTCTGACTCAGGTCGCCGTTTTGCATCAATGCCTGCAACGAAATACGCTGCTCGCGACCATTGTGGGTCAGTACCACGTTGCGCCAGTCGGCATCTGCGGTCAGGCCACCGGCGGCGTTGACGGCATCCAGTACGGTAAGCGGTACGTTGGTGATCGCTTGTTGACCTGAGGTCGTGACCGAGCCACTGATGTAGGTTTTTTGTGAGCGGAAGGCCGCGACATTCACATCCACCTGCGGGCTTTCAATGTACTGCGCCAGACGGCGTGCGATTTCCGCACGGATTTCGGTCACGGTTCGACCGGCGACGCGTACCTTGCCGATATACGGGTAGAAGATCGTACCGTCTGCCTGCACCCAGTTACCGGTGTCGCTGGCGCTACGATACTGACCGGCTGGCGTGGTCAATTCCGGGTGATCCCAGACGGTCACGTTAAGCACGTCGCCAATGCCGACACGGTATTCATAACCCTGAATTTCGTTCTGCAACATCGGGTTGGTTTGCGCAACCAGGGGTTTCGGCCGCATCTGCTCGACCAGACGCGGCGTTAAAGGAAAGACGTTAACGTATTTGTCGATGTCAAAATTGCTATCCTGTTGTTCAATGACATCTTTTCCGCTAGTGGAAAGGCGCTGACCTGGTTCGATCGTGCACCCGGAGAGAATCGTCGCGGATACCAGTAACGGTATCATTTTAATTTTCATTGTAATCATCTGGATCTTCGCTATCAGTTAATGATTGATAGAGGCGAAAACGCCGCTGTGTAAGCGTCTTACAAAACAAAGTCTGACGGGTTAAACACCGAAACTGTGGGTCATTATCATTTGCTCCCTATGCTTTCTGTTGTCACCCTGCCCTCGCGTCTATCAATAGGCGCCATCGCGCTTGAGCACTACGCCAATGGTCTTAAACAGAATCGCGATGTCATTCCAAAGCGACCAGTTTTTGACGTACCACGAATCGAAATAGACACGCGTTTCATAATCAACGTCGTTACGACCGCTGACCTGCCACAATCCCGTCATGCCTGGTTTCGCCATCAGGTAATAATCAACGTCACCGGCATAACGGCAGAGTTCATCTTCGATAACCGGACGCGGCCCCACCAGGCTCATATCGCCACGGACCACGTTCCACAGCTGCGGTAATTCATCCAGGCTGGTTTTGCGGATAAAGTGACCGACTTTGGTAATACGCGGGTCATTTTTCAGTTTGAAATCTTTATCCCACTCAGCGCGTGCCACTGGATCAGTGCGTAATACTTCTTCCAGCACCTCTTTGGAATTAATCACCATCGAGCGGAATTTCAGACATTTGAATTTGCGACCATTAAAACCAACACGTTCATGACCGTAAATCGGGTTGCCACCGTCACGTCCGACAAGGAAACCCAACACCAGCAAAGCCGGTGACAGCGCAATAATGATGCTGAGCGCACCGACGATATCGAACGCGCGCTTCAGGCAGCGTGAAGTCCGTTTCGCCAGGTTGTTGTTAACCCGTAAAATCATCACTTCGTGGCTGAAGATATACGCCATATCGGTGCCGTAGAGCGGAACGCCACGTAAGGTCGGGATGACCGATACCGAGCGACAGTTGTGCATAGCCAGCGTCTTCAGCCAGTTATCGCGGTACTGGCTCTGCTCAAACTCAACCGCGACAATAAACTGCGTTTCATTGTTGGTGAGCTGCCAGAGCTCTTGCTCACTGCGCAGTACCGGCACACCTTCAAGGCTGGCTTGCGGACAGCTACCATCGACATCGAAAAAGGCAATAACATCAAATCCCATCACCTCTTCGCTTTGCAGCGCTTGCCAGGCTTCCACGGCATTCTTGCTGCTGCCGATGATGATGGTCTGCTTTTTCCACATGCCAAAACGGTTCAGTACGCGTTTTGCCATGGCGCGTCCCAGCGGAATCAGTATTAACGCCAGCAACCAGGTCAGTACCCAGACAAAACGCGACATCTGCCACTGTGACAAGGCGGTAATGGACAAATCGATGACAGAGAAAATAAGAATGGTACGAAAGATCTCTTTCAGCTCGAACCAAAAAGGTTTGCGATAGGTGAAATGACGCAGCCGCACCCAGAACCAGCCAACACAAATAATCGACAGACAGAGGTGCGTGGCGATTTTTAAATTGAGGTCTTTTTCAGAAATATCTGCCAGTGGGGAATTCGTGAGCGAATTAATGAGCGCCAGAGCAATAAACAACGCCGCGTTGAAACAAATTAAATCCGAGCACGCCAGTAAAATTTTAGTGAGAAGACTTTTATAGGTAAATTCGTTATCGCGCATAATTAACTCTTTATTTTATTTCCCTAATCCTTAACGCCTCAACCCTGTGTAATAAACGAGCGATATTGAAACTGGCTTAGAACAGGCTATCTGCAGGGGAATCTTCGGTGTTTATGTCAATCTTCTTACCTGCCCTGCAAGAAAATTGTGATAAATACCAACAGATTAGTCTGACTTCCTTCAACATATTTTCCGACCAGACTCCCGGTTTAAAAAGCACTTCGGACACGCTACCGCCCTTGGCTGTCGCTGCCAATACCGCTCTGGTTGCCCTAATTTCCTGTTTGTGGTTACCGGTTTGCCATGACAATAACTGGCCTTAACCGGGACACGATCACAATTCTCAACATTAAGAAGCTAAACAAGACGCTATTAACAACATAAGCGCAGACATTTACTAACACGTTGCTATACTAGTTATTACTGGCTTGTTTACAAGTAGACCCCGTGTTCCCTGCTCTATTTTAGGAAAAAGACTACCAGTCATTAGTATTGATGCCATCCCTTTCAGGCCATTCCCACCTAAAATTCAGAAAAGTTCGATATTCAAATTCTGAGCTATTCGCATTAAAAACGAACGCTGTCATGCGCCAGAAACAATTAATCGCAGCAAATTCAGGTGTGGCGTGTTTATCCATACATTCAACTTATCCGTCAAAAAACCCCATTCGGATTATTCCTTATTACGCGGCAGCCCCCTGTAACACAACAACGTCTGGGTATTTGTTCCCCCTGCGGGGATTAACTATGATAAGACTAAGCTCATTCTCAGACATTCAGGTGATGAAAGCATGTTGGAGTGGATCGCTGATCCCTCGCTCTGGGCAGGATTAGTCACGCTAATCGTTCTTGAGCTGGTTCTTGGCATTGATAACCTGGTTTTCATTGCCATTCTGGTGGAAAAATTACCGCCGGTGGTGCGCGATCGCGCGCGCGTGATTGGCCTGCTGCTGGCGTTGTTGTTACGCCTGGTCCTGCTGGCATCGCTTTCGTGGTTGGTTACCCTGACACAGCCGCTGTTTACCCTGTGGCAACACAACTTCAGCGCCCGCGATTTATTACTGTTCGCCGGAGGGGTGTTTCTTCTTTATAAAGCCACCACCGAACTGAATGACCGCCTTGAGGGGAGTGACGAGGACAACGGTCAAACTAAAAATGGCGCTAAATTCTGGCCGGTGGTCGCGCAAATTGTGGTGCTGGACGCCATCTTCTCGCTGGATGCGGTGATTACCGCCGTGGGCATGGTGAATGAATTGCCGGTGATGATGACGGCGGTGACCATCGCTATCCTGCTAATGCTTATGGCCAGCAAAGCGCTCACCCGCTTCGTCAATAGCCATCCCACCATTGTGATTCTGTGCCTCAGTTTTCTGCTGATGATTGGTTTTAGCCTGGTCGCTGAGGGACTCGGCTTTATCATTCCGAAAGGCTACCTGTATGCCGCCATTGGCTTCTCCATTCTGATTGAGATGTTCAACCAGCTGGCGATGTTCAATCGTCGTCGTTTCCTCTCCGCAGGCCGCCCGTTACGCCAGCGCACCGCCGAAGCCGTACTGCGTATTCTGCGCGGCGAGGCACAACGAGCGGAACTGGATGCCGATACCGCCTCATTGCTCAGCGACAGCGAGGAAGGCGCGCTATTTAACCGTCAGGAGCGACGCATGATCGCCCGCGTGCTGGGGCTGGGACAGCGCCAAATCAGCAGCATCATGACCTCACGTCACGATATCGAGCATATTGATCTGACGGAAGATCCCGTGGAAATCATGGCCAAGCTCGACCGCAATCAACACACGCGTATTCTGATTACCGAAAAAGGCAACGAACCCCTCGGCGTCGTTCACGTGATTGATTTAATGCATCAGTCGCTGCATGAAAAATCGCTGGATTTACGTTCATTGATTCGCCAGCCGCTGGTTTTTCCCGAACGCGTCACGTTATTGCAGGCGCTGGAGCAATTCCGTCAGGCGCGTACCCATTTTGCCTTTGTAGTGGATGAATTTGGCTCCGTAGAGGGGGTCGTCACCCTCAGCGATGTGATGGAAACCATTGCTGGCAATCTGCCTAATGAAGGGGAAGAGATTGATCCCCGCTACGACATCCAACCCGGTCCACAAGGCGGCTGGATTGCCAACGGGCATATGCCGCTGGAAGATTTAGCGGTCTATGTCAGGCTGCCGTTGGATGAGAAGCGCAGTTATCACACCCTGGCGGGATTGCTGATGGATAGCCTGCAACATGTGCCACAGGAAGGTGAGGAGCTACAGGTAGGGGATTATTTGCTGCGCACGCTGCGGGTGGAAAATCACCGCGTACAGAAGGTCGAGATTGTACCGGTAGACAGCATCGGCGATCCCCTTGCGTAGCGGCGCGTTTTATCGCGCGCCTTTTACGAAAAACAGCGCGATAAATCGCGCCGCTACGTTGGTCAATTAGGGTTTCTGTTGTGACGGCTGCTGCCGATCCAGCCACTGATCCAGTCGGCTCTTGGCCTCATTTTGCAACTGCTGACGTAGTACCTGATCCACCGGCAATGAATACTGCAAATTATCCCAGCGCCCGTACATACGTAACGGGATGGTCTGCTCATTCATCACCGCCGCCAACTTCTCATCCCCTTTCCAGCCACGCAGCATCATATTGATGGTCACGTCCAGTTGCCGGGTCAGCATATTAATATTCCCCTGGCTCTGCACCGCCAGGTGATTGCTGCCGCCCTGCAAATCAGGCAGCGAGATCACACCTTTATTCAGGCTGATACGGCCGCTTAATTGCTGGATGCTCTGGTCCTCACTCGCATCGTTGCTGACCCGATTGCTGACGCGCGCCACCGCGCGGCTGACCATCTGTTGTAGATTAAGTTGCGCCAGTTGCAGGTTGTTGGCCGTCAACTCTGCACTCCCCTGCCACTTCTGCTTAGCATCATCGATGCTTAAACCGCTGCCGCTCACATCCCCCTGCAACGATACTGTTCCCTGGATCGCCTCGGGCAGTTCGAACGCTTTCAACAAGGGTGCAATCGCCACCTGGCGCAGTTCCGGTTGGAGCGTCACCGTGGTGATCGGATGACGGATATCGACTGAACCCGGAATGGAAAACTCGCCCTCGCCCAACTTGCCCTGGAGCTGGCTCAGCGTCATTAATCCTTCCTGATTACTGGCCGTCAGTTGCAGGTCATTGAGCGTCAGGCCACGCCATACCGCCTGATCCGCTGTCAGGTTGAGGGTCAAATCCATCATCGTCAGCGGAGAGTCGCTATTATCCCGTTCACGCGGTTCCGCAATCACCGGGGTACGTATCACGCTGGCATGTTGCGGAGCACTGCTGTCACTGACTGGCGCGCTCGCCATCAGGTTATCGAGGTTAAGCGCCGCCGCATGCAGTTTCAAATTGAGCTGTTGTGGCAGCAGCAAACTCCCTTCCGCGCTACCATCCAGCGCGCTGTCGTTGGCGCTCAGTTGCAGTTTGTTTAACGCAAATTGCTGACGGTCATTGTTCCACTCGCCATCGCCACTTAATGTGCCTTTGATACCCTGCGTCGGCAGATTCGCACCGTCGAGGGTATAATCCAGCGCATCAATACGGCCATTGAGACGGTGCGGATACTGCGCCGCATCAAGCTGCCCCTTCAGACTGACCGTGAGATTACGCTGATTGCGTGAAATGCGCGTGCTGAGATCGATGCTGGCCTGTTTACTGGCATCCTGATTCAGACTGAGGTTGAGATCGCGAAAGTTGTACTCGTCGCCCCCCTGCTGTTGCCAGATGAGCAGGCTGTCAGCAAGCCGCAGCTTACCGATATCGAAAGACCAGCCATTGCTGCTGGCCGTCGGTTCGGCATCACGTGGCCCCACCGGCGATCCACTGGGTTTCTGCGCATCACTCTCCGGGGTGACGCGAATGATGGCGTTCTTCAGCATCACCTGACTGACGCTGAGTTGGTGAGAAAGTAACGGCCAGAGATTGACGTCGAGACGCATATTCTCTGCGGTTATCACCGGCTGGCTGGCACCCGGCGCGGTCAGGCTCATGCGGCCAGCGAGAATGCTGAGTTGCGGCCACACATGCCAACGCAAATCACCGTTAACCTGAAGCCGATAACCACTGCGTTGTTCCACCTGTTGTACCATATAGGTACGAAAGTCGTTGGGATTCACCAGTAACACCAGTGCGGTCATTCCCGCGACGACCACCACTAACAGGATGGCCAGCGTGGTTATCAATCTTCTCATTACATCCTCAAAGTTTGACGATCAATCTTTGTCGATACGGCTGGCATCAGCACCCTGCTGACCACGATATTTCGCATCTTCACGGCGGTTGTACGGACGCGCTGCCGGGCCGGAGAGCGGTTCAAAGCTCAATGCCCCAATCAGCATACCGGGACGCAGCGCCAGTGGCAGCTTACCGGAGTTGTAAAACTCCAGCACAATACGCCCCTGCCAGCCCGGGTCAATACGGTGTGCGGTCACATGCACCATCAAGCCCAAACGCGCCAGTGATGAACGTCCATCCAGCCAGCCGACAAGATCATCCGGTAAGGTCACCGACTCCAGCGTGACCGCCAGGGCCAGTTCGCCCGGATGCAGGAAGAAGGCTTCCCCTTCCGGTAACACAATTTCATCGCTCATCACGCGGTCCAGCGCAGCACTGACTTCATGCTTGGGACCACTTAAATCGATAAATGCAGCGGTGTGTCCACGAAACGTGCGGAACTGATTGCCCAGGCGCACATCCACGGTGGCCCCATTAATACGCTCAACCGGGGGACGCGGCGAGATCGCCAGCTTACCGCTGTCCAGCCAGGTTTCTATATCGCGATCGCATAATCTCATCGCTGTGACTCCATGATTTAAGTGTAGCGAAAGGTTGCCGCTGTTGTGACAACCTCAGCCGCGCACGTCCATCCGGACGCGGTTTATTCGAAGAACTGGTTAATTTTTGCCTTGAGGATATCAATAGCAATGCGGTTTTTCCCGCCGCGCGGCACAATAATGTCGGCGTATTGCTTGGAAGGCTCGATAAATTGCAGAAACATCGGACGTACCGTCTTCTGATACTGGCTCATCACCGAATCCATCGAACGACCACGCTCGTTTACATCACGCTTCATACGACGCATCAGGCAGATATCCAGCGGGGTATCGACAAAGATGGAGAAATTCATCTCCTGACGCAAGCGCGCATCGGTGAGTAACAAAATCCCTTCCAGAATGATCACTTTCTTGGGCTTCAGATGGATACATTCGGTGGTACGGGTGTGTTCAACATAGCTATAAACCGGCAGATCGATGTCTTGTCCCGCCTTCAGCGCCTGCAAATGTTGCAGCAACAGGTCATGATCCATCGCGCTGGGATGGTCATAATTGGTTTTTACCCTCTCTTCCATGGTGAGGTGACTTTGATCTTTGTAGTAGGCATCTTCCGGGATCACCCCGATATGCTCGTCACCGACCTGGTCACGGATTTCACGATAGAGCGTGCTGGCGATAAGACTTTTTCCGGATGCGGATGCACCTGCAATGCCAACGATCACGCACTGATGAGACTTGTCAGTCATACTTTTTTAAGACCTGATAACTGGAGCCTGTTGAAGCACATGCTTCGACCGGCCGATAATGAGAGGGTTTGGTTGGCGGCAATTATAGGGATTTCACCGGTTTGATGCCAGAGAAAAGCAGCCGACGCCTTTTCAGATTATCCCCTTTTGCAGCGGGACAGTTAATGGATACACTGTATTCTGCCGACTCTGTATCCAGGGTTGTGCCTGTTTGATCGCCATCCCGCAAGGAGAAGTATGAGCTGGAAAACCCTGACCTATTTCGGTGACAGTATGTTGTTGATCCCCACAGCGGTGATCATCGCACTGGTGTTGCCGTGGAAAAGCGACAATCAACGTACCGTCTGGTACTGGTTGCTGGCGTTTGGCCTCGCCGGTTTGCTGGTCAGCATTTCTAAAATCCTGTTTCTTGGTTTTGGCATCGGCAGCGCCAGATTTAACTTCACCGGATTTAGCGGTCACAGCGCGATGTCTGCCACGCTCTGGCCGGTGATGATGTGGCTGGTATCCGGCCGCTGGTCAACCCTGGGGCGGCTGATCACCATCGGTATTGGCTACCTGATCCCCTTGATGGTCGGGTTTTCGCGTCTGGTTATTCACGCACATTCACTCAGTGAAGTGCTTGCCGGCCTGATGCTGGGTTTTACCCTCAGCAGCGCCTTCCTGCTCAGCCAGCGCGACACGGCGTTGAAAGGCTTTAGCCTGCCACAGATGGGCGTGGCGTTCCTGGTGCCATTGTTATTGATGAGCCATGGCCGCGTCGCCACCACCCAGCAATTCCTTGAGCGCTTTTCTGCTGACCTTGCCGGGCTGGAAAAACCCTATACCCGTGCGGATCTGTTTCGACAGTGAACGGTCAGCCCTTTGTTAACAAAGGGCGATTCAATGCATTGAATAAGGTAGAAAAGTGAATTCGCGGCAGACATCTTTGCCAGATGTGCTAGCATGCCAGTTAGAGAATGACTGGCGCATTTTTCGTCGTGTTGCGAATGCGCGCTGCTGGATTCGTGCATGACCCTCGAAATATTGACCTCGCAGGATGGCTCAAAGAAACATTGGCTCAATGCCCTCTACCTGGGGGTAGTCGCGTTTCTGCTGACATTGTTCTGTCTGGAACTGATCATTGTCAGTGGGCGCATTTCCCCGTTGTGGTTCTCCACGGCGTTAATGACCATTGTGGTGTTCCGCGCCCCGGCCCAACGCGTGCCATTGCTGTTGTTTGGCTGCCTGCTGGGCACCGCATTAGCCAATTTGATGGTGATTGGCCCGGCCATCAGTAATCTCAAGTTTGCCCTGCTTAACCTGTTACAGGCGCTGATGGGCGGCATCATGCTGCGTGTGCTGCTTGATCGTCGCGCACCGCTTGATTCACTGCTCGACTGGGGACGCTATGTCGTCAGTGCTGGCCTGATCGCCCCCTTTGTCGGCGGTTTGCTGGCGCTGTGGTTGTTACAAGTCAGTGGCACTGCCTCGCTACCGTTCTTCTCCACGTGGGTGATTTCCGAAGTCATTGGTATGTTGGCGCTCGGGCCGGTGTTGCTGTTATGGCCGTTAGGCAAGCAGGAAAATCCGGTCGCACGCCATCGCAGCATCGAAACCGTTCTGACCCTGGCGTTTACCCTGTTGGCCAGCTACCTCAGCCTGCGCTACCTGCCGTGGCCCTTCACCTTCATTGTGGTGATCCTGTTCTGGTGCGCGATACGTCTACCCAAGTTCGAAGCCTTTTTACTTTTCCTGCTCAACTCCAGCTTTATTTCGCTGCTGCTGGCATTCAACCTGGTCAACCTCAGCCACGATGACCGGATGTTGGGCCAGGCCGGTACCTGGCTGCCCTTTCTGTTGGTGTTAATCCCCAGCCATGTTATGGCGCTGGTGATGGATGCGTTCCAGCGCGAAAAAAATCATATTGCGGAAAGCGAAACCCGCTTCCGTAACGCCATGGAGTATTCCGCCATCGGCATGGCGCTGGTCTCCCCGCAGGGCAATTGGTTGCAGGTCAACCAATCGCTCTGTCGCACCCTGGGGTTTCCGGCGGAGGAGTTGCGCAAGCTGACGTTTCAGCAAATCACCCACCCTGATGATCTGAACAACGATTTGCAGCAACTCAAGCGGCTGTTGGGGGGGGAAATTATGACGTACACCCTCGAAAAGCGCTATTTCCGCAAAGACGGTGAAACGGTCTGGGCGCGTCTGACGGTCTCCGTGGTACGCGATACCCAGCAACAACCGCTCTATTTCATCTCGCAAATCGTCGATATCTCTGAACTTAAGCAGAGCGAACAGGTGAATCGCCGCCTGATGGAACGCATCACACTGGCCAATGAAGCGGGCGGCATTGGCGTGTGGGAATGGAACCTGGCCACCGGCGAGCTGATGTGGGACAAACGCATGTATGAGCTGTTTGCGCTGGCACCACATGAACTTCCCACTTACGACCTTTGGTTACGGCGCGTGCATTCGACCGATCAGGAATACGTTGCTCTGACCGTGCAGCAAGCCATCGAGCGTCGCAGCGCATTTCACATGGAGTACCGCATTGGCCTGCCCGGCAATATGCGTTATGTCCGTACCGAAGCCAACCGCATCCTCAGTCAGGATGGACAAATCGAACGTATGCTGGGTATCTGCCAGGATATCACTCACCTGCGCGCCCTTAACGATGCGTTATTCCAGGAAAAAGAGCGCATGGCGATTACCCTGGATTCGATCGGCGAAGCGGTGATCAGCACCAACGATGAAATGCAGGTCACCTTTATGAACCCGGTGGCGGAAAAGATGACCGGCTGGACGCAGGATGCGGCGGCAGGCATGGCGATCTCCGAGCTGCTCAATATCACGCATGGTCCGGCTGGCCCAAGAATCCAAAATTTGCTGCTCTGTCATTTACCCGCAGAAAAAACCACCCCGGACCTGGAAGAAGAACTGGTACTGCATACCGCAGACGGCGGCGTATTTGAGATCCATTACAGCATTACCCCACTCAAAACGCTGACCGGCGAAAGCATCGGTGCGGTGATGGTCATTCAGGATGTCAGTGAATCGCGCAAAATGATGAAACGCCTGAGCTACAGCGCCTCCCACGATATGCTGACGCGTTTACCCAATCGACTCAGCTTCGAAAGGCAGTTGAAACGTCTGCTTAGTGATGCGACCGTGAATCAACATCAGCACGTGCTGGTGTTTATCGATCTCGATAAATTTAAGGCGGTCAACGATACCGCAGGCCATGCGGCTGGCGATGCGCTGTTGCGTGAGCTAGGTGAACTGATGCAACACCATATCCGCAGCAGTGATTTTCTCGCCCGCCTCGGAGGTGACGAATTTGGCTTGCTGCTGCCTGACTGCGACGTCGACGACGTGCGCGATGTGGTGCAACGGCTGGTGACGGCGATCAATCAATATCGCTTTATGTGGCTGGACAGCTTCTATCAGGTCGGTGCCAGCGCCGGTATGACGCAGATTGACGAGCATAACTGCATCAGCAATCTGGTGATGTCGCAAGCCGACGTCGCCTGCTACAGCGCCAAACATGCCGGACGCGGCCAATATCATGTTTATCAGGAAATACAGATGTAATCTGCCTTGCCTGCCCACGCGAGCTGCGCTAAAGTCGCCCCCTTTTTTCCGGCATGGGGGACAATGATGTTTATCGGATTCGATTATGGCACCGCCAACTGTTCCATCGCAGTCAGCGATGCAGGCACACCACGGCTGCTGACGCTGGAGAATGGCCAGCGCCTGCTTCCCTCCATGATCTGCGCGCCAACGCGCGAAGCCATCAGCGAATGGCTTTATCGTCACCATCAGGTGCCGACCCCCGACAGCGAAGGACAGGCGCTGCTGCAACGGGCATTGCGTTTTAACCGCGAAGAAGACATTGATGTGACCGCCAGCAGCGTCCAGTTTGGCCTGACTGCGCTGCAAAACTATATGGTCGATCCCGAAGAGGTGTGGTTTGTTAAATCACCCAAATCTTTTCTCGGTGCCAGCGGCCTGAAGCCGCAGCAAATCGCGCTGTTTGAAGATCTGGTTTGCGCCATGATGCTGCATATCCGTCAACAGGGTGAAAGCCAGTTAGATCAGCCGATTGAGCAGGCAGTCATTGGTCGTCCAATCAACTTCCAGGGACTGGGCGGCGATGAGGCCAATGAGCAGGCGCAGGGCATTCTGCTGCGCGCAGCCAAACGCGCGGGTTTCCGCGATGTGGAATTTCAGTTTGAACCGGTGGCCGCAGGGCTGGATTTTGAAGCCACGCTGAATAAAGAAACGCGGGTGCTGGTGGTCGATATTGGCGGCGGCACCACCGACTGTTCCATGTTGTTAATGGGGCCGGAGTGGCGCAAAAAAGCCGATCGCCGCGACAGTCTGCTGGGCCATAGCGGTTGCCGCGTGGGCGGTAACGATCTGGATATTATGCTGGCGTTTAAAACCCTGATGCCGTTGCTCGGCCTCGGTGGCAGTACGCAGAAAGGCATCGCCCTTCCCGCCCTGCCGTGGTGGAATGCGGTCGCGATCAACGATGTCCCGGCGCAAAGCGAGTTCTACTCTGCCGCCTGCGGCAAGCTACTGCGTGACTTAGTTCGTGATGCCCAGGATCCTGAACAGGTCGCTCATCTGCTGAAGGTATGGCAACAGAAGCTGAGTTATCGTCTGGTGCGTGCGGCGGAAGAGAGCAAAATCGCCCTCTCCGATCAGCCGGTTACCTCAGCCTCGCTGGCATTTATTGCGGCACAATTGCAGACAGAAACCAGTGCGGCACAGTTGGAAGAGGCGATCAATCAGCCGCTGGAACGCATTCTGGAACAGGTCCACCTGGCGCTGGCGACGTGCACCACCAAGCCGGAAGTCATCTATCTGACGGGCGGCAGCGCCCGTTCGCCGGTACTCCGTGCCGCCTTACAGCAGGCGTTACCGGATACGCCGATTGCCAGCGGCGACGACTTTGGATCGGTCACCGCCGGTCTGGCGCGCTGGGCCGAAATACTGTTCGGTTAAAAAAAACGGTCGCCATCAATGGCGACCGTTTTTGCAGCAATCAGAAAACATCAGAAATTGATATTCGCCGCAATACCGCCGATAAACGCATCTTTCACTTCGCTTACCGCCCCCGGTGCTACAACATATTGCAGGTTCGGACGCAGTTGCAGCCATTTGGTCAGCTGAGCGTTGTAATAGATTTCATAGTTATATTCTGAACCATCCTGGATCGGCAGATACGTCGGGCTGTTATAGTCCGTTTCGCCATTCGCGGCATTCTGCTGACGTAAGGCGGTGGTATAGGAACTGTTCACGTGAATACGCGCCGCACCAATACCAATTTCGTCGGCAGGACGTGCATCAAACGGCCCTTTCCAGGTAAAGCTGATGGATTGGTAGTTATCGGTTTTTGAGGTTTTATGGTCGTTCATTACCGCCTGGACGGTAACACCCAGACCACGGCTGGCATCGCCACCCTGCGCAGTCAACTGTTGTTGCAACAGCACATAACCACCGTAGGCGTGAGCCTGATCCTGGTAAGCGCCGTTACGCCAGCTGCCGTACACATCGCCATCAACCGATGAGTAGTAATAACCGATACGGTAGTTACCCGGCAGTTTGTCCGGGCCAAAGGTCGGTTTCCAGCCCAGTTCCACCGGCACCATGTTGCCGAGTGAATTGTTCATATCAAGACGGAAGCCATTGCCGGTATCGTAGTTTTTCGGGTTGTCGTTATAGAAGCCCACCTGGAAGAACACTTCCGGCGTGAAGTTAACTTTGATACGGCCGCCCCATTGAGAAACCGGCCAGTTGTACCAACGGTCGCCACGCCAGTTACCGGCCTGGCCGCTACCGAACGCCAGGTTCTGGAACTTACTGTCGAAGTTATCAAAATCTTCACCGACGGTGACACGACCCGCTTTGATATCGACCACATCATTAAACAATCCCTGACGTAACCAGAATTGGGTTAAACGCCAGGTCTGACCACGACCGTACACTTCCTGCACTGAAGAGAGCATTCCGCTACGTGGGTCGCCAACCTGGTCGGAGATGTTGCGGCCATTACGGTCGGTGATGGTCATCTGGAATTCAGCATCCTGCCAGTTCAGCAGTTTTTCCAGGTCAAGGTTGACGCCAAACGCCCATTGGTCGCTGTAACGCATTGAGGTGTTTTTGTCATAACCGCCGCCAAGGTTGGAGGCGCTTTCCATCGTGTAGTTAACGTCGAATTTGACGCCGTCATTCTCAAGTTGCGTTCGGTAACCGCCCCAGTCGCCAAACATGTAGGGTGAATCGTAGCTGAATGCATCCGCTGCCACGGCAGATGCGCTCAGCAGAGCGAACATGATAGTACCCGCGGCCAGACGGCTCGGGATGCGCTGCACTGCTTCTTTTCTGTTCATAATGATTATTCTTTTGTGAGTTACTGGAAAGATCGAGCAGAGAATAGTGCTGAGGCGGGGGTGGTTTTTGCAAATATGTGCTCAGAGTTCCGTGAAGTGACAGTTAATTAACGCAATTGTGACAACGATCTATGAATGAATATCTTTTGTCGAAAATGGCATTTTTTGACTGGAAAAAATCACACTCCGGTTAACATCAGCAGCGCAGGGTAACGCGGTGATTTATCGCGCTATTTTCAGCGCAAAAAAACAGCGCGATAAATCGCGCCGCTTCGAAAACAATGATCACTCAGCACTGGCACGCGATAATTCTTCAATCTCTTGTTTACTCAGCGTGAGCTGGGTGGCTTTAGCCAACTCATCAATCTGCGATAGCGAGGTGGCGCTCACAATCGGCGCAGTAATGCTGGGACGGGCAATTTGCCAGGCCAACGCGACCTGGGTTGGCGAAACATCATGAGAATCAGCAACGGTGTCGAGGGCATCAAGAATGCGCAAACCACGCGGATTGAGGTATTTGGCTACCACGCCCTGACCACGCGCACTCTTGCTGGCATCTGCTGCGGTACGATATTTCCCACTGAGAAAGCCGCTCGCCAGTGAATAGTAGTTAATCACGCCCAGCCCATGCGCTACCGCCACTTGCTCAAGCGCACTTTCATACCCCTGGCGATCGTAGAGGTTGTACTCTGGCTGTAACGTTTCATAACGCGCCAACCCTTGTTGCTCACTGACACTTAGCGCTTCCTGCAAACGCTCGGCGCTGTAGTTTGACGCACCTATCGCCCGCACTTTGCCTTCTTTGATCAGGGAGTCAAACGCAGCCAGTGTATCGGCCAGCGGAGTATCCTGGTCATCGCGGTGCGCCTGATACAGGTCGATATAATCGGTTTGCAGGCGGCGCAGTGAATCCTCTACTGCCTGACGAATATATTGCGGTTTCAGGCCCTTTTTGTCCGGCGACAGTTCCATACCGACCTTCGTCGCCAGTACGATGCTGTCGCGCTTGCCGGTTTTTTTCAGCCATTTACCGATAATGGTTTCTGATTCACCACCCTGATTGCCGGGTGCCCAGCGCGAATACACATCGGCGGTATCGATAAACCACAACCCCTTCTCCACCAACGCATCCAGCAGGGAAAAGGACGTTTTCTCATCCACGGTCCAGCCAAACACATTCCCACCAAAAGTAAGAACCGGCACTGCAATACCCGTGTCGCCAAGTTGGCGAGTTGATTGTTGACTCATTTTATTTCTCCTTAATTGAAACGAGACGGCTCAGCTTTCCAGCTTAGCAAAGGGGGGAAACGGCTTATGAAAAAATCCTGATAAAATTCGTACAGAATATGAATACTTAGCGTGCACAGGACGATATTCTTAATTCCTTCAATTTTCGCCCATGCCAGGCGACTACAATTCTTTCGTTTGCGCTCCGGCAGGTTGGGCGGCGCATTTTGGGAAAACGAATTCGCTGGAGAGCACATAACTTCATGAACACCCGACGTCCTTTGTTGAAAAAAAGCCTTATTACTCTGGCGATCGTTGCTGTACTGGCGGGCGGCTATTACTGGTGGCAGCATCCGGCAGAACCCAACAAGCAGCCGCAAGCTGAAGGGCAGCGCCATCATGGGCGCGGTGCAGGAGGGGCTGCCGGTGCCAACCGCCGTCCCCTGGCTCCGGTACAAGCCGCCACCGCCGTTTTACAAAGCGTGCCGCATTATCTCAGCGGATTAGGCACCGTGACCGCAGCGAACACCGTTACAGTACGCAGCCGGGTTGATGGTCAGTTAATGGCGCTGCATTTCAATGAAGGACAACAGGTCGACGCTGGCGCATTGCTGGCAGAGATCGATCCGCGCCCTTATCAGGTCGCACTAATCCAGGCACAGGGCCAGTTAGCCAAAGATCAGGCGACGCTCGCCAACGCAAAACGCGATCTGGCGCGCTATGAAAAGCTGGCAAAAACGGCACTGGTTTCGCAGCAGGAGCTGGATACCCAACGCTCACTGGTGAGTGAAACCCTCGGCACCATCAAAGCGGACGAAGGTAACGTCGCCAGCGCACAGCTGAATCTGACCTACAGCCGGATTACCGCTCCCATCTCCGGTCGTGTCGGCCTGAAGCAGGTCGATGTTGGCAACTACATCACCTCCGGCGACACCACCGGCCTGGTGGTGATCACGCAAACGCACCCGATTGATGTGGTATTCAGCGTGGCCGAGAACAACATCAGCCAGATTCTGAAGGCGCAGAAAAGTGGTCAGCCGCTGGTGGTGGATGCCTGGGATCGCAGCAACACGACCCTGCTGACCTCCGGTTCATTGCTGAGTCTCGATAACCAGATCGACGCCACCACCGGCACCATCAAATTAAAAGCGCGCTTCAGCAACCAGGATGACACCTTATTTCCCAATCAGTTTGTTAATGCGCGGCTGAAAGTCGATACCTTGCAGGATGCGGTGGTGATCCCGACCGCTGCGCTACAAATGAGCAACGACGGACATTTTGTCTGGGTGGTGAACAGCGAGAACAAGGTCAGCAAAAAACGCGTGACCGCCGGTTTGCAGGATAGCCAGAAAGTGGTGATCAGCGCCGGGCTGGAAGCAGGTGAACGTGTGGTGACCGACGGCCTGGATCGCCTGACCGAAGGCGCAACCGTAGAGATTGTCGCACCGCAAAGCACCGCCACCCACAGCAGTCGTGCCACACAACCGGCACGTGGGGATCGTCAATAATGCAGGTTATGCCTCCTGACGCCAGCGGCGGACCGTCACGCCTGTTTATTCTGCGCCCGGTCGCCACCACCCTGTTGATGATCGCCATTCTGCTGGCCGGGATCCTCGGTTACCGCTTCCTGCCGGTTTCCGCGTTGCCGGAGGTGGATTATCCGACCATCCAGGTCGTCACCCTGTATCCCGGAGCCAGCCCGGATGTGGTGACCTCTTCCATCACCGCCCCACTCGAACGCCAGTTCGGCCAGATGTCCGGGTTGAAGCAGATGGCTTCGCAAAGTTCCGGCGGCGCTTCGGTGATTACCCTGCAATTCCAGCTCACGCTGTCACTGGATGTCGCCGAACAGGAAGTGCAGGCCGCGATCAACTCCGCCACCAATCTTTTGCCGAGCGATCTGCCCAATCCACCGGTCTACAGCAAAGTTAACCCGGCCGATCCGCCGATCATGACCCTCGCCGTTACCACCACCAGCATGCCGTTAACCCAGGTGCAGGACATGGTGGAAACCCGTGTGGCCCAGAAAATTTCTCAGGTCAGCGGCGTCGGTCTTGTCACCCTCTCCGGTGGACAACGGCCCGCTGTGCGCGTGCAGATGAACGCCCAGGCGTTGGCGGCATTGGGACTGACCAGCGAGACGGTGCGTACCGCCATCAGCAACGCTAACGTCAACTCGGCAAAAGGTAGCCTCGACGGTCCCACCCGTTCTATCACCCTGTCGGCCAACGACCAGATGACCTCGGCGGAGGATTATCGCCAGTTGATCATCAGCTACAACAACGGTGCGCCGGTACGTTTAGGCGATGTCGCCACCATCGAACAGGGTGCCGAAAACAGCTGGCTTGGGGCCTGGGCTAACCGCCAGCCCGCCATTGTGTTGAATGTGCAACGCCAGCCTGGTGCCAACATTATCGCCACGGCGGATAATATTCGGGCATTGCTGCCGTCGTTAACTGCCACACTGCCCAAATCGGTTGAAGTCAAAATGCTCACCGACCGCACCACCAATATCCGCGCGTCGGTGGCCGATACGCAGCATGAGCTGATGCTGGCGATTGGGCTGGTGGTGATGATCATCTACCTGTTTCTGCGCAATGTGCCAGCGACCATTATTCCGGCGGTGGCCGTGCCCCTGTCGCTGGTGGGCACCTTCGCTGCGATGTATTTTCTCGGTTTCTCGATCAACAACCTGACGTTAATGGCGCTGACCATCGCCACCGGCTTTGTGGTCGATGACGCCATCGTGGTGATTGAGAACATCTCCCGCTATCTGGAAAAAGGGGAAAAACCGCTCACCGCAGCGCTGAAAGGGGCCGGTGAAATTGGTTTCACCATTATCTCCCTCACCTTCTCGCTGATCGCCGTACTGATCCCGTTGTTGTTTATGGGCGATGTGATTGGTCGTCTGTTCCGTGAGTTTGCCGTCACCCTCGCCGTGGCGATCCTGATCTCCGCCGTGGTATCGCTGACGCTGACGCCGATGATGTGCGCACGCATGCTCAGTGCGGAATCATTGCGCAAACAGAACCGCTTTTCGCGCGCCAGTGAAGCGATGTTTGACCGGGTGGTTGCCGGTTATGGCCGCTGGCTAACGCGGGTACTGCAACACCCGTGGCTGACGCTGTCCGTCGCCCTCGGCACCCTGCTCCTGACGGTTCTATTGTGGATCGTTATTCCTAAAGGTTTCTTTCCGCAGCAGGATAACGGCATTATTCAGGGCACCCTACAGGCACCGCAGTCCGTTTCCTATGCCAGCATGGCGCAGCGCACGCGTGATGTGGCGTCAATCATCATGAAAGATCCTGCGGTACAGAGCCTGACCTCGTTTGTCGGGGTGGATGGCACCAATGCCGCCCTGAACAGCGCACGCTTACAAATCAACCTCAAACCGCTGGCAGAACGTGACGATCGTATTCCGGCAGTACAGAAACGCTTGCAGGACGCGGTAGCCAGCGTGCCAGGTGTCTCGTTATGGCTGCAAGCGGTACAGGATCTGACCATCGATACCCAGGCCAGCCGTACCCCTTATCAGTTCACGCTGCAATCCGGTTCGCTTGACTCGCTGAGCACCTGGGTGCCGGTGCTGCTTAATCAGCTCAATACCCTGCCTGAACTGCGCGATGTCAGCAGCGACTGGCAGGATCAGGGATTGGAAGCCTTTATCCGTGTCGATCGCGACAGTGCCAGCCGTTTGGGTATCACCATGGCGGATGTCGATAACGCGCTGTACAACGCCTTCGGCCAGCGCCTGATCTCCACCATTTACACCCAGGCCAATCAGTATCGCGTGGTGTTAGGGCAAAACAACGAGGCCACACCGGGCCTTGCCAGCCTCGAGGGTATTCGCCTCACCAGCACCGATGGCGGCAGCGTGCCGTTGAGTGCCATCGCCAAAGTGGAAGAACGGCATGCCGCGCTGAGCATCAACCATCTCGACCAGTTTCCGTCGGCCACGTTCTCGTTTAACGTCGCCGACGGCTACTCGCTCGGTGACGCCGTTAAAGCGGTCAGTGCCGCCGAAGATCAGGTGGGGATGCCCGCCGAGATGATGACCCAGTTCCAGGGCAGTACGCTGGCATTTGAAGCTGCGCTCACCAGCACGGTGTGGCTGATCATCGCCGCCGTGGTGGCGATGTATATCGTGCTGGGCGTGTTGTACGAGAGCTTTATTCACCCGGTCACGATCCTCTCCACCCTCCCCACCGCCGGGGTGGGTGCGCTGCTGGCTCTGATGATCAGCGGCAACGAGTTGGACATCGTCTCGATTATCGGCATCATCTTGCTGATCGGCATCGTGAAGAAAAACGCCATCATGATGATCGACTTTGCGCTGGCGGCGGAACGGGAACAGGGCATGGCCCCACGTGAGGCGATTTATCAGGCCTGTCTGCTGCGTTTCCGCCCGATACTGATGACCACGCTGGCGGCACTGCTGGGCGCGCTGCCGCTGATGCTCAGCACCGGTGCGGGGGCGGAGTTACGCCGTCCGCTGGGGATTGCCATGGCCGGTGGCCTGATCCTCAGTCAAATCCTGACCTTGTTCACTACCCCGGTTATTTACCTGTTGTTTGACCGTCTGGCGCAGATCACCCGTCGCCGCTTCCGCCGTCCGGAGGCGCAGCCGTGAAGTTCTTTGCCCTGTTCATCCACCGACCGGTCGCCACCACGCTGTTAACGCTGGCGATTGCGCTGGCGGGTATTCTCGGTTTCCGTCTGCTACCGGTCGCGCCGCTGCCGCAGGTCGATTTTCCGGTGATCGTCATCTCTGCCTCGCTGCCGGGTGCCTCACCAGAAACCATGGCCTCATCCGTCGCCACCCCGCTCGAACGCTCGCTCGGGCGTATCGCCGGGGTGAGTGAGATGACCTCCACCAGCTCGCTGGGCAGCACGCGTATCATTCTGGTGTTTGATTTTGACCGCGACATCAACGGTGCCGCACGTGATGTACAGGCGGCCATCAACGCCGCACAAAGCCTGTTACCCACCGGGATGCCAAGCCGCCCAACGTACCGTAAAGCCAACCCCTCTGATGCGCCGATTATGATCCTGACGCTGACCTCGGATATTTATAATCCCGGTCAGCTGTATGATTACGCGTCAACGCAACTGGCGCAGAAGCTGTCGCAGATTGAGGGGGTCGGCGATGTCACGGTAGGCGGTAGCTCACTGCCCGCAGTCCGTGTCGAACTGAACCCACAGGCGTTGTTTAATCAGGGAGTGTCGCTGGATGCGGTACGCACCGCGATCGCCAACGCCAACCAACGCCGTCCGCAAGGCGCGATTGATGACCAGCAGCAACGCTGGCAGTTGCGTACCAACGATGAACTGCAAACCGCCAGCGATTATCAGCCACTGGTGGTGCATTACAACAACGGCGCGGCGGTACGGTTGCGTGATGTGGCGAACGTGCAGGATTCGGTGCAGGATGTGCGCAACGCCGGGATGACCAATGGCAAACCGGCGGTGCTGCTGGTGATCCGCAAATCGCCGGAAGCCAACGTGATCGACACGGTTGATCGCATCCGCGCCGAATTACCCGAGTTGCATGACGTCATTCCGGCATCGATTGATCTGCAAGTCGCGCAGGATCGCTCCCCTACCATCCGCGCTTCCTTACAGGAAGTCGAGCAGTCACTCATCATCGCCGTTGCGCTGGTGATTCTGGTGGTGTTTTTCTTCCTGCGTGACGGGCGTGCCACCCTGATCCCCGCTGCCGCCGTGCCGGTCTCACTGATTGGCACCTTCGCTGCCATGTATCTGTGCGGCTTTAGTCTGAATAACCTGTCGTTAATGGCGCTGACCATCGCGACCGGTTTCGTGGTGGATGATGCCATCGTGGTGCTGGAGAATATCGCGCGTCACGTTGAAGCCGGCATGAAACCGTTACAGGCAGCGCTACAGGGGGTGCGTGAAGTCGGCTTTACCGTACTCTCGATGAGCCTGTCGCTGATCGCGGTGTTCCTGCCGCTGCTGATGCTCGGCGGTATTATTGGTCGCTTCTTCTCCGAATTCGCCATTACGCTCTCGGTGGCGATCCTGATATCGCTGTTTATCTCTATCACCCTGACGCCAATGATGTGCGCGTACCTGCTAAAACCGCATGTACCGCGCGCGCAAACACGTCTGCGCGGGGCCGGGCGCGTGCTGATGGCGGTGCAACAAGGTTATGGTCGTTCACTCGGCTGGGTGCTGGATCATGCACGCTGGGTCCTGTTGGTGCTATTGGCAACGGTCGGGCTGACCATCTGGTTGTTTATCTCGATACCCAAAACCTTTATGCCTGAGCAGGATACCGGACGTCTGACCGGCTTTATCTCTGCCGACCAGAGCATCTCCTTCCAGGCGATGCGCGGGAAATTGCAGGACTTTATGAACATCATCAAGGCGGATCCGGCGGTGGATAACGTCACCGGTTTCACCGGTGGCTCACGCACCAACAGCGGCTCGATGTTTATCTCCCTCAAACCGCTTTCCGAACGCAGCGAAACTGCCCAGCAGGTGATTGCCCGCCTGCGCATGAAGCTGGCGAAAGAGCCAGGCGCCAATCTGTATCTCAATGCAGTGCAGGACATTCGCATTGGCGGACGCGAGTCAAACGCCAGTTACCAGTACAGCCTGCTATCCGATAACCTTGCAGATTTGCGCACCTGGGAGCCGCAAATCCGCACCGCATTTGCGGCGTTACCGGAGCTGGCCGACGTCAACTCCGATCAACAGGATAACGGCAGCGAGATGGCGCTAACCTATGATCGCGAAAGCATGGCGCGGCTGGGGATTGATGTTTCCGCCGCCAACGCCTTGTTGAATAACGCCTTTGGTCAGCGGCAGATTTCGACCATCTATCAACCGCTGAACCAGTACAAAGTGGTGATGGAGGTGGAGCCGCGCTACACCCAGGATATCAGCGCACTGGAGCAAATGTTTGTCATCAACAGTGACGGCAAAGCTATCCCGCTGAGTTGGTTTGCCCGCTGGCAACCGGCCAATGCGCCACTCTCCGTTAACCATCAGGGCTTATCTGCCGCTTCGACTATCTCTTTTAACCTGCCAGAAGGGGTATCCTTGTCGCAGGCCTCGGATGCTATTGACCGCACCATGACAGCACTGGGCGTACCCGGCAGCGTGCGGGGCAGCTTTGCCGGGACGGCGCAGGTGTTCCAGCAGTCACAATCCAGCCAGCTCTACCTGATTCTGGCGGCGATTGCGGCGGTGTATATCGTGCTGGGGATTTTATATGAGAGCTATGTCCATCCCCTGACCATTCTCTCTACCCTGCCCTCCGCCGGGGTCGGCGCGCTGCTGGCGCTGGAGCTGTTTAACACGCCGTTTAGCCTGATTGCGCTGATCGGCATTCTGCTGCTGATTGGCATCGTGAAGAAGAACGCGATTATGATGGTCGACTTTGCGCTGGAAGCAGAACGGAACGGCAACCTGACGGCACGTGATGCCATCTTTCAGGCGTGCCAGTTGCGTTTCCGGCCGATTCTGATGACTACGCTGGCCGCACTGTTTGGTGCGCTGCCACTGGTGCTGACCACGGGCGATGGCGCGGAATTGCGCCAGCCGCTCGGTATCACCATCGCTGGCGGGCTGGTGATGAGCCAACTGCTGACGTTGTATACCACGCCGGTAGTGTATCTGATGATGGATAAGCTGCGCCGCAGGAAACGTCCGGCGCTGATCAATATTCAGGAGAATTAACGGGATGAAGAGACTATGACCACTCAGAACGCGACCGTTCGCTGGCAATTGTGGATTGTCGCTTTTGGCTTTTTTATGCAGTCGCTGGATACCACCATCGTCAACACCGCCATTCCTTCCATGGCACGCGACCTGAGCGTCAGCCCACTGCATATGCATTCGGTGATTGTCTCCTACGTCCTGACCGTGGCCGTCACCCTGCCGTTGAGCGGTTGGCTGGCCGATCGTTTTGGTGTGCGGAATATCTTCTTTACCGCCATCGTGTTGTTCAGCATCGGTTCGATATTCTGTGCCTTCTCCAGCACGCTGGATCAGCTAGTATTGGCGCGCGTCATTCAAGGGGTGGGCGGCGCGATGATGGTGCCCGTCGGGCGCTTAACGGTGATGAAAATCGTCCCGCGCGAACAATATATGTCAGCGATGACCTTTGTGACGCTGCCCGGTCAGGTCGGCCCGCTGCTTGGTCCGGCGCTGGGCGGTATTCTGGTGCAGTACGCCAGTTGGCACTGGATCTTTCTGATCAATATTCCGGTCGGCATTGTGGGTGCCATCGCCACCCTCGCCATCATGCCCAACTACACCATGCAAACCCGGCGCTTCGATTTTCTCGGCTTCGGTTTACTCGCCGTGGGTATGGCAACCCTGACGCTGGCGCTCGATGGGCAGCGCAGCACCGCAGGCTCCGCACTGCTGCTCGGCCTGCTGATTCTGATTGGCGTCTTTTCCCTGCTGTTTTATTTGATGCATGGCCGTAACAACGACAACGCCTTATTTAGCCTGAAATTATTTGATAACCGTATCTACTCGATTGGCCTGCTCGGCAGTTTTACTGGCCGTATCGGTAGTGGCATGCTGCCGTTTATGACGCCGATTTTTTTGCAGGTGGGTCTCGGCTTCAGCCCGTTCCATGCTGGCCTGATGATGATCCCGATGGTGCTCGGCAATATGGGGATCAAACGTGTCGTGGTGCGCATCGTGAATATGTTCGGCTACCGCAATGCGCTGGTCGGCGGCACCTGCGCGCTGGCATTGGTGGTGCTGCTGTTCCCGACGGTCGCGCTGCTGGGCTGGACCTGGCTGCTGCCGGTGGTGTTGTTGCTACAGGGAATGGTTAACGCCATTCGCTTCTCCTCGATGAACACCCTGACGCTGAAAGAACTGCCGGATGAATTGGCCTCCAGCGGTAACAGTTTGCTCTCGATGATCATGCAGCTTTCCACCAGTATCGGGGTCACCATCGCCGGTCTGCTGCTCGGTGCGTTCGGTCATGGTGCCATCGCCAACAGCGCCGCAGCCCATCAAACCTTTATCTACGCTTACCTCAGCATGGCGCTGGTGATTATCCTGCCTGCACTGGTGTTCTGGCGTGTGCCGAAAGATGTAAGCAAAAACGTCGATCTGCGACGCAAAAGGAGTGAAGGATGAAGCGAGCGCTGAAACTCGGCATTGGTCCCAAACTGTTTATGGCTATTTTCTCCACCTGCATGCTGGTGATTATCATCATGCACTGGGGCGTGCGGCTGAGTTTTGAACATGGCTTCGTCGATTACATCCGCAAAGGGAACGAGCAGCGGCTGACTCTGCTGAGCGATGCGCTGGCCGATCAATACGAACAGCACGGCAACTGGGATTTCCTGCGCAACAATGACCGCCTGATTTTCGCCATCCTGCGTTCGCTGGAGCAAAACCCCGGCAGTGAAAATCAACTGCCGCCACATGGCTGGCGCACCCAGTTCTGGATTATTGACCAACAATACAAGGTGCTGTCAGGCCCACGTTCCCCGGTCCCGCCCGAAGGCACGCGGCGCAATATCACCACCAGCAATGGCAAAGTGGTCGGTTGGGTGATTGGCTCACCGGCCGAGCGCTTAACCCGCAGCACAGACATCAATTTTGACCAGCAGCAGCGCCGTACCAGTTGGATTATTGTGGCGTTTACCGCACTGATGGCCGCGCTGGCGACCTGGCTGATGGCGCGAGGTTTACTGGCCCCGGTGAAACGCCTGGTGGATGGCACTCATCATCTGGCGGCGGGCGATTTCGCCACCCGGGTTGAAGTGGGCAGCAGTGACGAACTCGGCCAACTGGCACGCGACTTTAACCAGCTCGCCAGTTCGCTGGAAAAAAACGAGAGCAATCGCCGCGCCTTTATGGCGGATATCTCCCATGAATTGCGCACGCCGCTGGCGATCCTGCGTGGCGAACTGGAGGCCATGCAGGATGGCGTTCGCAAGCTGACACCGGAAGCCATCACCTCGCTGCAAAGCGAAGTGGTGGTGCTGACCAAACTGGTGGACGATCTGCACCAGTTGTCGCTATCCGATGCCGGTGCCCTTGCCTACCGCAAACAGGCGGTGGATTTGGTTCATCTGCTCGAAGTGGTGGCGGGTAGCTTCGGTGAACGCTATCGCAGTCGCCAGTTAGCCCTGCAACTGGTATTGCCTGCTGAGGCGCCAGGTTTTGGCGATCCAGATCGGCTGATGCAGTTGTTCACCAACCTGCTGGAAAACAGCCTGCGTTATACCGATGCCGGTGGTCAGGTGCGTCTGACGATGAAAAACCTCGGCGACAGCTGGCAGCTCTGCTTTGCCGACAGCGCGCCCGGCGTCGATCCTGCCCATCAGGCCCGGCTGTTTGAGCGCTTCTTTCGCGCTGAAAGTTCGCGCAATCGCGCCAGCGGCGGTTCGGGCCTTGGCCTGGCGATCTGCAAAAATATTGCGGAAGCGCATGGCGGCAGCATTAGTGCAGATCTCTCTGATTTAGGTGGCCTGCAAATCACGCTAAACTTGCCTTATGTTCCCCATTAAATGCAGCCTATGAGCATGGAAAAGCACGATCCTTTAATCCTTGTTGTTGAAGACGAGCCGAAACTGGCGCAGCTGATGATTGATTATCTGCAAGCGTCCAACTATCGCACCCATCACATTGGCGACGGCAGCGAAGTGCTGAGCTATGTGCAGCAAACACCACCCGATTTGATGCTGTTGGATTTAATGCTGCCGGGTCGCGACGGCTTAACCTTGTGTCGTGAAATCCGCCGTTTCTCCGATCTGCCGATCATCATGGTGACCGCGCGCACCGAAGAGATTGATCGTCTGCTCGGTCTGGAGATTGGTGCTGACGACTACATCTGTAAGCCTTTTAGCCCACGTGAAGTGGTGGCGCGGGTGAAAACCATTCTGCGTCGCGTCAAGCGCTCGCCGGAGGAAGCACAGCAGGCCTCGCATTTACTGATTGATGAAAGCCGCTTCCAGGCCAGCTGGCGTGAGCAACAGCTGGAGCTGACACCCGCCGAGTTTCGTCTGCTGAAAACCCTGGCGCTGGAGCCGGGCAAAGTGTTTTCACGTGAGCAACTGCTCAACCATCTGTACGACGACTATCGCGTCGTCACGGATCGCACCATCGACAGCCATATCAAAAATTTGCGCCGTAAGCTGGAAAGCCTCGACGCCGAACAACCGTTTATCCGCGCGGTGTACGGTATGGGCTATCGCTGGGAGGCCGACGTCTGCCGCATCCTGTAGCAGACCGCGCTTTACCTTGATCCAGGTCAATTTACTTCGTGGCTGGCCCTGCCTAAAATTCCCCACCTTTTGCAGGGCCGTCTGACACGGCCACTGCACCTGCCATCGACGATGGCATGCTGACCTGACATCAGTGAGATCCCATGTTTAAACCTGAACTGCTTTCTCCAGCGGGAACGCTGAAGAATATGCGCTATGCCTTTGCCTATGGTGCCGACGCGGTGTATGCCGGACAACCGCGCTACAGCTTGCGCGTGCGTAATAACGAATTCACCCATGAAAACCTCGCCAAGGGCATCAATGAAGCCCATGCGTTGGGGAAAAAATTCTATGTGGTGGTGAACATCGCGCCGCATAACGCCAAGCTAAAAACCTTTATCCGTGATCTGACGCCGGTCGTCGCCATGCAGCCGGATGCGTTGATCATGTCCGATCCTGGCTTGATTATGCTGGTGCGCGAGGCTTTCCCGGCCATGCCAATTCATCTCTCGGTGCAGGCCAACGCGGTTAACTGGGCGACCGTTAAGTTCTGGCAGCAAATGGGGTTAACGCGCGTGATTCTCTCACGCGAGCTGTCACTGGACGAGATCGCTGAAATCCGCCAACAGGTGCCGGCCATGGAGATCGAGATCTTCGTACATGGCGCGCTGTGCATGGCCTATTCTGGCCGTTGTCTGCTGTCCGGCTATCTGAACAAACGCGATCCTAATCAGGGCACCTGTACCAACGCCTGTCGGTGGGAGTACAAGGTGGCAGAAGGTCAGCAGGATGAGGTCGGCAATATCGTCGGCTTCCACCAACCGGTTGCCGTGCAGGACACCACGCCGACACTGGGGCTCGGCGCGCCGACAGACCGTGTTTTTTTGCTAGAAGAGAAGATGAAGCCGGGCGAGGTCATGAGCGCCTTCGAAGATGAACATGGCACCTATATCATGAACTCCAAAGACTTGCGCGCCGTGGCACATGTCGAACGTTTGAGTCAGATGGGCGTCCATTCGCTGAAGATCGAGGGGCGTACCAAATCATTTTATTACTGTGCGCGTACCGCCCAGGTGTATCGCCGGGCGATTGATGATGCCGCCGCCGGGAAACCTTTCGATCCTTCACTGCTGGAAACCCTGGAAGGCTTGGCGCATCGTGGCTACACCGAAGGTTTTCTGCGGCGTCATACCCATGACAGCTACCAGAATTACCAGCAGGGCTATTCGGTGTCAGAACGCCAGCAGTTTGTCGGTGAATTTACAGGTGAACGCCGTGGCGAATGGGCACAGGTGGCGGTGAAAAATAAATTCCTGCTGGGCGATCAACTGGAGATCATGACGCCCAACGGCAACCTGAATTGTCGTCTGGAAGCCATGCAGAATGATAAAGGCCACGCCGTCGATGTCGCACCGGGTGATGGTCATCGCGTCTGGCTGCCAGTGCCTGAGCATGTCGATCTCAATTTCGCCCTGCTGCTGCGTAATTTCACCGACGGTAACAGCACGCGCGATCCGCACGCCAACGACCGCACTTAATGAAAAGAAATGGGCGAAATTAGAACAGGATCACAGACCGCCGTTTCGCCCTGGCGTAAACTCGCTTCCGCTGCTAACGAGTAACAATAATCAGCAGGTAGTACCAGGAACCACCTCATTCACCCGCCCGGCTCCCCCGTGCGGGTTTTCTTTTTTCATCCCCTCACCGATAAAGTTCCTGTTCCAGCTATGCTATAACCAATTTTCTCTGGAATGCGTCAAGGAACAGATTATGCAAAACCCATCGCTTACGTTATTGATCCTCAATGGTAAAGGTGCCGGAAACGAAGAATTACGCACCGCAGTAAATAAACTCCGTGAGGAAGGCTTTAATCTGGCAATCCGTGTCACCTGGGAGAAAGGTGACGGCGACCGTTATGTGCAGGAGGCCGTCAGTTTACAAGCGGAAACGGTGGTGGCCGGTGGTGGCGATGGCACCATCAATGAAATTGCCACCGCGTTGGCTGCGTTACCCGCAGCCCAGCGTCCGGCACTGGGCATTCTGCCGCTGGGTACCGCAAATGATTTTGCCACCAGCGCAGGTATTCCACCGGAGATGGAACCCGCACTGCGTCTGGCGGTGCTGGGCAAGGCGACAGCCATTGACCTCGCACGTGTTAACGACGATCGTTACTTTATCAATATGGCAACCGGGGGTTTTGGTACCCGAATCACCACCGAAACGCCGGAAAAATTGAAATCTGCGCTGGGTGGGGTGTCCTATTTCATTCATGGTCTGATGCGCGTTGATGCACTCAAACCGGACCGCTGTGAAATCAACGGGCCGGGTTTTGACTGGCAGGGTGATGCGCTGGTCATTGGCATTGGCAACGGACGTCAGGCCGGTGGCGGCCAGAAATTGTGCCCGGATGCGCTGATTAACGATGGACAGCTCAACCTGAGTATCGTGACCGCCCAGGAATTGCTGCCGACCTTGTTGCATTCGCTAACGCGCGATGATGAAAACCCCAATATCGTCTCGGCGACGTTGCAATCGCTGAGCATTCGCTCCCCGCATGAGATGACCTTTAACCTGGACGGCGAACCGCTGAGTGGCAGCGAGTTCCAGATTGAGATACTGCCAGGGGCGCTGAGCTGCCGTCTGCCACCGCAGTGCCCGCTGCTGGCATAATTTTTGGCACATTTCGTAGCGCGCGATTTATCGCGCGTTTTTGACCTTTGCCGTTATCGCGCGGTTCTGTGCGCGTTGCCAGAAAACCCCGCGCGATAAATCGCACCGCTACCTGTGACCTTCTTCACAACTCTGCAACGTCGACTTGTATGGTAGTATTTGAGCACGTATTTTTTCATCATTGATTTCCCGTTGCAGCCCCTCGACCGTCAATGTCGGCCCAGGGCAAGGAGCTATGATGAAAAGTGTCGTGATTGAACAACCGGGTGAACTGGTACTGGCAGAACGTCCCTTACCCCAACCCGCGGCCGGTGAAGTACGGGTGAAAGTTCAGTTTGCCAGTATCTGTGGTTCTGATGTGCATATCTGGCACGGCCACAACCCTTTCGCCAAATATCCCCGGGTTATTGGCCATGAATTCTTTGGCCTGATTGATGCCGTCGGCGAGGGCGTGGCGGCGCAGCGGATTGGTGAGCGCGTAGCGGTCGATCCGGTGGTCAGTTGCGGTCACTGTTATCCTTGCTCAATTGGCCGCCCCAACGTTTGCAAAGAACTTCAGGTGATTGGCGTCCATCGCGATGGTGGTTTCAGCGAGTTCGCGGTCGCGCCAGCTAAAAACGCCTTCCGTCTGCCGGAAGCGATTCCCGATAAACTCGCCAGCATGGTGGAACCCTTCACCATTGCCGCCAACATCACCGCATTCCTTAAACCACAGCCGCAGGATGTGGCGCTGATTTACGGTGCGGGTCCGATGGGCCTGACCGCGATTCAGGTGCTGAAAGGCGTCTATGGCGTTGAACAGGTGTTGGTGGTGGATCGCCTGCCGGAACGTTTGCTGTTGGCACAACAAAACGGAGCCGATCGGGTTTTCAACAACAGCGAAATCCCGCTGGCGGCGCAGTTAGAAGGCGTACAGCCGACCCTGATCATCGATGCCGCCTGCCATCCCAGCATTCTGGCGGAAGCCGCCGCCCTCGCCTCTCCGGCTGCGCGCATCGGCTTACTCGGTTTCTCCGGCGAACCCTGCAGCATTACGCAGCAAAGCCTGACCAGTAAAGAGCTGTCGCTGTTCACCTCACGTCTGAACAGCAACCGTTTCCCGCAGGTGATTGAGTGGATGGAGAAAGGCCAGATCCAGCCAGAGAAGCTGGTCACGCACTATTTCCCGCTGGCAGATATTGAACGTGCCATGACCTTGTTCGAAAAAGACCCACGCACCTGCTGCAAAGTGATTCTGCACATGGGTTGAGTTAACCTTCACACCAGGTGTCCTCTTGCCGGTGCGTACCCGCCGGCAACAATACAATAAAGTAAGATGTCGGAGTTTCTATGTTGAAGAATCTGCGCTGGACCCTCGTACTGCTGTTATTTCTGGTTTATATGATCAACTACCTCGATCGTATTGCCCTGTCCCTGACCGTACCGCTGGTGGAAAAAGATCTGATGATCAATGCTGAACAATTCGGCATGATTTTCGGCAGTTTCTTCTTCGGCTATGCGCTGTTTAACTTTATCGGTGGTCTTGCGACCGATAAATTCGGCCCGACCATCGTACTCGGCACTGCGGTCGGCATGTGGTCGCTGTTCTGCGGGATGACGGCGCTGGCCACCGGCTTCTGGTCGATGATGATTCTGCGCGTGCTGTTCGGCATGGCAGAAGGCCCGATCTGCGCCTCGGCGAATAAAGCCATCAACGGCTGGTTCCCGAAAAAACAGGCCGCTACCGCGATGGGTCTGTTGAGTGCCGGTTCGCCACTGGGTGGTGCGGTCGCCGGGCCGATTATCGGTTATCTGGCGCTGTCATTCGGCTGGCGTCCCGCCTTTGTGGCAATTTGCCTGATTGGTCTGGTGTGGATGGCCATCTGGTTCTTCTTTGCTGCTGACAACCCGGCAAAAAGCAAACGCGTGTCGCCCGAAGAACGCGCGCTGGTCGAAAAATTGAAAGCGGAACAGCCCGGCGAAGAAGCCGACCTGTCCGGTGCCGCGCACGGTATGGGTTATTACCTGCGCCAGCCAATCATCCTGGTCACCGCCTTCGCCTTCTTCTGCTACAACTACATCCTGTTTTTCTTCCTGAGCTGGTTCCCGGCCTATCTGGTGCAGGCACATGGTCTGGATATTAAAGCCATGAGTATCACCACCATGATCCCGTGGATTGTCGGTTTCGTCGGCCTGGCATTGGGTGGCTGGATCTCCGATAAGATTTTCAATATTACCGGTAAGTTACTGTTGTCACGCAAAATTGTGCTGGTGGTCTCACTGCTGGCAGCGGCAATTTGTGTCGCGCTGGCCGGTACGATAAAAGAAGTGAATTCAGCGGTGATCATGATGTCGATCTCCATCTTCTTCCTCTACATCACCGGCGCAATTTATTGGGCGATTATTCAGGACGTGGTGCACAAAAGCCGTGTTGGCAGCATCAGTGGCTTTATTCATCTGATCGGCAGCCTGTCAGGCATTATCGGCCCTATCGTTACCGGTTTTATCGTCCAGCATACAGGCAAGTTTGATAGCGCCTTCATTCTGGCGGGTATCGTCGCCGGTCTGGGCGCATTGCTGGTGCTGTTTGTTATCCGCAGCCCGAAAACCAGCAACAAACCCGTCTCAGCCTAAACGATTGACCATTACGGGGTGGCTCTCCGCCCCGTTTGCTAAAAGGAATGATTATGTTAGAGATTGACAGGCTTCCCGCCGACGTACAGCGGCCAAACTATGATCGCAGTCAGTTGAAAACCCGCATGGTACACATCGGGTTTGGCGCTTTTCATCGTGCCCATCAGGCACTGGCGACTGACAAGCTGGCAGCGCAGGGCAGCGACTGGGGTTATTGCGAGGTGAACCTCAACAGCGGCGCGTTAATTCAGGCGTTGCGCCAGCAAGATTTGCTCTACACCCTGACCGAAATGGCTGATGACAGCCTGCATACCCGGGTGATTGGCGTGGTGACCGCCGCGCTGCACGGCAAAGGTGACGGGATTGACGCCGTCATTGAGGCCATGTGTCAGCCAGACGTGGCGATTGTCTCCATGACCGTCACCGAAAAAGGCTACTGCCACCTGCCCGCCAGTGGCAATCTCAACCCGGATCATCCCGATATCGTCCACGATCTGGCGCATCCGCAGCAGCCGAACTCATTGCCGGGCCTGATTCTGGCGGCAATTATCCGTCGTCGCGAACGCCAGCTGCCGCCCTTTAGCGTGATGTCCTGCGATAACATGCCAGAGAATGGTCATGTGACACGCAACGTGATCGTACAGCTGGCAGAGCGGCACAGTGCTGATCTGGCGGAGTGGATCACGCGCCATATCACCTTCCCTTCCACCATGGTGGATCGTATCGTCCCGGCGATGACCGATGAGGCGTTTGCAACGCTGGCAGCCCGTCTGGGCAGCCAGGACCCGGTGGCGGTGGAAGCCGAACCCTTTTTCCAGTGGGTGATCGAGGATAACTTTGTCAGTGGCCGCCCGGCGTGGGAAAACGCCGGTGCTGAGCTGGTGCCCGATGTGCTGCCGTTCGAAGAGATGAAATTGCGCATGCTGAATGGCAGCCACTCCTTTCTGGCTTACCTCGGTTATCTGGCGGGCTATGAGCATATCAGCGATTGTATGGCCGATGTTCATTACCGCAGCGCTGCCCGCGCGTTGATGATGCAAGATCAGGCTCCGACGCTGCGCACCACTGGGGTTGATTTGGCTGCCTATGCCGATTCACTGATTGCCCGTTATGAAAACCGCGCCATCAAACATCGCACGTATCAGATTGCCACTGACGGCACGCAGAAGCTGCCGCAGCGCATGCTGGATAGCGTGCGCTGGCATCTGCGCAATGGCTCTGACTGTGACTTTTTACTGTTGGGGGTCGCAGGCTGGATGCGCTATGTCAGCGGTGTCGATGAACATGGTCAGCCAATTGAGATTCGTGACCCGCTGAAAGAGGAACTGGCGCGGATTGTCGCGACCAGTGATGAGGGTGCTGCGCGTGTCCGTGCCTTGCTGGGGCTGAAAGCGGTGTTCGGCGAAGATTTACTGCAACACGCGGGCTTCGTGACGCGTGTGACGCAGCTTTATCAGCAACTGTGTGCCGAGGGGGCGCGTGCCACGGTGCATGCCCTCACGCGACAGGGTTAACGCCTGCAACAAACTGGTAGCGCAGATGCAGCGTGCTGATTAGACTGAATCTTTCCCATAAGGGCTGGTGTGTACCAGCCATAAATACGGATATTGCTGCATGTCAATTGCCTATACCATCACCACCAGCGAACCGGTGAACCAGCAGATTTATCGCTATCTGCGCCGGGACATCGTCACCTGTGCCATTCATCCTGGCTCGCTGCTGTCGGAAAAAGAGGTTTCTGCGCGCTTTAACGTCTCACGTCAGCCGGTGCGCGAAGCCTTTATTAAGCTGGCAGAAGCTGGCCTGGTGCAGGTATTGCCGCAGCGTGGCACCTTTGTACGCAAGATTTCCGCTCAACGCGTCGCCGATGGCCGTTTTATCCGCGAAGCGGTGGAAATCGCCGTGGTACGCAGAGCCGCGCAGGAGATTGCCCCCGTCGCCCTGATGGCGCTGGAACATAACCTCCAGTTGCAACGTTTAGCGGCCGAACGTCACGACAGCCAGGCTTTTCTCGCCCTCGACGATGAGTTCCACCGCCTGATTGCGGAAAGTATTAACTGTCTGCTGGCCTGGGAAACGGTGGAAAACATCAAGGCGACCATGGACCGCGTGCGCTTTCTGACGCTGAGCGAAGTTTCTCCGCCGGAGAACTTGATTCAACAGCATGAAGAGATTTATGCGGCACTGAAGGCGCATGACGTCGAGGCCGCAGAATCCGCCATGCGTCGCCATTTGCAGGAGATGATAATGACCATTACGCCGATTGCGGAACGCAATAGCGAGTGGTTTGAGGCACCTTAAACCACATGATGTGCCGTAGCGGTGCGATTTATCGCGCGGTTTTAAAGGGCGCGCGATAAATCGCGCCGCTACGACGCGAAATGACCAGTAACCCAGGTTTAATTATGCGATGGTGACATCCTTGGACAGATAGACATCCTGCACCGCGTTAATCAGTTCTACGCCCTCTTTCAGCGACTTCTTGAATGCTTTACGCCCCAGAATCAGCCCCATGCCACCGGCGCGTTTGTTAATCACCGCCGTGCGCACAGACTCGGCCACATCGGTTGCCCCTGCGGCAGCACCACCGGAGTTAATTAACCCGGCACGACCCATATAACAGTTCGCCAGTTGGTAGCGAACCAGGTCGATGGGGTTTTCCGTGGTCAACTTGCTGTAAACGCGCTCATCGGTGTGGCCGAAATTCACTGCGGTATAACCGCCATTATTTTCTGCCATTTTCTGCTTCACGATATCTGCGCCAATGGTGGCTGCCAGATGGTTGGCCTGGCCGGTTAAATCGGCACTGGCATGGTAATCCACGCCATCTTTCTTGAAACCGTTATTGCGCAGGTAAGCCCATAACACGGTCACCATGCCGAGTTCATGCGCACGTTCGAATGCCGCAGAGATCTCTTCAATCTGACGACGTGATTGCTCAGAGCCAAAGTAGATGGTGGCCCCGACCGCGATGGCACCCATATTGAACGCCTGCTCGACGCTGGCGTACAACGTCTGATCGTATTGTGTCGGGTAGCTTAGCGTCTCATTGTGGTTCAGCTTCACCATAAACGGAATTCGGTGCGCATAACGACGCGCGACCGAAGCCAGCACGCCATAGGTGGACGCCACGCAATTGCAGCCGGCTTCAATTGCCAGCTCAACAATATTTTTCGGGTCGAAGTAGTGAGGATTGGCAGCAAACGACGCTCCTGCGGAGTGTTCAACCCCCTGGTCCACCGGCAGGATCGACAGATAGCCAGTGCCCGCCAGACGGCCAGTGTTGTACAGCGTTTGCATATTACGTAATACAACAGGAGAACGATTGTTATCGGTCATGACGCGATCAACATAATCCGCGCCCGGCAAATAAAGGCTTTCCGCTGGAATGGTCATGCAGCGATGTTGAAGAAGGCTATCCGCTTCTTTGCCCAATAACTGAACGATGTCCGTCATACTAGCTCCTGATAAATGGCTGGATTGGAACCGGCACCTGCCGATTCGCCCCCAACAGCCTGGACCGGGATACGCCAGACTGGCAAATTGCTGACTCCATTTTTCAGACAGATGCGCAGGCAAAAAATGGCAATTGGGCGTTACGCCCTACCACCAACGATGAAAATGGTGCACCGGCCCAATACCTTTTCCTACCTCCAGAGCATCCGCATGCAGTAGCGCTTGCTGCAACCACGCCTTGGCCTCGGACACTGTCGCCGCCCAGTCATCATGCCGCGGACGCAAGGCCGCCAGCGCAGCTGACAGCGAACAACCGGTGCCGTGCGTGTGGCGAGTGTTGACACGCGGCGCGGTAAAACGCTGGCGTCCGTTGCGGGTGATGAGCCAGTCCGGACTCTCAGCATCACTCAGATGTCCTCCCTTCATCAGTACCGCTTCACAGCCGAGATCGAGCAATGCATCGCCCTGCATCAGCATCGTCTTCTCATCCTGCGCCACGCTGCGGCCAAGCAATGCCGCGGCTTCCGGTAAATTCGGGGTGATCAGCGAGACCTGCGGTAGCAACAACTCACGCAGGCTGGCGATGGCATCGGGTGACAACAACGCGTCACCGCTTTTGGCAATCATAACGGTGTCGAGGACCACAAACGGCAGGCTGGCACGCTTCAGCTTGTCAGCGACAATCTCCACCACCGCCGTTTCCGCCAGCATACCGATTTTCGCACTGTCGATGCGCACATCATCAAGCACCGAATCCAACTGCGCGCCGACAAAAGCCGGGTCGATACGATATACCGCCTGCACACCACAGGTGTTCTGCGCCACCAGCGCGGTGATCACGCTGGTGCCATAAGCGCCTAATGCCGAGAACGCTTTGAGATCAGCCTGAATGCCTGCACCACCACTGGGATCGGTGCCGGCAATGGTCAGGGCGTTGATCTGTTTCATGGTGCCACCTCCAGCGTCCACAACTGATCAAGAAAAGCGGCCACAAAGCTGCCTGGTCCCTGCGCCTGATGAGCCGCCCTTTCACCGGCCAGCGACATCACGCGGCAGGCGGCCGCCACATGCTGCAAACGATCGCCCGGCAGACTGGCGAACGCCGCCACCACCGCCGACAGTGCACAGCCCGTTCCCACGACACGTGTCATTAATGCGCTACCGCCAGGAATGGCAAAGGTATGCTGACCATCAGTGACGTAATCCACCTCCCCGGTAACCGCCACGATGCAGTGGTAATCGCTTGCCAACTGTTGCGCGGCACTCAGTGCGGCATCAGCCTGATGCAAACTGTCAACGCCGCGTCCACCCGCCGCCTGGTTTGCCAGAGCAAGAATCTCCGATGCATTGCCACGAATAGCCGCCGGTTGCTGGTTTAACAGCTGCTGGCAAAATTCGGTGCGCAAGGTTAACGCACCGACAGCAACCGGATCGAGCGTCCAGGGTGTAGCGGCACGATTTGCCGCCTCAACCGCGGCCAGCATAGCGATGCTGCGCTCGCGTGTCAGAGTACCAACATTGATGAGCAAAGCATCAGCAACAGCGCTGAACTGCGCGGCCTCCTCGACGTCGATCACCATGGCGGGTGAAGCACGTAACGCCAGCAGCACATTGGCGGTAAACGTCTGCACCACGTCATTGGTCATGCAGTGCACTAAGGGCGCATGCTGATGGAGTAATTGAAGTGACTGCGCGAGCTGCGCGGAGGAAAGAAGGTTAGGGTGTTTCATAAGGCTCCCAACCGGCGATCAAGAAGGCGAATGCGGTCAGGCATCTGACTTCCCTACGCTGGCATTAATCCAGATCAGGTTCGAAGGGTATTTCTCAGCCGTAAACGGCACCCCTAGTCATTGAGTAAAGCAACACTCTCTTTACTTTTATCAAGAATAAGGGAAATGCGACTGGCAAAGCAAGCTTACCTGACCGGATTCATTTTCTCGCAGCACAGAAAGGCGCAAATAACTGCTGGGTAATTGTATTAAGTTAAAACCACCGGGCCAACCATAACCCGTTCTCTGCAAATGATGATTAAGTTTTCTCAAGGTTACAATTAACAGAGATCCGTTATCCTAAAATTCTTACTCACCCGAAACACTGATGCTCTTCCGGTACGCCGGACTTCGACCAGTCCAATGTAGATAAGCGGCCTCAGATGGATGTTAGCCCAACTTGCAGAATACCCCAGTGCGCTACCAATTTGTTTCTGTGTAAAGAAAAAACACCCTTCTTGTTTTTTGTCAGCACAGACCTCTCGTACTGCGCCAGTCAAATAAATTAATATTCTCAGGCTTCCGGAAGATATCGTCCTGTACTTCCCATTCTCAACATTAGTCACTATCATCTTTTGCACCATAGCGTCGCTATAAAACAACAATCAATCCCTTATATAAAAACCATTGCAACCACCACACCAAACCCATACAAAACAATAAATTAAAAAAACTCACCACATCAAAGATCCAACGCCACCCATATAGCATTGAAGAAAGCCAGGATGCAGCAATCATTAAATGTGACAAGATAGAATATCAAAGCAATTAAATCAGAACCCCAGCCATTTCTGAACAAAAGGCCAGGAAACACCCGTAGCCAAAATAGAAAAAATATGTAAAGCCAACCTTGATATCTCTCCTCCCTTAACCGGGGCGGAAGAAAACTCTGCCTGATGCTTAATTCTTCTGATTCTCTCTATTTCATCAGAGATCGCTGCCGAGGAGTTCTCCAATTTAAATAGCTGCTTTCTGAGCTCTTCGCGAGAACTGTGTTTGTTAACCCGTAACCTTTCCAGCGAAATCAACACATTGATAACTTTATTCATTTTTAATATTTCATCATTTCAACTTCGATATGATTACAAAATTAAAAGCGCTACCGTCTTTTTATTGCTCCTTTCGCTTGTCACATCTCATTTTCTTAATATGACAACCTGAGTAATTAACAGCATGATGAATTTGCATGTTTTCAGGAAATGATTCAATAAATCGACGCTGCTGTTCTGTCAACAACCAACCATCCTGGCACCAGGACGGGGACTTGCGGTTCTCTTCTTCCACACCATCTTCCCTATCACTCCTTGGAATCAAGGTACTGCACAAATCGCAATGTAAAATATTGAAATGTCAATACATAAATGTGTAAATTTTATAAAAATGAAATAAATTCATGATGTTACAAATGATCGTTATTCTCGATCATTTTTCAATTATTGATCGAAAATATTGATTAGTCAATTTTAAAGGTTCATTATCAGCTTGTTACACAGGGAATGAGGGACAGTATGAACATAGGATTTATTGCAGAACCGATAGTCAATATTGATGAAAAATTACTCGGCATAGAACTCCTGACCCGCCTGGTTTCGGATGAGAAAAGGCCATTGAATCCAGAAGTTGTGATTTCATCATGGGATTTGAGCAACACACGAACCCTATTAAATCAACAGTGTGCCGTCATCGAGAACCGGCTGCATATGGAAGCATTAAAAGTTGCCCAGATATGGGGACTGCAAGGCTACCTGTTTAAGTCTGTGCCATTTCATCAGATTGAAAACTTAACCTGAAAAACCATAAGTAATAAAAAACCCCGCAGAACGGGGTTAGTCAGATACCGGGACAGGAGACTTAATTACGCAAATACTGATTCAGATACTGCTTAACTTTCTCAGTACCATTACCGACGTTTGCAACCGCGGTGCGTAATTGTGTCGCGCTGACCTCCAGGGTATGCGTCCAATACTCAACTTCCCAGGTTTCACTGAGACTAATAAAGCGTTTGTCTTCCGGTTGTTTTCTCTTTAAATCATCAGCCATTTTGCAGCTCCTGAGGTTAATCCTGAAAACATGACTATCGCTTCTTAAGAAGAGTAACTCGTTAGCTTTACCGAAGAATGTTAGTCGTTCGATGACTGCCTCACAGCCTCTACTTAAGGCCAGGAGCCAGCACAGCGCTGGCTTCCGCAAAAAATCCTAGACAATATAGCTGACGATATCAAGGTATAGTCACTATACCAAGGCACAACAAAATAGAACTTTTTGCTGCCTCTGGAGGTTGCGATTGTTTCTGCTTTTAGCGCATCAACAGAGCCGGGCACTGGCAAACAATCAACACACAAAAACAACATTTAATTAACATTATGATTTTATTGCATTAAATGCTTATTTTGCGTCCTGCGTCATAAATCCTAATGATCAGCATTGATAATTCGCGCAGCGAAAAATAGCATCAGCGCACTGGTTACATGAAGTAACAGTAAATGGAAAGCATCATCACCACAGGAATTATCACGGAGGATTTATCATGCGCAGAACTGTTCGCACGTCGCTCGCCACCGCCATAACTGCCGCACTACTCATCACATCGTTTGTCCCTGTCTCCCCCGCTTTAGCGGAAGGCTTCATTGATGACGCATCCCTTACCGGTGGCCTCTATTACTGGCAACGCCAGCGTGATCGTAAAGAAATGGACCCCCAACACGGTAAGTACGGTCAGTATGATGCCAACCTGCACCATGCAACCGGCAATGCCAGCCTCGATTTTTCGTCTGGCTATCTGGCAAATTTCATCGGCCTTGACCTCGCCGCTTATGGCGCGCTGGAGTTGACGAATGGCGGGCCAGCCGCACCCAACGAAATCGGTTTCAGTGACGCCAGCAATCGCTGGGATGAACAATGGACCGGCGACAAAAGCGGGGTCAGCTTCTACAAAGCCGCACTGAAAACTCAATGGCAGGATTACTGGTTACGTGCGGGTTATCTGCAACCCTCTGGCCAAACGCTGCTGGCACCTCACTGGAGTTTCCTGCCGGGAACGTATCGTGGTGTGGAAGCCGGAACCACCTATGACTTCGATGATGCAGGCGCACTCTCCTTCTCATGGATGTGGACCGATCAATACAAGGCCCCCTGGTACCAACATATGTACAACTTCCGCAAAGCGGACGGCACCACCGACATTCCGTGGCTGCAATCTTTTGGCGCGAAGTACGATTTTAAAAACAGTCTGGTGCTGGAGGGGGCTTACGGTCAGGCCGCTGACTACATGGACCAATACTTCGCGAAAGCGTCGTATCAATTGCCGCTGGCAGGCTCGCCATTACGCACCAGTTATCAATTTTATGGGGCACAGGATCGCGAAGGTGGAGGCAGCAGCAACGTCAACAATGTGTATGACGGTTTAGCCTGGCTCCAGGCGATGACGTTCGGCTACACCCTTGGCGCATTTGATTTCCGCCTGGAAGGCACCTGGGTAAAAGCCGAAGGCAATCAGGGCTTCTTTTTACAACGGATGACCCCGGCTTACGCCAGCTCTAATGGCCGGATGGACGTATGGTGGGATTCACGCTCGGACTGGAACGCCAACGGCGAAAAAGCGGTGTTTGCAGGAGTGATGGCAGACCTCGGCCACTGGCAGCTGCCCGGCTGGCAGGTGGGAGGCTCCTACGCCTATGGCTGGGATGCAAGACCTTCCACCAATCCCATCTACAACCAGCAGCAGCGGCTGACAGAGTCCGCCTGGAGTCTTGACCTGGTGTATACCTTGCAGGATACACGCGCCAAAGGTACGCAGTTCAAATTGCATTACACCCAATATGACAACCATAGCGACCTGCCCAGCTACAGCGGTGGCTACGGCAATATCTTTCAGGATGAGAAAGACATCAAATTTATGGTCATAGCGCCGTTTACCATTTTCTGACCCTGAGCGGGCACTGCCTGCTTTTGTCATCCATGCATAAGGATAACCGCATGAAAACGTTACAGTTAAGCTTTCTGGCACTCAGTATGATGGGCATCACCGCCTGTAGTGCCGTACCGCACAATCAGCAGCAAGTCGTGGACCAAATCAGCCAGTTCGGGGTGCAGTACCAAATCACCGATAATCAGGCCGCCAGCCATGGCGTAGATTGCGCGCAACTGGGCGCTGACTGGGCATCGTGTAACCGGGCGACCATCAAATTAACCAACCATGGCCCGGCCATCACCAGCAAAAACTGGGCGATTTATATGAGCAACGTGCATGAGACGCTGCGCGTTGATAACGACCAGTTTAAGATGACGCATATTGTCGGAGATTTAACCCGGCTGGAACCCACCGATAAGTTCACCGGCTTTGCCGCCGGAGCAACGGTAGACATTCCTATCGTGAATGAATACTGGCAATTGTTTATTACCGATGTGATGCCCCGCTGGTACGTCAGCGCAGAAGGTGCATCCCCCAAGATTATCACCAGCACCAACACCGAAAATTTAGCCGATTTCGTGCTGCCGTTTGGCGATCAATGGAAACGCACTGCTGATGATAAAAACGTACTGATGCAGCCCACCAGTCGCTTCGCGAAAAATGCCGATATCAACCTGCTGCCAGCGGCTTCATTACGTGGGCAAATTACGCCAACGCCACGCGCGGTGAAAATCCATACGGCTGATGTTGACCTGAGCCAGGGCGTCACACTCCGGTTGGATACCCTGCCGACCAACCAGGCGGCGGCGGTTCAACAACGTTTTTACCTGTTGGGGATTCATCAGAACCCAACAGGATATGGTATTACGACGCAAATTGATGCCCGGCACTTCCAGGGCGAAGAGGCGGTGTCGGGCGCTTATCAGTTAAACATCACCCCACGCGGTACTGATATCGTCGGCTACGATACCGCAGGGGTTTTCTATGGGCTGATGTCGTTGCTGTCTCTGATACCGGCTGAAGGCAAACCGGTGATCGCCACGCTGGAAGCGCAGGATGCCCCACGCTTTGCCTATCGTGGAGCGTTCCTCGATGTCGCGCGTAATTTCCACAGTAAACAAGCGGTGCTCACAATGCTGGATCAGATGGCCGCATGGAAGATGAACAAATTCCATTTCCATTTGAGTGACGATGAGGGGTGGCGCATTGAAATCCCAGGCCTGCCGGAATTGACGGATGTCGGCAGTAAACGTTGCCACGATCTGAGCGAACAACGCTGTCTGGTGCCGCAACTCGGTTCCGGTCCATTTAGCGATAACAATGGCAGCGGGTATTTCAGCCGCGCCGACTACATCGATATCGTAAAATATGCCCAGGCACGCAATATTGAAGTGATCCCGGAAATCGATATGCCCGCGCACGCCCGTGCAGCGGTCATCGCAATGGAAGCGCGCTATAACGCTCTGATGAAGGCCGGTAAACCCCTTGAAGCGAGCGAATTCCGTCTGGTCGATCCCACCGATAGTTCTAACACCACGTCAGTTCAACTGTACGATCGCACCAGTTATCTCAATCCTTGCCTCGACTCGTCGCAACGCTTTGTGGATAAGGTGATCGGTGAGATCCAGCGTATGCATCGTGAAGCCGGCCAGCCGCTGACCACCTGGCATTTTGGCGGCGATGAAGCGAAAAACATTCGCCTTGGCGCAGGTTATACCGACAGCAAACATCCGGAACCGGGCAAAGGTATTCTCGACCAGAGCAAAGAGGACAAGCCTTGGGCGAAATCTCAGGTTTGCCAGGCTCTGGTGAAGTCCGGCAAGGTACAGGATCTGGAACATCTGCCGAGTCACTTCGCGTTGGAAGTTAGCCAGTTGGTGAAGGCGCATGGTATCCCGGTGATGCAGGCATGGCAGGATGGTCTGAAAGATGCGGCCAACGCGCAGGCCTTTGCCACCTCCCGCACCCGCGTGAATTTCTGGGATACCCTCTACTGGGGCGGTTTTGCCAGCGCCAACGACTGGACGCAGAAAAATTACGATGTGATCATTTCCAATCCAGATTACGTCTACATGGACTTCCCGTATGAGGTCAACCCGCTGGAACGCGGTTATTACTGGGGAACCCGTTTCAGTGATGAGCGTAAGATGTTCAGTTTCGCACCTGATAACCTGCCGCAAAATGCGGAAACATCGGTCGACCGCGATGGCAACACGTTTGCCACCACCTCGGAGAAACCCTGGGGTGGCGCTTATGGCCTCTCTGCCCAGCTGTGGAGCGAAACCGTGCGTACCGATCAGCAGATGGAATATATGATCTTCCCCCGCCTGCTATCCGTGGCTGAACGTGGCTGGCATCGCGCCAATTGGGAGCTGGATTATCAGCAAGGTCGCAACTTTAAAGGTGGCGAAACCCATCACGTCAATCAGCGACAGCTCAATCGCGACTGGCAACGTTTTGCCAACCTGCTGGGACAACGCGAACTCGGCAAAATGGATAAAGCCGGTATCCATTACCGTTTGCCGGTGCCCGGTGCCCGCATTGTAGAAGGCAAGCTGGAAATGAACGTCGCCCTACCCGGTCTGCCGCTGCAATACAGTATCGATAACGGCAGCAACTGGCTGGATTATAACCCGCAGATACATCCTGAGATTGGCGCTAACGACAAGGTGATGGTGCGTAGTCTCAGCCCAGACGGTAAGCGGACCAGCCGCGAAGAGATGCTGTAATCATTACATTGCGCTGGATCAATTCAGGCCAGACATCGACAGACCTGCGATAACGGGTCCAGCGCAAATTACCGTTCACCACCTGAAAAATCAAAAAAGAGCTGGCACAATAAATTAACCACTAATAGTTAGACAGATTAAATAATTAAAATAGACAAGATCAAAAAACCTTACCGATACACATCAAGCCAGGTCACTTATTTTTATTTATGAATAACAAACAATAAAGAAATGGGATCGACATCACTGTAAGTTGATTAATATCAAATCACTACAGAGCAAAAAACGGCCTAATTTCGCTCCGGACTAATAACTTATAATTCCGGCAGACATGATGAAATTAAAATTATTCAGTTTTATTCCGCATGCCCATAAATGGCGCAATATTACGGTTTCTCGTAAAGGTGCCGTTTCACCCTCTGGTCGTCATTACCACTCAACCCATGTCCATGCGCATTGCAAAGGCTGTGGTGAACGGATTCATCGCATCTATTACCGCGATATTAGCGATGCAGAAGCACGTCGTTGGCTGGGATAAGCGGTCAGTAAAAGGTGGATTTCAGGCTGCCGCAATGGGATGGCATGGTAATCTGCAAGATATTCAATCTGTGGCAATATTGCTGCGATAGCCTATCTGTTCAAGACATTAAGTCATCCGTTCTGCCGGGTGGCTCCACTTTAGCCCTCTTATTTTTGGCCTCTGTCTGATTCGTTTTGACCAATCGCTCGTCAGCAGCAACCGCGTTATTTTATCCGGTAGCGCCAGCGATAAAAAAAGCCCCGCAACACAGGTTGCGGGGCGGTTGCGTGGCTATCGCAAGAAAACTTATTCAGCCGGTTTGGTGCGGATCAGATAATCAAAGGCACTCAGTGACGCTTTCGCCCCTTCACCGCTGGCAATGATGATCTGCTTGTACGGCACCGTGGTGCAGTCGCCCGCAGCGAATACGCCCTTCAGGCTGGTTTCGCATTTGGCATCAATAATAATCTCACCCATACGGTTACGTTCAACCGCGCCTTCCAGCCAGGTGGTGTTTGGCAGCAGACCGATCTGAACGAAGATGCCACTCAGTGCAATATCATGGCTGGTCTGGGTGTTGCGATCGATCCAGGAAAGACCGGTCACCTTGCTGCCGTCGCCTTTGACTGCAGTGGTCTGTGCGTTGAGGATCACATCCACGTTTTTCAGGCTGCGCAGTTTGTCCTGCAACACTTTATCTGCACGCATCTCGCTGGCGAATTCCAGCAACGTCACGTGTTCCACGATACCGGCAAGGTCAATCGCCGCTTCAACACCGGAGTTACCGCCACCGATCACAGCGGTACGCTTACCTTTAAACAGCGGACCGTCACAGTGCGGGCAGTAGGTTACGCCTTTGGTGCGATATTCTTCTTCACCCGGCACGCCCATGTTGCGCCAACGGGCACCCGTCGCCAGGATGATGCTGCGTGATTTCAGCACCGCACCCGATGCGGTTTCAATCGCATGCAGACCACCTTCTTTGGCGGCAGGGATAAGTTTGATCGCGCTTTGCGTGTCGATCACATCCACATCGTAATCATCAACGTGGGCACGCAGCGAACCGGCCAACTTCGCGCCTTCGGTTTTTGGCACAGAGATGTAGTTTTCGATGTCGACGGTATCCAGTACCTGACCACCAAAACGCTCACCCATCAGGCCAGTGCGGATGCCCTTACGCGCCGAGTAGATCGCCGCCGCGGCACCCGCCGGACCACTACCGACGATCAGCACTTCATAAGCATCACGTTTATTCAGCTCTTCCGCCGCGCGTTTGTCAGCGTTGGTATCGACTTTGCCAACGATCTCCGCCAGGCTCATGCGGCCCTGACCGAACTCTTTGCCGTTCAGGAACACCGCCGGGACGCCCATTACGTTGCGATCGGTGATTTCATTCTGGAACATGCCACCGTCAATTGCGGTGTGGCTGACGTTCGGATTGAGGATCGCCATCAGGTTCAGCGCCTGCACTACATCCGGGCAGTTGTGGCATGACAGGGAATAATAAGTTTCGAAATGGAACTCACCTTCCAGCGAGGCAACCTGATCCAACAGGCTTTGCGCTTCTTTAGAAGGGTGTCCACCGGTCTGCAGTAAAGCCAGTACCAGTGAAGTAAATTCGTGGCCCATCGGCGAACCGGCAAAACGCGGACCGCTGTGGCTGCCAGGGTTAGTAATCAGGAACGAAGGTTTACGTACCGGACGATCGTTCTCTTCGCGGAAGCTGACTTTGTCAGACAGGGTCGCGATATCTGCCAGCAGGGTCCGAATCTCTGTAGATTTGGCGCCATCATCCAGTGTGGCAATTAACTCAACCGGTTTCGTTAATTTCTCAAGGTACGCCTTGAGTTGGGTTTTTAAATTGGTGTCGAGCATAATAAGTTCCTGTTGCTGGTCGAAAAATCGGGTGCCGTAGCACCCGATTGGAGAAAAATCGAAGAGCTGGGAGGTTGCTTAGATTTTGCCAACCAGGTCCAGTGACGGAGCCAGTGTCGCGTCGCCTTCCTGCCATTTAGCCGGGCACACTTCACCTGGGTGAGAAGCCACGTACTGGGCTGCTTTCACTTTACGCAGCAGGTCAGATGCGTCACGGCCAATGCCTTCTGCAGTGATTTCGATAGCCTGGATGATGCCTTCCGGGTCAACGATGAAGGTGCCACGATCTGCCAGACCTTCTGCTTCACGCATGATTTCGAAGTTACGGGTCAGTGCGCCAGTCGGGTCACCGATCATCGCGTATTTGATTTTCGCGATGGTTTCAGAAGAACCGTGCCAGGCTTTGTGGGTAAAGTGGGTGTCAGTAGAAACAGAGTAGATATCTACGCCCAGTTTCTGGAATTCTTCGTGATGATCAGCCACGTCGCCCAGTTCGGTCGGGCAAACGAAGGTAAAGTCAGCTGGGTAGAAGAAGAAAACACTCCATTTACCCTCAACGTCTTTCTCGGTTACGTCGATAAATTCGCCGTTTTTGAATGCTGCGTTTTTGAACGGTTTAATTTTGGTGTTAATGATAGACATCGGGTGACCTCCGTTAAAAGATGTGATGCAGGTTACATAATTTTCGGGCCAACATCTAATATGCAGCCGTTATCAATTAGATAAACAAAAGCTATCAAACGCGGTAAGGCCCGAAGGGTGCGGCCTGCCGCGGCATTCTACACAGAAATCACCTTGATTTAACGTGGTTTATCTTTTTACCGCATCGCTGCTACTTTTGAGGTAATCGCCTGTTGGAGTTTATCTGTGCTTATTCGATTTTTTCAGGAAGCTGATCGCCCTTTTCTACGCACGCTGTTTCTCGCGACCCGCCGATCCAACTGGACCTGGCTCAAGGGTGAAGAGTGGCAATTGGAAGATTTTGACCGGGTGATCCTCGGTGAAACTGTGCTGGTGGCAGAAGTGGAGGGGCATCGTGCCGGTTTTGCCGGGGTGCTGGACAATGATAATTTCCTGCACAGCCTGTATGTCGATCCGGCTTTTCAGGGCCAGGGCGTCGGCAGCGCGTTGCTGCAAGCCGTCCAGGCGCGTTTTACCAGTACCGGCGCGTTGAAATGTTTGCTGCTAAATCTGCCGGCGCAGCGGTTTTACCTGCACCATGGCTGGCAAAAGGTGGCGCAGGGCGAAAGCGAACAGGGGAAATATCTGTTGATGCACTATCCGCTGGCGACAGGCACCAGCGGAGTCTGACCCGTTAAACCGCGCGGAAAGCGATATCGCCAGGGATCACTTCCCCCTGCCAGTAAAGCTGGGCGGCGACACGGCCTGCCAGTTGGCGATACAGCGCCGTAAATTCGCTGTCGGGACGACGGATCACCGTGGGTTCACCATCATCGAGATCCTCACGCAAATTAATATGCAGTGGCAGTTGAGCCAGCAGGCGGGTGTTATAGTCCTGCGCCAGCTTTTGCGCACCGCCAGTGCCAAAGATTGGCTCATGATGACCGCATTCGCTACAGATGTGGATGCTCATATTCTCCACCACGCCAAGTACCGGCACGTTGACCTTCTCGAACATCACAATCCCTTTCCGGGCATCAATCAGCGCAATGTCCTGCGGCGTGGTGACCACCAGCGCGCCAGTAACCGGCACGTTTTGCGCCAGCGTCAGCTGGATATCGCCGGTACCGGGCGGCATATCCAGCACCAAATAATCCAAATCCGGCCACAGCGTTTCATTCAACAGCTGCATCAGCGCTTTGCTGGCCATTGGTCCACGCCACACCATCGCATTATCATCCGTCACCAGATAGCCAATGGAGTTAGTTGCCAGCCCGTGCGCCATGATCGGTGCCATATGGGTGCCATCCGGCGAAGTGGGCCGTTCGTTTTCTGTGCCGAGCATATTGGGGATCGACGGACCGTAAATATCCGCATCGAGGATTCCGACGCGCGCCCCTTCTGCCGCCAGCGCCAGCGCCATATTCACCGCCGTGCTCGATTTACCCACACCGCCTTTCCCTGAACTCACGGCGATGATGTTTTTCACCCCGGTGGCACCGGGATGATTCTTCACCCGCTTCAGGGTGGCGATGTCGTGGCGCAGACGCCAGTCGATAGCGTTGCTCTGCGTCAGGCGCAGCAGTTCACCGCTGGTCTGCGCTTTTAATTCTTCAAACGCACTCGCCCAGGCGAAAGGCATCACCAGCTCAAGATGCAGTTTGCCATCCAGTAGCGCCACGTGACGCAGCGCTTTCAGGGTGGTCAGATTGTGTTGCAGTGTCGGGTGTTCAAAGCCACTCAGCACGCCCATCACCACGGCGCGCAGGGCCTCGGGTGAATATTGTTCCCGGGATAGTGAAGTCATCCCCGCTCCTTACTCTTTCTTCTGGCGCTGAATTTCAGCGATGTGTTTTCAATAATATCAGATGGGCACTAAATGTGACCGTGGTTGTCGCCAGAGAGTGCTTCGGTTAACATCTTAAGCCCGATTTTTCATTTACAGAAAGCTACGCAAACTATGACTCAAGTCGCTAAAAAAATTCTGGTAACGTGCGCGCTGCCATACGCGAACGGTTCAATCCATCTCGGCCACATGCTCGAGCATATCCAGGCAGACATTTGGGTGCGTTACCAGCGAATGCGTGGCAATCAGGTTTATTTCATCTGTGCAGACGACGCGCACGGTACGCCGATCATGCTGAAAGCCCAGCAGCTTGGTATCGCGCCTGAGCAGATGATTGCTGAGATGAAGCAAGAGCACGAAACCGACTTTGCCGGCTTCGACATCAGCTATGACAACTATCACTCGACGCACGGCGAAGAGAACCGCCAACTGTCGGAGCTGATTTATGGCCGTCTGAAAGAGAACGGCTTTATCAAAAATCGCACCATTTCTCAGCTGTACGATCCGGAAAAAGGCATGTTCCTGCCTGATCGTTTCGTAAAAGGTACCTGCCCGAAATGTAAATCGCCGGATCAGTATGGCGACAACTGCGAAGTGTGTGGTGCGACCTACAGCCCGACAGAATTGATCGAGCCGAAATCCGTGGTTTCTGGCGCAACACCGGTGATGCGTGATTCCGAACACTTCTTCTTTGATCTGCCGTCGTTCAGCGAAATGCTGCAAGCGTGGACCCGTTCTGGCGCATTGCAGGAACAGGTAGCGAACAAGATGCAGGAGTGGTTCGAGTCCGGTCTGCAACAATGGGACATCTCTCGCGATGCGCCGTATTTCGGCTTTGAAATCCCTGGCGCGCCAGGCAAATACTTCTACGTGTGGCTTGATGCTCCCATCGGCTACATGGGCTCGTTCAAAAACCTGTGTGACAAACGCGGCAATATCGATTTTGACGAGTTCTGGAAGAAAGACTCCACCACCGAGCTGTATCACTTTATCGGTAAGGACATTGTCTATTTCCACAGCCTGTTCTGGCCAGCCATGCTGGAAGGCAGCCAGTACCGTAAACCGACCAACCTGTTCGTACACGGTTATGTGACGGTGAATGGCGCGAAGATGTCGAAATCGCGTGGCACCTTTATCAAAGCCAGCACCTGGTTGCAGCACCTGGATGCCGACAGCCTGCGCTATTACTACGCGGCGAAACTCTCGTCACGTATCGACGATATCGACCTCAACCTGGAAGATTTCGTGCAGCGCGTCAACGCGGACATCGTCAACAAGGTGGTGAACCTGGCGTCACGTAATGCGGGCTTCCTGACCAAACGCTTTGGCGGCAAACTGTCGGCTGAACTGGCCGATCCGGCGCTGTATCAGACCTTTACCGATGCGTCTGAGAAGATCGGTGAAGCCTGGGCCAGCCGTGAATATAACCGTGCGATCCGTGAAATCATGGCGCTGGCCGATCTCGCCAACCGTTATGTTGATGAACAGGCACCGTGGGTGGTGGCGAAAGAGGAAGGCCGTGATGCTGACCTGCAAGCTATCTGCTCCATGGGCATCAATCTGTTCCGCGTATTGATGACCTGGCTGAAGCCGGTGCTGCCGTCGCTGAGTGCACGTGCCGAGGCTTTCCTGCAAAGTGAACTGAGCTGGGATGCGATCCAGCAACCGCTGCTGGATCACCACGTAGCGCCGTTCAAAGCGCTGTATGGCCGCATTGAGATGGCAAAAGTTGACGCATTGGTCGAAGCCTCCAAAGAAGACGCTGCCGCAGCCAACAAACCGGCCGTTACCGGTCCACTGGCGGATGCACCGATTGGTGAAGCCATCACCATTGATGACTTCGCGAAAGTCGATATGCGCGTAGCGTTGATCGAGAAGGCTGAGCTGGTGGAAGGTTCGGATAAACTGCTGCGCCTGGAGCTGGATGTGGGTGGTGAGAAGCGCCAGATTTTCTCCGGCATCCGTGCCGCCTATCCAGACCCGTCTGTGCTGGTCGGCAAGATGACCATCATCGTTGCCAACCTCGCACCACGTAAGATGCGTTTTGGTGTGTCGGAAGGCATGGTGCTGTCAGCCGGACCGGGTGGCAAAGACCTGTTCGTGTTGTCGGTAGACAGCGGCGCACAACCAGGGATGCCGGTAAAATAATACACTGCTGTTACCCTCACCCCGGCCCTCTCCCGCAAGCGGGAGAGGGAGATGTGTGTGCGGCCCTCTCCCGCTTGCGGGAGAGTGAGATGTGCAACTCCGGCGCGATTCGTCCCCTCTCCCGCAAGCGGGAGAGGGTTAGGGTGAGGGTGACGGATTAAGCTGCCGGTAAATCTCCTCCATCACCGCATCTAATTCGCAAAACACCTGATTATTCCAGAAGCGAATCACCCGCCATCCGCAACGATGCAAATAGGCTGTCCTGACTTCATCGTAGTGCAACGTCGATTGTTCAGCATGCTGACCACCATCAAGCTCGATAACCAGTAAACGCTCGATACAGGCAAAGTCGACAATGTAACGTCCGATTGCGTATTGCCGACGGAACTTAACCCCGCTTAAATTCCGGTCACGCAAAAAACGCCATAGCAGTAGCTCCGCCTCTGTCATATTCTTGCGAAGCTCGCGGCGTAGCAGAATCGATCTTTTCATCCTCACCTCCTTATGAAGGCCACCAGACTATGCTCTTTTAGCGCACAAATCTGGAAATGCCGCCAAACCCGGAATCTGTCTCGCAATGTGATCTCTGGCACGCTAAGCGCTTAATGCGTATGATGAAGCCCTGAGAAAACAGGAGCCTGTCATGCCCACCGTGCTGTCTGTCTGCTGGCGCTATTTACGTGCCTTTGTCATTATTTACGCTGCACTTTATGCCGGAATCGGCATTGCCGCCCTTCTCCCGATCACTATCCCCGGTAGCATCATCGGTATGTTGCTGTTGTTTACGCTGCTGGCGCTGCAAATTCTGCCGGTTGACTGGGTCAAACCAGGCTGCCATTTAATGATTCGCTACATGGCGTTGTTGTTTGTACCCATAAGCGTTGGCGTCATGGGTTACACCGACATCCTGACGGCCCAATTCGGTCCCATTGTGGTTTCCTGCCTGGTCAGCACCTTTCTGGTACTGGTGGTGGTGAGTTTAAGCGCTGAACGGATGCAGCGGCCGAAGACGCTAAAGGAGTCAGATGATGAGTGATATCTGGTGGTCATTGCCCCTCACCCTCGCGGCCTATTTTCTGGCTCGTAAGCTGGCGGCGAAAATCAATATCTCCATCATTAATCCGCTGCTGGTGGCGATGGCGATAGTCATCCCTATTTTGTTAGTCACCCATATGCCCTATGCGCGTTACTTTGCTGGCAGTGCCCTGCTGAATCAGCTGCTGCAACCGGCCGTCGTTGCGCTGGCATTGCCGTTGTATGAGCAAATGCATCAAATCCGCGCGCGCTGGAAAACCATCATCAGCGTTTGCTTTATCGGCAGCCTGACCGCGATGATTTCCGGCACGGCGATTGCCTTATGGTTGGGTGCGACACCGGAAATCGCGGCCACGATTATGCCAAAATCAGTCACCACGCCGATTGCCATGGCGGTCTCCGGCTCGTTGCATGGCATTCCTGCCATCAGCGCTATCTGCGTACTTATCGCCGGCGTGCTGGGGGCGGTGTTCGGTCATATGCTGCTGAATTTACTGAAGGTAAAAAGCAAGGCATCACGCGGCTTAGCCATTGGCAATGCCTCACATGCGCTGGGCACCGCACGTGCGGCAGAAATTGACTATCAGGAAGGTGCTTTCAGTTCTCTGGCACTGGTGATCTGCGGCATTATTACGTCGTTACTGGCACCGTTCCTGTATCCGGTTCTGATGCATTGGCTGGGCTGAAACTTGCGAGAGATCTCGCAAAGTTGAAACAAGCAAAACGTCTTACATTGTCATAGCGATATAGATCACATATAAACCTTCAGGCGGCGCGCCGCCGCTGACGAGGTAATGAGGCCATCATGCATCCAAGATTCACTTCCGCTTTCTCTGCCCTGCCGCAGGATTTACAGCAGGCGTTGCAACCCTTGCTGGACGCGGCCGATTTTCACGGCGTGGTGCAGCCACATGAAGTGACGCAGATACAACAAACAACCGGTCTGGACGCAGATGCCCTCGCCCTCGCCTTGTTGCCGCTGGCAGCCTCCTGTGCGATAGCGCCGGTGTCGAATTTTAATGTGGGTGCTATCGCGCGTGGCATCAGTGGCACCTGGTATTTCGGTGCCAATATGGAGTTCCGCGATGCCCCGTTGCAGCAGACGGTCCATGCCGAGCAGAGTGCCATCACCCATGCCTGGCTACGGGGTGAAACCCGGCTGGAGACCATCACGGTCAACTACACGCCCTGTGGCCACTGCCGTCAGTTTATGAATGAACTGAACAGCGGCACCGCCATTCGCATCAGCCTGCCGGGTCGGGCAATCAGCACGCTGGGCGATTATCTGCCGGATGCCTTTGGCCCGGCAGATCTGAATATTGCTGAACGCCTGCTCAGTCCGGTTAATCATGGTTTTGTTTTGCAGGGCGATAGCCTGCAACAGGCCGCCATTGAGGCGGCTAATCATAGCCATGCGCCTTACAGCCGGAGCTACAGCGGGGTCGCCCTGCGCAGCCGCAGTGGGCAAATTTTTACCGGACGCTATGCCGAAAATGCCGCATTCAACCCCAGCCTGCCTCCGTTACAGGCGGCCCTGATTCTGATGAATATGCATAACGAAGCGCTGGAGAGCGTGCAGCAGGCAGTGCTGGCAGAGTGTCAGGCGGCCACCCTCAGCCAACAGGATGCCACGCGCGCCACCCTGGCAGCGCTGGGATGTCATACCTTTGCAACAGAAATCTTGTCAGCCATCGCAGTTAAGTGATCCTTTTACCGCTTTTGTGACCTTTTATTAACAAAAGCTGTACATCTGCAGGAAATTTCATAGGATCGAGCGCCAGAAATCACTTCACAATAAGAAAGGCTGGCGTTACCTTTCCCGGCGACACGCCAGAAAACACTGCAACCGGAGCAAACATTGCATGGAACTCGAGTACGAAAGTAAACGTCCGCTGTATATCCCTTACGCGGGACCGATCCTGCTGGAATTTCCGCTGTTGAACAAAGGCAGCGCCTTCTCCCTCGAAGAACGTAATGAATTCAATCTTAATGGCCTGCTACCCGAAGCAGTTGAAACCATTGAAGAACAGGCAGAACGTGCCTGGCGTCAATTCCAGGATTTCAAAAACAATAACGACAAGCACGTTTATCTGCGCAATATCCAGGACACCAACGAAACCCTGTTCTACCGTCTGCTGGACAATCATCTGGAAGAGATGATGCCGATTATCTACACCCCGACAGTCGGTGCTGCCTGTGAACATTTCTCGGAAATTTATCGTCGCGCGCGCGGTGTCTTTATTTCCTATAACAACCGCGATCGCATCGAAGATATGCTGCAAAACGCCACCAAACAGAATGTGAAGGTGATCGTGGTGACTGACGGTGAGCGTATTCTTGGTCTTGGCGACCTCGGCATCGGCGGCATGGGCATTCCAATTGGTAAGCTGTCGCTGTATACCGCTTGTGGCGGTATCAGTCCGGCCTACACGCTGCCAGTGGTACTGGATGTGGGCACCAATAACCAGCAATTGCTGAATGACCCGCTGTACATGGGCTGGCGTCATCCTCGTATTTCTGGCGAAGAGTACGAAGCATTTGTGAATGATTTTATCCAGGCGGTTAAACGCCGCTGGCCGAAAGTGCTGTTGCAGTTTGAAGATTTTGCACAGAAAAACGCTATGCCGTTGCTGGAGCGCTATCGTGATGAGATCTGCTGCTTTAACGATGATATCCAGGGCACCGCAGCAGTCACTGTCGGCACCCTGATTGCCGCCAGCCGCGCCGCAGGCAGCCGTCTGTGCGAACAGAAAGTGGTTTTCCTCGGTGCCGGTTCAGCAGGCTGCGGTATCGCGGAACAAATCATCGCGCAGATGAAGTCGGAAGGCCTGAGCGATGATGAAGCACGTGCCCGGGTATTGATGGTGGATCGCTTCGGTCTGCTGACCGACAAATTGCCAAACCTGCTCGATTTCCAGAGCCGTCTGGTCCAGAAGAGTGACAATCTGCAAAGCTGGGATATCACCAGTGATTCCATTTCGCTGCTGGACGTGGTGCGCAACGCCAGGCCGGACATCCTGATTGGCGTTTCCGGCCAACCGGGCTTGTTCACCGAAGAGATCATCCGTGAAATGCACAAGCACTGTAAACGTCCGATTGTGATGCCGTTGTCAAACCCGACGTCACGTGTCGAAGCGACCCCGGCCGATATCATCGCCTGGACCGACGGTGCTGCACTGGTCGCCACCGGCAGCCCGTTTGCGCCAGTGAGCTGGAAAGGCAAAACCTACCCGATTGCGCAGTGTAACAACTCCTATATCTTCCCTGGCATCGGTCTGGGCGTGATCGCTGCGGGTGCGTCGCGTGTCACCGATTCAATGCTGATGACCGCCAGCCGTGCATTGGCCGATTGTTCACCGCTGGTGAATGACGGCGAAGGCCCGGTGCTGCCGGAGATCAAAGATATTCAGGGTGTATCGAAAATTATTGCGATGGAAGTGGGCAAAGCCGCGCAACTGGCCGGTGTTGCCGTGGTGACCTCTGAAGATGTGCTGTCGCTGGCAGTGAATAACAACTTCTGGCTGCCGCAGTATCGACACTATCGCCGTACCTCTATCTGATGCAGTAACCTTGCCGGGCTGTGATACAGACCCGGCAATGCTTAAAAAAACGCCAGCCAACTGGCGTTAACTTGCTTCCCGCCGAGGGCTAAAGTAGCCTTGAACCATTCCTTTTTTCGCCAACCGAGTGCCTGCGTGCATGATTAAACGCATTTTCATTGGTCTGCTTTTCATCATCTTACTGATGATGGCGACCGCGCTTGGCCTCGATCGCTGGATTAGCTGGAAAACGGCTCCCTTCATCTATGAAAATGTCGCCGCATTACCGCATCGCGAGGTAGGGGTGGTGTTGGGCACGGCCAAATATTATCGTACCGGCGTCATTAACCAGTATTACCTGTACCGTATTCAGGGCGCGCTTAACGCTTACAACAGTGGCAAGGTTAATTATCTGCTGTTGAGTGGCGACAATGCGCTGCAAAGCTACAACGAGCCGATGACCATGCGGCGGGATTTGATCAAAGCGGGTGTCGATCCGGCGGATATCGTGCTCGATTATGCTGGCTTCCGCACACTGGATTCGATCGTTCGCACGCGTAAAGTTTTCGATACCAATGATTTCATTATCATTACCCAGCGCTTCCACTGCGAGCGGGCGCTGTTTATTGCCCTGCATCTGGGAATTCAGGCGCAGTGTTATGCGGTACCCTCACCCAAAAATATGCTCACCGTCCGTTTCCGTGAGGTGGGTGCCCGCCTCGGCGCGCTGGCGGATCTGTATCTGATGAAACGTGAACCGCGTTTTTTGGGGCCGCTGGTGCCCATCCCGGCAGTACATGAAGTCCCGGACGATGCGCAGAGTTATCCGGCAGTCACACCGGAACAGTTGCTGGAACTGGAACAGAAACTGAAGAAATAAAAAAGGTCGGGAAATAATCCCGACCCCTTGTTCACCTGGCTGACGGTTACTTCTTACGTGCGTATTTCAGTGAATCCAGTGCCACGGCGAAGATAATGATGCCGCCCTTGATGATGTACTGCCAGTAAGGGTTAACACCGATATAAGTCAGACCGTAGTTGATAACGGTAAAGATGATCACACCGGTTACCACACCCGCTACCGTACCCACACCACCGGCGAAGGAGACACCGCCGACCACACAGGCCGCGATGGCATCAAGTTCATACATGAAACCAAGGTTGTTGGTAGCACTACCGATGCGCCCCGCTTCCAGCATCCCGCCAAAGGCATAGAACACGCCCGACAGTGCATATACCAGAATCAGGTTCAGCGGCACGTTCACACCAGAGACCTTGGCCGCTTCCGGGTTCCCACCGATCGCGAAGATGTTTTTACCGAAACGTGTTTTGTTCCACAGAATCCAGACGAACACGATGGCGATGATGGCGTAGAACGTAATGTACGACAGTTTGAAATCGCCAAAACGGAAGAAGCCTTGGGCAAACTTCGAGAAGCCAGCATCAAAACCCGCAATCGGTGATGCGCCCACAAAGTCGTAATACAGTGAGTTAATACCGTAAACGATGATCATGGTACCGAGGGTGGTGATGAACGGGGTCACTTTCAGGTAAGCGATGATGACACCGTTTACCAGGCCGATGATACCGCCAATCACGCATACGGTGAGGATCACCAGCGGAATCGGAACGGTGTCGAGGTGCGGGAACACCTTGTTTGCGTTATCCATCGCCTGCAACAGAGTGGCAGCCACCACCGCCGCGAGGCCAACCTGACGACCAGCCGACAGGTCAGTACCCTGAGTGACAATCAGCCCGGCGACACCGAGCGCAATAATAATACGCACCGATGACTGGGTCAGAATATTACTCAGGTTCATCAAACTTAAAAATGTCGGGTCCTGGAAAATAATAATAGCCAGCAGTACCAACAGGACAACGTAAATGCCGCCCTCTTTTAACCAGGTTAGCGCATTCTTTTTAGTAGTCGCTTTCATGTTAAAGCCCTTGCTTCATTAAAGGTGTAATGACGCTAAACGCAGGATTTCATTCTGCGAGGTCGTTTTGGTATCAACAATGCCCGCTACCTGTCCATTACTCATCACCAGAATGCGATCGGTAATGCCCAACAGCTCTGGCATTTCAGAAGAGATAATAATGATGCCCTTTTCTTTCTTCGCCAGTTCCGCAATCAACTGGTAAATCTCGAATTTTGCACCAACGTCAATTCCTCGCGTCGGTTCATCCAGCATTAGAATTTCCGGCTGAGTTAATAACCAGCGGCCAATAATCACTTTTTGCTGGTTACCACCAGAGAGCGATCCAATTTGAGTATGATGGCCGGGTGTTTTTACCCGCATCGCATCAATCACCCATTGGGTGTCGCTTTTCATGCGTTTATTGTCCAGCAACCCCATATTGTTTTTATACTTTCTGATATTTGAAATAAGCGAGTTAAAACCAATATCAAGGTAAGCATAAATACCGGTTGAGCGACGTTCTTCCGTTACCAGTGCAAAGCCATGGTTAATGGCTTCGTTGGCGGAGTGGTTATTAATTGCTTTCCCATGCAATTTGATGGTGCCGCCCGATTTTTCGCGAATACCAAACAGGGTCTCGACGATATCGGTACGTTTTGCCCCCACCAGACCGGCAATGCCCAGAATTTCACCTTTGTGCAGATCGAACGAGATATCGCGAATCGACGGCTGGCGCAGCGACGTCAAATGACGCACTTCCAGAATCACTTCGCCCGGCACGTTGGTTTTGTCCGGGAAGCGCTGGTTAAGCGAACGCCCCACCATCATGGCGATGATCCTATCCATATCCAGCCCTTCCAGCGGCTGGGTAGCAATCCATTGTCCGTCGCGCAGAATGGTAATTTCATCGCACAGCTGGAAAATTTCTTCCATCTTATGCGAGATATATACGATGCCGCAGCCACGATCTTTTAACTTACGGATAATGGTGAACAGATGATTAACTTCTTTTTCCGTCAACGACGACGTTGGCTCATCCATAATAACGATTTTGGCGTCATAGGAGAAAGCTTTGGCAATTTCAATCATCTGCATTTGCGAGACGGAAAGATTGGCCACTTTGTCGCGTGGATCAATATCAATATCCAGCTCTTCAAAGATCGCTTTCGTATCGCGATACATTTTATCCTGATCAACAAACACACCTTTGCGCGGATAGCGGCCCAGCCACATGTTATCCATGACGCTGCGTTGCAGAACCAGGTTTAATTCCTGATGCACCATCGACACGCCGTTTTCCAGCGCCTCTTTGGAGCTTTTGTAATCAATTTCTTCACCCTGAAACAGGATGCTCCCCGTATCCTTTTTATAAATCCCAAACAGGCATTTTAATAATGTGGATTTCCCGGCACCGTTTTCACCCATTAATGCATGAACCGAGTGGGGGCGCACTTTTAAATTCACATTATCTAAGGCTTTAACCCCTGGAAATGATTTTGAGACATTCGTCATCTCCAGCAGATATTCACGCTGTGTGGTCGGATTATCACTGGCCATAATTTACCTGGCTAAAAAAAGCGTTGGTCAGATGCAATAAGGCGCGGCGAAACGCCGCGCCCGGGACGGATTACTTCACAAACTGAGACAGATTATCTTTATCTACCGGTACGTAAGGAACGCGGACGATCTTATCAACCATCTTGAAGTTGGTGCCTTCGGTAGCAGGTTTGCCGTCAGCCAGGTTTTTCGCCATATCCAGCGTGGCTTTGGCCTGGTTTTCCGCATCGTTCAGCACCGTACCGGCCAACGCGCCAGATTTGATCAGCGCCAGCGCTTCCGGCAGGGCGTCAACACCAAACACCGGGATAGAGGTCATGTTGTGCGCTTTCAGCGCTTCAACCGCACCCATCGCCATCGCATCGTTGTTGGCGATCACCACTTCGATTTTCTTCGAGTTCGGGCCAGACAACCAGGCGTCCATCTTATCTTTCGCCTGCGCGGTATCCCACATCGCCGTATCCATCGCTAACTGCTGGGTTTTGATACCGTCTTTGTTCAGCGTATCGATAACGTATTTAGTACGGGCTTCCGCATCCGGATGGCCCGGCTCGCCTTTCAGCAGGACATACTGAATTTCGCCGTCTTTGTTCAGATCCCAGGCCGGGGTCGCTTTCCAGTGCTTCTCAATCAATTTGCCCTGGATAACGCCAGATTCTTTGGAGTCAGTCCCTACGTAGTAGGCTTTGTCATAGCTGGCCAGCACTTTAGCGTTCGGTTCTTTGTTGAAGAACACCACCGGCACATCGTTCGCTTTCGCTTTATCAATCACCACTGCGGCAGCCGCCGGGTCCACCAGGTTGATTGCCAGTGCTTTCACGCCTTTGGCCATCAGTACGTCAATCTGATCGTTCTGTTTTGACTGGTCATTCTGCGAGTCATTCATCAGCAGCTGTACGCCGCCCACTTTCTTCGCTTCGCTCTCAATGTCCTTACGCACCATGGACATAAAGTTGTCGTCATATTTGTAGATGGTGACGCCAATTCGGGTATCGGCGGCATGTGCAGTCGCACCAAACATCATGCTGGCAACCAGTGCTGTGAGCGTGAAAACCTTCTTATTCATGGTATCTCCGGTTTTTTTATGCAGGGTATTTCATCGCGCCGTGCTGCTCTGCGGCAGACAACGCAGTCGGTTGAAACTCTCTGATGGGTGGTTGCGTTACGCTTAAGCCGAACCCCACCGTTTTCCTGACTTCCCTGTACGTAACCGCTTCCTGAAGAATGTTGTGAACCATTTCAATCGGCTGCTGAAACCATACCGGGGAAGGAAAACCCGGCGTTACATAATGTTTCAGTCCGGTAAGACGCTGCCATCATAGTGAGCGCCATGTTAATTAACTGTGAATACAATCACAGATTGAAAACGGTTACACAGGCCCATCGCCTGAATTAGTGACGGACTCCACATTTTGCCGCTGGGCCACGGAATGGCGACGTACCAGCGTGGGCATAAAGCAATGGGTGGCGTTGTGATCAAGCTCACCGGCTGCGCCTTTCAGCGCCAACTCAGTCGCCAGTTTTGCCATAGAAACAATGGGATAGCGCACAGTTGTCAATTGCGGATCGGTATAGCGTGAGATGGGAATGTCATCGAAACCGATGACGGAGAAATGCTGTGGCACCTGGATGCCATTGTCCTTCAGGGCCGTGAGCGCACCGGCGGCCATGCCGTCGTTATAGGAAAAAACGGCGGTTAAATGTTGGTTACGGCCAAGTAACTCCACCATGGCCGCTTCACCGCCTTGCATATCAGGCTCCGCCTGCGCGATCCAGCTTTCCGGTGGGCGTATCCCCTGCTCTGCCAGCGCCTGTAACCAGCCTTCACGGCGCTGGGCGACATCTTCAATCGGATGGCTGGAGCTGAGAAAACCAATGCGTTGGTGGCCCTGTTGTAACAGCATGCGCGTGGCGACCAGCGCACCGGTCACATTATCGAGGCAGACGCAACGGTCTTCATAGCCCGGAATCGTGCGATTAATCAACACCATACCCGGAACTTGTTCGAGAAATTGCGCCAGCTCAGCGTCTGAAAGCGTTTTCGCGTGCACCACCAGCGCGTTACAACGCTGGCGGATCAATACCTCAATGGCATGACGCTCTTTCTCTTCCTGATGCCAGGAATTGCTAATCAGCACGTGTTTGTGCATGCGCTGGGCGACGGTATCCACCGATTTCACCAGCGCGCCAAAGAAGGGATCGGACACGTCCATAACGACCACGCCGATGGTATCACTGACCTGCGTTGCCAACGCCTGAGCGTTCGCGTTGGGCCGATAGCCCAGGGTTTCCACCGCTTGTAGGACGGCGTCGCGGGTATCTGGCGTAACGGCACTGCTGTTATTGAGCACTCGTGAGACGGTGGCTACCGACACACCGGCCTGACGGGCGACATCACGAATCGTTATCATGCAGCTGTTCCACAGAGGAGAAAATGCGCCTGGTGCGCGTAACGGCGCTATTCTGTCAGGGCATTAGTGGGCACAGCGTGAATCACGTCACACGGATGAAAACGGTTACATACAATTCTGCAACCTTTGTGATGGCCGTCATTATCTTTACGAGATCGCGTTACTTGATTTCCCGGCGGCCAGGGCGGTCAGTTTGCGCCATAACCACTCCATCGGCCCCTGGCGGAACGCACGAAGCCACAGAACGGAAAACAGGATATTAACCAGCCAGATAGCCGGGACGAAGGCGAGTAAATGCAGGCGGTCAAACTTCATAAACCAACCGAAACGGTAGAACAACGTGGTGCAGATCAGCGTCTGGAGCAGGTAATTGCTGAGCGCCATGCGCCCGACACATTGAATGGCGAAGCTGAGACGCGTGCGGGCGATTTGCGGCCAAAAGCCGAGGCAGAGTGCCGCATAGCCGAGGCTGATAAACGGGCTGGCCACATCACGCGGCACCTGTAAATAAAAGCCGCTCCAGATAAATTCCCAGCCCAGATGCCACTGTGCGATGATGCCGGGAATGGCTATCAGCCAGCCGACACTGAGCAGGATCACCGCAGCACGCCGATAATGCTGCACGCTAAACTGGCCGCTCAGCCAGCCACTGCGCATCAGCGCCGCACCGATCAGCATTAACCCCGCCAACTGCCAACCGTATTGCGACGCCAACGCCATCAGGCTGGATGACAGATGATCAAGCCGGTTTTGCACCGTCTCCCAGCCGCCCAGCAGTTTCCAGTACCGTTCATATTGCAGATCGGCCGCTCCGGGCAACCAGGAACGGCTGGGCTGTGGCGTGGAAATCGCGCCAAACACCAGCAGCACGCCACAGCCGACCAGATAGAGCAGTACGCCGGTTTGGAGCAAGGCGCGCTCCGATGGCACTTCGCGCAACATCCGCCAGATAATCAGCCCGACCAGGCCATAATCCAGCAGGATATCCCCTTCCCAGAAAAACACCGCGTGAATAAACCCCAGCAGCACCAATAGCGATAAACGCGAGGTTATCCAGCGACTGCCGCGTGGGATTTGCAGATGCAGGCCCGCACCAAACAGCAACGCAAACAGCGTGAGGAATTTGAGCTGTGCCAGCCCGTCCATGATCGCCCAGGTCCAGGCGTCAGATAGCGATATCTCACCCTGCCAGGCCGGGTTGAGGTAGGCAGCCGACGGCAAACCGAAACCCACAATATTGAGCAACAGAATGCCCAGAATGGCGCAACCACGAATGAAATCCAGCGCGAGATAGCGTTGCATCCGGTGTCCTGAGAGAGAAATGAAAACTGGCGGCAAAAGCCGCCCAAATTAATTTAGTTGTGACGTACCGCGCGCAGAAACTCCTGGCGGGTATTCTGGCTGGATTTGAACAAACCACCCAGAGATGTGGTGGTGGTGGCGCTGGTCGCATCCTTGACGCCGCGCGCTTTCACGCAGTAATGCACCGCATCGATCGATACCGCCACGTTGTTGGTACCGAGCAGGGTTTGCAGCGCCACCAATACCTGCTGGGTCAGGCGCTCCTGCACCTGCGGACGCTGGGCAAAGAACTGCACGATACGGTTGATTTTCGACAGGCCAATCACCTTATCTTTCGGGATGTAAGCCACGGTGGCTTTCCCGTCGATAATCACAAAATGATGTTCGCAGGTGCTGGTCAGCGTGATATCGCGCACCGTCACCATTTCATCGACCTTCATCTTGTTTTCGATAACGGTGATTTTCGGGAAATTGGCATAGTCGAGACCTGAAAAAATTTCATCCACATACATTTTGGCAATGCGATGTGGCGTCTCCATCAGGCTGTCATCTTCCAGGTCAAGATTCAGCAGCTGCATAATTTCGGTCATATGACCGGCGATCTGACGCTTACGGGTTTCGTCGTCCATCTCGCGCACCGGGGCGCGTAACGGCGTTTCCAGGCCACGCGCCAGCAGCGCTTCATGAACCAGGGCGGCTTCCTGACTTAAGGTGCTCATCGTACTCTTCTCCGGCAGGTGATGCGCCCGCAGGTGGGAGCCTGCGGGGGAAATTCTGAGCGCGTATTGTGAAACACTCCGCGCCCTTAATCCAGCAATCAATCCGATTGGAGATGAAAGCTTTTCATGGAGCCGCACGACGCAGGACCAGTGCCCCGGCCAACAGTAGGCCCGCGCCGGCGACCCATAACGCCGGTTCGAGTTGATGCCACAGCAGCGAGGAGATCCACGACAACAGTGGCCCGCCGAGTTGCCCGACGGCGTAACCGGTGGTCAGCAATCCAGCCAGATAGCGCGTATGCTGCGGTGCCAGCTCACGGCCATACTGTAACGCCAGCTGCACCACGCACAGGAAACCGCCACCAATGAGCGCAGCACCGATCATCAGGCCATTCAGTCCTGGCATCACACTGGCCGCGATCACCCCCAGCGCCTGCGCCCAGAGCACCAGTGCCAGGCGGATATGGCTGCTGCCCCAGTGACGGGTCACTATGCCCAGCACAATGCCGATCACCGCCGCACCGCCAAACACCGGCCAGACAAACTGTGCAAACGCGCTGTGCGGAAAACGGGCGGCCGCCATTTGCGATAAAAAGGTCGCGGGCAGAATATAACCAAACCCGGCGAGGCTGTAGCTCAACACCAGGCGCTTCAGGTTGCCATTCAGGATCAGCGGTGCGGGTGCCTGATCGGGGCGATGCAGCTGACCTTTACGCGGTAAAAAACGGGCGATGGCGGCAATCAATACCAGCGCCAGCAGACCATAAGCGCCCCATGCCAGGGCGGCACTGGCACCGCTGGCATGCAGCACAACCGCCAGCATACCGCTGAGGAAAATGCCGGTGCCCGGCCCGGCAAAGACCGCGGCTGACAACCCCGGACGGCCATGATGCAGCAGTTGCTCATTGCTCCACGCCGCCACCAGCACCATCGCCCAGCCGCTGGCGCAGCCAATCAGGAAACGGATCAGGCCATGTAACCACGGCCCACTGACACCCGCGGAGAGCAACGTCAGCACCACTGCGCCCCACACCCCCATCTGCAAGCGCCACTCAACGCGGCTGCGGGCACGCATCGCATCAAAGGAACCGCACAGATAACCCAGGTAGTTCAGCGCGGCCACCAGACTGGCGCTGGTGAGCGTCAGTTGATGATCCTGAATCATCAACGGTACCTGCGGGGTGAAGGCAAATCGCCCAATCCCCATAGCAACCACTAAACTTAAGAATGCGCTGAGCGCGACGCGAAATGGCATAACCAACCCCTGATATTGTTTTATCACTTGCTTCAAGCATGCGCGATGTTTAAACTCACGAAAAGTGAATAATATTAACTAAGTTGTTTACGAGAAGAGAATATGGATTTAGTCCAGTTACGCATGTTCTGTTCTGTGGCCGAAACCGGCTCGCTGGTTCGCGCGGCGGAGCAACTGCACCGTGTCCCCTCCAACCTCACTACCCGTCTGCGTCAGCTGGAGGAAGAGTTGGGCGTGGACCTGTTTATCCGCGAGAAACAACGTATCCGTTTGTCGCCGATGGGCCACAACTTTCTGAATTACGCCCAGCGTATTCTGGCGTTGAGCGACGAGGCGATGAGTATGACACGCGCAGGCGAACCCGGTGGCAATTTTGCCCTCGGTTCGATGGAAAGCACCGCCGCGACCCGTCTGCCAGGTCTGCTGGCGGCCTATCATCAGCGTTTTCCTGCGGTGGCGCTGTCGCTGATCACCGGCACTTCGGGTGAGATCATCGATAAAGTGCGCGAAGGCACGCTGGCCGCCGCGCTGGTAGATGGCCCGGTCACCCACGATGATTTAAACGGCTGCATCGCCTTTCGCGAAGAGATGGTGCTGATCACCAGCCTTGAACACAAACCGATTATCAATGCCCGAGACACTCAGGGCGATACGCTGTTTGCCTTCCGCAACAGTTGTTCGTATCGCGTCAAACTTGAATCCTGGTATCGCGACAGCCAAACCGCGCCGGATAGCGTGATGGAAATCCAGTCTTATCACGCGATGATGGCCTGTGTGGCTGGGGGGGCCGGAGTGGCGATGATCCCGGCGTCGGTACTGCATCAAATGCCCGGTAAAGTTCGGGTGCAGGAACACGCCCTACCACCAGAATATCGCGACACCGCCACCTGGCTGATGTGGCGACGTGATGCTTTCACCCCCAATGTGGAAGCGTTGAAGTATTTGATTATTGAACAATTTGACGACCGGCCGCTGAATGATGAGTTGATGCATCCTTTGCATGCAGCCGAGTAATTTTAACCGTTATCACGACCAACGGGCCGTCTGTCTGGCCCGCATCTTTACAGGAAGAGGAATTGCATGAACATGATTAAAACCCGTGCCGCCGTTGCCTGGGCAGCTGGTGAACCGCTGAAAATCGAAGAAGTGGATCTGATGCCGCCACAGAAAGGCGAAGTGCTGGTACGCATCGTGGCGACCGGTGTCTGCCATACCGATGCCTACACCCTGTCGGGTAAAGATCCGGAAGGTGTGTTCCCGGCGATCCTCGGCCATGAAGGCGGCGGTGTGGTCGAAGCGGTTGGCGAGGGTGTAACCAGCGTGGCCGTGGGTGATCACGTGATCCCGTTGTACACCCCGGAGTGCGGCAAATGTAAGTTCTGTCTGTCGGGCAAAACCAACCTGTGCCAGGCGATCCGCGCCACCCAGGGTAAAGGTTTGATGCCGGATGGCACCACCCGTTTCTTTAAAGACGGCCAGCCGATTTTCCACTACATGGGCACCTCAACCTTCTCTGAGTACACCGTGGTGCCGGAAATTTCGCTGGCGAAAATCAGCAAAGAAGCGCCGCTGGAAGAAGTGTGCCTGCTGGGCTGTGGCGTCACCACCGGTATGGGCGCAGTGATGAACACCGCCAAAGTGAAAGAAGGCGATACCGTGGCGATCTTCGGTCTGGGTGGCATCGGTCTGTCGGCCATTATCGGTGCGAAGATGGCAAAAGCCGGACGCATTATCGGTATCGATCTCAACACCAGCAAGTTTGATCTGGCACGCAAGTTGGGTGCGACCGATCTGATCAACCCGAAAGATTATGACAAGCCGATCCAGGATGTGATTGTTGAGCTGACGGATGGCGGCGTGGATTACTCCTTCGAGTGTATCGGCAACGTCAACGTAATGCGTTCCGCGCTGGAATGCTGCCACAAAGGCTGGGGCGAATCCGTGATTATTGGTGTAGCTGGTGCCGGTGAAGAGATCTCCACCCGTCCGTTCCAACTGGTGACCGGTCGCGTATGGCGTGGTTCCGCGTTCGGCGGCGTGAAAGGCCGTAGCCAACTGCCGGGTATCGTGCAGGATTACCTCGACGGTAAATTCGCACTCAACGATTTCATCACCCACACCATGCCGCTGGAAGAGATTAACGACGCCTTTGACTTGATGCACGAAGGAAAATCCATCCGCTCGGTGGTGCACTTCAACAAATAAGCAGGAGGCGTTATGGCATCCACTCTGGAATTGTTGGAAGAACATCGCATGTTTGGCGGCTGGCAACAGCGCTGGCGGCATCATTCAGCGGTGCTGAACTGCCCGATGATCTTCAGCATTTTTTTGCCGCCGCCGAAAGACGACACCCCGCCGCCGGTGGTGTGGTTCCTCGCCGGATTGACCTGTACCGACGAGAACTTCACCACTAAAGCGGGTGCGCAGCGCGTGGCGGCGCAGTTGGGTCTGGTGTTGATTATGCCGGACACCAGCCCGCGCGGTGACGATGTGGCGAATGACAGTGCTTACGATCTGGGCCAGGGGGCAGGATTCTATCTCAACGCCACCCAGCAGCCGTGGGCGGCGCATTACCGGATGTTCGATTACCTTAGTGCGGAGTTACCGGCGCTGGTCGCCGATAATTTCAAGCTCAGCGAGCGTCAGTCGATCATGGGGCATTCGATGGGGGGCCACGGTGCCTTACTGCTGGCATTGCGCCTTGGCGGTCGTTTCTCATCGGTTTCCGCTTTTGCGCCGATCGTCAATCCGACGGAAGTGCCGTGGGGACAGAAGGCGTTCAGCGCTTATCTGGGAGAGGACCGTGCGGCATGGCGTGAGTACGATAGCTGTCTGTTGATGAGTGAGGTGGAAAATCGTCTGCCGATCCTGATCGATCAGGGTGACAGCGATCAGTTCCTCGCCGATCAGCTGCGTCCGGAACGTCTGGCAGAGGTGGCACGTGAGCAGGGTTTCCCGCTGGAGTTACGTATCCAACCGGGCTATGACCATAGCTACTTCTTTATCGCCAGCTTTGTTGAAGACCATCTGCGTTTTCACGCGAAGCATCTGCTGGTGTAACTGACAAAACCTACACGTAGCGGCGCCATTAATCGCGCCGTTACGCATTACTCAGACGATCGACTCAGCGACCAGCCCATCAATCATCACCTGTGGCATCCCGCGCGAACAGCATTCAATCCGTCCACGCACGCCATAAACCTGCGCCAGCGTCTCCGGGGTAATCACCTGCACCGGTTCGCCGTCGGCCAACAGGTTGCCATCCTTCAGCATCAGCGCATGATCAGCGTGACGTAGCGCGATGTTGATATCATGCACCACCACCACGGTCACGATATTGCGCAACCGCGTTTCGCGGCGCACCAAATCCATCACGTGGAATTGGTAGTTAAGATCCAGCGCGCTCAGCGGCTCATCCAGCAACAACAACTCCGGACGACGAATCAGCGACTGTGCCAGGCCGACCAACTGCTTTTGCCCGCCCGAAAGCTGATCGAGATAACGCATCGCCAGATGCGCGATGCCCAATTGGTCCAGCAGATGCATGATTTCCGCTTCGCTGGCTGCGCTGTGCAGGCCACCCGAGGCGCGCTGCGCCACAATGATCGACTCCAGCACATGCAGATGCACCCCGGCGGGAAGGGTTTGCGGCAGATACACCACACGCTGAGCGCGGCGGGCAAACGGCTGCGTCATCAGCTCTTCCCCATTCAGCCACAGCTCACCCTCGCCTTTGCTCAGCCCTGCCAATGCACGCAGCAGCGTCGATTTGCCGCAACCATTTGGCCCTAACAACACGGTGATTTTGCCGCGTGGCAGCTGTGGCACGTTGAGGTCTTCAATGACTTTACGTTTGGGGTAACCCGCATAAAAGTGGCTGAGACGTAATCCTTGCTCCATCACACATTCCCCCGGTGACGCAAAATAATACTCAGGAAGAACGGCACGCCAACCAGCGAGGTCACGATGCCAACCGGAATGATGACACCGGGGATCAGGTTTTTCGATGCCACAGAAGCCAACGACAGCACCAGCGCGCCGGTCAGGGCACTGGCAGGCAGATAATAACGATGGTCTTCACCGAACATCATACGCGCGATATGCGGTGCCACCAGGCCGATAAAGCCAATCGGCCCGACAAACGCCACCGCCAGCGCGGAAAGGATACTGATGCGCAGCAGCGTCGCGAGGCGCAGACGACGCACGTCGATACCAAAGCTGATGGCACGATCTTCGCCGAGGCGCAGCGCGGTCAGCTTCCAGCTACTGAGCATTGAGAAAGGCAGCAGAATGGCAAATGCGGCGGTCAGCACCCCCAGTTTTTCCCAGGAGGCGCGCGCCAGGCTGCCCATCGTCCAGAACACCAATCCCTGGAGCGTGTCTTCGCTGGCGATAAACTGCATCATCGACACCAGCGCATTAAAGGTGAATACCAGCGCGATACCAAACAACACCACGCCCGAGGTGGAAACCCGTGTCCAGCGCGTAACGCCATCCAGCATCAGGGCGGCAAACAGCGCGAAGATAAAGGCATTTGCCGAGATAAACCATTGGTCTGGCACACCGGGAATACCAATGCCGAGAATAATCGCCAGCGCCGCGCCAAACGCAGCCGCAGAAGAGACGCCAAGGGTAAAGGGGCTGGCAAGGGGGTTATTCAGGATCGTTTGCATTTCCGCACCGGCAAGACCGAGCGAGAAGCCCACCACAATCGCCATCAGCGCATAAGGCAGGCGAATATCCCAGACAATCACCCGTGTCCCCGCATCAACGCTGTCAGGTTGCGTCAGGGTTTGCCACAGGGTGTCTAATGAAAGACCGGCCGGGCCGAGGGTAAAGTCGAGAATTAATGATGCCAGAATCGCCAGCACCAGTACGCCAATCAGCAACATCCGCTGGCGCAGCACCTGGCGATAGCGCGCCATGGTATCGATATCGTTGCTGTTTTCCGCCACCAGCGCGGCTTCCGTGGTACGCATTGATCTACCTGTTCCCCGTTGCAATCATAACGGCTGCCACAATAGAGCAGGTGATAATAATTATCAATTTTATCTCTGTTACAAAGCGGCAAAAAAAAAGCGCGGACATTGCCGCGCTTTTCTCTTTATTACCGTCACTCTTTAAAGGTTGGGAAATCCATTTCGCTGTATTTCACCAAACGGGTGCCGCGCACCAACTTATAACCCAACCAAATCACCAGGAACAGCGGGATACCGATATAGGTTGCCGCCACGCCGTACCAGTCAATACGGTCCGCGAGGAAGGCCTGATAGTTCTGCCCGAGGGTAATAATCAGACACAGGACAAAAGCAAAAATCGGTCCGATTGGGAAGAAGCCTGAGCGATACGGTAAATCCGCCAAATCCCTGCCCTGCGCCATATAGCCGCGACGGAAACGGTAGTGGCTGATGGCAATCCCCAGCCAGGCGATAAAGCCAGTCATGCCCGAGGTGTTCAACAACCACAGATAGACTTCCTGGTTGCCAAATTTCGAGGTCAGGAAGCACAGCCCGGCAACCACGGTGGTGGCGTACAGCGCGTTACGCGGCACCCCGCCTTTTGACAGTTTGGCAAAAATACGCGGGGCTTTGCCTTCGCGCGCCAGGTTGAACAGCATACGGGTGGAGGCATACATACCTGAATTACCCGCCGACAGCACCGCCGTCAGGATCACCGCATTCATCACCGCCGCTGCCGACAACAAACCGGCATTCTGGAACACCAGGGTGAACGGGCTGATGCTGATATCGGTGATGTCATTGTGCAGCAGCTTAGGATCGGTATACGGCAGAATCAGGCTGATGATCAGAATGGCGAACACATAGAACAGCAGAATACGCCAGAACACCTGACGCACCGCACGCGGGATGTTCTTCGCCGGATCTTCCGATTCACCTGCGGCGATACCGATCAGTTCGGTGCCCTGGAAGGAGAAACCGACAATCATCGCCACACCAATCATCGCGGCAAAACCACCGGCAAAGGGCGCATCCCCTACGGTCCAGTTATGCCAGCCAGCATTTTCCGCACCGCGCATAATGCCGACGATCATCAGCACACCGATCACGATAAAGATGATGACGGTAGCGACTTTAATCAGCGAGAACCAGTATTCCGCTTCACCAAAACCTTTGACCGAGATGTAGTTGAGCAGGAACATCAGGCCAAGGAACAGCGCACTCCAGATCCACCCTGGGGTATCCGGGAACCAATAGTTCATCACCAGTTGAGAGGCCACCAGATCAACCGCGATGGTCACCGCCCAGTTGTACCAGTAGTTCCAGCCCAGCGCGAAGCCGAAGCCCTCTTCCACGTATTTTGCACCGTAGGTCGCAAAGGAACCGGATACCGGCATAAAGGCAGCCAGCTCGCCGAGGCTGGTCATCAGGAAGTAAACCATCAGGCCAATCAGCGCATAGGAGAGCAACGCGCCGCCCGGACCGGCTTGGGAAATGGTGGCACCCGAGGCGACAAAAAGGCCGGTGCCAATCGATCCGCCAATGGCGATCATAGTGAGATGGCGCGCTTTTAATTCACGGCGCAGCCCAGGTTGTTGTGTTGTTTTTGAGTCATTATGCATGTGTAAACGCTATGCTGAATAAAAATAAGGCGCGATTGTAGCAGCTAAGCCTGCTCTGTATAGCATTCACGTCGGGTTATTAGTTACGTTCATAATCGTTACCAAATTATTAGCCAGCCGCGTTTACTCGCGGCAATAGGTAAGGAAACGATTGAGGGCTTTAGACAGATGTTTCTGCCGGTGATGGATGCGATACAGCGTGCGCGTCAGGCGCGGCAACGGCACCGCCACCTCAACCAACGTGCCTGCCTCCAGCAGGTCGGCAATCACGCGCCGCGACAGACAACTGATGCCCATCCCATGGCGCACTGCATGTTTGATCGCCTCGGAGTTACCCAACTCCATGCCCAGCTGGAACTGTGGCAAATGGGACAACAGCAAATAATCGACGATTTCACGTGTACCGGAACCGCGCTCGCGCAGGATCCAGGGCGCAGCCGCCAGGCTTGCCAGGGTGATCGGTTGTTGCAGGATGGCAGCATCTGGCGCGGCGAACACCACCAACTCATCTTCCAGCCAGGGTTCGCTGATCAGTTCCGGCACATGACATGGCCCCTCAATCAAACCGATATCGACGCGAAAATCGGCCACCGCATTGATGGCATCCTGGCTGTTGCCGACGCTCAGCTCCAGCGGCAGCGTGGGAAAATCGCGCCGGTACGCCGCAATCATCCCCGGCAGCAGGTAGTTGCCGATGGTGCTGCTGGCGAACAGACGGATCGCTCCGTTGTCCTCTTTAAACAGTTGCTCGATTTCCCCGGCCTGCTCCAGCAACCCCACCGCTCGTGGATAAAGCAGTCGGCCATGCTCGTTTAACACCAACCGTTTGCCGACGCGGTCAAACAGTTGTACGCCAAGCTGGCTTTCCAGATCCGCCAGCGCGGCACTGACCGCCGACTGCGACAGCGCCAAAACCTGCGACGCCTGCGTTGTCGAGCCACTTTTCAATACTTCGGTAAAAACCTCGATCTGACGCAGCGTAATGTGCACGCGTCCTCCTCACATTGCTTACCACTTATAATGGTTAATTATAAATATATTATCAATTTCACTTTTAAGCCAGCCAGGCGCACGCTAAAGCCATACAAAGGAGAAGAGTATGGCTGAGATTAGTGTTAGCAAAACCCCGTTTCCGTTTCACCACTGGCTACCCGGCTTGCTGCTGACTGCCGCTATTGCGGGTTGTGCAGCCTTACTCGCCCAGCAACCGTGGCTGGCGGGAGCGGGTTTTGGTGCCTTAACGCTGGCGATTATTTTGGGCATCCTGCTCGGGAATAGCCTCTATCCTCGCCTCGCCACCCCGTGCGACAGTGGCGTGTTGCTGGCTAAGCAGCGTCTGTTGCGCTTCGGTATCATCCTGTATGGCTTTCGCATTACCCTACAGCAAATTGGGGATGTTGGCCTGAGTGGCGTGTTGATTGATGTGCTGGTGCTCAGCTCAACGTTCATGCTGACCTGCTTTCTTGGCATCCGCCTGCTGAAAATGGATCGCGAAACCGTCTGGCTGATTGGTGCGGGCAGCAGTATCTGTGGGGCAGCAGCGGTCCTCGCCAGCGAACCGATCATCAAGGCCGCACCGTCAAAAGTGGCTGTCGCGGTTGCCACGGTGGTGCTGTTTGGCACCGTCGGCATCCTGTTGTATCCGCTGATCTGGTCACTGTTGCCCCAGGTCAGCCAGGCACATTTTGGTGTCTACACCGGGTCAACCCTGCATGAGGTGGCTCAGGTGGTGGCTGCCGGTCATGCCATCGGCGCGGAAACAGAAAACAACGCCGTGATCACTAAGATGTTGCGCGTGATGATGCTGGCCCCTTTTCTGCTGGTGCTGGGCAGTTGGTTACGTCGTCAGCGCAGCCACAGCAGCACGCGTTCTCAGCCGGTGGCCTTTCCGTGGTTTGCCCTGCTGTTTATTGGCGTGGCGCTGTTTAATTCACTGCACCTGCTGCCCGCCAGTGTCGTCGGAGGCTTAAATCAGCTCGCCAACCTGATGCTGGCCATGGCGATGGCCGCGCTTGGCCTGACCACCCGGTTTAGTGCACTGAAGCAGGCCGGTATCAAACCGCTTTTGCTCGGCATGCTGGTGTTTATCTGGCTGATCGTCGGTGGCGGCGCACTGAATGTGCTGGTGCAACATTTCATGGCCCAGGTACATCCGCTATGATGGGCGTTTTGCAAAACCCAGCCCATTCAGGAGAGCGGCATGAAATATATCGGCGCACATGTCAGTGCATCAGGCGGCGTAGACCAGGCAGTGATCCGTGCCCATGAACTGGAAGCCACAGCCTTCGCGCTGTTCACCAAAAATCAGCGCCAGTGGCGCGCCGCGCCCCTCTCCGGCGAGGTGATAGATGCGTTCAAAACCGCTTGTGAGACTTATCACTTCACACCCGGCCAGATTTTGCCGCACGACAGCTATCTGATTAACCTTGGGCATCCGGTGATGGATGCCCTGGAAAAATCCCGTGATGCTTTTATTGATGAAATGCAGCGTGCTGAACAACTTGGCCTGACACTGCTGAATTTCCATCCGGGCAGCCATCTGCAACAAATTGCAGAAGACGCCTGTCTGAAACGCATCGCGGAATCGATCAATATCGCGCTGGATCAGACGCACAACGTCACCGCGGTGATTGAAAACACCGCCGGTCAGGGCAGCAACCTCGGTTTCCGCTTTGAACATCTGGCGGCCATTATTGAACACGTTGAGGACAAATCACGTGTTGGCGTGTGCATCGATACCTGCCATGCCTTTGCCGGAGGTTACGATCTGCGCACGGAAGAAGCCTGTGTTGCCACCTTTGCTGAGTTTGAACGCATTGTGGGTTTTCAGTATCTGCGCGGTATGCATTTGAATGATGCCAAGAGCACCCTCGGCAGCCGAGTGGACCGTCACCACAGCCTCGGCGAGGGCAATATCGGCAAAACCGTGTTTAGCTGGCTGATGAAAGATGCGCGCTTTGATGGCATCCCGATGATTCTGGAAACCATCAATCCGGATATCTGGAAAGACGAAATTGCGTGGCTGAAATCAGAACAGCAGGGATAAAAAAAGGGGCGACCTTGCGGTTCGCCCCTTTGCTTTTCCTGGTGTTGGCGTTAAATCAGGCGGCTTTTGCCAGCTCTTCTTCCGGACGTTTCAGGATAGCGTAGCCAAGACCCGCCACCGCCGTACCAATCACGATGGACAGCAGATAACCCAGCACCGGCGTAATCGCACCCGGGATCAGCAGCACGAACAGGCCACCGTGTGGTGCCATCAGCTTCGCGCCAATCGCCATCGAAATGGCACCGGTCACCGCGCCACCAACGATACAGCATGGCAGGACACGCATCGGATCACGAGCCGCGAACGGAATCGCACCTTCAGAGATAAAGCACAGTCCCAGTACCAGCGCCGCTTTGCCACCTTCCTGCTGACCTTTGTTGAATTTACGACGCGCGACAATCGTCGCCAGACCCATTGCCAGCGGCGGCACCATACCGGCCGCCATGATCGCCGCCATCGGTGCATAGGTTTGCGAACTCAGCAGTCCCACACCAAACGCGTAGGCCACTTTGTTCACCGGGCCACCCATATCGGTACACATCATGCCGCCAAGGATCGCGCCCAGCAGGACCGCATTCGCCGTGCCCATGTTCGCCAGCCAGTGAGTCAGGCCGCTCATGATGCCCGCCACCGGTTTGCCCACCACGTAAATCATCAGCAGGCCGGTGATCAGGCTGGCAACCAGCGGAATAATCAGAATCGGTTTTAACGCTTCCATACTCTGCGGCAACTTCACTTTGCTGCTGAGCATCTTCGCGGCATAACCGGCAATGAAACCGGCGATAATACCGCCAAGGAAACCGGCGTTAATGCTGGTCGCGATCATACCGCCAATCAGGCCAGGCGTCAGACCCGGACGGTCGGCAATCGAGAAGGCGATAAAGCCTGCCAGCACCGGCACCATCAAGGCAAAGGCGCTACCACCACCGATCTGCATCAGGGCAGCGGCAAGGGTGCCCTGCTCTTTAAACGCGGTGATACCAAAGGCGAACGAGAGCGCAATGCTCAGACCGCCTGCGACCACCATCGGCAACATATAAGATACGCCGGTCAACAGGTGACGGTAAGCACCGGTTTTCTCCTGCTTATCTTCCTGCCCGCCGGAAGCACGCGCACCGCTCGGCTGGTAAGTTTTGGCTTCGGCCTGGGCTTTATCCAACTCTTGCGCGGTTTTCTTCAGCGCGAGGCTGGTTGAGGTACGGTACATTGGCTTACCGGCGAATTTCGCCAGATCGACATCGATATCCGCCGCGACCACCACCAGATCGGCAGCTGCCACCTCTTCCGGGGTAATGGCATTGCCAGCACCAACGGAACCGCGGGTTTCCACTTTCACCCACCAGCCACGTTTTTTGGCTTCGGCTTCAATGGCTTCGGCAGCCATAAACGTATGCGCCACGCCGGTCGGACAGGCAGTGACGGCAACGATGCGTTTCTGCCCGCTGCTCTGTACGGCAGCTGGGGCGGCAACCGCGTTCTGCACCGGCTGGGCGTTGGCTTTCGCCTGGCTGATTGTCGCCAGCGGATCGCGCAGCAGTTGCTGCACATCCACCAGTGCCAGCGCTTTACCGGCCAGCTGCGCATCGCTCGGGGCATTGTGACCCGCCACCAGCACCAGGTCGGCGTCAGCGGCATTTTCTGTGAGGGTAAGACCAGCCTGCGCCGCGACTGCACGCAAACTTTCCATCGCTAAATGACCTGAGGCGAGGCCCAGGGAAGAATCTTTAATCAGCAGCGTTTTCATTATACCTCTCCTGCTGTTAGTTAACGGGTTGTAAGTCAACACGCGCCATCATCGCGGCCAACTGGGTACGATCGGTAACCCCAACGTTGCTCTGGCTGACGGCCATGGCCGCCACTGCCGTTGCAAGACGCAGGGTGTGTTCACTGGATTCGCGCATCAGCAGGCCATAAATCAGTCCACCAACCATTGAATCCCCGGCACCTACGGTGCTGACCACTTCACACGCAGGCGGTTTGGCAATCCATTCGCCTGAAGCATTCACCCACAGCGCCCCTTCTGCTCCGAGTGAAATCACTACATGGGCTATGCCCTGCTCACGCAGCTCATGCGCGGCATCAATCACATCTTTCAGCGTTGGCAGCTTGCGACCCGCCCAAATCTCCAGTTCACGGCGATTGGGTTTCACCAGCCACGGCGCGGCTTTCAGCCCCGCAACTAACGCTTCACGGCTGCTGTCGAAAATGATGCACGGACATTGGGTACGCAGGTCGCTCATCCACTGGGTAAAGGCTTCCGGTGCCACGCCTGCTGGCAGACTGCCGCTGACGCACACCATGTCGAACTGACCCAGCCAAGTCAGGGAGTCTGCGGTAAAGCGATCCCAATCCTGCGCAGTGACATCAAAACCGGAGAAATTCAGATCGGTCACTTCACCGTCTTTTTCCGTCAGCTTGACGTTGATACGGGTACGGCCTTGCACCACCTGAAAACGGTTGGCGATACCCAGCTCGCTGAACAGTTGCTGAAAGCCATCCTGATTCTCTTTGCCGAGAAAACCGCCCACGGTGACATCAATGCCTAAGTCCTTCAGCACCTTAGCAACATTGATGCCCTTACCTGCGGCATGCAGGCCGGTGGTTTTGACCAGGTTGACTTCCCCGCGCTCGATCTCCGGCGTATAGCCGACCAGATCATAAGCCGGGTTTAGAGTGATGGTGGCTACGCGACGACTCATGCTACCCCCTCGCCAAGACCGCTATTAATGGCTTCTTCAATGGCATTCAATGCCTGCTGTGCATCTTCGCCGCTGGCGGTAAAACGCAGGCGATGACCTTTCTTCACGCCAAGTGCCACCACTTTCATCAGGCTGCGACCGTTAGCCGGTTTACCGCTGCCGTCAAGGTTGGTGACCGTGATGTCGCTGTTGAACTGTTTGATCACGCTGACCAGCGCTGTGCCCGGACGGGCGTGCAAACCGTGTTCGTTACGGATGGTGAATTCGGCAGTCAGCATATCGGCCTGCTCGTCCACTTCGCTGGTCAGCAACGCCAGAATCCCGGCGGCATCCGCTTTCAGCAGACGTTCAGCTTTATTGGCATGCAGTAAGCTGCTGAGATAACCCAGCACTTCCAGCGGACGATCGTCGCTGGCCGCCACAGTGACCAGCAGAGCCACGTTTTCGCCTGCGTGGTCAAAGGGCGTCGCCGCACGGCTGACGGCCACAGCGCTGTTCAGGTTGCCCATCGCGCTGTCGCTTAACCAGATCCCCTGGCCGAGGCTCAGCGGTGCATTTGACACCACGCTGGCAACGAAACCCGCATCCACTGCGCCTGCGGCCTGCAAACGACCGGCATTCAGCGCCTGTAAGGTGATCAGGTCGCTGGCTGCGACATCGACCGCAATTAAGGAGGTATCGAACTT